>NZ_CP068047.1:2230210-3495420 GCF_016698645.1 Devosia oryziradicis
CGTCAGGACCCACGGAGCCGGACAGAACCGGGAATTCGTGGGTCTGGTCCCCGATGACGAGTTTGGCGACTTTATCGGTCATTGAGCTCTCCTCGAAGGCCTGTGCATCCGCGAATAAGGCGGTCGCGCGAGGCCGTAAACTGGGCAGTCGTGGCTGCTTTGCAGGGGTATCAGTTTTTCCCTGTCGGACGCAACCGACGGGTAAGCAAGGCTTACCCTCCGAATAGCACTAGACAGCGACGACCTGGTCCTCGAGACGGGCCATGCTCTCCTCGCGGCCGATCAGCACCATGACCTCGAAAATGCCCGGCGAGACGGTGCGTCCGGTCAGTGCGGCGCGCAGCGGCTGTGCCAGCTTGCCCAGTTTGAGGCCCTTGGCCTCCGCCAGGGCGCGCATCGCTGCGTCGATTGCAGGCACGGACCATTCGTTCAGACCCCGCAAGGTCTCGGCCATGTCCTTGAGCACGGCACGGGTGTCCGCGGTCAGCAGGGCCGAAGCCGCTGCGTCGATAGCAAGCGGGCGTGACGCGTAGATGAATTGCGCAAGGTCGATCAGCTCGAGCACCGTCTTGGCCCGCGGCTGCAGTTCGGGCAGGGCGGCGAGCACGGTGTCCTTGTTGGACGAGAGGCCGTCCACATCGCCCTGGCGACCAACTTCGGCGGCCGTGGCCAGCATGACCTCATACAGATAGTCCGGCCTGGCTTCGCGGATATAGTGGCCGTTGATGTTCTCGAGCTTGACGAAGTCGAAGCGCGCGGCGCCCTTGTTGAGGCCCTCGAGGCTGAACCACTCGACCATCTGCTGGGTGGAAAAGATCTCGTCGTCGCCGTGGCTCCAGCCGAGACGAGCCAGGTAGTTGCGCAGCGCCTCGGGCAAGTAGCCCATCTGGCGGTAAGCCTCGACGCCCAGCGCACCATGGCGCTTGGAGAGCTTGGCGCCGTCCGGGCCGTGGATCAGCGGGATGTGCGCCATTTCAGGCACGGTCCAGCCCATGGCGTTATAGATGACGATCTGGCGCGCGGCATTGGTCAGGTGGTCGTCGCCTCGGATGATGTGCGTGACACCCATATCGTGGTCGTCGACCACCACCGCATGCATGTAGGTGGGGGTGCCGTCCGAGCGCAGGATGATGAAGTCGTCCAGGTTCTCGGTCTTGAACACGACCTTGCCCTGCACATGATCGTCCACGACGATATCGCCGCTGAGGGGGGCCTTGATGCGGATCACCGGGGCCACGCCCGCAGGCGCCTCGTTCGGATCGCGGTCGCGCCAATAGCCGTTGTAGCGCGGTGGCTTGCCGGCGGCGCGGGCCTCCTCTCGCATCTGGTCAAGCTCAGCGGGTGAGCAATAGCAGTAATAGGCGTGGCCCATCTTAACGAGCTCGTGGGCAACCTCGGCATGACGCGCCGCGCGGCCGAACTGGCTGATCGGCTCGCCTTCCCAGTCGAGACCCAGCCACTTGAGCCCGTCGACCAGCGCCACCACGGCCGCTTCGGTGGAGCGTTCGCGATCGGTGTCCTCGATGCGCAGCAGCATCTTTCCGCCCTTGTTCTGGGCATAGGCCCAGCTGAACAGGGCCGTGCGAGCGCCACCGATATGCAGGTAGCCGGTGGGCGAGGGAGCGAAGCGGGTAACGACCTGGGACATGAGACCGGAGTGCTTGGAGGATTTGTTGGCCGTGTGTAGCATAGAGCCGCACGAGCGCAAGGGCGGGGGGCTACGCCGGTGCAAGGGGTCGAAACACGCGAGCGCGAGACAGGAGCCGTGGCCTTGCCGGTCGCGGCAAAGTCTCCGTCATTGCGGCTTTACCGCGGCCGAGCCGACGTCCGCGCCGGCCTGTTCGACCCGGCCGTCACCCGCCGGATTTTCGTGCTGTTGCCCTTCGCCGCCATCGTGGGGCTGATCGCCTATGCCGCGGTCCCGGTCGAACCCATGCCTGAGGCGCTCGCGGCAGTTGGCGCTGCACTCGTGGTGCTGGCCGTCCTGTTGCGCCGCGCCGCCGCATTGCCGCTTGTCGGGCTTCTTTTCGCAGGATGGACCGGGTTCTGCCTGCTGCCGCTGCACGCCACGTGGTTTGGCGCGAGTATGCTCGCCCGTCCGGCCTATGGGCTATACGAGGCTAAGGTTGGAGAGATTGTCTCGGCGACGAGTGAGAGCCGGCGCATCGTGGTTTCCGGTTTGGCGCCTGTGGCGGACGACCGCCCCCTCGATATTGCGCGTGCCAGGCTGGTGGTGCCACCCCAGCCGCCACTTGCCCCGGGCGACACGATCCGTGCCCGCCTGCGCCTTGCGCCCGTACCGGGCCCAATCCTGCCCGGGGCGTTTGACGGGCAGTTTCATGCCTATTTCGCCGGCATTGGCGCCTATGGCAACGTTACCGGCGATTTCGCACTGGTCGCTTCGGGAGAGGGCTTCAATCCAAGCCGGGCCGTCGAAGGACTGCGGATGGAGATCGGCAGCCGCATCGACGCGGTGCTTGATGGTCCTTCTGCCGCCATCGGACGCGCCATGGTCGTTGGCGACCAGAGCGCCATAGACGACGAAACCCGCGAGCTCATGGCGGCCTCGGGTCTGGCGCATATCTATTCGATCTCCGGCTTGCATCTCTCCATCGTCGCCGGCGGCATGTTCTTCCTGCTGCGCCTCTTGCTGGCGTCCATTCCCGCCACGGCAACGCGCTGGCCGGTCAAGAAGGTCGCGGCCGTAGGGGGCATTGCGGCCGCCGCGGGCTACCTGTTGCTGGCAGGCGGGATCGCCAATGTTCCGGCTTTGCGCTCCACCATCATGCTCGGCCTGATCTTTGGGGCAGTGCTGGCTGGCCGACGGGCGCTGACCATGCGCAATGTCGCCATCGCGGCACTGGCCATCATTGTCATCGACCCCGCCAGCGTGTTCCGCGCCAGCTTCCAGCTGTCCTTTGCTGCAGTCGTGGCGCTGGTCGGCATCTATGAAATGCCCAGGTCGCCGCCGATCGGCAATCGCGGCTGGGGCGAGCGGCTTTGGTCAACCATCTGGGCGACCGCTGTCACAAGCTTCATTGCCGGCACGGCGACCTTGCTGTTCTCGGCCTACCACTTTCAGCAGACTGCCCCGCTGGGGGTCCTCGGCAATGTGCTGGTCCTGCCGGTCGTCAGCATCATCATCATGCCCTTCGCGGTGTTGTCGGTCCTCTCCATGCCCTTGGGCGCGGAAGCGCCATTCGTGATGACCATGGGCTGGGGCATCGACCGCATGGTCGATGGCGCTGCGCTGGTGGCGCGCTGGAGCGACGGGTTGACCGGTAACCCGTTGCTGACCAGCGTGGCCCTGATGATCGGACTGGGCGCGCTGGCCTGGTTCGCCTTCGTCAATAGCTGGTGGCGCCTGCTTGGCCCGGCAGTCGCCGTGCCACTGGTCCTGATGGTGGGGCTGGACCAGCGGCCCGACCTGCTCATTGCCGACACGACGCAGGCCGTGGCACTGCGGACGCAGGCCGGGATGGGCCTGATTTCGGGGCAGGCTGGTAGCTTTGCCACGGAGGTTTGGAGCGAACACTACCGGGAGCCGATCGCCGAGACTGTCGATGGACTGCGCTGCGACAGCCTCGGCTGCATTGCCCGCACGGACCGCTACTCCGTCGCCATCATCCGCGATGTGGCTGCGTTTGCCGAGGACTGCGGTCGCCATGCGCTGGTGATCACCCGCCTGCGTGCCCCCGCCGGTTGCGCGGGCAGCCAAGTGATCGATGCCAGGGCGCTTGCCGCTGGTGGGGTGCACTGGCTGCGTTGGAACGAAGGAGCGGAGCGGTTCGATATCCGCGCCGCAATCCCCAATCTCACCCGGCCGTGGCGAGTCGTGCCACCGTGACCCCCGCTGCAGGCAGTTCGGCGCCACCGAGCACGTAACCCGCTTCGTCCTTGGCCTGGGTCAGCGTCGCCCGTCCAGAGCCATAGTTGACATAGACGCGGAAACCGTCGCGCGTGCGGCACCGTACGCCTGCGGGCAGCGCCAGGATCGGCAGATCGACTTCCTCAATGAGGTAGTCGACCACGCGCTGTACCAGTGCTTTGGTCCCGCTGGCGCCCAGATAGTAGAGCTTGCCCTGGTTGACCAGCACTGGCCAACCTTCCGCGTCCTCGATCACCACATTGGCCTTGGTTTCGATACGCTCCCGCCAGAGATGAACACCGCCGCTGCCCTTGACTTCCACTTCGAGCGATGGGTCGATGCTATCGACACGCATGACCTTGAGATCAAGCTGGTTGCTGGGCAGGTCCGGGCCCAGCCTGGACGGAATGGAGAAATCCTGCGTCTTCGACCCAGAGCGTGGGCCGATGAGCAGGTGGCCCTCGAAGTCGGCGATCGCGGTGCGCAGGTCGTCGTTCCAGGCGAACAGTGCGGGAATGGCGACGATGTCGTAGCCGGCAAAGCTCTTCGTGCTGGGCGGCAGGACGTCAATGTCGATGCCGTGCTTGCGGAAGGCAGAATAGACTGCGCGCACATGGGCGCCGTGAGTGAAGCCCTTGGCCTGCGGCTGGACCTCCCAGGCCCATTCGCTCTGGTAGTCGAACACCACGGCGACGCGGCCCTTGGTGGCGGTGCCGGCCATGCCGACCGCCTTGATCTCCTCGGCCACCTCCATGGCTTCGTGGTAGGCGGGAGCGGGTTCGCTGTCGGGCCGCAACAGCCCTGCATGCATCTGTTCCTGGGCGAACGGCGCCTGCCGCCAGCGGAAATAGGTGACGACTTCGGCGCCATGGGAAAACGCTTCCCAGGCCCACAGGCGGGCCATGCCGGGCAGGGGATCGGGATTGAAATCGGCCCAGTTCACCGGGCCCGGCTGCTGCTCCATGATCCACCACCGGCCATGGCCCACGGCGCGGTAAAGGTCGTGATGGAACGCAGTATTGTCGGGTTCGCCCTGCCGCCGGTACTGCCGCTTGACCTCGTCTGGTTCGTCGCTGACCGCCAGGTGACCGAGCGGGTAGCTGTCCCAGCTGGCGATGTCGAGCGTCTCGGCCAGGTCATAATGGTCGAAATCGGTGTAGCGGCTCATGAAATTGTGGATGACGGGCAGGTCGGGGCGCTTGGCCTTCAGGATGTCGTACTGGACCTTATTGAAGGCCGAGACCTGATCGGACGAGTAGCGCCGAAAATCGAGGGCATGCGCAGGCGTCGGCTTTTCGACGAGCAGGTTGGGCAGCTCGACCTGGTCGAAGCGGTTGTATTCCATTGACCAGAAGACGTTGCCCCAGGCCTGGTTAAGGGCCTCGACCGAGCCATACTTCTCGGCCAGCCAGCGCTGGAAACCCTCCTTGGCCGCCGGGGAATAGGAATAGGTCGTGTCGTGGCAGCCATATTCATTGTCGGTTTGCCAAGCGCCCAGGGCAGGGTGGCTGCCAACGGCATCGGCGAGGAGGCGGGTGATGCGGGCACATTCCTCGCGGTAGCCGAGATGGCTGAAGTCGTAGTGCCGACGCGAACCGAAGCCTCGGCGGCGGCCGTTGATATCGACCGCCAGCATGTCTGGATGCTTGTCGACCATCCAGCGGGGCGGGGTGGCCGTCGGGGTACCGAAGACGACCTTGAGACCGTGGCGCCCCAGCACGTCCATTGCCCGGATGATCCAGTCGAACGTCAGGTTGCCGGGCGTGGCCTCGAGCCGGGACCACGCGAACTCGCCGATGCGAACCCACTGGATGCCAACCTCAGCCATGCGGGCGGCGTCACTTTCCCAGACGTCCTCGGGCCAGTGTTCAGGATAGTAGCAGACGCCGAGGGCGGGGGAGGTCATGGCAGAATCTCAGAGTACGATGAAGGGTTCGGCCTGCCCGGCGACGTCTACGTCGATGGCAAACAGGCTACCGGCATGTTTCTCGGCGGCGAGTTGATTGGCGCTGAGATTCTTGGCGGCGGTGGTGATGAAGAGGGTCTTGAGGTCCGGCCCGCCAAAAGCAGGGCAGGTTACCTGGCTTACAGGAACTTCGATGATGCGGTCGATGGAGCCGTCCGGTGCGTGGCGGACCACGCATGAACCACCCCATTTGGCGTTCCAGAGATAGCCTTGACTATCGACCACGGCGCCATCGGGGTAACCGCGACCGTCCGAAACGTCGGCGAACAGCGTCCACTCGCCGACCGGCATGCCGGTTGCCGGATCGGTCGCCACCTGCAGGATCTGCTTGGTCGGCGTGTCGGTCCAATAGGCAATGCGACCGTCGGGTGAAAAGCAGATTGCATTGGGAATCTTGACGTTCGATCGGATCGTCGTCAGTGCCCCCGCGCGATAGTGGTAGACGGCGCCGCCCGGCTCATCTTCGGCACGCTTCATCGTGCCGATCCAGAAACCGCCGGAGGGATGTACCCGGCTGTCATTGGTGCGGGTCTGGGGATTGTCCGCCTCGATCTCGTTGATGCGGTTCATGCCGCCGGTGGCCAGGTCGAATTGCTTGAGCCCGGTGTCGGTGGCGAGGACCAGGGTGTGGTCGTCGACGACCGCTGCCGCGGCGACGGTTTCGTTGAAGAGCCAGCTGTCGGCGATCTCTCCAGCCGCGGTCACGGCAAAGAGCGTTTGCTCGTTGATGTCGAAAAAGAACAGCTGCTGACGGCCAGCATGCCAGATCGGGCCTTCACCCAGTTGGCACTGACAATCCAGTAGCAGGTGTGCGGTCTGGCTCATGCTGATTTTCCTGCGTCATAGGCGGCAACAGCGGCGGCGGCGCGCGCGGCAACGTCGGTCGCAGTCATGCCGGGCTTGTAGATGTAGGTGCCCAGGCCGAAGCCGGTGCAGCCGGCGGCGAAATACTCGCCGAAATTGTCCGGGTTAGCGCCGCCAACGGCATAGACCGGCATGTCGGCCGGCAGCACGGCCTTCATGGCTTTGATGCCCTTGGGGCCGAGCACTTCGGCCGGGAAAAATTTGAGGCCAGTGGCGCCGGCCTTGATGGCACGGAAGGCGTCGGTGGGGGTGAAGACGCCCGGATAGGACTGCATCTGCAGCCGCACCGTTTCCTCGATCACCTGCTTGTTGGTATCGGGTGAAACGATGAAGGTGCCGCCGGCGTCCGACACGGCCCAGACATGCTTCCTGCTGAGCACCGTTCCAGCACCGATCGCGGCTTCGTCACCCAGTGAATTTGAGGCCAGGGCGATTGACGTCAGCGCGTCGGGGGAATTCAGCGGCACTTCGATCATGGTGATGCCGGCCGATATCAACGTCTGGCAGACGTCCACCGTCTCGGCGGGCGTGATGCCGCGCAGGATGGCTATGATGTGTCGATGGTCCATTGGACGGAACTCCAGGCTAGACGGCAAAGCTGCGCGCGGCCTTTAGGCCGGCGAGCACGATTTCGGTGGCGTCTTTGGGCTCGCCGCGGGCGCCGATCATGGCAAGCACCTGAGCGTAGTGCGCGCAAAGCGCCGGAGAGCCGATCAGTGGCACGGCGGTGTTGCCGATCAGATGACGGTTGCTGCCAATCTCGGTACCGATCAACAACCCGGACAGATAGCCGGCACACCAATCGGGCTGGCGGCCAGACAGCAGCGAACTGGCGCGCACCTGGAACAGCGTACCGAGCAACTGCGCGGGATGCTCCAGGCCCATTGCGGCACCCGCGGCAAATCCCTCGGCGCGCCCGGGGCCGTCAAGATCGCCGTTCAACGAGTGGCGCAACACCGAGTGGGTGCGCAGCACCTCGAAGATTTCGCCGGTCATGGCCGTCGAGAAATGCTCGATGCGCGTGCCGGACAGTTGCGCCCATTTCGAGTGGGTGCCCGGCATGCAGACGATTCCCGAAAAGCCTGGGGTCAACGCCGCCAACCCCAGCAACTGCGTTTCCTCGCCGCGCATGACATTGTCGGCGCCGGCTTTCTGGCAGACCCCAGGGAGGATCGCCGGGGCAATACGACCGCCGGGCATGGCTGGACGCACCGCACCGTCCAGCAGGCCGCGCAGGTCGGTCGGCGCTTCCAGGTAAGGCGCTTCGAGCCAACCCTGGCGAGCCCCCGCCATGCCACAAATCAGCACGTCGAGGGGCGCCCCGGCGCTGGCTGGCTCCACACCCTCCAGCAGTTCGGCCAACGCGCCGGGAAATTCCTCGCGGGTCAGCTTGCCCATGCCCTTGGGGGAAGTCTTCTCGAACGCCACGGCGCCGTCCTGGCCGATACCCCAGGCGCGAAGGTTGGAGGTGCCCCAGTCGACGGCAACCCAGTCTACGATCTCAGTCAACGATATTCCTCACCGCGGCAGGCTCGACGCGGCGCGACCCTAAAGGCTGATGCCCGTTTCAGCCAGCGCGAAATTATGACCTAGAAGACTCCGGTTTGGCCGATCGGGTCCCCTCGTTTGGTAAGATTTTCGGAGCGCCAAGCAATATGAATGGGTGCGATTCTCATTTGTATGATTTTTTCCTCGGAATCGACTTCACTCTGGCGTAAGCCATGCTAGAACCGCTCCGAACGATGGGCGCGACGGCGCCCGCGGACCCAAGAGGAACATGACATGACTGCAGGTAATGGCCAGGGCGATGCGCCCAAGAAGCTGCGCTCGCGCGCCTGGTTCGACAATCCTGACAATCCCGATATGACCGCGCTCTACCTCGAGCGCTACATGAATTTCGGCGTGTCGCGCGAGGAGCTGCAGTCCAACAAGCCGATCATCGGCATTGCGCAGACCGGTTCGGACCTCAGCCCCTGCAACCGGCACCACATGGTGCTGGCCGAGCGCGTCCGCGAAGGCATCCGCGAAGCCGGCGGCATCGCCATCGAATTCCCGGTGCATCCGATCCAGGAAACCGGCAAGCGCCCCACGGCCGGCCTTGACCGAAACCTCGCTTATCTGGGCCTGGTGGAAGTGCTCTACGGCTATCCGCTCGACGGTGTCGTTCTTACCATCGGCTGCGACAAGACCACACCGGCCATGCTCATGGGCGCGGCTACGGTCAACATTCCGGCAATCGCGCTTTCCGTCGGCCCCATGCTCAATGGCTGGCACAAGGGTGAGCGCACCGGTTCGGGCACGATCGTGTGGAAGGCCCGCCAGATGATGGCGGCAGGCGAGATCGACTATCCCCAGTTCATCGAACTGGTGGCGTCGTCGGCTCCCTCAACGGGCTATTGCAATACCATGGGCACGGCATCGACCATGAACTCGCTTGCCGAGTCCCTCGGCATGCAGCTGCCTGGCTCGGCCGCCATTCCGGCACCCTATCGCGACCGCCAGGAAATGGCTTATCGCACCGGCAAGCGCATCGTGGACATGGTGCACGAGGATCTCAAGCCGTCCGACATCCTGACCAAGGACAACTTTATCAACACCATCGTCGTCAATTCGGCAATCGGCGGCTCGACCAATGCGCCCATCCATATCCAGGCCATTGCCAAGCATATCGGCGTCGAGCTGGAACTGCAGGACTTCCAGACCTACGGCCACAAGGTGCCGCTGCTGGTCAACCTGCAGCCGGCAGGCGAATATCTGGGCGAGGACTATTACCATGCCGGTGGCGTACCGGCCGTGGTCAACGAGCTGATGAGCCAGGGCCTGATCCGCGAGAACGCGCCCACGGTCAACGGCAAGAGCATCGGCGAGAACTGCCGCAATACACCGATCCAGGACGAGAAGGTCATCCGCCGCTTCGACAACCCGCTCAAGACCGATGCGGGCTTCCTGGTGCTGCGCGGCAACCTGTTCGACAACGCCATCATGAAGACCTCGGTGATCTCGACCGAGTTCCGCGATCGCTATCTCAACAACCCCGAGAGCCCGGGCGCCTTCGAGGGCAAGGCCGTGGTGTTCGACGGGCCGGAAGACTACCACCACCGCATCGACGATCCGTCCTTGGATATCGATGAAAATACGCTGCTGTTCATGCGCGGTGCTGGCCCGATCGGCTATCCGGGCGCCGCTGAAGTCGTCAACATGCGACCGCCTGCCTATCTGATCAAGAAGGGTGTCCATGCCCTGGCCTGCATCGGCGATGGCCGCCAGTCCGGCACGTCCGGCTCGCCGTCCATTCTCAACGCATCGCCGGAAGCGGCCGCGGGCGGCAACCTTGCCATCCTGCGGACCGGCGACCGGGTACGGATCGATCTCAACAAGGGTCAGGCCAATATCCTGATCTCGGACGAGGAGATCGCCAAGCGGCGTGCGGATCTGGAATCGATGGGTGGCTACAAGTATCCCAAGCACCAGACGCCGTGGCAGGAAATCCAGCGCGGCATCGTCGGCCAGCTGGGCGAAGGCGCCATCCTCAAGCCGGCAGAGAAGTACCAGCGCATTGCCCAGACCAACGGCGTGCCGCGCGACAACCACTGATCGCGCCGAAGCGTAACAAGGAGGGGGCTCGCGCCACGTGCGGGCCCCTTTGCTTTTCTTGCGCTGTATCGCCCATCCCCGTTCGCGGCTCTTCAGTCCAGACGAAGCGCTGGGGGCTTTCGGGCAGGAACCGGCCAAGGACAAACAAAAAGGCCACCGCTGGTTTCGCGATGGCCTCTCGTGAGCGGCGCCGAAGCGCGCTCGTCTTGCAATGGAGACTAGAGCAGGGTCAGGTTGGTCGCGGACTGCTTGCCGTCGCGGCCGGTTTCCAGCTCGTAGGTCACCTTGTCGTTCTCGTAGAGGCCCTGCAGGCCCGAACGCTGAACGGCGGAGATGTGGACGAAGGCGTCCTTGCCACCGTCTTCGGGCGAGATGAAGCCGAAGCCCTTGGTGGTGTTGAAGAATTTCACGGTGCCGGTGATGAGGGCCATGATAGGTTCCTTTATGCTCGTAACGAGCGGTTATCCGATGGCAACATGCCAAGGGGACATAACGTTCGCATGGTCGAGAAGGAAGCCACGGACCGGCTTGGCCGGCGTCAGGCAGCCGACTTAGGCTGAAAACGTATGGTACCTATGTGGCATGGAACGGATCGTTCTGCAAGATGGCCACCAGTAAGAGTTTGCAGATACTGCGCTTTACCGTTTCGGCGGCCCCAAATGCCAAGCAGAACCAGTCCTGCTCCGTCCTCAATAGTCTCGTTCGAACCATGCTGGCGGCGCAGAGCCAGAGCTGGTTGGGATCGCAAAATTCCGCAACGGTGGGCGCTCTTCGAGGCTGGCGACCCGTCGGCAAAGACAGCACTCATTCAGCGCAAAAGCGTCAGCCCGAATCCCTGGCCATCGCTGCCGATGGTCACCCAGCGACCGCTGACATCGCATTGCAGCAAGAGCGTGTCGTTGTTGCGAATGCCCACCACGGCGCCGACCGAAGACAATTCGCCCTCGAGCAGGCAGCCGATGACCGGCGCCCCGGCCTCGGCTTTTTGCCAGCCAGTGCCAGCCTGGCAGATGGAGACAGACTCACCCGCATTGATTCCAGCGCCCGGTGAAAAGGTCACGTCACCCACCCAGCAGCGGGTCTCCTTCACGCTTGCCTCCTGGGCGAGCGCAGGTCCCGCCGGCAGGGCCAGCAGCAGCAAGGCACCCAGCCAGGCGGCGCGCATCAATATTTCCGCAGCAGGCCAACCAGGCGGCCCTGCACCTTGACCCGGTCGGGTGGGAAGATGCGGGTTTCGTAGGCCGGGTTCGCCGCTTCGAGCGCCACCGTATTGCCCTTGCGGCGCAGGCGCTTGAGCGTGGCTTCCTCGTCGTCGACCAAGGCCACGATGATCTCGCCGGTCGAGGCCTGGTCCTGCTTCTTGATCAAGACGGTATCGCCATCAAAAATGCCGGCATCGATCATGGAGTCGCCGCGTACTTCGAGCGCGTAGTGCTCGCCGGCACCCAGCATTTCGGGCGGAACCATGATGGTGTGAGAGTGGCTCTGGATCGCCTCGATCGGCGTACCGGCCGCAATCCGGCCCATGACCGGAATGGCGACGGGTCGAACATAGTCCTCGGTCGCCGAAATACGCGAGGGCGGCGAAGCCACCTTGCCCAGATTGCCCTCGATGACCGATGGCTCGAAGCGCGCCTTGCGGCCGCCCAGCGACGGGTTCATCGAATCGGGAAGCTTGACTACCTCGAGCGCCCTGGCCCGGTTGGGCAGGCGGCGGATGAAGCCGCGCTCCTCCAGCGCCGTAATCAGCCGATGAATGCCCGACTTGGACGCCAGATCGAGCGCATCCTTCATCTCATCGAATGATGGCGGGATGCCGCTTTCCTTCATCCGTTCGTGGATGAACATCAGCAGCTCGTGTTGTTTGCGCGTCAGCATGGGCCCCTCGGGGAGAGAATCGGAACATAGGCAGAACGACTATATGTGTTCCAGTTATGTTCCGCAATATGCTTGCTGACGCACCAGTCTAGCGCCCAGTTGGACTGTCAGAACGCGTCGATGGACAGGGCTTCGATTGTGGTTCCCGCAGGTTGCCCCGGATCACCCTCTGGCTGGATGATCAACATGTTGGCGCCGCCCAGGGACGAGGTGTGTCCGCTGTCGGTCTGGGCGATCGGTTCGAGCTGCGGGCCGTTGGGCGTGTGCACGAGGCGGGCGCGCATGAAATGGCGTCGCGCGGTATTTGGCGGCGTTGCGGCGGCGAGCGGCAACCGCCAGGTTGGTGGTTCAGCGTATCCAAGCCAGCGGCGGAGAGCGGGCTTGATGAAGACGATCGCCGTGACCATGGCCGATACCGGATTACCCGGCAGGCCGAAAACCAGGGTTTTGCCACGGGTGCCAAACATCAGCGGCTTGCCCGGCCGCATGTTGATGCGCCAGAAGTCCAGGGTCACGCCCATCTCGAGCAGGAGCTCCTGGACGATATCATGGTCGCCGACGCTGGCGCCGCCCGTCGTGATCAGGATATCGAGGTCGCCAGCAAAGATGTCCGCCAGCTTCGAGCGCAGTTTTGCCCGCTCATCCCCGACGATGCCGTGATCATCAACGCTCTGCGCATAGGGGGAGAGCAGGGGGGCGAGGCCGTAGCTGTTGGAGGCGACGATCTGGTCGGGTCCCAGTGGGTCGCCTGGCAGAACCAGTTCGTCCCCAGTGGCCAGCAGGGCGATGCGCGGGCGCCTGGCGACGTTAAGTATGGCGCTGTTGGCAGCGGCAGCTACCGACAATTGCATCGCACCCATGCGTGTGCCCGGCGCGATCAGCTGTTGACCGCGCGCAAAATCGTTACCCCGCGGCCGCACGCTGTGACCGGGACGCGCGGGCGCCGTGAACGAAACATGGCTGCCGTCGACGAGGGCCTCTTCCTGCATGATGACGGTATCGGCGCCCTCTGGCACCGGAGCTCCGGTGAAGATGCGGACGGCCTCACCTGGGGCGACCCGTCCGGAAAAGCCGGCACCAGCCTGCGATGTGCCGATGAGGGAGAGGCGATGCCCCTCGACCACGTCGGCCGCCCGCAGGGCATAACCGTCCATGGCGCTGGCATGGAAAGGCGGCTGGTCGTGGGCGGCAATCAGGGGCTCGGCCAGAACCCTTCCGCCAGCCTGGGAAAGGGGCACCCGTTCGGCCGTTGGCGCCGGTACGCGCTGCAGGATGGCGGCAATGGCGTCGTCGACGGGAAGCAGGCTCATGAGCGGGTAAAATCGCCGGATTTGCCGCCGGATTTTTCGAGGAGGCACATGTCGGTGACGACCATGCCGCGGTCGATGGCCTTGGCCATGTCATAAAGGGTCAGGGCTGCAGTGGAGGCAGCGACGAGTGCTTCCATTTCAACGCCCGTTTGCCCCGTCGTTTCGGCCGTGGCGTGGATCAATATGGCGTCAGCACCATCGGCTTCGATGTCCACACTGACCTTGGTCAGCGGGATCGGGTGGCAGAGCGGAATGAGCTCCGAGGTTTTCTTGGCGGCCATGATGCCGGCGATGCGGGCCACCGCCAGGGCGTCACCCTTCTTGAGGCCTCCACCCATGATGGTGGCGACCGTTTCCGGTTGCCCTACTATACGAGCCTGCGCCACGGCGCGTCGACGCGTAACCGCCTTGTCACCGATGTCGACGATATGCGCCTCGCCCTTGGCATTGAGGTGGGTGAGGCCCGGGGCCATCAGCGCACAGCCTGCGGGGCGCCCATCAGCAGCGCGCGGGTGGCGGCCACGACGTCGTCCTGCCGCATCAGGCTCTCGCCGACGAGGAAGGTGCCGATGCCGGCCCGCTGATCCAGCATGACGACGTGGTCATGATTGACGATGCCGCTCTCGCTGACCAGAAGCGTGCTCTTGGGGATGCCGACCGCCAGGTTGATCGATGTTTCGAGGGTCGTCTCGAAGGTGCGCAGATTGCGGTTGTTAATGCCGATGAACTCGGCCCCGAGCGCCAAGGCGCGATCGAGCTCCAGCTGGTCGTGCACCTCGACCAGGGCATCCATCTTCCATTCTTCGGCCGCGTCCAGCAGGTAGCGGGCCACGTCGTCGCCGACGGCGGCGAGAATGATCAGGATGCAATCGGCGCCCCAGGCCCGGGCTTCGGCGACCTGGTAGGTCTCGAAGAGGAAGTCCTTGCGCAGCACGGGCAGTTGCGTGGCGGCGCGGGCTTCGATCAGGTAGCTCGGCGAGCCCTGGAAGCCGGGACGGTCCGTCAGGACCGACAGGCAGGCGGCGCCGGCCATTTCGTACGAGCGGGCAATCTCGGCCGGGTCGAAATCGGCGCGGATCAGGCCCTTGGAGGGACTGGCCTTTTTCACCTCCGCAATCAGGGCATAATGCCCCTGCGCCCGCTTGGCCTTGATAGCGCGTATGAAGCCGCGCGGGGCGGGCTGGTCATGGGCTTGCGCGACCACTTCCGCCCATGGGCGCATGGCCTTGGCAGCGGCGATCTCCTCGCGCTTATAGGCTTCGATCTGCTGGAGGATGTCGCTCATGGCTCGCGTCCGTTCGATACCGCCACGAGGCGGGCGAGTGTCTGTTTGGCTTTGCCGGAATCGATGGCGGCGCGCGCCAGGGCAATGCCGGTGTCTATTGTGTCCACGCGATCGGCCACAAACAAGGCGGCGGCGCTGTTGAGCAGCACGATATCACGATACGCCCCAGGCGCGCCGTCGAGCAGCGCGGTCATGGCGCGTGCGTTGTCGGCCGGGTCGCCGCCGCGCAGGTCGTCCAGCGTGGCGCGCGGCAGGCCATATTGTTCTGGCGTGATCTCGAACGTCGTGAGGCTGCCGCCTTCGATCTGGGCGATGTGCGTCGGTCCGGTCGTGGTGATTTCGTCAAGCCCATCGCTGCCATGCACCACCCAGGCCTTGACGGCGCGGTTGGCCAGCAGCGCCGCGGCAACCGGCTCCACCCATTCCTCGGCATAGACGCCGAGCAGATAGCGCCGGACGCCAGCCGGGTTCGATTGCGGACCCAGCAGATTGAACAGGGTCCGCGTCCCCATTTCGCTGCGCGAGGGACCCACATGCTTCATTGCGGGATGGTGCATCGGCGCGAACATGAAACCGATGCCGGCCGTGTCGACGCTGGCGCCGATTTCAGCCGGCGTGAGATCAAGTTTGACCCCCAGGGCCTCGAGCACCTGCGAGGCGCCCGATTTGGACGACAGGGCGCGATTGCCATGCTTGGCGACTGGCACTCCGCAGGCCGCTACGACGATGGCGCTGGCGGTGGAAATGTTGAGCGTACCGGCCTCGTCGCCGCCAGTGCCGACGATGTCGACGGCGTGCTCCGGCGCCGATACCGGGATCATCTGCTCGCGCAGGATCGAGACGGCGGCGGCGATTTCCACCACCGTTTCGCCCTTGACGCGCATACCCATCAGGAAGGCGCCGATTTGGCTGGGCGTGGCTTCGCCGGCCATGATGGTGCGCATGACGCCGCGCATTTCTTCGCCGGTCAGGTCCCTGCGATTGGCGATCTTGTTGAGCGCTGCCTTGATGTCCATCACGCCGCTCGCTTCTGGTTGAAGTCGCGGGCCAGGTTCAGGAAATTCTGCAGCAGGGCATGGCCGTTTTCGCTGGCGATGCTCTCGGGATGGAACTGCACGCCGTGCACGGGCAGGCTCTTGTGCTGCATGCCCATGATCAGGCCGTCATCGGTGGTGGCGGTGACCTCCAGCACATCGGGCAGAGTGTCCTGCTTGACGATCAGGCTGTGGTAGCGCGTCGCCTCGAAGTCGTTGTTCAGCCCGCGGAACAGGCCCTTGCCGGTATGGTGGATTTTGGACGTCTTGCCGTGGACGAGATGCGGCGCCCGGATCACATCGCCGCCCATGGCCTGGCCAATGGCCTGATGGCCCAGGCATACGCCCAGAATGGGTACCTCGCCCTTGAAGCGGTCGATCAGTGCCAGGCAGATGCCGGCCTCGTTGGGCGTGCAGGGACCGGGCGACAGAACGATCGCCTCGGGCGCTATGGCGGCAATTTCGTCGAGGGTGATCTTGTCGTTGCGGTGCACGGTAATGTCGGCACCCAGTTCGCCCAGGAAGTGGACAAGGTTGTAGGTAAAGCTGTCGTAGTTATCGATGACGAGCGTGCGGGTCATTTATTGGCTCCAGCGCGGCAATGGGAACAGGTTCGGTGGTTAGAACCAGTTCCGCCATCGTTGTTGAAAGGTTGACTGCGCCGTCATTGCCCGATCCTCGCCTCGCCAGCATAGCGTAGCGCTTCCTCGGCGGCGCTGAAAAGGGCGCGGGCCTTGTTTTCGCATTCGAGCTGTTCGAGTTCGGGCTTGCTGTCGGCGACGATGCCGGCGCCCGACTGCACATAGAGCTTGCCATCCTTGAGGATGGCGGTGCGCAGCACGATGCAGGTATCCATGGTGCCGTCGGCGCCGAAATAGCCGACGCAGCCGCCATAGATGCCGCGACGCGACTTCTCCAGCTCGTCGATGATTTCCATCGCCCGCACTTTCGGCGCGCCGGACACCGTACCGGCCGGGAAGCCGGCCGAGAGGGCGTCGACGAAGTCGTATTTGGGGTCCAGCACGCCCACGACGTTGGAAACGATGTGCATGACGTGGGAATAATATTCGAGGAAGAACTTGTCGGTGACCTTGACCGTGCCGGTCTTGGCGACACGGCCCACGTCGTTGCGGCCGAGGTCGAGCAGCATCAGGTGTTCGGCCAGTTCCTTGGGATCGGCCAGCAGCTCGGCTGCCAGTTCCTGGTCGCGCGTCGGGGTAGAACCGCGCTTGCGGGTTCCGGCGATGGGCCGAATGGTGACCTCGCCATCCTGCACTCGCACCAGGATTTCCGGGCTCGATCCGGCGACGGCAAAGTCACCGAAATCGAGGAAGTACATATATGGGCTGGGATTGGTCCGGCGCAGCGCGCGATAGAGCGCGGTCGGAGGCAGCGTGAACTCGGCCTCGAAGCGCTGGCTCAGCACCACCTGGAAGATGTCGCCGGCGGTAATGTAGTCCTTGGCCCGCGCAACCATCTCGAAATACGCGTCTTTCGAGGTGTTGCTGGTGACAGCGATGGATTCCAGATCGGGCAGGGCGGTGGTGGTCGGAAGGGCGCGCCCAAGGCGGCTGATCGCGTCGTCGATGCGGGCTTCGGCGGCTTCATAGGCCTGCTTGGCCGAGACACCCTGGCGTACATAAACCGGCGCGGTCAGGTAGAGTTCGTCCTTGAGCGTATCGAAGATCGCCAGCAGCGAGGGCCGCATCAGCGTGGCCTCGGGCAGTTGCAGGTGGTCCGGATTGCTGTTGGGTAGCACTTCCATGTAGCGGACCATCTCATAGCCCAGGAAGCCGTAGATACCTGCGGACTGCGGCGGCAGCCCGGGCGGTACGTCGATCTTGCTGTCGGCCACCAGGTTGCGCAGGGCGTCAAGCGGCAGGTCGGCCAGTGGCTGGAAGGCGGTCTCGTCGATCTGCGCGGCGCGGTTGATCGAGGCCTGTCCGGCCTCGACCTTGAGGATCACGTCCGGCTGGCTGCCGATGATCGAGTAGCGGCCGCGCGTCGTGCCGTCCTGCACGGATTCGAGCAGGAACGTGTTCCTCCGGTCCTGCGCAAGCTTCAGATATGTCCCGACGGGCGTTTCGAGATCGGCCACGATGCGGCGCCAGACGATCTGCGACTTCCCAGCATCGTATTGCTCGGAAAAGCGCTGATAGAAGTCGTCGCCCATCGTTGTCGTATCCAGTTTGGGTGAAGGCCTGCCTGTCGGTCAGAGGCCGGTATTGACGGCCAGCACCTGCTGCAGGGTCTGCTGGTTGATGGTCATGCGCGCGTCGTCGCGAACGGCGGTGACGAAGTCGCCGTAGATGCCGATGCGCGCCTCGTTCTCGAGCGTGGCGGCAGCCGAGGCTTCGAGCGGGGCGGTGGCTTCGGTCAGTTCGGTGACCTGGAACACGACGAACTCACCCGACTGGGTCACGGCGGAGCCGTGATGGCTCGCATCGCCGGCGAAGGCGGCGGAGGCCAGGGCGCCGTCGATGGTGCCGTCCTCCGAGCCGAAGCGGGTGAAGGGTGCGCTCAACTGCGGGAAGACATTGTAGGAAGCGGCAACATCGGCAATCGCCTCGCCGGCATCGAGCCGCTTCACGGCCTCGGCCTGGGCCGCGATGATGGCGTTGTTGACGCGTTCGGTGGTCATGGTCGTGGTCAGTTGCTCGCGCACCTCATCCAGCGTCTGGTCGCGGGCCGGCTCGATGGCGTTGAGGTCGAACCACAGGTTGGCATTGCCCGACAGCGGGATAGCAGCCGTCAGCGCGCCCTGTTCCGCCTTGAAGATGGCCTGGGTGACGCGCGGCGCATCTTCGGTGGCAAGATCGGGGATCACGCTCAACTCGGTGCCGCCGGAGGTCACGTCGGCTTCATAGAGGTCGAGCTTGAACCGCTCGGCGATCTCGGTGAGCGGGCGGAAAGCGGCGCGCAGTTCTTCGATCTGGTCCTGTACGTCGGCCAGCTCATTGCGTGCCGCGGCCAGCGCCAGGTTCTCGGCGATCTGATCGCGCACCTCGTCCAGTGCAGGCACGCCGCCGGCCTCGATAGCGGAGACATGGATCGCCCGCTTGCCTGCGACACCGTCGATGACGACAAAGGCGCCCTGGGCCAGCCCAAACGCCGCGCTGGCCAGCCCGGCATCGTTGATTTCGGCCTGTGTCAGCGAACCGAGGTCGGTTGCCGTCAATCCAGCCTCGGACACGAGCGTCTCGAACGGCGTCCCCGCGGCAAGGCCTGCCTCGAAGGCTGCGACCTGCTCGTCGTTGAGCACCACCTGCTGGATGGTCCGGCGCTCCGGCTTGGTCAGTGTCGCCTTGGTCCGCTCATACTCGGCCGCGATGGCATCGTCGGTGATGTCCGCAACCTTGGTCTGGGCCAGGTCGGCTGCCGACAGGCGCAGCATCTGCACCTTGCGAGTCTCGACGGTGCGGAACTCGGCCTGGTGCTCGGCGAGATAGGCCTTCAGCTCGTCCTCGGTCGGGGCGGCCGGAGTTTCCACATTGGTCTCGCCCAGGGTGAAATACTCGATGGTCCGCTGATCGGCCACGTAACGGTTGATGAGGCTGGCAGCGGTCTCGGGCAGCTTGGTGTCGCCAAAAAGGCTGAGGATCAGCTGCTGGCGCCGCGCTGCGTTGCTCTGGTCATCGAAATACTCGGCCTCGGTCAGTCCGCTGGCCTGCAGCACCTGGCGGAAATTGTCCGCGTTGAAGGTGCCCAGCGCGTTCTGGAACGAGGGATCCTCGCGCAGCATCTCGCTGAGCTTCCTCTGCGAAACACCCAGTCCGAAATTGCTGGCGAGCTGATTGAGCGCCGCATCCTGCGCCAGGTTCTGCAGCACCGTCGCGGGGATGCCCAGGCTCATCGCCTCCTGCGGCGTCGGCATGGAGCCGAACTGCTGGGCAACCTGGTTGAGCTGGCTCTGATAGGCCCTCAGGAACTCCCGCGAGTTGATGTCCTCGTTGCCCACGCGTGCGACGGTATTGCTGCCCAGATCGGCAATCACATTGTTGATGCCGAAGCCCGCCAGACCCACCAGCAGACACGCGCCCATGATCTTGCCGGGCCAGGATTTTGCAAAAACACGCAAACTATCGAGCATCTGAGACGTTCCAGTTGGGCAACACGAGGCTTTACCGCGCCAGCGGGAGGGCACTAGTAATCCATTTTGACAGCCGGGGTTAGGGCAATCCTTGGCCCGGTGCAAGAGGCAGCAGGAGCAAAGAGTGACAACGACAATAACGCCGCTGATCGCAGGGAACTGGAAAATGAATGGCGTGAGGGCTTCGCTGGACGAGTTGACGGCTCTCGCGGGCATCCTGACAACCGGGGACGCGCCACGTGCCATCGTCGTGGTCTGCCCTCCCGCGACAATCCTTGCGGCGGTTGCGCGCCAGGGGGCCACGTCGGGCATTTTGGCAGGTGGCCAGGACTGTCACCCGGCTGCCCACGGCGCCTATACAGGCGATATTGCTGCCGGCATGCTTGCCGATGCCGGTGCTCAATATGTGATCGTCGGCCACTCCGAGCGCCGTGCTGCGCATGGTGAAACCGATGACCTGGTTCGCTCCAAGGCCGAAGCGGCCATCGGCGCTGGCCTCAAGCCCATCATCTGCGTGGGTGAGACGGAGGCGGAGCGGGACAGTGGCCGCGCTGAATCGGTGGTTGCCGCACAGCTTGCCGGCTCCATTCCCGATGCCGCCGGTCAGCATGACGTGATTATTGCCTATGAACCGGTCTGGGCCATCGGTACCGGTCGCACGCCGAGCAACGACGACATCGCCCAGATGCACAATTCGATCCGGCGCCAGCTGGTGGATCGCTTCGGCGACAAGGGGCAGGGCATCCACATTCTCTACGGCGGTTCGCTCAAGCCGCAGAATGCCCGCGAAATCCTGGCCCTCGACAATGTCAACGGTGGCCTGGTGGGCGGGGCCAGCCTCTTGGCAAAGGACTTCGCCACCATTATTTCCGCGGTGTAGTCTCGCGACGGCTCAAGCCCGGCGGAAAATCCCGTCGGGCTCTGGCATTTGCCACGCGAGGCGTGTATGACGCCGCATCTTTGCTTAGACCGATAGACTGAGACACAATGGCAAACGTCCTGATTGTGGCCTATTTGCTGATCGTCCTCGCGCTGATCGCAGTGATCCTGCTGCAGCGTTCCGAGGGTGGCGCGTTGGGCATTGGCGGTGGTGGCGGCGGTGGTTTCATGACCGCGCGCGGCTCCGCCAACTTGCTGACCCGCACCACGGCGATTCTGGCGACACTTTTTTTCGCCACGGCTATTGGCCTCACCATTCTGTCCGAACTCGATCGCGGCACGTCCAGCATTCTGGAAGGCGCAAGCACGACGGAAGACGGCGAAACCCCGACCAATGTGCTGGACGCGCTGAACGCGCTGCAGCCCGACGCTTCTGCATCGGACCTGCCGGTCCCGGTTACCGAGGCGCCCGCGACCACGGACGCCGTGGCTCCCGCCACGACCGAAACGGCACCGGCCGCCGATGCTGCGCCGGCGGCAACTCCGGAAGCCACCACGACGGCGCCGGTGCCCGATGCTCCGGCGGAGACGCCGGCCCAAACGCCGGCCGCTCCGGCGACCAACTGACGAGACCAAAGAGGGGGATGGAAACATCCCCTTCTTCTTTTTGTGTAGAGCCGGTGACCAGCTCTACGAATCGACGATGATGTGATTAAGGTGAACGCCCATGGCTCGGTACGTATTCATCACCGGAGGCGTGGTCTCCTCATTGGGTAAAGGTCTTGCATCGGCGGCGCTCGGCGCCGTTCTGCAAGCGCGTGGCTACAAGGTCCGCCTGAGGAAGCTCGACCCCTATCTCAACATCGATCCGGGCACGATGTCGCCCACCCAGCATGGCGAGGTGTTCGTCACCGATGATGGCGCCGAGACCGATCTCGACTTGGGGCACTACGAGCGCTTCACCGGCCGCGCCGCCACCAAGCGCGACAACATCACCACCGGCCGCATCTATTCGGACATTCTCGCCAAGGAGCGCCGTGGCGAATATCTGGGCGCCACCGTGCAGGTCATCCCGCATGTCACCGATGCCATCAAGAATTTCGTCATCGAGGGCAATGACGACTTCGATTTCGTGCTGGTCGAGATCGGCGGCACGGTGGGTGATATCGAGGGCCTGCCGTTCTTCGAGGCGATCCGCCAGTTGGGCAATGACCTGCCGCGTGGCCACACCTGCTACCTGCATCTGACGCTGATGCCCTATATTCCTTCGGCCGGCGAGCTCAAGACCAAGCCGACCCAGCACTCGGTCAAGGAGCTGCGCTCCATCGGCATCGCTCCCGACGTATTGCTGGTGCGCTGCGACCGCCCGATTCCGGAGGGCGAGAAGAAGAAGCTCAGCCTCTTCTGCAATGTGCGTGAAAGCGCCGTCATCCAGGGCCTCGACGTCGGCTCGATCTATGACGTGCCGCTGGCTTACCACAAGGAAGGCCTCGATCGCGAAATCCTTGCGTCCTTCGGTATCACCGACGCACCGGAGCCCGATCTCAGCGCCTGGCAGGATGTCTCGACCCGACTTCACAACCCGGAAGGCGAGGTCAATATCGCCATCGTGGGCAAGTATACCGGCCTCAAGGACGCCTATAAGTCGCTCAGCGAAGCCCTGACCCATGGCGGCATCGCCAACAAGGTCAAGGTCAACCTGCAGTGGATCGACAGCGAGGTGTTCGAGCGGGACGACCCGGCGCCCTATCTCGAGCATGTCCACGGCATCCTGGTGCCTGGCGGGTTCGGCGAGCGCGGCTCGGCCGGCAAGATCGAGGCGGCCCGCTTCGCCCGCGTCAAGGACGTGCCCTATTTCGGCATCTGCTTCGGCATGCAGATGGCCTGCGTCGAGGCGGCCCGCAATACCGCCGGCATCAAGAATGCCTCGTCTACCGAGTTCGGCCCGACCAAGGAGCCGATCGTGGGCATGATGACCGAGTGGGTAAAGGGCAACGAGACCGAGAGCCGCTCCGCCGAGGGCGATCTCGGTGGCACGATGCGACTGGGGGCCTATCCGGCTCAACTGACACGCGGCTCCCGCGTCGCTGACATCTATGGCTCGACGCGCATTTCGGAGCGCCACCGTCACCGCTACGAAGTGAACATGGATTACCGCAAGCTGCTCGAGAAGAATGGCCTGCTGTTCTCCGGCGTCTCCCCGGACGGCAAGCTGCCCGAGATCGTCGAGCGCACCGACCATCCCTGGTTCATCGGCGTGCAGTTCCATCCGGAACTCAAATCCAAGCCCTTCGAGCCGCATCCGCTCTTCGCCAGCTTCATTGCCGCCGCGATGGAGCAGAGCCGCTTGGTCTGACGACAGCGACACCCGGAAACAGGGGTAGGCTGCTGAACTAAGGCAAGCCATCTTGGGGTCTCAGGAGTGAGGTCCCATGATCCGTACCTTGTTTGTTACCGGTTTTCTGGTCGCCGCATTGTCACCGGCCGCCGCCGCCCCATTGCTCGGGGACTTCGAATGCCTGTCGGACCGCGACGGGCCGCAAACCTACGAGGGCACGCTGCGGATCGATGAGCCGACCAGCTTTGGTTTCCTCAACGCGGATGCCACCGTCGACGCGTGGTATCCGCTCGACATCTCCGATCCCGCCGACGTGAAGTTCGATAACGCTTTTACCGAACATATTTCGTCTGGCGCCGTCGTGCAGAGCGCCAGAATGCTCGAGGACGAGTATGCCTATGCGGTCGATATCAGAACGCGGAAGGGTACCGTCATCCCGATTTATTGCCTCTTCGTCTATTGACCTATTCTCGTGCTATCTCTGGTCGGACGAACCGAGAGTCCCACCATGGCCGAGATCATCAATCTTCGTAACGCCCGCAAGCAAAAGGCTCGTGCTGACAAGGAGGCGCAAGCGCAGCAGAACCGTGCGCTGTTCGGGCAGACCAAGGCGGAAAAACTGCGGCGGGCGAGCGAGAAGGCTCTGGCCGACAAGCATATGGACGGTCACAAGAAGGACGCGCCGAAATGAGCAAGGTCGTCGTCATTGGCGCCACCGGGCATATCGGCACCTATCTGATACCGCGTCTGGTCATGGCGGGCCACGACGTCACCGCAATCAGCCGCGGCGTTGCCAGGCCCTACCAGCAGAGCGCCGTCTGGCGCCATGTCACATCGGTGACCATCGATCGCGAGGCCGAGGAGCCAAAGGGCCGGTTCGGCCAAGCCATTGCAGCCCTGGGCGCGGATATCGTGGTGGACCTGATCTGCTTTACCGAGGCCAGCAATTGTCAGATTGCCGATGCCCTCGAGGGTGGGGTCAGCCACTTCATCCATATCGGCACCATCTGGACGCATGGCCACGCAACGGTCGTTCCGACCCCGGAATCGGCAGCCAAGTTTCCCTTTGGCGACTACGGCACTGCCAAGGCCGCGATAGAAGCGGACCTTCTGTCGCGCGCCAGGATGCGCGGGTTCCCCGCCACCATCGTGCACCCGGGCCATATCGTCGGTCCCGGCTGGGCGCCGCTCAACCCGGCCGGACATTTCAATCCTGCCGTGTTCAGCACCATCGCTCGCGGCGACACGCTGCCGCTGCCCAATTTCGGGCTTGAAACGGTGCACCATGTGCATGCCGATGACGTGGCGCAGGTGGTTATGCGGGCCATCGACACGCGGTCCGCGGCGGTCGGCGAGAGCTTCCACGCCGTCTCGGACGCTGCCGTAACGCTTCGCGGCTATGCCGAGGCGATGTATCGCTGGTTTGGCCATGAGCCCAGGCTCAGCTTTGCCGGGTTCGAGGAATGGGCGAAGTCGCAGGACGCCGACGAAGCCAAGGCGACCTGGGAGCATATCGCCCGATCGCCCAACTGTTCGATCGAAAAGGGCCGGCGGCTGCTCGGCTACGCGCCGCGCTACACCTCGCTCGAAGCCGCGCAGGAGGCGGTCACCTGGCTTATCTCCGACGGCCAGGTACAAGGGCGCTGATCCGCCTAGTGGGCCTACCAGTTCACCTGGCAGACGCCGCCCTTGGGCTGAAACTGCATGCTGTCGGCGGTGTACTGGAAGATCTCCAGCTTCACGCCGTTGGGGTCCTTGGTCCAGGCCTGCCAGGTGCCGTCGACGCCAAGCTTCTTGTCGGTAATCTCGATGCCCTGGCTGCGCACATGCGCCAGCAGCCCATCGATATCCTCAGTCTCAAGGCAGATGTGGTTGATCTGGTTCTTCTCGTCAAAACTCGATTCCGCCTTGCGGAACACCTCGATGAAGCTGCGCTGGCCCAGGTCGAGATAGAAGCCGATCCAGTCCTCGCCGCGCTTGAAGTCGAACGCCTTGGCGATGCCGAAAACGTCGCGATAGAAGGCCTCTGTTGCCGCCAGGTCGTGGGCGAAAATACAGGTATGGGCGACCTGTGTGATGAACGGCTTGGTCATGATTGCTCGCTGCGTTATCGCTAATACAAATAGGGGTAACCCGAAGAGGCAATGGCCGCAAGCCTGCATCCACCAGACTTGACGGCCGAGGGGGCATCTCGCGACAATCGGCCAGTGTGGAGGGGCGAGCGATGGTGGACGCAACAGGATATGTCGTAGCACCCGGTGCTGGAAATACCTGGAACATGGAGCCCGGCCGTCCAGCTGTATTCAAGCTGCTCAGCCAGGATACGGGCTGCAGCATCGCCGTTTTCGAGGAAACCGTGCCTGCAGGAGCGGGAACCCCGCTCCACCGGCACCGTAACAGCGACGAAGTGCTCCTTGTGCAGCGCGGAGAGTTTTCCTTTCGCCTGGGTGAAACGCAGATGCAGGTTTCGGCGGGCGCCTGGGTTTTCATCCCGCGCGGGTCGATCCATGGCTGGCGCAACATTGGCGCGGAAGAGGGGCAACTCGCCAACATCTTTGCGCCCGCGACCGACGCGGCAGCCTTCGAGGAAATGCGAATGCAGGGCAGGCCCGTGCCCGAAATCGACCCGGCGGTGCGCGATGAGATCTTCCAGCGCAATGGCTACGAATTCATCACTTGGGACTGGTCGTAACGATCAGCCCCCGGCCGCCTGCTTCATGACCCGGCAACGCCCTGCTGCGGCGTGAGGCAATTATTTGCAAGCTGCCCCTTTTCCTCGTCACACTCTGCGTCTAGACAGGCGCAACGCTGTGCAATTCCCACCGGAAAAGGGCTTTCCATGTCTTCAATCATCCATGTCACCGGCCGCCAGATCTACGATAGCCGCGGCAATCCCACGGTCGAAGTCGATGTGGTGCTGGATGACGGGAGCTTCGGCCGCGCGGCTGTGCCCTCGGGCGCGTCGACCGGCGCGCACGAAGCCGTGGAGCTGCGCGATGGCGGCAAGAAGTATTCCGGCAAGGGCGTGACCCAGGCGGTCGAAAACGTCAATTCGGTGATTGCAGACGAAATCCAGGGCATGGACGCGCTCGACCAGCTTGGGGTCGACCAGGCGATGATCGAGCTTGACGGCACGCCCAACAAGGGCCGGCTGGGCGCTAACGCCATCCTGGGCGTCTCCCTGGCCGTTGCCAAGGCCGCCGCGGAGTCTAGCGAGCTGCCGTTCTACCGCTATATCGGCGGACCGAACGCCCATGTCCTGCCGGTGCCGATGATGAACATCATCAATGGCGGCCAGCATGCCGACAACCCGATCGACATGCAGGAATTCATGATCCTGCCGGCGGGCGCGGAAAACCTTGCCGACGCCGTGCGCATCGGCTCGGAAATCTTCCACACCCTCAAGAAGGGCCTGTCGGCCGAAGGCCACAACACAGCCGTTGGCGACGAAGGCGGTTTCGCGCCCAACCTCAAGTCGGCCGACGACGCGCTGGGCTTCATCATGCGCTCGATCGAAAAAGCCGGCTACAAGCCGGGCGAGGACATCTTCCTAGGCCTCGATTGCGCGGCGACGGAATACTACAAGGGCGGCAAGTACGAGATGGAAGGCGAGGGCAAGTCGCTCTCCTCGGAAGAGAACGTGCGCTTCCTCGAAGACCTGGCCAATCGCTATCCCATCATCACCATCGAAGACGGCATGGGCGAAGACGATTGGGAGGGCTGGAAGGCCCTGACCGACGCCATCGGCAAGAAGGTGCAACTGGTGGGCGACGACCTCTTCGTCACCAATACGCAGCGCCTCGTCTCGGGCATCAAGATGGGCGTCGCCAACTCGATCCTGGTCAAGGTCAACCAGATCGGCTCGCTGAGCGAAACGCTCAACGCCGTCGATACCGCGCACCGCGCCGGCTACACGTCGGTGATGTCGCATCGCTCGGGCGAAACCGAGGACTCCACCATTGCCGACCTGGCGGTCGCGCTCAATTGTGGACAGATCAAGACCGGCTCGCTCAGCCGCTCGGATCGCCTTGCCAAGTACAACCAGTTGATCCGTATCGAAGAGCAGCTGGGCACCTCGGCCAAGTATGCCGGCTACTCGGTCGTCAAGGGCCGCTGAGCCCTTGGCGGTCGGCCCCGACCGCCTCATCGAACGCGGCGGCAATGTCACCATTGTCGCCGCGAATTCGTTTCTGCTCGACGCTGTCGAAGTCGGCAGCGCGAAGCTGGCCGAAGCGCTGGGTGTCGCGCCGCCTGGCTCATGGCCGCCGCTCTACAACGAGCCGGAAGTCTTTGCCTGGATCCGCGGCATGAGGGAGCGGCACCCTGGCGCCCCGGGCTGGTCACCTGGTTCATCGTGGCCGATGGCCAGCTCTGTGGCACTTGCGGATACAAGGGCCCGCCTTCGGCCGATGGAAGCGTCGAGATCGGTTATTCCGTCATTCCCGAGTGCCAGCGCCGCGGCATTGCGAGCAACGCCGTGGAACTGCTGGTGGCGCGTGCCTTCCGGGACGAGACGGTAACAGCCGTCCGCGCCGAAACACTGGCCGACGGCACCGCTTCGCAAGGCGTCCTCCGGCGCTGTGGCTTTCTGGCCGCGGGCTCCTATATCGATCCGGACGAGGGCGAGATCCTCCGTTTCGAACGCCGCAGGAGTTGATGGACGATGCGAGCCTTGGTGCAGGACCGCTATGGAGCGCCCGAGGACGTCCTTCGGCTGGAGGAGGTTCCAATGCCGCAGCCCAAGGCGGGCGAGGTCTTGGTCCGCGTCCATGCCGCGTCGCTCAATTCCTGGGATTGGGACCTATTGGCGGGCACGCCGATGGGACGGATCATGGGCCCGTTCAAGCCGCCATTTCGCACACTGGGCGCCGATATCGCCGGAACCATCGAGGCGGTCGGGCAGGGGGTGACGGCATTCGCGGTCGGCGACAAGGTCTTCGGCGATCTTTCCGAAGGCAAGTGGGGCGGTCTGGCCGATTTCGTCGTGGCCGCCGCATCCGCGCTTGCGCCGATGCCGGCGGGCCTGTCCTTTGAAGACGCTGCCGCCCTGCCGCAAGCCGGCAGTCTTGCCCTGCAGGCGATCCGCAGGCGGCCCGATCTGGGTCCGGCGGATACCGTGCTCGTCAACGGCGCAGCCGGTGGCGTTGGCACCTTTGCCATCCAGCTGGCCAAGCAGATCGGTGCGCGCGTGGTGGCGGTCGATCGCGGCGACAAGCGCGATGCCGTCATGGCCCTGGGCGCGGACGATTTCCTTGATTATCGCAGGACCGACTATACCGCGGTGGCCGATCGCTACACGCTGATCATCGACATGGTGGCCAATCGGCCTGCCCGGCACTATGCCCGGTGCCTGCGGCCGGGCGGCGACTTCGTCGCTATCGGCGGTACCTATGGCGGTCTCATCGGCGTCGCCTTGTCGGGCTTGGTCCGACGCAAGCGCAGGCTGGGCGTGCTGGTTTACAAGGCCGCACCCGCCGACAGCCTAGCGCTTACCGGCCTCGTGCGTCCCGTCGTCGATGGCATCTATCCGCTGTCCCTGGGCGCAGCCGCGTTCCGCCGCCTCGGCAATGGGGACCATGTCGGCAAGATCATCATAACGCCCTGAGGCGTGTGCAATCGCTATTGGAACGCCGTCTCGGCAAAGCTGCGCAATTTCCGCGAGTGCAGCCGCTCCGCGGGCTGGTCGCGCAGGATTTCCATCGCCCGCAGCCCGATCTGCAGATGGCGATTAACCTGGGTGCGATAGAAGTCGGAAGCCATGCCGGGCAGCTTCAGTTCGCCATGCAGCGGCTTGTCCGACACGCAGAGTAGCGTCCCATAGGGTACGCGGAAGCGGAAGCCGTTGGCGGCAATGGTCGCGCTTTCCATATCGAGCGCCACGGCGCGGGACTGGCTGAGTTGTCGCACGATCTCGGCCTGGTCGCGCAACTCCCAGTTGCGGTTGTCGAAGGTCGCGACCGTGCCGGTGCGCATGATCTTCTTGGTCTCGATGCCCTCGGTATCGGTGATTTCGTGCACCGCCTGTTCGAGCGCCACCTGCACTTCGGCCAATGCCGGCACCGGCACGGTCAGGGGCAGGTCGGCGTCCAGCACGTGGTCTTCGCGCACATAGGCGTGGGCCAGCACATAGTCACCCAGTTCCTGGGAATTGCGCAGGCCGGCGCAATGGCCGAGCATGATCCAGACATGCGGGCGCAGTACGGCAATGTGGTCGGTTATGGTCTTGGCGTTGGACGGACCCACGCCGATATTGACCATGGTGATGCCCCGGCCGCGATCGGCAGTCAGGTGATAGGCGGGCATTTGCGGCGCGCGCACCGGAGCCGTGCCGGCCGTGCTGCCGCCACGCAGGGCATTGTCCGTCACCACGTTGCCCGGCTCGATGAAGCTTTCGTAGTGCGGATGCCCTTCGGCCATGTACTGCTTGGCTATGCGGCAGAACTCGTCGATGTAGAAGGCATAGTTCGTGAAGATGACGAAGTTCTGGAAATGGCGGGCGTCTGTGCCGGTATAGTGGCTCAGCCGAAAGAGCGAATAGTCGACGCGCGGCGCGGTAAACGCCGATAGCGGGTAGGGTCCGCCCTTGGGCGGCACAAAGGTGCCGTTTGCGATCTCGTCGTCCGTATTGCCGAGGTCGGGCGCGTCAAACACATCGCGCAAGGGAATGTTGAGGGCGTTCAGGGCCTCGCCATCGATGCGCTCGCTGGGATTGACGGCGAAGTGCAGCGGAATGGGCGTATCGCTCTCGGTGATGTCGATCGTGCCGCCATGGTTCTTGAGGATGGCAATGAACTGCTCCTGGAAATAGGTGCGGAACAGGTCGGGCGCGGTCACCGTGGTACGATAGAGCCCTGGCGTGTGGAGAAATCCATAGGGCAGGGTGCTCTCGTGCTTGCTGTAGCTGGTGGAGCGGACTTCCACCTGGGGATAGCAGGCGCGCACCTTACCGTCGGGAATGATGCCCTTTGCCAGCGCGGCGAGGTGGCCTCGAATGAAACCGGTATTCCGGTGGTAGAGCTCGGCCAGATAGTCCCAAGCCTTCTCCGGGTCGGTGAAGGACTGCTTTTCGAGGCGGGGAGGGCTGATCGTGGTCATGTGGCTCTTTCTGTTGCAGGTTCCGGATTGAACCTGCCGTCTTGCGGAATCGCGCTGGATTGTCGCGCAGCGTCTAGCCTTCCTGCATGACAGTTTCGCGGCGGCGCTTCAACAGTGCGACCAGCTCCCGTCACGTTTCACATCGGTGTGAAGGGCACTTTTCTCGCCGCATTTACCCACCATCTCTTCATGCAGTTCACTGGCACGGCAAGCGACCCATGCAGCTGGTGAGCGAGGAATGTTGTGTCGGCCGCTTGTCCCCCAAGCCCTCAACAGCGCGGTCGGCCAGTATTCCACAAGGCTGCAATGACAGTGATGTCGTTGCAGCCTTTTTCGTTGATGCGTGTCGCTTTTATTTGGCCAGGTGTCGCTCGGCCCATGGACGGCGTGGCCGGCTTTTTCTATTGCTGCCGCGCAAATGCAGTTCCATTCCTCGCGAGGTGCTCCGATGGCAGCCAAAATCATTGACGGCAAGAGCTTTGCCGCGGGCCTGCGCGGCCGCATTGCCGACCATGTGGTCCGCCTCAAAGCCGAGCACGGCATTACGCCTGGCCTCGCCGTCGTCATCGTTGGTCATGACCCCGGCAGCCAGGTCTATGTGGCGCAAAAGGCCAAGCAGACCGTCGAGATGGGCATGCATTCGGAGAAGTATGAGCTTCCCGAGGATACCAGCGAGGCCGACGTGTTGGCGCTGGTTCGAAAGCTCAATGCCGATCCGGCTATTCACGGCATCCTGGTACAACTGCCCGTGCCCAAGCAGATCGATCCGCTCAAGATCATCGACACCATCGATCCAGCCAAGGACGTCGATTGCTTCACCCCCGCCAGCGTCGGCAAGCTTGCCATCGGCCTGCCGGGCCCCGTTTCCTGTACCCCCCTCGGGTGCCTGATGTTGCTGCGCGATACGCTGGGCGACCTGTCGGGCCTTCATGCCGTCGTCGTCGGTCGCTCCAACCTGGTGGGCAAGCCGATCGCCCAGTTGCTGCTGCGCGAGAGCTGCACCGTCACCATCGCGCATTCGAGGACGCGCAACCTGCCTGACCTGGTCCGGCAGGCCGACATCGTCATCGCCGCCGTGGGTCGACCGGAAATGATAAGGGGTGACTGGATCAAGCCGGGCGCCACGGTCATCGACGTGGGCATCAACCGCATCGACGCGCCGGAACGCGGTGAAGGCAAGACGCGCCTACTGGGTGACGTGGCCTACAAGGAAGCTGCCGAAGTTGCCGGCGCCATCACGCCTGTCCCGGGCGGCGTCGGCCCGATGACGATTGCGTGCCTGTTGGCCAATACGGTCACGACCGCGTCGCTGATCCATGGCCTGGTCCCACCGAGCGACCTCACCGCATGACCTTGGACACCCACGACCCCGGCGGCAAGGTTCGCCTGCCGCTGATGCCGGGCGTCAAGGGAGACGCTACATTCAGCGCCGACGCCCGCTACCGCCAGTTGATGCGGCGCTGGACCGGGGAGCATTTCCCCGACCGCTATGTCCTGTTCATCGGCATGAATCCGAGCACCGCCGACGCGACGGCCAACGACCCGACCTGCGCGCGCGAATGGACCTTCGCCCAGCGCGAAGGCTACTCGGCGATGATCAAGGCCAATGTGGGTGACTACCGGGCGACAGATCCCAAGATGCTGCTGGCGCCGGGAGTCGTCGCGGTCTCCGAAGCCAACCTCCCTGCGATCCGCAAGGCAGCGGCGGGGGCAGACCTGGTTGTGCTATGCCATGGCAAGCTCAACAAGGCCCTGGCTCCGGCTGGCAAGGCGATGGTCGAGGCGCTACGGGCCGACGGTATCGACCTGTGGTGCTTTGGCACCAATGGCGATGGTTCGCCCAAGCACCCGCTGTACCTCAGGGCAGATACGGCGCTGGTGCGGTTCTCAGGCTAGGCGGCTCCGGCCAGGACAAACAACCGCGCCACCGTGTGGTCCCGCAGCGCCTGCGCGGGCAGCTTGCCCTGCAGTGCAGCGATGACCACCGCCGGGTCGGGCACGGCACTGGCGTCAACGACGACGCGCCGAAACGCCGGTCGCAGCCCCTGCTTGGCTTGTTCGAGCAAATCGAACAGCAGCGCTCGAACATCGGTCCGCATGGCGCAGGCGACGCAACTGGCTCCGTCCGCGTGCCCGTGCCCCGAATTGGCCGGCAGGCGGAGGAGAACCGTGTCGGCGTCGAGCGCAAGAAGGCGCTTGGACTCGGTGACGATCGTGACGGGTATTTGATCGATCTTGGCCATTGTTACTCCGCCGCCACGATAGCGGGGCCCGGAATGTAGTTCAGGATTGGCCCAAGCCAGCGTTCGACCTCGGCCACCGGCATGTTCTTGCGCTCGGCATAGTCGACGACCTGGTCGCGCTCCACCTTGGCCACACCGAAATAATACGCTTCCGGATGGCTGAAATAGAGGCCGGAGACGGAAGATCCCGGCCACATGGCGTAGCTCTCGGTCAGGGTCACGCCGGCATTCTTCTCGGCATCCAGCAAGCGGAACAGCGTGGTCTTCTCGGTGTGGTCGGGTTGCGCCGGGTACCCAGGCGCGGGGCGAATGCCACGATAGGTTTCGGCAATCAGCTCCTCGGCGGTGAACGTCTCGTCCGCGCCATAGCCCCAGAGTTCCTTGCGCACCTTTTCGTGCATGGCTTCGGCAAAGGCCTCGGCAAAGCGGTCGGCCAAAGCCTTGACCAGGATGGAGGAATAGTCGTCATTGGCCCGCTCGAAGCGTTCGGCGATCGCCACTTCCTCGATCCCGGCGGTGACTACGAAGCCACCCACATAATCCGGCGTACCAGATGGCGCGACGAAATCGGCTAGCGCCATATTGGGCTTGCCGTCGCGCTTGCCCAACTGCTGGCGAAGGGTGAACAGCGTTGCCAGCTCCTCGTTGCGGCCTTCGTCCTTGTAGAGGCGGATGTCGTCGCCCTCAGCATTGGCCGGCCAGAAGCCGACCACGGCGCGGGGCTTGAACCACTTCTCCTCGATGATCTTTTTGAGCATGGTCTGGGCGTCATCGAACAGCTGGCGTGCTGCCTCGCCTTGGCGCTCATCCTCGAGAATTGCCGGATAACGGCCCTTGAGCTCCCAGGTCTGGAAGAACGGCGTCCAGTCGATGTAGCGCGCCAGCGTCCCGAGATCGAAATCCTCGAATACCTTCGTGCCCAGGAAGCTCGGCTTGGGGGGCGTATATGCGCTCCAGTCCGGCTTGAAGGCGTTGGCACGCGCTTTCTCCAGCGGCACCCTTTGCTTCTCGCTCTCCGCCCGCTCATGCGCCGCCGCGGCCTTGGCGTATTCGGCGCGGATATCCTCGATGAAGCTGACCTTGGTGTCCTTCGACAGGAGGCTGCCCACGACACCGACGGCGCGGCTCGCGTCATTCACATGCACGGCCTGTCCGGCACTGTAGCGGGGATGGATCTTGACCGCCGTATGCACGCGGCTTGTCGTTGCCCCGCCGATCAGCAGCGGAATGTCGAACCCTTCACGCTCCATCTCGGCAGCCACATGCACCATCTCGTCCAGCGACGGGGTGATGAGGCCAGAAAGTCCGATGATGTCGACATCAAGCTCCTTGGCCGTCTGCAGGATCTTGGCGGTCGGCACCATGACGCCGAGGTCGATGATCTCGTAGTTGTTGCAGCTGAGCACGACGCCGACGATGTTCTTGCCGATATCGTGCACGTCGCCCTTGACGGTCGCCATAAGCACCTTGCCAGCGCTCTGGCGTTCGCCCTCCGCTCCGCCATTGGCAAGCTTTTCGGCTTCCATGTAGGGCAGCAGATGCGCCACGGCCTGCTTCATCACGCGGGCGGATTTGACCACCTGCGGCAGGAACATCTTGCCCGAGCCGAACAGGTCGCCCACCACGCTCATCCCCGCCATCAGCGGACCTTCGATGACATGCAGCGGCCGCGGCAGCTTCTGCCGGGCTTCCTCGGTATCGGCGTCGATGAATTCGGTTATGCCGTTGACCAGGGCATAGGAGATGCGCTCCTCGACCGTCCCCTCGCGCCAGCTCATATCCTTGGCGGCGGCTTCCTTGCCGGCGGTACCGCGATAGCGTTCGGCCAGCGCCAGCAGGCGATCGGTAGCGTCCGGGTTACGGTTGAGGATTACGTCCTCGCAGGCATCGCGCAGTTCGGGGTCGATGCTCTCATAGACGGCCAACTGCCCGGCATTGACGATGCCCATGTCCATGCCGTTCCGGATGGCGTGGTACAGGAACACGGCATGCATGGCCTCGCGCACCGGCTCGTTGCCGCGGAACGAGAAGCTGAGGTTCGAAATACCACCCGAAATATGCACATGGGGCAGGGTGTCGGTGATGACCTTGGTCGCCTCGATAAAGGCAACGCCATAGCCATTGTGCTCCTCGATGCCGGTCGCCACCGCGAACACGTTGGGATCGAAGACGATATCCTCGGGCGGGAAGCCGACTTCCTCGGTGAGCAGCTTGTAGGCCCGCGTGCAGATCTCGACCTTGCGCTCCAGCGTATCGGCCTGGCCCTGTTCGTCGAACGCCATCACCACCACGGCCGCGCCATAGGCGCGCACCAGGCGGGCATAATGCAGGAACTGCTCTTCGCCTTCCTTCATCGAGATGGAATTGACCAGCGCCTTGCCTTGCACGCATTTGAGTCCGGCCTCGATCACGTCCCACTTGGACGAGTCGATCATCAGCGGCACCTTGGCAATGTCGGGCTCGGCCGCCAGCAGGTTGAGGAAGTCGATCATCACCTGCTTGCTGTCGATCAGGCCCTCGTCCATGTTGATGTCGATGACCTGGGCGCCATTGGCCACCTGGTCGCGCGCCACGTCAAGCGCAGCCGTGTAGTCGCCCGCCGTGATCAGCTTGCGGAAGCGGGCGGAGCCGGTGACATTGGTGCGCTCGCCCACATTCACGAACGGAATTTCCGGCGTCAGCGTGAACGGCTCCAGGCCCGACAGGCGCAGCAGTTTCTCGGCTTCCGGCACCACGCGCGGCTTGTGCTTGCTCACCGCCTGGGCAATGGCGCGGATATGGTCCGGCGTCGAGCCGCAGCAGCCGCCGACGATGTTGACATAGCCCGAGGCGGCAAAGCCCTCGATCTGCTCGGCCATGAATTCGGGCGTCTCGTCATACTGGCCGAAGGCATTGGGCAGGCCGGCATTGGGATAGGCGCAGATGAAGGTGTCGGCGACATCGGACAGCTCGGCCAAATGCGCGCGCATGGCATTGGCACCAAGCGCGCAGTTGAGCCCGATGGTCAGGGGATTGGCGTGGCGCACCGAATACCAGAATGCAGTGGGCGTCTGGCCCGACAGCGTGCGGCCGGAAAGGTCGGTGATCGTGCCCGATATCATGATCGGGACATCTATGCCCCGCGCTTCGAAAATCCGCTGCGCCGCGAAAATGCCGGCCTTGGTGTTGAGCGTGTCCGTGATGGTTTCGAACAGCAACAGGTCGGCGCCGGCGTCGATCAGCCCGCGCAGGGCCTCGTCATAGGCTGCCACCAGTTCATCGAAGCTGATTGCGCGGTGTCCGGGGCTGTTGACGTCAGTGGACATTGACGACGTCTTGTTGGTCGGTCCCAGGGCGCCGGCAACGTAGCGGCGCCTGCCGTCGATTGCCTCGGCCCGTCGGGCAGCCCGGCGGGCGACGAGGACCCCTTGGTAGTTCAGGTCGTAGACCGCTTCTTCGCAGGCATAGTCGGCCTGCGCCACCGAGGTCGCGGAAAAGGTATTGGTTTCGACGATGTCGGCGCCAGCCAGGTAGTATTCGAGGTGAATGTCCTCGATGCGCTGGGGCTCGGTCAGGATCAGCAGGTCGTTATTGCCCTTGAGCGGCAATTTCCAGTCCTTGAACCGCTCGCCGCGGAAGTTCTCTTCCTCCAGCTTGAGCCGCTGGATCATCGTGCCCATGGCGCCGTCCAGGATCAGGATGCGCTCGCGCGCCGCCTGGGTCAGCGAAGCGCGGACCTCGTTCCAGTCGGGGATATGGGGCGGCTGCTGGGGAAGGGTCATGCCAGTCATCTCGGTTCAAGTCGTTTCGTCCGATGACATAAAGATATCTTTATATCCGCAAGTTCGCAAGCGGGGCCGCGGGTTGCATTTGTCCCGGATCACACCCGCATTGGCATCAAATGCTACGCCAACCGCTAACACTCTGTTGCCCTTAACCTGGCCGAAACCAGAAAACCGCTAACTGACTGCGAGCGCTGCCTGATCGGGCTATGATCCGCGCTCGCGTGTAGTCAGTGTAGAGTATTGCGTACCGTGACGACCCCTTGGCGCCATGCCGTTCGCCTTGTCGCCCTCGCGACGCTCATCGCGCCCATGATCGCAGCGTGTGGCGGCGGGATTGGCCCCACCGTCAATCGCGCCGCGTTTGGTTCTGAATATGGCTCCGCGTCCCCGCGCGTCACGACCAATCCCAATCCTCCCAAGGGTGGGGGCCGCTACCAGGTTGGTCGGCCCTATACTGTCAACGGTCGCACCTATACGCCGGCCGAGCAGCCCGATTACGCCGCCACCGGCGATGCTTCCTGGTATGGCGCCGACTTCCATGGTCGCCGCACCGCCAATGGCGAAATCTTCTCCGCCAATGCCATTACCGGGGCGCATCCGACGCTGCCTCTGCCGTCATATGTGCGGGTGACCAACCAGGCCAACGGCCGTTCGGTGATCGTTCGGGTCAACGATCGTGGTCCCTACATGCCCGGTCGCATCATGGACCTCAGCTACCGCGCCGCCACCATGCTGGGTTATGTCAATAGCGGCCACACCCAGATCAGGGCTGAATATGTAGGTCCCGCGCCGCTCGAAGGCGACGATACCCGCATGCTGGTGGCTAGCTATTCCGGCCCCGCCGATTTCGGCGGCGGCAACACGCAGTTTGCCCAGGCCGACAACACCAACAGCCTTGCGGACATCGCGGGCAACTTCTTCGGCAGCCTGTTCTCCTATGCCGATACCACCCCGCAGGAGCAGGATGCAGCCATTGGCAGCGCCCATGCCGCGGTCAACGCCATGGCGACGCGCGCTACTGAGCTTGATGCCTGGGTTCAGTCTGTCGATATGGATGCGCGCGATATCGAGCTCGGGCTCGGCATTTTTGCTGACCAGGACAATGCCATCGCCCTGGCAGAGCGCTTTGCCGTGCTGGGCGCGGTGAAGGAGGAAGCGGTAACGGTCAACGGTCGGCTTGCGACGCGCTTGACCTTGACCCATCTCAAGGCCGGCGTATCACGCATAGATGTTCTCGACCTGGCTCGCGAACTTGGGCTCAATGATCTAGAACTGAACTGAACCACCGTCTCCTCTCCGCGCATGCAGCAAGCCATTCTTCTGCGGCACTGGTAGATCCTGGCAGTCGTGGTGAAGTGGTGAATGGGGGCGACGTGAAGAAGTTTCTGCATAGTCTTGCGATCGCGCTGGCAATGACTGCGCCAGCGCTGGCTCAGGCGGATTTTGACACGCAGGCCAAGTTCGCCATTCTGATGGATCATGACTCCGGCACGGTGATCTTCCAGAAGGACGCCGACCTGCCCATGGAGCCGGCCAGCATGGCCAAGCTCATGACGGTTGCCGTGGTGTTCAACGAGATCCGCAACGGCCGCCTCAGGATGACCGACCAGTTCTTCGTGTCGGAACACGCGTGGCGGACGGGTGGCGCGACCTCGGGCGGCTCGACCATGTTCGCCGACCTCAATTCCAAGATTCCGGTAGAGGACCTGGTTCGTTCGGTCATCATCCAATCGGGCAACGATGCTGCGATCGTGCTGGCGGAAGGCATAGCAGGCTCGGAGGGCAGCTTTGCCGCCATGATGAATGAATTGGCGGAAGAGATCGGTCTGACCGATTCTCATTTCACCAACCCGACCGGGCTGCCTGACCCGAACATGTATGTTACCGCCCGCGATCTCGCCGACCTGGCGCGCTACCTGATCCGCGAATTTCCGGATTACTACCACTATTTCTCCGAGCCGGAGATGGAGTGGAATGGCATCAAGCAGCCCAACCGCAACTCGCTGGTGGAGCTGGGGATCGGCGTTGACGGACTCAAGACCGGCCATACGGAGGCGGCCGGCTACGGTTCAGTGATTTCGACTGCTGAAGGTGGTCGCCGGCTGGTCGCGGTGCTGCATGGCCTGACCTCGATGGCGCAGCGCGCCGAGGAAGGGCGGAAGCTCATCACCTGGGGCGCCCGGGCCTTCGAGCGCGTGTCGGCCTATCCCGAGGGCGCTATCGTCGCCTATGCCAGTGTCTATGGTGGCACCAGTCCAAGCGTTGGCCTGGTGGGCGAGGGCGAAGTGGCGCTTTATTTGCCCCGTGGATCGCGCAAGTGCCTCAATGCGCAGGTGAACTATACCGGCCCGCTGATGCCGCCCGTCATGGAAGGCGACAAGATCGCGGAGCTGCGGGTGTTCTGCGACGAACAGCTGGTCCAGACCGCGCCGCTCTATGCCGCCGAAACGGTCGAGGAGGGCGATATCGTCCGCAAGGCCACTGACGCCCTCAAGCAGCTGGCGCTGGGTTGGATGTAGCACCGGCCGGAGGCAAATTCGCTCCGGGCAGGGCGTTGGGAGCCACAGGACGTCACCCTCGGCCTTGACCCGAGGGCTCTTTACTTGACGATTGCTCCGTAAGTGCATAGCCCTCGGGTCAAGCCCGAGGGTGACGCTCGGTGGCAGGTGAGGACGTTAGGCTCTGAACTGATGTTGCAACAGGCACCGACTTCTACAGCCACCCGCGCCCGTTTCATCACCTTCGAAGGTGGCGAAGGTGTCGGCAAATCCACCCAGGTCAAGCGTCTGCTGCAGAACCTGCAGCGGCATGACATCGCGGCCGTGCGCACCCGCGAGCCGGGCGGTACGCCCAAGGCCGAGGCCATCCGCTCCTTCATCCTGCAGGGTCGTTCGGAAAGCTGGGGACCGGGCGCCGAGGCCGTGTTGTTTGCCGCGGCGCGGCTCGATCACGTCAACCAGCTCATCGCGCCCAACCTGCGCAACGGTGTCTGGGTGCTGTCGGACCGTTTCCACGATTCAACGCGTGCCTATCAGGGGCTCACCGGGGGCGTCGATCCCAAGCTGATTGCCGGCCTTGAATCGCTGGCGCTGGATGGCCACGCGCCCGATCTCACCATCATTCTGGACATGGATCCCGAAGCCGCCTTCAAACGCGTGGCCGAGCGAGCCATCGAAGATGGCCTGGCGCTGACCGGCGATCGCTTTGAAAAGGAAGAGCTCGACTGGCATAAGCGTCTGCGCGAGGGCTTCCTGGCCATTGCACGAGACAATCCCGACCGCTGCGTCGTGATCTCGGCGGCGCAATCCGAAGAGGCGCTTGAGGCGGCGATCTGGGAGGCGGTCTGTCAGCGCTTCCCCGAATTGCTGCGCGGTTCGCAGGCGTGAACGACCCGGATGCGCTTGAGGGGATTGCCCCGCCCGAACAGCGCCAACGGGCGCGCGGGCACGACAATGCGCGGACTGCCATTCTTGCCCAGTTGGCCGATCGACGGCTGCCCGGCGCCATCCTGCTGCATGGGCCGCAGGGCATCGGCAAGGCTACCTTCGCCTTTGAGCTTGCTGCAACCATCCTGACCAGCACCGGCGACGAGCCGGCGCATCGGGTGCAGGAGCAGGTGGCGGCCCTGTCACATCCGAATCTGTTCCTGCTGCGCCGTCGGCCCAAGGATGGCAAGGGCTACTACACCGTCATCCGCGTAGAAGACGTCCGCGATATCCGGGACTCGCTCCATCACACAAGGGGCCGGTCGGGGCACCGCGTCGCCATCATCGACAGCATCGACGATTGCAATCCGTCCGCCGCAAATGCGTTGCTCAAGACGCTGGAAGAACCGCCTGCGGACACGATCTTCCTCCTGATCTCGCACAGGCCGGGCCAGCTCCTGCCCACCATCAAGTCGCGGTGCCACAACCTGGCGCTCCGACCGGTCGCTGCCGACGACGTACGGGCCGTGCTGCTGGAGCATGATCCGGCCTTGGGGCAGACTGAGCTGGATCGTGCCGTGGCCTTGGCCGGCGGCAGACCACGGCGCGCCTTCGAGACGCTGGCGCTCGAGCCGGACTCTGCCTTGGGCGCCCTCCAGGCCTGGCTGTCGAACCCGGCTCAGCATGCCGCCGCCGTCAGCATGAAACTGGCCGATGTGCTTGGCGCCGATACCCAGAGCACCGAGCTCAGCTTTGCGCGCGAGATGTTGGGCGACTGGATTGCCGACGAGGCCCGCAGCGCCGCCATGCAGCCACAAGCCCGTATGCGCCTTGCCTCCGCCAACGAGCTATGGGACAAGGCTCACGCCCTCTTCGCCGAGGCCGATGAAATCAATCTGGACATGAAGCAGACCCTCGTCGCGATTTTCGACGCGATCAGGAAGCATGCTGCAATGACCGCCCCCAATTCTACCGAGCCCCAATGACCACCAAGCCGTTCTACGTCACCACAGCGATCTCGTATCCCAATGGCGCGCCGCATATCGGCCACGCCTATGAGATGATCGCGACCGACGCCATCGCCCGGTGGAAGCGCCTGGAGGGCCGCGAGGTCTACTTCCTTACCGGCACTGACGAGCATGGCATCAAGATGGTGCAGACGGCGGCCGCGCAGGGTGTGACGCCGCGTGAACTGGCCGACCGCAACTCCGCCGAGTTCCGCCGGCTGGCCGAAGCGCTCAATATATCCAACGACGACTTCATCCGGACCACCGAGCAGCGCCACCACCAATCGAGCCAGGCAATCTGGAAAAAGATGGCTGCCAGCAACAATGGCGACATCTTCCAGTCGACCTACAAGGGCTGGTACTCGGTTCGCGACGAGGCCTATTTCGACGAAGACGAGCTGACCGACAAGGATGGCAAGAAGTTTGCCCCTTCCGGCGCCGAGGTGACCTGGGTGGAAGAGCCCACCTACTTCTTCCGCCTCTCGGCCTATCAGCAGAAACTGCTCGACCTCTACGAGTCCAATCCCGACTTCATTGCGCCCAAGGAGCGCCGCAACGAGATCATCTCGTTCGTGAAGGGCGGGCTGCAGGACCTGTCCATCTCGCGCACCACCTTCGACTGGGGCATCCCGGTACCCGACGCGCCGGGCCATGTGATGTATGTCTGGGTCGACGCCCTGACCAACTACATCACCGGCGTCGGTTTCCCGGACGAAGCCAGCGAGCTGTTCCGCAAGTTCTGGCCGGCTGACCTCCATGTCATCGGCAAGGACATCATCCGCTTCCACACCGTCTATTGGCCCGCTTTCCTGATGAGCGCCGGCATCGCGGTGCAGCACCGCGTCTTTGCCCATGGCTTTCTCACGGTCAATGGCCAGAAGATGAGCAAATCGCTGGGCAACGTCATCGACCCGTTCGAGCTGGTCGAAGAATTCGGCGTTGACGCGGCGCGCTACTTCTTCCTGCGCGAAGTCTCGTTCGGCAATGACGGCGACTACAGCCACGACAAGCTCGTGTTGCGCGTCAATGCTGATCTCGCCAATAACCTCGGCAACCTCGCGCAGCGCTCGCTGTCGATGATCAACAAGAACTGCGATGCGAAAGTGCCGCAGCCCGGTCCGTTGACCGACGCCGACCAGGCGATGATCGACGAAGTGGGGCAGGCGATCGACGCGGCGCAGAAGGCAATGGATGAGCAACTTGTCCATGAGGCGACCGGCGCAATCATCGCGGCCCTGAGCTCGGCCAACAACTACTTCGCCGGGCAGGAGCCCTGGGCCCTGAAAAAAACCGACCCGGAGCGCATGGCGACCGTACTCTACGTTACGGCGGACACCGTACGTCGGCTCGCCATCCCCATGTTGGCCTTCGTACCGGGTTCAGCGGCCCGTTTGCTCGACCAGCTCGGCATCGAGGAGGCGGATCGCACGCTTTCCGCAAGCAAAGAGCCGGCACGCCTGAAGCCAATGCTTGCTCTGCCCGTGCCCCAAGGCGTGTTCGCGCGTCTCGAACGCAAGGCCGAATAGCATGTTGATCGACAGCCATTGCCACCTCGACTTCGAGGCTTTGGCCAGTGATATCGACGGCGTGCTCGCCCGCGCCGCGGCTGCCGGGGTCAACGGAATGGTGACGATTTCCACACATGTGGAGAAGTTTTCCACCTATGCCGCAATCGCGGAACGTTACCCGAACGTCTGGTGCTCGGTGGGGACACATCCGCACCACGCCGATCAGGAGCTCCATATTCAAGTAGATGATCTTGTTCGGCTAAGTGCCCATCCGCGCTGCATTGCGATCGGGGAAGCGGGGCTGGATTACTTCTACGACAACGCCCCGCGCGAGGCCCAGGCCACCGGCCTTCGGCGCCATATCGCCGCCTCGCGGATCACTGGTCTTCCACTGGTTATCCACAGCCGCCAATGCGATGATGACATGGCCGCGATCCTGGTGGAGGAAGCCGGGCAGGGCGCCTTTCCGTTCGTGCTCCATTGCTTCACCGCCGGCGTCGGCCTGGCGCGCACTGCGCTCGACCTGGGCGGCTACATTTCATTCTCCGGCATCATCACCTTCAAGAATGCCGAAGAGATCCGCGAGGTCGCCAAGTTCGTCCCCGCCGACCGCTATCTCGTTGAAACTGATGCACCTTATCTGGCGCCGATCCCGCATCGCGGTCATTCGAACGAGCCCAGCTTCGTGCGCCACACAGCCGAGAAGCTGGCCGAGGTGCGCGGGGTAAGCCTCGAGCAGCTCGGTCGGGAAACCACCACCAACTTCTACCGGCTGTTCAGCAAAGCGGGCGCGGTCTGAGTCATGCCAGCGGCCGCGCGGATAATCGCGACCATCCTCGGCTGCGGATCATCCGGCGGCGTGCCGCGGATCGGCAATGTCTGGGGCGCCTGCGACCCCGATGAACCGCGGAACCGGCGCCGCCGCTGCGCCTTGCTGATCGAAGGATGGGCAGAAGAGTGGGGTGAACCCACCCGTGTTCTCATCGACACCGGCCCCGATATCCGCGAGCAGTTGCTCGATGCCCAGGTCGATCGGGTCGACGCCGTGCTCTATACCCACGCGCATGCCGATCATATCCACGGCATCGACGACCTGCGGGTTCTGGCCCTCCATAACCGCAAGCGGGTAGACGTCTACTATACGGCCGAAACCGGCCACCGGCTGCATGAAGCCTTCGGCTACTGTTTCTCCACGCCACCCGGTAGCGACTACCCCCCGATCCTGAATGGCCACGAGGTCAGCGCCGGGCAGCGCCTTGTCGTCGATGGGCCCGGCGGCAGCATCGACCTGCTGGCCTTCGGGCAGGAGCATGGCAACATCACCTCGCTCGGCTTCCGAATCCAGGACTTCGCGTATTCGGTCGACCTCTCCGGTTTCCCCGAACAGTCCTTTCCAGCCATAAGCGGCCTCGCCCTCTGGATCCTGGATGCCCTGCGTCCTACGCCGCATCCAAGCCACCTGAGCCTGCCCGAAACGCTCGCGTGGATCGCGCGCTTTAACCCGCGACAGGCGGTGCTCAGCGACATGCATATCGACCTGGATTACGCGCGCACCGAAGCTGAGACGCCCGCCAATGTGACACCGGCCTTCGACGGTATGCGGATCGACGTGAAGACAGGGCAGATTCTAAACCGCTGACCTGTCGTGTCGCCTAGCGGAAGGCCGGTATGACGTGCCGGCCGTAATTGGCGATGATCTCTTCTTCGTCACCGCTATCGAGATAGATGTTGAACTGGGTCACGCCCGCATCCTTGAGGGCATGCATCTTGGCGATGTGGTCGTCGGGCTCACCCAACACACAGAAGTTTTCGACGACGTCAGGCGTAATGAAGTCGAGGAACGGGTTATCCGACTGCCCGTGCTTGGAATAGTCGTAGCCACGGCGCTTCTCGATATAGCTGGTGAGGCTCTTGGGGATCTGATCGCTGTCGGCACCGTATTTCTCGACGATATCGGCGACGTGATTGCCCACCATGGCCGGGAACCACTTGGTCGCCTCAATGGCGCGCGCCTTGTCGCCGAAATAGGCCGGCGCGGCAGCCATGGAGCGGAACTTGGACATGTCCTTGCCCGCCGCCTTTCCGGCTTCGATGCACTGGTCGGTGAACCACTTGCAGAGCCCAGGATCGGCCAGCTGCAGCACCACGCCGTCGGCATGTTCGCCGGCGGTCTTGAGGGCGAGCGGCCCATAGGCAGCGATCCAGCTCGGCATTTCGTGGCCGACGGCCCAGGGGAATTTCACCGCTGCTGGGATTTCGCCATAGGAGACTTCCTCGCCGCGCACCATGGCCTGGGTCTTAGCGATGAAGTCGGCGACGCGGGCCAGGGTAGCCGGCTTCTTGCCCATGACGCGCATGGAGCTGTCGCCGCGGCCAACGGCCAGGTCAAAACGCCCGCCGCTTTGTTTGGAGAGCGAACCAAAAATCGACGCGGCGACCGACCAATCGCGGACATCGGGATTGGTCACCAGCGGGCCGAAGCGCATCTTGGTGGTGTGTTCCATGCACATGGCGATTGCGGCATAGCAATCGCGCCACAGGATGTGGGAGTCATAGAACCAGCAATAGCTGAAGCCGGCATATTCCGCCGCACGCACCAGATAGCGGGCTCGCTCGGCTTCGATGAATCCTTTGAAGGTGATGCCGAATTCCATGCGCGCCTCCCGATGCCACCGGCCGAAATTTGACCAGTCGATCAAATTTTTGAGTTGCCGCCGCACGATTGTCAATCGCAATCGCGCGACCACTTCGATTTAGCCGTGCAGGTCGTAGGCGATCAGCGGCCGTCCGCTGTCGGGATGGCGCAAGACCGTCGCCTCGACTCCATAGACCGAGCGTAGCAGGGGAGGGGTCAGCACCTCCTCGGGGGTTCCAGTGGCAACCACCTTGCCGTTGTGCAGCAGGACGAGACGATCGCAGAATCCGGCCGCCAGGTTGAGGTCGTGCAGGGCAAGCACCACCGTCGTTCCAGCCACGGCGCGCAGCCGCAACTGGCTCAACGTCGCCAGTTGCGCATGGATGTCGAGATGGCTGGTCGGCTCATCCAGCAGCAGCAGGCGTGGCTGCTGGGCCAGAGCGCGAGCAATCTGTACGCGCTGCTGTTCGCCCCCGGACAGGGTGTGATAGAGCCGCCCGGCGAAGCTCGTCATGTCAACGGAGGCCAGGGCCGCGTCGGCCACTTGTGTGTCCTGGGGCGTGGGTGCGACCTGCCACACGGTCTGAAACGGGATGCGGCCCAGCATGACCACTTCATGCGCGGTCAACCTTGCCTCGGTGCTGGCGCTTTGCTCCACGAAAGCGGCAATCTGTGCCCGGCTGCGGCGCGGCATCGCCAGCAGGTCGGCGCCCTCGAAGGTGACCGAGCCTCCCTCGGTGGGGGTCAGGCCCAGAATAGTGTGCAGCAGGGTGGATTTGCCGGCGCCATTGGGCCCAATAAGGCCAGTCACAGTGCCCGGTTCGGCGACCACGTCGACCGCATCGAGAATTGTCTGCGCGCCCAGCCGCACACTGACATCGCGGACCGCGAGGCCGCCGGTCATGTGATCCGCCTGTAGCGTAGCAGGACGGCAAGGAAGATCGGTGCGCCGATCAGGGCGGTGATGATGCCGACGGGCAGTTCGCGCGGGGCGAACAGGCTGCGGGCGGCGGTGTCGGTCCAGATCATGAAGCTGGCGCCCAGCAGCATGGCGAGGGGGAGCAGTACCCAATGGCGCGAGCCGGTTATCAGCCGTACCACGTGGGGGACGATGAGGCCGACAAAGCCGATGGCGCCGCCGATGGAGACGAGGACGCCGGTCAGCAGGGCCGTGCCGCCGAGCAGCAGCCAGCGCAACCTGGCAATATCGACGCCGAGCGATGCCGCGGCGGTGTCGCCGAAGGCGAACGCATCGAGAGCACGGCCGGAGAACAGGATGGGCAGCCCCGCCAGCGCCAGCGCCGCCAGCACCAGCAGGGCCTCGGACCAGACGACGCCGCTGAGCGAACCCATGAGCCAGCTCAGGATTTCGCGGTAGGAGTCGCCGGTCGCCGACCAGAAGATCAGGAAGGATGTAGCGGCCGCGGCGAGCGCAGAAATGCAGATCCCGGCGAGGATCGCCCGCGTCGGCGTGGCGCCACCGAGCAGTTGGGTCACCAGCAGTGTCAGCGCCATGGCCGCCCCAGCGCCAAGAAACGCGCCCAGCGGCATCAGGAGAGCGGCGCCGAGCAGCAGGAATGCCACGGCGCCGAGCGACGCGCCTGAGGACAACCCCAGCAGGTAGGGATCGGCGAGGGGGTTGCGCGTCAGCGCCTGCATGACCGCGCCGCAGAGTGCCAGTCCGGCTCCGACCGCTGCCGCAGTGACCACGCGAGGCAACCGCAACTCCCAGATGATGGCGTCCCGCAGGCGGCTGACGGGGTTCTCGGCGACAACGCCAAGATGATATCCGATAGTCTGCCAGACTTCCGTCGGCCCAATATCCGCTGGCCCAAAGGTCACCGCCAAGACCAGGCTGGCGAGCAGCAGTGCCGCCATGGCCAAGCAGAGAGTGCCCAGAGTCCGCTGGTTCACGGCGTGACGCTGAGGCCGCTCAGTTGCGCCGCCATGTCGACCGTGGCGCCGACATTACGGACCCCGGCTTCGGAGGCAGGGAAGGGCAGAATGAGGTAGCGCTGGTTGACCACAGCATCGAGTTGGCTGGTGATGGGATTTTCCGCCAAGAGCTTCTTTTTCTGGTCAGCTGAGTTCCAGACGGCGTCGACCAGCACGATGACGTCGGGGTTGGCATCGACGACGGCCTCCCAGCTCGCCGCCACCCAGCCCTCATCGACCTCAGCCATGATGTTTTCGAGACCCAGTGCCTCGAGCATCATCTGTGGTGCGCCGCTGCCGGCGCCGACATAGGGCGCCTTGGTGCCGGACGAGTACCAGAGCGCGGTAAGCCCGCGCGTATCCGGCGTGACCGTGGCAAGCGCAGCGCGTTGTTCGGCGATCAGAGCCTCGGCTGCTGGCGTGGCGTCGAAGATCGTGCCCATTTCGTCGATTTCAGCAAAGACCTCGTTGAAGGTGAGCTTGGCCGGCTTGATCGAGCGGCAAGCAGCCGGCGACACATAGGTAGCAACGCCAAGGGTCGCGAGGGTCGCTCGCTCGCCCGCGCCATCGGCTGCGAAATTGCTTTCCCAACCGCCATAGACAAAATCTGGCTCCGCCTCGAGCACCACTTCCTGCGACGGCAACTTATCTGATAGGATAGGCAGCGCTGCGGCGGCTGCAGTCCACGGCTCCGGGGCAGGCCCGTCCTGGAAACCCACGCCAACGATGCGGCCTTCCAGCCCCAGGGCGAGCAGCATTTCGGTGGCGGTGGACTTGATCGTGACCACGCGTTGCGGCGCCGCGTCTAGCATGACTTCTACCCCGCAATTGTCCAGCATCAGCGGGTAGCTGGTCTGGGCCATGACGGGGGCTTGGAACAAGGCGAGCACGGCCAAGCCGAGCAGTTGGGGCAGGGGACGCACGGGGTTCATTCCTGTTTGACGCTTTTGGATTTTGGAGCAGGTTGAGCGCGAAGCTCGGCCAGTGCTGCCTCATAGCCGAGCCGGTAGGCTTCGGCCGAACCGAAGCGGAACATGTCGTCGTCCACGGAGCGCACCAGCGTGCGGGCGCCGGGAGCATCGAGCCCAGTCACGAGGCGCGCAAGACCCCGCACCACGGCAACCGGAATGCCGGTGGCTTTGCCTTTGACGAGGTCGGCAGCGCCCGCCAGTTCGTCGGCCAAAACGGTGATGGTGACGTTGAGCGGGCGGCCATTGGCATCGACGCCGCCGCGCAGGTCATCGGTGACGATCATGCCGGCAGCGCCGATGGCCACGTCGGTCTGGCCGACGCGCCAGGGGCGGCCCAGTGTGTCTGTGATGATGACGCCCACAGACACGCCGAACCGCTTTCGAAGGCCCTCGCACAGCGCGCGGGCCGAGCGGTCGGGATCTTCGGGCAGGCGAAGGGCCAGCCCGTCGGGGACGTTGGAGGTGTCGATACCAGCCGCAGCCATGATGAGGCCATGTCGTGTCTCGACGATCTTGGTTACGCCGCCTGGATGGACGCGTTCGGCCACGACACGCACCGTGTCCTGTGCGATCGCCCGCTCGCGATCCGCAACCGGCACCTGCATGCCCTCAGCCTTGGAGACGATCTTGCTGGTGACGACAAGAATGTCGCCGTCCCGCAGGGCGGCGTCGCTATCCTCACTTTCGGACACCTCGACAGCGGCGCCAATCAGGTTGACGAGGTCATCTCCGGGCCCGATCTCCGGAATACCAGGCAAGCCCCAGACGGTGTAGCGGGGGATGGCCATCGGTTAGCTCGCATATTGCGGCGCGAGGGCACGCAACCGGGGCAGAATCTCTTTTGCATAGAGCGAGATGAACCGGCTCTGGTCGTCGCCCGGCGCGTGGAAAACCAGGTGGTCGAAACCGTAATCCATGTAGGTCTTGATCGCCGCGACATGTTCGTCCGGGTCGCTGGAGACGATCCAGCGCTTGGCGATGCGCTCGATGGGCAATTGCGCCGCCAGCCGTTCCATTTCGGCCGGGTCCTCCACCGAATGCTTTTCCTCGGCGGATAGCGACAGGGCCGCCCAGCCGCGCGTATTGTTCAGGGCCGCATCGGGGTCGGTATCGAAGGAAACCTTGACCTCGATCATGCGTTCGAAGGGCAGGTTTTCGCGGCCGGATTCGGCGCGACCGATGGCGACATTTGGCAGCAATTGGTCGACATAAAGCTCTGCGCCTTTTCCGGACGTGCAGATGAAGCCATCGCCGGCGCGGCCCGCATATTTGGCGTTGAGCGGCCCGCCGGCTGCCAGGTAGATCGGCACCATCTTCTCTGGCTTGTCGTATATGGTCGCGTTCTGCGTCTGGTAGAATTCGCCTTCGAAGGTGACGCGCTCTTCGCTCCATAGCCGACGGATCAGCGTCACGGCCTCGCGAAGGCGGGCGGAGCGCTCCTTGAGTTCGGGCCAGACCATGCCGGTGGACGGGACCTCGTTGAGCGACTCGCCGGTGCCGACGCCGAGGATGACGCGCTCGGGGAACATGGCGCCCAGGGTGCCAAAGGCATGGGCGACGACCGAAGGGTGGAGGCGAAAGGTTGGCGTGAGCACCGAAGTCCCGACGATCAGCTTCTCCGTCCGCGCCAAGGCCGCGGCCATCCAGGACGGCGCAAATGGCGCGTGGCCGTCCGTATGTTTCCAGGGCTGGAAATGGTCGCTGATGAAGACCGACTCGAAACCGGCCTGTTCGGCTTCGATCGCAAATTTCATCAGGGTATTGGGTGCAAACTGCTCGGCCGAGGCCTTGTAACCGAAGCGCATGCCCATTCTCCCAAATGCTCGGCGGCGTCGTGCTACTTTTGACCAAATGGTCAAAATTGTCCAACGGATTCGTGCAATGCGTGAATGGCGGTTGAGATGACGCGCTGCAATGGCTATCTGGTGCCAACTTCCGGCCCATCACTCAAGGCGCATACCGGCATGACCCCAGCTTTTCTCGTCACTCATTCGGGTGGGTTCCATGCCGACGAACTGCTGTCGAGCGTCATCCTGACGCGGGTTTTCCCGGCTGCCCGGATCGTGCGCAGCCGCGCGCCCGAGTGGATCACCCCAGGGCCGGATCGCGTCATCTATGACGTGGGCGGCGCCTATGATGCCGTGGCTGGGATATTCGACCATCACCAGCGTGGTGCGCCGCTGCGCGAGGATGGCCAGCCCTATAGCTCGTTCGGCCTGATCTGGAAGCATTTTGGCCGGGACTACCTGGCAGCTTGTGACGTCCTTGCGGCTCATATCGACGCGATACATGCATCATTGGACGCCAATTTCGTGCTGCCGATCGACCTCACCGACAATGGCGCGCTCAGTCCCTCTGGACCGCTGGGTGGCCTGACGCTGCCGGTTTTGCTCGAAACGCTCAAGCCCGACTTCGACGATACCGATCCCGAAGCCGAAACCAAAGCGTTCAATGGCGCGCTGGCGATTGCCCGCAGTTTCGTCGAGGCCGCCATTGGCCGGAGCGCCGCCAAGCTGCGCGCGGAGTCCATCGTGCAGCAGGCCATCGAGGCGACCGGGCAGGGGCGTGTACTGGAATTGCCCATGGGGATGCCGTTCCGCCCGGCGATCGAGAAAGCAGGCGCCGATCATCTGCTTTTCGTCGTGCATCCGCGCGAAAAGGACTGGTGCCTCACCACGATCCGGACTTCAGATGAAGGTTTTGACGTGCGCGCTGACCTGCCTGCGGCTTGGGCCGGCCTGACCAATGGTGACCTCGAGGCCGCCAGCGGCGTAAGCGGCGCAACGTTTTGTCACAACGGGCGCTTCGTCGCGGCCGCCAAGACGCGGGAGGCCGCGTTGACCATGGCTGACCTGGCGGTAGCGGAGGCTCTTTCCAGCTAAACGTGTCGCCACCGCGCAACATGCTTGGAGCGGTGAGCAACGCTATGCAACGGACTGTCGCGCCATACATTGCACCAGCTAGCGGGCAGGGGCGATGGACGGTCAGCAATGCAGGACTTCGACTACTACGTCATATTCAACGAACGCGCTGGAACGGCGAGTGCGCAGGGGGTGACCGCTGACGCGCTGCGGGGGATGTTCGAGGATGCGGGACTGCGCTGTCACATCGACGCCCGCAGCGATATCGACCTTGGTCAGCGGGTTGCCGATGCGGTGGCGAGTCCGGCGGATATCCTCGTGGCCGCCGGCGGCGACGGCACCATCACTGCGCTCGCCGAGGCCTTGACGGGAACATCCAAGAGCCTGGCCATTCTGCCTCTTGGCACAGTCAACGCTCTAGCCAAGGACCTCAATATTCCGCTCGAAGTTCGCCAGGCCGTGCAGGCGTTGGCCAACGGGCAACCCCAGCTTATCGATGTCGGCGAGGTCAATGGCCGCACATTCCTGCACAAGGTGGTGGTGGGCGTCATTCCGGCTGTGGCCGCAGGGCGGGAATTCATCCGCGACCGGCGCGACCTTGGGGCAAAGATCGGCTTCCTCAGGTACTTCATGCGCCGTCTACAGCGCGCCAAGCGGATGGCGGTGCTCATCCGCCGGCCCGATGGCGAGACGCGGGTCGAACGTGTGCAGGCCATTGCGGTCGCAAGCAATTCGTACGACGAGGGGCTGGGGCAGTTCTTTTCGCGTTCGTCGCTCGATAAGGGCACGCTGACCCTCTACATCCTCCGGCACCTGACGCCGGGCGACGTCCTGCGGCTGACCGTGGCAATGCTCCTGGGCCGTTGGCGAAACGACGATGCCCTGTCCATTGAGAGCGTCGATGCGGTGACGATCACCACGCATAAGGAACTACTCAAGGTGATGTTTGACGGCGAGGTTGAAACCCTTCGTACGCCGCTGGAGTTTTCCATCCGGGCGAAGGCGCTTTCGGTGATCGTGCAGCCCAATGCTGCCGTCGTGGAGGCCCTCAATGAAAATACTGCACCTGTCTGATCTCCATTTCGGGCATCATGACCCGGTGCTGGCATCCGGTTTCGCCAATGACATCAATGCGCAGAAACCAGACCTCATCGTCGCGAGCGGTGATTTCACCCAGGTGGGCACCAAGGAGGAGTTCGAGCAGGCGCGCGAATTCCTAGACCAGTTGCATGCCCCGGTGTTTGCGGTACCCGGCAACCACGATGTTCCGGCCATCAATATCCTGCGCCGCTTCATCAATCCCTATGGGCTCTACCGAAAATACATTGCGCGCGATCTCGAACCGTTCCTCGAGATGGATGGTGTCGTGTTGGTTGGCCTGCGCACGTCGCGGCGGGCACGCCTCGAATGGAACTGGGGTCACGGCACCATATCGAAGAGTCAGCTCGACGACCTCGCGGCTCGTTTCGACCAGGCGTCCCCAGACTCGCTGCGCATCATCGTGGCGCATCATCCGCTGCTTTTTCCTACCGAGCCGATGATGCAGAGGACCAAACGGGTGAAGCGCGCCGACGAAGCACTGGCTACGTTCGCCAAGCTGGGCGTGCGTCTGGTGCTGTCGGGGCATTTCCATTTGTCCTACGTGCGCAAGCACGAAGACCTTTCCGCGGCTCGCGAGGGGCAGCCCGTCGGTTTGAGCAAGTCGGCGGTCGCACCGATCTTGATTGCGCAGGCGTCGTCGGCAATCTCGACGCGGCTGCGGGGAGAGCCCAACGCCTACAACCTCATAGAGGTCGTGGATAATCGCATCGTCATCACGGTGCGCGAGTGGAAGGATGGCAGCTGGCGCACACGGGACAAGGCGGTAGAGCCGGCCTAGACTGAATGGCTGAAGGCCTCGAACATCGGCCAATATGTGCGCATTTTAGTTCCATAATATATATTATGCGAATGAAGCGCAAACGCGTTGGATACTGACTTCGGCTTTGTCCGCGGCTTCGTTTGGCTCTGCCCCGCCATCACGGCAGTGTCCCCAACGCGACCGAATGTCTGGAGTGACATGAGTATGGATCGGTTCGAAGGTGGCTGCTTGTGCGGTAAGGTCCGCATCGTGGCTGCGGGACGACCCTATCGAGTTGGCATCTGTCACTGCATGGACTGCCGCAAGCATCATGGTGCGCTGTTCCACGCATCAGCGATATTCCCGCAGGATGCGGTTGTCGTTCATGGCCAGACGCGCAGCTACGCCGGACGGTGCTTTTGTCCCAATTGCGGCTCCTCGGTCTTTTCGCGTAGCGGAGACGAGATCGAGGTGAATCTGGGATCGCTCGACGAACCAGACCGGCTCAAGCCGACTTACGAGCTATGGACCATCAGACGCGAGGCCTGGCTGCCACCTTTTCCAGACATGAAGCACTATGAGCGTGATCGCGATAGCGCGGCGCGGTCCGAGGGCTAAGGTCGCCACAGCGTTGCTGATAGACTGGCAAAACGATTCTCCAGCCTGAGACCGACCATGCAGCCGTCCCGTGATATTTCCCGCCTGATCGAAATCATGGCCGCCTTGCGAAACCCGGTTGGCGGCTGCCCCTGGGATCTCGAGCAGGATTTCTTGACCATCCGGCACTACACAATCGAGGAGGCCTATGAGGTCGCTGATGCCATTGAGCGCCAGGACTTTTCCGATCTTCGGGAAGAACTCGGCGACCTGCTGCTACAGCCGATCTACCACGCCCAGATGGCCAGCGAGGCCGGTCACTTCGATATCGGCGACGTCATCTATGCCATTACTGACAAGCTGATCCGCCGCCATCCACACGTCTTCGGCGACGTCGAGGCCGGCACCGCCGTGGCATCTGAGGGCCGCTGGGAAGCCATCAAGGCACAGGAGCGGGCTGCCAAAGCGTCCCGCAAAGGGGACATGGCCCCCTCGATCCTGGACGACGTGCCCAATGTGCTCCCTGCACTGGCCCGCGCTGGCAAGCTAACGAAACGGGCCGCCAAGGTCGGCTTTGATTGGCCTGATCTGGACGCGGTGAGAGCGAAGGTCGACGAGGAACTCGACGAGGTGATCGTCGCTCATTCCTCAGGCGATGCCAACGCGGTCCATGAGGAGATTGGCGATCTGCTGTTTGCCGTGGCCAATCTGGCGCGGCATGCGGGCATTGACCCCGAGGCTGCGCTGCGCGACGCGAACAACAAGTTCACCCGCCGCTTCCACCATGTGGAGGCACGTTGCCGGGAAGACGGGATAGAGCCAAAAGACGCGGGCCTGGCGCGCCTTGATGGCTATTGGAACGAAATCCGCGCTGCGGACAAGGCTTAGCTAGCCTCAAACCTTCCGTTGAAACGCTCGAGAAACGCGGCCCTGTGGCGCGGATCGACGCGCACGACAAAACCGGAGCCCTGCTCGGTCGGCTCCTCGCGCGAAATGATCTCGGAATGCGCGTGAAGCCAGCCGATATCGGCGCCAGCCGTATGCGGCACATGCACGTGGTAAGTCCGGCTCTTTTCGGCAAGTGCCTGTTCGATAGCGAGTTTCAGCTCGTCGAGGCCCTGCCCCGTCAGCGCTGACGCTTGGACGACGCCGGCAACCTTGCCCGCAGGCACCACACCCAGCACCGCATCCGGTCCGACCAGGTCAATCTTGTTCCACACTTCGATAATCGGCGTCGTGTCGGCCGAAACACCTAGATCGGCGAGCACCTTGAGCACATCATGTGCTTGGGCGATGTGGTCAGGATTGGCAATATCCCGCGCATGCAGGATGACATCGGCGTCCAGCACCTCTTCCAGTGTGGCGCGGAATGCCGCCACCAGGTCGGTGGGAAGGTCGGCAACGAAACCCACTGTATCGCTCAGGATGATCTCTCGGCCGTGCGGCAACTGGAGTTTCCGCACGGTCGTGTCGAGGGTGGCGAACAACAGGTCCTTGGCGAAGACCCCTGCCCCGGTCAATGCATTGAACAGGCTGGACTTTCCAGCATTCGTATAGCCGACCAAAGCCACGATCGGCGTGCCGCCGCGCTGCTGGCGCTGCTGTGCACGGGTCTTCTTAACCTTTTCCAGTCGCTCTTCGAGAAGGACAATCCGGTCCATGATCTGGCGCCGATCGCTTTCGATCTGGGTTTCACCCGGTCCGCCCATGAAGCCGCTGCCGCCGCTGCCGCGCTGCCGCTCAAGGTGGGTCCAGGACCGCACCAGACGCCCCTTCTGGTAGTTCTGGTGGGCCAATTCGACCTGCAAGACGCCTTCACGCGTCGCGGCACGCTCGCCGAAGATCTCGAGGATGAGTCCCGTGCGATCCAGAACCTTGGCGCCCGTCTCGGTCTCGACATTGCGCTGCTGGATCGCCGTAAGCGTGGCATCGATCAACAGTAGCTCGATCTTGTCCGCCTTCACCCTGGCAGCAAGGGATTCGGTGTGTCCGCCGCCGATGAAGGTGGCAGGTTTGATTTCACGCACCTTGACGACTTCTGAGAAGATTACGTCCAGCCGGATAGCCTCGGCCAACCCTTCGAATTCCGCCTTGCGGGCCTCGATCGAGTGTTGCGAGAGCTGCCCTCGGACGTCGGGCACAACCAACCCGACCCGGGTTGGCTGAGCGCGCTGGTCGATGAACGCCTTTGGGCCGCCCCGCTGGACGGCCTCGTCGTCGTCAAATTCGGTCAAGGTATCGCCCGTCAGTCGCTGTCGTGGTTCTGCTCTGGGTCAAACAGCTGGATCGGCGCGCCCGGCATGATCGTAGAAATGGCGTGCTTATAAACGAGCTGCGACTGCGCATCGCGGCGCAACAACAGACAGAAATTGTCGAACCAGGTGATGACACCCTGAAGTTTAACGCCGTTCACCAGAAAAATCGTGACCGGCACCTTCTGCTTGCGAACATGATTGAGGAAGGAATCTTGGAGATTTTGTTGTTTTTCGTTCGCCATTCAGGCCTCTTTTCGCGGCATTGCTTGTCGCTGTCGTCGTTACAACCACCTGCCATTCCAGCCTTGGGACTGCCGCCCAGTCCCTGCTGGCGTGAAGTCACGCGCGTACATCACTATGGCACATATCATTTTTCGTGCCTACCGCGCCCGGCGCATGGCCGCCGGTATTTTCATTCGTTTTTCAGAGACCGAGCGATTTGATCTTTCGGTGCAGTGCGCTGCGCTCCATTCCAACAAACTCCGCGGTCTTGGAGATGTTCCCGCCAAATCGTTCGATCTGGGCCAGCAGATACTGTCGTTCGAACACTTCGCGAGCGTCGCGAAGCGGAAGGCTCATCAGGTGGGCAGAGGCGTCGGTGTCGCCAACGGTGGGCAGCACCTCACCAATATCGGAAGGCAGCATGGCTGCAGTAATAATGCCGTCTGCTGGCTGTTGGTCCTTCATCAAAATAAGCAGGCGCTCGATGGAGTTGCGAAGTTGGCGCGCGTTGCCAGGCCATTCCTGCGCCTGCAAAACCGCGATGGCATCGTCGCCGACGGTTACGCGCTGCAGGTTGTGCATGCGGCAGACCTGTTCGATGAACACATTCACCAGCGGGGGTACGTCCTCACGCCGTTCCTTGAGCGGCGTCAAAGGCAGCGGCACGATGGACAGACGGTGAAACAGATCCGACCGCAGTTCGCCGGTCTCAATCTGTGCCGCCACGTTCTGCGAACTCGATGAAATGATGCGCACGTCGATCGGGACGGCCTGCGTGCCGCCGACGCGGTTGAAGCGGTTCTCCACTAGTGTACGCAGGAGCGCCGCCTGCGTCTGGGCCGGCAGAGTCGTGACCTCGGATAGGTAGAGCGTCCCGCCGTGAGCTTTTTCCAGGGCCCCGACTTCGACCTTGAGCATGCCATTCTTTTCGCGAGCCTCGCGGCCGAAGAGGACGACCGAGACTTCCTCTGGGGCATAAAGCGAGGCATTGATCTCGACGAAAGGCGCTTCCGAACGCGGACTGCGCTGGTGGATCAGGCGGGCAACGAGCCCCTTCCCCGCGCCCGACGGGCCGGAGATGAAGATGCGCGAATTGGTCGGAGCCGATTTCTCGATGATGCCGCGCACCTGCTGCAGGGCCGGCGAGGTGCCCACCATATCCGCGCTCTTGGTGGCCGAGCGTTCCTTGAGCTCGGCAACTTCGTTGCGCAGACGCGTGGCTTCCATGGCGCGCTGGGTGATGTGCAGCAGCCGATCGATCTTGAACGGCTTTTCGATATAGTCGTAGGCACCGCGGCGGATAGCAGAAACAGCCGTCTCCACATTGCCGTGGCCCGAGATCATCACCACCGGCATGTCCGGATGCTGGCTCTGGAACACATCGAGCAGCTGTAACCCATCCAGACGCGAACCCTGCATCCAGATATCGAGAAACACCAGGCTGGGCCGCCGGCGCGCGATTTCGTTGAGGCCGCTATCGGCATCATGGGCCTGCCGGGTCTCAAATCCCTCATCCTCCAGGATGCCGGCGATGAGGTCGCGGATGTCGTCTTCGTCGTCGATGATCAGAATATCGAGTGCCATTACTTATGAACCACCGCGGCGATGAGCGGTTCCTCCTGTTGGGCGGGTGTCCGGTCCCCTTGGTTGGGACCGGCTGCCTCTGAAGATCTGGTGGGCGATTGCAAGGGAAGTGTGAAGGTCACGCAGGCGCCAACGCGACCGGTCGGATCGGGCTCGGCGTCGATAAGCTCGACGATCCCGCCATGCTGCTCGATGATCTTGGCGACGATGGCCAGGCCCAGGCCGGTGCCCTTTTCACGAGTCGTCATGTAAGGCTCCAGCAGCCGCTGGCGGTTGTCTTTTGGCCAGCCCTTGCCGTTGTCGGAAATGGCCACCCGCGCATGATTGTTTTCGATCTGCGCCTCGACCGTTATCGTCGGGTTCCAGCTATCTGATTTCTCCACAGTCTCAAACGCTTCCACGGCATTCTTTATGAGGTTGGTGAGCGACTGGGATATGAGGCGACTGTCGAACCACGCGTAGATCGGGTCTTCGGGAAGAACCGTGTTGATGGTGATTTCCGGCAGCCGGACGCTTTCGAGGAACACTGCCTGGCGAACGGTGTCGTTGAGGTCCGCCATATCGGGTGCGGCCTCGGGCATGCGGGCAAATGCCGAGAACTCATCGACCATGCGGCCAATATCGCCGACCTGTCGGACGATGGTGTTGATGCACTTGTCGAACACGTCGCGGTCGTCCTCCAATCGCGCGCCATAGCGACGGCGGAGGCGCTCGGCGGAGAGCTGGATCGGCGTCAGCGGGTTTTTGATTTCATGGGCAATGCGGCGCGCCACGTCGGCCCAGGCGCTGGTCCGCTGCGCCGATTCGAGGTCGGTGATGTCGTCGAAGGTCAGCACATAGCCCTTGGACTCGGTGATCGAGCCCTCTCGGGTGAGCTGCACCTGATAGGTGCGGCGCTCGGTTTCGTTGCCCAGTTCGATCTGGTCACGTACCTGGCCGCGCCGGGCTGAGCGAGCCCGTTCCAGCGTCGGCGCCAGCAGCGGCATCACCTTCTCGATGGGTTCGCCCATCAGGGCGATTTCATCGCGACCCAGCATCTCGCAGGCTCGGGCATTGACCAGGGTGACGGCGCCGAACGGATCGAGGCCGATAATGCCGGCGGACACGCCCTCCACCACCGCCTCGGTGAACTGCCGGCGCTTCTCATTCATTTCGCTTGCGGTCAGCAAGGCCTCGCGCTGGCTCTTGAGCTGCTCGGTCATGCGGTTAAAGCCGTTGCTGAGATCGCGCAAGTCGCCCCTGCCCTCCTGCACCGGTACCTGCACGTCTAGGTCGCCGCTGCTGACGCGATTGGAGGCGATCATGAGATTGCGGATCGGGTCGACGAAGCGGTTGGCCAGGGCGATGCCGATCCACAGTGCCGCCAGCAGCAGTACGACGGCCAAGCCGACATACATGATGGTGAAGGTGATCTGGAACACCAACCGGTTGGACGCATATTCGCGGTATTCGGTAATGTTCTCGTCCGTCAGCTGCATATATTCGAGCACCTCGGCCTCCACGGGCCGGGCAACGAAGAGGTAGGTATCCTCGTAGCCACGCAGCTTGATGACGGAGCCGACGAGGTTGATCCGGCCCGGCGCAATTGCCGCCGGTATGCCTTCCACCAGACCGTCGGTGATCCCGTCCGGCAACTGTGGATAGGCGCCCTGCACCGCTATCTGGGCTCGCATCAGGGTGTCGCCCTTTGCATTGACCAGCGAGGTGAAGGGCAAGGAGCGGGTTACGGCCAGCGCCGTTAGGATGCGCTGGAACCGCTCCTTGTCGGCGTCATAGGTGCCGTGGGCCTGTTCGAGTTCCTCCGCCACCCAGATGATGTCATCGCGCAACACCTGGGCGTGTTCGAGCATGTAGGAGCGGGCAACCAGCCGTGAGCTCTCGACCATGGCCCGTGTCCGTTCGGAGAACCACTGGTCGAGGCCCTGGTTGAGGGCGATCGTGGCGACGACCGCGACGATCGCCGCCGGGATTGCCGCGACCAGCGCGAACATCGTCACCATTCGGATCTGCATGCCCGCGCCAGCCTGGCCCCGCAGGCGCGCCTGGATCAACAGAACTGCTTCGGTGACGACCAAAGCAATCACCAGCAGGACCAGCACCCCGGTGACGATCCAGATGACGGTCCAGACGGTCGTCGATGGCTCGATATTGGTCGTGCCCGACAGGATCAGGAACGAAAGCGAGGACATCAGCACCGAGGCAAACACCACGATGAAGCCCAGTATGCGCAATGAGCGATTGTTGCGCGCAGCGGCAAACGGCGAGTTGACCGGTGGGGTCACATCGCGCGCGACGCCCTTCAGGTCCGCTTCGCCTTTCGCTGCAATGTCACTCATTGATGCCCAGGGGCACTCCATTTCCGCCGCAGGGGCAGAGCCTGACCCAATTTGCTCGACCCTTCAAGATAAATGTTGCCAAAATGTGACACTGATCTCAGCCCTCTCGGATTGCGGATGCTGGCCAATTCACTGGGCGGCCAAAATAAAAGCGTAGCCATAGCGGAACGAGCGGGGGCGGGGATCATTGCTTCTCAAAGCGAGGAGTACCGTCATGAACCCTATCGACTCTCCAAACCCAACCCCTCAATCCACCAGCAACAGTGCGGCTGACGAACTGGCCGTACGACTTGAGGACGACAAGAATGCCGTCGTCGAAACTGCCAAGCAGGACCTGCAAAGCCTCACTGAAAAGGCCGCCTCAGATGTACGCGACCTTAAGGGGCAGGCGGAACATCAGGTCGCCGCAGCGACGGACAAAGCAAAGTCTTTCGCCGCCGAGCAGAAGGATTTGCTGGCCAGCCAGGTCAATGGCGTGGCCGACGCGATTGGCAAGGTGGCCGACGAACTCGATCAATCCGAACAACAGTCCATCGCACGCTATGCCCGCGACCTGGCCGGCGGGCTTTCTCGTTTCGGGCGAAACGTGGAAGGCAAGGATGTGGACGAAGTGATGGGCATGGCCCAGTCCTTCGGCCGCCAACAGCCCCTGGCCTTCCTGGGCGCCGCAGCGCTTGCGGGCTTCATGGCGAGCCGGTTCGCGCAGGCTTCGACCCATCGCAGCGAGCGATCCGCGAGCGCGACGACCCCCGGATCGGTGGCACGCACCACGACCTCGCGGCAGAGCTGGGAGGCAAACGATGGCTAGGACAGAAGAAGGCCGCCCGCTCGCAGAACTTCTCGGAGGGTTAGCCGGCGACATCTCGACCTTGTTCCGCAAGGAAATCCAGCTGGCCAAGGCCGAAGCCTCCGAGAAGCTGTCAGAAACAATGGCCGGTGTGGTTTCGTTGCTCATCGGCACCGTGCTGGCGCTCGGCGCTCTCGGCGTATTGCTGACTGCGGTAGTCTCAGTTTTGGCAGCATTTTTCGTCAGCCGGAACATGGATCCAACACTGGCAAATGCCTTGGCGGCAGCCATCGTCGGTGTGGTGGTCGGCGTCGTCGCCTGGATTTTCGCCTCCAAGGGGCTCAACGCCCTCAAGGCACGCAACCTGAACATGAACATTACGGCCGGCTCGCTGAGCCGCGACGCCAACATCGTCAAGGAGAGGCTCTGATGGCCTACGATAGCGAAAAGAAAAGCGCCGCCGAACTGCAACTCGAGCTGGAGCAGCAGCGCAGCCGCGTCGAAAGCACGATCGACGAAATCCAGCAGAAGCTGTCGCCGGGCCAGTTGGTCGATGAACTGCTTGCCTACACCAAGGGCGGCGGCGGGGAGTTTATATCGAGCCTGCAGAAGAACGTGACCGCCAACCCCCTGCCCGTCGCCCTGCTTGGCGTAAGCCTGGCATGGCTGATGGCCAAGCCCGCTACTGGCAGCGAGAAAGCAGCTGATCGCGAGTGGGACCGGTCCATCAACACCAACCGGGGCTATGGCAGCCACTCGGAGAGCGATGGGACCTACGTGGATTATCCGGTCGCGACCATCAGCGGTACCACCCTGCGTCGCCAGCGCCACGTCGAGGAAGACGGACGCTGGTACAGCGAGTTCAGCGATGACCTGGGCACAACCTATCGCGCTCCGTCGGACTCGCTGGGCAAGCGCGCCGGCCACTTTACCGACAAGGCCGGCAATCGCTTCAAGGGGTTTGCCAATGCAGCGGGCGAGCGCATCGAGCATTTTCAGGACGAGGCGGGCAACCTGCTCGACGAAACGGCCGGCTGGGCATCCCACGTTTGGCATGCCGCCCAGGATAAGCTGCATGACGCCCGCGACAGCGTAAAGTCCCTCGCTGCGTCGGGACGCGAAAAGGCGGGTGCTACCGGCACACAAGCGCGGGATCAGTTCAGTGCGCTCAATGAAACAATCTTGCACCAGTTCCGTGACCAACCCCTGATCGGCGGTGCCTTGGCCTTCGCCTTCGGGGCCGCGCTGGGCGCCGCATTGCCGCATACGCCTCAGGAAGACGCAGTAATGGGTGAGGCGGCGGAAGCGCTCCGCGAGAAAGCCAGCGAGCAAGCTCACGAGCTTTACGAAAAGGGCCGTGACAAGGTCGCCGAACTGCACGAAACCGTTGCCGCCAAGGGTGGCGAACTCTACCAGCAGGCCAAGGATGGCCTCGAAGGGTCAGGCAACATTGGCCACTAAGCGACGGGAAGCGGACAATCCGCTTCCCACTGAGGCCGACAGGCAAAACGCAGCACAGCCCGGCCGTGGCCGCCGGGCTAACGCGCCCTCGGAAATTCCCTGGGCTGGGCGCCTGGATATTCTCTGGCGCCTCTACCGGAGCATAGCAGAAGACCGTATTCTGCTCACGGCAGCAGGCGTCGCGTTCTATGTGCTGCTGGCCCTGGTGCCGACACTGACCGCCATTGTGTCAATCTACGGTCTGTTCAACAACCCCGCCGGCGTGATCGACCAGGTTCAGATGCTGGCCGGCATAGTGCCTTCGGGCGTCCTCGACATCATCCGAGATCAGCTCGTTCGAATCACGGGACAGAGCAACAACACGCTGGGCCTCGCTCTCATTTTCTCGCTGGTCCTCGCGCTGTGGAGCGCCAGTGCTGGTGTGAAGGCCATGTTTGAAGCGCTGAACATCGCCTATGGGGAGGTCGAGAAGCGCTCATTCCTCCACTTCAACGGTCTGGCACTGCTCTTCACTCTGGGAGCCGCTCTTGCTGCCTGCCTGGTTGTGGCAGTGCTTCTGCTCCTGCCTGCCGCCGTCCGGTTCCTTCCGGGCGGGATAGGCGTGGAATGGACCGTCCGGATTGCCTCCTATGTCGTGCTCCTGCTCGTCGTGCTGGCGGGGCTTGCCGCGCTCTACCGCTGGGGCCCGAGCCGCCAACTGGCAAAGTGGCGCTGGATCACCCCGGGAGTCTTTCTGACCGTGCCGATGTTCGCCGCCGTATCGGGGGTATTTTCCTGGTACGTGGCCAACTTCACCGATGACAACGCCACATATGGCTCGCTTGGCGCCACGATTGGCCTGATGACCTGGCTGTGGATTACCGCGACGCTGATCATCGTGGGTGCCGAGATCAATTCGGAAATCGAGCACCAGACCGCCCGCGACTCCACGACCGGTCCATCAGAGCCGCTCGGCCAGCGCGGTGCGCATGTAGCCGACAGCGTGGGCCGCGTGTGGCCCCCGGCGCGAGACAAGGTTGAACAAACCCTGCCGGCGGACGACCGTCCCAAACGACTGTCATGGGCTACCCTTGCCTTTGCCCTTCCCGCCGCGCTGGTGCTTCAAGCGGCAAATCGGCGCCGCAAGTAGCTGGCATCGACGCTCCGCGATTGTTCATTTGACCTGGCGACTGAAGCAGCGTCATCCTGATCCTGTTGCGGAGGAGACGGGATGGAACGGGCAAGTGTGGTCCTGGAGGTCGAGGTCCAGCACGAAGGAAGCGCCTATCGGGCAAGTTATTTCGTCGAAGGAAACACCATCCACGCCAATGTCGGCGGGCGACTGGTCGTGGCGCCGCTGGTGAGCAAGCCAGCAGCGGAAACGGTCGAGACGCTGCTTTCCGGTCATCTGCAGCAGCAGTCTCGCAAGCTGCGTCATTCGGGGCGGTGGGACCGCATGCCAGGCAGGAAACCGGCGCGCTAGCTGCGGCGGCTATGCTTGACGATCTCGATGCTGTGCGTGCGGATCTTCTTGCGCAGCGTGTTGCGGTTGAGGCCGAGCAGGTCCGCTGCTTTGATCTGGTTGCCACCACAGGCATTGATCGCCATGGCGATCAACGGCGCCTCCACTCGGTCGATCACGCGCTGGTAGAGGCCCGGTGGCGGCAGGTTCGGCTCATACTCGCGCAGAAGCTGCCCGACATGGGTTTCCACCGCCATCGACACGTCCATCGGTCCGGCAGCGCCCGCCACGGTCGGGCGCTCGGCAATGTTGAGCTCGTTCTGGACGATCTCGGCCGAAATCGATTCATCGGCATAGAGTGCCGATAGCCGGCGAACGAGGTTTTCCAGTTCGCGAACGTTGCCCGGCCAGGAGTAATTCTGCATCAACCGAATGGCTTCAGGCGATATCGACTTGATCGGCTCGCCCTCGCGCTGTGCGACCTTGAGGAAGTGCGCCGCAAGGTCGCCCACGTCGTCGACGCGCTCGCGCAGCGGCGGCAGGCGGATGGGCACCACATTGAGGCGGTAGTAGAGATCTTCGCGGAACAGGCCCTGCCGGATCATCTGGCTGAGGTCACGGTGAGTCGCTGCGACGATGCGCACATTGGTCTTTATGGCGCTGCGACCGCCGACCATGGTGTATTCGCCCTCCTGCAACACGCGCAGCAGACGGGTCTGGGCATCCATTGGCATGTCGCCGATTTCGTCGAGGAACAGCGTACCACCCTCAGCCTGCTCGAAGCGGCCGGAGGAACGGGTGTTGGCGCCGGTAAAAGCCCCTTTCTCGTGGCCGAACAGCTCCGCCTCGATCAGGTCGCGCGGAATGGCGGCCATGTTGATGGCGACGAACGGGCCGTTACGGCGCTTGCCGAAGTCATGCAGCGCCCGGGCCACGAGCTCCTTACCGGTGCCGCTTTCGCCGGTGATCATCACGGTGAGATCGGTCTGCATCAGCCGCGCCAAGGCGCGATAGATGTCCTGCATCGCCGTCGAGCGACCCACCAGCGGCATGGTTTCGCCCGGCTCTTCGGCCTTGCGCTCGGCATTGGTAGGCTTCTTAGCATCGGCCAGCGCCCGCGCCACCACCGAGAGCACCTCGGTGATGTCAAACGGCTTGGGCAGGTATTCGTAGGCGCCAACTTCCGAGGCGCGAATAGCCGTCATGAATGTATTCTGAGCGCTCATCACGATCATCGGCAGATCGGGACGCAGCTTCTTGATCTTTGGCATTACCTCGAAGGCATTGCCGTCGGGCATGGCCACGTCGGTGATGAGGATATCGCCCTCCCCCCGGCTAACCCAGTTCCACATGGTCGAAATGTTGCCTGTGGGCCGGACTTCGTATCCAGCGCGCGTCAGGGCCTGGTTGAGCACCATGCGGATCGCGGCGTCATCATCGGCGAGCAGGACGACATGGCTCATTTGGCCGGTTCCTCATCAAGTGGTGCCTGGAATGCCCCGCTCGCAACGGGAAGCAATATTCTGAACTTGGTCCGGCCTGGCCGGCTGTCGCAGTCGATGACGCCGCCATGGTCGCCCACGATCTTGGCCACCAGCGCCAGCCCCAGACCGGAGCCGTTCTGCTTGGTGGTGACGAACGGATCGAAGAGGAACGGCAGGATATCGGGCGGCACACCAGGGCCATTATCCTCGATGACGATCTCGAGCGGCAGCGAAATGCGCTCGGACACGCCCGTGACGCTGATGCGAATGCCGGGCCGGAACGCGGTCGAGAACTTGATCTCAGGTTTCTGTGTACGTTCAAGGGCTTCCGAGGCATTCTTCACTAAATTGAGGAATACCTGGATCAACTGGTCGCGGTTGCCATAGACCGGCGGCAGTGACGGATCGTACTCTTCCGAGAAGGCGATGCCCCGCGCCACGCCGTTGCGGGCCAGCAGCTTTACCCGATCCAGCACCACGTGGATGTTGATCGGCTCGCGCTCCATCGGCCGCTCGTCGCCAAACACTTCCACCCGGTCGATCAGGTGGACGATGCGATCGGTTTCCTCACGGATCAACCGGGCCAGCGGGATTTCGTCGTTGTTGACTGTCTGCTCCAGCAGTTGCGCTGCGCCACGGATGCCAGAGAGCGGGTTCTTGATCTCGTGGGCCAGCATGGAGGCCAGGCCCGTCACAGAGCGTGCCGCGCCGCGTGACACCATCTGCCGGTCAATCTTGTCGGCCATGGTGCGTTCCTGGATCAGCAGCGCTACCCGGCCGTCATTGTCCGATAGCGGACTGGCGAAAACATCCGCGATCCGTTCGTCGCCAAAGCGCGAGGAGCCGATGCGCACGCGATACTCGGTCATGGGTGCGCGACGCGCGGCAACGGTTTCGACCAGGCTGATGATTGGCGAGCCGAAGGCAATCAGGTCATCGAGCCGCTGACGGGTCAGCACGCTCAGCGACGCGCCAAAGAAGGCTTCAGCCGCGTAGTTGACGAAGGCGATCTGGCGGTCTTCTGCGCAAACGATGATCGGCTGCGGCAGCGCCTGCAGTACCGCCGTTGACGGAACAGGGCTGACGGCGGGCGCCGCTGCCTCAATGGCGCTCATGCTGCGGCCCTTTGTTCGCTGGAGAAGATAGTGCCGATCTGACGGATGACGTCATCGGGGTCTTCACTGTTAAGGAAGGCGTTGCGGGTGGGTTTGTCGAGCACGATACCGGCGCCCTCGACGTACCAGTCGAGGTGCTTGCGCGCGGCGCGCAGGCCGACGGCGGTGCCATACTCGATCAGCATGTCCTGGTAGTGCTCTGCGACCAGTTGGGCCAGTTCCGCGCCTTGTGGAGCGATTGGAGCCGCCTGCCCCGTCAGCCCTGCCCCGATCTGGGCCACGGCCCAGGGTCGCCCCTGCGCGCCGCGGCCCAGCATCACCGCCGCAGCGCCTGACTGCTGCAGGGCTTCGCGTGCGCTTGCCAGGTCGATGATGTCGCCATTGACCACGACCGGCACGTCCACCGCCTCGACCACGGCTCGAACCAGATCCCAGCGGGCAAAGCCCTTGTAGAACTGCTGCCGGGTACGGCCATGCACGGTGATCATCTTCACGCCGGCATCGACCGCGCGTCGCGCCATCTCCGCGGCATTGAGGCTGTCATCGTCCCAGCCCAGCCGCATCTTGACGGTCACTGGAAGTGGGGTGGCTTTCACCACCGCATCGATCAGCGTCATCGCATGGTCGGGAACCCGCATCAGCGCCGATCCGGCATAACCGTTGGTCACGCGTTTCGCGGGGCAGCCGAAATTGATGTCGATGATGTCGGCACCGGCGTCATGCGCGATGCGGGCGCCGCGGGCCATCCATTCGGCCTCACAGCCGGCGAGCTGGACCATATGAGGCAGCGTACCTGGCCGGCCGAGCTTGCGGGCCATGTCCTGATTGCCAACTGCCAGCGCGTTGCTCGCGATCATTTCCGACACGACCATGCCGGCGCCGAAGCGCTCGGCGAGCTTGCGGAACGGGCGGTCGGTGATTCCTGCCATCGGCGCCAGGAACGCGTTGTTGCGCACCAAGTGGTCACCGATGCTCAACTTGCAGGCATCAACAGACACAAACTGCCCCAGAAATGATCACTTTCGAAATAGTGCCCGCACAATAGCCAAAACGCCTGACAGTGCAACACCCTATGTGGTGCTCATGGCGGTGCGGCTGCCCTGCACTTGCCGCATGCTGTGGCGGGCGCTAGACCACGACCAGATGACGGTTTCAAGTCCGAGTCAGCCGGTTCCATGCGCGAAAAATCCATAGCAGTCATCGTTGTGGCGGCCGGCAAGGGAAAGCGCGTCAACGCGGACGGTTCTGGTGATCCCAAGCAATACCGCCAGCTTGCTGGCAAGCCAGTGCTGGCTCGCACCATCAATGCGTTCCTGGCCCTGCCGAGCATCACGGCCATCGTGCCCGTCATCCATCCCGATCATGCGGAGCGCTATGCGACCCTGCGGCTCGCCGATGAGCGGCTGCTGGCGCCGGTTGTCGGCGCAGCCACGCGGCAGGCTTCGGTGCTCGAAGGATTGAAGGCATTGGCGCCGCTGCGGCCCGATCTCGTGCTGATACAGGACGCAGCACGTCCCTTCGCCACGACCACTGTGATAGCCAACGTTATCGCCGCGCTCGAGCGCTATGAGGGCGCCTTACCCGTTGCGCCGGTCACCGACACCATCAAGCGCTCGTTGGACGGCCAGCAGGTCAGTACTACCGAGGATCGCAACCAGCTCTTCGCCGCGCAGACGCCGCAGGGCTTTCGCTTCGGGCAAATCTTCTCGGCCCATATGCGTGCTTCGACCATTCGCCGCCAGTTTACCGACGATGCCGAGATCGCCGAATGGGCCGGCCTGCGCGTCGCCATGGTCGAGGGGGATCGCGACAATATCAAAATCACCCATCCCGAGGACTTTGCCCGGGCAGAGCGTATCATTTCCGGAGACAGGCAAATGGAAACCCGCATCGGCACCGGCTTTGACGTCCATCCGTTCGAGCCCGGCGATGCTGTCTGGCTGGGCGGCGTCCGCATTCCGCACAAGGCCAAGCTCAGGGGGCATTCGGATGCCGACGTTGCGCTGCACGCGCTGACCGACGCCATCCTGGGCGCCATTGGCGAAGGGGACATCGGGGTGCACTTCCCGCCCTCCGACATGCAGTGGCGTGGCGCCGCGTCTTCAGTCTTCCTCAAGCATGCCGGTGACCTGGTCGCCAAAGCCGGCGGGCGCATCGTCAATCTGGACGTGACAATCGTCTGCGAAGCGCCGAGGATCGGACCGCATGTCTCAGCGATGCAGGGGATCATCGCCGAGACACTTGGCATCGCGACCTCGAGGATCGCGATCAAGGCAACGACAAGCGAGCAGCTCGGGTTTACCGGGCGGGAGGAAGGTATCGTGGCGATGGCGAGCGCAAGCGTAGAAGTGCCGAGGGTCGATTGATGTCAGCCAGGAAAGCGGAACCGGCCCCGGTCGACGCGGGCAAGCAGATCATCGAGATCCTCACCGAGAAAAAGCAGAGTATCGTCACCGCGGAAAGCTGCACTGGCGGCATGGTTGCCTCTGCCCTGACGGACATTCCCGGCGCATCGGCGGCCGTTTACGGGGGATACGTCACCTATGCCAATGCGGCCAAGTCCCGCATGATCCATGTCCAGGCTCGCCTGATCCGCGACTATGGCGCAGTCAGCAATCAGGTTGCCCGCGCCATGGCCGATGGTGCTCGCAACACTGCCCGGGCGGATTATGCGGTTGCCGTCACCGGCATTGCCGGCCCCGATGGTGGCAGCGAGAAGAAGCCGGTAGGCTTGGTCTATATCGCCGTGTCCTCCGAACTTGCCACGCTGGTCATCGAACACAAGTTCGGCAACCTCGGCCGGGACGAAATTCGGCGCGCAAGCGTTAGTGCGGCGCTCGACCTTGTGCTGCAGGTGCTGACCAGCGACGCGGACTAAGTCCTCATGACCTTCCAGCGCGAAGTCAGTCTCCGTAGCGCCGGTCGGCCTCGTCGACGAAAGCCTGCATAATTTCGTCTTGCTTGGCAGCAAAAGCAGGTTCGGCTACCGCTGCGATCAGCGGGTTGGAGATCTTGAAGTCGATCTCGAAGCGTACGCGGGTGCCCATGCCCTCGGGCTCGAAACTCCAGACGCTGTCGAGATAGGCGAAGGGCCCATCCACCGCCTTGGCCTTGATGGTGAGCGCCTTGTCGTCGAGGGTAACGCGGCTGGTATAAGCCTGGGTGACCGGCCCAAAGGATAGTGTCATCCGCGCCAGGCGCACGTCCGCCGCGCCGGCGGCGGGGTCGGCGCGGACTTCCATCGCCTTGCAGTTGGGAATGAAGCGCGGGTAGTCGCCGAGATCGGCGACGATGTCGTACATGCGGTTGGGTAGGTGCGGCACATGCCGCTCGAAGAAACGCTTCATTAGTTTGGGCTCTGGAAGAAATGAGACCTCATGGTGAGCTTGTGGAACCACGAGGTCGGGCACATAAATCTTGCCACGACCTCGTGGTTCGACAAGCTCACCATGAGGTCTACTAAATGCTCGAGGCGCTCACAACAGCGCCTAGTGACCCATCTTGGCCATGCGGGCGGCCTTGAGCCTGGCGAAGTCTTCGCCGGCATGGTGGGACGAACGGGTCAGCGGGCTGGACGAGACCAGCGCAAAGCCCTTGGCCGACGCCACCGTGGCATAGGACTTGAACTCGTCCGGCGTCACGAAGCGCTGCAACGGATAATGCTTCTTGGTCGGCTGCAGATACTGGCCAATGGTCAGGAAATCCACATCGGCCGAGCGCAGGTCGTCCATCAGCTGCAGCACTTCGTTCCGCTCCTCGCCGAGGCCGACCATGATGCCTGATTTGGTGAACATGGTCGGGTCGAGTTCCTTGACCTTCTGCAGCAGGCGGATGGAGTGGAAATAGCGGGCGCCCGGGCGCACCTTGAGGTACTTGGACGGCACCGTCTCGAGGTTGTGGTTGAACACGTCGGGCCTGGCGGCCACGACTATTTCCAGCGCGCCTTCCTTGCGGAGGAAGTCCGGCGTCAGGATTTCGATGGTTGTCTTGGGCGTCGCAGCACGGATGGCCAGGATGACATCGGCAAAGTGGCGCGCCCCACCATCGGCCAGGTCGTCCCGGTCCACCGAGGTGATGACCACATGCTCGAGGCCAAGCTTGGCCACGGCGCGCGCGACGTTCTCAGGTTCATTGGGGTCGAGCGGCCCCGGCAGGCCGGTGCGCACGTTGCAGAAGGCGCAGGCGCGCGTGCAAATCTCGCCCATGATCATCATGGTCGCGTGCTTCTTGGACCAGCACTCCCCGATATTGGGGCAGCCGGCCTCCTCGCAGACGGTGACGAGGTTGTTCTCGCGCACGATCTGCTGGGTTTCCTTGTAAACCGGAGAACCCGGCGCCTTGACGCGGATCCAGTCCGGCTTGCGCAACACCACGCTTTCGGGCCGATTGGCCTTTTCAGGGTGGCGTGGCTTGAGCGCGGAGGTGTCGATCAGAGTGACCAATGGATGTCCTGACTGTTTAGGCAATCAGCCGTGCCAGCAGCACGACGATGATGGCGCCGACGGTCGAGGTGACGATCTGGCGAACCACATCGTTGCGAATTCCCAGATCAATCCGTAGCGCGGTGAACAGATACCCTCCCACGAACGAACCGATCACCCCACTCACGAGGTAAGTGATAAGCCCGCCGCCTCCGACGACCAGGCTGGCGAGGAAGCCCGCCAAGATGCCGATTCCCAGAAAGATCAGGATCGCGCGATTATTATTGCCACCCATGGTGAAGCCCCCGCCTGTGGACTGCCGTTCCGGTAGTGCCATGCTTTGCCCTCTCAAACGCTCCACGAGATATTGCCTCTCGGCGAGCGCCCTTCAAGCCCCTACCCCCTGCCTCGACCTGATCTGCGGCCCTATGCGCAGTCACTGCAGAACCTCTGCGATTTCGACCCATTCGCCGTTGCGCGCGGCGGACAAGATCGTTGCCTGCACGAGAGCAAGGGAGTGAAGGTTATCCTCACCCGAGCTGAAGCGCGCCGGAATCGAGCCCGTCTCGATAACCTTGGCGATGGCCGCCAGGGTGCCGGTGCGGTCGGCAAATTCAATTGGTTCGAGGGGAAAGGGCACAGCCTCGCCATCCCGCTCGCGCAGACTCAGCCTGTCGGGGCCGGCCTTGCCCATGAAATGGTCGCGCGAACTCCAGACGATCTCGCCCTCCGAGCAGTCCATGGTCCACTCACCCGCCCAGGGCGTCACCGGGCCGGAGCTCATCCAACTGCCGCGATAGGAGACAATCGTCCCCTTCTCGAATTCCAGCGTTGCCACGCCAATCGGGTGGTGGCCAAACGGGCTGGCTGGCGGGTTCCAGGTGCGGCAGGAGACGCGCTTGGGATTGTCGTTCAACACCATGCGCATCAGGTCGAAATGGTGGATCGACATGTCAGCCAGGAGTGGATCAGGCATGTCCCAATAGCGGTAGCCCTGGCTGGGGGCATGGCGTCGGAACTCGATGGAAACCAGGTTTACCGGACCGAATTTCTGCGCGCCGATCAGTTCGGCCGCCGCGATCGGTGCCGGCTGAAAACGATAGTTCTGGCTGACCATCAGCACGCGGCCATTTGCCCGCGCGAGTTCCACGAGTTCCTTGGCTTGCGCGATGGTCGAAGTGAAAGGCTTCTCAACCAGGACGTTGAAGCCCAATTCCAGGCAACGCTTGACGACAGGGTAATGCGCCTCGGTGCGCAGCGTACAAATGGCGAGGTCTGCCTCCACCCCCTGCGCAGCCTCGTCCAGGCTGCTGAAGCAGCGCTTCTCTTCGATGCCCAGTTCGGTCTGAACCCGCTTGGTGGCCTCGGGACTGCTGTCCACATAGCCAACCATGTGGATGTTGGGAACTTTGGGGATAACTTCCTTGGTCCAGCTGAATCCCCAGTGTCCCAGGCCGACTTGGATCGCCTTGACCATGTGGATAACTCCTTTGCGTTGTTTGCCTCGGGCCGGCGCTAGATGTTCAGCGCGCGACCATAGGCATCCAGAACGCTTTCCTTCATCGTTTCGCTCAGCGTCGGATGCGGGAAAATGGTGTGCATCAGGTCTTCCTCGGTGGTCTCGAGGTTCATGGCAACGACGAAACCCTGGATAAGCTCGGTCACCTCGGCGCCTACCATGTGGGCCCCCAGCAACTCGCCGGTCTTGGCATCGAAGATGGTCTTTACCAGACCATCCGGTTCGCCAAGGGCGATCGCCTTGCCGTTGCCCACGAAGGGGAAGCGGCCGACCTTGATCTCGCGACCCGCCTCTTTGGCCTTGGCTTCCGTAAGGCCGACCGACGCGACCTGCGGCTCGCAATAGGTGCAGCCGGGAACCTTGGTCTTGTCGAGGCCGTGGACGTTCATGCCAGCGATCTTTTCGACCGTGATGACGGCCTCGTGCTCGGCCTTGTGCGCCAGCATTGGGGGACCAGCGACGTCGCCGATGGCCCAGATGCCGGCGACGTTGGTCGCGCCATAGTGGTCGATGACGATGGCGCCGCGCTCGGTCTTGACGCCGACGGTTTCGAGGCCAAGGCCTTCGATATTGCACTGCACGCCAACAGCCGAGATCAGCCTCTCGCCGGCAATCTGCTGGCTTTTGCCATCCTTGGTCTCCACATGGGCGACGACGCCGTCCTTGGTCTTTTCGACCTTGGCGACCTTGGCATCGGTCAAGATCTTGATTCCGCGCTTCTCGAGCCGCTTGCGGGCAAGGGCGGCGATCTCGGAGTCTTCTACCGGCATGATCTGCGGCAGTAGCTCAATGATTGTCACTTCAGCGCCCATCGAGCGGTAGAAGGACGCGAACTCGACGCCTATGGCGCCAGAGCCCATCACGACCAGCGATTTGGGCATGGTGGCCGGCTTCATGGCCTCGAAGTACGTCCAGATTTTGTCGCCGTCGGGCTCAATGCCGGGGAGGACGCGCGGACGGGCCCCGGTGGCGATGATGATGTTCTTCGCCTTGTATGTGCCTTCGCCCAGCGCATTCTTCGGCGGCGGCACCTGAGGCTGCTGGATGGCCTTCTTGGTCGGCGCCACCTTGACTTCACCTGGCTTGGTGATGACACCCTCGCCCCAGATGATGTCGACCTTGTTCTTCTTCATCAGGAACTGGACGCCGTTGTTCATCTGCGCGGCAATGGCGCGTGAACGCTTGACGACCCCGTCGATGTCAAAGCCGAACGTCTCGGCGGTCAGGCCGTAGTCCTTGGCGTGGCTCATGTGGCCGTAGATTTCGGCAGAGCGCAGCAGCGCCTTGGTCGGGATGCAGCCCCAGTTGGAGCAGATGCCTGCCATATGCTCACGCTCGATGATGCCCACCTTCATGCCGAGCTGCGCGCCACGGATGGCGGCAACATAGCCGCCGGGGCCGGCGCCGATGACGAGAAGGTCGTATTGGTCAGCCATTTGGGCCTCCAGAATAGTCGAGTGAGTGGGTCAAAGACCCAGCATGGATTTGACGACCGGCACGAGCCCCTCGCCGATCGCGCGGGTATTGGCCGCGTCGAGATGGACGCCATCAAGCGGATCGGCCTTGGCCACCGTCGAGGCATCGAAGAAACCGGTATTCCACTCCTGCGCGCGCCGCGCATAGTGGGTGGCAAACTGGCCTGATTGTTCCAGGCCATGCGCCAGGCCGCCGAAGTGACCTATCATGTCGGCGTTGTCACTGTCGCAAATCAGTGGCGGGGCCACGAGAATGATCTGCGGTGCGGTCTCGCCCTTGCCGGCATAGTGGCCGCGGATCAGCTGAACCAGGCGCCGCATGCCGAACGAGGCTTCGAGCGCCGAGCCGCAAATGGCGGGCTTGAGGTCATTGGTGCCGAGCATGATGATGACCATGTCCAGCGGGGAATGACTCTCCAGGAGCGTCGGCAGGATACGGGCACCGTTGCGATCGGCATTGGCATACCAATCGTCTGAGACGGTAGTCCGACCGCCCAGCCCTTCGGCAATCACGCGAACCTTCCCACCCAGGCCCCGCTCGAGAGCTGTCGGCCAGCGATCCTCGTAGGCATGGCGGGGGCCGCCGCTCTGTGGATTGGCTCCGAAAGTCAGGCTGTCGCCATATGCGAGAATGGTTTTCATGTGCTTCGCCCCTTAGGCCAGCATCATCACCGGGTTTTCGATCAGGCCCTTGAACACCCCAAGTACTTCCGCCCCCAGCGCGCCGTCGACAGCGCGGTGATCGCAACTGAGGGTAACGGTCATGAACTGGGCGATCTTGATCTCGCCCTTGTCGGCATAGACGCGTTCCTCACCCACGCCGACGGCCAGAATGGTGCCATGGGGCGGGTTGATGACCGCGGCAAATTCCTTGATGCCGAACATGCCCAGGTTGGAAACCGAGGTCGAGCCACCCTGATATTCATGCGGCGCCAGCTTCTTGCCGCGGGCGCGAGTTGCCAGATCCTTGACCTCTTCGGAGATTTCCCGAAGCGTCTTGGTATCGCAGGACTTGACCACGGGCGTGAACAAGCCGCCGGGCACCGAGACTGCAACCGCCACGTCGCTGCGCTTGTGATAGAGGATCGAGTCGCCCGCCCAGGTGGCATTGGCCGTCGGCACGCGCTGCAGAGCCACAGCCCAGGCCTTCATGACGAAGTCATTGACCGACAGCTTGTAGCCCGGCTTGCCGTCCTTGCCCTTGGGCGCGGAGGCATTGATCTGTTCGCGGGCGGCCAGCAGCGCGTCGATCTTGCAATCGAGCGTCAGGTAGAAATGCGGCACGGTCTGCTTGGATTCGGTGAGGCGCGCGGCCACCACCTTGCGCATGCCATCGTTGGGCACGAGTTCGTAGCTGCCTTCCGGATAGAGGGCGAGCACCTGCGCCTTGGTCATGCCGCCGGCAGGCGCCGCGACCCCCGCCCCGGTAGCCGGAGCGGATGCGGCCGCCTTGAGCGGCGCCTTGCCGGATTTGGCAGCTTCGACGTCGGATTTGACCACCCGGCCTTTGGGACCGGAGCCGGAAATCCCCGAGACATCAATGCCGGCTTCCTTGGCCAACCGGCGGGCCAGCGGAGAGGCAAACACCTTGCCGTTGCCCTGGAAATTGCCATCGGCAGGCTTGGTGGCCGCCGTTGGGGCGCTGGTACCGGTATTGGCGTTTGCGGTCGGAGCCGCTTGCGTCGCGGTGTTCTCACGCATCGTCGCGCCAGCGTCCGCCTTGGGTTGCTCTGTCTTGGCTTCCGGTGCGGGAGCGGGAGCGGCCTTGGGCGCAGCGACCGTGTCGGCGCTCTCGCCTTCCTGCAGCAGCACCGCGATCACGGCATTGACCTTCACGTTCTCGGTGCCTTCGGCGACCATGATCTTGCCGATCTTGCCCTCGTCGACCGCTTCGACTTCCATCGTGGCCTTGTCGGTTTCGATCTCGGCGATGACGTCACCCGAAGAGACGCTGTCCCCTTCCTTGACGTGCCACTTGGCAAGCTTGCCCTCTTCCATCGTCGGAGAGAGCGCCGGCATGGTGATATCGATTGGCATCCCGGTTCTCCTTACGAGCGGTAGGTCACGGCATTCACCGCCGCAATCACTTCATCGACGTTCGGCAGCGCCAGCTTCTCGAGGTTGGCGGCATAGGGCATGGGCACGTCCTTGCCGGTGACGCGCATCACCGGGGCGTCGAGATAGTCGAAAGCCTGTTCCATGACGCGAGCCGAAATTTCGGCGCCGATACCACCCTGCGGCCAGCCCTCTTCCACAGTCACCAGACGGCCGGTCTTCTTGACCGATTCGATGACAGTATCGCTGTCCAGCGGGCGCAGCGTGCGAAGGTCGATCAGTTCCACGTCGACGCCGGCGGCAACCAGCTTCTCGGTCGCCTGGGTAGCGTAGCGCATGCCCATCGAGAACGAGACGATGGTCACATCCTTCCCCTTGCGAGCGATACGGGCCTTGCCGATCGGCAGCAGGAAATCGTCGACCTTGGGCACCAGGCCCGTCGAGCCGTAGAGGATTTCGTTTTCGAGGAAGACCACCGGGTTCGGCGAACGGATCGCCGCCTTGAGCAGGCCCTTGGCGTCCGCGGCGCTATAGGGGGCAATGACGGTGAGGCCGGGGACGTGGCTGTACCAGGCCGAGTAGTCTTGACTGTGCTGCGCACCCACGCGGGCCGCGGCGCCGTTCGGGCCACGGAACACCATCGGCGCCGTCACCTGGCCGCCAGACATATAGAGCTGCTTGGCGGCCGAGTTGATGATCTGGTCGATCGCCTGCATGGCGAAGTTCCAGGTCATGAATTCGACGATCGGCTTGAGACCCGCGAAGGCGGCGCCGACGGCGAGACCGGCAAAGCCATGCTCGGTGATTGGGGTATCGATGATGCGCTGGGGGCCGAATTCCTGCAGCAGGTTCTGCGTGATCTTGTAGGCGCCCTGGTATTCGGCAACTTCCTCGCCCATGACGAAGACGTCGGGGTCGCGACGCAGTTCCTCGGCCATGGCCTCGTTCAGCGCCTGGCGCACGGTCATTTCTACCATCTCGACGCCTTCGGGCAGGTCGGGATCGCTTTGGGCTTCGAATTTGGGTGCGGCCGGTACAGCAGCGGCCGACGGCGCGGCTTCGGCCGCCTTCTCTGCGGCCACCACGGGCGCTTCGGACGGCTCCGGCGCCGTCTGCGCTACCGGTGCGGTGGAGGCCGTTTCGCCCTCGGCCAGCACCAGTGCGATTGGCGTATTGACCTTCACGCCTTCGGTGCCCTCGGCAACCAGCAGTTCCTTGACCACGCCTTCATCGACCGACTCGACTTCCATCGTCGCCTTGTCGGTTTCGATCTCGGCCAGCACGTCGCCGGACTTGACGGAGTCGCCGACCTTGACGAGCCACTTGGCAAGCTTGCCCTCTTCCATGGTGGGCGAGAGCGCGGGCATCAGGATTTGGGGCATATCAGCTCTCCAGGATATTGGGCACGCCGGGCACAACGGCCGCGCGGCGAAGGTCAGTATTGAGGGCGAATTTGGCAGGAATGACGCGCGGATCGTTGATCAACCGCGGCTCGGCCGAAGCGCTGGCGCTGGCCGGTGTTTGATTGACCACCCACCCGCTGAGCGCAACGCCCAGCACGATGAAGACGATAAAGGCGATGGCAGCCCGCTTGTAGATCGCCAGATGCTCGGCCGCCGCAGGACCGGCCTTCTGCTCGAGTTGACCGAACTTCCACCAGCCCAGCAGCATGTAGGAGCCGAGCCGCTCGCTGGCCGGAGCCAGACGCACAATGGCAATGGCCTGAATGGCCGCGACCACCAGCGACAGAATGGCGAATAGCGCGATCACACCGAGCAAGATGCTCATTTATGGCTCTCAGGCGCTGATGGTGATGTCGGTCCAGAGTTCGGACGCTGCCGGTTCTGGATCGTTGGTGGCGAAATCGGCGGCTTCCGTGACAATGGCACGAATGTCGTTCTCGATCTTCTTGAGATCTTCCTCGGTCTGGAAACCACCGTCGAGCAACCGCGCCTTAACCTGCTCGATCGGGTCGCGCTCCTGACGGTACTTGGTGACCTCGTCCTTGGACCGGTACTTGGCCGGATCGGACATGGAGTGGCCGCGATAGCGGTAGGTCAGCATTTCGAGGATGAACGGGCCTTTGCCGGAACGGGCATGCTCGATGGCGCGCTTGGCGGCATCATAGACCATGCGGACGTCCATGCCGTCGACCTGTTCGCCCGGAATATTGAACGAAGCGCCGCGCATGGAGAAATCGGTCGTTGCCGCGGCGCGCTCGATCGAGGTGCCCATGGCATATTTGTTGTTTTCGATGACGAAGACGACCGGCAGGTTCCACAGCTTGGCCATGTTGAAGGTCTCGTAGACCTGGCCCTGGTTGGCCGCGCCGTCGCCGAAGTAAGCGAGCGAAACGGAGCCGTCGCCCTTATACTTGGCGGCGAAGGCGAGCCCTGCCCCCAGCGACACCTGGGCACCGACGATGCCGTTGCCGCCGTAGAAGCGATGCTCGTTGCTGAACATATGCATGGAGCCGCCCTTGCCCTTGCTCAGGCCACCCTGGCGGCCGGTCAGCTCGGCCATGACGCCCTTGGGGTCCAGGCCCATGACCAGCATGTGGCCGTGGTCGCGATAACCGGTGATCTGGGCGTCCTTGCCCTTTTCGGACGCCATGGTTATGCCGGTGACCACGGCTTCCTGTCCGATATAGAGGTGGCAGAAACCGCCGATCAGGCCCATGCCATACATCTGGCCGGCCTTTTCCTCGAACCGCCGGATCAGCAGCATCTCGCGATAGGCTTCGAGGTCCTGTTCCTTGGTGAATTCGGGTACGTTGGATTGCGTCTTGGCCTTGGTGGCCACAGCCTTACGCGCCATGGGAACGCTCCGCATCGAAATGGATTTGCCGCTTGGCCCGATCTGGCCACAGTTGCGCATCATAGTGCAAGCGCCGGGCGGAAAGCAATGCCACAACAAGCCCGCGGATGCCCGCTAGAGCGTTGAATCAGCTTGGATAAGTTGAGTTAACTCATCTGTGGCTAATTCTTCGAATTTACCGGAAAGTGGTTTACCCGTATGCGGGTCGACCATTACGATGACATCGTCTGCATTCGCCATGTTCAGAAGCGCACGCGCCCGTTCAATCACAATGTCAGGGTCCAGCCGCCGCGTATCCATCAGGGTGGCGCGGTGCCGGTAGGCGTCGATTTCGGCCTGCAGGGCTGAAGACCGAGCCTTGAGCTGGTCGATGTCGAGGAGAATCTGCGTCCGGCTTTCGATGCCGAACTGCCCGCCGATTGCCGAAAAGCCGAGATAGCCTTGGAATCCCAGCAGAGCTACCGTCAAAGCCAGCGGACGCCAAATTGCGGGACGTTTGAGGCGGGTGGGCATGGGCTAACCAAAATTGAACCCAACCACTATGCCCAACAAGGGGTTAAGGCTGGGTTGAGGTTATACCCTTTCGGCCGGCCGCCCTCACCCGCCATTGCAACCGTTATGTCCGCCGGCTCCGGCAAAGGCGTTTACGCGTCGATGCGCGTGCCGAAACTAGATGGGCACGTAATCGATTTCCAGGAACCTTGCCACTTCGGGCACCCAGCGGTCGCGGACGAAGGCGACGTGGTCGGGGTGGTCGTTATAGCCCGAATAGGCAGCCTGATCGGCAAATTCCATCGAGAAGCCGAACGCATAGTCGTTCTTCGGGCTTACCTGCCGGAGTTGTTCGAACTTCTGGACACCGGGAATTGCGGCAAGGGCCTTGGCGTCGCGGAGGAAGGCGCCCTCCTCCATCGAACCTGCTGCATGCCTGAGGGTGAAGACGACAGTGTGGCGGATCATGCTTCGGTTCCCATGGCTTCGGTGGCTGCAATTGCCGCCATGTTGACGATGCCGCGGCTGGTAACCGACGGGGCGAGAATATGGGCTGGCGCGCGCGGACCCATCAGTATCGGGCCGACGGACAGCGCATTGTTCATTTCCTTGAGCAGCGTCATGGAAAGGTTGGCCGCGTCAAGGTTGGGGAAGATCAGCAGGTTGGCTTCACCGCCCAGCACGCTGTCGGGAATGTAGCGCTCGCGCAGCTCCTGGCTCAGTGCCAGGTCGCCCTGCATCTCGCCTTCGACGATCAGATCGGGAGCGATTGCCTTGAGCCTGTTGTAGGCCTCCCGCATCTTGTAGGCGCTGTCGCCGTCACGCGAACCGAAGTTGGAATAGCTCAACAGGGCAGCCTTGGCCTCGATGTTGAAGCGCTTGAGGTGATTGCGCGCCTGCAGCGTAATGCCGACGATTTCGTCGGGCGTTGGGTCCTGGTTGACGTAGGTGTCCGCCAGGAAGAACGCACCACGGGGCATGATCAGCATGGAAAGCGCCGAAACGTCCGCAACCCCGTCCTGCAGGCCGATGACCGAGCGGATGTCGCGCACGTGCTTGATGAAGCGCCCCTGGAGCCCGCAGATCATCGCGTCGGCCTCGCCGCGTTTGACCGCTAGGGCACTGATGACAGTGGTATTGGTGCGCACGACCTGGCGGGCCGTATCCGGCGTCACGCCGCTGCGGCCGACCAGGGAATGGAACAAGCTTACATAGTCGCGATAGCGCGGATCGTCCTCGGGGTTCACCACCTCGAAATCGACACCGGGTCGCAGGCTGAGCCCGAAGCGTTCGATACGAGCCTCGATGACCGAAGGGCGGCCAACGAGGATAGGACGGGCGATACGCTCTTCCAGCAGGACCTGCGTGGCCCGGAGCACGCGCTCATCTTCGCCATCGGCAAAGGCGATGCGCTTCTGCTGCCCCTGGGCCCGATCGATGATCGGCTTCATGACAAGGCCCGAGCGGAAGACGAAGCGGTTGAGGCTGTCCTGGTACGCGTCCCAGTCGGCAATGGGCTTCTTGGCGACACCCGATTCCATCGCCGCCCGCGCCACGGCCGGGGCGATGCGGAGGATCAGCCGCTGGTCGAACGGATTGGGAATGATGTGCTCGGGACCAAAGACGGCCGGGGCTCCGGAAGGCGACACTTCGAGGCCGGGCTCATGGGCCAGCTTGGCGATGGCGCGCACGGCGGCCAGCTTCATTTCCTCGTTGATCGTCGTGGCGGCCACGTCGAGCGCACCGCGGAAGATGAAGGGGAAGCAGAGGACATTGTTGACCTGGTTGGGATAGTCCGACCGCCCGGTGCAGACCATGGCGTCGGGCCGGGTCTCCCTGGCCAGTTCCGGCGTGATCTCCGGATTGGGATTGGCGAGCGCCAGGATCAGCGGCTTGGGTGCCATTTTGGCCAGCATTTCCGGCTTCAATGCGCCGGCGGCCGAGAGACCCAGGAAGATATCGGCGCCGTCGATCACTTCGGCCAGCGTGGTGGCGTCGCTGGTGCGCCGGAACTGGCCGCGCCACTTGTCATTGACGTCATTGCGCTTGTGGGTGACCAGGCCATCCTTGTCGGCGACCCAGATATTCTCGTGTTTGGCGCCCAGGGCCACCAGCACGTTGAGGCAGGCGATTGCCGCGGCCCCTGCCCCCGAGGCGCAGATCTTGACCTCGTCGATCCTCTTGCCCTTGAGCTCAAGCCCGTTCAGCACCGCGGCGCCCACGATGATCGCGGTACCATGCTGGTCGTCATGGAAAACCGGGATCGGCATGCGCTCGCGCAGCGCTTCCTCGATCTCGAAACAATCCGGCGCGCGGATGTCCTCGAGGTTGATGCCGCCAAAGGTCGGCCATAGCGGCGCGACGGCCTCGATGAACTTGGGCGGATCGATCTCATCGATCTCAAGATCGAACACGTCTATGCCGGCAAACTTCTTGAAGAGCACCGCCTTGCCCTCCATCACCGGCTTACTGGCCAGCGCACCGATATTGCCCAGGCCCAGCACGGCGGTGCCGTTGGAGATGACTGCGACCAGGTTTTGCCGGGAGGTGTATTTGGCGACCGATTCCGGATTGGCGGCGATTTCCTCGCAAGGCGCGGCGACGCCGGGCGAATAGGCCAGCGCCAGGTCGCGCTGGTTGCCCAACGGCTTGATCGGCTGGATCTCGAGCTTGCCGGGCTTGGGGAACTCGTGGAAATGCAGGGCGGCTTCGCGAAGGGCTTTCCGCTGCTCGTTGAGGTCGGTCGTCACGCAGTCCTCCTCGCCCGCTGCTTGGTTTCGCGGACATAGTTTGGGACAGCGTTGGTGCCACCAATCGCCCCGGTTGAAAAGTGGCTAAGTCGGCGCAAAGCTGCAACTAAAGTCGCAAAACGCGTCACGCTGCGCTGGCAACGATGCTTTCAATGCGGCTGCGCGGCGTCGCCGTCGCGTGGAGCGCCGTGGCCAGTTCGCGGAACGCGCCAATCTTGAGCGCGGGTGCGAAGATGAACCCCTGCGCCTGCACTACCCCGCGGGCCCGCAGGTAAAGTGCCTGTTCCTCGGTCTCGACGCCTTCGGCCACGATCTCGCAGTCGAGATCCTTCGCCATCGATATCAGACCGTCCAGCACCGGCACCTGCGTCGTTCCTGGCTTGACCATATCGACGAAAATGCGGTCGATCTTGATGATGTCCACGCCTAGCGTGGCAAGGTAAGCCAGGTTGGAATGCCCGGTGCCGGCGTCGTCCATGGCAATGCGCGACCCCAGGGCGTGGAGGCCGGCAATCACACTGTTGGCGACGGCCGAGTTCGCCAGTGGATGCCGCTCGGTGATCTCGAACACCAGTTGGCGGAAATTGACCGGCGAATTGCCGAAGATGGCCTGGACGTCCTCGACGATACTGTCGTCGCGGAAGTGGCCTTCGAAGAGGTTTATGGAGATCTTGAGTTCGGGCATCATCTGGCTGAGGTCGCCCAGGTCGAACTTGACCTGCTGCATAAGCGACAGGGTCATGGGTATGGCAAGGCCGGTGACCTCGGCATAGTCGATGAAGGCGCCCGGGGGCACGATCTGCCCGTTCTTCTTCTCCCAGCGGCACAGAACTTCGCAGCCCATAAGTTCGCCGGTCCGCAGGTTGATGACCGGCTGGTAATAGGGCTTCACTTCGCCACGGGCGATTGCCCGTTCGAGGTCGAAGGCAGGTACACGGGAACGCCGGACGTAGCCCAGCGACAACAGCAGGACGATGGCGCTCATGCCACAGGCAATGGCCGTGAAAGCGACGTCGAGGTCGGCGTAGGCCGCGCGTGCCATGACAAAGGGAATGGCGTACTCCACCTTGAGCGGGAGCTCGCCAGCAAACGCCTCAGCCATGACGAACTCGGCGCTGGATGTGCGACGGTCATATGCACCCGGATCGCCAATGGTGAGCACCGGGGTGCCGTTGGTGAGCATCACACGCATCATGGCGGCGCTGGGGAGCGCCTGCGTCAGCCCTTCCGACGTCTGCCCCATCAGCGGCATGAAGGCCGAGACGCGTCGTGTCTGGCCGAAAGTCTGAGTAATCTTGAGTGCGGGCATGGCCAGGTCACCAAGCTGCACGAGCGTGATGGTCTCCGTATGGCCCGGCACAGGCAGATTTTCCGACAGCGGCGAATAGGCGACCGTACGTCCGAATGCGTCGCAGTATTGGACACCGTCAGAGTTCTCGACCAGGACCTGCTTCATGCTGAGGCTGGTTTCGATCTCACGCTGCACATTTGCGACAAAGGTCGGCGTGCACAGGGACGGACTTTCCGCCAGGATGCGGCGAAGCGCACCTATCGCGTCGTTCACGCCGATTTCTATTTGTGAGGTAACGCCGGCAACATATTGCCGTGTCTGCTCTTTTTCTCGCACCCGGACATAGCTGTCCAGCAGGTAATCCACCGCCATAATCGGCACGAACGCGAGCAGCGCTCCGATCAGGGTCAGGATGTGAGAATATCTGGACTTCAAGATTCGAATCCGCCGCGGTCTCTCGCCCTATAAGCGGTATCAACCAGCATTTAACGGATCATTAACGGTGGTTAACCGGTTGCAAATGAAGGAGAAGTCAATTGGCTAGAACCTGGCCGACGGGGTCCTTCGGCCATTTGCAGAGCGAGCATGACTACGTCGTCGTCCGCCACTTCCGCGACTTTGATGGCGGTGAGCATCCGGAGGGGGAGCACTGGACCTTTATTGGCTCAAGCTTCCTGCCCTATGACGATGGACTATCGTTTTTCGCGGTCATCAATGGCGTCGAGCGGCAGGTGCGGATGCAGTGGCGCGAGGAGGAACAGGGGCCGATTATTGACCACCTGAAGGATTATCTGCAGGCAAAGTGAGGCGGCCCCGTTGCCGGAGCGCCCGAGGTGCGAAATGAGCCCGCGCTACTGAACGTTGAGGCGGATGCTCAGTTCGCGCAGGGCCTTGGCCGATGCGGGGCTTGGGGCGCCCATCAGCAGGTCTTCCGCCTGCTGGTTCATCGGGAACGCCGTGATCTCGCGCAAGTTGGCGACGCCGCAGAGCAGCATGACGATGCGGTCGATACCGAAGGCAGCCCCGCCATGCGGCGGTGCTCCATACTGGAAGGCGCGATAGAGGCCGCCGAACTGTTCTTCGACCTCCGCCCGGCTCTTGCCGGTCAGCTCAAATGCCTTGACCATGGTCTCGGGCAATTGGTTACGAATTGAGCCCGAGGCGATCTCGTAGCCATTGCAGACGGCGTCATACTGGTACGCCTTGATAGTCAGCGGATCCTGACTGTTGAGCGCCTCGATGCCGCCCTGCGGCATCGAGAACGGGTTGTGGGCAAAGTCCACGCGCTTTTCTTCCTCGCTCCACTCGTAGAACGGGAAATCGACAATCCAGCACAGCGCGAACTGCTCGGTATCGACCACGCCCAGATCGGTGCCGATCTTGGTGCGAGCCTCACCGGCGAACTTGTAGAATTTCTCGGGTCGCCCGGCGACGAAGAACACGGCATCCCCGTCGGTCAGGCCGAACTGCGCCTTGATGGCTGCAGTACGTTCCTCGCCTATGTTCTTCGCGATAGGGCCTGACCCCTGCCCGTCCTTGAAGAAGATATAGCCGAGTCCCGGCTGGCCCTCGCCCTGCGCCCAGGCGTTCATGCGGTCGCAGAATGCACGGCCGATCGGCTCGGCACCCGCCTTGTTCTTCGCCGGAATGGCCCAGACTTCGACCTTGGGATCGACTTCGATCTGGCTGGCGAACACCTTGAAGCCCGAACCGGCGAAATGCGCGGTCACGGCTTCGATTTCGATAGGGTTGCGCAGGTCCGGCTTGTCCGAACCATACTTGCGGATGGCCGTCTCGTAGGGAATACGCGGCCAGTCCTTGGTCACGCGCTTGCCCTCGGCGAACTGCTCGAAAATCGAGGTAATCACCGGCTGGGTGGTGTTCCACACGTCTTCCTGCGTGACGAAGCTCATTTCCAGGTCGAGTTGGTAGAACTCGCCCGGCAGGCGATCGGCGCGCGGGTCCTCGTCGCGGAAGCAGGGCGCGACCTGGAAGTAGCGATCGAAGCCGGCCACCATCAGCAATTGCTTGTACTGTTGGGGAGCCTGCGGCAGGGCGAAGAATTTGCCCGGATGGATGCGTGAAGGCACGAGGAAGTCGCGCGCCCCTTCCGGCGACGACGCGGTCAGGATGGGCGTGGAATACTCGGCAAAACCCTGTCCGGTCATTCCTGTCCGCATGGCCGCGATTATCTTGGTGCGCTTGACGATGTTGGCATGCAGCTTCTCCCGACGCAGGTCGAGGAAGCGGTAACGCAGGCGAACGTCTTCAGGATAATCCTGGTCACCAAATACCGGGAGCGGCAGCTCCTTGGCGGCCGAAAGCACCTCGATCTCACGAATGAACACCTCGATCGTGCCGGTGGGCAGGTTGGGGTTCACTGCGGCGGCGTCACGGAGCTTTACCTCGCCATCGATGCGGATCACCCATTCCGAGCGCACCTTTTCGGCCGCCGAGAAAGCGGGAGAATCAGGATCGATGACGGCCTGGGTCACGCCGTAATGGTCGCGCAGGTCGATAAACAACAGGCCGCCATGGTCGCGGATGCGGTTTACCCAGCCGCTCAGGCGCACGGTCTGGCCGGCCTCCTTGGCGGTAAGGGCGCCGCAGGTGTGCGAGCGGTAGCGATGTGAGGTCATGTCGGAACTCTGGGAAAGGCCTGAATCTTGGGCGGGAAAAGCGCATGGGAGCCCCCGCTTGTCAAGTTGAACAGCCACCCTCGGAACTGGGGCCGGGTCCGCTACGCTAACCCTGCCCAACTGCTGGACAAATCCGGTATGGAGTGGGCCCCGCGCACCTGCTAGGAAAGATCGTGACGAATTTTAGACGGACGCCGGTATGGACCTCATAGTTTCCACAGATGTGCTCGCTGCTTTCTGCGAGCGCGCTGCGAAGTTCGATTTTGTGACAGTCGATACCGAATTTCTTCGCGAGACGACCTATTGGCCAAAACTCTGCCTGATCCAGGCTGCTACCGATGATGAAGCGGTTCTGATCGATCCGCTGGCAAGCGAGCTGGACCTGACCCCCTTTTTCCAACTGCTGGCCAATCCAGGCGTCACCAAGGTGTTCCATGCCGCGAGGCAGGACATCGAAATCTTCGTCAAGCTCACGGGAAAAGTCCCGGTCAATATCTTCGACACGCAGATTGCCGCGAGCGTCTGCGGATTTGGCGACAGCGTATCCTACGACAACCTCGTTCGATCCATCACCAATGTGGAGCTCGACAAATCTTCCCGCTTCACCGATTGGTCGGCAAGACCACTCAGCGAAAAGCAGCGCCTCTACGCGCTCGCTGACGTGACCCACCTGCGCGACATCTATCGCGAGCTGCGCAAGCAGGTTGACGCTACACGGCGCTGGGACTGGGTGGAAGACGAGCTCGGTGTGCTGCGCAGTATCGACACCTACGTCATCCAGCCTGAACAGGCGTGGGAACGGCTCAAGATGAAGATCAACCGGCCACGCGACCTGGCGGCACTGATGAAGCTGGCCGCATGGCGGGAAAAGCGCGCACAGGACGGCGACCAGCCCCGCAGCCGCGTGCTCAAGGATGACGTGCTGTTCGAGCTGGCTATGCAGCGTCCGTTGACGCCGGACGCGTTCGAAAAACTTCGTGCCGTGCCCCGTGGCTTTGGACGCAGCTCGGCCGCCGGCGAGATCATGGCGCTGCTGAAGGATGTCGAGGCCATGGGCAAGAGCGATTTGCCCACTATGCCGGAGCGCTATCGCGGTCCGTCGCCCAAGGGAGCGGTGGGCGATCTCATTCGCGTCTTGCTCAAGTCAGTTGCCGAACAACACGGTGTCGCTGCACGAATCCTGGCGACATCCGACGATATCGACGCCCTGGTGCTCGACGACGAGGCGGACGTCCCTGCCCTCAAGGGTTGGCGCCGCAAGCTCTTCGGGGACAAGGCGCTCGATATCAAGCATGGCCGCATTGGCTTGGTGGCCACCCGCAAAGGCGTGCTCGAATTTGCCGTCAAGGATGCCACACTGGCCGAGTAGCTATTCGATCCGAACCGAGGACGTCTTAAAGCTCGCCACGCCGGCAAGTTGCTCCAGGCGGCCGCGTAGATGTTCGCCGTCGAGGAAAGCCAGATCGGTGGGGAGACAGAGCGACAGCGTCCCGTCTGCGACCTCGAAGCGAATGCGTGGAAGGATACCCGGCATCGCGGCCGTCATCGGGTAGGCAACGCGGAACAGGGCGCCGATCAATCGAGCGCGTGCCGTCATTTCCGGTGTACCTAGTCCGGCAAGCGGTGCGGCCGCCTTGCTCTTGAGACCGTCGTAGCGCACCGCGATGGTCTGGGCGAGAAACGCCCGGCCGGGATGGTCGACACCGCTCAGCGAGCTATAGGCCACGGCATCGACGCTTTGCGGGCCGCGATAGTCTGGATGGGCGCGCCAGCCAATATCGGCCAGGAGGCAGGCGACAGTGCGAAGCCGTGCCTGCTCGGCCGTTTCCGGGGTGCCCGTGACATCTAGGAACTGACCGCTGAACTCGACCAGGTCGCTGGCATGGGCCGGTGAGCGTGAGCGCAGCACCGACAGTTCCTCGGCGCCCTGGATGAGGGGGTCGATGGCCTGCTCACGCTTGTCGAGCAGTCCGTAGAGATAGCCTTCCCGAACACCGAGCGCGGAAAATGCCACATCGGCGAACTGGCCGGCCTTGAGGACCTCGGCCATGACGGCAGCACCGAACGGTACAAGTTCGCGGCGGGACGAACTGACATGCTCGGCGCCCTCGTAGCCCTTGAGCGAGCCCGCTCCCACAATGTCCTGGCAGAAGGCGATCATGTCGGCGGCGGGCACGATGTAGTGCTGCACCATGTGGAGCGGGTAGTTACGCACGATCTGGTGCAGCTTGGCGAGGGAGCGCCACGTGCCGCCGATCGCGGCGAAGGAGGCACCCTTCCCCAACCCGCCCAGTGACGACTGGAGCAGCCGTTCACGCACGATGGCCGCGGCCCGCACAGGCGAGCCATTGCCGTCGTCCTGCAGCCGGATAACGCCGATCTCAAAAGACGCGCCGTCGGTGTCGCTGCCTTCGGTTATTTTGGACAGCTCCAGACTACCACCCCCCAGGTCACCGACGACGCCAGCGAAGCCAGGCATGCCGGCGACTGCGCCCAGCGCCGCATAGTGGGCCTCCTGCTCACCGGTCAGCACCTGGACCTTGCTGTCCATCAGCGCCTCGACGGCATCCACGAATTCCTGCCGGTTGGCGGCGTCGCGAACGGCCGAAGTTGCCAGCACCCACACCTTGCCGACGCGCATCATGCGGGCAACCAAGGCAAAGCGCTTTATCGCATCGAGGGCCTGAGCCACATTGGCATCGGCAAGCCGACCCGTGCGGCCTACGCCGCGACCTAGGGCGCAGGCAGACTTTTCATTGTAGAGTGGCGTCAGGGCGCGGGCATGGCGCTCATAGACGACCAGACGCACGGAATTGGACCCGATATCCAGCACGGCCACCGGCTTGGCGCCCTTGATGCGGCCCTGCGCAGTCGGATCGGCATCGACGCCCCAGAATTGATTCAAGCCAGGCCCTCTTCGCCATCGCTGCCGGCGCTACCGCGTCCCGACAACGACGGATTGGTCATGAAGTAGTTATGCGCATTGAAGGGCTCTTCCCCCTCACCACTGCGCACACGGTGCGAACTGCCGTCCGGCAATACCTCCCAGCTCTGCTGGTTGTCACGCAGATACGCAACCAGGATGCGATCGAGGATTTGCTTATGCACGGTCTTGTTGAGAATCGGCACCATAACCTCGACGCGACCATCCAGGTTCCGGCCCATCAGGTCGGCAGAGGAAATATAGACCTTGGCCCGTGGGTTGGGCATGCTTTCGCCATTGCCAAAGCAATAGATCCGGGAGTGCTCTAGGAAGCGCCCAACGACCGACTTCACCCGGATGTTCTCAGAAAATCCCGGAATGCCCGGCCGCAGGCAGCAAATGCCCCGGACGATGAGATCGATCTTCACGCCCGCTTGGCTCGCGTCGTACAGAGCGTCGATGACCTGCGGGTCGACCAGCGAGTTCATCTTGAGCAGGATGCTGGCCGGCTGACCGTTGCTCGCGAAATCCATCTCCGCGGCGATGTTGTCCAGCAATGTCTGCCGCAGGTTCACCGGGGACACTGCGATGGTCTCCAGTTCCGTCGGCCGGGCATATCCGGTGATGAAGTTGAACACGCGCGCGACATCACGGGTGATCGAGGGATCGATCGTGAAGTAGCTGAGATCGGTATAGATCTTGGCGGTGATCGGGTGGTAGTTGCCGGTGCCGATGTGGCAGTAGCTTACCAGCTTGCCCTTTTCGCGTCGCACCACCTGGCTGAGCTTGGCGTGGGTCTTGAGCTCGATGAAGCCGAACACCACCTGCGCGCCGGCCCGTTCGAGGTCGCGGGCCCAGCGGATATTGGCCTCCTCGTCGAAACGCGCCTTAAGCTCGACCAGGCACGTCACGGACTTGCCGGCCTCGGCTGCCAGGACCAGGGCCTTGATGATCGGGCTGTCGGCAGAGGTGCGGTAGAGCGTCTGTTTGATGGCCACGACGTCCGGATCGCGCGCTGCCTGCATCAGGAACTGCGCCACCACGTCAAAGCTCTCGAACGGGTGGTGCACCAGGATGTCCTTGGCGCGGATGGCGGCAAAACTGTCGCCATTATAGTCGCGAATGCGCTCGGGAAAACGAGCATGGTAAGGGGTGAACTTGAGATCGGGTCGCTCGATGTCGCAAATCTTGCGGGCATCGGCGAGTCCAAGGAAGCCCTGGACCTCGAAGACGTCGCCCTCTTTTACGCCGAGCTGCTCGCCGATCTGGCGCTTGAGCGCCCGCGGCATCGAACTTTCGATCTCGAGCCGGATCACTTGCCCGCGGCGGCGCTGCCGAAGGGCAGTCTCAAATTCCACCACCAGGTCGGCGGCTTCGTCGTCGATTTCGATTTCGCTGTCGCGGATGATGCGGAAGGCCCCGGAACCGACCACTTCGTGGCCCGGAAACATCTTGTGGAAGAAGAGCTTGACCAGCGTATCGATGGTCACGACCTCGCTGCGTCCCTCCGACACCAGCCCGGTCGGCAGGTTGATGAAGCGATCCAGATTGCCGGGAATACGCACCAGGGCGGTGAGCGGCAGGTCATTGTCGGGACGCTTCAGCTCAAAAGCCAGCGCCAGGCCCAGGTTGGGAATGAACGGGAACGGATGGGCAGGATCGACCGCGATCGGCGTCAGTACCGGGAAGATTTCTTCGCGGAACAGCTTTTGCAGGTAGTTCACCTGGTCCTGCGTCAGGTCATCGGCCTCGTGGATCACGACGTTCTGCGCAAACAGTTCCTCGCGCAGGCTCTGCCAATGATCCTGCTGTTCGAGTTGCAGGTGCTGGGCCAGCGTGGCAATTTCTTCCATCTGCTCGGCGGGTGTCAGGCCGTCCGCGCTCTGCTTGGACAGCCCGGCGCGCAGCTGGCCCTTGAGGCCCGCGACGCGGACCATGTAGAATTCGTCGAGGTTGTTGGCCGAGATCGAAACAAAACGCAGCCGCTCGAGCAGCGGATGGTTTGAATTGCCGGCTTCCTCGAGCACGCGCATGTTGAACTGAAGCCAGCTCACCTCGCGATTGACGAAGCGTGCCGGGCTCTTGCGCAGCGCTTCGACATCGGGGACCGAAACATCGGCTTCGGCGAACTCGCTCATTTCATTCATCGTCTTGGGTGTCCCAATCCTGTTCCAGGCTTGCATCGCCGCGTGCGAGGCGGCGCCGGTTGAGCGCGTCAGCCGCAATACTGCGCGTGATGGCCGTCCCCTTGGCCAGCGCGAGGCGGTCCATGAGGTCAGCCAGAGTCACGACTTCTTCAGCGGAGCGCTCCATGCGCGCCACCAGATAGCCGATGATTTTGGGATCGACCCTGATCTGGCGATCCCCGAACAGTTTCACGAACATCTGTGACAATTGAATGTCGTCCGTCAGTTCCAACGCATACGCGGTTGCCCGTCGGACCCGCGAGCGCACATCATCGGTCGCCAGCGGCCAATTCGCAACGTCTTCCCGGGCCGTCAGCAAGAGCGGCCGCTGTTGTCGCATGGATTGATTGAGCAGATGGAAAAGGCCCGCCTCGTCATAGTCCAACCGATCGACATCCTCGACGATAACCGGCAGCGTGCCCCCTTCGGTCGCCAGGAACTCCAGGTCGTCAATGCCGGCGAAGCGGGCGCCGCTGCGGTCAGCGAAGATGCGAGCCAGATGGGACTTGCCGGATTTGGCGGGACCGGTGACCAGCGTTACCGGATCTGGCCAGTGAGGAAACGCCATGATGCGCCCGTGGGCAAGTGCATTGCCCTCGCCCACCAGGAAATCGGCCTCTCCCTGTGCAGGGGTATGACCCAACTCCAGTGTCAACTGCCCCTTGGGCTGGTCAGGATTGGCTGGAAGCGTCACCGGGGCCACCATTCTGCCCGAGATAAAGGGTGCTGGCTTTGTACTTGGCCACGCCATAGCGCACCAGCACCCCAACGATGGCGGCCAGCGGCACTGCCAGGAGCAGGCCGACAAATCCGAACAGGGCGCCGAACGCCAACAGGGCGAACATCAGCCATACCGGGTTGATGTTGATCGAGCCGCCCACCAGCTTCGGATAGAGGATGTTGCCCTCGACGAATTGCCAGCCCAGAAAAATGGCGCACACACCCACGACCATCCAGTAGTTGGGCCAGAACTGCACGATGGCGATACCGACCGACAGCACAAACCCGAACACGAAGCCGACGAACGGGATGAAGCTGAGCAAACCGGCAATGAGGCCCACCGCGAGGCCGAAATTGAGGCCGACCAGGCTCAGTGCCGTCGCGTAGAAGGCGGCATCGATCAGCAGCACCCCCCCCTGCCCGCGAATGACGCCGGCCATGGACTTGTCGATGTCGTTTAGGATCTGGTTGATCTCGGTCCGCGAGTCGCGCGGCAGAAGGCCCTGCATTCCCCGGACCATCCCCTCCCAATCCAGCAGCAGATAGAAGGCTACGACCGGGGTCAGCAGGGTGAAGCCGATGACGCCGGCGCCGGTGAGGCCGATATTGACCAGCTCTGCCGGTAGAGTCGCGATGAAGCCCAAGGCCTGGCTGGCCATGTCGCTGATGGTTGCTTCGAGCTGGGCGGCTCGTTCGGGCCCGAGCCACTCGTTGATTTCGGGAGACCAGCGGATGGCGAGGCCCTGCAGATCGGAAACATAGCCGGGCATGCGCTGGATCAGCCCGATGATCTGTTGCCCGATCAACGGCACGAACATGAAGAACAGGCTGACCACGATGGTGATCACGCTGAGCAGCACCACGGCCGTTGCCCAGCCGCGGCTGAAGCGCCACGTCTGCAACTGATTGACGAGCGGATTGAGCAGATAGGCAAGCGCCGCGCCGACCACGAAGGGCAGCAGGATGCCGCGGAACAGCCAGAGCAGCACCACCAGCACCACGAGGAAAGCCACCCAGATCAGCACTTGATTTCGCAGTGTCATGGTGCCGGGCAGCCCTTGCGTCGATGTGGTGGAGAAGCTATCAGGCCGTCTAGCTTCCGGCTCCGGAATTGGCAACCGCCTTGGTCTTCCGGTAACGGCTTTGCGCACGCTTTCCCCACACGGTATTGAGGCCAATGTCCGATCCGCAAAACCTGACATCAAACGGTCTGTCATACAAGCAGGCGGGCGTCGACATCGATGCCGGAAATGCCCTGGTCGAGGCCATCAAGCCGGCCGTGCGGTCTACCCGACGCCCCGGCGCCGACGGCGAGATCGGTGGCTTTGGCGGGCTGTTTGATCTCCGGGCGGCCGGCTTCACGGATCCGGTGCTGGTGGCGGCCAATGACGGCGTTGGTACCAAGCTCAAGATTGCCATCGATACCGGCAACCACGGCACGATCGGGCAGGACCTGGTCGCCATGTGCGTCAACGATATCATCGTCCAGGGTGCCGAGCCGCTCTTCTTCCTGGACTACTTCGCCACCGGGAAGCTCGATGTCGAACAGGGTACTGCAATTGTCACCGGCATTGCCGAAGGTTGCCGCATTGCTGGCTGCGCCCTGATCGGCGGTGAGACCGCCGAGATGCCGGGCATGTATCACGGCAACGATTACGATCTTGCCGGCTTTGCGGTGGGCGCAGCCGAGCGCGGTTCCCTGCTGCCCCGCGCCGATATCGCCGAGGGCGACACGCTGGTGGCGATTGCCTCATCGGGCGTGCATTCCAACGGCTATTCGCTTGTTCGCAAGATCGTCGAGCTGAGCGGCCTGGCCTGGACTGCCGATGCCCCTTTTGCCCCCGGCCAGTCGCTGTCGGAAGCACTCCTGACGCCGACGCGCATCTATGTGAAGCCGTTGCTGTCGGCGCTCAAGGCCGGCATCGGCATCAAGGCGCTGGCACACATCACCGGCGGCGGCTTTATCGACAATATTCCGCGTGTGCTGCCCGACCACCTCGCAGCCCATGTCGATCTCGACGCCGTCACCGTGCCCAAGGTCTTCGGCTGGCTGAGCCAAGTCGGCGGCATGAACGAGCGCGAGATGCTGCGCACCTTCAACTGCGGCGTCGGGATGTTGGTCGCGGTGGCGCCCGATGATGCGCAGCGGCTAGTGGAGCACCTCAATGCGGCGGGCGAGATCGCTTCGGTGGTCGGCAATCTTACTGCCCGCACCGGGGATTCTGTAACATTCCAGGGCCGGTTGGCGCTCTGAATGGCCGGGAACGGCCGCCTGATCATCATCAGTGGTCTACCGGGGACAGGCAAGACAACGCTGGCCAAGCTTCTGTCAGCGCGGCATCACGGCGTCATCTTTTCTCCGGACGACTGGATGGACGCGCTGGGCATCGATCTTTGGGACACCACTGCGCGTGATCGCATCGAAAAGCTGCAGTGGCAGCAAGCGCAGGACCTGCTGCGCCTCGGTGGCGTGGCCATTATCGAATGGGGTACATGGGCGCGTGCCGAGCGCGATCTGCTCCGCGAGGGTGCCCGTGCCCTCGGCGCCGCCGTCGAACTGCATTTTCTCGACGCGTTGCCCGAGATTTTGCATCAACGCACCTCGGCGCGGGGCCGGGAAACGCCACCCCTGACCCTCGACGACCTTCGCACGTACTGGGCGACGATCGAGCGGCCAACCGCCGAGGAATTTGCCTGTTACGATCCAGCCTCGGAGCCCAACCCATGAGTCGGAAACGCGTCGCCATTCTCATTTCCGGACGTGGATCCAACATGGCTGCGCTGATCGATGCAGCAGAGGCGCCGGACTATCCGGCGGAGATCGTGGGCGTATTCTCCAACAAGCTCGACGCTCCCGGTCTCGACTTTGCCCGAGACCACGGAATTCCCACCGCCGCCGTCTCGCACAAGGATTTTGCCAGCCGCGAAGCGTTCGATGCGGTCATCGACGAAACCCTGGCCGGGTGGAACGTGGATTACGTCTGCCTGGCCGGCTTCATGCGCATCTTTTCTGCCGGGTTTGCGCAGAAGTGGGTGGGTCGGATGCTCAATATCCACCCTTCCCTGCTGCCCCTTCACAAGGGCCTGAAGCCACAGCAGCAGGCGCTGGACGCCGGAGACGTCGAAAGCGGCTGCACGGTGCATTGGGTCATCCCCGACCTGGACGATGGCCCCACTATCCTACAGGCGCGTGTACCGGTCGAATTGGGCGACACCGCCGACACCCTGGCGGAGCGGATCCTGGTGGAGGAACATAAGACCTACCCGCGGGCGCTTGCCATGGTGGTCCGCGGCGAGATCCGCTTTCCAGGCTAGCCGGAACCATCACGCGATTTGATCGATACCATCGTCAAAATCGGTTCGACCTTTGTTCCGCACGGGCGTAGCGTCTGGGCACAAAGGGGAATCGCATGTCCTTGCGTGATTGGTTCTGGATCGTCCTGCTGGGCGGCATCTGGGGTTGCTCATTCGTCTTCAATGCCGTCCTGATCCGCGAGATTGGTCCGCTCTGGGTCACCAGCTTCCGGGTATCGATAGGCGCATTGGGATGCTGGCTGGCCATGTTGGCGCTGCGCAAGCCGATACCGCGCGAGTCTGCGCTCTGGCTGCAACTGGGGCTTCTGGGCGTAGTGGCCTATGCCATCCCATTCGCGCTGTTTCCGCTGGCCCAGGCGCACCTGGCGAGTGGCGTTGCCGCGATCATCAATGCCCTTACGCCAATGGTGACTGCCGTTATCTCACATTTCTGGATTGGCGGCGAAAGGGCGACGCGGACCAAGTTCACCGGGGTTGCGATTGGCTTTGCCGGCGCTGCTCTGCTGGTGTCCCCGGCATTGGCGTCGGGTGGCAATTCGCAACTCTGGGCCGTGGCAGCATGCCTGGGCGCCACGCTCTGCTACGCCGTGACACTGAACATTACGCGGAACTACAAACATGTGGAGCCGACCGCATTTGCTTCCATCGCGCTGACCGGGGCGGCCTTAGTCGCTGTGCCGATCGCCTTCCTTGCCGAAGGCATCCCCGTCATGACCCGGCCTGAAACCTGGGGCGCGGCGGTTGCGATCGGCCTGCTTTCGACAGCCTTCACGTTCCAGATCATGTACCGGATCCTGCCGCGGGTCGGCGCCACCAACTTTGCGACCACGACTTTTATCGCGCCGATCTCGGCGTTGATCCTGGGCGTCACAGTGCTGGGCGAAACCATCCTGCCGATCCAGATCGCCGGCATGCTGGTGATTTTCATTGGCCTCCTTTTTATCGACGGTCGCATCGGCAAAATCTGGCGCCGCGCCGCCGTCTGACATCATTCCATACAGGGGAAGCACCATGCCCTTGCGCTACTGGCTACTCATCGTCCTGCTCGGCGCGGTTTGGGGCTGCTCCTTTCTGTTCAACGCCATCCTGATCCGCGAGATCAGCCCGCTTTGGGTGTCAGCGGGGCGGGTCAGCATTGGTGCAGCAATCTGCTGGATATATTTCCTGGCCATGCGAAAGACCTTGCCCAATGACTGGAGCATTTATGCGCAATTGGTGGTTTTGGGCATTCTCAACTACGCAATCCCCTTCTCGCTTTTTCCCTTTGCCGAACAGACCGTCGCCAGTTCGATCGTAGGGGTCATCAATGGTTTGACCCCCATGAGCACCGTGATCGTTTCACAACTCTGGCCCGGCGGTGAAAAGGCGACGTGGAACAAGGTGATCGGTGTGGTCATCGGCTTCGTTGGAGCCTTCATCCTCGCCCTACCTTCACTGGGCCAGGGAGCGTCTGCCCAAGTGCTGGGACTGGTCGCGGCACTGGGAGCAACCCTGTGCTATGCCCTCACGCTCAACTACGCACGCCGGTTCAGGCATATCGATTCGTCAGCCGTAGCCACCTGCTCCCTGACAGCGGCCGCGCTGGTCATGGTGCCGATCGCGCTATTCTTCAGTGGCGTTCCCGTGATTACCCGGGCCGAAACCTGGGGCGCCCTGTTCGGGATCGCCGCCTTCTCGACAAGCTTCAGCTTCCTGCTGGTCTATTGGCTGCTGCCGCGCGTCGGGCCAACCAACATCTCGCTTAACACCTTCATCACGCCAATCTCGGCTATCCTGTTGGGCGTTCTGGTGCTGCATGAGCGATTTGAAGTGGCCCACATCCTCGGCATCGGCGTGATTTTTATCGGCCTGATCTTCATGGACGGTCGGCTGGTTGGGCGCCGGCCCCCCGTTGCGGCCTGAGGAACAGAGACGGTGACGAGACGTTCCCCACCTAAAGGAGCGTCTCATGAACCAATACCCAAACCAGCCCAGGCCCGATATCGATCCGCGACCGGTCCCGGAAATCGTGCCGCAGCCGGAGCCAGCTCAGCCCCAGCCCGTCGACCCCGTGCCGCCGTCGACGCCAGAACTGCCCGATACCCCAGAGCCGATCGAAGATCCGACACCCGGCCAACCCGCGCCGGTACCGGGTCCCGGCACGGATCAACCGCCGACACGGAGCTGAACCATGGTCGACAGGCCTGACACCGAAAAGAACAAGGCGGCCCCGCCCGAGCCCGTGCCACCGATGCCTGCAGCCCTGCCCACCGGCGACGCCGAGCGCCCCCATACTTCGCCACTGCGCCAGGGCGAAAAGGAACCGGTAGATCCCAACCTGCCGCCCGAACCCAGCAACGATCCCAATCCATAGGCTTGGCGGCACGGGAGGTTGCGTTATGCTGGCTAGGTCAGCCAGCGGGGGAGCGCAATGTTCATCAAGACGATCGAGCCTGAGGAGGCCACCGGCGAGGTCGCCGAACTCTACCAGGCCGAAATATCCGCCATGGGTCGGGTGATGCAGGCGACACAATGCTGGTCGGCCCGGCCCGACATGATCGTGCCGGTAGAACATCTACTGCACCAGATGCGCGATGGCTTCTCGCTGGGACTTCTCAACTTCCGGCTCATCACGCTGGTGGCAGCAAAGCATGTGCCGTCGAGCTACTGCTCGCACGTCTATTTCCGCACGCTGTCAGGGATGATCGGTCGCGATCAGGCGCTCGCCGTGCAGCGAGACTATCGCACGGCTGGCCTGAGCGAGCAGCAGGTGGAAATGCTGGCCTATGCCGAGCAGATTACGCGCGATGCGTCCAAGATCACCCGGGCTGATATTGATCGACTGCGGGCGGTGGGGCTGTCCGACCTCAACATTGCCGACATCGCCATGGCGGCCGCCTTCCGCAACTTCATGAGCCGCTACTTCGATGCTGTTGGCGCCGAGCCGGAGGAGGCATTCCTCGACGCGGACCCTCAGATCCGCGCCGAAATGGCGGTGGGAAAGCTGTAGGGCGCCGGACTACTCGATCCCGAGCTTCTTTTTCATCAGGTCGTTGAGCGCCTGCGGATTTGCCTTGCCGCCGGATGCCTTCATGGCCTGGCCGACGAACCAGCCGATCATGGTCGGCTTGGCCAGCACCTTGGCCACCTGGTCGGGATTGGCAGCGATGATCTCATCGACGATCGCCTCGATGGCGCCCATGTCGGTCACCTGCTTCATGCCGCGGCGTTCGACGATCTCGGCCGGTTCGCCCTCGGGCTCCTCGGCGATGATGACCTGCAGCAAGTCCTTGGCGCCCTTGGACGAAATGGTGCCTGCGGCGACCAGGTCGACAATGCCTGCGATCTGGCTCGGCTTCAGGTGGGTTTCCCAAACCGCCAGGCCCTGGCTGTTGGCATAGGCGGCGACGTCAGCATTGAGCAGGTTGGCCACGGCCTTGCCGTCCCGCTTAGTGCCGCCGAAGGCAACGCAGCTCTCGTAATAGTCGGCTGTTTCGCGGTCGAGGGTGAGCACCATGGCGTCATAGGCCGTCACGCCATAGTCGCTGACGAAACGCGCCTTCTTCTCGTCAGGCAGCTCCGGCAAGCTTGCTGCGAGATTGCTGATGAATTTCTCGTCGAATTCGAGCGGCAGCAGGTCGGGGTCGGGGAAGTAGCGATAGTCATGCGCCTCTTCCTTGGACCGCATGGACCGCGTCTCCCCAGTCTTGGGGTCGTAGAGACGGGTTTCCTGGTCGATCACGCCGCCGTCCTCAAGGATGTCGATCTGGCGACGGGCCTCGAACTCGATGGCCTGGCCGGCAAAGCGGATCGAGTTCACGTTCTTGATCTCGCAGCGCGTGCCGAACTCGCCGCCTGGGCGGCGCACCGAAACGTTGACGTCGGCGCGCATGGAGCCCTGCTCCATATTGCCGTCGCACGTGCCCAGATAGCGCAGGATGGTACGGAGCTTGCCCAGATATTCCTTGGCTTCCTCGGACGAGCGAAGGTCGGGCTTCGAAACGATTTCCATCAGCGCCACGCCGGAACGGTTGAGGTCGACGAAGCTCATGTTGGGATGCTGGTCGTGGATCGACTTGCCGGCGTCCTGTTCGAGGTGCAAGCGCTCGATGCCGATCTCGATCTGCCCCTCGGGCATGTCGAGCAACACCTTGCCCTCGCCGACGATGGGATCCTTGAACTGGCTGATCTGGTAGCCCTGCGGCAGGTCGGGATAGAAGTAGTTTTTGCGATCGAACACGCTGCGCTTGTTGATCTGCGCCTTGAGGCCAAGCCCGGTGCGGACGGCCTGGCGGACACATTCCTCATTGATGACGGGCAGCATGCCTGGCATGGCCGCGTCGACGAAGGACACGTTCGAATTGGGCGGATTGCCGAATTCCGTCGAGGACCCCGAGAACAGCTTGCTCTCACTGGTCACCTGGGCATGCACCTCCATGCCGATGATGACCTCCCAGTCGCCGGTTGAGCCATGGATGAAGCTCTTGGGATTGGGGGTGCGCGTGTCGATGAGGGTCATAGGCTCAGGCTCTTGTTCATTCTGACCTTGTCTATGGCATAACCAAGCGGACTGGAAAACTTTTCACCGCGCCAGACGACACGAAATCCGTGTCTTTCGTAAAAGCGAATGGCTTTGTAGTTGGTGGCTAATGTTTCAAGTTCGGCATCGGGCAGTCCCATGGCTGCGATTTCTGCCTCAAGCGCCGTCAGCAAGTTACCTCCAAGGCCAATACCCCGAAATTGCGGCGCTATCCAAAGGTCCGAGATGACATGATCGCCATGTTCTCGTGCACCCCAGCCGGCAGGTTCGCCATCCACTTCTATGACGAGAATCGCATGGGGCGCTTCGGCAGGAAATTTCTCGAATTCCGCCAGTAGAGCCGCCCGGTCAGCCCGGCCAGCATCGTTGGTGGCAAATTCGCTCGCCGCCCAGGATGCAAACCCCAAGGCGCCAAGTAGCCTGCCTTCATCGGCACGCGCTCTGCGGACTAATATTCGGGCCACTAATCTTCTTCGATCTCGCCCTCAAAGGGCAGCAGGCGCTTTTCGAGATGCACGCTCATGAACGGCTCGTGGGCCGCTCGCCCGTCGGGCCGCAGCGCCAGGATGCGGTAGCCCTGCTTTTCGTAGAAGCGGACGGCCCGCACATTGTCTGCCGGCGTCTCCAGATGCACACGATCGGCGCCCTCGAGTTCGAGCATCGATTCCATGCGCCGCAGCAGCATCGAACCCAGGCCATGGCCCTGCAATTCGGGCATGACGAAGAGGTAGGGGATATAGGCGCGACGCGCCGAACGTGAACACCAAGCGACGACGATACCGTCCACTTCGGCCACGATGATGCGGCTCAGAGTCTCGGCGACGGCCTGTGCCAGGCGGCGTTGCTCTGCCTGCTTGATGCCAGGCTGGTCGGTCAGCAGCGGATAGATACCGCTCTCCCAGGCGCGATAGGCAATGTCGGCCAGCCGGCGGGCATCTGCGGTCTCGGCCTTGCGAATGGAAATGCCTGCCATGCTGACCTCCTGGCCCGCAGTGGGCCTAGCCGCGGCGGCGCGCCGCGATGATGCCCTTCTCGTAGTTGATGTTCCAGTCGATCAGGGTCCGCCAGACAAGTTCGGCCTGATCCTCGTCAAGATCAAGAGCCAAACTGCGGTCGCGGACCTTGGCGATCACAGCCTCGATGCGGGCCGGGTCGCGCGCCTCATGCGGGTCGGTCTTGATCTGGGCCATGCGCGTCACATAGCGGTGACGCTCGGCAAACAGGGTCAGCAGCGCATGATCGATACGGTCGATCTCGGCGCGGACGTCATCCTTGGTCTGGCAGGCGTCGGGTGATTTTGAAGCAGTCACGGCAGGTTCCAGTCACGTTTGCTGTTGCTGGTTTGCACCGCCCTGCCCGCGATTTCAACCGCCTGTCTTGCGCATTCTGCACACTCGGCGCTATCAAACCCAGATGTCTAGTCAGTCTGAAACCGCCTGAAGCCCCGTCCTACGGCGACGGGGCATGAATGAACCAGTCGATCGCCGCGCGTGATGCCGGCGGCCGATATCGTTTGTTCGCGGGTTCAACCCCGCCCAAGGCGACAGACTTCCAATGGATATTTCACGCGACGAACAGCGGGTGCTGCATGCCCTCGCGCAGGGTGGCCGTATTGCGCTGCTCAAGGATAGTGCCGGCAAGGTGACCGGGCTCGAATTCTTCAACCGCGACGGCTGGCTGATGAGCAATTGCAGCCTGGTGCTGTTCAGGAAGCTCAAGGCCAAGAAGGCCATCAAGAGTTCGGGCGGCCAACCCTATCGGATTACCAAGCGCGGGCTGGAGCTCGTGCGCAGCGAGTATGACAACCGGTAGCTTGTTCACCCCTCCCTTGGGGGGAGAGGTCGACCCTCTTGGGTCGGGTGAGGGGCCTTCGACAAGCACCTGACCCAGTAAAGGCCCCCTCACCCGGCGCTACGCGCCGACCTCTCCCCCAAAGGGAGAGGTCAAGAGGGAGTCACCTAGTGCTTGGTAACCTCACTCAGCGCGGCGGCGATGTGTTCCCACTCGGCGCCGACGCTGGCCGTCGCCCTACGCTTGCCAGCCCGGCGGTACCAGTAGTCGGCATTGCCCATGTCGGCTTCGATCCAGTGCATCAGCGCATGCACCCAGTCGAATGCCTGCACGCCTTCCATCGCCTGGACAATATTATGCGCCTGCTCCCATTCGGGACCGACACGCAGGCCGCCCTTCTTGAGCCACCAGAGCGCCTGCAGCGGCTTGCTCATATCCTTGGGGGGCTCGGACCAGTCCAGCGAGGTGAAGATGTCAGCGGCCATCGGTGAAACCCTTGTCGGCCCGGACGCCACGCGCGGCGACGTCACAACCAATTTCAATTTGTGCATTGCGGGCAAATAAGGCGGATCGGCGCCACGATCAAGTGGCGCTGGCTGGTCTTGGTAATCGAGGCTAACGGGACGCGGGCAGTTCCAACTGGCGGGACCGCAGCACTGGCAGCAATTTACCCGCGGCAAGTCGCGCCTTCTTCCATTCCCAACTTGTCAGTTCAGGCGCATCGGCGGGCACCTTTTCAACAACTGCTACGAACGCAATGATGGCCTCTTGCTCCACCTTGGAGAAGGTCGAACTAGGTTCCTCCAGCAGGTACCTGGTATTTACGACAACCTCCCAGCGATACTCCGCCGGCAGGCTTACTCCTGCAGCAGGTGGTTCCACCAGCTGGCCGGTAATGCACTCAAGTGTTCCAATATAGTCTCCAAGCGCCGTCGCGAAGCTCTCTAGATCAGAGATTTGCTCCGGCATGGTCACTTCCTACCACCACGCCTTAGGCGCAAAGTCGCCACCAGCAGCCTTTTCGATCACGCGAGCCGCCGCGAACAGCGTTTCCTCGTCGAACGGCTTGCCGATCAGCTGGAGGCCGAGCGGCAGCCCTGCCCCGTCCTTGCCGGCGGGAACGGCGATGCCTGGAAGGCCGGCCATGTTCACCGTAACGGTGAAGACGTCGTTGAGATACATGGCGACGGGATCGGCAGCCAGGGCCTCGTCGCCGACGCCGAATGCAGCCGAAGGAGTCGCCGGGGTCAGGATGGCGTCCACGCCGGCATTGAAGGCGTCCTCGAAATCCTTCTTGATCAGCGTGCGGATCTTCTGCGCCTTGACGTAATAGGCGTCGAAGTAGCCCGCCGACAGCACGTAGGTGCCGATCATGATGCGGCGCTTCACTTCGCGGCCGAAACCGGCGGCGCGGGTGAGCTCGTACATGTCGGTGATGTCCTTGCCCGATACACGCAGGCCGTACTTGACGCCGTCATAGCGCGCGAGGTTGGACGAGGCCTCCGCCGGCGCCACGATGTAATAGGCCGGCAGGGCGTATTTCGTGTGCGGCAGGCTGATGTCCTTGACCGTAGCACCCTCGGCCTTGAGCCATTCGAGGCCCTGGGCCCAGAGCTTTTCGATCTCGGCTGGCATGCCGTCCATGCGGTATTCCCGCGGCACGCCAATGGTTAGGCCCTTCACACCGCGTTCGACGGCAGCGGCAAAGTCCGGCACGGCGAAATCGACACTGGTCGAATCCTTGGGATCGAACCCCGACATCGACGTCATCAGCAGGGCGGCATCTTCCACCGTACGGGCGATCGGGCCGGCCTGGTCGAGCGAGGAGGCGAATGCCACCACGCCCCAGCGCGAGCAGCGGCCATAGGTCGGCTTGATGCCGACCGTGCCGGTGAAGGCGGCCGGCTGGCGGATCGAGCCGCCGGTATCGGTGGCGGTGGCGCCGGCGCAGAGCCAAGCTGCCACGGCGGCGGCCGAACCGCCCGACGAGCCGCCTGGCACCAGATTGGCATTGCTGCCCTGGGCGCGGAACGGGCTGATGACGGGGCCGTAATAGCTCGTCTCGTTGGACGAGCCCATGGCGAACTCGTCCATGTTGAGTTTGCCCAGCATGACTGCGCCATCGCGCCAGAGATTGCTCGTGACGGTCGATTCATATTCCGGCTTGAACCCGTCGAGGATGTGGCTCGCCGCCTGGGTATGGACACCCTTGGTGCCAAACAGGTCCTTAATGCCCAGCGGAATGCCTTCCAGCGCCCCGCCCTGCCCCTTGCCGAGCTTTTCGTCGCTAGCCCTGGCCATGTCGAGCGCCTGGTCCGGCGTAACGGCAACATACGCGTTGAGCGCGGGATTGGCCTTCTCAATGGCCGACAGATATGCGCCGGTCAGCTCGGTGGCGGTGAAGCTCTTGGCCTTCAAGCCCTTGCGGGCATCGGCGAGGCTGAGTTTGGTCAGGTCAGTCAAAAGGGTATCTCGCTTAGATTGTCGCAGCGGTGATAGATGGTGGTGCCGGCCGGGGTCTCGGAGCTGGTCTCGGTTTCCGTATTGCCCAGCATTGCCAAGGTGGTGTCGGCGCTGGAGACCAGCTGGATGGAGGTATCGTCGTAGGGCGCGATGGCGATGGTATCGGGGTAGAGTTCGCCGGGCAGCTCGCAGACGGCATCCACAAAAAGCAGCGGCGAATTCGGCCGCTTCTTGATGTCGTAGAAATTGCAGTGAAATTCCATCGACTGGATGCCGCCCTCAAAGGTCATGCTGAGGAAATCCATCTCCATGAAGGCATCGACGCCTTGCTTCTCGATGGCCTGGCAAGCCTTAGGGTCGGTGACGTAGAGCTTGGTCTGGTCGATGACCATGGCCTCTTGCGCCATGGCACCCGTCAGGCTCACGCCCAATACCAACAATGCGGAAATCACTCTGGCCATGCGACATCCTCCAGGGTCAGCCCGTCGCATCTGCTATAGATGCCGGCATATTTGTCGTAGTCAGGAACGTCTGGTGCGCGCAGGTCTGCGCGCATGGAATAGAGCTGAACCTTCTCGCCGGCCGGATGGTCGATACCGTCATCGCCATTGGCAGCATTGATACCCTGGGCGAAACCGGACACGACCACCTGGTCGATGAAATCGAGATCATAGCCATGGCAACGCGCCGTGGCATAGAGTTCGATGTCCGCAGGCGTATCGGCAATGGGCGACAGGTCGGAATCGATATTGCGCATGGTGCAGACCAGCTCGCCGCCCGACCAAATGCCGTGGCGCGGGATCAGTACGGTAGCCTGCAGGTCGAACAGCACCTGCCCGAAATCCGCTTCGCCAGCCCGCTCGCAGGCCGCAGGATCGGACACAAACACGGCGTCATAGATGTCGTCGGCTGCTACCGAGCCGGTAGCCAGCAGCAGTATCGCGGTCGCCGGCGCCGTCCTCATGCCGGCACTTCCTGCTTGAGCGGCAGCTCAAAGAATGCCGACCATTCGCTATCGGGATAGTCGAGGAACGGGCCACGCGTAACGAAGCCGCTACGGGTGTAAAGCCGATGGGCCTCAGCCATGCCGGGCCCGGTGCCGGTTTCCAGCATCAGCGTGGGCAGGCCCTTCTCACGAGCCAGGTTGACGATGGCCTGGAGCAGCGCCGAGCCGATGCGCTGGCCGCGCACTTCCGGGTCCGTAAACATGCGCTTGACCTCGCCCAGCTCAGCAGAATGAACCTTGAGAGCCCCCATGCCGACGGCCCTGCCATCGTCGTCCCGTGCGACGAACAGGGTGGTGTGGGCCTCGGCCATCTGCTCGACGGTCATCTTGAACTGGAACTCGATCGGCGACAGCGGCAGCAGATGATCGTTCAGCTTGGCGACGAGGCCACGCACATCGTCCTGCAGCGGCGTTTCGATGGCGATGGTGACCGCCATTTACTCGACCACCTTGGGGACCATGAAGAAGTTGTCTTCGGTCAGCGGTGCATTGCTGACGATCTTTTCGGCATAGCCTCCATCGCTGATCACATCGTCGCGGCGGCGCAATGTCATCGGGGTTACCGAGGTCATCGGCTCGACGCCGTCGACATTGACCTCGCCCAGTTGTTCGACGAAGCCGAGGATGGCGTTGAGCTCCGTCTGGTAACCCGCTACTTCGCTTTCTTCGATGCGGATACGCGCCAGGCGCCCGATGCGCTTTACGGTTGCGGCGTCGACGGACATGACAAACTCCAGGTAACAGCAGCTCGATTTGCGCCGTTATTAGCAACCGCACGGCGGAAAAGACAATGAAAATGGCTGATGCAGCGCATCAGATTTCCAATGCCAGCCCGGCCTCGAGCGACACCAGGCCAGTGCCCTCGAGGCGGTCGCGTAGCGCGGTGATGGCAATATCGACCGCCACCTCGTCTCCGGCCAGTGCCAGCAGCCGCGGCGGGATGTTGTCGAGCACGGCAACGCCAAGCTCAGTCAGCCTTTCGCCGTGCCCAAACAACACGACGACAGCACTCTCCACCCAGCGTCCCAGCGGCGGAACGTCGCCCCTGACCAGCAGCAAGGGTGACTCGCCGATCACGTCCACCAGAACCGCCTCTGCCCCGACACACCAGGCATCCACAGTCGGCAGCCCGTCGCCCTCGTCGAGGAGTCTTGGTGGCTTGCGCGGTTTCCAGGTGCTGCCATCGGCACCCGCGAGGTCGGTGCCAAACCCAGCAATCACCCGGTCCGCGCCCGACACCAGCTCCGCGGCGTCGATCGCTTGTGGTGCGGCCTGGGGGTCCATCACAAGGATCGACCCGCCGACATGGATGCGGGTTGTCGTGCCACCGAACCAAGTGAGTTTCATGAACTGCTTTCCTGTCGCCAAACCGCCGCGCAGCCTATAGGACGAAATCATGACCGACGAGCCCGCCGACGATTTCGCCAACCCGCTCGAATCCATCCCTGCCGCGGGCCGGATCATGGCGCTCGACTTGGGCACCAAGACCATCGGCGTCGCCATCAGCGATGGCATGCGCTATTCGGCGACACCACTCGAAACCATCAAGCGCATCAAGTTCACCCAGGATGTCGAACGCATTCTCGAACTGGTGGCGCAGAATCAGATTGCGGCGATCATCCTCGGCCTGCCGCTCAACATGGATGGCTCGGAAGGCCCGCGCGTCCAGTCCACTCGCGCCTTTGCCCGCAATCTGGCGCAGAAGACGGCGCTGCCGATTGCTTTCTGGGATGAGCGGCTGTCAACGTCAGCGGTGACCCGCATGATGATCGAAGCCGATCTTCGCCGTGATCGCCGTGCCGAGGTCGTCGACAAGCTGGCAGCGAGCTATATCCTGCAGGGCGCGCTGGATCGGCTACGCCGCTAGCTTGCGCACGCCGCCCGGGGCAATGCCGAATAGCTGCTTGAACGCCCGCCCAAACGCCGCCTCGGACTGGTAGCCGGCCCGGCTCGCCACAACCCCAACGGGGTCCCGGGTCTCGAGCAGTTGCGCCCGCGCCAGATGCAGTCGCCATTGCGCCAGATACTGCGCCGCGGGCTGGCCCACCAGTTCGGTGAAGCGCGCCGAAAAGGCGGAGCGTGACATGCCGGCCTCTCGCGCCAGCTCGATCACGCTCCAATTCTGTTCCGGCCGGCGATGGATCAATGCCAAGGCTCGGCCAACCTGCCTGTCGCGCAGCGCAGCGAGCCAGCCCAGATTGGCTTCCGGTGCCGTATCGAGCCAGGCGCGGATGGCCTGGATCACCAGGATGTCGGCGAGCCGCGTTATGACTGTCTCACCACCCGGACGCATGGCACTGGCCTCGCGGGCGATCAGGCCCAGCGTGCTCTGCAGCCAGTTGCCGTCATCGCTGTCCCAGGCGTCGATGCGCAGCACGGGCGGCAGCAGCGATACCAGGCGCTTGGCGGCGACGCTGTCGAACTGCACCACGCCCGCTGTTGCCCGCGTTACAGCTCCGCCGCCACCATGCCGCATGATCTCGTAGCGGTCGCTGACCTTTTCGACGGGAACATCGAACAATGGCTCGGCTTCCACGTCGGGTGCGCTGAGTAGCTGGTAGGGCGTTCCGTGCGGCAGAAGGACCATGCCGCCCTGCTGGACCAGTTGCGGCGCCTCGTTGCCCATCTGCAGCCAACCATGCCCGGAGGTCACGATGACGAACATCATGGAGTCGATGAGTTGCGGGAACATGAGCCCCCAGGGCGCCGTCATCTCGGCGCGGCAGTAGAGGGTTCCGGTCAGGCGCAGCATGTGCAGTACCTCCCCGATGGGGTCGGACAATGGTGCTGGCTGGAAATGCGGATCTCTCATGCCGCTAACTAACCTGACTATGTATTGAACGTCTACATGATTGGACGTTCCGCACATTTTAGAGGCGTTCTTGTCATTGATGATCCGGGTCCTGCGGCGCACCTTCCAGAGATCGCAATCGCTGGAGCCCAATCATGACTCACCAACATCCAATTCTTGTCATCAACTGCAGCGGCAAGATCGGCAGCCGAGTTGCCGCCAATCTTGCTGCCCTGGCTGTTCCCCATCGCGGGGTATCGCGGCGTACCGCCATTCGGTTCGACTGGCAGGACGAAACGACATGGCCAGCGGCACTCGCCGGGACCAAGGCGGCCTTCGTCTCCTTCGTGCCCGATCTGGCGGCGCCGGAGGCACTTCCCATCATGCAGCGCTTCGTCGAGGCGGCGCGCGAGGCAGGGCTCACCAAACTGGTCTTGCTCACTGGCCGCGGCGAGATCGGGGCTATCGCGGCCGAGAACGTCGTGCGCGCATCGGGCCTCGCCTGGACCGTGGTTCGCGCGGCCTGGTTTAACCAGAATTTCAGCGAGGGTCATCTGCTGGATTCGGTTTTCGAAGGGCACCTCTACATGCCCGCCGCTGACCGTGCCGAGCCCTTTGTGGATGCCGGCGACATCGCCGACGTCGCCACCGCCGCGCTGCTCGATGATGTTCACAATGGGCAGATTTACGATGTGACCGGACCTGACCTGCTGACCTTTCACCAGGCGGCGGCGCTGCTGGCAGCCGCCACCGGCCGGCCGTATCAGTATGTGCCAGTAACGCTTGATGAGTTCCACGCGGGCCTGGTCGAGGCGCTGGGCGTGGAATGGGCGGATCTCCTGCGCACGGTTGCCGACGAGACCCTTGACGGGCGCAATTCCTGGGTGGGAGACGGCGTACAGCGCGCCATCGGCCGCCAGCCGCACGCCTTTGCCGATTTCTGTGCCCAAGCCTATGCCAGCGGCTCCTGGAGCCAGGCAGCCTGACGTCACCAAACTCATCAACGGCCGCTCATCCGGCCGTTGATTTCCTCGCCTTTGGCCTTGCCGACCGCGCCCCCCTCCGCTAGACCGCAGCAAATATCAGGGATGGGAGCGCATGGCCCAAGCACGCGCCAGCACAGCCTCAACGTCATCTGCCGCCTCGTCCGGCGATTTTCCTCCTTTCAACCAGCGCCATCTGCTCTCGATCGCCGATCTCAAGCAGCATGAGATCATCGATCTCCTTGACCGGGCCGAACGCATGGTTCCGGTCAGCCGGCAGGAGCGGAAAAGCCATCCGACGCTGTCGGGCAAGACCCAGATCAACCTGTTCTTTGAACCCTCCACCCGCACGCAGGGGTCTTTCGAGATCGCCGGAAAGCGTCTCGGCGCGCTGGTGATGAACATGTCGGTCAAAACCAGTTCGGTCAGCAAGGGCGAGACCCTGGTCGATACCGCGGCCACGCTCAATGCCATGCGTCCGGACGTCATCGTCGTCCGCCACTCGGCTGCCGGTGCGGTCGAACTGCTGAGCCAGAAGGTGGGCTGCGCCGTCATCAATGCCGGAGACGGGGCGCATGAGCACCCTACCCAGGCGCTGCTCGATGCGCTTACCATCCGCAATCACAAGGGCCGCATCTCCGGGCTCACCGTCGCCATCTGCGGCGACATCGCCAATTCCCGCGTCGTCCGCTCGAATCTGCTGCTTCTGGGAGCGCTCAACGTCCGCACCCGCGTCATCGCCCCGCGCAATCTCCTGCCATCAGGCATCGAACATCTGGCCACCGAGGTCTTCACCGACATGCGCGAGGGTCTGAAGGACGTCGATGTCGTCATGATGTTGCGCCTGCAGCATGAGCGCGCCAATGGCCGCATGATCCCATCCGTCCGGGAATACTACCGCTTCTACGGCCTCGATGCCGAAAAGCTCAGCTTTGCCAAGCCCGACGCCATTGTCATGCATCCCGGCCCGATGAACCGTGGCGTCGAGATCGACCCGGCGATTGCCGATGGTCCGGCCTCGGTCATCACAGACCAGGTGGAAATGGGTGTCGCCGTGCGCATGGCGGTGCTCGATGCGCTGCTGCCCGCGAGGAACGAGCCATGACCCGCCCGTTGTTCATCGAGAATGCGCGCATCGTCGACCCGGCATCGGGCAGCGACGGCCAGGGCGCTGTGCTTGTGGAAAACGGCATCATCACCGAAGTCGCGCTAGGCGCACCGGTTGGCGTTCCCGATGGCGCCGAGGTCGTCAATGCCAAGGGTCTCGTGCTGGCGCCGGGGCTGATCGACATGCGCGTGTTTACCGGCGAGCCGGGCAAGGAATATCGCGAAACGCTGCAATCGGCCGGCGACGCTGCCGCGGCCGGCGGCGTCACGAGCTTCGTGATGATGCCCGATACCGTTCCAGTGGTAGACGACGGTGCCCTGGTGGATTTCCTGATCCGCCGGGCCAAGGCGACGTCCAAGGTCAATGTCCTGCCCGCCGGTGCCATCACCAAGGGCCTTGCCGGGCAGGAAATGACCGAATTCGGCCTGCTGCAGGAGGCCGGCGCCGTCTGCCTCACCGATGGTCGCCATTCGATCCAGTCGACCGCGCTGCTCCGCACGGTGATGAGCTATGCCGCCAATTACGGCATGACGGTCGTCCACCACCTCTGTGACAAGAGCCTGAGCGGCGACGGCGTGATGAACGAAGGCCTGTTTGCCACCATATTGGGCCTCAAGGGCATTCCGCGCGAGGCGGAGACCATTCCTTTGGCGCGCGATCTCCAACTCGCGGCTCTCACCGGAACAAAATACCACGCCGCGCAGATCTCCTGCGCCAGTTCGATTGAGCTGATGGCGACGGCGAAAAAGCGTAACAGCTCCGTTACGTCAGGGGTTTCGATCAACAACCTCGCGCTCAACGAGAACGACATCGGCCGTTACCGAACCTTCTTCAAGCTCGGTACACCCCTGCGCTCCGAAGACGACCGCCAGGCCGTGATCGAGGGCCTGCGCAACGGCACCATCGACACCATCCACTCCGATCACGATCCGCAGGATACCGAGGTCAAGCGGCAGCCTTTCGCCGAAGCATCCGACGGCGCCATCGGCCTCGAAACGCTGCTGGCCGCCGCCTTGCGCCTGGTTCATTCCGGCGATGTGGAGCTCCTGACCGTCCTGCGCGCCATGACCATTCGCCCTGCCGAAATCCTCGGCCTGCCTTCTGGCCGCATCGCCAAGGGCGCACCAGCTGACCTGATTTTGGTCGACCTCGACTACCCCTGGCAGGTTTCCGAGCGCGAAATCCGGTCGAGATCGCGCAATACGTCCTTTGAGGGCGCGCGGCTTGCTGGCAAGGTGATGCGAACCATCGTGGGCGGGCAAACTGTCCACCTGCATGCGGAGGGCTAAGCTGTGGATGTCACCCTGATCTATGCCGTGCTGATCGGTTATCTCTGCGGTTCGGTACCATTCGGCCTGTTCCTGACTCGGGCAGCGGGGCTCGGCGACATTCGCAATATCGGCTCGGGCAACATCGGCGCTACCAATGTCCTGCGGACCGGAAATCGCTGGCTCGCGGCAGCTACGCTGGTGCTCGATGCGGGCAAGGCCGCCCTGCCCGTCCTGGTCGCCCGCTATTACTGGGGCGAGCAGGCTGCCATGCTGGCTGCCATCGGGGCGTTCCTGGGTCATTGCTTCCCGGTATGGCTGGGCTTAAAGGGCGGCAAAGGCGTAGCCGTCATGATCGGTTCGCTGCTGGCGCTGAGCTGGCCCGTGGGGCTGATCTTCTGCGGCGTCTGGCTGCTTATCGCCTTTGCCCAGAAAATGAGTTCTCTGGCGGCGCTGACAGCGGCAGCCACGGCCCCGATCTTTGCCTATGTGGTCGTCAATGAGTGGTTGGCCGCGGCCACGGCGGTGATGGCCCTGCTGCTTTTCGTCCAGCATCGCGAGAATATCGGGCGGCTGATGCGCGGCACCGAGGCCAGGATCGGCTCCGAAAAGAAGGCGCCCTAGCCCTTGGCGCCTCGACTGGGTGCCGCCCTCACCGATGCGCAGCGACTCGATTGGCTGCGCCTGCTGCGGACCGACAATGTCGGGCCCGCCACCTTTCGCCAATTGCTAAGCCGCTTCGGTTCTGCCGGAGCCGCCATCGAGGCGCTGCCTAATTTGGCGAGTCGAAGCGGCAAGCCATTGAGGGTGCCAAGCAAGTCGGCGGCGGAGGACGAGATCGCGGGGATGTCCCGCTACGGCGCACGGCTTGTTGCAAGTGTCGACCCCGATTATCCGCCATTGCTTCAGTATATTCCGGCTGCTCCGCCTTTGCTGACGATGGCGGGTGGACAGAATCTCGACTGGCAGCGGACCGTGGGCGTCGTCGGCGCGCGCAATGCCTCTGCCGCGGGCATCAAGATGACCCGCATGTTGGCCGGGGATCTCGGCGAGCGCGGTTACACTGTGGTTTCGGGCCTGGCCCGCGGCATTGATACCGCCGCACACCGGGCGACGCTCACAACGGGCACCATTGCCGTCCTGGCCGGTGGCTTCGACAAAATCTATCCGGATGAGAATATTCCGCTCGCGCATGACATTCTCGACAATGGAGGGGCCCTGCTGACCGAGATGCCGCTAGGCTGGGAGCCCCGAGCCCGCGACTTTCCCAGGCGTAACCGCCTGGTTTCCGGTCTTTCGCTGGGGATCGTGGTGGTGGAGGCGGCCAAGCGCAGCGGCTCGCTGATCACCGCTCGCCTCGCCCTCGAGCAGAACCGTGATGTCTTTGCCGTTCCCGGCTCGCCGCTCGACCCGCGGGCGGAAGGCGGCAATGCGCTGATTCAGCAGGGCGCCAAGCTGATCACCTGCGCGGAGGACATAGTCGAGACGCTGGGCAGTGCCGACCCCGCCCGGAGTGCCCTGTTTGATCGCGACTGGGAACCGGACCTGCTGCCAGATGCCCCGCCGCCGACTGCCGACGACAGGTCTCGCCTGATGGCGGCGCTGACGGCGACGCCGATCGAGGTGGATGAACTCGTGCGCCAGTCCGGTCTATCCGCCTCAGCAATGCAGATGCTGTTGCTGGAACTCGACCTGGCGGGCCAGATCGAGTGGTCCAGCGGGCAGTTGGTGGCGCTCAGATATAGCTGAGCCGTTTATCGGCCGCCTTCGATCTTGCGGTGACGCTGGCTAATTCCGTGGCTGCCATAGGGGTAGTCGCCAACCGCGGGCTTGCTTGCGGCGTTCAGTTTTTCCGTTTCCGCTTCGGTGAGCACCAGTTCTGCGGCGCCCAGGTTGTCCTTCAACTGGTCCACAGTCCGCGCACCCAGGATCACAGACGTAACCGCTGGACGTACGGCGAGCCAGGCGAGTGCCACCTGCGCCATGCTGGCGCCGCGTGCGTTGGCTACCTCCTCCAGGGCGCCAATGACCTCCCAGGTGGCCGCCTTGGCATTGCGGCCCTCATAGGCCTCGCCGCCTCGGTCCGGACGCTCGCCGAGCCGTGTGGCGCCGGTTGGCATCTGGTCTTTCTTGTATTTGCCGCTCAGCCATCCCCCACCAAGCGGTGACCAGGGCAACAGGCCTATACCCGCATCGAGCGCGGCCGGCACGATCTCGTGTTCGATGTCGCGCATCAGCAGGTTGTATTGCGGCTGCAGCGTCACCGGTGGCTGGTAGCCGCTGGATTTGGCGATCCAAACCGCCTTGGTGAGCTGCCAGCCCAGGAAGTTGGAGAAGCCGTAATAGGCAATCTTGCCTGAACGGATGGAGTCATCGAGAAACCGCAAGGTTTCCTCGAGCGGGGTAAGCGCGTCGAAGGCGTGCATCTGGTAGAGGTCGATGTGCTCCACGCCCAGTCGCTTGAGCGATGCATCGAGCGCTTCGCGCAGGTTCTTGCGCGACAGGCCCAGATGGTTGGGACCGTCACCCATGGGAAAACGGCCCTTGGTCGTGATGACGAGATCGCGCAGCCCCGTCGGCTTCGTCTTGAGCCAACGGCCGACAATTTCTTCGGATACCCCGGCGCTGTAGACATTGGCCGTGTCAATGAAATTGCCACCGGCCGCAACATAGTCGTCCATCAGCCGGAACGATGTCGCCTCATCCGATTCCGCGCCAAATGTCATGGTGCCGAGGCAATAGGCGGAGACGACGGCGCCGCTGTTGCCGAGCTTGCGATATTCCATATCAAAATCCTCCTGGGTCCCGGCGACGCTGGACCTGAGTCTGCGTATGCGGCGGGCTGGTCGATTGAAAAGCTGTGCGCTGAAAGGGGCGTGCGCAGAACGCGCCCGACCAGTTGTGCACATCTTGTATGGCAGCTTCAAGTCCTCTGCTCGCGGGTCATGGCACCCCGAAAAATTCTCTCTCTTAGAGAGAGGGCGGCGGGCCTGTTGCAGCCCGCATTGACACCGCATCGCGGCTTCACCATGTTGCGCCACTTCTTATCGAGCGTTGCGGAACGGGTATTTCATGAAGGTCGTCGTCGTTGAAAGTCCGGCTAAGGCCAAGACAATCAACAAATATCTGGGTTCGGGCTACGAAGTCCTGGCCTCATTCGGCCATGTCCGCGACCTGCCGGCCAAGGATGGCTCGGTGCGTCCGGATGAAGATTTCGCCATGTCTTGGGAGGTCGACACCGCCTCTCGCAAGCGCCTGGGTGACATTGCGTCCGCGCTCAAGGGCGCCGACGGCCTGATCCTGGCAACCGACCCCGATCGCGAAGGCGAGGCCATTTCCTGGCACGTGCTGGACGTGCTGCGCCAGAAGAAGGCGCTCAAGAAAGATACCCCGGTCCAACGCGTCGTGTTCAACGCCATCACCAAGGATGCAGTCACCGCCGCGATGGCCAAACCACGCGAAATCGACATGCCGCTGGTCGATGCCTATCTGGCCCGCCGCGCGCTTGACTATCTCGTCGGCTTCACCCTTTCGCCCATCCTTTGGCGCAAGCTGCCCGGCTCGCGCTCGGCTGGTCGCGTGCAATCGGTGGCGCTGCGCCTGGTGTCGGACCGCGAGGCCGAGATCGAGAAGTTCAAGGCCGAGGAATACTGGTCGGTCGAAGCCAAGCTGGCGCAGGGCGGCAAGAGCTTCCTCGCCCGCCTCTTTTCGGTCGATGGCAAGAAGACCGACAAGCTCGACATCAAGACCGGTGAAAATGCCGCCGAGCTGAAAAAGCTCATCGAGGCCGGCCAGTTCAACGTCGCCAACGTCGAAAAGAAGCCGACCAAGCGCAATCCCTACGCGCCCTTCACGACCTCGAGCCTGCAGCAGGACGCCTCCTCGCGCCTGGGCCTCTCGCCCAATCGCACCATGCAGATCGCCCAGCGGCTCTATGAGGATGGGCTGATCACCTACATGCGTACCGACGCCGTGCAGATGGCGCCCGAGGGCATCGCCATGGCCCGGTCGGTGATCGGCAAGTATTTCGGCGAGGAGTACCTGCCGGAAAAGGCGCGCATCTACCAGACCAAGGCCAAGAACGCCCAGGAAGCGCACGAAGCGATCCGTCCCACGGACATGTTCAAGAGGCCCGAGCAGCTCAATCTCGATGCCGACCAGGCCAAGCTCTATGGGCTGATCTGGCGCCGCACCTTGGCGTCGCAGATGAAGTCGGCCGAAATCGACCGGACCACGGTCGATATTGCCGTCAACGTGCCCGGACGCTCGGTCGAGCTGCGGGCCGTCGGGTCGGTCGTCACTTTCCCTGGTTTTCTCAAGCTCTGGGGCGTCGAGGCCAAGTCCGACGAGCCCGATGACGAGGACGAAGACAGCCGCGAACTGCCGGCGCTGGCCGTCGGCGACAAGCCCAGCCTGCAGCAGGTCGATATCGAGCAGCATTTCACCCAGCCGCCGAGCCGCTATACCGAAGCCAGCCTCATCAAGAAGATGGAAGAGCTCGGCATCGGACGCCCCTCGACCTACGCGGCGACGCTGAGCACGCTCAAGGACCGCGACTATGTCCGGCTGGAAGGCAAGGCCCTCCACCCCGAGGATCGCGGGCGCATCGTCACGGCGTTTCTCGAAAACTTCTTCAACCGCTATGTCGAATATGGATTCACCGCCGGCCTCGAGGAGCAGCTCGACGAGATTTCCGCCGGGGACCTCGACTACAAGCAGGTGCTGCGCGACTTCTGGCGGGATTTCACCTCCGCCACCGAGGAGATCAAGGATCTCCGTGTTTCCGAAGTGCTCGACGCACTTAACGACGCCTTGGCAAGCCGCATTTTTCCGCCACGGGAAGATGGTTCGGACCCGCGCCGCTGCCCCACCTGCGGCACCGGCCAGTTGTCGCTGAAACTGGGCAAGTTCGGCGCCTTCATCGGCTGTTCCAACTACCCAGAATGCAAGCATACCACCCAGCTGTCGGACGCCGCGGCCGGCCGTTCTTGCGAAGCCGCGCCCGGTGACGGGGTGCTCGGCACCGATCCTGAGACCGGTGAGGAAGTACATCTCAAATCCGGCCGCTTTGGTCCCTACGTGCAGCTCGGCGAGGGCGAGGAACCCAAGCGCTCCTCTCTGCCGCGCGGCTGGGATGCCGCCTCTCTTACGCTGGAAGCCGCACTCAAGCTGCTGTCCCTTCCGCGTGAAGTCGGCCTCCACCCGGAAACCGGCCTGCCCATATCCGCCGGTATCGGACGCTACGGACCCTTTGTGCTGCACGACGGCAAGTATGCCAACCTGCCAGATGTCGAAGAGGTCTTCACCGTCGGCCTCAACCGCGCCGTGGATCTGATCGCCCAAAAAGCCGCGGGCGGCTTCAAACGGGGCGGCGCGGCGGTTGCCGCCATCCAGACCTTCGAGCACGACAACGGGCCGATCACCGTGCGAGCCGGCCGCTATGGCCCCTACGTGAACCAGGGCAAGGTCAATGCGACCATTCCCAAGGACGTCAAGCCCGAAGATGTAACGCTGGAACAGGCCGTACAGTGGATCGCCGCCCGAGCCGAAGCCACGGGTGCGAAGGTCAAGAAGGCACCGGCCAAAAAGACGACTGCCAAGAAACCGGCCACCAAGGCGACAGCTGCCAAAAAGCTAACGGCGAAGAAGGCCGCACCGAAGAAGACGGTCAAGGCCGAAGACGTTCCGTTCTAGGAGCGCGTCACCCTCGGGCTCGACCCGAGGGCTCTGCACTGACTGAACGCGGCAAGTGTAACGCCCTCGGGTCGAGCCCGAGGGTGACGATCGAGAGGGTCTACCCCATCACCCGCTGCACCATTGCGAGCCAGTTGCCCATCGCAATCTTGCGGACCAAAGTTTCCCCGTAGCCCTTGTCGAGAAGCGCCTGCAGCAGCATCTGCACACCGGTGACGTCGCCGATCACTGTCGGCATCATGGCGCCGTCGAAGTCACTGCCCAGGGCCACGCCATCCTCGCCCAGCGCCTCCACCAGCGCATCCACGTGACGCACCATGATGTCGAGGTCGGTTTCGGGCACGAACCTGCCGTCGGGCCGCAGGAACCCGGTGGCAAAGTTGAGGCCGACCATGCCGCCGCTTTCGCGGATTGCTGCCAGCTGCCAGTCCACCAGATTGCGGGCATGCGGGCAGATGGCAAAGACGTTTGAGTGGGTCGCGACCAGCGGGTGGCTGCTGATCGCGGCGACATCGCGGAAGCCGGCTGCGTTGAGATGGCTGAGGTCCAGCATCACGCCCATCGCGTTACAGACGCGTACCAGTTCCTTGCCGGCATCGGTCAGCCCCGGTCCGATATCGGGATCGACATTGAAGCGGAAGGGTACGCCGGTCCCAAAGGCATTGGCCCGGCTCCAGGTGATGCCGATCGAGCGCAGCCCGGCGGCGTAGAGCACGTCCAAGGAGTGGAAATCAGTGTCGATCGCCTCGGCGCCCTCGATGTGGAAGATAGCTGCCAGCGTGTCCCGCTCGATTGCTGAGCGCAGCTCGGCGCCATTTCGGCAGACAGCCAACGCCCCTGCCCGTTCCAGCCGGAACATGATCGACGCCATGCCATTGGTCGAGGCGAGCGCATCGGCGATCACCAGTTCGGGTGGAAGGTTGGGATCGAGCCCCATCGGCGGGCTGGCGGTGGCCGACTTGAGCGGCGGCGGGAACATGGCGAAGAACCCGCCATTCATCCCACCGGCTCTCGCCCGCGGCAAGTCGATGTGCCCGTCCTTGCTGCCGTCAATGAATGGTCTTTCCTTATCGGCCCCCGGCGCCTCCAGCAGGCGCAGCAGGGTATCATTGTGGCCGTCGAAAAAGGGGATGGTCATGAAAGGGTCCGGTCGGTGCGAGTCGTACGGCCAAGGTAGCGTCATGCCGCTCAATGGACCACCAGTCTGCCAATAACTCGATCGTCACCCTCGGGCTTGACCCACGAGTGCAACACTCTCGGGTCAAGCCCGAGTGTAATGGCTGGTGGGTATCGTTCAATCGATGCACCCATTTGCCGAACACGCCCCCATCGCCTACATATTGCTCAACATGAAAACTCCCAAAACTACTAAGAAGCCGCGCAACACTTCAGGTCCGCGCCGCGCCACCACGCCTCGTGCCAGCGAATTGCCCACGCGCGAGCAATTGCTAGAGGCTTTGGCCGAGCAGGCGGACATCAAGGGCAAGCGCGACCTGGCCAAGGTGTTCGGCATCCGGGGCGACATGCGCCGCCCGTTCAAGGCCATGCTGGCCGCGCTCGAGGGCGAAGGCATCATCACGCGCACGCGCAAGGCGTTGCGCCGCACCGCCGCCCTGCCCCACGTCACCGTGCTCGACATACCCACCGATGCCGATCCGGACAACATGCATGCCTATCCGGCGCAGTGGAACGAGGAAGAAGGCGACAAGCCCCGCGTCATCGTGCTGGGCGGCCGCGACGCCCGGGTCGTTCCGGCGCCGGGCGACCGCATTCTCGCGCGCATCGATGCCGGCGACGGTGAAGTGCCGCACTATACCGCCAAGGCGATGAAGATCCTCGACAAGCCACGCCGCGGACATATCGGCGTCGTCCGCATGGACGAGGATGGCGCCCGGCTCATTCCGGTGGATCGCAAGCAGAAGGAAATGCGCATTCCGTTGGGCGACCTGATGGACGCCAAGGACGGCGATCTCGTCGAAGTCGAGGTCAAGCTTTCCGGCAGGCTGATGATGCCGCGCGCCAAGGTCACCGCGGTGATTGGCAACCCCGCCTCCGAAGGCGCCGTCAGCCTGATCGCCATTCACAATCTCGAAATCCCTTACCGTTTCCCGGCTTCCGTCATCCGAGAGGCAGGGGAGGCAAAGGAAGCCACCCTCAAAGGGCGTGAAGATTGGCGCGATCTGCCGCTCATCACCATCGATCCGTTCGATGCCAAGGACCATGACGACGCTGTCTATGCCCAGCCCGATGATGACCCAGCCAATCCAGGCGGTCACATCGTCTATGTGGCGATCGCCGACGTAGCGGCCTATGTGCGGCCGGGCACAGCACTCGACCGCGAAGCCTATCTGCGCGGTAACTCGGTCTATTTTCCGGACCGGGTCGTGCCCATGCTGCCGGAGCGGATTTCCAACGACCTCTGCTCGCTCAAGGAAGGCGAGCCGCGCGCTTCGCTGGCTGTGCGGATGGTGATGGGCGCTGATGGCCGGAAGCGCAGTCATACCTTCCATCGCGTGCTGATGCGCTCGGCCGCCAAGCTCAGCTACCAGCAGGCCCAGGCCGCCATCGACGGCCAGGCTGACGACAAGACCGGGCCGCTGCTGGAACCCATCCTGGGTCCACTATGGAACGCCTACGCGGCCATGGCGGCAGCGCGCGACAAGCGCGGCCCACTCGACCTGGACCTGCCCGAGCGCAAGATCGTGCTTGATGACAAGGGCATGGTGAAGGACATCCGTGTTCCCGAACGCCTCGACGCGCATCGCCTCATCGAGGAGATGATGATTGCGGCCAACGTGGCCGCCGCGGAAACGCTAGAGGCAAAGAAATCCGCCCTGCTCTACCGCGTGCATGACGAGCCGTCGTCGGAGAAACTGCAGGCGTTACGCGATTTCCTCGGTTCGCTCGATATCGCAATCAAGAAGTCCGACAGCGTCCGGGCCAGCGATTTCAACGGCATCCTCGGCCAGGCCAGGAAAGCGGGCAATGTCGAGCAGGTCAGCGAGATGGTGTTGCGCAGCCAGGCCCAGGCCGAGTACGCCGCCGAGAACTATGGGCATTTCGGTCTAAACCTCGACCGCTATGCGCACTTCACCTCGCCCATTCGCCGCTATGCCGACCTCATCGTACACCGCGCTCTGGTCACCGCCCTCGGCCTGGGCGATGACGGCTTGAGCGAGAACGAGGCACTTCGCCTGGCAGGTATCGCCCAGCATATTTCGGCGACCGAACGTCGGGCGATGATGGCCGAGCGCGAGACTGCTGATCGCCTGTTGGCCCAGTTTCTCGCCGCACAGATCGGCGCACGTTTCGAGGGGCGCATTTCGGGCGTCACCCGCTCGGGCCTGTTTGTGCGCCTGCTGGAAACCGGCGCGGATGGCTTCATTCCCGCTTCCACGCTCGGCGAAGACTTCTACCGCTATGCCGAGGACCAGCAGGCGATGATCGGCGATCGCAGCGGCGAAAAATTCGCCCTGGGCGATCGCGTCACGGTGCGGCTTGTCGAGGCCGCTCCGGTGGCTGGCGCTCTCCGCTTCGAGTTGCTCTCCGAAGGCACGCGCGGCAATCCGTCATCTGGTCGGAGGAACCCAAAGCGCCCATCTAGGAGTTACGGTCCGAAGGGCCGGAAGAAGAGGTGAAGGCATGGGTTCCAAGACACTCCAGGATCGCAGCGTCGGCCAGGCAATGTGGCGCGGCACCCTCTGCCGGTGCCCCCATTGCGGCAAGGGCCGCATGTTCCGAGCCTACCTCAAGGTGGCAGACCAGTGCGAGGTCTGCGGCGAGCAACTGAACCTGCATCGGGCCGACGACCTGCCGCCCTATCTGGCGATCACCATCGTGGGCCACATCATCGTCTTCCTGATGCTGCATCTGGACATGACCTACAAGGTCCAGCCCATGACCTATGTATTGTCGATGATCCCGCTGGCGATCATCCTGCCGCTGGCCATGCTGCCCTCGATCAAGGGGGCAATCGTGGGCCTGCAATGGGCCAACCACATGTATGGCTTCGGCACCGGCCAGCGAGACTGATCTGTCTTGACTTCCGGACCAAAATCCGTAGGTTGCGCCCAAATTCCGGCGCCGGGGATTCCGCGGCGCCTTTGCTTTTGTGAGGACTGACCATGGCCAAAGCCGCTTCCGTCAAGATCAAGCTCGTGTCGACGGCTGATACTGGCTACTACTACGTCACCAAGAAGAACGCCCGTACCCAGACCGAGAAGCTGTCGTACAACAAGTACGACCCGGTCGTGCGCAAGCATGTCGAGTTCAAGGAAGCCAAGATCAAGTAATCTGGCGCCTGCTCCAGACGAGAAGCGAGAAGCCCCGCATCGTCAGATGCGGGGCTTTTTGCTGGGCTGTGACAGAAACGCGAAACCCGGTGGCGAATCTGCGCGATTGTGCTGCACAGTATGTGCATCATTCCGTCGCGGTTCTGCGCTGGATGGGAAGTGGAGTGGCTGGTCCGGAGCGGCATGTCGAAGAGGCCACTCTGTCCGCATCCGGACCAACCGCCCTACGGGACTCAGGAGTTGCGGCGGACCTGAGAAAGCCGTAGGGAACCCTCAGCGGAGGCCCTGTTGGGTGGCTCGCTGGTGTTGAGGGCAACCTACGCTTTGGCCCAGAAAACTCAAGGCAAACCAGCCTCTTGCGGCCGGTAACCGCTTGTTAATTATAACAGATAACCCTAACGCGTCCAATTGCGAAGGATTTTACGCGGCGTCGAACACGACCCGGTTGCGCCCTTCGCGCTTGGCCCGATAGAGCGCCACATCCGCGCGCTTGATCAGGGATTCCGGCGTGTCGGCAGCACTCTCGTTGAGCGTCACTCCAGCCGATACCGTCACTGACAGCGGCCGACCGGCATTGACCTCGAAACTGCGCTCGGCGATCGACTGCCGTACCCGCTCGGCCACGAGTTCAGCCTGACCGAAATCGGTATCGGGCATCAACACCACGAACTCCTCGCCCCCGAAGCGGCAGGCCAGGTCGACCCCGCGGATATTGCGCTTGAGACGCGCGGCAAACTCCTTGAGCACCGCATCGCCGATGTCGTGACCATAGGTGTCGTTGACGGCCTTGAAGTGGTCGATATCCAGGATCATCAGGGCCATGTCGCGTTCCTGGCTCTGGGCCTTGCCCAGCATGACGCCCAGGTGGCGGTCGAAGTAGCGCCGATTATAGAGCCCGGTCATGTCGTCGGTTACGGCCAATGCCATGGTGTTGTTGACGCTCTGGCGCAGTTCCAACGCGTAGCGCTGCCGGCGAAGCTGGGTGCGGACACGCGCCGCCAGCTCGTTGCGCTCCACGGGCCGAGAAATGTAGTCGTTGACCCCCAGGTCAAGCGCGCGCACCACCTTTGGCTTGTCGGCTTCGTCGGCAATCAGGATGATGGGGAGGTTGCGCGTGTGCTCCAGGGTACGGATCTGCGAACAAACCCGCAGGGGGTCGAAATCGGTCAGTGCCATGGCGACCAGCGCCAGTTCGTAGCTCGCGCCGGTTACCTGGAACACGGCATCGGCCGGCTGCAGCAGGATATCCACGGCATGCTCGGGCGAGAGGTAGTTCTTGATCCGCTCGGCGTGACGCTGGTCGGTGTCGACGATCAGGATCGAGCCGGCAGCGGTATTGATCTTGTCCATGGCGCGCATGGAGTCTTCGATGGCGATCTGCTGGCCCGTCGTGGCGCGGGCGCGCAGCTCATCGGTGAGGGACTTGAGTCGCACCAGGCTCTTGACGCGCGCCATCAGCTGCATGTCGTCGACCGGCTTGGTCAGGAAATCATCGGCGCCGACTTCGAGGCCGCGTACGCGATCGGAGGGCTGATCGAGCGCCGTGACCATCAGGACTGGAATATGCTGGGTCTTGGGGTTCGCCTTGAGCCGCTGGCAAACCTCGAACCCATCCATTTCGGGCATCATCACATCGAGCAGAATGATGTCGACGTCGGAAGTGTTACAAATTTCAATGGCTTGGGGACCAGAGGAGGCCGTTACGACTTCATAGTATTCTGCCGTCAGCCGGGCTTCGAGCAAACGGACATTGGTGGGAATGTCGTCAACGATCAGTACGCGTGCAGTCACTGGTAGAGCCCCGAACCTGTCGCCGGCCGCTGGCGTCCCCCAACGGCGTCGAGCGGGCTGATCAGGCAGGCAGACGGGCTGGCTCTGCGCGGTCAGGCCGGCCCAATGTAGCGAGCAATAGTTTCCAGAAAGTGAGGCACGGAGATCGGCTTGCTGATGTAACCCTCACAGCCACCCTGGAGAATTCGCTCCTCGTCGCCTTTCATGGCGAAGGCGGTGACGGCGATGACGGGGATATGAGCCAGATCGTCATCATCCTTGAGCCACTTGGTGACAACCAGGCCAGAGACCTCCGGCAGTTGGATATCCATCAGGATCAAGTCAGGATGGTGGGCGCGTGCAAGATCGAGCGCTTCCATGCCATTGCGCGTCTGGATAACGGCATAGCCGCGCGATTCCAGCAGATCATTGAAGAGCTTCATATTGAGCTCGTTGTCCTCAACGATCATGACGGTCTTTGGCATTGATCCTTCTCCGCGCCGCTAAGGCGCTGGCGGCGCTTCGCTTTGCCGCCTGGTTCAGCTAACATTGAATCTGTTACAAAACACCAAATGAGGCCGGTGGTGCCGCGTTCCGAAAAAGCCGAGACTTCCGCCGCATCCCTGGCTGATGCCTGCCTTGGATATCTCGCCGAAAACCCCGATGAACTCCTGGCCTTCATGCAGTTTGCCGGTCTTGATCCAGACACGCTGCGCAGATCGGTGGGTTCGACTGGTTTCCAGCGCGGTCTCATCGACTATTTTGCCTCAAATGAACCGATTCTGCTCGCCCTCTGCGCAAATTCCGGCATGTCGCCGGAGCAATTCATGCGGGTCTGGCATCGGCTCAATCCATCGGGGTAGCGCGTGGCTCTGGACTGGCTCTGCCGCGACTGCCTGACGAGCGGCTCCAGCGCAAGCGCCCTTGCCCGCTGCCCCGGCTGCGGCTCGCCGCGTCTGCTCAGCCATGCCGAGCTGTTCCAGCTATCGACCGCCCATGTCGACTGCGACGCATTCTATGCTTCGGTGGAGAAGCGGGACGATCCCAGCCTGCGCGACAAGCCGCTTATCATCGGGGGCGGTACGCGCGGCGTAGTGTCGACCTGCTGCTACATCGCGCGTCAATCGGGTGTACGCTCGGCCATGCCGATGTTCCAGGCGCGGAAACTCTGTCCCGACGCCATCATCATCAAGCCCAACATGGCCAAGTATGTCGCGGTAAGCCGCCAGATTCGCCAACACATGGACGCGCTGACGCCGCTGGTTGAGCCGCTGTCGATCGACGAAGCCTTCCTTGACCTCGCAGGCACCCAGGCGCTGCACAAGGCCCCGCCAGCACTCGTTCTGGCCCGTTTCGCCAAGACCATCGAGACCGAACTGGGCGTCACCATTTCAGTCGGGCTCAGCCACAACAAGTTCCTGGCCAAGGTAGCGTCCGACCTGGACAAGCCACGCGGTTTTGCGATCATCGGCAAAGCCGAGACCTTATCGCTTCTCGCGCCCAAGCCCATCAGCCTGATTTATGGTGTTGGCAAGGTGTTTGCCGAAACGCTGCGCAAGGACGGCCTGATCACCATCGGCCAGTTGCAGGATGAGCCTCCGGAGAACCTCATGCGCCGCTATGGCGAGACCGGCGCCCGGCTCGCCCGGTTGGCTCGCGGCGAGGATAGCCGACGGATATCGTCTGACGGCGAAATGAAAACCATTTCCTCCGAGACCACATTCAACAATGATATCAGCGATCTCGATCAGCTTTCTACCGAGCTGCTTCATGTGACGGAGCGTCTTTCGGAGCGCCTGAAGGCAAAGAACGTCGTCGGCGACACGGTGACGCTTAAACTCAAATCCGCGGGTTTCCGCTTGCGCACACGCGCCCGGCATCTGATGATCCCAACGCAACTGGCCAATGTGATGTACGAAACCGGCCGCTCGCTACTGGAGCGTGAAGTGGATGGCACTGCTTTCAGGCTGATTGGAATCGGCGTTTCCGGTATCGATGAGGCAGATGGCAGTGATCCAGCCGACCTGCTGGAGCCGGCGATTGCCCGCAAGGCGGCGGCGGAGCGTGCCATGGACAGAGTGCGCAACCGCTTTGGCCGGGAGGCTGTAGTGCGGGGCAAGCTCTACCGACACAAGCCTGCCCCGGCGCCGGCTGAACCAGACGACGAACAACAAGAAGGCAAGAACAGATGACCAGCCCGATCGAAAAGCTCCGCGAACTCGGTTACGAACTGCCCGCAGCCAAGGCGCCGGTGGCCAACTACGTACCCGTTACCCGGACGGGCAACCTGCTCTATGTCTCCGGCCAGATTTCGAGCAATGAACACGGCGTGGTGACGGGACTGCTTGGCGACACCATGAACGTCGTGCAGGGTGCCAATGCCGCCGAGTTGGCCGCTCTCAACGTCCTGGCGCAAATCGTCCATATCGGTGGCGTGCCGCTCGAGGGTATCAAGCGCATCCTCAAGCTCACGGTCCTGGTGGCATCCACTCCCGAATTCACCGAACAGCATCTGGTGGCCAATGGCTGCTCAAACCTGCTGGTGGGCGTGCTGGGCGAGAATGGCAAGCATGCCCGCGCCGCCTTCGGCGTAGCGTCCCTGCCCTTCGGCGCCGCGGTTGAGATCGACGCGGTCGTCGAAGTCTAGCTGCACATCATCGTCACATTACGGTGCCATGAAGCACGTCCACGCCGACGAGGATTGCATGACCGATCCCCTGTTTCCCAATCTGATTGCCCATCGCGGACTGCATGATCGCGCCAATGGCGTCATCGAAAACAGCGCAAGCGCCTTTGAGGCTGCGATAGCCCAGGGCCACGCCATCGAATGCGACATTCAGCTCAGCAGCGATGGCGTACCTTTCGTATTCCACGACGATGATGGGGAGCGCCTCCTGGGCATGCCTGGTGCGATTTCCGACAGGCCCGCAAGTGAGCTCACCTCGACCCCGCTGCTGGGTAGTTCTGCCGGTGATTGTCCGCAGAAATTCACCGATTTCCTGGCCCAAATCCGCGGCCGCACGCTGTTGCAGATCGAACTCAAGCACCAGCGCGACACGGCGGGAACGCAGCTTCTGGCCCGGTCGGTAGCTGAGGCACTCAAGACTTATGAAGGCCCCGTGACGGTCGAATCGTTTGACCCGAACCTCCTGACGGCCATCAGACAATTCGGATTTGTCGGTCCGCGCGGCATCATTACCTACGACTATGCCGATGCCAGCGAGGACGTGCACCTCACCGAAGACCAGCGCTATACGCTGCGGCACCTGCTTCATTGGCATGAGACACGGTTCGACTTCATCTCCTGCGCCAAGGATGCGCTGGAGCTGCCCGCCATCGTATTCTGGCGCGCGCTGGGCAAGCCGGTTACCGCATGGACGATCCGCACCCAGGCCGAAGCTGACGCAGCCCGACGCCATGCCGACCAGATCGTTTTCGAAGGCTTTCAGCCTGCGTAGTCGCTTGGCCATCCTGCTGCTCGTGGTCCTGGCCGGAGGGCACGCCGCGGCGCATGATGTTCGTTTGCCTCACGCCGGCGGCCAGTACGATTCCCAGTTGGGCGGCGCCTACGAGCCGCCCCGGGGGACAATGATCGTCAGTCGGGATCGGTCTGAGGCGCCAGCCCCTGGGCTTTACAACATCTGTTGTGTGAATGCCTTCCAGACCCAGCCGCACGAGACAGCCTGGTGGGTGGCAAACCATCCCGATCTCCTGCTGCGGCAGGGTGCTGCCCTTTTCGAGGACCCCAACTGGCCTGGTGAAGTCCTGTTCGATACCGGTTCTGCCGACAAACGTGCGTCGCTGGCAGCGATAGTCGGCGAGTGGATCGCGCAATGCGCCGCTGATGGCTACGATGCGATAGAGGCAGATAACCTCGACACCTATTCCCGCTCGGACGGTGCCTTGTCCGTCGATGACAACCTGGCCTATGCCCGTTTGCTGATCGATCAGGCGCACGGTCTCGGACTGGCCTTCGCGCAAAAGAACAGTGGCGATCTGGGTACGCTTGGAAAGGCCGCAGGCTTTGATTTTGCCATCGTCGAATCCTGCCAGGCCTATGACGAGTGCGATCGCTATATGGACGTTTACGGTCGCTCGGTGCTGGCGATCGAATATACAGACACCGAGGCTGCGAACTTCGAAATGAGCTGCGCGGCCCGTGGGCGCCAAATCTCCGTGATCCGACGCGATCGCAATCTTACAATGCCGGGCGAACCATCCTATTTCTATCAGACCTGTTGACCCTCCCGGGACCCGCCTTGGCTGACCAGCCGACCCTTCGCGCCACCATTCACGCAACGACGGCCAGCATTCCTGCTGCCGTTTGGAATAGTCTTGCGCCGTCCACCGACGGGAGGGTCGACAACCCATTCCTGGATCACGCCTTCTTTGCAGCGCTCGAGGATTCCGGCTGTGCAACCAGGCGCACAGGCTGGCAACCTCAACACATCCTGCTCAGCGACGACAGCGGTCAACCGCTGGGCCTGATGCCGCTGTTTCTCAAGTCCCATTCGATGGGCGAATATGTCTTCGACCACGGCTGGGCCAATGCGCTGGAACGCGCCGGGGGAAGCTATTACCCCAAGCTGCAGTGCTCGGTGCCCTTCACCCCGGTTACGGCGCCCAAATTGCTGGTACCCTCGGGGGATCCGGCGATCAAGGCAGCGCTCCTGTCGACGGCGCGACAGCTGGCGATCCAGCGCAACGCCTCGTCGGTTCATGCCACTTTCCTGCCGTCCGATGAAGCCGAAGAGATCGAAGCAGATGGTTGGCTCAAGCGGTTTGATACGCAGTTCCACTGGCACAACGAAGGCTTTGCCACCTTCGACGACTTCCTCGAAACGCTCTCGTCGCGCAAGCGCAAGACCATCCGCCGCGAACGGCGCGATGCGCTGGCCGACGGCCTCACCGTCAAATGGCTTTCCGGGTTCGATCTGCGCGAGGAGCACTGGGACGCGTTCTACGCATTCTATGAGGATACTGGGGCGCGCAAGTGGGGCCGGCCCTACCTAAACCGCGAGTTTTTCTCACGGCTCCACACGACAATGCCCCACCGCATTGTACTGATGCTGGCCTATGATGGTCCCGAGGCGATAGCGGGTGCCATCAACTTCCTGGGCAAGGATCGCCTTTACGGCCGCAACTGGGGCTGCACGCGGGATGTTCCGTTTCTCCACTTCGAACTTTGCTATTACCAGGCGATCGATTATGCGATCGCCCACAAGATGGATGTGGTAGAGGCCGGAGCCCAGGGCGAGCACAAGCTGGCTCGCGGCTATGCGCCTGCTACCACCTATTCGGCACACTGGATTGCCCATCAGGGCCTGCGCGATGCTGTCGCCGATTTCCTCGAGCACGAACGGGACGCAGTCGAACGGAACCAGGAATTGCTCGAACAGTTCACGCCTTTCCGCAAGGGCGACCGCACGGACAGCTAGACGCCGGTAGCGCGATCGCTACTTCCAACGTCCCGCCATCCCCGCTAAGTAGAAAACATGATCTGGGACATTGCGATCTTCCTGCTGCAGGCCGCACTGGCCTTCGTCGCATCGACGGCGCTGTTCGATGCTCTCCATTGGGTGCTGCACAAATGGGAGGGCTCGAAGATCCCCCTGCTTCGGACGTTCTCGTCCTGGCATTGGGTGCATCACAAGTTCCTCGGGCTCGATATGCAGATCAACCCGGCCTATGCCCGGGCCAATATCTGGTTCCACATCCTGCCTGAATACCTCACCTCGATGGCCGGGACGCTCGTGTTCCTGCTGGTGTTTCCCTGGCCCCCAATCGCCGCCGTCGCCGCGATCCGCACCGTCATGCTGGTGATGACGCTGCGCGAGGAAGGCCTCGACTACAACCATATGTCAATGGACCGCGTCGGTGGGCAGCAGGGACTGCTGTGGGTGGACAACAACTACCACGCCATGCACCACGTCTATCCGCACAACTTCTTTTCGTCCTTCGCGAACGTGTTCGACTTGATCGCGGGTACCAGTTGCCAGATCGAGGGGCGGCGGTTCCTCGTGACCGGCGCTGGCGGCGCTTTTGGTTCGGCCATGGTGACGGCTCTCACGCGGTTGGGCGCCATCGTCGAAACCGCCAAGTCCGGTGTCGACTTCACTGCCGGAAACTATGATGCAATGAGGGAAAAACTGGCCCGCGCCGATGTGCTGGTGCTGGCGCACGGTGCCAAAACCGAGGACTGCTGGAACGCCAACAACGTCACATTCCGCGATCTCACCGAGCTTTTCACGGAGCTGGGCAAGGCCCGCCTGACTCCACCGGAGGTCTGGGCGCTAGGTTCCGAGGTCGAATTCCATGGCGACATGGGAATGGACGAGCTCAAAGCCTATTCTGCATCCAAGCGTGCTTATGCCCTCAGGGCGCGGGACTACTACCGTTCGGACGCGCTCATCTACCGGCATATCGTGCCGTCGTCTTTCACCTCCGCCATGGGCAAAGGTGCCATGAGTGCCAAGACCGCGGTCAACATGGCGCTGTTCTTTATCCGCCGCGGCTTTCGCTACGTGCCCGTCACGCTGACCGGGCTCGCCGTGCTGAACTATTTCCGCTTTCGTTTTTTCCAGAAGGGGCAGCCGGACATATCCCAGCCGGCTGAGTGACATGAGCTACGACTCGTCCAACATCTTCGGCAAAATCCTGCGTGGCGAAATCCCGGCGCACAAAGTTTACGAAGACGATACCGCGCTGGTGATGATGGACATCTTTCCGCAGTCGCGCGGTCACACGCTGGTCATTCCCAAGATGCCGTCGCGCAACCTGCTCGATGCCGACCCGCAGGTGCTCTCGGCCGTCATGCCGATCATGCAACGGGTTGCCCAGGCACTGAAGCGGGCTACGGGCGCCGATGGCATCAGACTGGCGCAGTTCAACGAGGCCGCTGCCGGGCAGACGGTGTTTCACCTGCATTTTCATCTGATCCCCGCCTATGACGGGGTGCCGCTCGCTGCCCATGCGGGCGGAAAGGCGGATGACGCAGAACTGGGGGCGCTAGCAAAGGCGATTGCGGCCGCTCTCTAGCGGTGATGTCGGCTGCCACGCATGGTGAGGGCCGCAACAATTGCCATCGTTCCAATGATCATCAACAGGGTCATCGCCGGTCTCCTTGAACAAGGAGAACCGCCGATGCGCCGGTTCGGTTCGATCACAAAGTGTGATCGACTACCAGTCCGCCCCTCAGCGTCACGATCCGGTCTGCCCGCCGCGCCAGATCGTGGTTGTGCGTGGCGATCAGTGCCGCGGCGCCCTCGTTCTTGATGAGGTTGGCCAGGGCACCGAACACCAGGTCACTGGTTTCCGGATCAAGATTGCCGGTCGGCTCGTCCGCAAGGATCACCTTGGGGTGATTGGCGGCGGCGCGAGCAATGGCAATGCGCTGCTGCTCACCGCCCGACAGTTCTGCCGGTCGATGGCTGGCGCGCGGGCCGACGCCCAGCAGGTCCAGCAGTTCCATTGATCGCTTGTCGGCCTCGGCGGGTGACTTTCCGGCGATCAGCTGTGGCATCGATACATTCTCGAGTGCCGTGAACTCGGGCAGCAGGTGGTGGAACTGATAGACGTATCCGACGGTGGAGCGGCGCAATTGCGTGCGGCCGCGATCGCCCAGCTTGCTGGTGGGTATACCCATGATGGCGACTTCGCCGCCCTGCGGACTCTCCAGCAGCCCTGAGAGGTGCAGCAGGGTCGACTTGCCGGCTCCAGATGGCGCGACCAGGGCAACCAGCTCGCCACTGCTGACGGAAAGGTTGGCTGCCTCGAGCACGCGGACAATGCTGTCGCCTTGCCCGTAGTGGCGGTGCACGTCGGTCAGAAGCAGATGCGGCTTACTCATAGCGCAGGGCCTCGACCGGATCGTATTGCGCAGCGCGCCAGGCCGGGTAGAGCGTCGCGAGGAAACTCAGGCCGAGCGCAAGGCAGATGACCACCGCGACCTCGACCGGATCGGTTTTGGATGGCAGCGACGACAAGAAGAAGATTTCCGGCGGGAAGATGGCCACGCCCAGCGTGTTGGACACGAAAGCGCGCAAGGTCTCCGCATTGGCCGCAACGATGAGACCAAGCACGACACCGCTCATCGTGCCGATCACCCCGATCGTGGTACCCGTAATGGAAAAAATCCGCATGATTGAACCGCGCGTGGCGCCCATCGTGCGCAGCACCGCGATATCGGAGCTCTTGTCCTTCACCAGCATGATCAAGCTGGAAATGATGTTGAATGCGGCGACCAGGATGATCATCGAAAGGATCGTGAACATCACGACGCGCTCAACCTGCAGTGCGGAGAAGAACGTCTCGTTGCGCTGCTGCCAGTCCGTCAGGATCAGCGGCCGCGCCGAAGCGTCGGCCTGCAAACGCTGGCGCATGACGGCAATGTTGTCGGGATCATCGATGAAGATTTCGGCGGCCGATGCCTGCCCGATGCGATCGTAATACTGCTCAAGCTCTTCGTTGCTGAGCGGCGGATCGAGAGGCCCTTGTTGTGGCAGTTGGACGCCAGGCTTCAGCACTTCCTTGGTCAGCTTGAAATAGTCCTGCGCCGGCTCCAGCGGCATGTACATGAAGAAGCTGTCGAACTCGACCATGCCAAGATCGAAGATGACGTTGACCGGATAGGACTTGATCTGCGGCGTCGAGCCGAAAGGTGTCATCGCACCATCGGGATTGATGATCTGCACCTGGTCACCCAGGTTCACGCCAAGCGTTTCGGCAAGACGGTAGCCGATGGCGACGCCCTTGCTCTCGTCCCACTGGTCCCAGCCTCCCTGCTCCGGGCTGTTGTAGAGCAGCTTGAGCTTCTTGAGGTTTTCCTCGTCCATGCCGCGCACGGTCACGCCGGTGGAACTGCCTCGCCCCGAGGCCAGCACCTGCCCTTCGACGAAGTAGACCGCAAAGCTCACCCCGTCGACCTGCTCGAGCGCCGCAACCGTTTCCTTGTAGTCGGTGAACTCCCGCTCGATCGGATAGGCAGTGAAATGGCCGTTGAGCCCGAGTATCTTTGTCAGCAGTTCGGCCCGGAAGCCATTCATCACCGACATCACCACGATCAGCGTCGCGACGCCGATGGCAACACCCACCATCGTGAGACTGGCGATGACTGAGATGAAGGCTTCCTTGCGGCGGGCACGCAGGTAGCGCCCGGCAATCATCCACTCAAAGCGCGAAAAGGCGCGCGTGCCCTTGTTCAGCAGAGGCGGCGCCGTATCGGTCAAATGTCGGTCTTTCGCTGCGGTTCGATGAGGCTCTTGAGGCGCGCGACCGCATCGGCGATCGGCAGCGTCTCGCGCTCGCCAGTCTTGCGGTGCTTGATCTCCGCTTCGCCTGCTGCAAGGCCCCGCGGCCCCAGAATGATCTGGTAGGGAATGCCGATCAGGTCCGCGGTCGTGAACTTGGCGCCGGCGCCCTGATCGCGGTCGTCGTAGAGCATGTCGACGCCTGCGGCCGTCAGCTCATCATAGAGCTTGTTGCAAGCCACATCGCAGGCGGCGTCGCCGGCCTTGAGATTGATCAGCACGGCTTCGAAAGGCGCCACCGAGACCGGCCAGACGATGCCCGCATCGTCGTGGAACGCCTCAATCAGCGCCGGAACCAGGCGCGTTGGGCCAATGCCGTAGGAACCCATATGCACGGTGATTTCCTTGCCGTCGGGACCGGTGACGGTCGCCTTCATGGGATCGGAATACTTGGTGCCAAAGTAGAAAATATGGCCGACTTCGATACCGCGTGCAGAAACACGATGTTCCTCGGGAACAGCCGCTTCGTACTCGGCCATATCGACCATTTCCTCGGTCGCGGCATAGAGCGACGTCCAATCATTGAAGATCGGATTGAGGTCGCCGCGGAAATCGGTATCGGCGCCCGGGATGGCCTTGTCGAGCAGGCGGCGGTCGCAGAACACCTGGCTCTCGCCGGTATCGGCCAGCACGATCCACTCGTGGCTGAGGTCGCCGCCGATAGGGCCGGTATCGGCGCGCATAGGAATGGCGGTCAGGCCCATGCGCGCGTAGGTGCGCAGATACGCCACGAACATGCGTTCATAGGCCGCCACTGCGGCTTCCTTGGACAGATCGAAGGAATAGGCGTCCTTCATCAGGAATTCTCTGGAGCGCATCGTGCCGAAGCGCGGGCGCACCTCGTCGCGGAACTTCCACTGGATATGGTAGAGGTTCAGCGGCAGGTCCTTGTAGGACTTCACGTAACTACGGAAGATGTCAGTGATCATCTCCTCGTTGGTCGGGCCATAGAGGAATTCGCGCTCATGGCGATCTTCGATGCGCAGCATCTCCTTGCCATAGGCGTCATAGCGGCCAGACTCGCGCCACAGGTCAGCCGACTGGATAGTCGGCATCAGCAGTTGGATGGCGCCGGAGCGGTTCTGCTCCTCCTCGATGATCTTCTGCACCTTCATCAGCACTTTGTAGCCGAGCGGCAGCCAGGAATAGAGACCGGAGGCCTGCTGGCGGATCATGCCGGCACGGAGCATAAGACGGTGCGAGACGATTTCGGCTTCCTTGGGGACGTCGCGCAGCACCGGCAAAAAGTAGCGAGACAGGCGCATGTGAAACTCCCGGAAACGTCCGTCGACTCAAGGCTTTTGTTGATGCCCACTCAAATCCTACTCGTCCATCTGATGCAAGCATGGAAGGCATGCAGAATCTGCGTGACAGGGCGAAAATCTGTTGTTAGGGTCCCTCGCAATAAAGCGAAGGCGGTTCAAAACCGCTGGACGTCGACAACGTCAAGGGAGGAGCGTTGGCAGCCGCTTAAGTAGCGCGCCTAAGACCAACGTATTGTCGAACAAACTCTTTTCAGCGGGGCCCTGTGCCCCGCTTTTTTGTTTCTGACAGTCAAGATAAGCTCCGACGGGCAGTTCAGGGGAGTTTTGGATGGCAGATGGCGCAGACCTCAGGCGCATGGTACTTGCCCTGCCTGACACAACCGAAGCACCGCACTTCGACCGCGCGGCCTTTCGCGCAGACCGCATCTTTGTCACGTTGGATGCCAGCGAAAGCACCGCCAACTTCAAGTTCACGCCGGACGAGCAGGAGTTCAAATGCCAGCTGGCGCCAGACTTGTTCGCGCCGGTGAACAATGCCTGGGGCAGGAGCGGATGGACGACGATGACCCTGGGACCGGCCAGCGAGGACGATTTGCGCGCCGCGCTCGAAATGGCGCATGCACATGCCGTGGGCAAGCCCAAGCGCAAGCGCTAGCCGCATACCTCCAGCATGCGAGCAAAGCTGTCATCGTCCTTTGCGCCGGCAAATTCCAGAATGCGTCCGGCAAACCGAACCGACACCCTGCCCTCGCTATGCTCGAGACTGTCCACCAATTCTGTCACGGCGGATAGGCGACTGAAGGTGGTGGCGCCTTGCACGCCGCCGGCATCGAACGACACCGCCGGGATATCGAAGCGCCTGCCATCAACCTCGACGACAACGATGACTTCCTCGTCGGCAGACGTCGCTTCCTGGATAACCTCGAGCATCAAGAGGACCATTCCCCTTGCCGAGCGTGTGCAGGAAAAGGACAAGGAGGCATCGCCAGTCACCGTCAGCATCGCACTTGAGTGCCCGGCGTAAATGCTGTCGGAACCATCGGTGACGTAGTCCCAGGCCAGCGCGCTTTGCGCGATGCCCGTGAGAATGGCCGCCGCGACGAAGCGCCTGAGCATACCGGTTCTAGCCGCAGGCATCGAGCATGGCTCCGAAGCCTTCGGACCGATCGGCCCCGGGATAGTGCCAAGTGCTCTCGTAGTAGCTCAGCGAAATTTCGTCAGCCTCGAGGTAGACCGATTGGGCTGCGTTCATGGCGGCTAGATCGACACCCGTCGTGGCAATCGTCAGTTTGCCATCCAGGCTCGTGGCACGGGCGCTGACGGGTCCAAAATGGCCCTCGCTGGTAGCAATCGATAACTCGACCGCCACAGGTCCGGCTGGCCCTGGTTCTGGCGTCAGAATTTGCAACTGGACGATACCCGGCATTGCCTGGGTGCAGAAGAACACAAGCTGCGTCCGGCCTTCGCGGTCACGCGTCCCGGTCCAGAACGTCTGGTCGCCGACCATGCCGAACTCCCAGGCCATCGCCGGCGCGGCCACACTCCATAAGGCGATTGCTGTCGCCGTCGCTGGTCTGATCATGCTGCCAACCTCCTGACCGAGGAGTGGCATAGGCAGTTGCGCGCTGCACCCCACGCTTAGGGGGGCTAGCGGTTCCAGTAGTGGTGCAGGGTCTCATTGGTGAGGCCCCACAGCAGCAGCGCCGTCAGGGCAATGGCGAGAACCGTGGCAAGGAGCACCTTGCGGACAAGTCGCGGTGCTACCGGCGCCCCGGGATCGGTGCCGGCGACGACCTCCCCCGCTTCGTGCTGGCTACGGTTGCCGATGGGCAGGACGGCCACGAAGGTGAGCCACCAGATAACGAAGAAGACGGCGATGATGGAGCCGATCTGCATGGGTATTCCTCGCGCTGCTCAAGGTTCTCATACGCCCGCAGCCACGCCCACGGAAGCCGGGATCGCCGTTTCCTATTGCCGCAGTCGCGTGCCGGCGCCGTGAAGCTACGCCGCACGCCGCTGATGCTAGACCCGGTGCACGAAAACCGAGACGTTGGGCTTGCGGCCCCAATAGGCATTCACCTCGTTGCGAATAGCCTTGAACAGTGCCGAGTTCAGGACCTCGGTATCACTGCGGCGCTTGGGCGGCATGGATTTGATGACGCCGGCAATGGTGTCTTCGACCAGCTCGCCCAGCGACTCGTCCTCAGTCTCAGGCAGCCCCTCGATCACGAGATCGGGACCAGACACGACCTGGCCTCCCCCATTGACGCAAAGGCTGACCACGACATGGCCGCCAAAGGACAGGCGGCGGCGCCCCTTCACCCCAGATTCTTCTGGAGTGCAGAGGACGAGGCCATCGAGATAGAGCTCGCCCGTGCGAACCTCTGCCGGGAAAGCCAGCGGTTCGGGGAACAGGCGCACCAGATCACCATTGCGCGCGTCAATGACATTGGGAACACCGGAATCCCGGCCAAGCTTGGCGTGGGCCTGCAGATGAGTTGCTTCGCCATGGACGGGCACCAGCACTTCGGGCTTCACCCACCCATAGAGCTTGCGCAGTTCATCGCGGCGGGGATGGCCTGTGACGTGCACCAGGCCGTCATTGGCGGTGATGACCTCGACGCCCTTGTCGATCAGCATGTTCTGGATGTCGATGACTTCGCGTTCGTTGCCCGGAATGGCCCAGGACGAGAAGATCATGCGGTCGCCGGCATTGAGATCGATCACCGGATGCTCGCCGCGGGCAATGCGGGCGATGGCGGCTCGAGCCTCACCTTGGCTGCCGGTGCAGATCAGCACGATCTTGTTGCGCGCAATGGTCTTATAGGCGTCCTGGTCGAGCAGCGGCGGCAGACCCTCGAGCATGCCGAGTTCCTTGGCGATGCCCATGATGCGGTGCAGCGAACGGCCGGACATCACCACCTGGCGGCCAGCTTTTTCCGCGGCGCGCACGATGGAGATGACCCGCCCGACATTGGACGCGAAGGTGGTGACCGCCACGCGATTGGGCGATTCTGCGATCATGGCCGCCAGATTGGCCGCAACTTCGGCCTCGCTCGGGCTTTCGCCGTCCTTTAGCGCGTTGGTGGAGTCGCAGATCAGAGCGAGCGGGGTCGAGGCGTCCTCGCCGATCTTCTGCAGGCGCGCCACATCGGTGGGCGCATTGCCGACAGGGGTGGGGTCGAGTTTCCAGTCGCCGGTGTGCAGCACCCGACCAATAGGCGTGGTGATCAGCAGCGCATTTGATTCCGGTATCGAGTGCGCGACGTTGATCGCCTCGATGGTGAAGGGGCCGACCTCGAATGGCTTGCCCGGGCGCATAATGGTGACGTCGACATTTTCGACGATGCCATCCCCTGCCCGCTTCGCGGCCAGCATGGCGGCCGTGAACGGCGTGCAGAAAACCGGCTTCTCGAAGCCCGGCCAGAGGTCGAGCACAGCGCCATAGTGATCTTCGTGGCTGTGGGTGAGGATCAGCGCCAGCACATCATCGGCGCGTTCCTCGAGAAATTCGGGGTTGGCCATGATGAGTTCGATGCCCGGCAGGTCGGGCCCGCCGAACGTGACGCCGCAATCGACCACGATCCACTTGCGCGAGCGTTCCGGCCCAAAGCCGTAGGCGCCCATATTCATGCCGATCTCGCCGACGCCGCCAAGCGGCACGAAGACGAGTTCATCCCGTTGGTTTTTGGCCATGGGTCAGTTCAGTCCTTTCAGGCGCAGCGCCGGAACGATCTTTGGTCGCCGGTCGTCTGCGCAGTCGTTGTGGTCAGCTTCGGGCGCTGGCCGTTGCCCCAAAATGCACGTCGCCCGCCGTGATTGCGATGCGGCGATTGTCATCGGCGCGAATGATCAAGCGCCCGTCGTCGTCGATGGTTTCAAAGATACCGCGCAATACATCGCCGTCCTGCTGCACGGCGACAGGTGCACCAATCCCCGCGGCGGAAGCGCGCCAGTGCGTGAGTACATCACCGATCCCGCGGCCGTCGTTCCACATGCCGAACGTATCTACCCAAGCGTCCGAGAGTGCGTCGAATACGTCTTCGGCGGTGCGAGACGCCCCCAATGCGGCGAGGCTGGTGGCCGGATAAGGCAGTCCTTCGGGCGCTGCAACTACATTGACCCCGATACCTATAGCGACGGCCTGTCGTCCATTGGGCAGTTTGCTGGCTTCCAGCAGGATGCCGGCGAGCTTGGCACCGTCGGCCAGCACGTCATTGGGCCATTTGAGCGCAATGCGCCCGCCACCCAGCCCATCAGCTCCATCGATGCCGATCTTGACCATGCCATCAGGCAGGATTGCTGAAAGCGCGCGATTGAGCGAAACGCCGGCCACAAAGCCCAGCGTTGCTGCCGAAGTGGGATCAGACTCGGGGATGATCAAGAGCGTCGCGGCAAGATTGCCGTGCGGATTGATCCACTGCCGCCCCCGCCGGCCCCTGCCCGCCGTCTGCTGGCGCGCCGCGAACCAGATGCCACCGGGGTCACCTGCTGTCGCGGCGGCGAGTGCCTCCGCATTGGTCGAACCGATGCTGTCATAGCCACGGAGCCGGTAGCCGGCTGCGCGTGCCTTGGGCCCGAGGGCGAAGTCCGTCACCTAGAACAGGCTTCCCGCGGCAGTGTGGGCGAAGGTGGCCAGGGGACTGCCGACGGTGAAGTAGTAGGTCACGACGAGGAAGCCGCTGACCGCCATGATGATGTTCAGTTCGGCCGGAACCGCCTCGAACGTGGCGACAGGCTCGTCGAAATACATGACCTTGACGATGCGCAGATAATAGAAGGCGCTCACCGCCGAGGCCAGTACGCCGATCACCGCCAGCACGTAGAGCTGGGCGTCGATGGCTGCGAGGAAGGCGTGCCACTTGGCAAAGAACCCGGCGAGCGGCGGCATGCCGATCAGCGAGAACATGATGATCGCCATGATGGCGGCCACGAACGGACGCGTCTGTGCGGCGCCGCGGAGATCGTCGATAGTCTCGACGAAGCCGGCTTCGGTGCGCAGCGACAGGATGCAGGCGAAGAGCCCTACTGTCATGGCGACATAGATCGCCATGTAGATGGCAACGCCTTCAACACCCACCTGCGTGCCCGACGACAGACCCACCAGGGCAAAGCCCACATGGCCGATCGACGAATAGGCAATGAGACGCTTGATCGACTTCTGGCCGATCGCGGCAAACGCTGCCAGCACCATCGAGGCGATAGAGAGGAAGATAACGATCTGCTGCCAGTCGTGGGCGATGCCCTGGAAGGTGTCCATGACCAGCCGCACCATCAGCGCCATGGCCGCAACCTTAGGGCCCATGGCGAAGAAGGCCGTCACCGGGGTCGGCGCACCTTCATAGACGTCGGGCGTCCACATGTGGAACGGCACGGCCGAGATCTTGAATGCGACGCCAGCCAGCAGGAACACCACGCCGAAGATCAGCCCGATCGAGCGGCCTTCATTGGCGATAGCGACGACAATTTCCTGTAGGTTGGTATGGCCGGTGAAGCCATAGATCAGCGAAGCGCCATAGAGCAGCATGCCCGAGCTCAGGGCACCGAGCACGAAGTACTTGAGGCCGGCTTCAGTCGCCTTGCCGTCGTCGCGCTTGATAGCGGCGAGGACGTAGAGCGACAAAGACTGGAGCTCTAGACCAACATAGAGGCTCATCAGGTCGTTGGCCGAAACCATGGCCATCATGCCAAGCGTCGCCAGCAGCACCAGGATCGCATATTCGAACTTGTGTGTGCCCTGCTCCTCGGCACGCGGCAATGCCAGCAGCAGCGAGAACGCCGAGCCGCCCAGCACTAACACCTTCATGAAGCGGGCGAAGCTGTCGGCGATGAAGACACCGTTGAACAGCACGCCTTCAGCCGGCGCGAACAGGATGATCGCCGCCACTACGAGCAGCAGCAGCACCGAGGCATAGGATACAAGGATCGAACGTTCCTTATTGATCACCACGCCGACGACCAGCAGCACCACGGCGCCAATGGCCAGAAGCATTTCCGGATAGGCGGGAGCCAGGCTCGCGAAATCGATAACGTCTGAGTTCACGGGGCTTACTCCTAGTGGGCTGCCGGCTCTGCGGCCGGCTCTTCAGCAGCGTGTTCGCCACCTTCGGCAGCAATAGGCTCGGCGTGAGCCAGCGGTGCCTGGGCCTCGGCCAGCGATATGGCCGGGTCGAGGCCGACCGAGGTCGCATAGTGGGTGACGAGATTGTCGACGGCAGCGGCCGTGGTGTCGAGGATCGGCGCCGGGTAGAAGCCGAAGACGATCGTCAGCACGATCAGCGGATAGAGAATGACCTTTTCGCGCAGGTCGAGATCAAGGATGCCCTTGAGGCTATCCTTCGTCAGTGCACCGAAGATCACCCGGCGATACAGCCAGAGAGCATAGCCGGCCGAGAAGATCACGCCGAACGCCGCGCCGAAGGCCACCCAGGTGTTGACCTGGAAGACGCCGATCATGGTCAGGAATTCGCCGACGAAACCCGACGTACCTGGCAGGCCGACATTCGCCATGGTGAAGACCATGAAGGCGAAGGCATAGCGCGGCATGCGCTCGACCAGGCCGCCATAGGCCGCAATATCGCGGGTGTGCATGCGGTCGTAGACCACGCCGACGCAAAGGAAGAGCGCGCCCGAGACGATGCCGTGGCTCAGCATCTGGAACATGGCGCCCTGGATGCCCAGCGCATTGCCGGCAAAGATGCCCATGGTCACAAAGCCCATGTGGGCGACCGACGAATAGGCGATCAGCTTCTTGATGTCGGTCTGCACCAGGGCGACCAGCGAAGTCACGATGATGGCTGCAACGGACAGGAAGAAGACGATGTTGGCGAACTGGGCCGAGGCGTCGGGGAACATGGGCAGGCTGAAGCGCAGGAAGCCGTAGCCGCCCAGCTTGAGCAGGATGGCGGCCAGGATCACCGAGCCGGCAGTCGGCGCCTGCACGTGCGCCTCCGGCAGCCAGCGATGGAACGGCCACATCGGCATCTTGACGGCCAGCGAGGCGAAGAACGCCCACCAGAGCCAGGGCTGCCAGGATGCCGGGAAGTCATGGGTCAGGAGCTTGGAAATGTCGGTCGTGCCGCCATTCCAGTACATGGCCATGATCGCCAGCAACATCAGCACCGAGCCGATGAAGGTGTAGAAGAAGAACTTGTAGCTGGCCTGGATGCGGGCGGAGCCGCCCCAGATGCCGATGATCAGGAACATCGGCAGCAGCGTGCCTTCGAAGAAGACATAGAACATGGCCAGATCGAGCGTGGTGAACACGCCGATCATCAGCGTTTCCAGGATCAGGAATACGATCATGTATTCCTTGACCTTGGTCTCGACGCTTTCCCAGCTCGCCAGGATGGCGAAGGGCATGAGCAGCGCGGTCAGCACGACGAACAGCACCGAGATGCCGTCGACGCCAACGCGGTAGCCGATGGTGTCGCCGATCCAGGCATTGTTGACCACGAACTGGAAGCCCGGATTGGCCGGGTCGAAGCTCTGCCACAGGGCCAGCGATAGCACGAAAATGATGACCGTGACGATCAGTGCAATCCAGCGGATGGCGCCGAGCGACGATTTGGGCGTGAACAGCAGCACCGCCGCGCCCAACATGGGCAGCCAGGTGAGGACTGTGAGGATGGAGTTTTCGAAGGTCATCAGATCAGTCCCCCGGCCGCGATGGCCCAGGTCAGCAGTGCCGCCACGCCGATCAGCATGGCGAAAGCGTAGTGGTAGACATAGCCCGACTGGAGCTTGGTGACCCAGGAGGTCACGTTCTGCACCCGGCGGCCGAGGCCTTCGGTGAGCTTGTCGTCGATCAGCCAATCATCGAAGCCCTTCCAGAAGGCGCGACCGATCCATAGAGCCGGCCTGACGAAGATCGTGTTGTAGAGCTCGTCGAAGTACCACTTGTTGAGCAGGAACTGGTAGAGGCCCGGGTTCTGGGCGGCCAGCTTGCCCGGCAGGTCGGGGCGACGGATATACATGATGTAGGCGGTGACGAAGCCGATGATCATGGCGAAGGTCGCGCTCCACTTGACCCAGAGCGGGACGTGGTGGGCGGCTTCGATGATCTCGTGATCGACGACGAGCGCACCGGCGAAGAAGTGCTCGATATGTTCCACGTCGTGGAAGAACATCCCGTAGAACACCGCACCAGCCAGCACAGCGCCTACGGCCAGCACATAGAGCGGCACCAGCATGACGTTGGGTGCTTCATGGGCGTGGTCATAAGCCGAGCCGTGGTGGTCGTCGCCATGATCATCATGAGCGTGGTCGTCGTGACCATGCGCGGCATGGTCGTCATGGCCGTGCGCGTCGTGCCCAGCCGGGCGCGGCGCGCCATGGAAGGTCAGGTGGATCAGGCGCCACGAGTAGAAGCTGGTGAACAGCGCAGCAACAACGAGCAGCCAGAAGGCAAAAGTGCCTGCATTGCCGCCGACGGCATAGGCAGCCTCGATGATGGAATCCTTGGAGAAGAAGCCGGCAAAGCCCAACCATTCGGTGCCTGGAATACCGACGCCGGTCAGCGCCAGGGTGCCGATCAGCATCATGGCATAGGTCACCGGGATCTTGTGGCGCAAGCCGCCCATGTTCTGCATGTCCTGCTCATGGTGCATGGCGTGGATAACCGCGCCGGCGCCCAGGAACAGCAGCGCCTTGAAGAAGGCGTGGGTGAAGAGGTGGAACACGCCGGCCGAATAGGCCCCTGCCCCGAGCGCCACGAACATGTAGCCGAGCTGCGAACAGGTTGAGTAAGCAATGACGCGCTTGATGTCGTTCTGCACCAGGCCAACCGTCGCCGCGAAGAAGGCAGTGATGGCGCCGATGACCAGCACGACGGTCAGGGCGAAGGGCGAGGTTTCGAACAGCGGCGACAGGCGCGCCACCATGAAGACACCCGCGGTCACCATGGTTGCGGCATGGATGAGCGCCGACACCGGGGTCGGGCCTTCCATGGCGTCCGGCAACCAGGTGTGGAGCAGGAACTGTGCCGACTTACCCATGGCACCCATGAACAGCAGCAGGCAGATCACAGTCATCGCATCGAGCTGCCAGCCGAGGAACTGCATGATCGGCAGGCCCGTGGTGGCAAGCTCACCGGCGGTATGGAAAGCCCCGTCGAAATCGGCATGGCCGAGCACGAAGAAGGCGCCGAAAATGCCGAGGGCAAAGCCGAAGTCACCGACGCGGTTGACGATGAAGGCCTTCATTGCAGCAGCGGTTGCCGAAGGACGCGTGTACCAGAAGCCGATGAGCAGATAGGAGGCCAGGCCCACGCCTTCCCAGCCGAAGAACATCTGCAGGAAGTTGTCGGCCGTCACTAGCATCAGCATGGCGAAGGTGAAGAGCGACAGGTAGGCGAAGAAGCGATTGCGATGCGGATCGTCGGCCATGTAGCCGATGGAATAAGTGTGAACCAGCGCCGACACGGTATTGACCACAACCAGCATGATGGCCGTCAGCGTATCGATGCGCAGGATCCAGCGCAGGTCCATGTCGCCGACCTGGATCCAACGCATGACCTCGACCTTGACGACGGCCGTATGGCCGTCGGTCACGGCTCCCGCCAGACCGCCACCAAAGGCGACGGGCAGGAAGACGACCCAGCTCAGCACCGCCGAAATGATCAGCAGGCCGGTGGTGATATACTCGCTCGGCCGATGACCGATCGTGCGGCCAAGGAGCCCCGCGATCAGCGCGCCGATGAGGGGCAGGAAAACAATCGCCTGATAGATCATAGCGGTGGCTTAGCCCTTCATGCTGCTGATGTCCTCAACCGCGATGGAGCCGCGGTTGCGGTAGAAAATGACGAGGATGGCAAGGCCGATGGCAGCCTCGGCGGCAGCCACGGTGAGGATCAGCAGCGCGAAAACCTGCCCCTGCAGGTCATTGAGCTGCGCGCTGAAGGCCACCATGTTGAGGTTGACGGCCAACAGGATCAGTTCGACCGACATCAGGATGACGATGACGTTCTTGCGGTTGATGAAGATGCCGAACACGCCGAGCGTGAACAGGATTGCTGCTACGGTCAGGTAGTGACCGAGCCCGATACCCAAGCCCATGTTTGCCTCCTACAACCCTTGACCGCTCTTGACTTTGACGACTTGCAGCGTTTCCGAAGCCCGGCGAGCGACCTGATCGATCGGGTTCTGGCGCTTGACGTTGCTCTTGTGACGCAGGGTCAGCACGATGGCGCCGATCATGGCGACCAGCAGCACGGCACCCGCACCCTGGAACAGGAAAATGTAGCGCGTATAGAGCACCAGCCCGATGGCGGTCATGTTGTCGACGGCACCATCGATCGGCAGCGCCGACCCACCGGCCGCCTCGGGCGAAATGACGAAGCTACCGGCCAGCAGCAGCAGTTCGAGCAGCAGCACGATGCCGACGATCACGCCGACCGGCGCATACTGGAGGAAGCCGGACCGCAACGAGGTGAAGTCCACGTCGAGCATCATGACCACGAACAGGAAGAGCACGGCAACCGCGCCCACATAGACGACGATCAGCAGCAGGGCCAGGAACTCGGCACCGGCCAGCATGAACAGGCCCGAGGCATTGAAGAACGCCAGGATCAGGAACAGCACGGCATGCACGGGATTGCGCGCCGAAATGACCATCACGGCCGACAGGATGGCGACTGCCGAGAACAGGTAGAAGAAGAATAGTGGAAGGGTCATGCTCTTCCCTCTCAGCGATACGGCGCGTCGGCGCTGAGGTTGTGGGCGATTTCGCGCTCCCAACGGTCGCCATTGGCGAGGAGCTTTTCCTTAGAGAAGTAGAGCTCTTCACGCGTTTCGGTTGCAAATTCGAAGTTCGGGCCTTCGACGATGGCGTCGACCGGGCATGCCTCCTGGCAGAAGCCGCAATAGATGCACTTCACCATGTCGATGTCGTAGCGCACCGTACGGCGTGTGCCGTCGTTCTGGCGCGGACCGGCCTCGATCGTGATGGCCTGGGCCGGGCAGATGGCCTCGCAGAGCTTGCAGGCAATGCAGCGCTCTTCGCCATTGGGATAGCGGCGCAGGGCATGCTCACCGCGGAAGCGCGGCGAAACATGGCCCTTTTCGAAAGGGTAGTTGATGGTCGGCCGCGGCGAGAAGAAGTAGCGCATGGTCAGGCCGAAGGCCTTTACCAACTCGGTGAGCAGCAGCGTATTGACGAATTGGGTGGCGCGCATCAGGCCATCCCTCCATGCCAGCCCCAGCCGGTCAGCTGGAGGACGAAAGCAACAATGACGACCATGGCGAGCGACAGCGGCAGGAACAGCTTCCAGCCGATGCGCATGAGTTGGTCATAGCGGTAGCGCGGCACGATGGCCTTGGCCATGGCGAACAGGAAGAACACCATGCTCACCTTGATGAAGAACCAGACCAGGCCCGGAATCCAGGTGAACGGCGGCAGGTCGATCGGCGAAGCCCAGCCACCCAGGAACAGGATGGTGGTCATGGCGCACATCAGCAGGATCGAGATGTACTCGCCCAGCATGAACAGCAGGTATGGCGTGGCCGAATATTCGGTCATGAAGCCGGCCACCAGCTCGGATTCGCCTTCGACCAGGTCAAACGGCGGGCGGTTCGTCTCAGCTAGGGCCGAGATGTAGAACACCACGAACATCGGGAACAGCGGCAGCCAGAACCAGTTGAGGAACGACAGCCACGGCACGCCGAGTGTATGGGCCAGGCCCATTTCCTGCTGCGCGAGGACGATGTCCTGCAGGTTCAGCGAACCCACACAGAGCAGCACGGTGATGATTACGAGGCCGATCGAGACTTCGTAGGACACCATCTGCGCGGCCGAACGGAGCGAGCCGAGGAACGGATACTTCGAATTCGACGCCCAGCCGCCGATGATGACGCCATAAACGCCGAGCGAGGAGATGGCGAGGAGGTAGAGGATGCCGAGGTTGACATTGCCGATGGCGAGGCCCGCATCGACCGGGATCACGGCCCAGCCGGCCAAGGCCAGCGTTGCGGTGATCAAAGGCGCCAGGAGGAACAGCACCTTGTCGGCGCCGCCCGGAATGACGGCTTCCTTGAGCGCAAACTTCAGCAGGTCGGCAAAGCTCTGCAGCAGGCCGAAGGGACCCACCACGTTGGGGCCGCGGCGCAGCTGCACGGCAGCCCAGATCTTGCGGTCAGCCAGCAGGATGAAGGCGGTGAAGATCAGGAGGCCAACCAGCAGCAGCAGCGCCTTGTAGATCAGGCCCACATGCATGCCCCAGCCAAGGACCGGGATGCCGAGCAGGTAGTCGAGGGCGGAGAGAATAAAGTCCATTGTTCTCCCCTACTCCGCGGCCTGGCGCAGGCCAGCGGCCGTGGCGGCACACTCGCCCATCACGGCCGAAGCGCGCGCGATCGGATTGCTGAGATAGAAGTCGGCGACGGCCGAGCCAAAGGGCGCCGACTTGGTCTTGATTGCAGCTTTGGCGAGCTTGGCCACGTCAGCCACCGAACCGGCGGCGATCTGGTCGATGCGAGCCAGATGCGGGAATTCGGCATAGATGGCAGCGCGGAGCTGTTGCAGCGAATTGAACGGCAGCGGCCTGCCCATGGCGCCCGAAAGTGCCCGGATGATGGCCCAATCTTCCTTGGCGTCACCCGGCGGGAACACGGCGCGGTTGGTCACCTGGACGCGGCCCTCTGTGTTGACATAGGTGCCGGACTTTTCGGTATAGGTCGCGCCCGGCAGGATGACATCGGCGCGGTGCGCACCGGCATCGCCATGCGAGCCGATATAGACCACGAATGCCTTGCCCATGGCCGAGGTGTCGTATTCGTCGGCGCCAAGCAGGAACAGCGTGTCGAGCTCGCCCTTGCCAGCCAGTGCAATCTGGTCGGCCGAGCAGACGCCGCCGTCATGCGGGACGAAGCCGATATCAATGCCGCCAACGCGGCTGGCGGCATTGTGCAGCAGTGCAAAGCCATTCCAGCCTTCGGCAACATTGGTGCCTGTTGCCAGCTTGGATGCCAGGGCGATCACGTCGCGGCCGACCTGCTTGCCGAGTTGGGCATGCGAGACGGCGCCTTCGCCGACGATGATCAGCGGGTTCTTGGCATTGGCCAGGATTTCGCCGAACGAGCCCTTGCCGGCAGCGAGATCAGCCAGAGACTCGAAGCCCTCGCCGAGGTAGCTGTAGGTGTAAGTCAGGTCAGCCTGCTCGCCGATCACTGCGATCGGCAGGCCCTTGGCGCGCCAAGTCTTGCGGATGCGCGCATTGATCAGCGACGCTTCCTTGCGCGGATTGGCGCCGATGATGACAATGGCGTCGGCCTGCTCGATCCCGGCAATGGTGGGATTGAACAGGTAGGCCGAGCGCGGCATGGACGGATCGATGCCAGACATGGCCGGGCGGACGTCGGTCATGCCCGAGCCGATCGAAGCCAGCAGCGCCTTGAGCGCATACATTTCTTCGACAGCGGCCAGGTCACCGGCAATGGCGCCGACCTTGTTGCCCGCCTTCTTGAGGCGGGCGGCGACGGCGGCGAGCGCTTCGTCCCACGATGCAGGCTGCAGCTTGCCGGACTTGCGCACATAGGGGCGATCGAGCCGCTGGCTCTTGAGGCCATCCCAGATGAAGCGGGTCTTGTCGGAAATCCACTCTTCGTTGATCGCCTCGTTGATGCGCGGCAGGATGCGCATCACTTCGCGGCCACGGCTGTCGACGCGGATGTTGGAGCCGACGGCGTCCATTACGTCGATGGATTCGGTCTTCACCAGTTCCCACGGGCGGGCGTTGAAGGCGTAGGGCTTGCTGGTCAGCGCGCCGACCGGGCAGAGGTCGATGACGTTGCCTTGCAGCTCGCTCGAGAGTGCCTGCTCGAGATAGGTGGTGATCTCGGCGTCTTCGCCGCGACCCAGCAGGCCCATTTCGGCAATGCCGGCCACTTCGGTGGTGAAGCGGACGCAACGCGTGCAGTGGATGCAGCGGTTCATCGAGGTCTTGACCAAGGGGCCAATATACTTGTCCTCGACGGCGCGCTTGTTCTCGGCGAAGCGGTTCTTGTCCACGCCATAGGCCATGGCCTGGTCCTGCAGGTCGCATTCACCGCCCTGGTCGCAGATCGGGCAATCCAGCGGGTGATTGATCAGCAGGAATTCCATCACGCCTTCGCGGGCCTTCTTGACCATCGGCGTGTTGGTGAACATTTCGGGCGGTTCGCCATTGGGGCCGGGACGCAGATCCTTGACGGCCATGGCGCAGGAGGCCTGCGGCTTGGGCGGACCACCCTTCACCTCGACCAGGCACATGCGGCAATTGCCGGCCACCGACAGGCGCTCATGGTAGCAGAAGCGCGGGATTTCCGCGCCGGCTGCTTCGGCGGCCTGCATCAGCGTGTAGTAATCAGGAACTTCGACGAGCTGGCCGTCGACCTTGATGGAAGCCATTGCCCTACTCCGCAGCGATCGACGGCACGGCGCCGTCGCTGGTGGACGAATATGTATACTGGTCGATCCGCTCTTCGATCACGTGACGGAAGTTGCGGATTAGGCCTTGGATCGGCCATGCGGCGGCGTCGCCGAGGGCGCAGATGGTGTGGCCTTCGATCTGCTTGGTCACTTCGAACAACATGTCGATTTCGCGCTTCTGGGCGCGGCCTTCGACCATGCGCTCCATGACGCGCATCATCCAGCCGGTGCCTTCGCGGCACGGCGTGCACTGGCCGCAGCTCTCATGCTTGTAGAAAGCCGAGAGGCGCCAGATGGCTTTGATGATGTCGGTCTGCTTGTCCATGACGATCACGGCAGCAGTGCCGAGGGACGAGCCGACTTCGCGCAGGCCGTCGAAGTCCATGACGGCATTGCGGATTTTGTGGCCGGGCACACAGGGAACCGAGGCGCCGCCGGGGATTACGGCGAGCAGGTTGTCCCAGCCGCCGCGAATGCCACCGCAGTGCTTTTCGATGATCTCTTCGAAAGTGACGCCCATGGCCTCTTCGAACGTCGCCGGCTTGTTCACATGGCCAGACACGCACATCAGCTTGGTGCCGGTATTGTTGGCACGACCAATCGAGGCGAACCAGGCGCCCGAGCGGCGCAGGATTTCCGGGACGACGGCAATCGACTCGACATTGTTCACGGTCGTCGGGTTGCCATATACGCCCATGCCGGCCGGGAATGGCGGCTTGAGGCGCGGCTGGCCCTTCTTACCTTCCAGCGACTCCATCAGGGCAGTTTCCTCGCCGCAGATGTAGGCGCCGGCGCCGTGATGGACGATGATATCAAGGTCCCAGCCGTGGATATTGTCCTTGCCGATCAGCTTGGCTTCATAGGCCTGCTCGACGGCAGCCTCGAGGCGTTGGCGCTCACGGATGAACTCGCCACGAACGTAGATGAACGCGAGATGCGCATCCATGGCGCGGGCAGCAAGCAGGCAGCCTTCCACCAGATGGTGCGGATCATGCCGCAAGATATCTCGGTCCTTGCATGTGCCGGGCTCGGACTCGTCGGCATTGACCAGCAGGTAGTGCGGACGGCCGTCATTGACCTTGGGCATGAAGGTCCACTTGAGCGCGGTCGGGAAACCGGCGCCGCCACGGCCACGCAGGCCAGACGCCTTGACCTCGTTGGTGATCCAGTCGCGCCCGGCGTCGATGAACTCCTTGGTGCCCACCCAGGCGCCGCGCGAACGCGCGCCCTCGAGCGTCCAGTCGCCCTGGCCGTAGAGATTGGTGAAAATGCGATCCTTGTCAGCGAGCACTCTTCACACTCCTAACGCGGCTTCTTGCCGAAGACGCGGATGTATTCTGCCTCGCCGCCACGGGCGAGAACCTCGGCCTGGGCCAGCCAGTTGTCGCGGGCGACGCGGCCGGCAAAGTTCAGCGAGCCTTCGACCTGGGCGATCTGTTCGGGCGTCAGAGCCGCAACCTGGCTCCACTTTGTGATGCCGAGGGCATTCAGGCGGCCCTCAAGCACCGGGCCCACGCCCGATATCAGCTTGAGGTCGTCTGGGGCACCGGCGGGAGCAACAAAGAGCGGCGTGCTGCCACCCTTTTCGGCGACCGGATTAACCTCTGCCGGATTAGCCTTGGGGGCGATGATCGTGCGGCTCTTCTTTACCGACGCACTAGTGCCGTCGGCTGCCGGTGCCTTGGCGGAAGCCTTGCCTGGCGCCTTGCCGCCGTCGATCTTGGCGGCGTCTGACTCAGCGCCTGTAGCATCCTCGCGCATGGCCGCATTCGGCTTGCCATTGGCCTTAGCGGCCGCATTGGCTGCTTTGCGCTCGCCCTCGGCCTGCGCCTGGGAAACCTTGGCTTCGGCAGGCGTCCCCTTGATGGCGGGTGCCGATTCCTCGGTCACGTTGCGCGGCTTGGCTGCCGAAGTCGCCGCCTGAGGCGCAACTGGAGCCGCGGGGGCAGCAGGCGCGGCAGGCGCGGCAGCTGGAGCCGCAGGTGCAGCATCGGCCGGTGGGGCTGGCGGAATGAACTTTTCACGGGTCGCCTTGGGCGCCTCGAGCAGCGTCGTGCGGCCGCCCTCGGATGAAGAGTGCAGCCGATCGATCTGCGGACCGGGCTTGATGCTCGCGCCGTTTCCAGCGGCGAAGGCATCAACGATTTCCTCGAAGCGCTCGGGCGTCAGATCTTCATACGTGTCATGGTAGATCGTGACCATCGGTGCGTTGACGCAGGCGCCCGCGCATTCGACCTCTTCCCAGCTCATCGTGCCATCGGCGTTGAGATGGTGCGGATCGTGGTGGATTTTGCTCTTGCAGATGTCGATCAGCTTCTCGGCGCCGCGCAACTGGCAGGGCGTGGTGCCGCAGACCTGGATATGGGCGCGCGAGCCAACCGGCTGCAGCTGGAACTGGGTGTAGAAGGTCGCGACTTCCAGCACACGGATATAGGCCATGCCAAGCATGTCGGCGATCGTTTCGATCGTGGCGCGGCTGACCCAGCCGTCCTGATCCTGGGCGCGCATGAGCAACGGGATGACGGCAGACTGCTGACGGCCGGCCGGGTAGAGCCCGATCTTCCATTCCGCCCATTTGGCGTTTTCAGCACTAAACGCGAACGCGGCCGGTTGAACCGACTCATCCGCAAGGCGACGCGCAACCATCAGCGATCAACCTCTCCGAACACGATATCGAGCGAGCCAAGAATGGCCGAGACGTCGGCCAGCATGTGGCCGCGGCACAGGAAATCCATGGCCGACAAGTGCGCAAAACCCGGCGCGCGGATCTTGCAGCGATAAGGCTTGTTGGTGCCGTCGCTGACCAGGTACACGCCAAACTCGCCCTTGGGGGCTTCCACGGCCGCGTATACCTCGCCGGCGGGAACCTTGTAGCCTTCGGTATAGAGCTTGAAGTGATGGATCAGCGCTTCCATCGACTTCTTCATTTCCCCGCGCTTGGGCGGCACGACCTTGCCGTCGAGCGAGGACACCGGGCCCTTGCCGTCGGCGGCGTTCAGCTTGGCCACGCATTGCTGCATGATGTACGTGGACTGCTTCATCTCTTCCATGCGGATGAGATAGCGGTCGTAGCAGTCGCCGTTCTTGCCGATCGGGATATCGAAATCCATCTCGGCATAGCATTCATAGGGCTGCGCCTTGCGGAGGTCCCAAGCGGCGCCCGAGCCGCGGACCATCACGCCCGAAAAGCCCATGTTCCAGGCGTCTTCGAGCTTCACCAAGCCGATGTCGACATTGCGCTGCTTGAAAATGCGGTTCTCGGTCAGGAGCGTATCCAGATCGACCAGGAACTTGAGGAACTCGCCGCAAAAGGATTCGATATCGTCGATCAGCGCCTGCGGCAGGTCCTGGTGGACGCCGCCGGGACGGAAATAGGCGGCATGCATGCGCGCGCCGGAAGCACGCTCATAGAAAATCATGAGCTTTTCGCGCCACTCGAAGCCCCAGACCGGCGGCGTCAGCGCGCCCACGTCCATGGCCTGAGTGGTGACGTTCATCAGATGCGCCAGGAGGCGACCGATTTCGGAATACAGCACGCGGATGAGCTGGCCGCGGCGGGGCACTTCAAGGCCCAACAGCTTCTCCACGGCCAGGGCAAACGCATGCTCCTGGTTCATGGGCGCCACATAGTCGAGGCGATCGAAATACGGGACGGCCTGCAGGTACGTCTTCGATTCGATCAGCTTCTCCGTGCCGCGGTGCAGCAGGCCGATATGCGGGTCTACGCGTTCGACAATCTCGCCGTCGAGCTCGAGAATCAGGCGCAGCACGCCGTGGGCCGATGGGTGCACCGGCCCGAAATTGATGGTGAAGTTTCTGACTTCGGCTTCAACGGTCATTGCTTGGCCTTCTCGTCACCGGGCAGCACGTAGTCCGTCCCTTCCCAAGGCGACAAATAGTCGAACGAACGGTATTCCTGCATCAGCTTGACGGGCTCATAGACCACGCGCTTGCGGGTCTCGTCGTAGCGCACTTCCACAAAACCCGTGGTTGGGAAATCCTTGCGCAGCGGGTGCCCGTCAAAACCGTAGTCGGTCAGGATGCGGCGTAGATCGCCATGGCCCGAAAACAGGATTCCATAGAGATCATAGGCCTCACGCTCGAACCATTCGGCGCCCTTGAAGACGCCGGTGATGCTGGGAACGGGCGTCACGTCGTCCGTCATGACCTTCACCCGGACACGCTGGTTCAGGTATGGGCTCATGAAATGGTAGACGACGTCGAAGCGCTCGTCCCTGGCAGGATAGTCGGCACCGCAGATATCGACAAAGCTGACGAAACGGCAGCGCGGATCGTCACGCAGGAAAGTGGCGATCGCCACGATTGCGTCTTTTTCCGCATTCAGGGTCAGTTCGCCGAAAGCGACTTCCTGGGAGACAATCGCCGAGCCGAGGGCACGAGTGATGTGCTCGCCAAGGTCCATGAGCGGATCGACCTGGGTTACTTCATCCATTCTGGCTGACCCTAGCGTTCAATGGTGCCGGTGCGGCGAATTTTCTTTTGCAGCAACAGGATGCCGTAAAGAAGCGCTTCGGCGGTGGGCGGACAGCCCGGAACATAGATATCCACCGGCAAGACGCGATCGCAGCCGCGCACCACCGAGTAAGAATAGTGGTAGTAGCCCCCGCCATTGGCGCAGCTGCCCATCGAGATGACATAGCGCGGCTCGGGCATCTGGTCGTAGACCTTGCGAAGCGCGGGCGCCATCTTGTTGGTCAGCGTACCGGCAACAATCAGCACGTCGGACTGGCGCGGCGAAGCACGCGGTGCGGTACCGAAGCGCTCGATGTCATAGCGCGGCATCGACATCTGCATCATCTCGACCGCGCAGCAGGCCAAACCCGTCTGCATCCACATCAGTGAGCCGGTGCGGGCCCAGGTGACCAGCTGGGAAACCGTCGAAACAAGGAAGCCCTTGTCGGCCAGCTCGTCGGTGACGTCAGTGAAGAACGGGTCGGTTGCACCAGCGGGCTTGTTGGTCCGCGGATCGATGAGGCCGGTGGGGCGTGGAGCGATCAGCGTTCCGTTCTGTTCGCTCAATCCCATTCCAGGGCCCCTTTCCGCCATTCATAGATAAAGCCGACGGTCAAAACGCCGAGAAAGATCATCATCGACCAGAAGCCGAACCAACCGACTTCTCTGAACACCACGGCCCACGGGAAGAGGAACGCGACTTCCAGGTCGAAGATGATGAAGAGAATCGAGACCAGGTAGAATCGGACGTCGAACTTCATGCGCGCGTCGTCAAAAGCCTCAAAGCCGGCTTCGAATGCCGAGACCTTCTCCGGATCGGGGTTCTTGACCGCGACGATGAAGGGGGCAACCAGCAAAGCCAGGCCAATTAGGCCGGCAACGGCGAGAAAGATGACAATGGGCAGATAGTCGCTGAGCAAATCAGTCATGCGGCAGCCTGTTTCTATTCCGGCCGGGCGACCGGGTGCGAGGGTTGCGCAGGCAATTGGGGCGAGCGAACCAACGCAAACGTTGATGGCTTGGGCTTAGACCTTTGCCTATCCGGTTTCAAGGGAAAGAAAATATGACTAGAATAATCATATAACCAGTTGGCTTAAGCCTGCAACAATGGCCCTGTCAGCTCCGCCGTGGGGGTACGGCGTACTCGTCTGACGGCTGATTTTGGAACGTCACCCAGCTGCGCTCTGCAAGGCGAAAGCCCAAAAGCAAAACGGCGAACCGCAGGTGCGGTTCGCCGAATTGGGTTCGCAAGACGCTAGGTCGAGAGGGCGGGAACCGCCCTGCCCGATTGCAAAACTTAGAAGTGGTAGAACACGCCGACGGTTGCCTTGGCGCCTTCGAAGAAGGAGTCAGCAGCACCGTCGAAGTCGCCCTGGCCAACCAGTTCACCGCGAACGGTGACCGAGTCGGTAACGGCGAGTTCAACACCACCACCGAGCTGGTACACGCCCTGCGAGAAGCCGGTACGGTTGTTGGTGCCAACACCGCCGATCGCGTAGACGAGGACCGAGTCGGTCACAACGGCACCAGCACGCAGGTTGGCGAAGAATTCGCCGGTGCTGAACGCGTTGTTCCAGATGTAGTCGCCGGTGACTTCAGCGCCGATCAGGAAGGGATCGACGGGGATGAAGTTCACGCCAACGGCAGCGCCGAGAACGCCCGAGGTCGAGTTGACCGGGTAGCCGGCATAGGTGGTGGAGCCAACGAACTGGCCGCCGGCGCGCACGCCGACATAGAGACCTTCCCAGTCGAAACCAGCAGCTTCATAGATCGGCTGCGGGGTGGTCGGGATGATCAGGTCGGCGGCGTGAGCGCCACCAGCGAGCAGCGCGGCAGCAGCCACACCGAGAGAAAGCGAACGTACAAACATATCTTGCACTCCCATAGAGTTAACCGTAGTCGACCGACTAGATGCATCAGGCTAACGCGCGTGACAAGCCTTTGGTCGCTGAATTTGGGCAACGCGGATAACGCCAAATGACCATTTCGGGGCAGGTGTTGCGCCGATGCCGCGCAATTGGCCCAATTTGAGACAAATTTGAACGATCGGCCGCGCAGACGGGGCAACGAGGTGTCGCAATCTGGCCATGAGTGAGTCTCGCCGTCAAGCATGCAAACAAAAACGGCCTCGCCGAAGCGAAGCCGTCGAAACCTCATCGAGTGAGTCGGCCTAGAAGTGAAAGTTGGCGCCGACCGTGAACTGATCCTTGGCATTGGTTCCGCCGTTGAGTGGGAAACCATGCAGGTATTGCGCTTCCACCGTGATGCTGTCGTTGACAGCAAGTTCGATGCCCCCACCCAGGAGCGCATCCTGTTCATCAGGCGGACCGAGGTCGATACCATAGCCGCCTGCTGCGTAGACAAGGACATCGTCGCTGACGACCAGACCGGCTCGACCCAGGATTTGGCCGTAGCTGGTGTTGCCTGCTGCGCCCCCGGTCAACCCATGCACGGCCACTTCGGCCCCAAGAAGATAGAAGTCAAACTGCGCGTTTACGCCGGCCTGAATGCCCAGGCCATATTGCGTGCCGCTGGTGGCGCCGTTTTGCGCCCCGCCATAGACGCCGGCATAAAAGCCGCTCCAGTCGAAACCGGGTTCCTCATAAACCGGCATTTCCGCCGGTGTGCTGGTCGGAACCGTAATCAGGTCTGCGGCATTGGCGGTCCCAATCGAAAGGGTGGTGGCGAGCGCCGCAAACGCCATCTTGTTGAACAAGCTCATCGCTGTCCTCCTTGCTTGGACCGTCGGCTCATGAACGCAGCGCGATAGTGCCGGTTCCGCCTTGGGTCATGGGCCATCCCGGACGTGCGACCCGTCTATTCCGGGTTCGGGATCAGCCGACAGGAACAGTTCTGCGAGATTGGAGGGGCAAAAACTCGCCCCTCAGGCGGCTAAAATACGGCAGTCGCTGGCCGTTGCGGATAGGCCACAGGCCATCGCGGCCTGCTCTAGAGGGTGCCAACCAGGACAGGCTCCTCACGGTACGCGTCCGGGAAGAGCTGCTTGAGAGCGGCAATCTTCGGCAAGTCGTGGAAGACGATATAGGGCCAGGTGGGGTTCAGCGTCAGGAAGTCCTGGTGATACTGCTCGGCCGGGTAGAAAGCCTCGAGCGGCTCTATGGTCGTCACGATCGGACCTTCGAACAGGCCTGTTTCATCGAGCTGTGCGATGTAGGCACGTGCGGTTTCGGCCTGCTCTTCCGTCGCCGGGAAGATGGTCGAGCGGTACTGCGTGCCGTGGTCGGGCCCCTGGTAGTTCAATTGCGTCGGATTGTGCGCCACAGAGAAATAGACCTGCAGCAGATCGCCGTAGGTCACCACCGAAGGATCATAGGTCACTTCCACGGACTCGGCATGTCCCGTGGTTCCGGACCCGGTCTGCTCATAGGTCGCCGTTTCGGCGCTGCCGCCTGAATAGCCCGACACCGCGCGGGTGACGCCTTTGACATGCTGGAACACGCCCTGCACGCCCCAGAAACAGCCGCCGGCAAATACGGCGGTGGCCGACGTGCCGGTTTCCACCAGGTCAACCGCTGGAGGCGGAATTTCGACCGGGGCCTCCTGAGCGGCTGCTGGCTGATTCCACAAAACGGATAGGAGTGCGGGGAGGATGAGCAAGGCGACGAGCAGAGAGCGGCGGCCGGCAAAAGAGGTGGAGAGGGCAGAACTGGGCATTTGCAAAGCCTTGGTTGGAGCGATCTGCGGGTCAGTTCGTCCAATATGAGCGCATGGTTACATCAGATCAGCCGGTTCACGGCGAAATGAAGCCACTAAGCTGAAGCTGTCAGGATTGTTCTGAGAACGCGCAAACCCTGCGAAAAGGGTGGCGCGAGAGACGGGGCTCGAACCCGCGACCTCCGGCGTGACAGGCCGGCGCTCTAACCAACTGAGCTACTCCCGCAGCGCTTGCAAACAAGTCGTTCGCGCAACGTGGCGTCCGTTTACCGACCACCCATGGTCAAGTCAAGCGAGCAAATCCGGAATGATGCGACATTTTCAAGAACGCCATCGTCGACTGTGGAAAAGTCACGCCCCTACAATCGATAGCAAGAGTTTCTTGATGTGGCACCAGAGAACCAGGCCCTGCGCTACGAGGAGTCGCAGACCCCAACAATTGGCCGGCATTGCAAGGGTCCGGATTTGACTTGCGTGAATGGTGGGCGATGACGGGCTCGAACCGCCGACATCTTCGGTGTAAACGAAGCGCTCTACCAACTGAGCTAATCGCCCCCGGGATCAGACGATCCGAAGCAAGGTGGCCCTGATTAGGGCCCCTGCCCTCCAGCGTCAACCGACAAAAAAGAAATGGCCCCGGCGCGAGGCGCTCGGGGCCGATCAGCATGCCGATCTTGGGTACGCAAACTGCGCCCCGATAGCGGTCTTAGTTGATCGCGTCCTTCAGGCCCTTGCCGGGCTTGAACTTGGCCTGGTTCGAGGCCGGGATCTTGATCTCGGCGCCGGTGGCCGGGTTACGGCCGGTCGAAGCCTTGCGCTGCGACACGGCAAAGGTGCCGAAACCAACGAGACGGACTTCTTCACCGGACTTCAGCGAGCCGGTGATTGCCTCGAACACTGCGTCCACCGCTTCAGCGGCCTGTGCCTTGGTGATCGTCGCCTTGTCGGCGACGACGCCAACCAGATCGTTCTTGTTCATAGCGTTTCCTCACAGTGAATTGCCCGCCCCGCTGGCGAACCTTTAAATGCGGCAACCCTTGGTCGATTCTGCGCGAAAGGCAAGGATTTCCGGGGTTTTTGCGAGGCCGGACGGTGCAACGCTGTTAATGGACCGGAAAAATTGCCCCGACAAGTCCGGTTTGGAGATTTTTCCTGGATTTCCGGGCTTTCCTGTGGGTTTTGCGCCTATTCTCCCGCGACAGCGGCCGGCGTTGCGCCCCGTCTGATGCCCAGCATCAGGGGTAGTGCCAATAGGTAGATTCCGGCCCCGACAATCCAGATCAGGCCCGGCCAGGTGTCGCTCACCGCGAAATACATGAAGCTGAAGAATACGGGCCCGAAGATCGAGGCGAGGCTGACCAGGCTCGCCAGAACGCCCTGAAGTTGGCCCTGTTTGTCGCCATCCACCTGCTGGGTGGTGACCGATTGCAGCGCCGGCATGCCGATACCGCCCAGGGCAAAGAGTGGCGCCAGCGCAAATAGGATCCAGCCCTGCGTCGCAAGGCCGACGATAATCAGGGCGGTCAATTCGCACGCCATGCCGACGATCAGCGCCCAGCGCTCGCCGAGTCTGGCGACGGCGGGTCCGGTGAGGAAAGCCTGTGCGCCGGCATGGAAAACGCCAAAGGCTCCGAGCGACAGGCCGATCATCAGTCCGTTCCACTGGAAGCTGTCTTCGCCGAACATGGCCCAGATGGTGCCGTACATGGTACCGACGAAATTCATGATGACGAAGATTGCCATCAGCGGAATCAGCGCCCTGAACGTGAGGGCCCATTTGAGGGGCTTGAACGGGTTGAGCGTGTCCCAGCTGAACCGGGCGCCACTTGTGCCCTTACGCGATTCTGGCAGCACGAAAAGCGCCAAGGCGAAATTGACGGCGTTGAGCAAGGCCGCCGCAATGAACGGCGCTCGTACCCAGAAATCGCCCAGCACGCCCCCGAGCACAGGCCCAATAATGAAGCCGATGCCGAACATGGCATGGAACAGGCCAAAGCGCCCCGCGCGCTCCCCTTCCGTGGAAATGTCGGTGATATAGGCCGTCGCCACGGCCATGTTGGCGCTGGTGATGCCTGAAATGGCGCGGCCCAGTACCAGCATCCACAGTTCGGGCGCGAAGGCCATGATCAGGTAGTCTATCGCGGCACCGGCCAGTGAGACCAGCAGCACCGGACGCCGGCCAAACCGGTCGCTCAGCACGCCCAGGATTGGCGAGAACAGAAACTGACAGGCCGAATAGAGCGCCAGCATGAGACCGAGTAGCGTAGCCACTTCGGAGATGTGCCCCACATCGCGCAGAAGAGCCGGTAGGATCGGAAAGATAAGGCCAATGCCGACCGCATCGAGGGTCACGGCGGCGAGAATGACGACGAGGGCCTTGTTCAAGGAGTGCTCCTGTTTCTTCAGCCATCAGCCGGTATGTGGAGGTAGGGCGTTCACGGACGCGTTACAAGGGACATGATCCGTCGTCGTGACAGCTGAGGCCGGCTGAGAGCCGCTATCAGCAGCTGAAAATCGCCAATAGAGTGTCTCCTTCCTAGGGACTCTGATGCGCCCGCAAGGTCATGGAACGCGTACGAGGCCTATGCCGCAAGTGGCTTGGGCTCGCGCACCGTGGCAAACAATGGTGTCGCCAGCAGATAGAGCCCTGCCCCGACGATCCAGGTCGTTCCGATCCAGATGTCGCGCGTCGAGAAGAATATGACGGTCGTGAGGACTGGCCCGACAATGCCAGCCAGGCTCATCAGGCTGGCCATCACTCCCTGCAGCTGACCCTGCTGCTCGTCGCTGACACGGCGGGTCAGTAGCGACTGTAGCGCCGGCATGGCGACGCCACCCAGGGCAAAGAGCGGAGCGATGGCGTATCCCATCCAGCTCTGGTCGGCGAAGGCCATCAGAATATAGGCCAAGGTGTCCATGCCGACGCCGATCATCAGCGTGCCCAGATCGCCAAAGCGGCGTGACAGCGGGCCGACCAGGAGTGCCTGGGCAAGCGCTCCGGAGATGCCGAACACCGCGAAGGACAGCCCCATATGCACGGAGTCCCACCCAAAGCGCGCGGCGCCATAGGGTACCCAGATGGTGCCGGGCACAGCCGCGACGAGCCCGAAGACAACTGAGACGGTGACCATGGGCAGCAGCGGCTTGAAGTTCCAAAGCCAGACCAGCGGGGCCAGCGGGTTGAACTCACTCAGATCGAATTTGCCGGCCCTGGCCTGGCGGCTTTCAGGCAGCACGAAAAGCGCGACACAGAGGTTGATGCCGTTAAAGAGAGAGGCCGCCAGGAAAGGGGAACGTAGCCACCAGGCGCCCATGATCCCGCCGATGACCGGGCCGATGATGAACCCGGTGCTCATGACGGCGCCGACCAGGCCAAAGCGCTGGGCGCGCTGCTCCGCTGGGGTAATATCGGTGATGTAGGCACTGGCGACAGCCATGTTGGCGCTGGTGATGCCGGCCATGGCGCGGCCGACCACGAGCACCCAGCCCAGGGGCGATAGCGCCATGACCAGATAGTCGAGCAAGGTGCCCGCCAGCGACAGCAGCAGCACGGGTCGGCGCCCAAAGCGGTCGCTGAGTGCTCCGAGTACGGGCGAGAAGACGAACTGCATGGCGGCGTAGCTGGCGAGCATCGCGCCGTAGAGCCAGCCGATGTCGCCGCCGGCGGTCAGTTCGGCGAGCAAGTCGGGCAGTATGGGAAAAATCAGGGCGCCGCCGATGGCGTCGATGGCGACAGTCGCCAGGATAACAATCAGGGCCTTGTTCATCGGGATCTCCAAGGGTAGCTTATCGGTGATAAAATCAATTTATCAGCGATAAGCGCCCTTATCGGCGATAAGTCAAGGGGGAATGTTGTATGGCCATTGATCGTGATCGAATCGTCGATGAGGCAATCCTGCTGCTCAATGAGGTCGGCATCGACAAGCTTTCGACGCGGAAGCTGGCGGAGCGGCTGGGTGTGCAGCAGCCGGCGCTGTATTGGCATTTCAAGAGCAAGTCGGCGCTGCTCGATGCGGTGAACAGCGAGATGCTGGCGCGATACCACACGCATCGCCTGCCTTCGCCCGGCGAAGACTGGGTTGAGTTCACCCTGGAGACGGCGCGGAGCATGCGGCGGACGCTGCTGACGGTGCGTGACGGCGCGCGGATTGCGGCCGGCACGCGGCCCTCGACGACGGATTTTGCCGATGCCGAGCGACAGTTGCGGCTCTACGTTGAAGCGGGGTTTTCAGCCGAGGAAGCGCTGCACATCTCAATTTCCGTGGCGCGCTATGTCGTCGGCTATGTGCTCGAGGAACAGGGCGAACGCGAGCGAATGGAAGAGGAAGAGGGCCTCGACGGCGGTATCGACACGGAGCTCGCCCCATTTCCTATCCTGGCCGAGGCATTCCGGTCGCTAGAGAAGGAAGGCAGCATCAATACCGAGGCCGCGTTCGAGCGAGGGCTGGGCTATATGGTGGACGGGATGGTGAAGAGTCAGGCGGCAAAAGGGTAGGACGCGGCTTTCTCGCCGGACCTCTGAAGGCGGACGACAAACCGATCGAGCATGATCCATGGGCCCGTGCGGAACGGGCGAGGTCGCCGAGCGTTGCTTTCGCACCAACCTCTATGGAGCGCGCATCATGGGTATTCTCTGGACAATCATCATCGGTTTCATCGCCGGCATCATCGCCAAGTTCATCATGCCTGGCAGCAACGAGCCTTCGGGCTTCATCATGACCACGATCCTGGGCATCGTCGGTGCTTTCGTGGCATCGTTTCTCGGCCAGGCGCTGGGCTGGTACGCACCGGGTGAAGGTGCTGGCCTGATCGGCGCGATCGTTGGCGCCATCATTGTCCTCGCCGTCTGGGGCATGATCGCCGGTCGTCGTCGCGTCTAGGCGAGGAGGCTTCGAAATTGGCAAAAGGAATGCCGTCAATGGTGGCACTGCTCGGCCTTCTGGCCGTCGCCGGCTACCAAAATCGCCACAAGCTGGGTGACCTGCTCAACGGGACGGGCGGCCAGCCCGCCGATCCGACGTATCCAGGTCGTTCGACCGGCGGCTTGGGCGACCTACTCAACGGCCTGGGCGGTGCACTTGGCGGCGCATCGGCCGGCAGCGTGCTGAGCGGAGGCTTGGGTGACCTCGTCGATCGCTTCCGCCAGTCCGGACGTGGGCCGCAGGCCGATAGCTGGATCAATGCCGGCGAGGACAATGTTCCCGTAGGTGTATCCGATCTTGAGGAAGCCTTGGGCGAAGACACCATCGCCGAGCTGACCCAGAAGACCGGCCTGTCCAGGGCAGAACTGCTCGAGCGCCTGTCGAAGACCCTGCCGGACGCCGTCAACAGGATGACGCCGGACGGGCGCATCCCCACCGAGGCGGAAGCCGCCAGGTTCATGTAGCGGCAAACCCTCGCGTAAACAAAACGGCGGCCCTTGGGCCGCCGTTTCAGTTTTGGTGGCAGGCTGCCTAGTGCGGCAGGCCAGCGGTGGCGTCGTCGGTCGGGCCGGTATCGACCGTTGTCGAAACGGCTGGCGTAGTCACCTCGTCAAAATTCCACTCGATCGGCTCAGGCTTGCGCACCAGCGCGCGCTCAATGACCTGGTCCATGCGGCTGACAGGCACGACTTCCATGCCGTCCTTGACGATGTCGGGGATCTCGGCCAGATCGCGCACATTCTCCTCGGGGATCAGTACGGTCTTGATGCCACCGCGGAGGGCTGCCAGGAGCTTCTCCTTAAGGCCGCCGATGGGCAGCACCCTGCCCCGCAGCGTGATCTCACCGGTCATGGCCACGTCGTTGCGCACCGGGATGCCCGTCATGACTGACACGATGGCGGTTGCCAGCCCGATGCCGGCCGACGGACCGTCCTTGGGGGTCGCGCCTTCAGGCAGGTGGACGTGGATATCGCGCGTGTCGAACATCGGCGGTTTGATGCCGAAATCGATCGAGCGCGAACGGACATAAGCCGTTGCCGCAGTCAGCGATTCCTTCATCACTTCCTTGATGTTGCCGGTAACGGTCATCCGACCCTTGCCCGGCGTCATCACGCCTTCGATGGTGAGCAGTTCGCCACCGACAGACGTCCAGGCGAGACCCGTCACCAGGCCAACCTGCGCCTCGGCTTCGATCACGCCATGCTTGTAGATATCGGCGCCCAGATAGTCGGTGAGCTTGGCCTCGTCGATGACGATCTTCTTGACCTTGGTCTTGACGATCTCGGTCACGGCCTTGCGCATCAGCTTGCCGATTTCGCGCTTGAGATTTCGCACACCCGCCTCGCGGGTGTAGCGCTGGATCAGGGCGGTCAGCATCTCGTCGGAAAGCTCGAACTCACCATGGGCGAGACCGTTTTCCTTGAGCGTTTCCGGGATCAGGTGCTGCTTGGCGATCGCGTGCTTCTCCTGCTCGGTGTAGCCGGACAGGCGAATGATCTCCATGCGGTCCATCAGCGGGCCGGGAATGTTGAGCGTGTTGGACGTGGTGACGAACATCACGTCGGACAGGTCGTAGTCCACCTCGAGATAGTGGTCGGCAAAGGTGTGGTTCTGCTCAGGATCCAGCACCTCAAGCAGTGCCGAAGACGGATCGCCGCGGAAGTCCTGTCCCATCTTGTCGATTTCGTCGAGCAGGAAGAGCGGGTTGGACTTGCCGACCTTCTTGAGCGACTGGATGACCTTGCCGGGCATGGAGCCGATATAGGTCCGGCGGTGGCCGCGGATTTCGGCTTCATCCCGGACGCCACCGAGGGCCATGCGCACGAATTCGCGGCCGGTGGCCTTGGCGATCGACTTGCCCAGCGAGGTCTTGCCGACGCCCGGAGGGCCGACGAGGCAGAGGATCGGCCCCTTGAGGGTACCGGTGCGGCCCTGCACCGCCAGATATTCCAGGATGCGTTCCTTGACCTTCTCCAGGCCATAGTGATCCTCGTCCAGCACCTTTTCGGCAAGGACCAGGTCACGCTTGACCTTGCTCTTCTTGCCCCAGGGCAGGCCGAGCAGCGTATCGAGATAATTGCGCACCACGGTGGCTTCGGCCGACATCGGGCTCATGGACTTGAGCTTCTTGAGCTCCGCCTCGGCCTTCTGCTTGGCTTCCTTGCTGAGCTTGGTCTTGGCGATGCGCTCTTCGAGTTCGGCGATCTCATTGGAGCCTTCCTCGCCGTCGCCGAGCTCCTTCTGGATCGCCTTCATCTGCTCGTTGAGATAGTACTCGCGCTGGGTCTTCTCCATCTGCCGCTTGACGCGGGAGCGGATGCGCTTTTCCACCTGCAAGACGCCGATTTCGCCTTCCATCAAGCCCAGGATCTTCTGGAAGCGCTCCGCGACCGAAACGGTCGAGAGGAGGTCTTCCTTCTCGTTGATCTTGATGACCAAGTGGCTGGCAATGGTGTCGGCGAGCTTGGAATGGTTCTCGATCTGCCCGACGGCGGCGACAACCTCGGCCGAAATCTTCTTGTTGAGCTTCACATAGCTCTCGAACTCGGTTTGGGCCGAGCGAGCCAGAGCTTCGATCTCGGTCGCGTCCTCGGCCGGTTCGGGCAGCACGGAGGCTTCGGCCTCGAAATATTCGTCGGTCTGCAGGTAGCGATCGATGGTTGCGCGGCTCAGGCCTTCGACCAGCACCTTGACGGTGCCATCGGGAAGCTTGAGGAGCTGCAGCACGGTGGCAATAGTGCCCGTGGCATAGATCTGGTCGGGTGCCGGATCGTCGTCCTGGGCATTCTTCTGGGTCACGACCAGAATATGCTTGTCGTCGCGCATGACTTCTTCAAGCGCCTTGACGGATTTCTCGCGGCCGACGAACAGCGGCACGATCATGCCGGGGAAAACGACGATATCACGCAGGGGGAGAACTGGGTAAACCCGGTCCCGGCTTGCATCGCCAGTGGCGGGGGTGACGTCCGTCATCTCGTATCCTTTCCGGGGCGCGCGGGAGGAAGGAGATTGGTGCGCGCCCGTAGTAGACAGCTCCAAGCCTAGAGGTTGGGCTGATTCCGGTTAATAAATAGGTTCGCCTATGAGCGCCGCAAGTCAACCTTTGCCGAAATATGACGGTTAATCTGTGACCGCACAGGAGATATGTGCAGCGGGCCGGGAACAGTTTTGTGCTTTGGTTCCGGAGTGGATGTGGGGTTGCCGAGACCGTGGCTTGCCCTAGGGTCACATATGGTGATCATGACCCCAACCCAGCGAGGACCACACCATGAGCAAATCCCGTCGCATCGACCTTGTCGGCATCGCCACGGCCGCCGGTGCGTCAGTGCGGGGTTGCGGGATGGGACCTGAGGCGCTGCGCGTTGCAGGGCTGGCCGAGGCGCTGCTGGAGCTTGAGCACGAGGTGGTCGACCATGGCGACCTGCGCCGCCCCCACCCGCTTCTCGACGCCACCCCTGCCAGCCAGCGTCTACCCGATGAGCGGCGGCGCGACGTGCTGGACCTTGCTTCTCGCGTCAGTGACCAGGGGCTCGCCATTTTGGACGCGGGGCATTTCCCGGTATTCCTCGGCGGCGATCATTCCATTGCCATGGGCACCGTCTCTGCCGTGGCTCGACACTGCACGGCACAAGGCAAGCCGGTTTTCGTGCTGTGGATCGATGCCCATGCCGATTTCAATACGCCGGACACCTCGCCAACCGGCAATCTGCACGGCATGCCCCTCGCTTTGCTCTGCGGTGAACCTGGTTTCAGCGACGAATTTCAGGGAGCCTGGCTCGGTCGAATAGACCCACGCCAGGTTTCGATCATCGGCGCGCGGTCTGTCGATCGCGAGGAACGCAAGCTGCTGAGTGCCCGCGGGGTTGAGGTGCTCGACATGCGCAAGATCGATGAATCGGGTGTCGTCAGCCTCATGCGCACCCTGCTGGCACGCGTGAAGGCCGTGGGTGGCCACCTGCACGTCAGTCTTGACCTGGACGCCATGGACCCGTCCATTGCACCCGGAGGGGGCACGCTCGTGCCCGGCGGGCTCAGTTATCGGGAAGCCCATCTGATCATGGAAATGCTTCATGATAGCGGCCTTGTCGGATCGCTCGACGTGGTTGAGCTCAACCCGTTCCTTGATCATGGCGGCACCAGCGCAACGCTGCTGGTCGACCTCGTGGCCAGCCTTTTTGGTCGCACGATCATGGGCGAGGCAGCCGGCCCGGTCGAGTTCGTGACCGAGGACTAGCTAGACACCCACATATCGCGCGCGCGGGCGAATCTGTTCGCCCGAGGCGACCTGCTCCATCATGTGCGCCAGCCATCCGACGGTGCGCCCCAGGGCGAAGATCGTGATGCCGGCATCGGCCGGCAGGTCGAACCGCGCGATCATGGCGGCCAGCGCAAAATCGATATTCGGTTCGTCGCCGGTAAGGCGACTGGCTGCGCGCAGGTAATCCGCAAACGCAGGCGGCGGTTCGAAGCTTGCGAGCAGGGCCCGGCAGCGCACATCTCCCTCGGGATAGAGCCTATGTCCCATACCCGGAAGCGCCCGGCCCTCCCCCAGCCAGTCGCGTAGCGCCGTCTCGACGAAATCCTGGTGCCCAACATCGTCAACCAGTGCGCCAACAGCGGGTGAAGCCAGCCCATGCAGCGGTCCACGCAGGGTGGCCAGGGCGGCAAGCGTACCCGACCAGAGCGAGGCCCCCGTCGACACCGTCACCCTGGCAGAAAAGGTCGAACTGTTGAGTTCGTGGTCGGCCAGCAACACCAGCGCCCGGCGTATGACGTCAGCCGCCTCCGGCCGTTCCCATTGAGTTGCCAGCCGATCATGTAACGGATCGCTGACGCGTTCGCCTGCCAGCGCAGCGGCCATTGTCCCCATGATCTCGTTGGCGTCTCGCACGAGAGCAAAGCGCGCGCGGGGAGCGGCGGGAGCATTCGCCGCCCGCGCAGCCAGGGCCGAGAATGCGGCGGGTAGACCATGCCCGCGGACTGGGACCCTGGGCAAACTGACCGCAGACTGCCACAGCAACGTCGCCACCGACTCCAGCGTGCCCGTTTCCGCCAGATCCCTGGCATCTATGCCGCGATACAGCAGAATGCCGTCCCGCACGGTCGACAACGCCGTGGGCAACACAGGTTCGCCCCATCGCATGGCCTCGCTGGCCACGGTTTCCTGCTTTCGCCGTCCGGTGGCCCGCTGCGCCAGCCTTCGCACGTCGTCACCCCGATAGAGGCTTCGGCGGCTGTCCGACGGATCAGGCCGCGCCTTGATGCGACCGCGGCTGACATTGGCATAGAGCGTCTGCGGCTGCGTGCCCAGCAGCGTCAGCGCCTCGGTCGCGGTCAGCCAGTCCATGACGTTGATCCAATGGGTCAAGATTGACGTCAATATTAGCACGCCTACCCTGCCCGGCAACATCAGCAGGAGTAGATGATGAAAAGTGGTCTCGAAGACGTTGTCGCCGCCGAAACCGTGCTGTCGGACGTTGATGGCAAGAACGGAAGGCTGATCGTTCGTGGAGTGTCGCTCGACGAGTTGGTCAGAACGAGCCGGTATGAGGACGTCCTGGCGCTCCTTTTCGACGGTTTCTTTCCGTTGGAAGGGTCGCTTCAGGCCGCGTTAGGCCGGGCCCGGGTGGAAGTTTCTGGCCATGTTGCACGCGCCGACGTCGAACTGGTCGCCCTGCCACCCGTAGACGGCATGAGGGCCCTGCTCGCCCGGCTTGGGGACGGTAATGACGTCGAATCGGCCCTGCGCCTGGTCGCGGCTCCGGCCATGTTCACCACGGCTCTGTTGCGGCGCAAGGCGGGGCTCGAGACAGTGGCACCCGACCCTGCGCTGGGCCATGCCGCTGACACACTGCGCATGCTGACCGGCGATATGCCAAGCGAACAGCAGGCATCGGCGCTCGACCGTTACCTCGTCACAGTGAGCGACCATGGCCTCAATGCTTCGACCTTTGCGTCGCGGGTTATTGCTTCGACCCAGGCTGGCCTGACGTCTTCCGTGCTGGCGGCGCTCAGCGCCCTCAAGGGCCCCCTGCATGGTGGAGCGCCGGGACCAGTCCTCGACATGCTCGATGCCGTCGGATCACCGGCCAATGCCGAAGGCTGGATCGCCTCCGAACTGGCCCGCGGCGAGCGGCTCATGGGCTTCGGCCACCGCGTCTATCGTGTCCGCGATCCGCGTGCCGATGCGCTCAAGGGCGCCGTCCGGTTGCTGGCGGCGTCAGGCGCCATTGACGCCGGCCGGCTGGCGCTGGCGGAAGCCGTGGAGACCTCTGCCCTGGCGCAGCTGCGGCTCAAGAAACCCGATCGACCCCTCGAAACCAACGTGGAGTTCTACACCGCCCTGCTGCTCGAATCGCTGGGCTTTCCGCGTGAAGCGTTCACCTGCGTGTTCGCGATGGGACGTGTCGGCGGATGGATTGCCCACGCACGCGAACAGGCGGTGGATGGGAGGCTCATCCGACCGATGTCGGTCTATGTGGGGCCGGTGCCGCAGGTGGCGGCCGAGTAGTCCGGGAGGTCGAGCTATCCTCCATCGTCACCCTCGGGCTTGACCCGAGGGGGCTACACTTGTCGCGCTTCGTAAGTGCAGAGCCCTCGGGTCAAGCCCGAGGGTGACGGCTGGTGATTGTGGTCATTCCGCGGGCCACACCGACACCAAAAAACAAAAGCGCCGGGCTCATCGCCCGGCGCTTTTTCATTCATCGTCCGAAAGCCTTACGCCGTTGCCGGCGCATCGTCCTTCTTGCGCTCGGAGTAGATGTAGAGCGGACGGACGTCCTTGCCCTTCACCACTTCCTCGCTGATCACGACTTCCTCGACGCCTTCGAGCGAGGGGAGGTCATACATCGTGTCGAGCAGGATGGCTTCCATGATCGAGCGGAGGCCACGGGCGCCGGTCTTGCGTTCGATGGCCTTTTCGGCAATCGCTTTGAGGGCATCCTCGTGGAAGGTCAACTCGACCTCTTCCATCTGGAACAGGCGCTGGTACTGACGCACCAGGGCATTCTTGGGCTGCGTCAAGATTTCGATGAGCGCCGCGATATCGAGGTCTTCAAGCGTCGCCAAAACCGGCAGGCGGCCGATGAATTCCGGGATCAGGCCGAAGCGCACCAGGTCTTCGGGAGCGACATCGGCAAGGATCTGGCCGACGCGACGGTCGTTGGGATCCTTGACGGTGGCCGAGAAGCCGATGCCCGAGCCTTCGCCACGCGCGGAGATGATCTTTTCCAGCCCGGCGAAGGCGCCGCCGCAGATGAACAGGATGTTCGTCGTGTCCACCTGCAGGAATTCCTGCTGCGGATGCTTGCGGCCGCCCTGCGGCGGAACCGAAGCCACGGTGCCTTCCATGATCTTGAGCAGAGCCTGCTGCACGCCCTCGCCCGAAACGTCGCGGGTGATGGACGGGTTGTCGGACTTGCGGGAAATCTTGTCGACTTCGTCGATATAGACGATGCCACGCTGGGCCTTCTCGACGTTGTAGTCCGCGGCCTGCAGCAACTTCAGGATGATGTTTTCCACGTCCTCGCCGACATAGCCGGCTTCGGTCAGCGTGGTGGCATCGGCCATGGTGAAAGGCACGTCGAGGATACGGGCCAGCGTCTGGGCCAGCAGGGTCTTGCCCGAACCGGTGGGACCGATCAGCAGGATGTTGGACTTGGAAAGCTCAACGTCCTGGTTCTTGGTCGCATGGTGCAGGCGCTTGTAGTGGTTGTGGACGGCCACGGACAGCACGCGCTTGGCGCGGAACTGACCGATGACGTAGTCGTCGAGCACCTTGCAGATATCGGCAGGTGTCGGCACGCCATCGGAGGACTTGACCATGGAGGTCTTGTTCTCTTCGCGGATGATGTCCATGCACAGCTCGACGCATTCATCGCAGATGAACACAGTCGGACCGGCGATCAGCTTGCGAACCTCATGCTGGGATTTCCCGCAGAACGAGCAGTAAAGCGTGTTCTTTGAGGTTTCGCCGTTTGTTGTCTCTTTGGACATCCTGTCACTCCCGGGGGCAGAGCGCCCCCAAAACCAGCGTCATCGGAAAACCGTAACGCCGAAGGCATAAACAAAGTCTAAGCCGAAACGATCCTAAAGACCGTTCCGGCTCCGTGCAATCGCGTGTGGATCACAGTCCACGGCGCATCGGATATGTGATTAACGCGGGCCAATCAGCTCGCGGCGTCCGGCACGATGCGCTTCTCGTGGATCGAGTCGATGAGGCCAAAGGTCTTGGCTTCCTCCGGCGACAGGAAGTTGTCGCGCTCGAGTGCGCGCTCGATTTCCTCGTAGGTGCGGCCGGTGTGCTTCTCATAAATCTGATTAAGACGGCGCTTCAAGCCCTCGACTTCCTTGGCATGAATCAGGATATCAGTGACCTGACCCTGGTAACCGCCGGAAGGCTGGTGGACCATGATGCGCGAATTCGGCAGCGAGTGGCGCATGCCGGCTTCGCCTGCGGCGAGCAAGAGCGAACCCATCGAGGCAGCCTGGCCCATCACCATGGTGGCAACGGCCGGGCGGATGAACTGCATGGTGTCGTAGATGGAAAGACCTGCCGTCACGACGCCGCCGGGCGAGTTGATATAGAGCGCGATTTCCTTTTTCGGGTTTTCCGATTCGAGGAACAGCAGCTGTGCCACGATGAGCGAGGCCATGTTGTCCTCGACCACGCCGGTCACGAAAATGATGCGTTCGCGCAGCAGGCGCGAGTAGATGTCGAAGGCACGCTCGCCGCGGTTGGATTGCTCCACCACCATCGGAACGAGCGTGTTCATGTAGATATCGTGCGGATCCCGCATGTGATGCCCCTTTTGCCGTGCCGGGTCGCGGACCGGGCTGGCAGGTTTTCCAGATGAAACACGATCCCTTCCCGAACATGGGACTAGCGGGGCCAGGGATCATGCCTGATATCGAATCGGCGCGACGGCCGATTGCAGACTACGCCGCCTTAAGAGCGGGTAAAGGCACAGATAGGCGGCAATGCGGCGGGCTTCAATAGGGCTTGGAGCCGATGTGACGGAAGGGTGAATGCCGGCTTAGGCCGAGAAGGCAACCGTCACGCCCTTCTTCTTGAAATAGGATTGCATGATCTTGCGACCCTGGCGATTGGATTGAGCCAGTTTACCCGGCTCGAACACGGCCTCCTTGGCGCCTTCGCGGGCCATCGCGGCCTTGAGGGCTGCGATATGGGCGTCCAGGTCCTCGTTGTTGTTCTTGATCGAGGCGTAGATGTTGTCGATGGCCTGGGCCAGGGTCAGGTCGCTCATAACGGGCTCCGCGAAATCTCTTGCCCCTGCACTAGCGATTTTTTCGGCGGGAGCAAGGCATCTCGGTCGTTTGCTTCGGCGTGGCGACCTCGTAAGGTCGCCAGGACCTCCTCAAGATTTGCAATTCCATGGCCGCCATCCTCCAGCTCAAGCCGATCACCGACGTCCCCGCCGACCGCCGCGCCAGCGCCGAGCCGCGCGATCCGGTGTTCTACCAGAACCCCTATGCCTTTTATGACCGGCTGCATGCCGACAATCCCACCTTCTTCTGGGAGCAGTATGGGCATTGGTGCTTTGCCGGCTTCAAGGATGTCAGCGCCCTGCTCCGCGACAAGCGCTTCGGCCGCGAAATCCTGCATGTGGCCACCCGCGAAGAGCTGGGCATGCCCGAGCCAAAGGCGCATACCGCAGCGTTCGACCTGACCGAAAAGCACTCCCTGCTCAACCTCGAACCACCGGCCCATACTCGGCTGCGTACGCTGGTCAACCGGGCCTTCGTGTCGCGGCACGTCGAGCAGTTGCGGCCGCGTATCATCAAACTGGCCAATGAGATGATCGACCGGTTCGAGGGCGAGGACAGCGTCGACCTCATCAGGGCCTTCGCCGCCCCAATCCCTGCCATCATCATCGCCGAAATGATCGGCCTACCGGCGGAGAGTGCACCACAGCTGCTGGCCTGGTCCAACCGCATGGTGGCCATGTATATGTTCGGCGTCAGCGACGAGACCGAACTGGACGCCAACCAGGCGTCGCAGGACTTCATGGACTTTGTCGGCGATGCCATCAAGGAGCGCCGCACGCAGCCACGCGAAGACCTTCTCAGCCACATGCTGACCTCGGACCGGGATGGCGATGTGCTCAGCGACGAGGAGGTCATGTCCACCGCCATCCTGCTACTCAACGCCGGGCATGAGGCGACGGTGCACACGACTGGAAACGGGGTCAAATCGATCCTCGAAAGCGGTATAGATCCGGTTACGCTTTTTGCCACGCCAGAACAGACCGAAGCGACCGCTGAAGAGTGTCTGCGCTTCGATGCTCCGCTGCATCTGTTCACCCGCTACGCGCTCAGCGACCTCGAATACGAGGGCATTCACCTGCGAAAGGGTGACGTCGTCGGGCTGATGCTCGGCGCGGCCAATCGGGACCCCAAGCGCTTCGCCCATGCCAACACCTTCGACCCGTTCCGCACGGACGGGGCCAATGTCAGCTTCGGTGCGGGCATCCATTTCTGCATCGGCGCACCGTTGGCGCGCATCGAACTACAGGTGGCATTCAGCGAACTATTCAGCCGGCTCCCGAAGTTACGGCTTGCCGAGGAGCCGCGATACAACAATGTGTACCACTTCCATGGGCTGGAGAAGCTGGTGGTGAAGTGGCGGTAGGCCTGGATAGCCTGGCGCCCTGCCAACCACCGGCGTCGCCCTCGGGCTTGACCCGAGGGCCCTTCACTTGATGCGGGTTCGGTAAGTGCAGTGCCCTCGGGTCAAGCCCGAGGGTGACGATCGAGTTGGTGGAGGCACAGGCCCGTGCCTGGCTACAGACTCCCCAACACCCCCGGGACCAACAGGGGCAGGTCCTCGCTTATCAGGCCGGGGCTGCCGAAGCGGTTGGCCGCTTCAGCGTGGATCCATACCGCGGCGCAGGCGGCTTCCCAGCCGGCCATGCCCTGCCCCATCAGGCCTGCCACCATGCCCGCCAGCACATCGCCGGCCCCTGCAGTTCCCAACCAGGCCGGGGCGTTGGCGTTGATGGCAGCGCGTCCATCCGGGCTCGCAATGACCGTATCGCTGCCCTTGAGGATGATTATGGCACCCGAATGGGCCGCCGCGGCCAGTGCCTTCTCGAGCTTGCCGCCGGGTACATCCCCAAAGAGCCGCTGGAACTCACCCTCATGGGGCGTCATAACCACCGGCCGGTCAGTTGCCTTGATGGCGGCAAACAGTGCTTCGTCATCCCCGGCAAAACTGGTCAGCGCATCGGCGTCGAGCACCGTCGCGGCGCCCGAGCCGAGCACGGCCAGCACCTTTGCCCGCGTGTCCTCGCCAACCCCCACCGCCGGGCCAATGACCACAGCGTTCATACGCTTGTCGGCCAGCAGCTCGGAGAGTGCTGCAGCGTCCCCGGCGGACTTGAGCATGATGGCGGTGACATGGGCGGCGTGGACCATGAGCGCAGTTTCCGAACCAGCCAGCGATACTACCCCCGCCCCGACGCGGAACGCAGCCATGGCAGCAAGGCGCGCCGCGCCGGTTTGCAGCGGGCCGCCGGATACGACAACGACATGGCCGCGATGGAACTTGTTACCCTCATTGTCGGCTTCGGGAATGGACCAGAGGCTAGGCGTATTCTGCCAGGCCGTCGCCGCGATTGGGGCCAGCACCGTTTCGGGAATGCCGATTTCGGCCAGAACCACCTCGCCGCAGTGGTTGCGGCCCGGTTGCAGGAGATGGCCCGGCTTGAGGCGGAAAAAGGTGACGGTCATGTCGGCGATGATGGCGGCACCCCGCGCGGCGCCCGTAGCCCCGTCAATGCCGCTGGGGATGTCGATGCTGACCACCGGGCGGGTGCTGGCATTTACGGCGTCGATGATATCGGCGAACTCGCCCTCGACGTCGCGGTCGAGCCCAGCGCCCAATAGCGCATCGACGATGAGATCGGCGCCTTCGATATCGCCGGCAGCGGGTGCCTCGGCTCGGCCCGTCCATTGCTGGGCCATGGCCGCCGCATCGCCCTTGAGCGCCTCCCGCTCGCCGATGAGACGAAGCTGCACCGGCCAGCCCTTTTGCTTGAGCAGCCGTGCGACGACAAAGCCATCGCCACCATTGTTGCCGGGCCCGCAGAGCACCAGCACCGAGCGCTGATAGTAGCGCTCCATGATCGCGTCGGCGACAGCCTTGCCCGCCGCCTCCATCAGCTTGAGCGATTTAACGCCGGCCTGCACGGCGAGACGATCAGCCTCGCTCATCTGGCGCGGAGTGAGCAGGATATCTGATGGAGCTGATGTCATTGGTGGGTCCAGTTGGCCGAGGGCGCAGGTTGTAACGCGGATTGACCACAACGGCGATCTCAGCCCCGTACCAGTGTCACACACAAACAAAAAGCCGCCCACTTCTGGGCGGCTTCAAAATTCAGCGTCAGGGCACTTTAGTGGTGGTGCTCTTCCGGGACCTCGTCCTCGTCGGCCTGGATCAGCTTGGCCAGTTCCGCGCGGGTCATCTTCTTGTCGGTGATGTCGCCCTTGGCGGCGACGAAGTCGACCACCTTGTTCTCGAAGACCGGAGCGCGGAGGCCGGCAAGGGCCTGCGGGTTCTTGCGGTAGTAGTCGTAGACCTGCTGTTCCTGACCGGGGAAGCGGCGCACTTCGGCGATCAGCGCCTGCTGGTGCTCTTCCTCGGTGACGTTCACATCGTTCTGGTTGCCGATCTCGGCGACGACCAGGCCCAGGCGCACGCGGCGCTCGGCGATCTTGCGATACTGCTCGCGCGCAGCTTCCTCGGTTGTGCCTTCGGCTTCGAAGGACCGGCCGTGCGACTCCACTTCGTGGACGACGCGCTGCCAGATGGTGTTGAACTCGGCGTCGACCAGCTGGGCCGGAACGTCGAACTTGTGGCCCTCGTCCAGCGCGTCCAGTATCTGGCGCTTCATGTGCTGGCGGCTCATAGAAGCGAGCGCGGCTTCCATCTGCGTCTTGACGGCGGCGCGCATGGCGTCGACGTTTTCGACGCCGAGGCGCTTGGCGAAGTCGTCGTCGAGTTCGCCCTGGTTAGGACCATCGACGTGGAGCACGGTCACTTCGAACTGTGCCTTCTTTCCGGCCAGTTCGTCGCTCTGGTAGTCCTTGGGGAAGGTGACCTCGATCTCGCGGGTCTCGCCCTTCTTCATGCCGATAAGCTGCTCTTCGAAGCCCGGGATGAATTCGCCCGAGCCAACCGTCAGGTGGGCGTGGTCAGACGTGCCGCCATCGAAGGGCTTGCCCTTGATCTTGCCCACGAACGAAAGGCCGAGGCGATCGCCATTTTCGACGACGCCTTCGTCCCCCTTGTCGGTATAGCCCCGGTTCTGGGCAAACACGCGATTCACTTCGGCGGTGACTTCCTCGTCGGTGATATCGATGACGGGCTTGTCCAGCTTGATGCCATCAAGCTTCATCAGTTCGACGGGCGGCAGCACTTCATATTCGACTTCGAAAGCCAGGTCGGCCTTGCCGTCGAGCACGTCATTGATGACGGCCTGGTCGTCGGGCAGATCAACCTTGGGCTGGGCGGCGGCGCGTTCCTTTCGCTCGTCCAGGGTTTCGGACACGGTCGAATTGATCGCGTCGGTCATGACTTCGGACATGGCCGAGCGGCCGAACATCTTCTTGATATGCGCCAGCGGCACCTTGCCGGGACGGAAGCCCTTGATGTTGGCCTGGCCCCGCAGCTCTTCAAGCTTGTCGCCCAGGCGCGTGTTGAGGGTGGCGGCCGGAATGGTGACGCTCAGCTTGCGCTTGAGGCCTTCATTGAGGGTTTCGGTAACCTGCATTCGGTTTTGTCCCGTATTCATTGATCACATGGGCCAGGTACTGATTGTGGTGCGGGTGAGAGGACTCGAACCTCCACGCCTTGCGGCGCTGGAACCTAAATCCAGTGCGTCTACCAATTCCGCCACACCCGCAAGGGTACCCGCTGGCCGGGTTGGCGTTGCATCTATATGAAGTGCGGGGGGCAGTCAAAGGCTAGAGTGGCGATTTGGCGGGGATTGAGAACACGGTGCTGATCAGTCCCGCATCCACCACGAACATCACCGAGGTCTCCAACGGCTCGGGCCCGAGTCCGTGGATCAGTTCATGGTCGATGACCTTGTTGCCCACCACTATGCGATTCAACAATTCGGCGCGCAGGCCCTCGTGGATGAAACGCTGGCTGGCATAGAATTCGCCATAGGCGACCTTCCCGTCGATCATTAGCGTCATGTCCGGCAGGCGGAAGCTGCGGACATTGCTAGTAAAGGCAGAAAGAAAGCGCGGCAGGTCACGTTTGTTGTAGGCTTCGAACTGCAGCTGAACTGCCTCTAGTGGCGTCATAAGCGTCATTCTTGCGATCTCCTTCGCCGCGCCTGCTAGACGCCTGCTCAAAACTTGTGCAACGTGGCTATGTTTTGTCCACGCTCTGCCCAAACCGTGACATCGGCGTGCTCAGTGTATTCCAGTAAGTCCTTAATCGGACAAGCGTTTTTTGCATCGTGGCACCGTGGCACAGGCCGTGCATACGGGTGTGCGGTATCCGCCGCTAGCGGCACGTGGAGGCTCAAATGAAAAAGATCGAGGCTATCGTAAAGCCGTTCAAGCTCGACGAAGTCAAAGAGGCGCTTCAGGAAGTGGGCCTGCAGGGCATCACCGTCACCGAAGCCAAGGGCTTTGGGCGTCAGAAGGGCCATACCGAACTCTATCGCGGCGCCGAATATGTCGTCGACTTCCTGCCCAAGGTGAAGGTCGAGGTCGTATGCCCCGACGAGCTAGCCGAAAAGGCCATCGAAGCGATCCGCAATGCGGCGCAAACGGGTCGCATTGGCGACGGCAAGATCTTCGTCTACTCGATCGAGCAGGCCATTCGAATCCGTACCGGAGAATTCGGCGACGACGCGCTCTAGGGACCGCGAGGCCCTTGGCGCTACCCGCCGTGACGTAACAACAAGCATTCCGATTTAGACAGGGGAAGACCTAATGACCACCGGAAGCGACATCCTCAAGCGCATCAAGGACGAGAACATCAAGTATGTCGACCTGCGCTTCACCGACCCGCGCGGCAAGCTGCAGCACGTCACCATGGACGTGACCGTCGTCGATGAGGACCTCTTCGAAGAAGGCACCATGTTCGATGGTTCCTCCATCGCCGGCTGGAAGGCCATCAACGAGTCCGACATGGTGCTGATGCCCGATCCGAACTCGGCCTATATGGACCCCTTCTTCGGCGCCTCGACTCTCGCGATCAACTGCGACATCCTCGAGCCCCTTACCTACCAGCCCTATAACCGCGATCCGCGCACCACGGCCAAGAAGGCCGAGGCGTACCTCAAGGCTTCGGGCATCGGCGACACCGTCGTGTTCGGCCCCGAGCCGGAATTCTTCATGTTCGACGACGTAAAGTACTCCAACACCCCATACAAGGTGGGCTTCGAAGTCGACCATCCGGAGCTGCCCTCCAACAACGACACCGCCTATGAAGCCGGTAACAACGGCCACCATATCGGCCTCAAAAAGGGCTATTTCCCGGTTCCGCCGCTCGACAGCGCGCAGGACATCCGCGGCGAAATGCTTGCCGCCATGGCCGAAATGGGCGTGACCGTCGAAAAGCATCACCACGAAGTGGCCTCGGCCCAGCACGAACTCGGCATCAAGTTCGCGCCGATGATCAAGTCGGCCGACGACGTGCAGATCTACAAGTATGTCATCCACCAGGTCGCCAATGCCTACGGCAAGACCGTGACCTTCATGCCCAAGCCCATCTACGGCGATAACGGTTCGGGCATGCACTGCCACCAGTCGATCTGGAAGGACGGCAAGCCACTGTTTGCCGGTGACCAGTATGCCGGCCTGTCGATGGACGCGCTCTACTATATCGGCGGCGTGATCAAGCATGCCAAGGCGATCAACGCCTTCACCAACCCGACCACCAACAGCTACAAGCGCCTGGTGCCCGGCTTCGAAGCCCCCGTGCTGCTTGCCTACTCGGCCCGCAACCGTTCGGCTTCCTGCCGCATCCCCTTCGGCCAGTCGCCGAAGGCCAAGCGCGTGGAAGTCCGCTTCCCCGATCCGCTGGCGAACCCCTACCTGGGCTTTGCCGCGCTGCTGATGGCCGGCCTCGACGGCATCAAGAACAAGATCCACCCCGGCGACCCGATGGACAAGGATCTGTACGAGTTGCCGCGCCAGGAACTGCTGGCCATCCCGACCGTTGCCGGTTCGCTGCGCGAAGCGCTGGAAAACCTCGACAAGGACCGCGAGTTCCTCAAGGCCGGCGGCGTGTTCGATGACGACCAGATCGACAGCTACATCGAGCTGAAGATGACGGAAGTGATCAAGTTCGAGCACACCCCACATCCGGTCGAATACGAAATGTACTACTCGGCCTAAGCCTGAGTTTTGCAGTATACGAAAGGGCCCTTCGGGGCCCTTTCTTTTTGGAGCGGAATATGGCCGGACGCTGGCGGGAGACATCGCCGACCGAACTGTCGGGTTGGCTGGCGGAAGCGCCGGTACCTTGGGCCTTTGCCGGTGGCTGGGCGCTCGACCTGTGGGCCGGGACGGTGAGCCGGACGCATTCGGACATCGAGATTGCCTGCCTGCGGGCGGACCTGCCAGCTCTGGCCAGCGCCCTGCCCGGCTTCGAGATCGCCGCGGCGCAGAACAAGGTGTTGTCGCCATGGCAACCCGATGCCCCGCCCGAACCGCCTTTCAGCCTCTGGCTGCGGCGCCAGGGCGAAACGCTTTGGGACTTCGAAGTCGTGGCCGAAGCGCATGACAAGGAATATTGGCACTTTCGCCGCGACGAACGCGTGGCGCTGCCGCTGGAGCTGGCCTTCGTAACCAGTGGTGACGGCTGGCCGGTCATCGCGCCGGAAATCCAGCTGCTCTACAAATGCAAGGAGCCACGCGACAAGGATATTGCCGACCTCGGTCGCTTCTGGCCGCTGCTCGCGCCATCCGCCCGCTCCTGGCTACGTGACGCCGTAGCGCTGGCACATCCGGAAGCCAATGCGATGCTGCAGGCACTGGATCGAATGATGGCACATTGACCAGGCGTCTGCAGCTTCAGGATCGAAAAATCAGTCGTATCCGTAGCCGTCGTGGCCCGATAGGCTATCGTCGGCGGTCTCGACCGCAGCAGTCGGCAGGATGGCCATCGCCTTGCGCCAGGCGCGCGGGGTCTCGAGCAGCGTCTCGATGTCGTCGTCCGGATGCGGATTGTCGAAGCGCATGGCAAAGCCAAATTCGTACTGGCGCACGACATGCGCCAGCATGTGTCCAACGGTCACCGCGGTACCGATGGCTGGCCTGGTCTCGGCCGAAATCACGGCTCCAGTGGCGGAATAGTCAACGATCATGCACGAAACGGCGATGTCCGGCCCGGCAAAGAGCATGGAGCGTGGTTCGGCTGGCAGGTAGCGCCCGCCCATGCGGCGATCCGCTGCCTCCTCCGACTGGGGCTGGCGACGAAAAGCCTCGATCCGCTCGGCAAGCAATGCCTGCGCAGCGCGTGCCCCATCGAGCTTGACGACGAAACCGTCCTCGACATGGCGGGAAATGCGGCCATGCAATGCGCCAAACGGCCCGAAGTCGGCTCTGACGACTTCCCCGATCGAACCGACGGCAGGCGCCGTTGCGACGAATTCGGTGGGCGAAATGGTCTTGAGACGACACGCCAGCACGTCCCTGCCCGAGGCCGCCGTCTCGTCGCCCAACACATAGCGTCCGGTAACGGTGTCAATGTCGTTGAGGCTATAGTCTATCGCGGCGGACGGCATGAGATCACCCAATACAAAGGATGCAGGACTATAGACTCAGAAGCTGAAGATGACTCCCAAACTATAGCAGCAGATTTCTAAACCTGGTTAAGCAAACCTTCACCTTGCGCATCGTCCTGCTCTTCGGCCGGCGGGGTGGGCGGCGCCATCAGGATTTCGAGTTGGCTGAGTTCTTGCAGCTGGATGAATTGCAGCGCGAATCCGACATCGAGGTAGCGGACCACGCGTCCGACCAGCTTCCCCACTGCCATCGGCGTGCCCAGGCCAGGCCAGATTTCCGCCGAGACCGCTATGCCCGACTGCGACACGTCGATCACGAAGCATGGCATTTGCGTGCCGTCTGCAAGGGTCAGCACCGTACGCGGATCCCGCGGCAGAATGCGCTTGTGCTCGCGCTTGTCGGGGACCTGCTCGTGAACGTTCTTCTTCTGCCAGGCGATCTTGCCCCCGAGCTTGTCGCGATCGGTGTCGCTCATGGTCAGGCGCATGGCAAAGCCAGACGGCAGCCGGCGGCATATCTTGCCACGCAGAATGCCGAAATCGTCGAAGTGGGCGGTGATGGTCTCGCCCTCCTTGCCGATCACCGGTCCGACGATGACGGCCATCCGCGTCGAAATCGAGCACAGGCGGCAGGCATAGACGGCAACCTTGCCGTCGGTGCTTGCGCCATGATCGGGCAAGGCATAGCGACCGGCCTTTGCGCCGATGAACCGGATGTCGTGCCAATCATATTGTGATCGTGACGGCGCACTATCGCCGTCGACGCTCTGAAACATAGGGCCTCCCGATCCCATTCGTTCCAATCGGACCAAAGGCTATCGGTCAGTCCTTAATACTTGTTTTCCCCTATGCCAGGGCTTCCCATCGGATAGGCAGGCACTGCGGCGATGGTTAGCATATGCTTAGCGGGGGCGGGATTTTTCCCGCCCCCACAGAACCTTAGCTCGCCTGGTTTGCCATAGCTGCGAAATGCGGCTCCGGACTATCGACTTCGCGCAGGCGCCGGTTTTCGATCACCAGGAAGCGGTTGCCCAAGCCTCGGACGAAGCTGCGGTCGTGCGAGACCAGGATGCAGGTGGCACCGTGGGCGAGCACTTCATCCTCAAGGCGCTCCTGGCCGGGGATATCGACATGGTTGGTCGGCTCGTCCAGCAAGTAAAAATTGGGCTCCTGCAGGCGGATAGCCAGCAGCCCTAGCCGCGCCCGCTGCCCGAAGGACAGCTCGGATATCGGCCGTTGCTGCTTTTCGACAGCAAAGCCCGCCGCCGCCAGCAAAGCCTTGCTGCGCTGGTCGCCCTGGTCGAAGCGACCGGTGATGTATGCGAGCGGCGATTGCTTGGGCGGCAGGAAGCTCATGGCCTGGTCGACATAACCGGGCACGACCTGCGGGCTGACGCGCAGACCCGCGGTTTCCGAGCCGCTCATGGCGCGATGGACCAGGCCGATGAACTGGGACTTGCCCGTGCCGTTGCGACCCAGGATGACCAGCCGGTCGCCCTGGAACACATGCAGCTTATCGATGCGGAAAAGCTTGTCACCCACGGGGCTGGTCACGTCGACATTCTCCATGGCCAGCAGGACCTTGGCATTGGCGCCGCTGTTGCCCAGCTTGATCTCGCCGCTTCGTTCCTTGTGCAGCGAATGCACCGCCGCCTCGATCTTGGCCGCCCGCTCGCGCAGGTACTTGGATTTCACCACCAGCAGATCGCTTCCGGAGTTGATGCCGATATTGGTGAGCTTGGCGGCCTGCTTGCGCAGGCGGCTCACTTCCTTGAGGTCCCGTTCACGCTTGGCTTCGGCGGCCTCGTCCGCCTCGGCGAGTGCCACGCGCGCCTTGCTGTATGGCAGGGCGAAATAGTGGCTCGCATCGGGACGCAGAAACAGCGTGCGGTTCGTGGTGGCGTCGAGGAATTGGCGGTCGTGGCTGGCGATGACCACCGGGATGTTGCGCGCGGCTTGGTTGATCCAGTTCTCGAGCTGGAACAGCTTGCCCAAATCCAGGTGGTTGGTAGGCTCGTCGAGCAGCAAGGCGTCAGGCTGCAGTACCCAGCAGCGCGCGATCAGGGCGATGCGCTGCCAGCCGCCGCTCAGTTCGGTCAGCTTGCGGTTACGCATGGCATCGGGCGTTTCGAACTCGTCCAGCACCACATCGACCCGCCAGCTATCGGTTTCGCGATCGGCAACCGGCAGCGCCTCAAGCACTGCCTCGTAGAGCGTCAGCCCCATACTTGCGGTGGGCATGTCCTGCTCGACATAGCCGACCGTCAGGCCGCGCGAGCGAACGATATCGCCGGACGTCAAATCCCCCTGCCCGGCCATCGCGCGCAACAAGGTGGTCTTGCCACGGCCATTACCGGCCACAAGGCCGACGCGGTCGCCGTCTGATATGACGAAGTTGAGGTTGGAAAACAGGGTAACGGTGGCCACGAGGCCAGCATTGCGGAGGCTGATGGAGCCCATTTTTGTCTCACTGGTGCGGCGCCGAGCGCCAAGATCCTGTCAGGCGGTCACAGACCGCCGCGAAGGGCAAACCAGGATGGAGACAGAAGGAACGTCCGTACCAGTACCGGTCAGCCCTGCAGCTTGAGCCACAGGGCGGGGACAGGGCCACGGGAGCGGTGCGTGAACAGCAATGTCATCGACGCCCTCCCTGGTTGGTAGTTCGGCGTGACTGACCATTAGCCGCCCAAACGGCGGAAATCAATCTCAACGGTCAGAGGAGGTAGAACATGGTGGCGACCAGCGCCAGCACCCCAGAACGCGGGGCGGTGAGCTTGGCCAGCCGGTACGCAATACCTGAAAATCCGGCATGCGGCCAAACACCGAAGACATCGGAACCAGCAGGAACCTGGTACGCAGAACTATGATTCCCAGTGGTTCGCATACGGCAACTCCAGACAAAAACCGTATGAAATGGTTCTAGCAGCGCGCGTTTAAGAAAGTGCTTTCAAGAAGCAAACGGAACGTAAACCGGCCGCCCGATCTTGGGACGGGTTTGTATCGACCGCGTTAGCGGCTCCACGCTCTCAAGCCGGCCTGAGCTGCTTCCGGCCCTCGATACGCCCGGTGCAGTAGTTGAAGTCGAGCAGGTAGACCCATCCGTCGCGCGTTGCCCGCACTTCAACATGCCCCTCGTTCAGGACATTGAGATAGATGTCGGTATAGCCGCGGCTCGCGACGGCCTGGCGGATTTGGTAATCGCCCATGCAGGTGAGCCGGCGGGGAAAGAAGTCGGATTCCTCGTCTCCATAGAAGATGCCGAATCCGACCGATTGAGCCTGGACGGGTGCCGAGACGGTGGCGCCGAGCAACAAGGCCGCGACGGCGATGACGATGGACTTGGTCAAGACAGCCTCCTAATCCGTAATGCGGTCGATCAAACTATCGCGGCAGGCTTGAACCCGAGCGCAACCGCCCGTTCATCTGCCGTTCAGCTTTGTGGACAAAGCCCCAAGGCGCGGCTGGTTCCAGAACGGCACAGCACAGGGCTGGGATATGCTAGAAGGCGGAATCGTCCGATTCGGACGCGAACACGGGATGCGCATGTCGCAAGCAGAAGACCTTTTCGGCGCGGGAGACGAGCCCGAGCGCCAGCCGGAACCGATCAAGCCTGCCAGCAAGCCTGCGGCTGGGTCCGGCACGTATTCGGCTGCCGATATCGAGGTGCTGGAAGGGCTTGAGCCGGTTCGCCGGCGGCCGGGCATGTATATCGGTGGTACCGATTCCAATGCACTGCACCACCTGTTCGCCGAGGTCATCGACAATTCGATGGACGAGGCCATTGCCGGCCACGCCACCCGTATCGAGGTGCATCTGGGCGCCGACGGCTTCATTACCGTCGCCGACAATGGCCGCGGCATCCCGGTTGAGAACCACCCGAAATATCCCGGCCGCTCGACGCTGGAGATCGTTCACACCGTGCTCCATGCGGGCGGAAAGTTCGATTCCAAGGCCTATGAAACATCCGGCGGCCTGCATGGCGTCGGCGTCTCGGTGGTCAATGCCCTGAGCGACAGCCTGGTCGTCGAGGTCGCACGCGAACAGCAGCTGCACCGGCTCAGCTTCTCGCGCGGCAAGCCGCTCGGTGACATCGAAGCGCTTGGTCGGGTGCAGAACCGGCGCGGCACGACTACTCGTTTCCACCCCGACCCGCAGATCTTTGGCGAACACGCCCACTTCTCCGCCGCCCGGCTCTACCGGATGACGCGGGCCAAGGCCTATCTGTTTGCCGGCGTCGAGCTGCGCTGGAGCTGCGACGAGAGCCTCGCGACCGAGGACGCGCCGGCCAAAGCAGTGTTCCATTATCCCAACGGCCTCAGGGACTTCATGACGGCGCGCATCGAAGGGGAAACGCGCATTGTCGATGAACTGTTCTGCGGCAGCCATGGCAAGCCCGGCTCGCATGGTGCGGTCGAGTGGGCTGTGGCCTGGACGCTGGGCGACGGCGGAGTCTCGTCCTATTGCAATACGGTGCCCACGCCTGATGGCGGTACGCACGAGGCGGGTCTACGAAGTGCCCTGCTCCGCGGTCTCAAGAATTATGCCGAATTGACCAAGAACAAGGGCGCCGCCATCCTGACGGCAGAGGACGTGTTCGCCCATTGCAGCGCCATGCTCTCGGTCTTCGTGCGCGAACCCGAATTCGTCGGCCAGACCAAGGACAAGCTGGCCTCCGGAGAGGCCACGCGCATTGTCGACACGGCGCTGCGCGACGCGTTCGACCACTGGCTGGCCGCCTCGCCCAACCAGGCGGGCAAGCTGCTCGACTGGGCTATCGAGCGCGCCGAAGAACGGCTGCGCCGCCGCAAGGAAAAGGAAATCGACCGGGCCAGCGCCACGCGCAAGCTGCGCCTGCCTGGCAAGCTGGCAGACTGCACGCAAACCGCAGCGCAGGGCGCCGAGCTCTTCATCGTCGAGGGTGACTCGGCCGGCGGCAGCGCCAAGCAGGCGCGCAATCGCTCCAGCCAGGCCGTGCTGCCGCTGCGCGGCAAGATCCTCAACGTGGCCGGCGCCAGCCGCGAGAAGATGCAGGCCAGCCAGCTGATCTCCGACCTCATCCAGGCACTGGGCTGTGGAACGCGCGATCGCTATCGCGAAGACGACCTGCGCTACGACAAGATCATCATCATGACCGACGCGGACGTGGACGGCGCGCACATCGCTTCGCTGCTGATCACCTTCTTTTTCCAGGAAATGCCCAGGCTGATCGATGGCGGCCACCTCTACTTGGCCATGCCACCGCTCTATCGCATCAGCCAGGGCGGCAAGACACTTTACGCCCGCGACGACGCCCACAAGAACGAACTGCTGGCGACCGAGTTCACCGGCAAGGGCAAGGTCGACATGACCCGCTTCAAGGGTCTAGGCGAAATGCCGTTTGCCCATCTGCGCGAAACCACGATGTCGCCGAGCACCCGGACCCTGCTCCAGGTCAAGGTGCGGGACGACCTGGATGCCACCCGAACCAGCGTCGATCGCCTGATGGGCACCAAGCCGGAGGCGCGTTTCGACTTCATCCAGGAGAATGCCGCCTTTGTGACGGATTTGGATATCTGACACCTTCTCCACCTCCCCTCATGGGAGATGAAGCGTCCCTGATAACCCTAACGCACCCAAATCCGTTGACAGACAAGGGGTTTGCGCTATGTTCCGCGCCGCTGGAGCATTTCTGGCTCGACGGCTTGTCATCTCGACATCACCCGCCTCTGCCAGACTGCCTCAGGGTCACTCCGTCGCTGCACTTGCTGCATTCCGCCCAGTGACCGATCCAGTTGTGGACATGCCTGCGTATCGTGCTTTGTCCGTCCACTGCTGAAGACCCCGGCGCACCGTTCGAATGTCTCGGACTGGACCTGGCCCCGGGCCACATTTCTGGAATGACCTGATTTGACTGATGATTTTTCCGGGCTCGGCCTGTCAACCAAAGTAACCGATGCGGTTACCGCTGCAGGCTACAGCAAACCGACTGAAATTCAGGCGCAGGCGATCCCGCATCTTCTGCAGAAGAAGGACCTGATCGGCATTGCCCAGACCGGCACCGGCAAGACGGCGAGTTTCGTCCTGCCCATGCTGACGCTGCTGGAAAATGGCCGCGCCCGCGCCCGCATGCCCCGTACGCTCATTCTTGAACCGACCCGCGAGCTGGCGGCGCAGGTGTCCGAGAATTTCGAGAAATACGGCAAGAACCACCGGCTCACGATGGCCCTGATCATCGGCGGCGTGTCGTTTGAAGACCAGAACAAGAAGCTCGATCGCGGCGTCGACGTGCTGATCGCAACTCCCGGCCGCCTGCTCGACCAGATCGACCGCGGAAAGATCATGCTCAATGGCGTCGAAATCCTCGTCATCGACGAGGCTGACCGCATGCTCGACATGGGCTTTATCGACGACATTGAAAAGATCTGCTCGCGCCTGCCTGCGCGCCGGCAGACCATGCTGTTCTCGGCCACGATGGACGCGCAAATCGAGCGGCTCACCAAGAAGTTCCTCCGCGATCCGGTGCATGTGCAGGTGTCGCGGGCCGCTTCCACAGCCGACACGATTGACCAGAAACTGGTCAAGGTCGGCTCCAAGCCCGAAGACAAACGGGCCTCGCTGCGCGAGCGCATTCGCGCCTCCGAAGGGCTGACCAACGCCATCATCTTCTGTAATCGCAAGCGCGATGTGGCGACGCTGGCTCGCTCGCTGGAACGCCACGGCTTTTCCGCAGGGGCCCTTCATGGTGACATGGACCAGAAGAGCCGCATGGAAACGCTCGATGCGTTCAAGAACAACCGGCTGACCCTGTTGGTCGCCAGCGACGTGGCGGCGCGTGGGCTGGATATTCCGGCAGTGAGCCACGTGTTCAATTTTGACGTGCCCGTGCATGCCGAAGACTATGTGCACCGCATCGGCCGCACTGGTCGTGCCGGGCGGCTGGGCGTCGCCTACACGCTGGTCGCCCCCGCCGATGGCAAGCATCTCGATGCCATCCTCAAATTGATCCAGAAGCCGATTGAGTATCTCGATACCGGCAAGACCGCGCCTGCTGCGGCTCCGGAGGATGATGACCGCCCGGCCCGGCCGGCTCGCTCGCGTCGCGGTGGCCCGCGCAGCCGCGCTGAAGCTGGCGCGGCGACCGAGCCCACGCCCGCCACAGAGGTCAAGCAGAAGCCTGCCGACGACGCGTCGGCCAAGCCAGAAGCCGCGCCGTCCGAGCGCGGTCAACGTCGTGGCCGTTCACGGCAGCGTCCCGAAGCCGAGCAGGCTCCGCCAGAAGCTGGTACCAGCAATTCTCCCTTTGGTAATGACGGTCCCATTCCGGCGTTCTTGCTGCGCTCCACGCGTGTGGTCAGCTGACCTAAACGGCATTTGACTGTGCATGCCTGTTTTTTATTGTCGCGGCACAGTTGTGTTCATTAACGCCGGGGCGGTATTTATCAGGGTGACTCGGTGGTGGGGCGAACGGCGCCGAGTTAGCGCAACGAGGCGCGAGGGAAGCAGTGTCCGAACAGGAATTCAAACGCGCGCTCGGTTACGCGAATTCTGCCTTTGACCTGCTCAAGCGCAGCGGGATTCCGCCCTATCCCCAGTTCTACGAGCTGCTCTACACCTATTCCACCGGCGTCAATCCGACGCTGAACGCCCGGATCAATGCGATCTTTCGCAACGGCGACTCGCCGACGACCAATCTGGCCGAGACGCTCTACAACGAGTTCCTGAAGTCGGACGTGAATGATCGCATGTCGAGCGTCTCGGAGCGCATGCATGCGCGTATCGAGGCGGTCTATGAGGCCATCGATTCGGCCATGACCACGGCCAACGCCTATTCGGGCTCGTTACAGTCGGCCAGTGGCGATCTTGAGCGCGAGATCTCGGTGGCGGCGATGAAGGAGCTGGCAGACAAGCTGCTGAGCGAAACCCGCCGCATGCAGGAAACAAATCGCTCGCTCGAGCAGAAGCTCGAGGCGTCGCGCGACGACATTGCCTCGCTGCAGCGTGACCTCGACGATGTCCGACGGGAGTCCCTGCTCGACCCGCTGACCAAGATCGCCAATCGCAAGAGCTTCGACGAAGGCATGGATGGGGCGATCGCAGAAGCGAGCGAGACAGGGGTGCCGCTCTGCCTGATGATCATCGACATCGATCACTTCAAGAGCTTCAACGATACCTATGGCCACCAGACTGGCGACCAGGTGCTGCGGCTGGTGGCGATGACGCTCAAGTCCAACATCAAGGGTAAGGACCTGGCGGCGCGCTACGGTGGGGAGGAATTCGTTGCCATCCTTCCCTCCACCGACATGGAGGGTGCGGTCATCGTGGCGGAGAACATCCGCAAGGCGATCCAGGCCAAGGAACTGCTCAAGCGGTCGACCAACGAGAAGCTGGGCCGCATTACCGCGTCGTTCGGCGTTGCTGCCTACCGTCCGGGCGACACGCCCGCCACGCTGATCGAACGCGCCGACCGCTGCCTCTATGCCGCCAAGCATGCCGGCCGCAATCGCGTGATCAGCGAAAGCGAACTCGAGGCGATGCAGGCGCAGGTCGAAGAGACCAAGGACGTCTCGGCCGCCTAGGCTGGCACTAGCTCCACGCCCAGCCCTGCCAGCATGTCCCAATAGGCCGGGTAGGTCTTGCCCGTACAGGCCGGATCGAGAATGACGATGCCGGGGACGCGAAGGCCCGCCAGGGCGAAGCTCATGGCAATACGGTGATCGTGGTAGGTTTCGATCTTGATGCCGCTGTTGCGGCCCACCAGCTTCGAAGCGAGCTCGGGATCGGCGGCCACAACGAGGTCGTCGCCCTCCTCCGTCCCCAGTCCCGGCAGGATCCGGTTCAGTTCATTGGCGACGGCGCGGATGCGGTCGGTCTCCTTGACCCGCAGATTGGCAATGCCGACGAAGCGCACCGGCTGGTTATTGAACGCGGCGAGCACGGCCAGGGTGGGCACGGCGTCCTGCATCTGCGAGCCGTCGATGACGGCGGGCATATCGGGGAACTGCGCAATGACAGCCTGGGCGGCCGCGTCGGGCTGAGTAAAGGCATCGGCGGCGACGCCCAAGTCGATGCGCCCGCCAGTCAGCACCTCGGCGCCCCACAAATAGGTTGCCGCAGAAGCATCGGGCTCGATCAGCAGGTCGGTGGCCCTGTAGCCGGTGGGCTGCACAAGCCAGGTACCGGGATCGAGCTGTTCAACCGAGGCACCAAAGCTGCGCATGGCGGCCAGCGTCAGGTCGACATAACCGCGCGCGCCGATGTCCTTGCCGGTCAGCGCCACGGTGATCGGGCCCTCGCCAAGCGGCGCGGCCATCAGCAGCGCCGAAACATACTGACTGGACAAACCCGCATCGATCTCGACCCGGCCCGAACCAAAACTGCCCTTGCCGCGAACGGTAACCGGCGGGCAACCCGTTGGGCTAGTGGCGTCGATCCCCAGCGACTGCAAGGCCGTCACCAGCGGACCGATGGGGCGTAGGCGCATCTCCTCGTCGCCGTCGACGATAACTTCGCCATCGACAGTGGCGACGGCAGCGGTCAGGAAACGGGTGGCCGTGCCGGCATTGCCGAGGAATAGCGGTCCCTCAGGCGCCTGCAGGCGGCCCGCGCTCGTCACCACAAAGCTGGTGGCGTCCGGCTCGTCGACAGTCACCCCCATCTGCTGCAGCGCGGCCGCCATCAGCACCGTGTCCTTGCTCTTGAGCGCGCCGGTGAGCCTGCTCGTGCCGTTGGCCAACGCCGCCAGCAGCAAGGCGCGATTGGTGATGGATTTGGACCCCGGCGGGGAGACACGACCGACAAGCGGACGGTTGGGCGGGACGATGGCGAGGGCGGGCGGCAGGGGCGTCAGCATGATGGCGCGATCAATGCCCGATGGCGACGCGCGGTGCAAGGTGTAGCGGCGCGCGAAGGGCGACTAGGCCCCTGCCCGCGCCTCGGCGATCGCCTTGAGGTCGGCGGCCTTGAGCGTCACGCTTTCGCCGCAGCCGCATTCGCCGGTCTGATTAGGGTTCTTGAAGGTGAAGCCCGAACTCATCTTGGCCGTCTCGAAGTCCATCACCGTACCGAGCAGGTACATTGTCGCCTTTGGGTCAATCCAGACATCGACACCCTTGTCCGTCACGTGATCGTCGCCCTTCACGGGCTCGGAGACGTAGTCCATGGTATAGGCGACCCCGGCGCAGCCGGCATTCTTGATACCGACGCGCAGGCCAATCACTGGCTTTTCCGAATCTTCGATGATCTCGGTGATGCGCTCGGCAGCGGCATCGGTCAGCGACATGATCTTGAAGGCCATGGACGAACTTTCTATCGGCGTTTCACGATATATAGGACAAAACGCGTCAGATTACCACCAGTTCAGGGCGACTTGAGCTTCTTCGCTCATGCGCGAGGCGTCCCATGGCGGATCGAACACCATGTTGACCTCGACATCCTGAATTCCTTCGACACCACGTGCCGCGTTCTCCACCCAACCGGGCATTTCGCCCGCCACCGGGCAACCCGGCGCGGTCAGCGTCATGTCGATGGTCAGCTTGCGGTCGTCATCCAGGTCGACCTTGTAGATGAGGCCCAGCTCATAGATGTCGACCGGAATTTCCGGGTCATAGACGGTCTTGAGCGCGCCGATCAGGTCCGTCGTGATGCGCTCGACCTCAGCCTCGGGCAGGCCGCCAGCGACATTGGGGGTGATGCGCGGCTCGGGAATGGTGGGAGCCGGTGCGATCTTGGATTCGTCAATTTCGATGTCTTCGGTCATAGCTAGCCTCGCTTACGCGAAAAATTCACTCGAAAAACTTCCTGGCGCGTTCAATGCCGTCCACCAGCGCGTCCACATCGTCCTTGCCGTTATATAGGGCGAAGGAGGCGCGGCAGGTAGAGGTGACACCAAAGCGTTTGAGCAGCGGCATGGCGCAATGCGTGCCGGCACGAACGGCGATGCCATAGCGGTCGAGAATGGTCGCAATATCATGGGCATGGGCGCCGGCCATCTCGAACGAGAAGATGCCGCCCTTGCCCGGCGCGGTACCGATCAGGCGCAGCGAATTGATGCGGCTGAGCCGTTCATGGGCATATTGGGCAACCTCGTGCTCATGCGCGGCAATCGCCTCGCGCCCAAGCTCGTTCATATAGGTCAGCGCCGCACCCAAGCCGATGGCCTGGACTATCGGGGGCGTGCCGGCCTCGAAACGGTGCGGCGGCTCGTTGTAGGTGATCGTGTCCATGGTCACGACGTCGATCATCTCACCGCCGCCCTGATAGGGCTGCATTTCGGCCAGGAGGTCGTATTTGCCATAGAGCACGCCGATGCCGGTCGGGCCGTAGAGCTTGTGCCCGGTCATGACATAGAAATCGGCATCGAGCGCCTGGACGTCGACGCCGGTATGCACAGCGCCCTGCGACCCATCGATCAGCACCGGAATGCCGCGGGCATGGGCGATCTCGATGACCTCCTTGATCGGCGTCACCGTGCCCAGCACGTTGCTCATATGCGTAACCGCAACCATACGGGTCCGGTCGGTCAGGGTGGCCGCGAAGGCGTCAAGGTCGAAGCTGCTATCGTCACGCACATCGACCCACTTGATCACCGCGCCCTTGCGTTCGCGGTGGAAGTGCCACGGCACGATATTGGAATGGTGCTCCATGATCGAGAGCACGATTTCGTCGCCCTCGCCAATGCGCGGACCCGCGAAAGAGGACGCCACCAGGTTGATCGCCTCGGTGGCCGAGCGGGTGAAGATGATCTCTTCGGGCCGCGCCGCATTGAGGAACTTCTGCGCCGCATGACGCCCGCCCTCATAGGCCTCGGTGGCGCGGTTGGCGAGCGTATGCAGGCCCCGATGCACATTGGCATATTCGTGGCGGAAGGCATGATCCATGCGGTCGAGCACCTGCACCGGCTTCTGCGCCGACGCGCCGCTATCGAGATAGACAAGCCGATTGCCGTGGATCACCTCGGACAAGATCGGGAAATCGGCGCGGACTTTGGCTAGGTCGAAGGTCATATGTCACCGGCTTTTGCCTCCCCTCCCCCTTGAGGGGAGGGGTCGGGGGTGGGGGTCCATCAGTGACCCACACAACTACCCCCTCCCTCGGTCCCTCCCCTCAAGGGGGAGGGAGGGCAAGACCCGCGGGTCTTGCCCAGTTACTTCCCCAGCAGCCACCCGTCGATGACGCCATGCAGGGCCTCGGCCAGTGCCTCGTCCGCGATGGGGTCGACGAGCTCTTCCAGGAACCCGCGCACCAGCATGGTCTCGGCTTCTTCCTTCGGAATGCCGCGGCTCAAGAGATAGAACAGGTGATCCTCGTCGAGCTTGCCGCAGGTCGAGCCGTGGCCGCAGACCACGTCGTCGGCATAGATTTCGAGCTCGGGCTTGCTGAGGATTTCCGCCTCGTCTGACAGCATCAGGCCCTGGCTCATCAGCTTGGCGTCGGTCTTCTGCGCGTCGCGCGCGACGACGAGGCGGCCCTGCACGATGGCCTTGCCCCTGCCCCGCGCGATCGACTTGAACAGCGGCTGGCTGGTGGTGTGGGGCACGGCGTGGTGTGCATCCATGGTGATGTCGCTGTGCTGGCCATCATTGACCAGATTTAGCCCGGTAATGTCGCCATGCGCCCCGGCGCCCTCGTAGCGCGGGAACAGTTGGGTGCGGGCGACCCCGGCCCCGGCATGGATCACCAGCGTGCGGAGCTGGGCGCCTTCGCCGACATGGTACTCGTTGGTGGCGAAATGCGTGGCCGCGCGCGCCGAGAGGTCGACGGTGATGTGGGTCACCGTGGCGCCCTTGCCCAGCGCGATATAGGTCGCGTGGTTGCCGACATGGGCCGCGTCCGAACCCGAGAAGGTCTCGAGGATAACAGCCGAAGCGCCATCAGCCACGAAGATCTTGAGCGAGTCGGCCACGTGGGCTGCCTCACCCTCGCTGCGGCGATCGATCTGGATCACCGGGTCGACGCTGCTTTCGAGCGTGAGCGTCATGCTCTCCTTGGCGAAGGCGCCATTGAGATGCACCAGCACATCGTCGCGGGTGCTGAGCACGCCGCCAGCAGCCTTGCCGACGATGATGCCCGCCGGTGCCGTTGCCGCAGCCTGGATGATGCCATTGGCGATCATCAGCTGATAGGCGCCGGCCACGCGCAAAGCCGGGGCGCTGGCCTGGTTGGCGGCCTGGGCCAGCGGCGGGATGGCACGCAGCAAGGTCTTGAGGTCGGTATAGTGATAGCTCTCGACGCGACGCGTCGGCAGGCCGGCAATGGTGATCCGCTCGGCCTCTGCGTTCGCGCCCACGCTCTTGAGCTGGGCGATCAGGGTATCTTCGGCTGCTCCGAGCCGGACGGGCATGGTCTGGCGCATCGGTCAGGCCGCCGTCGCGTCGAAGTCGGCATAGCCCTTGGCTTCGAGCTGCAGTGCCAGGTCCTTGTCGCCGCTCTCCACGATCCGGCCATCGCTGAACACATGCACGACATCAGGCACGATGTGGTTCAGCAGGCGCTGATAGTGGGTGATGACCAGCATGGAGCGGTTATCGGCACGCAGCGCGTTGACGCCGCGCGACACAACCTGCAGCGCATCGATATCGAGGCCGGAATCGGTCTCGTCGAGCACGCAGAGCGCCGGCTTGAGCAGCGCCATCTGCAGGATTTCCGCGCGCTTCTTCTCGCCGCCCGAGAAACCGACATTGAGCGGGCGCTTCAGCATATCGCTGTCGATATTGAGCTGGGCGCCGGCTTCCTTGACCGCGCGCATGAAGTCCGGCGTGGTCATCTCGCCTTCGCCGCGCGCCTTGCGCTGGGCATTCATGGCCGCCTTGAGGAAGGTCATGGTGGCGACGCCGGGGATTTCGATCGGATACTGGAAGGCGAGGAAAATGCCGGCAACGGCCCGCTCGGATGGCTCCATATCGAGAATGTTTTCGCCGTTGAGCAGGATTTCGCCCTCGGTGATTTCGTAGTCTTCCTTGCCGGCCAGCACATAGCTCAGCGTCGACTTGCCCGAGCCGTTGCGGCCCATGATGGCATGCACCTGGCCGGCCGGGATGGTGAGGTTCACGCCCTTGAGGATTTCGCGCTCTTCGATGCGCGCATGGAGGTTACGGATTTCAAGGATCGGGGTGGTCATCGCTAGTCTCCAGAAAGTCGGTTGGCGCCAAGCGCCGAATGGGTTGATGGCGCTCAGGCGCCGGGTTCGCCGTCCCAGTAATCGAGGTTGTGCTCGCCACTGCGGCCCTTGTGGCGCAGCTTACCGTCTTCGGCGTCGTAGATGTGTCGGGCCGGCCGGGCGGCGCCGGGACGGCTCGAAACCAGGAACTTACCGGAATCGGGATACTCGCAGACCTCGGTTGCCGCCAAGGTCGACACGCCCAGATACTTGAGCGTCACTCCCCCGGTATTGAGTATCTGATGCGCGGTATCCTGTCCGCCGGCGGGCGCTCCAAGCACGTCGCCGGCCTTGAAGGCGAACCGTTGATTGCCAAAGCGATACGTGCCTTCGCCTTCCAGCACGATAAAGAGTTCGTCCTCCACATGGTGATTGTGGAAGGGGCAGCTCGATTTGCCGGCCGGCACCTCGCTATAGCTGATCCCCAGGCCGAGAAGTCCGAGCGCCTTCCCGAAGGATGTGTCGGAACCCCCGTAGAGCTGCCCCTGCTCCCACGTTTCAAGCGCGAGGGAAGCCAGGGACACCACCGGGTTGCGCGGCGCGTCGGTCATCTTAGCCAACACTGCCTTCGAGGCTGATGGCGATCAGCTTCTGGGTTTCGACCATGAATTCCATCGGCAGGTGCTGCAGCACGTCGCGGACGAAGCCGTTGACGATCAGCGCCACGGCGTCTTCCTCGGAAAGGCCGCGCTGCTGGCAGTAGAACATCTGGTCGTCGGAAATCTTGGACGTGGTGGCCTCGTGCTCGAACACCGCGGTGCCGTTGCGGCTCTCGATATAGGGCACGGTATGGGCGCCGCACTTGTCGCCGATCAGCAGGCTGTCGCACTGGGTGAAATTGCGGGCATTCTTGGCCTTGGCATGGGCCGAGACCTGGCCGCGATAGGTATTGTCCGAGAAGCCGGCGGCAATGCCTTTGGCGATGATGCGGCTGGAGGTGTTCTTGCCCAGATGCAGCATCTTGGTGCCGCTATCGACCTGCTGGTGACCATTGGAAATGGCGATGGAGTAGAACTCGCCGCGAGAACCGTCGCCACGCAGGATGCAGCTGGGATACTTCCAGGTGATAGCCGAACCGGTTTCGACCTGGGTCCAGGAGATCTTGGAATTCACGCCACGGCAATCGCCGCGCTTGGTGACGAAGTTGTAGATGCCGCCCTTGCCATCCTTGTCGCCCGGATACCAGTTCTGGACGGTGGAATACTTGATCTCGGCATTGTCGAGCGCCACCAGCTCCACCACGGCAGCATGGAGCTGCGCCTCGTCGCGCATCGGCGCGGTGCAGCCTTCGAGGTAGCTCACATAGGAGTCAGCCTCGGCGATGATCAGCGTCCGCTCGAACTGCCCGGTCTTCTTCTCGTTGATGCGGAAATAGGTCGAAAGCTCCATCGGGCAGCGCACGCCCTTGGGGATGTAGACGAACGAGCCGTCGGTGAAGACGGCCGAATTCAGCGTTGCATAGTAGTTGTCCGAAACCGGCACCACCGAGGCCAGGTACTTCTGCACCAGCTCGGGATATTCGCGGATGGCTTCCGAGATTGAACAGAAGATGATGCCGACCTTGGCCAGTTCCTCGCGGAACGTGGTGACCACGGACACCGAGTCCATCACGGCGTCGACGGCCACCTGCGGGCGCTCGACGCCGGCCAGGATTTCGCGCTCCTTGAGCGGCACGCCCAGCTTGTCATACATGGCGATCAGCGCCGGGTCGACTTCGTCCAGGCTCTTGGGCGCGGGCGACGACTTGGGCGCGGCGTAATAGTACATGTCCTGCAGGTCGATCTGCGGATAGTGCACCTTGGCCCAGGTCGGCTCGGTCATGGTCAGGAAGCGCTGATAAGCCTCCAGGCGCCAGTCGAGCATCCACTGCGGCTCGTTCTTCTTGGCCGAGATGAAGCGGACGGTATCCTCGCTCAGGCCCTTGGGGGCCATGTCGGATTCGATATCGGTCTCGAACCCGTATTTGTACTTGTCGACATCGAGCGAACGCACCGAGTCAACGGTGGCGCGGTCGATGTTTTCCTTGAGCGTCGGGATATCGGCGTAGTCACTGGCCATGGCGGCTTCTCCTATTGCCCAGTCGGCGATTCAAGGTCGCCGCGAGCCATCTAAACTGTGCGACCTAGGCCGCCTGTCCCTGCCGCGCCCGGTGGCGCGCGAGGATCGATTGGTAACCGGCAACGAACGCATTGACGTCGTCGACCGTCGAATTCCAGCCCAGGCTGACGCGCAGGGCGCAGTCGGCCAGGTCAGGCGCCACGCCCATGGCCGCCAGCACGTGGCTTGGCCCCACCTTGCCCGATGAACAGGCCGAGCCCGATGACACGGACAGGCCCAAGAGGTCGAGGCCCATCATCGCTGTGGCGTTCTTGATGCCGGGCACGGCGAAATTGGTGACGTTGCCCAGCCTTCTTTCGCCAAAGATCACGATGCCGGGGATGGACGACTTGAGGTCGGCCTCCAGGCGGTTGATCAGCCGCGACGGATCGGCAGCACGGTGCCGGGCTTCGATCGCCGCAGCCGCCGCGCCGAAGGCCGCAATCAGCGCCGCAGCTTCGGTACCACCGCGCCTGCCCTGCTCCTGCCCGCCACCGGGAATGAGGCGGACGGTATCGGCATGGGCCTTGACCAGCAGCGCGCCGATCCCCGCCGGAGCGCCGATCTTGTGGCCGCTCACAGCCATCATGTCGGGAGCCGAGGCGGCGAAATCGAGGGGCAGCTTGCCGAAAGCCTGCACGGCGTCGATGAACAGCGTGTGGCGGGTCGGGCCGACAATGGCGTTGATACGGGAGATATCCTGCACCACGCCGGTCTCGTTGTTCACCCAATGGAGGGCAACCAGCAGGTTGCCTTCGGCTTCCGCCACCACCGATGCCAATTGATCAAGTTCAATGCTGCCGTCGGGCAAAAGTCCGATGATGATGACAGGCAGGCCCGTTGCTTCGGCAGCCTTGGTCACCGCCGCATGTTCGCCGGCACTGACGACAACCGCGCTGGCGGCGAAAACCTTCGCGCCGCCGACGATAGCCTGGGTAATCGCTTCGGTTGCCGAGCCGGTGAACACCACCTGCTTGCGCTCTGCGCCGGCAAGTTCCGCCACCTTGGCGCGGGCCGTATCGATGAGGTTGCGTAAGGCGCGACCGTGGGCGTGGACGGAAGAGGGATTGCCGACCAGATCGAGAGCGCTGACAAGCGCTGCCCGCGCCTCTGGCAGAAGCGGGGACGCGGCATTGTGATCAAGATAGATCGCCGGTCTGGTCATCGGTTTCCCGTGTGGCGCTCGCGCGCCGGTCATGTCTTCCATGCCCGGGCCGGAGCGCTCGCGCGCCCGCTGGCTCAAACACTTCTTGAAATTTGCCGCCCAACTTCATTACAAGGGGCGCTCTTGCAGGCCGCTAGGCGGCCACAAACCGAGTTTCGAATAATTCTAAACTGATTTTGCGACCCATGTTTTAGGCAGCGAAGCTGGCTTAGTCAAGCTGCAACGCCGTCACACGGAGCCTCGCAAAACCACACCAACAGAGCCGAACGGCCGGAAGAACAGTGTCATGCCAGAAGTGATCTTCAACGGGCCCGAAGGGCGTCTCGAAGGCCGGTACCAGCCGGGCAAAGAGCCTAATGCGCCCATCGCGATCGTGCTGCATCCCCACCCGCAGTTCGGCGGGACAATGAACAACCAGATCGTCTACAATCTCTTCTACATGTTCGCCGAGCGCGGTTTTGCCGTGCTGCGCTTCAACTCGCGTGGCGTCGGCCGCTCGCAAGGCATGTTTGACCACGGCATCGGCGAGCTCAGCGATGCTGCTGCGGCGCTGGATTGGCTCCAGGTCATCAACCGTGAATCGCGCGGCTGCTGGATTGCCGGCTTCTCGTTCGGCGCGTGGATCGGCATGCAGCTGCTGATGCGCCGCCCGGAAGTCGAGGGCTTCATTTCGGTGTCGCCGCCGGAAAACCTCTACGACTTTTCGTTCCTGGCCCCCTGCCCGTCTTCCGGTCTGATCATCCATGGCGACAAGGACCGCGTGGCGCCGCCGACGTCGGTGCAGAAGCTGGTGGATAAGCTCAAGACGCAGAAGGGCATCACCATCGAGCAGCAGATCGTCGAGGGTGCCAACCACTTCTACGAAGGCAAGATCGACGAACTCACCACCCGCTGTGCAGACTATCTCGACCGTCGCCGGCAGGAGATCGCCGCCGGCGGCGGGCGCTAGTTAGCAGCGCGAAAACTGCGATCTGTTGGAAGGGACCTCATCCTGAGCCTGTCGAAGGACGGGGTCCCGCAGGCACCGACCTCGTGGTTCGACAAGCTCACCATGAGGTCTCAGCAAACCTCAGTGGCTGTCACATGACCAAGTTCAAATCCGACTTCCTGCGCGTGCTCGATGAGCGCGGCTTCATCCACCAGATTTCCGACCCGGAGGGCCTGGATGCCCTCGCCGCCAAGGGCCCGATATCGGGCTATGTGGGCTACGATGCGACGGCGACGTCGATCCATATCGGCAACCTGATCTCGGTCACCATGCTCTACTGGCTGCAGGAAACCGGCCACAAGGCGATCAGCCTGATGGGCGGTGGCACCTCGATGGTGGGCGACCCCAGCTTCCGCGACGACCAGCGCAAGCTGCTCACCGTCGAGCAGATCCAGACCAACATCGAGAGCATCCAGCGCGTCTACGGCAATATCCTGAACTATGGCGGCTCCAACCCGGCTATCATGGTCAACAATGCCGATTGGCTGCTTAAGCTCAACTATGTCGAGTTCCTGCGCGACGTGGGCCGGCACTTTTCGGTCAACCGCATGCTGAGCTTCGACTCGGTGAAGCTCCGACTCGATCGCGAGCAGTCGCTGAGCTTCCTCGAATTCAACTACATGATCATGCAGGGCTACGATTTCACCGAGCTTAACCGGCGCTATGGCACCGTGTTGCAGATGGGTGGGTCGGACCAGTGGGGCAACATCATCAATGGCGTCGACCTCAACCACCGCATGGGCGGGGAGCAGCTCTACGCGCTGACCACGCCGCTGCTGACCAAATCGTCGGGCGAAAAGATGGGCAAGTCGGCGTCCGGCGCAGTGTGGCTGAACGGCGACCTCTTCAGCCCCTATGACTTCTGGCAGTATTTCCGCAATACTGAAGACGCCGACGTCGAGAAGTGGCTCAAGATCTTCACCCGCCTGCCGATGAGCGAAATCGCCCGCCTGGCGGCCCTTGGCGGCAACGAGATCAACGAAGCCAAGAAGATCCTGGCGACCGAAGTCACCGCCATCGTGCATGGCCGCGCCGCGGCCGAGCAAGCCGCTGCAACGGCGGCCGCAACCTTTGAGGCCGGTGCGATCGACCTCTCACTGCCCACCACCGAAGTCGGGAACGTCGTGCTCAACGAGGGGCTGGGCATCCTCAACGCGCTGGTGGCCGCAGGCCTCGCCAGCTCCAACGGTGAAGCGCGCCGCCACATCCAGTCCGGCGCCGTGCGCGTCAACGACACTGCGGTCGAAGACGACAAGCGGACGCTGGGCACAAGCGACCTGCTCGGCGAGGGCGTGATCAAGCTCTCGGTTGGCAAGAAGCGCCACGCGCTGATCAAGCCGGTTTAGCGCGGCGGGCAAAGTTCATTCATTGCTCTCCCTCGGGCCTGACCCGAGGGGGACGCTACTGCGCAGGGGCCGCCGGCGGCTGTTCCTTGGCCCGGAACTCGAACAGTTCGCGGAACGCGCCCGGGACCAGCATCGACAGCGGATTGATGCGGAAAACCGGATTGTCCAGCGGGCCTTGCACCGCAAAGGTCACGCCAACCAGGCCTTCACCCTCGCGCCCACCCAGTAGCGGCCCCAGGATCGGGATTTGCTGGAAGGCATTGTTGAGCCCGAACAGCGGCACATAGGTGCCCGTGAGGTCCCACTGGCGCCGGTCGGTATAAATGAAGCCACGCGCCGTGCCGCCAACCGTGTCGCCGGTCAGCATGGCATTGGTCACTTCCACCCGGTCCGAGCGCCGCTGGAACTCGACCTGCGCCACGTCGAAGTCGAGCCGGTTCTGCCGGGCGATAGCGGCGCGGGAGTCGGAGTGATTGCCCAGGATCTGCGCGACATTGGCCTCGTCCACGATGGCGAAGTTGCGCATGATCAGTTGCCCGGCTTCGGCATCGACGTCGCGGTCGGTTGTCAGCACTAGGCTGCCCGACCCACCTGCGAGTTGCGAATAGACGCCCAGGAGCCGGAGAATGGTGCCGGCGTCGTTAAAGGCTACCGACAGAGTGCGTCCGTTCGGCGCCGGGTTGGTTGTCACCGACAGGGCATTGCCGTCGCTGAACTGTGCCGTGAGATTGGCACGCCGCATGTCGCCGCCATCGAGCAACAGGTCGACATCGAGGTTGAAGGCCGTGGTGGCGTAGTAGCCGAGCGCCCGGTCGAGCTTGACGTCGAGCGCAATGGACTGGTCGAACTGGGTCGCCTGAACCCCGCCGGCGCCATCGCCCAAGCCGAAAAACTGCCGGATCATGGGCTTGAGGTCGAGCTGCTTGCCGCTGATGCGAACGGCGTAGCCGCCATCCATGGGCACCAGGTCAAGCTGGGCATCGTCCCCTTCGCTCAGGCCGAACTGGCTGAAACTGGCAGCCTGCAGGCCATCGGTGGCGTGGTACGTGAGATCGCCGATGGCGCGAACCGTGCCGAAGGACAGGTCGATATTGTTCAGTTGGGTAATCTCGCCGGCCGGCGTGATGATGGCGCTCAGGGTGCCCGACGTGCCCGCCGCCTTGCTGATGCCGATGTCCTTGATATTAAGGGCGGCTTCCTTGAGGTCGACCGCCATCTGCAGGGACCCATCAGCCATCGGCTGCGCGACGAAGCGCACGCGGCCCGACAGGAATTCGGACGCATCGAAGCCCATTGCCGCGAGGTCGGCGACATCGATCGTCGATGACAGGCGGAATGCCGGCTCGGTGGTGGGCGTACCCGATATCTCGACATCCGCTTCCATGCCGTCGATCTCGGCGGTACCGCCAAGCTGGTAGCCATCCTGGTTGGCGCTGAAGGCGAGTTGGCCATTGCCGATGCTGCGGTCCTGGATCGGCTGCGAGCTGGCGAAATCGGCGACGGTGCCATTGACGACATAGTCGATGTCCATCGGCCTGCCGCTGGCCTCGTCGGCCAGGCTGATCGTGGCGACCAGCCCAAGGTCGACCGCGCCGGTGATCGATTCAAGGTCGATGGGCAGTTCGACTGCAGCAAGCGCGTCAGGCTGCTGGGCCTTTGCGAGATCGAGCAGTGCCGGGATCGGTGCGCTGATATCGCCCGAAATTTCGAGAATGCTCTCCGCCGGGTTGGAATTGTCCATGACCAGCGCCGGATTGGTTACCTGGATATCCCCGTCGGCTGTGGTCAGCTTGCCGCCACCGGCCGAGATGATGACGTTGCTGTCGTCCACCTGCAGCCGGGTTTCCCCGTCGATGGCGATCGGAGCCATTTCGGCCGTCGGCTTGATGGCGACGCCAGTGCCGACCATGTCGATCTGCATGCTGTCCTTGGGCACGGGCTTGTCCTCGTTGCCCAGGCCGAGGCTCCCGACCGGGAACTTGAACGCCATGCGCGAATGGGCCACCGTGCCTTCCGTGACATTGGCGACAAACCAGTCCCGGCTCTCCTTGCCCATGATATAGGGCCACAGGCGCTTGAGGTCGTCGGCGCTGACCCCCTGCCCGGCCACGGTCATGTTGATGCCGAGCCCCGCCTGCAGCATGTCGATCCGCCCGGTGGTTTCCACCGTCGCCTCGCCCTTGCGCGCAATGAACCGATCAATGCCGAGGGCACCGTAAAGCGGGGCCGACCAGCCCGAAAAGTCCATGCTCTCAAACGGCTCGGCTGGCGCAGCCATGTCGTTGGGATGGATGACGACGTCATGCGCCTTGATCGACATGCCGATGGTCGGCCCGAATTTGGGGTCGAGGCCCATTGCAAACACGCCCGAGAGCCGGGCCGAGCTCTGCCCGATCTGCAGCGCCCCGTCGCTCAGCACGAACTGCCCCAGGTCGGGCTTCCACGTGATGTCGAGGATGGAACTTGCAATTGGGAAGTAGGCGTCCGCGATGCGCAGGTCGAGCCCCGTCAGGTCGACCTTGAAACGTCCGTCCACCAGCTTGCCACCGGCCGGTTCGAAATTCACATCGATCGACAGTGCGCCAGCGCCGCGCATGGCTGCCAGGCTCGTCGCGTCGTCGATGAAGGGCAGCAGCGCAGCGAAGTCGATATTGGTGACATCGGCTTCGAGCCGGGAATTGCCGGCATCATCCACGCTGCGCGACAGGCTTCCCGTCATGGTGCGGCCGCCCAGCGATGCCGAGAAGCTGCCGTTGGTGTCGCGGCGGTCCGGACTGGGGCCGATCTCCAGATTGATGGCCTCGAAGCGGCGGAACAGGCCATAGACCGAATCCGTCATGTCGATGACGCCATCACGGACGACAAGCTTGGAGAACCGGCCCTGCGCCGCCTGATCCACGAGATCGGCGATGCCCTGCTCGCTGGCCTCCAGGTTATAAATCAGCCATTCATTGTCCGAGCGCATGGGCGGCGGTGCGTCGCTGCCCTCGACACCGATCCCGCCGGTGGAGATGCCGACGGTCGGAAAAGCGTCTTCGCCCTCATGCACACGCAGCACGGGCGGACCACCCTTGGGATCGTCCTCCAGGTCGAAGCTGGTCAGACGCGGACCAAACAGATCCTGCACCATCTGGATATGCGGACGTACGATCGTCACCGTGGCCCCGGGCTGGCCGAAAATCGCGCGGGCCGGCGAAAACCCGACCTCAAGCGCATCCATGGCGACGCGCGCGCCGGTCTTGCCATCGGTGAGCAATACCGGCGCGAACTGAATAACCGGCCATACGCCGCCCTCCAGCGCCAGGTTCATTTCGCCAAGTTCGAGACGCGATGTTGCCGGCAAGGCCGATTGGATGACCGAGCGCACGGCCTGGCCGCCGAACGGCAGGCGGATCGGCGTGACCAGCAGGACCAGGTACAACAAGAGCAGCAGGACCGAAGGAATGCCCAGCAGCCAGACGGCCAGCTTTGCCGCGTGGCGAGCGGGTGGCCGCTTGCGCTGCGCCGACGGCGAAACCGGAGTGTCTGCGGGTAAAGTTGACTCGCTCACTTGCTTCCAGAATGAGGCTCGACCGCTGTCTGCTGGCGCCCCAGAATCAACCGCAGAAGGCGGTCTCTTGCCCAATGATACCGGCTGCAATATGGCACTTACACCCACAATCCACCCTGCCTTAAAGTGGTGAACGGAAGGTTTTCGATGGCGGATCTGAGCGAAGGCGACCTGGCCCCGGATTTCACCCTGCCCCTGGATGACGGAAGCATGTTCCAGTTGTCCGCACAGCGCGGCAAGCCGGTGATGCTCTACTTCTATCCGGAAGACGATTCCGGCGGCTGCGTGGACGAGAACAAGGAGTTCTCCGAGCGGGCCGAGGCCTTTGCTTCCCTTGATGCACGTCTAGTCGGCATTTCACCCGATACCGTGGAGAGCCATGTCAAGTTTCGAAAGAAATACGGCCTCGTTTTGCCGCTGGCTGCCGACCCCGAGCATCAGGCCATCGAGGGCTTTGGCCTCTGGAAACTCAAGAAGCTCTATGGGCGCGAGTTCATGGGGCTCATCCGCACGTCGTTCATCATCGATGCGGAAGGCAAGGTGGCGCGTATCGTCAGGGCTACGCGTATCCTTGGCCACGCCCAGAAAATGCTGGAGGCGCTTGAGGCGCATGTAGCCGGCGCCGGCCGCACATAGTCTTTGTTAACCATGCGCAGCCATACTCTTCACACCATATTTGTGGCGTTGCGGAGTAAAGTTGGGTGCGTAGCCAGGCCAGTTTCGGACGGTCCGACAGTCGGCCGCAACACCCCCCGCGCCGCGGCGTCCACCCTGCCCTGTTCTACGGCATGTTTGCCGTTCTTCTCGCCGGCAATGCCCTTCTTGGAACCGCATTCCTGCTCTCTACCGACATTGCCCGGCTGCTCAATGGCCAGAATGAACAGGTCATCGAAGCCTATGAGAACCGCATCGCGCAGTTGCGGGTCGAGGTCGATCGCCTGCATTCCCGCAGCTATGCCCAGGCTGGTGACATCAACCTGCAACTCCAGGAACTGGCGCAGCAGCAGGAAGTGCTGATCGAGCAGCATCAGCTGGTTCGCGTGCTGGTGGACAAGGCCGGCGAACTGGGGATCGAAGCGGCAGCGCTGGCGGAACCCGCTCCAGCGGACACCGCCATGGCTCCCCTGGTTTCGGGCAACCCCGATATCGACGCTACGGCGGCGGCCGTCGCCCAGATGATGGGCGAAACCGACTACGCCATGACATCCATCGCCGAAACCGCGACACAGCGCACTGCCAGCATTGTCAGCGAGCTGGGCGATCTCGGCATTGCCGTGGACCTGCCGGTAGAATTCGACGGGATTGGCGGGCCGTTGCTGGCCCCACAGGACGGCGCCGAGGCTTCGCCGATGATCGACGACGCAAACGCGGTGATGGCCGCACTGGTGCGCTATAAGGCGGCGCGCGACAGCATCGACGGCGCCCCCATCCACATGCCGATATCGGGCAACTTCCGCCAGAGCTCCGGCTTCGGCAACCGCACGGACCCCTTTACCGGCAGCCGTGCGTTTCACTCTGGCCTGGATTTCGCTGCCCCCAAGGGCACGACCGTGCTCAGCGCCGGCAAGGGCATCGTCAGTTTCGTGGGCACCAAATCGGGCTATGGCAACGTTGTCGAGGTCACCCACGCCAATGGCCTGGTCACCCGCTATGCCCATCTCTCCGGCTTCCTCAGCGAGGAAGGCCAGGCGGTCAATACCGGGACGCCGATCGCCAAGGTCGGTTCCACTGGCCGCTCCACCGGCCCGCACCTCCATTTCGAGGTGCGCAAGGCCGATAATGCGATCAATCCCAAAGCGTTCATCGAAGCCGGCAAGCGCCTGCTGGCGCTCCTCGGCTAGTCTTCTGCCGCGACGTCCGTCGCCACACCGACGCGCTGCGCCAGGGCGGCTTCCATGAACTCGTCGAGATCGCCATCCAGCACCACCGAGGGCTGGCCGCTTTCCACACCCGTGCGCAGATCCTTGACCATCTGGTAGGGCTGCAACACGTAGCTGCGGATCTGGTGGCCCCAGCCGATATCGGTCTTGTTGGCCGAGATGGCATTGGCAGCTTCTTCGCGCTTTTGCAGTTCGGCCTCGTAGAGCCGCGACTTCAGCATGGCCATGGCCGTGGCACGGTTCTTGTGCTGGCTTCGCTCTTGCTGGCAGGCCACGATGATGCCTGACGGGACGTGCGTGATGCGGATGGCCGAATCCGTGGTGTTGACGTGCTGACCGCCGGCGCCCGAAGCGCGATAGGTATCGACCTTGAGGTCGCTTTCGTTGATCACGATGTCGATCGAGTCATCGACCACGGGATAGACCCAGCAACTGGAAAAGCTGGTGTGTCGCCGCGCCGCCGAATCGTAGGGGCTGATGCGGACGAGGCGATGCACGCCACTCTCGGTCTTGAGCCAGCCATAGGCATTGTGGCCGGAGACCTGGATGGTCGCCGACTTGATCCCGGCCTCTTCGCCGTCATGCATTTCGAGCACCTGGACCTTCATCTTCCGGCGTTCGGCCCAGCGGGTGTACATGCGCAACAGCATGTTGGCCCAATCCTGGCTCTCGGTGCCGCCGGCGCCGGAGTGGATTTCGACATAGCAGTCGTTGGAGTCGACCTCCCCGGACAGCAGCGTCTCGATCTGGCGGCGCTTGGCGATGGCCTTGAGTTCGAGCAACGCGTTCTCCGCATCCTTGACGATGTCGGCGTCGCCCTCGGCTTCGCCCAGCTCGATCAGCTCGGAATTGTCGCGGATACCGGCCTCGAGCTCGCGTACGGCCTTGACGGCAACGTCGAGCTCGTCGCGCTCGCGCATCTTTACGCGGGCCTTTTCGGGGTCGTTCCAGAAATCGGGAGATTCGGTCTCGGCGGTCAGCGCGTCGAGGCGCAGTTCAGCAGTATCCCAGTCAAAGATGCCTCCTCAGCAGGGTCAGAACCTGCTCGATTTCGGCGACGGTCTTTTCGATTTCCGTACGCATTGGTCAATTCCTTCAAAGTGGCGTCCCGTTTAGCGGAGGCGATGGCCGGGATCAACCGGCTTGCCGCGGCTCAGTTGCGCCGGGTCTTACCGAACTTGCGCAGGGCCGTGTCCCGCTTGATCCGCGACACGCGGCTTAGGAAGAAAACACCGTTCATCTGGTCGATTTCGTGCTGCGCCACCCGCGCCGCAAAACCTTCGAACCGGGCCGTCTGCCGCGCGCCATCGGCATCGTCATAGCCAAGCTCGACCCAGGTGGCCCGCTCGACGGGCACTTCGATACCCGGCAGCGAGACCGAGCCTTCCGGGCCTACGCTGGTCTCAGCCGCTGCCAGAACAACCTGGGGATTGTAGAGCACGCGATAACTACGCTCGGCTGTGCCGCCGGAAATGCTGATCACCACCAGCGGCTCCGCCAGCCCGATATGGGCCGCTGCCAGTCCATAGGCCTGGACGCCTCTCGCAGCGTCCAGCAATTGCTCCCCTGCCGCCAGCATCGCCGCGTCGACTGGCCGCGCCACCGCCTTTTGGCTCAGTGCCGCATGCGGATAGATGACGAAATCGGTCACTAGTAGAGGCCGCCGCGCCCGGGGCTGACCCATTGCCCGGTATTGGGATCGTAGACGAGCTGATTGCCGCCGCCTTCAGCCGGTTGCGATTGCGGCTGCGAGACGAAACCGGAATCGTATTGCTGCTGCATCATCTGCTGGCGCTGCAGCGCGTCGAAGGCGTTGACGTCCACGCCGATCACCGACGTCATCAGGTTCGGGCCGGTGCCCGGCTTGAACGATTCCTCGATTCCCCCCTCGCCGTCGAAGGCGGCAACGCCCGTATTGGGGTTGATCCAGGCCGTCGTCATCCCCGGGGGCACATTGAAGGGGGTCGGCGGCTTGCCTTCGAGCGCCTTGGCCATGAACTCGGTGAAGATCGGTACGGCAAAGGTGCCGCCGGTCACCGCGCTGCCCATGGAGCGAGGCTGGTCGTAGCCGACATAGACGCCTACGGCCAGTTCGGGCGTGAAGCCGACGAACCAGGCATCCTTGTAGTCATTGGTCGTGCCGGTCTTGCCGGCCACCGGACGATTCAGCACCTTGGCGGCGGTGCCGGTGCCGCGCTGCACCACGCCTTCCATCATCGAGGTGATCTGGTAGGCGGTCATCGGGTCGAGCACCTGCTCCCGGTTGTCGACGATGACAGGTTCGCCCTGCCCGGTCCAACTGGTGGCCTCGCAACCCTGGCAGAGGCGCTGGTCGTGCTTGTAGACCGTGACGCCATAGCGATCCTGCACGCGGTCGATCAGCGTCGGCACGATCTTGCGGCCGCCATTGGCAATCGTGGCATAGGCCGCCGTCATTCGCATGTCGGTGGTTTCGCCGGCCCCCAGCGCCATGGCGAGCACGGGCTGCATGCTGTCATAGACGCCGAACAAGCGTGCATATTCGGCGACCAGCGGCATGCCGATATCGCGGGCCAGCCGCACGGTCATCACGTTACGGCTGCGCTCGATGCCGCGCCGCAACGTCTGCGGGCCATAAAATTCCTGCGCATAGTTTTCCGGCCGCCAGATCGAGCCGTCGCCATTGCGGATTTCGACCGGTGCGTCGAGCACCACCGAGGCCGGCGTATAGCCATTGTCGAGGGCAGCCGCATAGACGATGGGCTTGAACGATGACCCCGGCTGACGCAGCGCCTGCGTCGCCCGGTTGAACTCGCTCATCGCGTAGGAAAAGCCGCCGACCATGGCCAGGACACGTCCCGTGCGCGGGTCCATGGCAACCAGCGCGCCTTCGATCTCGGGCACCTGTTCGAGGGTGTAGATGCCGGTCTTCCCCGACACGGGGGAGACGTAAACCACATCCCCCACCTTAAGAATGTCCTGCAGAGGCTTGGAAACCCACTTGATCTCCGGCCCGGACAATGTGCCTTCTACCCGATCGTCCGCCACGCTGCCATCGGCCAGGTTGTCGGGCCGCAGTCCGATCCGCGCCTCGTTGCCACCGATCTCCAACACAACCGCAAGCTGCCATTCCGGCACGTCGCTGAGCGGCACGATCTTGCTGACGTCGACGCCCCAGTCCTGGCCGATCTCGATACTGGCTACCGGCTCTCGGAAGCCCTTGCCGTGGTCATAGGCGATCAGGCCGTTCATCAGCGCCCGGCGGGCATATTCCTGCAGCTTGGGCTCGAGTGTGGTGCGGACCGACAGTCCACCGCCATAGAGCTGGTCCTCGCCATAGAGCTTGGCCAGTTCGCGACGGACTTCCTCGGTGAAATATTCCGCCGAATAGAGCTGGCTCCCGCCGGCGCGCGGAATGACGTTGAGTGGCTCATCCTTGGCAATGGCACCCTCTTCCATCGTGACATAGCCGTTCTCGACCATGCGATCGATCACCCAGTTACGGCGCTCGATGGCGGCCTGGGGGCGGCGAAACGGGTGGTAGTTGTTTGGCCCCTTGGGCAGCGCGGCGATATAGGCAGCCTCGCTCAGCGTCAGTTGGTACAGCGCCTTGTCAAAGTAGTTCAGCGCTGCTGCGGCCACGCCATAGGAATTGAGCCCGAGGAAAATCTCGTTGAGGTAAAGCTCGAGAATGCGGTCTTTGGAGAAAGTGGATTCAATCCTGACGGCAAGCAGGGCTTCCTGCAGTTTGCGGTCCCAGGTCTGCTCGGAGGTCAGCAGGAAGTTCTTTGCCACCTGCTGGGTAACGGACGAACCACCGCCTTGGATCGAGCTGTCGCCGTCCATGCGCGCCAGCACGTTGTCGCGCAACGCGCGGAACACACCGTCTATGGCGATCCCGCCATGGCTGTAGAAATCCTTGTCTTCGGCAGAGAGAAACGCATGGACCAGCAGCGGCGGCACGGTTTCGATGGGCTGGAACAGCCGGCGCTCGCGGGCAAATTCTGCCAGCAACGTCCCATCGGCCGCATGGACGCGGGTGGTCACGGGCGGCTGGTAGTCCTTAAGCACGGTATAGTCAGGCAGCGCAGCGGCGACCGTGGTGAGATAGATCGCAGCCACGCCGACGCCGGCCAGCACGGCAAACATCCCAAAGCCAAAGATCCAGCCGAGCAAACGCAGCATATAGTCATTCTCTCCCGGGCGGGGCACCGCCCGTATCGTCGTCACGACACCTGCAAGGCGCCGGATTCAAGGCAGAATCATAGCAGACGGCAGCTTGAAAGTAGATGACAAGGCCGCGCTACGGCGACAGCGCGATGGGCACGCGCCGCCACACGTGACTGAATTGTCACATCACTCTTCAGGTGCCAGGCTGTCGAAATAGGCCGATACGCCGCGCGCCAGCGCGTCCGCCGTCCGGTCCTGCCATTCGCCCTGCAGCAGATTGGCCATGTCAGCCGCATTGGACAGAAAGCCCAGTTCCAGCAGGACTGATGGCACATCGGGCGCCTGCAACACGAAGAAGTCGGCCTGCCGAACGGGGAACCGCCGCAGTTCGACGCTCGGCTGTAGCTGGTGCACGATGGCCTGCGCCGCCATGAAGGATTGGTGCCGCATCTCCCGCCGCATCAGGTCGAGCAGGATGTCGACGACTTCAGGGGCCATCTGCGGCATGGCGAAGCCGGCAATGATGTCCGTCTTGTTCTCGTTATCCGCCAGCACCTTGTCGAGCACGTCGGTGGCATTCTCGTCGCGCGTATAGACGCTGGCGCCGCGAATTTCGGGCTGCTGGAAGCTGTCGGCATGGACCGAGATGAACAGGTCGGCCTTGTTGGTCCGCGCCAGCGCCACCCGTTCCTCGAGGCGCAGGAAGGTATCGTCCTCCCGGGTCAGCGCCACGTCGAACCGGCCCGAAGCCACCAACAGCTCCTGCAACCGCAACGCGAAGGCGAGGACGATGTCCTTTTCCTTGATGCCGTCAGTCGTTTCTGCGCCGCTGTCGATGCCGCCGTGCCCGGGGTCGATCACCACCAGCGGCCGCGTGGCAATCGGCAACTCGGAACCACCTGCGGGCGTCGGGCTCGCAACTGGGGGCGCCGCCGAACCAGAAGCCGCCAGGTCCTTGGCGACATTGGCCGCAAATTCCTCGGCCGTTGCCGGTATGACGTCGACCACCAGCCGGGCCGGCTGCCCCTCGAACGGATCGAGCATATAGGCCTGCTGCACCTGCGCAGGCGCCGACAAGGTCAGCGTGGTGCGCACCCGGTCCGGCGCCGCCTGTTCCACCACATATTCGGCGATCATGCCCTCACCGGCCGGCGCGCCCGACGGTTCGGGCACCGAGAAGGTGGCCGCGCGCACATCGATCGCCAGGCGATCGGGTCCACTCAGGGACACCAGGGCAAATTCGGTCTTGCCCGCCAGGTCGATCACCAGTCGGGCCCGCTCCGGCGTCGCCGAGACCCGCACGTCCATCACATTGGGAAGCGCCACGGGCGCAGCCGCCACCGGCGCTTGCTGCGGCGCCGTGTCCTGGGCCATCGGCATCGGCGACAGCACTGCGCCGCTCAACATCGCCACCAGGAGCGGCAGCACAAACAGACGAGTGGTTTTCAACAAGCGCAACCGGCCCCAAATTCTTGCACGTGCCGTGTGTCACCCGGTTCGGGCGATTCTGCGGCGCGACGGCTCTTATGCGATGATTTGCGGGCGCGGCCAATAAACGCACAGTTATTTGGCTTGGCCGGTCCGCTTCTGACTTTCCTGTTGCCAATCGGTCGCAACATCCCTACACGCTAGACGTGAAGCGCATGCTTCCCGCAGAACCAGTTTGCGTAGGCCCTCGGCCCACGACGGCGGTACGGGAAGTGGCCGGCAAAGGGAACGAAGAGAACTCCCTATTCCGGTTCAGAAGCGGCAAATCCTGCGCTTCGTGAAGAATTTCGGTCCCACCGGACCGGACGGTTGTCATTCATCCCCGGATGCGACGGCAGCCCAATAGGAAGAGGTCAGATGGCCCGCAGGCGGACAGAACGCGACGCGATCGAGACTACCGATTGCCGTTTTGCCACGCTGCATCTTCCGGCCATGACCACATATCTCGGCGCGTTCAAGGCAGAGCTTTTCTGCGCCACACACCCCAAACCATTCGCCTCGCATAGCGCCACCAGAAGGATGCCGGCTCGCCGGCGACCCCTTGTCGGCGCGCGAGTGCGCGGAGTTCATTATGGCTACCAAGAGAATGCTGGTGGATGCCATCCACCCGGAAGAAACACGGATCGTCGTTACCGCAGGTAACCGGATCGAGGAGTTCGACTTCGAATCGGCCCAGCGTCAGCAGTTGCGGGGCAATATCTACCTCGCCAAGGTGACGCGCGTAGAGCCCTCCCTCCAGGCGGCCTTCGTCGAATATGGCGGCAATCGCCACGGTTTCCTCGCTTTCAGCGAAATCCACCCCGACTACTACCAGATCCCCGTCGCCGACCGCGAAGCCCTGCTGCGCGATGAAGAGGCCGAGGATCACCACGAGGAAGCCGAAGAGCATATTTCGGTTCCCGAAGGCGTGACCGAGCCCGACGCCGAGGCCGATCCCCAGGAAACCGACGACGCCAGCCACATCGAGCAGGCCCCGGCCAATGCCGAGCCCGTCGAATCGATCGGCGGGGCAGACGCGCTCGAGGAAGTGCCCGAGCGTCGCCGGCAGAGCCCGAACCGTCGTCACTACAAGATCCAGGAAGTGATCAAGCGCCGGCAGGTCATGCTGGTGCAGGTGGTCAAGGAAGAGCGCGGCAACAAGGGCGCAGCGCTCACCACCTACCTGTCGCTGGCCGGCCGCTATTCGGTCCTGATGCCCAATACCGCCCGTGGCGGCGGCATCTCCCGCAAGATCACCAATGCCGCCGATCGCAAGCGCCTCAAGGAGATCACGTCCGATCTCGAAGTGCCCCAGGGCATGGGCGTGATCCTGCGCACCGCCGGTGCCTCGCGCACCAAGGCCGAGGTGAAGCGCGATTTCGAATACCTGATGCGCCTGTGGGAAAGCGTACGCTCGCTGACCCTCAAGTCGCAGGCCCCGTGCCTGGTCTATGAGGAAGGCTCGCTGATCAAGCGGACCATCCGCGACCTCTACAACAAGGACATCGACGAAGTCTTCGTGGCGGGTGATGACGCCTTCCGCGAGGCGAAGGACTTCATGAAGATGATCATGCCGAGCCACGCCAAGAACGTGCAGCTCTACAAGGAAGATCAGCCGCTCTTCTCCAAGTACGGCATCGAGCAGCAGCTCGACTCGATGTTCTCCCCCACGGTGACCCTGCCCTCGGGCGGCTACATCGTCATCAACCCGACCGAAGCGCTCGTTTCCATCGACGTGAACTCGGGCCGCTCCACCAAGGAGCACAATATCGAAGACACCGCGCTCCAGACCAATCTGGAGGCCGCCGAGGAAGTCGCCCGCCAGCTTCGCCTGCGCGATCTGGCGGGCCTGATCGTCATCGACTTCATCGATATGATGGAAAACCGGAGCAACCGGGCCGTCGAGCGCAAGCTCAAGGATTGCCTCAAGGACGATCGCGCCCGCATCCAGGTCGGCCGGATTTCGCACTTTGGCCTCATGGAAATGAGCCGCCAGCGCATTCGCTTCGGCGTCGTCGAGAGCTCGACCCACAAGTGCCCGGTCTGCGATGGCACGGGCCTGGTCCGTTCGACGGAAAGCCTGGCGCTGATGATCATGCGCCATATCGAGGACCACGTGCTGCGCCGCCAGGGCCAGTCGATCAACGTCCGCGTGCCGGTCGAGGTCGCCCTCTACATCCTCAACTTCAAGCGCGAGACGCTAACCGCACTGGAAATCCGCAACCAGCTGTCGATCACCATCACCGCCGACGGCAAGATGACGGGCCACCAGTTCGCCATCGAGAAGGGCGAAGCGCGCGTCATGGCTTATGCCGAACAGCGCGCGACCGAGCATGTCCGCGTCGACAGCGCCGTCATCGATGACGAAGTCGAGGAAGAAGACGTCGTCGAGGAGAGCGAGGACGAAGAAGCCGAGGCACGCCCGGCTGCCGGTGAGAATGGCGAGGGCGAAGGCCGCCGCCGCCGCCGCCGCCGCCGCCGTGGCGGTGCTGATCGCGGCGACGAGCGTCCGCAGCAGCAGCGCGCCGCGCAGGCGCCCAGCGTTGAAGCCGAAGTCGGCGACGAGGATGGCGAGGGCGACGAAGAGGAAAACCCGGCTCGTCCATCCGGGGAAGCCCGTGGCGACGAGGAGCCGCGCAAGCGCCGCCGTCGTGGCCGTCGTGGCGGCCGCCGCAACCGTCGTGACGGCGATGAAAACGGCGCCGAGAAGGCCCCCTCGCCGGCTGGCGACGTCGGCTTGACCGTCAGCGAAACCTCTGCCGTTGCCGGCGAATTGCTGGCGCAGGACGAGATAGTAGCCGCCGAACCTGCAGTTGCCGAGGCCGCGCCGGTCGAAAAGCCCAAGCGTACGCGCCGCAAGAAGGTCGAGGAGACCGCGGAAGGCACGCCGGTCGACGCCGCGCCGGTGGAAGCACCGCCCGAAGCCGAGATCGTTGCGAACGAAAAGCCCAAGCGCAAGCCACGGGCCCGCAAGCCAAAGGCCGAAACCACCGAAGCGGTGGCTGCGGCATCGGTCAGCGAAGCCGCGCCGGCGCCCGAGCCAGCCGCTGCCGAAGCGACGGAAGCGCCCAAGCCGCGCCGCGCCAAGAAGGAGCTGCCGGCGGAAGGCATCGTGGTGTCGTCCAGTGCCCCCAAGGCGGAAGCCGAGGGCGAAGCCGGTGAGGCACCCAAGAAGAAGGCCGGCTGGTGGCAACGCCGCCTGGGTCTGGGCTAGGATCATCAAAGGCGGCCTACGGGCCGCCTTTTTCCTGTGACGGCCATGTCCCGCACCGCCCGCCTGCTCGACCTGCTGCAATTGCTGCGCAACCGATCGACACCGATCACCGGCCCGGCGCTGGCGCAGGAGCTCGGCATATCGATCCGCTCGCTCTATCGGGACATCGCCACCCTCCAGGCTCAGGGTGCCGATATCATCGGCGAGCCGGGGCTGGGCTATGTCCTGCGGCCTGGATTCACGCTCCCCCCGCTGATGTTCTCGGCCGACGAGATCGAGGCCATCGTGCTGGGTTCGCGCTGGGTGGCGGCCCGCGCCGATGATGGCCGACTGAGCCAGTCGGCGAAACAGGCGCTGAGCAAGATCACCGCGGTCTTGCCCGCCGAACTGCGGGAGCGTGCCGAGGCCACCAACCTGCTGGTCGCGCGTATGGGTCTCGCTCCAGCCACCATCGATGCCGGCATCATCCGCCTCGCCATCCGTAACGAGCGCAAGCTGATCATCACCTATCGCGGCCCAGACGACACGGAAACCGAGCGCACCATCTGGCCCTTCCTGATCGGCTTTTTCGAGCAGGCGCGGCTCGTTGCCGCCTGGTGCGAGCTGCGGCAGGGCTATCGCCACTTCCGCATCGACCGCATCAGCCATGTCGAGGCGACCGAAGTCCGCTATCCGCGGCGGCGGGCAGTCATGCTCAAGGAGTGGCGCGCCGAGCAGAACGTGCCGCCGCCGGCCTGACAGCCACTGCCGGAAACTGGCAGTCGGTGGCGCTAGGGTCTCCGCATCGACAAGGAGACACCCATGCGCAACCTCAACTACATTCTGCTCGCCGTCGCCGATCCGGCCAAGAGCGCGGCATTTTATTCAACGCTGCTTGACATCCAGCCGGTGGAGAGCTCACCGACCTTCGTGCTCTATGTGCTGCCCAACGGCGTCAAGCTGGGCCTGTGGATCAAGGGCGAGATCGAGCCAGCGCCGCGACCGGCCGGCGGCATAGAGGTCTGCTTCAGCGAAGATGACTACGATGCTGTCAGCCTTACGTTCAACGACTGGAAGAATAAGGCCCGGATCATCCAGCAGCCGATCGAGATGGACTTCGGCTTCACCTTTGTTGCCGAAGATCCAGATGGCCATCGGCTCCGCGTCTTCGCACCGGCAGCCGATCCGCGATAGCAGGGGGCGGCCTCGCGCCGCCTCGATCGCTAGTTGATGGCCTTGAGGAAAATCTGGCGGCGAACTACCGACGTGCCGATGCCGGGCTTGCGCACGATGAACAGCTTGGTGTGTTCGTACTCGCCCTTGCGATCGGGATGGCTGGCGCCGGGCAGTTCCATGCGCCGCCGGTCGGGACCCAGATAGGTCTTCGTCTCGATGTAGAGATGCTCCTGGCCGATCTGTGTCGCCAGCCGCGACGCCACGATATGGCTGTTCTCGGGCAAGCAGATCACGTCGTCGAAGCCCATTTCGATATAGAACAGAACTTCCGCGCCCGGCCCGTCGGGGATGAACAGCACGATCGGGGCAAAGCGTACATTGTCCGACGGATGGCCGCGGAGCCGCGACAGCAGCATCGTCTTACCGGCGATACCCAGGCCGAAATGCACCAGGAAGAATGTCAGGCTGTGTTCGGGGTCGTCCCCATGCGGACCCTCCGCGACGGTGCTGACCGACCCAAACCCCACATGCCGGGCAATGGCCTGCAGGGCCGCACTGTCAGCTTCGTCATGGGCCACGATCACGGCGGCGCAACCGCCCAGAAGGCCCGTCTCCCCACCGCCTTCGCGCATCGTCGCGCTCCCCCTCGGTGCTCCATTCTACTGCAACCATCTCGGGAAAAACAGATAGGGGCCCGCGAGGGGCTAGCGGAGAAACGCCGCCATCCGCTCCAGGGCCATCTCGATCGTTTCACGCCGCCCGGCATAGGAGAACCGGACGTAGCGACTGCCCCCTGCCCGGTCGAAGTCGATGCCCGGTGTCACTGCCACGCCGGCCTGGTCGAGCAAGCGCTCGCAGAAGGCCAGGGAGTCGTTGGAAAAGGCCGAAATCCCGGCATAGGCATAAAATGCCCCGTCCGACGGATTGCCGATATCGAAGCCAAGCGACTGCAGTCCATCGTTGAGCAATTGCCGGTTGGCGGCGTAGCCCGCCTTTTGTTCTTCGGCATAGTCGCGTTCGCCCAGGGCCACTGTGGCTGCGATCTGGCTCAGGGTCGGCGCGGAGATGAACAGGTTCTGCTGCAGGATCTCGGCGCGCCGCACCAGGTCTTCGGGCAGCCACATCCAGCCGATGCGCCAGCCGGTCATGCAGTAGTACTTGGAGAAGCTGTTGATGACGACGGCGTCGCGCGTCAATTCCAGCGCGCTGACGGAAGGCGCCCGATAATCGAGCCCGTGATAGATTTCGTCCGATATCAACCGGATGCCCAGGCGCTTGCAGGTGGCGACGATCTCCGCCAGGCCTGCACGATCCACGGCCGCCCCGGTCGGGTTGGCCGGGCTGGCAAACAGCAGTCCGTCGAACGGCGCCGCCGCATAAGCTGCCGCGATGTCGGCGCCGGTCAGCCGCCAGCCATTGGTGGAGCTCAGCGGAATCTCGGCGATGGAAAAGCCCAGTCCCAGGAGCGTGTTGACATAGGCCGGGTAGCCCGGGCGGGTGATGGCGATCCGGGCGCCCGGCCGGAAGGCGGCATGGAACGCGATGATGAAGCCGGCCGATGAGCCCATGGTGCAAAGGATCGAGTCGGCATCGACCGAAACGCCATGCTGATCCTGGTAATATCGCGACAAGCCATGGCGCAGCTCGTCCAGCCCCTTGGCGTTGGTGTAGCCCTGAGCCAGCGGCAGGGCCTTCGCCACCGCCTCTATTACCCGCGGCGCCGGCGGTGCGCCCGGTTCGCCGACCTCAAGGTGACAGACCGTCCTGCCCGTAGTCTCGATGGCCTTGGCTCGCTTGAGGATTTCCATCGCGTGGAACGGCATCAAGCCATCGGTCGGCTGGTCGGTCATCGGCATCTGTCCTTCTTCACCGCTGCGCGGAGGCAGAGATGAAAGGGGCCTATCCGCTTCCGCCCCGCCCCTCAACAACAATTGATGCGGCCCGGGTCGAGCCGTTCACTCCTTGCTGCCAAAGTCGCTTCACGTCTGCTAGAAGGCTGGCCGACTAATCCAAGGGGAGCCACCAGTCCATGTCGCGCGTCACACTTGCCCTCGTCGCCCTCGTGGGCATTCTGGCTGGGGCCTTTGGCTATTCGGTGCTGAGCCGGCCGGCCCCGCAGACCGACGTCGCCGCCGTCCAGGCCATGATCGACGAGGCTATCGCGGCCTATGATACCAAACAGGTTCAGGCCGCAAGCAGTGCACCGCAACCGGTGGCGGCCCTCGACCCGGCCGAACTCAACCCGCTGATCGAATCCTACCTGATGAGCGATCCCAAGATCCTGCAGCGGATGTCGGTCGCCCTCGATACCACCCTCCAGGCCGAAGAACGCTCGCAGGCCACGACGGCCATCGCCTCCATGCGGGACGCCATCTACAACGATCCAGGTCAGGTCGTACTGGGCAATCCGGACGGCGACGTCACGCTGGTCGAGTTCTTCGACTACAATTGCGGCTATTGCCGCGCTGCCGTTCCGGACATGGCCGCGCTGCTGGCCGAAGATCCCAACCTGCGCATCATTCTCAAGGAATTCCCGATCCTTTCCAACGAGTCGATCGACGCGGCCCGGGTCGCCGTGCTGGTGGGCGAAGCCGACGTCGACTATTGGAGCTTCCACGAGGCTCTGTTCACCAGCCGCAGCCAGGTCGACAAGCAGGTTGCTCTCAACGCCGCCGCGGACCTTGGCCTTTCCCCGGTTGCGCTGGAGCTCGACATGGGCGCCGAGAACGTCGCCAAGACTATCCAGACCTCCTACGAGATCGCCAAGGCGCTCAATATCACCGGCACGCCCACCTACATCATCGGCAACGAGATCATCCCGGGTGCCATCGGCCTGGACGAACTCAAGACCCGCATCGCCAATATGCGCGAATGCGGCGAAACGCAGTGCGAGAGTTAATTCCGACATCGCAGTACCCCTCCTGGCCTCTCCTGATAGAGTAGGCCACGAGGGGCTATCCGAGCAAAAACCCTGCCCGGCCGCTGCAACGAAGCCCCACTTTTGCCGCCTTCTTTGCCTTTTCAGTGCAATTCGTGTAACCGCGCTTGCGCCGGCAGGAGCACCCGGTGCAAAAGGCAAAAATCATGGCTAAGCGCGTTCTCGTCCTCAACGGCCCGAACCTCAATCTGCTCGGTACCCGCGAGCCAGATATCTATGGCGCGGCGACGCTCAAGGATGTCGAGGCGCTATGCAAGCAGACGGGCGAGGAAGCCGGCCTCAGCGTCGATTTCCGCCAGTCCAACCACGAGGGCGAGCTGGTCACCTGGATCCAGGATGCCCGCACGACCGCCGATGCCATCCTCATCAACCCGGCGGCCTATTCGCACACGTCTGTCGCAATCCACGATGCCCTCAAGGCTGTCGGGCTACCGGTTGCCGAGGTGCACCTGAGCAATATCCACCAGCGCGAAGCCTTCAGGCACCATTCCTATGTGTCGGCGGTGGCGTTCGGTGTCATTTGCGGCTTTGGCGTCACCGGGTATAGACTGGCGCTCTTGGCGCTTGCCGAAAAACTCAAATAACGATCAACGCGTCCAGCGCGGGAGACCGAGAAGAATGACCAAGTCATCACAAGTGGATCAGGACCTGATCCGGGCCATTGCCGAGCTGCTCAACAAGGAAAATCTCGCCGAGATCGAGATCGAGCAGGAGGACTTCCGGGTCCGCGTCACCCGCTCCTACGCTAATGAGGGCGTCGCCTACGCTGCCCCCGCGCCGCAATTTTTCGCGCCGCCGCAGGCCCCCGCGGCGCCGATGGCGCCCGCTGGCTCTGTGGCCGCTGCCGCAGCGCCTGCCGCCAACGAGGACCTGTCTTCCAATCCGGGGACCCTCACCTCGCCCATGGTCGGCACGGCCTATCGTTCGCCCGAACCGGGCAAGCCGACCTTCGTCGATGTCGGGACCAAGGTCAGCGAAGGCCAGACCCTGCTCATTATAGAAGCGATGAAGACGATGAACCAGATCCCGGCGCACCGCTCGGGCACCGTCACGCGCATCCTCGTTCAGGATGCCCAGCCGGTGGAATACGGCGAGCCGCTCGTCGTCATCGAGTAAGGGGGGCCCCATGTTTCAGAAGGTCCTCATCGCCAACCGTGGCGAAATCGCCTTGCGCATCCTGCGCGCCTGCAAGGAACTCGGCATCCAGACCGTGGCGGTCCATTCCACCGCCGACGCCAATGCCATGCATGTCCGCCTGGCCGACGAAAGCGTGTGCATCGGTCCGCCGTCGGCCAAGGACAGCTACCTCAACATCCCCTCGATCATGGCCGCCTGCGAGATCACCGGCGCCGACGCGGTCCATCCCGGTTACGGTTTCCTCTCGGAGAACGCCCGCTTCGCCAAGATCCTGACCGAGCACAAGGTCACCTTCATCGGTCCCTCGTCGCACCATATCGAAATCATGGGCGACAAGATCACGGCCAAGAAGACAGCCGTCGAACTCGGCATTCCGGTCGTTCCGGGCTCCGCCGGCGCGGTCGAAACCGAAGCCGACGCCAAGAAAACTGCAGCCGAGATCGGCTACCCCGTCCTGATCAAGGCAACCGCCGGTGGCGGTGGCCGCGGCATGAAGGTGGCGCAGAGCGAAGCCGATGTGCTTGTCGCCTGGTCGACTGCCCGCTCGGAAGCCAAGGCCGCCTTTGGCAACGATTCCGTCTATATGGAAAAATATCTCGGCAAGCCGCGCCATATCGAGGTGCAGGTGCTGGGCGACGGCCAGGGCAATGCCGTGCATCTGGGTGTCCGCGACTGCTCTCTGCAGCGCCGCCACCAGAAGGTTTGGGAAGAAGCCGGTGGCCCAACGATCGCTCCCGAAGAGCGCGACAAGATTGGCGAGATCTGCGCTTCCGCCATGCGCAAGCTCAAATATTCCGGCGCCGGCACCATCGAGTTCCTGTACGAGAATGGCAGCTTCTACTTCATCGAGATGAACACCCGTCTGCAGGTGGAGCATCCGGTGACCGAGCGCATCACCGGAATCGACATCGTCTATGAGCAGATCCGTGTGGCATCGGGCGAAAAGCTCTCGCTGACGCAGGACAAGGTGCAGTTCTATGGCCATGCCATCGAAGTGCGCATCAATGCCGAGGATCCGCAGACCTTCGCGCCCTCGCCCGGCACCATCACCTTCTACCACCCGGCCGGCGGCGTCGGCGTACGCGTCGATTCGGCGGTCTATCAGGGCTACAAGATCCCACCCTATTACGACTCGCTGATCGGCAAGCTCATCGTCTATGGCCGTACCCGCGACGAATGCCTGCAACGCCTGCGCCGCGCCATCGACGAGTTCGTCGTGGACGGCATCAAGACCACGTTGCCGCTGTTCCAGCGCCTGATCCGCGAACCCGACATCCTGGCCGGCAATTACGACATCCACTGGCTGGAAAAGTACCTGGCCGCGAACAAGGTTTAGGGCGCTCTTCACCTCTCCCTTTTGGGGGAGAGGTCGACCCGAAGGGTCGGGTGAGGGGGCCTTTACTGGGTGCGGTGCCTGTTGAAGGCCCCCTCACCCGGCGCTGCGCGCCGACCTCTCCCCCAAAGGGAGAGGTGAAGAAGGAACCCGCATGGCCCGCCGGCAAGACCCCTTCGACATCGAGATCACGCCCGAGCTGATCATCCGGGCCTATCGCGCGGGCATCTTCCCGATGTCGGAGGATGCCGAGGACGAGGACCTGTTCTGGGTGAGCCCGGAAATGCGCGGCATCATCCCGCTGGATGGCTTTCATCTCTCGACCAGCCTGCGCAAGGCCATCCGCAAATCGGGCTTCGTGGTAAAGGTCGATACCGACTTCGATGCCATCATCGAGGGCTGTGCGACCGTGGGGCAGGATCGCGATACGACCTGGATCAACCGCACCATCCGCTCGGTCTATGGCGAGCTGTTCCGTCGCGGCGTGGCCCACACCGTCGAAGTCTGGGATGGTCCCGATCTCGTCGGCGGGCTCTATGGCCTGGCCATCGGCGGCGCATTCTTCGGCGAGTCGATGTTCCACCGGCGCACCAATGCCAGCAAGATGGCCATGGCGCACCTGGTCGAGCGGCTCAATGCCGGCGGCTTCGTGCTGCTCGACACCCAGTTCGTCACCGACCACCTGGCGTCGCTGGGCGGTATCGAAATCCCGCGCGAGCACTATGAGGAGCGCCTCGCCGAAGCGCTCCTCATCGAAGGCGATTGGTCGGCTTGGGACAAACGCCCCGCTATTTGATGCGGAAGGCGATCTCGGTGACGGGGTGGCCCGACGGGTCCTCCCCCGGATCCTTGTGGTAGATTTCGAGCCGCGTGGCATCCACGAAGCTGTCGCCCTCGACCCGACCGGCAAAGTCGTGGCCCTGCTTGCGGGTCCAGTCGTCGAGCTTCATGTTGGCATCATGCAGCTCGTGATAGGGCACCGTCGCGGTAATCGACGCATATCGGCCGCCCGGAATACTGCCGGTGACGAAGCGGCCATCGGCCGGCAGTACCGTCGCGGTGGGCATGCCCACATGCATCTCCATCGTGCCGCCGGGATGGAAGCCGACATAGTTGAAGAATGGCGGTCCCGTCAGTTCGCCGCCCTTGCTCTCAACCCACTTGATCACGTCATCGATCAACGGCGGCGCCTTTTCGGAAATCTCCGGCTGGCGCAGCTTGAGCGCGATGGCAGCGAAGGGCTGGGGTGGCTTTTCGACGATGGTTGGTTCGGTCAGCATCGTTGCTCTCCTCTTATGATGGCCCCAGCCTAGCCGAGCCACCCTGCCCCGCTTGATCGCACTTGCTAGTCGATCAGCGCACCGCCCGTCGCATTGGCAAAGGTCGCCGTCATGCCGGCGGCTAGGTCGCTCGATAGCAGCGTGGCCGCGTCGGCCACCTGCGCCAGCGCCGTCACCCGGCCCAGGGGCACACCACTGCCCCACTCCGCCGACAGTTCCTCGAACGTCTTCCCCGTGGCGTCGGCATGCTGCTGCCAGGCGTCGCGCACGCCCGGCGCGTCCGGCGACCCTGGCGAGCGCACCCAGCAGACGCGAACACCCTGCTTGCCCACTTCCTGGCCCAGTTGGCGCAGGAAATTTTCCACTGCCGCGCAGGCAATGCCGAAGCCGCCGACATTGGCCATCGTCACGCGCCCGACATTGGCCGTGATGCCCACGATCACGCCCCCGCCATGCTCGGCCATGTGCCGCGCGACGATGGTGCCGGTATGGAACCAGGTGCGCATGCCTCCGATGACCGGCATCATCACCGCGTCATAGCCCATCTCCGACATGTGCATGCCCTGCACGTCGTCCCAGACCACGCTGTTGAACATTACCTTGACCGGCCCCAGCCGCGCCGAGACATCATTGAGATGGGCTTCGATGGAGGCCGGGTCGCGCGCATCCACCAGCGTCACCTCCGCCTTGCCGCCGGCTGCACGAATATCCCCCGCCACCGCCTCCAGCGGCGTCCGATTGCGCGCCGCCAGCACCACATGGGCACCCTCCCGGGCATAGGCCCTGGCCACCGCGCCACCGACCGCGCCACTGCCGCCATAAACGATGGCGGTCTTGTTCTCAAGCAACATGGATTTTCCTCTGATCTGCCCGCAGCCTCGTGCCGCGGCGCCCCGAGGTCAAGGACGCCGCTCGCTTGTTGCCACCGACATCAATGTCGAAAATTACCGCTGGTCGGGCGGCGGCACGTCGGTGCTGGTTTTGCACTCGATCAGCCACACGTCGTAGATGGCGTGGTCCACCGCATTGAGCGCCGGGCTGTCGGCAAACATCCAGCCGGTGAAGATCCGCTTGGACACCCCGGTCAGGCTGCGCTGGTCGACCTCGAGGAAGGCAGAGACGCGCTGTGTTTCGGTCGGCGGGCGGTTGTAGCAGGCGCGCGGGGTGATCTCGAGCGCCCCAAAGAGCACCGTCTCGTCGATATAGACGTCGAAGCGGGTAATGCGGCCGGTGATCTTGTCGAGGCCGGCAAAGGTCGCAACCGGATTGGCAATCGGCTGCGCGGTGGCAGGCAGCGCAAACATGGCCAGCCCCAGCAGTGGAGCCAGCATCTTGAAGACTTTCGGGACGGATGACCGGCTCAGGCGCAAGGCGCCGCTGTCCTTATTCAGGCGACCAGGCGTCGTAGTCGCCGGTGACGCGCGGGCGCTCGCCTTTGTTGAGCAGGCTGCCATCGGGACGGTAGGCCGCGGCAGTGCCCGTCAGGTTGGGGTGGTGCGGCTTTTCCCAGGCGCGGGGGACGTAGTTGCTCTTGGATGGCACGACATCGGTGCGATAGTGCATCCAGCCATACCAGCCGGGCGGAATGGCCGAGGCGTCGGCCAGGCCGGCATAGGTCACATAGCGCCGGTCGGCCTTGCGATCCTGGTAATACCGGTTGCCGAATTCATCGCTGCCGACATAGGTGCCGAAACGCCGGATCCACAGCCGTGTGCCCCACGTATTGCCGCTCCACCAGGAGAAGATTTCAGTGAGGAAGCTCTTGATACCGGGTTTGGCCAATTGTCGATTCCGCCGTCGAATATGCGAGTTGAGGCGGGTTTATCATGGTGCAGGGTGCCAGCCTAGCCCTTGCGGGATGGTGTGATCGGAAATCGACCGCGCCTCACGCCGCCTGGTGTTCCCCGCTGAGCATGGCCGGTATTTCGCCCGCCTTGGCCCGGTCGAGTCCAGCCGCCGCCAGTACCTCCATGGCAAAGCTGGCCGGCATCGGTGCGGCGGCGGTGATGATATAGCCATCCCGCAGGGCCATGGGTTGATCCACATAATGCCCGGCGCCCTTGTAAGCGCTGGCGAACTGGTCGAGGTAGCCCGGCCCGTTGGAGGTATGACGCACCTGGTCCAGAAGTCCGGCACGCGCCAAGGCAACCGTTCCGCCACAGATGCCGGCGATCACGCAGCCTGCCGCCTTGGCCTGGCGCAGGCGCTCGCTCAAGTCGGGCGGGTTGTCACCTTCGAAAGCTGGGCCACCGCAAACCACGACCACGCCGTCGTTCGGCGGTTCAAACCGGTCGGTGTCGGCCATGGTCAGGCCCGCGACCGAGGTGACTGACCCGCCGTGCGGTGACGCAAAGCGGATATCGGCGCCGTAGAAGGCCCGGCCCACGCCGGCCAGGGGCGCAATCTCCCAGTCCGAATAGCCCTCGGCGATAACTATGGTGATTGGCTTCATCCCGCACCTCCATTCCTTCGGCATCAGCGAATTCAGGCCAGCGTTGAACGTCCTGTAACGTTCAAGGTTCCTGTCCGGGCGGTATAGGGCTACACCGCACGATGAACGCCAAACGCGCTGAAGCCCAATTTTTCGATGGCGCGCCGCGATGCTGTGTTGAGGGTCAAAGAGCCAATAAAGGCTTCCGACCCGCCCTGGGAAAAGAACTCGGCCAGGATATGGGACATGAGAGCGACATAAACGCCCCGCCGCCTGAACTCCCGATTTGTGGTGAACCCGGTCAGGAGCATGGAGCCTGTGGGAATGCTCTCCGTCGTCCCCGTCTCGCCAATATGCCAGCGACCGTCTTCTGGAATCTCGGAAAATCCCCGCCCAGCCACTTCACCATCAATGAGCAGCAAGTAACACGTACGCGGTGATGACCTGTCACTTGCAGCAGACCGTTCCGGAGCAGCTTCAACCCGCCAGCCTCCTCGCGTTGCTGGTGCCGGCAGGAAGGCATCCCGTGTCAATCGATAGGCCGTCACCGACCGGTTCGCCTTTAAGGCTAGGCGAACTCTCCAGGCTAGTGCGTTGGCAGTTCCCGTCACCCCCCGGCGGTGCAACGAGCCAAGCAACTTGGCAATACGACTAGCCATGGGTCCTCGTGTTTTCGGTCCCAATGTGCTTCACTACTCACGGCACATCGCTAGAACCGGGGGCGACTTATACCCGCGCCCTCGCTTCGTTGCAAAAGCGCTCGCAGGAAGCGTGGCACTATGCGGGAACGCGCGCGCGGCTGCTGCGGCGTTTGTGGTTCAGGTATTCGGTCAGAGGTTTTTCCACCCACCAGTAGACCAAGAGCCCCACCGCAGCGCTAGCGGTTAAGCCAGCAACCGACAGGGTTGTCCACTGCAAGGCGCCAGTCAGCGGCAATTTTCGCCACACCTGTGCAATCGCTGAGAGTGCAAGGCTATGGGACAAATAGAGCGAGTAAGAAGCGTCTCCCATGAGTTGGACAAAGCCCAGTCGAGGAACGCCACCATTCGCCTCCCAAAGCACCGCACCCAGCAGGATCAGCGCTGCGGGGACACCTAGCACAACGAAACGCCAAGGACTGATGATGGTGCCGTCCAGCGGCAGCGGGAGACGCCACAGCAACAGAGCCATACCTAGGCCCAAGACTGCCGCACAGACCGTCCGTGATACGCGGATATGATCCGAGGCCACTGCGATCCCGATGCCAAACAAGAATTCGACCAGCATCGATGACGTCCACACTTTCAAGATCGGCATACTGGGGTTCAGTAAAACACCCAGTACCACCAAGCCCAATATCGCCAGCGAGATTGCAGCAAGCCTGCGGCTGATAGGGAGTACCAGCGTTGCGCCAAACAGGACGTAGAAGAACATTTCGAAATTCAGCGTCCAGCCCGGATTCAACAGCGGTGTAATGGTGCCATCGGCAGGGCTAGTATACGGAAGGAACAAGTATGACGCGACCACATGGCCCACATCAAACTTTGTACTTTGCAACACGGACGGAATAGCCAGAGCAATTGCCACAATTACGCTGGTGAAGAGCCAGTACATCGGGACGATGCGGATAATTCGGCGGGTGTAGAAGTCGGCGGGGGTCCCAGGCTTCGTTCCAGACGCCTTCCACATCACGAAGCCACTGATGGCAAAAAACAGATCCACGCCGGCCGCAAGAAAGCTAGGCCACCAGCCTTCATAACCCAGCCGGTCAACTTGCAAATGAAGATGGTAGACGACAATCGAGAGGGCGGCGACACCACGCAGATACTGCACGGACAAAAACACTGTGTGCTCGCTCCAAGACCTTGCCTTGATTGACTAAATATCACTCTGCGCAGCACAAAGCCAGCGTCGAGGCGTAACCATAGGTACTCTCGCTCGGTTGGTCAGACTGCACACATTCAAGAAGCGCCCCTACCGGGGCGGGCAGAAACTTGTCCTTCGTCATACGGTAGGTAGCGACCGACCTGTTCGCCTTGAAGGCCAGCCGGAGCTTCCAGATCGCGGTTTCGATGGTTCCGCGCATTCCGCGGCCGTGGAGGGATTTCAGCAACTTGGCAAGTGGTGCAGCCATGGGGCCTGATGGGGCGGGTCGGACAGGCACGCCAGCGACGGCCCTGCTACTCGACTTATGTCCCAGGACGGCTTGGTCTTCAACGGCTGCTACAGGTCAACACTGGCGCCATGGACGGCCCTCATGAACAAGCAAAGCGCAGGGGGCGCTGGCCCCCTGGCTTCATCCTGTTAGTGGCCGGCAAGCGCGTGCACATGTTCCTGGTGCTGCTTGAGCGTCGGCAGGGTCTTGGTGGCAAACGCCTTCAGCGGCCCCTCGGCACCGTCGGTCGAATAGCCCTCGAACAAGGCCACGGCCTCGTCATGCGCCTGGGCCTGCGCCTGGATATAGGCTGCATCGAACGCTTCGCCCTCGAGACCCTCCAGTTCATCCACGATCTGCTGGTGACGGTCATCCAGCGCGGTCGCTGGCGCGGCGCCCTCTTCCTCAGCCGCAGCGGTCATTTCCTGCGCCGCCTTTGTGTGATCGGCAATCATCTGGTCGGCAAAGGCCTTGACCTCTTCGCTGGTCGCCCGCTCCTTGGCCATTGTGCTGGTCTCGAGCTCAAACAGGTTGCTGACCGAAGCCATGGTGGCAAACTGGGCGGGATCGGTGGTTGAGGCAGCCGCGGCCGGTGCGGCAGTTGCGGAGCCATTATCCTGGGCAAAGACTGGAGCCGCGATCATAAGCGCGGTCGTCAGCATGAGGGCACGAATTAACATTGCAATCTCCTCGATAGGGTGGGCAGTCCCAATCGATGAAGGACATTTCCGATCCATCACGATCGCAGGTTACTTCCTTCGACCGATACGGATGAGGGCTGGCAACGTCAGGTCTTAGTCCGCAGCCCCGCCATGATGGCCGAGATCACCCGATCCTTCTGGGCGTCGGTCGCGCCCGCCAGGCCCTGAATATGGAGGCCCTGGTCCAGCGTCTGCAGCATCTTGCCCAGGCCCGACACATTGCTGCCGGCCGCGATCTCGCCCCTTGCCAGTGCGTTGGCCAGGTTCCCGGCATAGAGCGCTTCGATTTCCTCGCTGGCGGCGAGCGCCTTGCCGTATGCAGCGTCTGGAACAGTGTCGCGCTGGGTCAGGGTGTTGATCATGAAGCAGCCGTAGTACTCGCTGCCATATTGGAGGGCGCGCAGCACCGCTTCGATATTGTCCAGCCCGAGCGGCTGGCGGGTGAGGATATCGCGGTACTGGGCCAGCAGGTAGCCCAAGAACCGCTCCAACGCGGCTTCGTAGAGCCCGGCCTTGCCGCCGAATTCCTTGTAGAGGCTGAAGCGGTTGAGCCCTGTGTGCTCCACCAGCGCTGCAAGATGGGCACCCTCATAGCCTAGCCGCCAGAACAGCGACATCGCCTTGTCCAGCACATCGCCGCGATCATAGCTCCTGGGTCGCGCCATCTATAACAGACCGATCATTCTGAAACACATTGACCACGGGCTTGGCCGGGGTTATTCACCTATCGTTCTGAAACAGGAATCGCCGGATGTCCACTTCTTTCACCGCTGGCCCTGCCCTGCCCGCACGGTTGGCGTCGCTGCTGGGTGAAGATCGGCAGGAGATCACCCTGGGTCGTTCCGGCGCGCTCGTCTGGCGGTTTGCCGGCAAGGAGGATAGCGAGGCGCTTTTCCTCAAGGCCGATGCGGTCGATCCGCTGAGCGAACTGCCAGGAGAGGCGGAGCGTCTCCGTTGGCTGGCCACGACCACTGTGGCGGGACCCCGGTTGCGCGCCAGTTTTGCCGAGAGCGGATACAACTGGCTGCTGATGACCGCCCTGCCCGGCACCGACCTGACTCACCTGGTCGAGCGGCCAGAGCAATTGCGTAACGTGCTGGCTACGGGTTTGCGGGCGTTGCACGCACTCGATCCATCCAGCTGCCCCTTTGATCGGCGGCTTGATGCCAAGCTGGCCTCGGGCGCTGCCAATCTTTTTGCCGGACGCGTCGATGAAACCGATTTCGACGAGTCGCGCCTGGGCTGGACAGGCCACCAGGTGCTCGACTGGCTGCACGCCCACCGGCCGGCCGGCGAGGATCTCGTTGTCGCACACGGCGATGCCAGCCTGCCCAATGTCATGGCGCAGGATGACGCCTTTGCCGGTGTCGTCGATTGCGGCCGCCTGGGGGTTGCCGACCGCTGGCAGGACTTGGCCATCGCCTGTCGCAGCCTTATCTACAATTGCGGCCGGGAGCATGTGGCGCCCTTCCTCGACGCCTATGGCGCCGAGTGGGACGAGGAGCGCTACCGCTACTACTGCACGCTTGACGAGCTGTTCTGATGGGCAGCCTGCGGCGTTTCCTGGCCGCCTACTACGCCTACGTGTTTCTGTTCGACTTCATGCTGGCCTATGCCGTTTACACGGCCCTGTTTGCGCTGGAGGGCATTTCGGTCGCCGAGATCGGTATGCTGCTGGCCTTCTGGTCTGCTTCAGCCATTGTCCTCGAAATGCCCAGCGGCGCCCTCTCCGACCATTTCGACCGCAGGACCCTGCTGGTGGTGGCGCCGTTGCTCAAGGCGCTGACCTTCGTCTGCTGGGGCTTGGCGCAGGGGAAGTTCTGGCTCTATGGCCTGGGTTTCCTGTTCTGGAGCGCCGGCCAGGCGATGCAGTCGGGCACCCGCGAGGCCCTGCTTTATGAGCGCCTGGGGGCCGCCGGACGCGGCGACGAGTTCGACAAGGTGCTGGGGCGCGACAATGCCGCCGAGGGACTGGGCATCGGCGCGGGCGCATTGCTTGGCGGGTTGGTCGCCCAGTATGACATGGACTGGGCCATATGGCTGTCCATCCCGCCGCTGCTGCTGGGCGCCGCCCTCGCCCTTGGGCTGCGCGATGTCCGGCAGGCCCGGGTGACGGAAGCCGGCGACACGCCGATTACCTATCTCTCCCATTTCGCGGACGCGATCGGCGAGTTCCGCCGCCACGCCGATCTGCGCTTCGTCACCGTCTATATGTCTGTCGGGCTGATTGCTTTCGAACTGCTCGAGGAATTCGACCAGCTCTATTACCTTGCGGTGGCTGTGCCGATCTGGCTCTGGGGCGTGCTGGCCGGTGGCGTCGAGCTTGTCTATGCCTATGCCAGCGTCGCGGCGCATCGCCTGGCCGGCCGGCGCTGGCTGGCCTGGGCCCTGCCCTTGCTCGGTGGCGCGCTGTTGGTCGTCGCGGCGCTGGGCAACAGCCCCTGGTATGTGCTGGCGCTCGAGCTGGCCTATGTCGCCATTGCCCCGGTTGCGGTGCTCGCCGAGGCCCGCTTCCACCGCGTCATGGACGGAACCAGCCGTGCCACCACCACCTCGGCGCTGATCATGGCGGAAAACATCGTCGGCATTGGCGCGACCCTGCTGTTCGGCTTTCTCGCCGATCGGCTCGGCATCCTCCCCGCCTATGGCTGGGCGGGCCTTGCCATGGTGCCCGTCGCGCTCTGGGTATGGTCTGGCCACCGCCGCGGCATGCGTGCCATCGACTAGGCCTGGTGCCCGGCTGTCAAATCCACAGGGGGCCACAATCGGGCCAAAATTTCTGCGCTTGACACCTTTTGGTGCAACCGATTCTGGCAATTTGGCGCATGGTGAACGCTCGATTAATGCGCATCGGCAATCGACGATCATCAAGGATTCTCGCGGCCTTAGCGGCAGTTTCTCGGCTCGCATAAGCCCGGTTCAACCGCTGCCTGAAGCGGGGTAAAACTTGTCCGGCAAGGCTCGGTTTTCCTTGCAGTTTGTCCCCACAATTCACATATTAGGCCTACTAGTGGTTGTCGTGATGACCACCCCCACCACTAGAACTTGTGATTTCTGGCGTTGACGCGTCATCTGAATCGGCAGAGTGTTTTCGACGGCCCACAGCACTCCCTGTTGCGGGCAAGTCCTCGGCAAGAGCGCTGGCACATAGACCGGCGCGACACTGGGGCACAGGCAAGATTTTGAGCCCGCAACCCGGGCTCGGTTGGTGAGCGTCAACACAGATTTGGATGAGAAGCCGTCCGTCGGCTCGCGGGTACTGCTGTGCCCGCCATATTGGGGAATACACACGACTATGCGCATTGAACGTCGCTTTACGACCGCCAACCAGGATCGCTACGCGTCGATCGAATTCCGCTCGGCCACGAGCGAGATTCGTAACCCCGATGGGTCGGTGGTGTTCAAGCTCGAGAATATCGCCATCCCCGCCGGCTGGTCGCAGGTCGCCGCCGACATCATCGCGCAGAAGTATTTCCGCAAGGCCGGCGTCGCCAAGGTCCTCAAGAAGGTAGAAGAAAATTCCGTGCCGTCCTGGCTGTGGCGCTCCGTCCCCGACGAAGCTGCGCTCGCCAAGCTGCCCGAAGCCGAGCGTTATGGCTCGGAGATGGATTCCCGCCAGGTCTTCGATCGCCTGGCCGGCACTTGGACCTATTGGGGCTGGAAGGGCGGCTATTTCGCCTCCGAGGAAGATGCCCTCGCCTTCCGCGACGAACTGGCCTTCATGCTCGCCACGCAACGCGTTGCCCCCAATAGCCCGCAATGGTTCAACACCGGCCTGCACTGGGCCTACGGCATCGATGGCCCCGGCCAGGGGCACTTCTATGTCGACCCCTTCACCCACAAGCTCGTTTCGTCCAAGTCGAGCTACGAGCATCCGCAGCCGCATGCCTGCTTCATCCAGTCGGTCAATGACGACCTGGTCAACGAAAACGGCATCATGGACCTCTGGGTCCGCGAGGCGCGCCTGTTCAAGTACGGCTCGGGCACCGGCACCAATTTCTCGGCGCTGCGCGGCGCCGGCGAAAAGCTCTCGGGCGGCGGCAAGTCGTCCGGCCTGATGAGCTTCCTCAAGATCGGCGATCGCGCGGCCGGCGCCATCAAGTCGGGCGGCACCACCCGCCGCGCCGCCAAGATGGTCGTGCTCGATATCGATCACCCGGACGTCGAGGAATACATCAACTGGAAGGTCAAGGAGGAGCAGAAGGTCGCCGCCCTCGTGACCGGCTCCAAGGTCGTCAGCAAGCATCTCAAGGCCATCATGAAGGCCGCCGTGAACTGCGAAGGTTCGGGCGACGACTGCTTCGACGTGGCCAAGAACCCCGCCCTCAAGCGCGAAGTCCGCGCCGCCAAGAAGGCGCTGGTGCCGGAAAACTACATCTTCCGCGTCATCCAGTTCGCCAAGCAGGGCTATACCGATATCGAATTCCCGGTCTACGACACCGATTGGGACAGCGAAGCCTACCTCACCGTTTCCGGCCAGAATTCCAACAATTCCGTCCGCGTCACCGATGACTTCCTGCGCGCCGTCGAAGGCGATGGCGACTGGCAGCTCAAGGCCCGCCAGTCCGGCAAGGTCACCAAGACCCTCAAGGCCCGCGATCTGTGGGAACAGGTCGGCTATGCCGCCTGGGCCTCGGCCGACCCTGGTATCCAGTATCACACCACCATCAACGAGTGGCACACCAGCCCGGAAGCCGGTCCGATCAATGCATCGAACCCGTGCTCGGAATACATGTTCCTCGACGACACCGCCTGCAACCTGGCCTCGGTGAACTTGCTGCCCTACCGTAACCAGGACGGCACTTTCGACACCGCCGCCTACGAGCACACCGTCCGCCTCTGGACCATCGTGCTCGAAATCTCGGTGATGATGGCCCAGTTCCCCTCGCGCGCCATTGCCGAACGCTCGTTCGAATACCGCACGCTGGGCATCGGCTACGCCAATATCGGCGGCCTGCTGATGACCTCGGGCATCCCCTATGACTCCGCCGAAGGCCGCGCCATTGCCGGCGCCGTCACGGCCATCATGACCGGCGTTTCCTACGCCACCTCGGCCGAAATGGCCAAGGAGCTCGGCGCCTTCAAGGACTACAAGCGCAACGCCAAGCACATGCTGCGCGTCATCCGCAACCACCGCAACGCCGCCCATGGCAATGCCACCGGCTACGAAGCCCTCAGCATCAATCCGGTCCCGCTCGACCACGGCAACATCAAGGACGCTGCTCTATCCGAGCGCGCCAAGGCCGCCTGGGACAATGCCCTGGCGCTGGGCGAGAAGCATGGCTACCGCAATGCCCAGGTCTCGGTGATCGCCCCGACCGGCACGATCGGCCTGGTCATGGATTGCGACACCACCGGCATCGAGCCCGATTTCGCCTTGGTGAAGTTCAAGAAGCTGGCAGGCGGAGGCTACTTCAAGATCATCAACCGCGCCGTGCCCCCGGCCCTGCGCACCCTCGGCTATTCGGAATCCCAGATCGCCGAGATGGAGGCCTATGCGGTCGGCCATGGCAACCTCAACCAGGCGCCGGGCGTGAACCCGTCGACGCTCCGCGCCAAGGGCTTCACCGATGACAAGATCGAGGCGCTGAACAAGGCCCTGGTCTCGGCCTTCGACATCAAGTTCGTCTTCAACCAGTGGACCTTGGGCGTCGATTTCCTCAAGTCGCTCGGCGTCACCGACGAGCAGATGAACGACTTCTCCTTCGAGCTGCTGCCCTTCCTGGGCTTCTCGAAGAAGGACATCGAGGCCGCCAATCTCCACGTCGTCGGCGCCATGACGCTCGAGGGTGCCCCGCACCTCAAGGCCGAGCATCTGCCGGTCTTCGATTGCGCCACGCCTTGCGGCAAGATCGGCAAGCGCTACCTCTCGGTCGAGTCGCACATCCTGATGATGGCTGCCGCCCAGCCCTTCATCTCGGGCGCCATCTCCAAGACCATCAACATGCCCAACGACGCCACCGTCGAAGAGGCCAAGGAAGCCTACATGCTGAGCTGGCGCCTGGCCCTCAAGGCCAATGCGCTCTATCGCGACGGCTCCAAGCTCAGCCAGCCGCTGAATTCCTCGGTCCTGGCAGCCGCCGACGAGGATGACGAGGAAGACGCCGTCGAAGATCTGGTCTCGATGAACGCCGCCGCCCGCGTGCCGGTCATCGCCGAAAAGATCGTCGAGCGCATCATCGAGCGCGAAGTCGAAGTCCGCTCGCGCGAAAAGATGCCCGATCGCCGCAAGGGTTATACCCAGAAGGCCGTCGTGGGCGGCCACAAGGTCTATGTCCGCACCGGTGAATATGACGATGGCCGCCTCGGCGAGATCTTCATCGACATGCACAAGGAAGGCGCCGCCTTCCGCGCCATGATGAACAACTTCGCCATCGCCATTTCGCTGGGCCTGCAATATGGCGTGCCGCTGGACGAATATGTGGAGGCCTTCACCTTCACCCGCTTCGAGCCGGCCGGCATGGTCATGGGCAATGATCGGATCAAGTCGGCGACCTCGATCCTCGACTACGTGTTCCGCGAACTGGCCGTCTCCTATCTCGATCGGGACGACCTGGCCCACGTCAATCCCGATAGCCCGACTTCGCTCGGCAAGGGCGTTGCCGAGGAGAAGGGTGCGCGCGGCCCCGCCGCGACCGCCCCTGCCCCGGTGCCCGCCGAGCGCTTTGTCTCCCGCGGCATGACCCGCGGCCGCGTGGCCAACAAGAACCTGATGATCGTCTCGGGCGACAATCAGTTCACGCCGACCCAGGCCATGCAGACCTCAACCGTGACGGCCCTGCGCTCCGCAACGGCCCTCAAGCAGGACACCCAGCTCGCCCCGGCAGCTTTTGCCCCGGCCGAACTGAACCCCATCCCGAACCCGCCGACCCAAAAGGACGCGGGCCTGCTGCGGGCCGAGGCCCAGATGAAGGGCTATACGGGCGACCAGTGCACCGAGTGCCACAACTTCACCATGGTGCGGAACGGCACGTGCCTGAAGTGCGATACCTGCGGGACGACGACTGGTTGTAGTTGAGACGCGGGGCATCGTCGCCACCCCCCACTCTCTTGAGCGTTGCTAAAAAGGCCCAACCTTTAAGGTTGGGCCTTTTTTGTGTCACTCCAACCGCCTATCTCGCCATCGTCAGCACAAGACCAAATTGTCCACGAACACCAAAGGATTGTTAAGATGGCGAGAAGTATTCTAGGGTGGTGTCGGGGGATTCCAAATGGCCAGACAGTTCCGCTTCAGCAGCGCCCAGTTGAACGGCTTTCGGACGTTGGCGGCTGTCACCACGGACGCATGGATATCCGCGACGGGGGCACTCGATGAAGCTGGCCTCACCACCCTAACGCGTGGAACGCTTCGAAACTCGTTGCAAAAATCCGGCGCCGCAGCAACTGAGCTCGAAACGATCCTTGACGCTATCCTTTTGCTCAGGACGATCGCAGGTCGGTATTTCGCCTCAGTCTCTGACATAATGGATGACGTCATCGGATCCATCACAGACGAGGACTGCGCACGATCACTTACAGAAAAAAAGAGTTTCATTGCCGAATTTGCTAACCATGAGCAAGTGAAGGTCGTAAACGACTCTGCACGCCTGGCGCGAGATCAGTACACTGGCCTGACAAACATTGATCTTGAGATAGACTCGCGAGCTATATTTGCTGGCTACAATGAAAAAAGCTCTTTGGTCGGAATGACTTCGTTTTTCCTGATGAGGATAGACTATTCGCGAGGAGGGGAGGCCAAATTTTTGTCTCTTGCTTGTGATTTGGATGATCTCGAGCGCTTGGAAAACGCTATAGGCTTGGTGAAGCAAAAGGCTCGAAACTTGGAGGAGGGACTGGCTAAAAGCGGAATACTCTCAGCTATCCTAACCGAAGAAGAAAAATGAATTACGCTGCCCGAAGAAACCAAGAGTTTTATGATAGGCCCACCCAGCCTGCACGTGTCGATCTATTTTGGGACAATGTAAATGTGGATGTTTCCCGCGTGGACGCGATAGTTGGCGTAACACCTACAACATTACGTGCCAAAATTGACTTCGGTCGCCCACGAAAAGATGTTGACCGAGCAGACATTCCTATTGAAATGCTTGGAACTAGCGTCACACCTAGGCAGTACTTGAATACGTTTCCGAGGGTGATTACTAATTTCTCTTGGTTGCTCACCGGGATGGCTATATTTTCGACCGGTTGCGCCCTTTACATGTCTAGCAAAGATGCAACTGTTCGATGGGATGTCATCTCGGCCTCCCTGGCCTTCGCGGCCATCGCGGTGGGGATGCGCCTCATCAATCGGAAAGTAGAGCGCGTCTTGAACTCAGACCTGACAGAGCAGGATAAAGCTCAAATCAAAATGATGCTACGCGAAATAAGAAAGTACCGATAGATTGGGCGTCGCTACCGGTTCACTATACATTGCTATATGGACCTTCGTTGCTTCGATACTCGTATCGGCTTTCGTGTATTTTTTTCTACCCCCGACTGCCGTGGCATTCTTGGAAGAAATGTCGCCTGCCAGAATAATACTGACAGTAAATATCGGCATATTTACTGCCGTGGGGATACTCGCGATTTTTTTGATTTTTCGAACCCTTGACGAAGATCAAGCGTTTTCGATGGTACTAAGAGGGATCGTATTCACAGCGCCATTCGCCCTGCTTTTTGAGATGACATGTATACCATCAATTATTGACCTAAAATTTACAGCCGAAATCGTGAACCTGCAGAACAGTACTACGGGAAGCTTCGTTTTCGACGGCGGGGCATGCAGAGTAAACACCCTACCATATGTAAGCATAACTCTCATTGCAGGCTCCACAATTCTAATGATCGCAAAAATCGCATTTCAAGCGTGGATACGAGTCGCTACAATCATGACTCATGGATCCGGGCAGTAGCATCAGGCGGTGCTGAGCGGCGCCTTCGCTGTGAAGTCCGCTTCGAACCGTCACGCCGCGCCTAGTTTGCGTACACAGCCTCCTGTCGGAGCATTCGATAAGTGTCGCCCCCATGAACATCTCCGTATTCGGCACCGGTGAAGTCGGCTCCGCCGTCGCCACAAAACTCAAATCCCTCGGCCACGACACCGTCTTCGGCTCGCGCCATCCCGGCAGCGACCGCGACGGCATTCCCGTCCTCACCCACGCCGATGCCGCCGCGCATGGCGGCTTGATCGTCAATGCTATCAGTGGCGAAGACGCGATGGCGACGCTGGTGCCGCTCGACCTTGCCGCTCCTCTCTGACCCCTCCCCCTCCCGTCCACCATTCCCACGCCCGTTCGTTTGCAAATAGGTCCCAATTGCAACATTCTGCGTAGGGACGAGAGCTGACTTGTCCCCGCCGTCCGCTCCGCGGCTACACTCGGCGGTCAACCCAAGGGGACCACCATGCCTGCGCCGCTCAGCACCCGCACTATCCGCGCCTATCGTCGCCTCGCCAAGCCGCTGGCGGCCTTGATGAAAGTCACGCGCAGCAAGGCCGCGGGTCCCGTCGGCCCGGCCACCGTGGCCCGCTGCAACGCCGTGATCGCGGCGGCCAATGCCATCTTTTCCCGCGAGCGCGATTTCGGCCGCCTGCCGTCCCTCCCCGCGCAGCCGCTCTCGGCCCTCGACCTGGCGCTGGTGGTCGATGAACTGACCATCGCCGCCCTGCGCTTCGAGGAGCGCTATCCCGAGCTCGATTCCTCCGCGCCGTCATCGATGCCGCGCTGAAACGAGAGAACTTATCCCCGCCTCGATTTCCCGTGCCATGATGCGCTCATTCCCGCCGCTCACGCGGTGCCGACGAAGCGCCGGGCGGGGAGATGGGTGGATCGGGGTCGCCTGGTCCAGGCAGGGGAAACCCGGCAGCTGCGCTTGCGACACAGCGTACCTGGCCCGAACCTGCCCAAAACCCCAGTCGTGTGAAGCGGCTTTCGCCTCTTCAATAACTCAATCAGGCGGCGCAAGCCGTCCGGGGCGAAAGCCGCTTCATGCCGTGTAACCGCGAGGCGAAAGCCCGGGCGGCGCATCGGCACGCCGCTGCATCCTCGACGGCGGGCGCGCGTTAGAACCCACGTTTCCGCAAGAGGCCCGCCCCATGAACATCTCCGTATTCGGCACTGGTGAAGTCGGCTCCGCCGTCGCCAGCAAGCTCAACTCCCTCGGTCACGACGTGGTCTTCGGCTCGCGCCATCCCGGCGGCGACCGCGACGGCATCCCCGTTCTCAGCCATGTCGATGCCGCCGCGCATGGCGACTGGATCGTCAATGCCCTCCATGGCGAGGACGCGATGGCGACGCTGGTGCCGCTCGACCAGGCCGGCAGGCTCCTGGTCGATATCGGCAACTGGCGCTCCGCCATCGACAGCCCGATCGTGGAGACTTTGGGCGAAAGCCTGCAGCGCGCTTTGCCCCGCACGCGCGTGGTCAAGGCCATGAACTTCCCCAGCGCCCAGCTGATGGGCCATCCCGAAAAGCTCGACGGCAACCACAGCATCTTCCTCGCCGCCGACGATGCCGCCGCCCGCGCCGAGGTCAAAAACCTGCTCGAAAGCTTTGGCTGGCTGGATATCATCGACCTGGGCGATCTCACCGCCTGCCGCGCCATGGAATCCCTGGCGCCGATGTGGATCCGCCTCAACGAAAAACTCGGCCATGTCTGGTTCAACCTCCACGTGGTCCGCAACGACAGCTGAGCCGCTACCGCCGAGACTCGCCCTGGGCCACTGGCATGCTACAAGCAGCCGCAGCGCAGCAGCACGGACATCGCATGAACACCCGCGCCTTCTGGAACTCCGAAGCCACCACCTTTGACGATGCGGCCGATCATGGCCTGCGCGATCCGGCACTGCGGGCCCGCTGGGGCGAACTCCTCCGCCGCCTGCTGCCGTCAGGTGGCCGTGTGCTCGATATCGGTTGCGGCACGGGTAGCCTCAGCCTGCTGCTGGCCGAGGCCGGCTACGCGGTCAGCGGCGTGGACTTTGCCCCTGCCATGGTCGAGCGGGCTCGCGCCAAGGCTGCGGCGGGCGGGTTCGACATCCAATTCGCCGTCGGCGATGCCGCCGATCCGCAGTTTGCTGCCGAAAGCTTCGACATCGTCCTGGGCCGCCACATCCTCTGGGCCATCCCCGATGTCCCCACAAGCGCGGTGCTCGAGCGCTGGACCACCCTGCTCCGCCCCGGCGGCAGCCTGGTGCTGATCGAGGGCTTCTGGCATACCGGCGCCGGCCTCCGGCAATCCGCCGTTCTCGATGCTCTGCCACCCAATCTCACCGTCATCCACACTGAAGACATCGCCGCCGATCCCCGGCTCTGGGACGAAGCGGTCACCGACGAACGCTATGCTGTCCGGGCCGATAAGAGCTGAATGGCTCGCACCGGGCCGGGCGGCGTCTTGGCACGCCCGTCGGCAGCCGCTATAGCGCGCCCAGATCAAGCTGGGGGAATGAAGCCGCATGGGCCGCAGGAACTACCTTATCGAGGGCAGTTCGGGCGCGGGCAAGACCACCATTGCCACCGAGCTTGAACGGCGCGGCTACCATGCCGTGCATGGCGATCGCGTCCTCGCCTACCAAGGCGATCCGGAAACCGGCGAGCGGGTCACGCCGCCGCCGGGCGACCTTGATTTCCTCAACGACCATCATATCTGGGACCTGGGCAAGGTGCTGGCCATCCTGGCCGATCCGACCCATGAAATGACCTTTTTCTGCGGCGGCTCGCGCAACTGGCACAAGTTCATCCACCGCCTCGATGGCGTGTTCCTGCTCCAGCTGGATCGGGCCACGCTGGAGCGCCGCATGGACCTGCGCGTCAACGAATGGGGCTCCGAGCCGGACGAGCGGGCCATGGTGATGGCGCTGCATGAAAGCGGCCGCAACCAGCCCAGGGAGGGCATCCGGATCGACGCCACACGGCCGCTGGCCGAGGTCGTCGACACCATCCTCGCCCATTGCCGCTGACGGAAGGGGCGGCCGGTCAGCCGAGAAGATTTTCCCGCGCAAAGGCGGCCCAGCCGACCAGTTCGACCTCCTCGCCGCCGGCCTGCCTGGGCGCCTGCGCGGCCCGGGCCAGCCTGCGGGTCCAGGCGGCGCGGCGCCGGTTTTCGGGGGCAGTCTCGGCATCCTGCTCGCGCCAGTCGACGATCCGGCCGCTATCGAGCAGGTCTTCCACCAGCAGCGGATCGAATACATGGAAGGTGATCTTGCGGGCCCGGCCGCGCAGCTTCACCGTCCGCGTGCCGGCGCTGGGCAGCCGCCCATCCTTAAGCCAGCGATGGCGCTCGGAGGTCTTGATGGAAAGGATGTCCTCGATCTCGCGCGGGATGACCGGCAGCGTCTCGATGCCTTCGAGCGCCTTGGTCACCAGGCTTGCCGCACCGGCAAAGGCCGCGGCGTCGCTTTCGGGCATGGTCAGCGTCAGTAGGCCGGCCCTCAGGTCCAGCGCCCGGCGCTGCGCCAGCGGCATGCGGGCGCGGATTTCGAGCAGGATGCCCCTGGCGCGCACCGACGAGCCCAGCGTCGCGGCCGCCGGCAGCGGCCAGGTCTGGCTGATCGTGGGCTCACCGGGGTCTTTCTTCTTGCTCATGTGGCCCAGATAGGCGAATGGCCTCGCGGCTGCAACGCGCGAAACGCGAACGTGACCGCGGCGGGACTTGTACCCGGCCGCAGCGCTCATGCCATGATGGCGCGTCGCGCTAGTCGCTGCCCTCGCGGACGACTTCGACCACCAGAGTACCCGCCGGGAGGGGCCGGAGCAGTTCGGCTTCCGGCCGGGTCAGGAACAGCCAGGCCGCCCAGTCGTCCGGATGCAGCACGCAGACCTGCCGGTCATGGATCGGGGCAATATCGGGACCCGGCGCCGTGGTCAGCATGGTGAAGCTCAGGGCCCCCTCCCCGTCCTCGCTCCACAGCCCCGCTATCCCCATGACAGGCGAATCCCGGAGCACGAAGCGGTGCTTGGTTTTGGGATATTTGGTCCCGGTGAATTCGAAGAAGCCGGACAGCACGATGACGCAGCGGCGGCTGTCGGCGAAGCTGCGGCCGTCGGACTTGAAGTTGAATATCGGGCCGGCCTTGGGCCGCGGCGGCGGAAAGCCGAAGCGCATGGTCACCAGCTCGACGCCATTGCCCTTGGCGCGCAGCACCGGGCCGCTATCGCCGATGCGGATATCATCGGCGGGCAGAAGCGCCGCGTCTTCGCCCGTGCTTGCCAGCTCCAGCGCCGCGATGGCCTTGGCATAGGCTGCCTGGCTCACATGCTGTTCGTAGTCGTTGCACATGCAGGGAAAGGCCTGAAGCTGATCGCGCCAAAAATGTTACTCGCGCATTGTCGACTTGCCCAGCCACCATTCGTCTATTGTGAGCAAAACGCATCGAGGAGCGGGGCAAATGGAAAACCGGTATGGCTGGGTCATCGTGGCGGCGGGGGCGCTGATCACCTGCGTGGCAATGGGGGCAATGTTTGCCCTACCCGTCTATCTGCAGCCGATGGCCGACGAAACGGGATGGAGCCGTGCCGGCATTTCACTGGCCATGACCTTCGCCTTCATCGTCATGGGCGTCGCCGGCTTCGGCTGGGGCACGGTCACCGATCGCATCGGGCCACGACCGGTCGTGCTGATCGGTTCGATCATGCTGGGGGTCGGGCTGTTCGTCGCCAGCCGGGCGCCGAACCTGCTGTTGTTCCAGATTGCCTATGGCGGCCTCTGCGGTGCGTCGGTCGGCGCGTTCTTCGCCCCCATCATGGCGACGACCTTGGCCTGGTTCGACAAGCATCGCAGCCTTGCAGTCTCGCTGGTGTCGATCGGCGGCGGCGTTGCGCCCATGGTGGTGACGCCGCTGGCGAGCGTTTTGATCTCCACCTATGGCTGGCGCAGCGCCATGCTGATGGTGGCCATCGCGGTCTGGGCCATCCTGGTCCCCGCCACGTTCCTGATCCGCCGGGCACCCGCGGCCCTCAGCGCACAACCGGCGCCCCAGGCAGCGGTTTCCGCCGGCGGACCCGCCCCGCGCTCGGCGCTGTCGACGACCTTGCGCTCGCCCCAGTTCATCGTCCTCGCCGCGGTATTCTGCCTGTGCTGCGCCGCGCATTCGGGGCCGATCTTTCACACGGTCAGCTATGCCATGCTGTGCGGCGCGACTTCGCTGGCGGCCGCCAGCATCTATAGCGTGGAGGGACTGGCCGGGCTGGTTGGGCGGCTGCTGTTTGGTTTCATGGGCGACCGCTTCGGCGTCAAGCGCGTCATCGTAGGGGGATTGGTGCTGCAGGCTGCAGGCATCTACACGTATATCTATCTCACCGAGATCTCCCAGTTCTACATGCTGGCAAGCGTCCTGGGCCTGGCCTATGGCGGCGTCATGCCGCTTTATGCCGTGCTTGCCCGCGACTATTTCCCGCCACAGGTGATGGGCACGGTGCTTGGCGGCATCACCATGCTCTCGAGCATCGGGATGGCGATCGGTCCGATCGGCGGGGGCTGGATATTCGACACGTTCGGCGACTACCACTGGCTCTATGTGAGCTCAGCCGCCATCGGCCTTGGAGCAGCCCTGGTTGCGCTGACCTTCCCGCGGCCATCGGTGCCGCAGGCCGGCCAACTGCAACCCGCCTAGGCGGGACTGGCGACGGCGGCACCGCCACCGGTGTCGTCGTCATCGGGCGCGTTGGCATAAGCGCGGGAGAGCTGGCGATATTGCGGCGAGTTCAACGCGATCAGCGTCACGATCACGCCGACAATCCCGGCAATGGTGAAGACCAGTGCGATGCCGCGATCAGGTCCCGTACCGAACCACGAGCCAATCGCATCGGCTCCGGCGCCATCGGTCATGAAGGGGATGACGACGAACTGGGTCAGCGGCCCGATCAGGAAGGCGGTCAGCGGCGAAGCCGACTGCTCGACCGATTGGGCAAAGCCGAAGACCCGGCCCTGTCGCTCGAGCGGTACCACCTTTTGCAGGGTGGTGTGCTCGGCCGCTTCCGCGAACGGGCCGAGGAACATCCAGACCAGGCAGCCACCGGCCAGCAGCCAGATGGAGGGCTGGATGGTGAAGAAGCAGCAGGCGGTCCAGGTGATGAGATTGACCAGCAGGAGGGTCCGCAGCGGGTTCTTGCCCAGGCCCGTCTTGCTGATCACGATGCCGCTGACAATGAAGGCACAGGACAGGCCGCCGAACAGCAAGCCCCAGACCTGCACCGAAACCAGCGACAGACCATAGGCATCGAGCAGCGCCATGAAGATGCCGCCCAGGAAATTGTTGAAGGTGGCAAAGAAGATCAGCGCGAACAGGCCCGGCACAGCGGCAATAACTGCAATGGTGCCCTTGAGATCGACGCGCTTGGGTTCGCCGGTTTCGCCTTCAGCCGGAACCGGTCGGCCCTCGTCGATATGGACGAAATGCAAGTGCGCGAAGGCCAGCAGCGTCAGCACGAGCGCCAGCACCATGGTCGCCAGCATACCGCCCCAGGCGACAAGAAAGCCCGATATCACCGAGGTGGTCAGGAAACCGATGCCGCCGACCATGCCGACCAGGCCATTGGCCTTGTCGCGCTCATCTTCGGGGATGAGGATGGTGACCAGCGTCGGCAGGGCAATCGAGCGGATATTGCCGGCAATGACGCCCAGCATGATCAGCAGGACGAAGGCCCAGAGATACCAGCCATAGGGATTGGTGAACGCCCCTTCGGGTTCGAAGAGGACCATGGCGAGCGATACGGTATAGAAGATCGCCGAGACTACGCTCGAGCCCATCATCACAAGCTTCTTGGCATTGTGGTCCACCAGGCTGCCAAGCCAGATGCCGAAGGCGGCGGTGAAAATAAGGTACACGCCGGCAATCATGCCCGTAGCAAAAACCGATTTTGTCTCGAGATAGACCCAAAAGGTCAGCGCAAACCACACCGTGAAATTGGTGATGTTGGCCACCAGGTTGTTGGCCAGGATTTGATGAAATGGCTTGAACATTCTTTCGCCTCAGGCTCGTCCGCACGCCAAGCTATTGGCACGGGGGGATTATACAACCCGTATCGGCACAAGCGGACAGACTTTGTCAGCAGTCACCGTTACGGAGATAGCGGGCCCACGCGGCCTGCCGATCACCGGAACGACGTTCACACGCAAGGCAATCCGACCCATTCCCTAAAATTCATCTGGTGGAAACCATGCCAGGGCATGCTGGTGAAATAGTCAGCGTGAGGTTACCAATGGAAGACCAGGTGAGACGCCGTGCCTACGAATTGTGGGAGGCGGATGGCCGTCCGCATGGGCAGGATCAGCAGTATTGGTTCAGGGCCATGGCCGAGCTTGCCGCCGAAGCAGCCAAGACCATCAAGCCGCCGCGCAAACGGGCTTCGCGCGTCAAGAAGGCCGCATAGGGGTGAAACCGGCGCCTCGGGCGCCGGTTCAATGGCCCATCAGGTGGGGCCAATAGACATCACTGTCGAAGTCCTGCGGGATGGGTGACAGGCGAGAAATCGCCTTGGCGGCGAATTCCACCTGCATGGCGAAGTGCCTGATGTCGTCGGGCATGGGACGCCCGGTGATGAATTCGCGGGTTCGCCACTCGTCGATGCGGCAGGCCCGCAGGCGGCGCCGGGCTTCTGCTTCCACATCCTCGACAAACACCGAGCCCGCTGCAGTTCCAGACCCATGCCGTCCTGGCTCGGTCCATTCCCTGCTACCCTCAATCACGGCGAAACGCACTTTGGTCCCCTGATGCCTTGCAGCATGCCTTCTGGCGCTGCCTCACGTCATCAGACTGTCACAGGGCCCTTACCGAACTGGTAACGCGGCGCTTGGAAACTGGCGCCGCCATGCTAGCCTGCGGACCATGACCATTCTCTATGTGATGGCTGCCCAGGCGGAGTATGGACCGCACTTGCGCGCCCGTATCACGCCGCTGATGACCGGCGTTGGGCCGGTGGAGGCGGCGATCGCCGTGACGCGCGCACTGTACGAGGCGCAGCACGGCGGTTCGCTCCCCAAGTTGGTCGTGTCTCTGGGCTCGGCCGGTTCACGTAAGCTCGAGCAATGCGGGCTATACCAGGCAAGCAGCGTTTCCTATCGCGACATGGATGCGTCGCCGCTGGGATTCCCGAAGGGCCAGACCCCGTTCCTCGACCTTCCGCCGGTGCTGCCGCTGACTGTATTTCCCGGGCTGCCCACTGCGACGCTTTCAACCGGCGCGGATATCGTTTCCGGCGCCGCCTATGATGCGATAGTGGCCGACATGGTCGATATGGAGACCTACGCGGTGCTGCGGGCATGCCAGAGCTTTGGCGTTCCCCTGCCGGCCCTGCGCGGCATTTCCGACGGCGCCGCCGAACTTGCCCATATCGGCGACTGGACGCAGTACCTCCATGTCATCGACCAGAAGCTGGCGGCGGCCATCGACCTGATCGAGGCCAGCGTCTAGCGGGTGCCGGCCTTCTTGTCGCGGCGGGCGCGGCTCCAGGTGCTCCACTTGCGCGTACCGCGGACAATCCCCGAATTGACGGGACCCTGCAGGAAGACAAGGTCAAGGGCCAGCAGCAAAAGGCCAAGCGGCAGCATCCAGATGCCCAGGACGGGCAGGAAGCTGAAAATGCCCCCCAGGATCAGCAGGAAGCCAAGCGGAATGCGGACCCAGCGGGCTTCGGGGCGGCGAATGCGCTCCAGCATGCGGGCGGCAACACCTGGAATGCGGCGCTGCAGGCGGTCGAACTGTCGGTTCAGGCGGGCGTGGCTCTTGGTTGCCATATGTGTCCCCTTCTCTGGCAGGTAAACTGCATCTGGGGTCCGACTGAGGTCTTTCCAAGGTCGGAGCGGTCACATTTCTGCGGGAACGGACTTGGAAAGCACGTCGGAAGTGCACGGGCTCGGAACTTCCCGGCGCAAGGCGAGTTGAGCCAGCACCGCCAAACAAGGAGCGTCACACCATGGCCACATCAGCAAAACGTGCCCTCAAATCCGTCGAGGAAGCAAGCGATAGCGTGACGGACGCGCTGACGGACCAGATCGCAGCGCTCCGCAGGGACATTGCGGCAATATCGGAGGCCGTGGCTGAATATGGTGGCCAGTCGCTAAGCGATCTGCAGCACAATGCCGTCGCGCTGGCCAAGGAAGTGCGCCAGGGCAGCGCGCTGGTGGCACGTCAGGTCAACCGCCAAGCGGGCGTTGCCGGAAAGGCGATCCAGGAAAACCCGGTGCCGACCCTCGTTGTCCTGGGCACCATTGCCCTGCTCTCGGCGCTCATTTTCAGGCGCGACTAGCATTGCCGTTTCGTTAACCGTCCGGGTCAGACTTTCCTTAAGTCTGTTGCGGCATTTTCGGTCTGACTTGCACAATTGCAACAGACCGGAGCTGCCTCATGGCTCTCACCAAAGCCGTCCTGCGCTTCGCCGCCCTTGCCGTAGCAGCCACCAGTCTGGGTGGCTGCAGCTTTCTCGGCCTCAATTTCGGCATGGCGCAGCTTTCCGAGAAGGAATGCATGATGCGCGCCATGTATTTCGAATCCAACAGATCCAGTTCGGAGGGCATGCTGGCGGTGGGCACGGTGGTGATGAACCGCCTCAAGGACCCGCGCTACCCCAAGACCGTCTGCGGCGTGGTGGGCCAGAAGAACCAGTTCGCCCAAGGCGTGCTCACGCGCAAGATGACTGACAGCGGGGCCGTGCTGGCGTCGCAGGTCGCCGACCAGGTGTTGCGCGGCGCACGGCATCCGGGCGTGCAGAATGCGCAGCATTTCCATACGGCGGGCCTGCGCTTTCCCTATAACAACATGTATTACGTGCTCGAAGCGGGCGGCAACGAATTCTACGAGAAGCGGACGCCCGGTACGTTCTAGCTTGTCATTTCGCCTGGACGAGGGCGCGGCTCAGGAAGAAGCCATGGCCGTCCTGCCGGGCGCAGGTCAGCCCCCGCCGTTCGGAGAGGCACTGGAATGGCCCGAGCGTGACCACGTGGTCATACTGGAATTTCTGGGTGAGCGAGCAGCAGGACGCATCGCCGACATCCTCGACCAGGTAACCATCGTCCTGCCCGCCGAGAATTGCGCGAACATAGTTCGCCTCGACTCGGTCGCACTGGATCTCGGCCAGCCCATCCCAGGTCTGATAGACGGAGGTGCCACCTTCGGGCGTATAGACGCAGCCGATATTGCCTGAAGGCATGACGAACACTACCTGGCCCTCGTCATTGGCTTGGAAGTGCTGCACTTCGAACGCCCGGGCAGGTACACCCAGCAACACCGCCACAGTGGCGAACCCAGCAAAGACCAGCGAATTGCGCAGCAATGCGCGGCGTTGACGAATGGTGAGCATGGCCATGACCCTCAGTGGCGTTGCGATATGCCCGGGTATGGCTGAATTGGGCTGAACGGGCGCTGGGGTGCCCGTTCAGGTGCGGTTTAGAAATCGCCGCCGATGTCGAAGTCGCCGCCGCCGAAATCGTCGCCGCCGGCATCGAAATCCTGGTCCTGGTCGGATGACTGATCGGCAGAATTGTCGGCATTGTGCTCGTGGGCATGGGCGCCCCCGGTCAGCATCCCGGCGATGGCGCTGCCCAGCAGCACGCCGCCGGCTACGCCCATCGCGGTCTGCGCCGCGCCGGCCAGGAAGCCGCCGCCTTGGCCACGACGACCATCATACTCGTCCTGCGGCCCCCGATCCCAGGGTCCCCTTCGAGCGGGACGCCGCGGGGCCGGTGGTTCGTCGCCTCCAAACAGGCCGCCCAGAAAGCCGCCTGAGGGCCGCTGGCTGGCCTCGAGCTGCTCGATGCGCTCCTGGGCCTGGCGCAGGGCCTCTTCCTGAATCAGAATGGTCTGGGCCATGTAGTAGGGGGCAGGCGGAAATTCGCGCAGCCGCTGCTGAATGAGCCCTTCGGCGTCCCGGTCGCGCGGCTGGCTGTTGCGCGCCACGTCTTCGATCCGGTCGAACAGGCCATCGATCGCCTGCTGGTCCTGCTGGTTCGGCATTTGCCCACTCCCTGGCGCAAGTCATGATGCACAACAAGTGGGGACCGGCGTAGGTGGTTGCAATGCTGCGCCCATCGAATGACGGCCTGGCCGCAGAAACGCCGCGAGACGGCCCAAACTTCGCCGCGACTGCCGGTGTAACGAAGCCGTGATCTGCAGTCCAACAGCCAATACTACAGGAAAACCAATGACCTCGAAGATCATGCTCTCGTTTGCCGCCGTCGCCGTGCTTGCCCTGGCGGCTTGCAGCAATCCCGAGAGCCCGGCCGAAGCCACGCCGGAAGCCGCACCTGCCGCGGAAAGCCCCGCAGAACCGGCTGCGTCGCCGGCGGCCAATACGACCACGATGACGCCCGAGCAGGCGATGCAGGCCGTGCAGGCTCAGGCTGCCACCATGACCGACGCGCAAAAGGCGGAGACGATCGCTGCCGCGCGCAAGACCGCCGAAGATGCCGCCAAGGCCCAGGGGCTCACCGAGGAACAGGTCAAGCAGGCCGGCGACATGGCCGAACAGGCCACCAAGCAGATGCTCGGCGTCCAGTAACGCCAGGGTTACGACTTGGGGCCCCGCGACCAGTGTTCGCGGGGCCTATTTCTTTTGCGAGCCCACCCGCAGGACGTAGCCGATGACGATGGCCACGGCCTCGTAGAGTTCGAGCGGAATGGTATCGTCGAGCTCGACGCCGCTCAGCGCCTCGGCCAGGACAGGGTTACTCTCTATGACGATGCCCTGCTCGCGCGCCAGTTCGACGATGCGGTCCGCCACGAGCCCCCTGCCCTTGGCAACCACCCGCGGCGCCTCGCGCGAACCCTTTTCGTATTGCAACGCTACTGCCAGCGAACGCGGCTTGATCTCGTCGTTCATAACTGGGAGTCCACGATGTGACCCGATGGGGTAGCGACCGCATGCGCCGGAGGCTCGCCGTGGCGAACGATCACCGCGCCGGGGCGTAAACCGGCCTCACCCAGGGACTCGCGCAGCGACGCGATCTCGTCTTCCAAGGCCGCCGAGGCGCTTGGCTCCGTCGCCCAGAGCATCACCCCGGTTGCCCCGCCGCGAAACGTGACCTGTGCACCTACTTCGCCCATTTCAGGCAGGCTGAGGGCAAAACGCATCTGCCAACCGCGTTCGGTTCCCGCCTCCGACTCACCTTCCGGTTCACCGTGAATGTGTATCTGCATCAGCGTCTGGTGCGTTCCAACCATGACGGGCAGGTCCATGCTCCAGTCGGCAGTCTTGGCCACTGCGTCAGGCAATGAGGCGTGCTGATGCAGGCGGATGCGCGCCAATGCGGATTCGGTGCGCTCGAGCAGGTGCTTGCCGACCTCCTCGGGGGTGGCGTCGGCATCCATGGGAGGCGCATCATTGGCCCGCGCGCGTGGGGTCACGCCGCGCAGCGGAGGCGGCAACTGGGCGACCGGGGCGACCGGCGCCTGTTGCCCTAGCCATGCTGTAAGGGTCTGCCGCAGGGTGAGTAGCGCCGTTTTCATATCGGCCTGTGGCTGCGTCAGGCCCGTAGCCAGGCTGGATTCCTGGAAGATGCCCGAGCTTCGGATGGCCGCGTGCAGCGCGGCGCCATCGAAGCGCGGCGCATCGATGGAAACGCGCCCCGCCAGCACCTGCTGGGCGGCCCGGACCACCGGTTCGGGCAGGATGACCTTGCCGGCAATGCTGGCCAGGGCCGTGGTCAGCCCGGTGACCGAACCCTGGCTGGCGATCGACGCCTGAACCATCTGCGTCACGGCGGCTTGTGGTGTCGCCGGCTGAGGCGGTGGCTGCGGCAGCGGGTTGCCCGTGGAAGCATGCGTCGTGGCGCTGCCCACAGCAATGGCCGGGGCGACCGGTCCTACGACAAGGGGCGCAGCGCGCGCGGCCGACGCGGCGGATGGCGCGGCCGCAATGCCAGCAGCAGCCACGGCGAGTGGATTGGGATTGGCCGGATTGGTCTGCGGATAGATGGCGGCCGGAGTCGGCGTTGTCACTGCGGTCGTAACCACAGTCGTCGTTGCGACGGTGGTCGTCGGGGGGTTGGAGGCAGCGGAAGGAGGGCCTGCGGCTTGAGTGGGATTTGCCGGTGACGAATTGGCTGGCTGGGCATTGGGTTGCGCCGCGCCAGGGGCACCCTGGCTGGCCTGGGATGCAGTAGGCGGATTGGCCACCAGTGACCCCGGCTGGGAAGGCGCAGCAGTCTCCGCCTCCCAGACCACGGCCTGTGGCAATATGACGGTTTGCTGCCCCTGTACCACCTGAGTCGGAACTGGCGGCACGGAAGACGGGGCCGGGGCCGGAGTGGCAGGCGCAGTCGCATTGGGCAGGGGCAGGCTGACCTCGGGCGGGAGTGCACCCGGCGCCGGGCTGACTGCCTGTGGCAGGGGCGCGGTCTGCTGCAGGGCCAGGCGCAACTGCTGGCCGGCGCCCTGCACCTCCAGCCGGATGGTCTCGCCCGCCTGGACCAGGGTCGGCAGCACGAGGTTGAGCACCTGGCCGCGAATTTCGACCTGCGTGCCGCCATTGGCGGCAGGTCCCAGTATTCTGGCGTCCACCACCTGGCCCGATTGCAGCGCGAGTGCCTGCAGCGCACCCGGGCGCGCTGCGGCGACGAATCTGGGCAGATCCGGCGGGATGACCATGGTGTCCAGGTCCTCTGCCGCACCATGCGGCGATCCATACTAACTCGCCAGCAGCATCCAGTGATTCCCCATTCTTGGGAAACTTAACGTCCTCTAACCAGGCGTCAGCAGCCTCGGCCGATCAGTCGGGACGGATATCGGTATATTCCTTGGTCGCCGGCTTGCCGCGAAAGGTCACCCAGAAGAAGTTGAGCGTATAGGTGCCGGCGGTGCGGAACACTCCTTCCTTCTCGAGGCGCCGGCCCGAGGTCTTCATCTTGAGGGCAAAGGTCCATTTGACCCCGCCCACCTTGGACAGGCGTACGGCAACATCGGTGTCCTCGCCGAAGAACTGGATGGTGCGATCATAGCCACCGACCTGCTCCCAGGCGGCTCGCTTGAACACGAAATTGCCGCCCTGCACTACCGAACCTACCCGCAGGACGTAGCGGTTGATAACGTAGATCAGCCAGGTCAGGCCGTAGAACATGCTGACAAGGAACCGGCTCCAGGCGCTCATGTCGTAGTAGACATAGGGGCCGCTGAGGCAGACCAGCTTGGGGTCTCGGCTGAATTCGGTCAGCACCGTATCCAGCCAGCCCGGCGGCACGATGGTGTCGCTGTCGATATTGGCGATCAGCTCGAAGCCCTGGCTGGCGGCAAAGCCGGCGTCGCGCGCGTTCACCAGCCCCTTCTTGGGTTCGTCGACCACGCGCACTGTCGGAAAGCTGCGGGCAATTTCGCCGGTGCGATCGGTCGAGGCGTTGTTGACGACGATTATTTCGGCATCGGCGCCGGAGCGCGCAATCTCGGCCACCACCGATTCCAGGCATTTGCCGATCAGCGCCTCTTCGTTATAGGCGGGTATGACGAATGCCAGTTTCCTCACGGGCGGCCTCTTGCTGGGCTTGGCGGTCCGATCGCCGCAGATGCCAGCAAATAGCGGCTGGCCGACGCAACGGCAACAGAGCAGCGCGGCTTTTCGGTGTATTGCGCGCTATTGAGACGGCAAATTCACTGCCAGTTCCTGCAGGGAGTCTGCTTCCGTTGGACTAAAGTCATCTGCTACAAGCGTTCATCGAGTGTTCAGTTGCGCGTTGCAACAAGCGGGGCATGATGAAAAAGCGGCTGTTCAAACATTTGCTGGTTCTTCTTCTGTCGGCAGCGGCGCCGGTTGCATTCGCGGCCAATGAAGGCACCGCCGTGGGCGTCGACCCGGACGCCAAGGCGCAGATTAACTCTACGGATCGTATCCTGGAAGTGGGCGCCGATGTGTCGGTGGGCGAGAAAATAGTCACCGGGCCATCCGGCCTGGTGCAGATCGTCTTCGATGACGACACCAGGCTCGTGGTAGGCCCGCGCAGTTCACTGCTGATCGAAAACTACCTGATGGCCAGCAGCAACACGGCGCAACAGCTGACCGTAAACGCCCTGGGCGGCTCGTTCCGGTTCATTACCGGCAACAGCCCCAAGCCAGCCTATTCCATCCGTACCCCCACCGCGGCGATTGCCGTGCGCGGCACCGAGTTCGACATCGTCGTCGAGCCCGGCAATACCAAGGTCATGCTCTATGAGGGCGCGCTGGAGATCTGCAATTCGGCAGATACCTGCCAGCAGGTGACCCGCAAGTGCGAAGTCGCCGTGGCCAGCAACAACGACGCCAGCCTGTTCGTCCGGAGCGACCCGCTGCGGACGCCGCTAAGCCTGGAATTCCGCTACGCGCGGTTCCAGGCCCCGCTGCTGGCCCCGTTCCGGGTAGGCGGCGCTGCGCTTTGCGCGGAAGAACCCCAGGTCAACGTGCCCAAAGGCAACATGGGCAGCGAGGATGACGGCCCCCTCCCGACGACGCCGCCCCCGCGCCCGCCACCGCCCAAGCGGTAACCTTCGGACCCAGATCAGCCGATATAGTCGCGCTTGCCGACCGGTATGCCAGCATGGCGAAGGATCGCGTAGGCCGTCGTCACGTGAAAGAAGAAGTTGGGTAGCGCGCGTTCGGTCAAGTAGGCCTGCCCGCTCATCGTCACGTCTTTGCCGCCCAGTTTCAGGGTAACTTCGCGCTCGTCGCCACCGTCAAGATCCTCCGGCTTGATCGTCGACAGCAGGTCGAGCGCCTTCTGGATGCGCGCCCGGAGTTCGGGGAATGTCTCTTCGGTATCGGGCCATGACGGAACCTCCCGACCGGCCAGCCGCGACACACAGCCCTTCACGTGATCGGTGGCGATCATGATCTGGCCGCGGAACGGAATCATGTCCGGGGCGAGCCGCATGCCGGACAGCACCGACGTGTCGAACTTGCGTTCGGCTGCGCTCGCTTCGGCCTTGTCGATGATGGCCAGGAGGTTGGTCAGCATACGAGTAAAAATCGGCACGGTCATGCCATAGACGGAAATGGTCATTCGCAAAGCTACCTTGATTGTCTGGTCCCGAAGGGGAACTGTGTTCTGCGCCCGCTGTTGTTGGCTGGCAAGGCGGTTGAATGAGCAAGCAAGAAGATAAGCCCACGAAAGGCGACACCGTCGAACACCAAACCGGGTTGGCGCGGCTACGCTCCCGGTTGCGACTGCTCTATCACAGCCAGTCACCCGCGGCGCAGCGCTTCCAGGCGGCGGTGCTCATCGTCGACCTGGCGATCATCGTCTTTTTCATCGCTACGCCCCTGTTGCGCGAGAACGAGTCGTTCCTCTGGATCGACCTGTCGATCGCCGCCCTGCTGCTGGTCGACCTGGTGGCGCGAGCCCTGGCCTCCACCGATATCCTCCGCTGGCTGCGCCAGATGCCCGTCATCATCGACGTCTTCATCCTGGCGACGCTGCTGGCCCCCGCCTGGCTCATCAACCTAGGCTTCCTGCGCATCCTGCGGCTGTGGACCCTGACGCGGACGTCCACCTTCTGGCGACCGCTGAAGAAGCGCGGCCTCGGGCTCTACCAGGAGCCAATCCAGGCGGTGATCAACCTCCTGGTTTTCCTCTTCGTGGTGACCGGCTTCGTCTATACCGCCTTCGCGAGGCGCGGCGAAGACGGGGGCATCGACGGCTATATCGACGCCCTCTACTTCACCGTGGCCACGGTGACGACCACCGGCTTCGGCGACATCACCCTGCCCGGGCCATGGGGCAAGCTCGCTTCCATTGTCATCATGATCATCGGCATCTCGCTGTTCGTGCGTCTGGCCCAGGCCATCTTCCGCCCAGCCAAGGTGCATTTCCCCTGCCCGCAATGCGGCCTTACCAAGCACGAGCCCGATGCGGTGCACTGCAAGGCGTGCGGGCACCTGCTCAACATTCCCGATAGCGGCGGGCACTAGGTTATTTCAGCACGGCCAGCCGCACCCGGAAGCACGCGCCCGGCAGTGGCCCCTGAACCAGGTCGAGCGAGCCGTTCATGCGGGTGACGATCTGCCTGGAAATGGCGAGGCCTAGCCCGGCCCCGCTCTGATCGGCAGCGCCGCGCTGGCCCCGTGCGAATTTCTCGAAGATGAGCTTGCGCTCCCCCTTGGCGATTCCCGGCCCATTGTCAGCAATATCGACGACAAATTTACCGGCCTTCACCGAGGAGCTGATGCGCATTACCGGCGCTTCGGAGTCGTTGTATTTCACGGCATTGGAGATGAGGTTGATAAACACCTGGCACAGGCGATCGGCATCCCCCTCGACGACGGCTGCCGGGGCGCGCTCGCCCTGCTGGACCGTGACTCCGCGCTGCCGCAGCAGCGCCTCGCAGACGGTGAGTGCCCGCCCCAGTGCGGCCTCGGCATCGACGGGCACATTGTCCCAGGTGCGTTCGCCACGCTCCAGCGCGCTAAGATCGAGGATCTCGTCGAGCAGCTTGGTGAGCCGCAGGCTTTCCTGATGGATCGTGCCCACGAAATGCTGCCGCTGCCCCTCGTCGATATCGTCGGCATCGAGCAGTATTTCCGAAAAAGATCGGATCGAGGTCATGGGTGTGCGCACCTCGTGGCTCACCTGGCTGAGGAACTCGTCCTTCTGGCTATCCAGTTCGCGCAGTTGCGCGTTGGCGTCTTCGAGTTGCTGGGCGGTCGAGCGCAGTTCGGCCGAGGTCTTTTCCAGCTGCTGGGAATATTCGATGACCTGCTGTGTTTCGTCGGCCATCTGCATCATTTCTTCGAGCGACACGTCGCTGCCGGAAAGCACCTTGGACAGCATCACATGCGCCGATGCGGCGCCGATCGAGCCCGCCAGTTCGCGCTCGAGGCGGCCGATGAATTCGGGCGACGGCTCGAGCATGTCGGGATCCACCCCGCTGTCGCGCGCTTCGGTTTCAAACAGGGCTGCGGCGCGGCGTTCGCCCAAGACGCGCTCCGCGACGAAGAACAGGTCGTTGGCCGTGGCCGAGCCGCGGACGAAATTGCCGCGCGAGATCTGTCCTCGCTTGAACACGTCGACGAAGACACTCGCCTGGACGCGCTCCAGCGCCGACTGGCCGGTCAGCAGCGAGCCGATGGTCAGGGTCAGGACATTGACCAGGATGCTCCAGAACGCAGCATGGGCGAGAGGATCAAGATTATCGAGCCCGAACATGGCCTCCGGCCGCAGCCAGGAAATGCCCCATGGCCCCCGGTCGAGCAGCATCGCCACCTGCGGCGAGACTGACTCGAAGGATGGCAGGAAGCTGCACCAGACCCAGAAGACGAAGCCTGCCGCAATGGCTGCGGTGGCCGCCTTGAGCGAGGCCTCTCGCCAGAACAGGGCGGCAATGACGGACGGGAAGAACTGGGCGATTGCAGTGAAGGAGATGAGGCCGATCGGCGCCAGGGCGTTGGAATCGCGTGTGAAGAAAAAGTAGAAGAACCCCAGCGACAGGATCAGGACGATCGAAAAGCGCCGCGCCATCAACAGGAGGCTCGTCACCCCCTGCCCGTCACCGCGCCCGGCCGGACTCAACCGCAGGATCAGCGGCATGACGATATGGTTGGAGACCATGATCGAGAGCGCGATCGACTCCAGAATGATCATCGACGTTGCCGAGGAAAAGCCGCCGATGAAGGCGAACAGGGCAAGGGCGTCTTGCCCGAAGGACATCGGCAAGGTCAGCGCGAACATGTCCGGGTTGGAGCCAGCCGGCATAGTCGTCAGTCCGAACACCGCGATGGGCAGGATGAACAGGCTCATCAGCAGCATATAGGCCGGAAAGGCCCAGCTCGCGACGCGCAGGTGGTTCTCGTCGGAATTCTCTACGACGGTGACCTGGAACTGGCGTGGCAGGCAGACGATGGCGGCGACCGACAGGCCAAGGGTCGTCAGCCAGCGGGCGCCGAAGGTTTCCTCGGCATCCACGGTGACGCCGGCCTGTGCGGCAGCGCTGAAGATGTTCTCGAAGCCGCCACCGACGAACACCACGAACACGCCGACGGCCACCAGCGCCGTCAGCTTCACCACGGCTTCAAAGGCGATGGCGGCGACCACACCATGATGCTGCTCCTTGGCATCCACGTGTCGGGTGCCGAACAGGATCGTGAACAGGGCCATGCCGGCCGCAACGCCGAAGGCCAGGCCCACATCGTCGATGCCCGTCAGGCTGCCGCGGCCGAAGGCGGATGCGCCGGCGACGGCCTGGATCGAGGACGTAACGGCCTTGAGCTGCAGGGCGATATAGGGGGCTATGCCGATGACTGCGATACAGGTGATCAGCACGGCCAGGCGGTTCGATTTGCCGAAGCGTGACGAGAGCAAGTCGGCCACCGAGGTAATACGCTGGTTGTGGCTGATGCGAACCAGCCGGCGCAGCAGGAACCACCAGCCGACAAAGACGAGGGTGGGGCCGAGGTAGATGGTCAGAAACTCCAGCCCGCTGCGCGCTGCATTGCCCACCGCGCCATAGAAGGTCCAGCTGGTGCAATAGACCGAGATGGACAGCGTATAGACCGCCGGGGAATGCAGGAAGGATTTGGCGTTGGTCCGCGCACGCCGGTCGCCCAGATAGGCCAGGACAAACAACAGCCCCACATAGCCGACAGCCGTCGCGATGACGAAGTCGGCCGACAGCATCAGCGCTCACCCTCGCCAGGGCCGCTGCCATTGGCATCTGGTGGCAGCGCGCGGGTCAGCAGTGCCATGCCTGTGATCAGCAATAGCCAAACGGCGAATAGGTAAAAGACGATCTGCGGAATGCCGAAATGGGTGATGGGCTGGTTGAACACGTAGACCAGCGGCGGCAGCAACAACATGGCGCCGAAGACGGTCAGCAGCAGCATGCCGCCGATGAGCTTACGCCGATCCACCATCTTCGCCCAACAACTGGCGCACCGCCCCGACCACCTCGGCATTGGCATAGGGCTTGGTGACGAAGACGTCGGCCCCCAGCTGCTCGGCGATGCGACGATCCTGCTGCTGGCCCTTGGCCGTCAGGATCAGGACGGGCAGCGACTGCGTCTCGGAGTCCGCCCGGATCTGCTTGAGCACGTCGAAGCCGCTGCGCTTGGGCAGCATGACGTCCAGAACAACCAGGCGAGGCTTGAGGCGTCGAACGGCCTCCAACGCCGCATCGCCGTCCGTTACCGAACTGATGCTCCAGCCTGCGCGCCTCAGGATGAAGTCGAGCGATTCGAGAATGCTCGGCTCGTCCTCGGCAATGAGTATGTCGACTGCCAAAATCCCCCCTCGAAGCACCCGCGGTCTCCCCTCCGCGAGTGCGCACACTAAAGCGCAATCATGGCGGATCGCCAAGCGGTAATGATGGCAGCAATGGACCACGCGTTCGGGAATGGCCAGCCGTAGTCGACAGGGCTTCTTCCTGTCGGCTGGCGCAATCGCGCCGCGGACACAGGCGGCAACTGGGCCCCACGGGGACGTCGGCCGACAGGTCCGATAGGTCCAGGCCCGCGGCATAGACGGTTCTGTCCGCCTGCAGCACATCGCAGGCCAGCATAACCGAGGAGGCTACAACCTGCTCGCTGAACGAGGCCGTGCGCCGCTGCACCGTGCGCGCAAGGAACAGGTATCGCGATCCGTCCGAAAATCGCACCACTTGCCGCAACGGCACATCGGGCGTGCGGAACGCGCCATAGATAGCCCAAAGGGGGCAGGCATGACCGCTATTGGGCAGCAACAGTCCAGGCAATGGGAAGTGCTTGGTCAAGCGCCCTGCGGGGTCAGAACGCAGGAAGCCGAAAGCGATGCCCTGCTGCCCGGGCCGACGCAGCGTCACCAGCCGATGCGCCACCTGCTCGAAGCTGGCGCGATAAGCCTGGCGCAAGAAATCGATGTCATACGAAGCGGCCTCTGCATCGGCAAGGACACGTTCATATGGGAATACGATAGCGCCTGCGAGGTATGAGCCCACCGCGCGCGAGGCCAGGCGACGGGCCGTCGGCGTTGACAGGACTGCGGTTTGCAGGGCGTCTGCAATGGCTTGGGGAGCGGCCATCTCTCCATAGAGCCGGGCAAGCTGGAACTGCCGTGTTGCCAGGGTGGTCGCGCCGTGAAACCACATCCGCCTCGCGGCGGCGTCGAAACGATACTGACCGGGATAGTCGGCCTCGTCCGGCGGCCCGCCGACCCGCACATCGACCCCAAACCGGCTGGCCAGCAGCCCCGACAAGGTCTCGCTGCCGAAGGCCCCTGCCCGCTCGATCTCGGCCCGCAGGTCGTCCGCCACCTCTTCAAGCAGCGGAAAGTGGTTTTCCCGTTCGATGAGCAGATCGTCGATTTCGCGGGCCGGAGAAATGCTGCGCCGGATCTGGCTGGAGGTCTCGAACTGGCCGATCAGGTTGCGCGCCACCTCGGAAAGGGTTCGGGCATCGCGACCGATGGCAGCGAGGAACCGCCGGCGCTCGGCCTCGTCGAGATCGCCGACCTCCTCGAGAATTTCTGCGCTTGATCGAACCGCAGTGATGCCGGAAAGAATCTGATGCAGGAGCTGGCTTAGCAGCGGGTCGGATCGAAGGCGGTCGGCATAGGCGTCGGCATTGGCGATGGCGCCCGAATAGGCCCGGTGCAGCCGCGCGAGTGCCGCGGCGCTGGCGGGATATTGCGCCACCAGCTCACGGCGCTCGTCAGGGCGAAACGGCAGCGACTCGACCATCGGATCGGCATAGGCTTCCTCGAGGTCCTGCAGCAGCTTCTGCTCGGCCCGGCCGGCGAGCTCGTCGATGTCGATTTGCAGCTGCGCAGCCACCCGGTTCAGCAGCGCACCGCCAATGTCGCGTTTGTTGTTCTCGATCAGGTTCAGGTAGCTCGGCGAAATGCCAACGCTTCTTGCAAGCGAAGCCTGAGAAATCTTGAGGCTTTTCCGCCTGTTGCTGATGCGGAAGCCAATCGGCGCACGCATGCCACTCCCCTCTCTTGTCAACGAATTGACTTCAATGCATTCGCCGAAGAACAACAATTTACAGAATATCACTGCAATTACAATGATCTATTGCCGTCGTTTTCTGCTGGCGGTCATACTCCGACCGCGGTGAGCTGCTGGCCATGCATCAGTCGCCCCGCGCAAAAGGAGGAAATCGATGACACTTTTGAAGCGAGGCCTGTCCCGTCGCAGGGTGCTGCAGACCGGTATGGCCGGCATTATCGGCTCGGGCGTTGCGCCCCTGATGTTTACCAAGGGCGCCTGGGCGCAGGAATTCTGCAACAATCCGACTGGCGACACCGTAACCTTCGGCCTCAACCTGCCCCTGACCGGCGCCTATGCCGAAGAGGGTGCGGACGAACAGAAGGCCTATGAACTGGCGGTCAAACATCTCAATGGCGAGGGCGATGGCGGCCTGATCGGCGTGCTGACCCCGACCGCGCTCAAGGGTAACGGCATCCTGGGCAAGAAGGTCGCCTTCGTGACCTCCGACAGCCAGACCAAGGCTGACGTGGCCCGCGCCGGCGCCACCCGCATGATCGAACGCGACGGCGCCATCATGGTGTCGGGCGGTTCGTCTTCTGCCGAAGCCATCGCCGTGCAGGGTCTCTGCCAGGAAATGGGCGTCATCTTCATGGCAGGCCTGACCCATTCCAATGACACCACCGGCAAGGACAAGCGCCGCTACGGCTTCCGCCACTTCTTCAACGCCTACCAGTCCGGCATTGGACTGGGCCCCGTGCTTGGGCAGGAATACGGCAAGGATCGCCGCGCCTATCACCTGACGGCCGACTATACCTGGGGCTGGACCCAGGAAGAGTCGATGAAGGCCGCGACCGAAGCCCTTGGCTGGGAAACCGTGCAGGCCGTCCGCACCCCGCTGGGCGCTGCCGACTTCTCGCAGTACCTGACGCCCGTGCTCAATTCGGGTGCCGATGTTCTGATCCTCAATCACTACGGCAACGACATGGTCAACTCGCTGACCCAGGCCGTGCAGTTCGGCATGCGCGACCGCCAGGCCAACGGCAAGGATTTCCAGATCGTCGTGCCGCTGTTCTCCGAACTGATGGCCAAGGGCGCCGGCGCCAACATCAAGGGCATTTTCGGCACTTCGAACTGGCACTGGAACCTGCAGGATCCGGGCACCGTGGCCTTTACCAAGTCGTTCGGCGCCGCCTATGGCTCGCCGCCGTCCCAGGCCGCGCACACCGCCTACGTCCAGGCCCTGCTCTACGCCGATGCCGTGGAACGCGCCGGCACCTTCTATCCGCCCGAAGTCATCAAGGCGTTGGAAGGTCATGAGTTCGACGGCATGGGCAATGGTCCGACGCTTTATCGCGCCGAGGACCACCAGTGCTTCAAGAACATTCTCGTCGTGCAGGGCAATGACAACCCGAGCAGCGAGTATGACGTGCTCAACGTGGTGCAGGAAGTCCAGCGCGACGCGGTCACCTATGATCCAACGATCTTTGGTGGCGACCTCGGGCCGGCAGAGCCCGCACCGCTCTGCGCCTAAGCCGCAATCGCTGAACGCGCCGCAACCCCACCTCTCCCCGTAACGGGGGGAGGTGACGAAGGAGCACATCATGTTCGAAGTCATCTTCCTGCAATTTCTCAATGGCCTCGACAAGGGCGCCGCCTATGCGCTGATCGCGCTCGGGCTGACCCTGGTGTTCGGCACGCTGGGCGTGGTCAATTTTGCCCATGGCGCGCTGTTCATGCTGGGCGCCTTCTGTGCCGTCCTGTTCCGGCAGTTGCTGACGCTGGAAACGGTCACGGTCGACCCGACACAGTTGTCACCCTGGGGCCAGCCGCTCGAAATCCGCGCGCCGCTGGTTCAGGCGTGGTTCGGCGACTTCGGCGCATTCCTCGTCAACTACTCGGTCCCGGCTTCGATCATCATCACCATCCCGATCATGCTGGTGGTGGGCATCGTGCTCGAGCGCGGAATCATCAAACACTTCTACAAACGGCCGCATGCCGAGCAAATCCTTGTGACTTTCGGCCTGGCGATCGTCGCGCAGGAGGTCATCAAAGCCTTCTTCGGACCCAACCCCATTCCCCAGCCCATGCCAAGCGACCTGCGCGGCGCGGCCGATATCGGCGCCTGGCTGGGCATGCAGGCCAATGTCATCACCTACCCGATCTGGCGCCTGGTCTATTTCCTGTTCTCCGCCGCCATCATTGGCGCGGTCTTCGCCTTTCTCCAGTTCACCACCTTCGGCATGGTCGTGCGTGCCGGCATGGCCGATCGCGAGACCGTCGGCCTGCTGGGCATCAACATCGATCGCCGCTTCACCATCATGTTCGGCCTTGCCGCTGTCGTGGCCGGCCTGGCGGGTGTAATGTACACGCCCCTGCTACCGCCCAACTACCATATCGGCATGGACTTCCTGGTCCTCAGCTTCGTGGTGGTGGTCGTGGGCGGCATGGGATCGCTGCCGGGCGCGGTGGCGGCAGGCTTTCTCCTGGGCATCCTGCAGAGCTTCGCCTCGATGACACAGGTCAAGGCGCTTATTCCCGGCATCGACCAGATCATCATCTATCTCGTCGCCGTCATCATCCTGTTGGTCTTGCCGCGTGGCCTGTTCGGCCGGCGTGGCGTGATGGAGGCCTGACATGCGCGCCACGTCCCGCAACGAACTGCTGCTCTTCCTCGGCTTCACGCTGGTGGTGCTGGCGATGCCGATCTGGCTGCACCCCTTTGGTGCTGCCTATCCCGACCTGCTGCAACGCTTCATGATCTTTGGCATCTTCGCCGTCGGCTTCAACATTCTGTTCGGTCTCACCGGCTATCTGAGCTTCGGCCACGCGGCCTTCTTCGGCGTCGGTTCGTATGCCGCAGTGTGGTCGTTCAAGCTGCTGAGCCTCGACGCCATCCCGGCCATGCTCTTCGCCATCGTGGTGTCGGGCCTGTTCGCCCTCGTCATCGGCTATGTGAGCCTGCGGCGCTCAGGCATCTATTTCTCCATCCTGACGCTGGCCTTCGCGCAGATGAGCTATAACCTTGCCTATTCCGTGCTGACGCCGATCACCAATGGCGAAACCGGGTTGCAGCTGACGCTCAATGACCCACGCCATCTCGACCAGATGACCGGCCAGACCTTTTCCGGCCAGCCAGTGCCGACGCTGCTCGGTCAGTCGCTCGGTGGCTTTGCCGGCTTTTATTTTTGCGCCGGCTTCCTGATCCTGGCTTTCTTCATTGCCCAGCGCATCACCGGTTCGCCATTCGGGATGATGCTCAAGGGCATCAAGTCGAACCAGACGCGGATGAACTATACCGGCTTCAACACGAAGCCGTATACGCTGGCAGCCTTCGTTATTTCGGGCATGTATGCCGGGCTTGCCGGAGCGCTCCTGGCTGTCACCGACCCGCTGGCCGGTGCCGAGCGCATGCAGTGGACCGCTTCGGGCGAAGTCGTGCTGATGACCATCCTGGGTGGCGCCGGCACGCTGGTCGGTCCGGTGATCGGGGCCTGGCTGATCAAGTATTTCGAGAACATCTTCTCGGCGATCAACGAAACCATCCTCCACCGCTTCTTCGACTTCCTGCCCGATGGCGCCGACAATGTCCTGGTCGCCGTCACCAGCAAGTTCGTCGGCGAAGGCTGGTTCCTGACGCTGGGCCTGGTCTTCGTCCTGATCGTGGTGTTCCTGCCGGGCGGGATCATGGAGGGGGTGCGCCGCTTCGCCAACCTGTTCAACCGACCACGCCGGTCACCCACCAACCCCGGCAAGTCGTCGCCACAGCCGCAACCCGCCGAGTAGGACGCAAGCCATGACCACACCCAATGTCGTCCTGCACGTTGCCGACGTTCACAAGCGCTTCGGAGGCTTGCATGCCCTCGCCGATATCGACCTGCAGGTGGAGGAAGGCCAGACCCATGCCATCATCGGCCCCAATGGCGCCGGCAAGTCGACCCTGCTCAACGTCATCATCGGCAAACTGGCACCATCAAGCGGCCAGGTGGTCTTCGATGGGGCGGTGCTCACCGGTCGCAAGCCGCACCAGATCAACCAGCTCGGCATCGCGCGCGTCTTCCAGACTCCGGAAATCTTTGCCGACCTCAGCGTGCTGCACAATGTGATGATCCCTGCCCTCGCCAAGCGCGACGGCGCCTTCAAGCTCAACATGCTCCGCTCGCTCGACAGCGAAACCGCCATCCGCGAGGAGGCCGAGGGCATGCTGGAGGATGTCGGCATGCGCAGCAGCCGGGACATGCATGCCGGCAGCCTCAGCCGTGGCGACAAGCGGCGCATGGAACTGGCCATGTGCCTGATCCAGCATCCGCGCCTGCTGCTGCTGGACGAACCCACCGCCGGCATGAGCCGCCACGATACCAACACCACCATCGAACTGCTCAAGAAGATCAAGAGCCGCGGCATGACCAAGGTCATCATCGAGCATGACATGCATGTGGTGTTCTCGCTCGCCGACAAAATCTCGGTGCTGGCGCAGGGCCGGATCATCGCCGATGGTACGCCCGACCAGGTCCGCGGCAACCCCAAGGTGCAGGAAGCCTATCTCGGAGGCGCCCATTGATGAGTGCGATCGCCATGGAAACCCAGATCATTTCAGGCAGCCAGACCGTCAGCGTGGAAACGACGCGACCATTCTTCTCCATCCGCGACATGCACGCCTACTACGGCGAGAGCTACATCGTGCAGGGGGTGTCGCTTGATATCCGCCAAGGTGAAATCCTGGCACTGCTCGGTCGCAACGGTGCCGGCAAGACATCCACCTTGCGAACCATTGCCCGCACAGACAATCCGCAATTGCGGCAGGGCGAAATCTGGCTCGATGGCCAGCCGATTCACCAGATGAAGAGCTTCGATGCCGCTCGCGCCGGCATTCAGTTGGTACCCGAGGATCGCCGCATCATCGCCGGCCTCACCGTCGAGGAAAATCTCACCCTGGCCAAGGTCGCACCCGGCAATGGCTGGAGCCTGGAGCAAATCTACCAGAGCTTTCCCCGTCTCGCCGAACGCCGCAAGCAGGAGGGCGTGACGCTGTCAGGTGGCGAGCAGCAGATGCTGGCGATCGCCCGTGCCCTGGCGCGCGATCTCAAGCTGCTGTTGCTCGACGAGCCCTATGAAGGGCTTGCTCCAGTCATCGTGCACGAGATCGAGCGCATCCTGCACTCAATCAAGCCGCTGGGCATCACCACTATCATCGTTGAGCAGAATGCCGTGGCTGCCCTCAAGCTGGCCGACCGCGCCGTTATCCTGGATACCGGGGAAGTCGCCTTTTCCGGCACCGCCAAGGAAGTGCTCGACAATACCGAACTTCGCCACGAATACTTGGCCATCTGAGTATCTGGCGATCCAAGCTACCCTGGGCCTTTCGGCCTAAAGGCATTCCGCCGATCTCACTCTCCCCGCCGGGAGGTCCAGGGTATGTTTCAGGACGACACCGCCGCCTCGCCCTCTGGTTCCACCGGGGCAATGGTGATGCCGTCGCCCTCCAGCGCATCGCGCACTTCCCCAGCCAGGTCCACCGCACCCGGCGTGTCACCGTGGAGGCAGATGGAGCGCGCGGTGGATTTGAGCACTGTCCCGTCGATGGCGACGATCTCACCCGCCTTGGCCAACCGCAGGCAGCGTTCGATCACGGCCTCGGTGTCATGGATCACCGCGCCATCCTGGCCGCGGGGCACCAGCAGGCCGTCGGGCGTGTAGGCGCGGTCGGCATAGGCTTCGCGGATCAGCGGCATGCCAACGGCCTTGGCCGCCCGCACCTGTTGGCTGTTGTCGAGCGCCAGCACCGCCATTTTCGGGTTCATGGCCTGGATGGTGGCAAAGATGCCAACGGCGAAGCCAAGTTCCTCTGCCGTCTGGTTGGCCAGCGCGCCATGCAGCTTCACGTAGGACAGGGGTATATCCACCTCATCGGCGATGAAGCGGACGAGAAAGAGCTGGCTGCGAATCTGTCCCAGTAACTGGTCGAGCGGCATCACCACGCGGAAACGCCCGAAACGCTTAGGGTCGACGTATCCCGGATGCGCACCGGCTCTAACGCCACGGGCTTTGCAGATCTTGAGGATATGGCGGATGGTGGCGGCGTCGCCGGCATGGCCGCCGCAGGCTATGGACGCGCTCGATACGATGCTCAGCAGGTCCTCGTCATTGCCCATGCCCTCGCCCAGATCGGCATTGAGGTCGATCGACGTCATGTTTGGCGGCTCCGCAACAACGCATGCGCATGTTCCACCGTGACTGGGGCAAAGGCAACCGCCGTGCCGGGACGCAACTGTGCAAAGCGGTCGAGATCGGCGGAGACCACAGTGGCGATACGCGGATACCCCCCGGTCGGCTGATGGTCGCGCATCAGCACGATGGGTGTGCCATCGCCCAGGATCTGTATGTCCCCCGGCACGATGGCGTCGGAGGCGAGCGAGAGAATTGTGGCGTCGGCAAACACCCGCTCGGAGTCCGTCAATCGCACCCCCATGCGATCGAGGCTGGCGCTGACAACAAAACCGGCTTCCGTAAAGCGCTGCCGCAAGCTTGGAGAAAACAGGTCGGCATGCAGGCCCCAGGTGACCCGGATTGGCCCCGCTTCTAGTTCGGGACGACGCTGGGAGATTGCGGTGATCCCGTCTCCGCCACCGCTCAGCGCTATGACATCGCCGACCCGCAGGCTGCGGCCCTCGATACCGCCGAGCCGCGCCCGGCTGCTCGTCGCCACGCTCCCCAATACCGGGGCGATATCGATACCCGCGTCGAAACGGACATAGCCGTAATTGCCCCAGCGTCCGGGGGTGATGGACAGCACATCGCCCTCGCCAAGCTGCCCGCTGCCCGGCCAGTCCAGCAGCGTGCCGTTGCGCCGGATCTGGAAGTCCCCGCCGGCAAAGCCGACGCGGCATTGGCCGCTGGACAACTTGAATTCGAGCCCCGCCGTCGTGAACTCGATACCGCCGTGCCCCCCACCGCCCAGGACGCCGGCCAAATCGTATCCCGCCTTATCCATCGGGCCGGAAGCGCTGATACCATGCTGAAGCATGCCGAAGCGGCCCCGATCCTGGATACTGGTCAACGGCGCCGCCCGCAGGATAGCCAGCACGGCGCTCATGGTGCGACCTCGAACGTCAGCACATCGCCGGCATTCAGCCGCGTCGGCAACTCGCCGCTGGGGTCGAAGTTGGCAAAGTCGGTGCTGCCAATCACATGCCAGCCGGTAGGCATAGCCGTTGCGGTGATCGCCGTTTGCCCGGCGGCAAACAGGACACTGCCCGGCGGAACAGCTGGGCGCACTTCCGTCCGCCGCGGTAGCACAAGTTCGTCGGCATGGAGGCCGCAATAGACAAAACCGGGGGCAAAGCCGGTTGCAAGCACGCGTAGCGGCCGCGCGTTGTGCGCCGCGACGAATTGGGACGATGCCATTCCCAGCGCGGCACTGACCGCCTCCAGGTCGGGACCGTCGAACCGGATCGGAATGACCCAGGAGGTTGTGACAGGCGCGCTGTCGTCCAGAACCGACAAGAGCAGGCGGAGTTCGCCAGCAATTGTGCCTAGAGACGTGCCGGCCGCCGGCTCGTAGCGCAACAACACCGAGACGAGGCTGGGCACCACCTCGACCACGCCCGCAATTGGCGAACGATCCAGTGCAAGCGCAAGAGCTATGGCGGCGCGATTGGCTTGGTCGGTAAGCGTGCTGCCAAAGCGCACAAGAAGCGCGCTGTCACCGAGCGGCACGATGGTCGGTGTCGGCAATGCCTGGGGTGCGGACAGCGCGACCATGACGCAGCCTCCTCGGCTGAAACATGGGCGCCAGTCCTGTCGGACCTGCCCGGATCAGTCAACCCGGTCCATAAGCGCAGGAACTCTGCCTCGCTCGGAAGACCGTTCGGTTTTGCCGTTGCCCTCGGGCAGCGGCCGGAATTGACCTGCCGGGTCGTCGGTCCGTCTGGTCAGTTGGGGTCTTTGCCGTCCTGTTCGATCACGGCATCGAAAAGCTGTTTGGCCTGCGCCACCCCGATCGCCTCGATGGCGACTGCGGCGATGGCAGCAAACAGTTCTGCGATTTCCTGGGGATCGGTGATTTCGGCGTCGTCGTCTTCGGCGTCGGCGTTGATCAGAGTGAACACAATAACGCGCCTCCAGATATGCCTTACGCCAACGATTGTTGGACGATTCCGTTACAGAATAAATAACGGAAATCCGGCGCCGCCAGCGCCGCGGGCAATTGCCATACAGGGCAGCGATCCTTACTCTTCCGGCGCCGTGTTGGCCTCGAGCCAGGATTCTATATCGTCCAGGCTCGCCGAAAATGGCTTGGGCACGTTGCCGTAGATGACCTTAAAGGACTCGTCGTCGCGAATGGCATGCCCGCCCGGGTTGCCCAGCGCCTTGATCTTGTCGTCGGTCAGAATGGTCAGCCCATACCGCGCCGCATACCGCTTGAGGCGCCGCATCCGCGAAGCGTCGAATTCCTTACGGCTCAAAGCGGGTCCCTCTACGGCTGTGGCGGATGCAGTGGAACTAGCATCCAACACTCTCCAGTACAACGGCGGCTTGGCGCCCGTTTTGGTCGTAGGTTGCCGCCTATCGACTGGGGGGCAGGGCCGACGACGCGGCGTCAAGAAGCCAGCGAACTCAGTGCTGGAACCAGGGTTGTCCCCGACCAAGCGTCATGTGAAGGCCCTTGAACTGTGAATACTCGTCAAAGCCGAAACGGCCGAGTTCGCGTCCCAACCCGCTTTTCTTGTAGCCACCGATCGGGAGTTCCGGGGTGCCGTCGATCACCGAGTTGATCCAGCACCGACCGGCCCGGAGTTTTCGCGTCGTCTGCACGGCGTTTTCGAGATCGCGCGACCAAACACTGGCCGAAAGACCGAACGCGGTGCCATTCGCGAGCGCCACCGCCTCCTCGGGCGTATCGAACCCGATCGTTGCCAGCACCGGCCCGAAGATCTCCTCCTGAGCGATGCGCATGTCGGGGCGCACCTTGTCGAACACCGTGGGCGCGAAGAAATTGCCGTTCTTGGCATCGACCATGTCACCACCCAGCAGCAACTCGGCGCCCTCGCCTATCCCGGTTGCGACGTAGCTCGCGACTTTTTCGAGGTGGGTCTGGGTGACCATGGCGCCAAAGCGGGTACCGGCGCCGAGCGGGTCGCCGAAAGGCAGCCTCTTGGACAGATCCAGCAGGCGCTCGAGCAGTGCCGGACGGATAGAGTTCTCCACGATCAGGCGGCTGCCGGATATGCAGCATTGGCCCGCATTGTGATAGACGCCATAGGCAATACCATCAGCCGCGGCTTCGAGATCGGCATCGGCGAAGACGATCTGCGGACCCTTCCCTCCCAGTTCCAAGCCGACCCGCTTGACGGCCGCCGCGGCAATGGCGGCCAATTGGGTGCCTACGCGCACCGAGCCGGTAAAGGCCAGCACGTCCACGCGGGGATCCTCGGCGAGGATCTGGCCGACATCGGGGCCATAACCGGTGATTACGTTGAGAACCCCCGCCGGCAGGCCCGCCTCGAGTGCCAGTTCGGCCATGCGGATCGTGGTTCCGGAGGTAAACTCGCTCGGTTTGACCACGACGGTGCAACCGGCGCCCAAAGCCCACGGCACACGCTCGGAAACGATGATGAAGGGGAAATTCCACGGCGTGATGATGCCCACTACGCCGGCGGGCTCGCGCAGCACGAGGCCAAGGCGGTTTTCACCAATGTTGTTGTGGGTGGCGCCTTCCAGGCCGCGCGACATGCCAGCGGCGTAGGTCCAGAGATCGGCGCAGTAGCCGATCTCGCCCTTGGCCTGTTCGAGCGGCTTGCCCGTCTCAAGGCATTCGATCAGCCCCAGCTCGTCCACATTGGCGAGGATCTTTGCCGCAACCGCGTGAAGGATGGTCGAGCGCTCGGCGCCGCTCATGCGCGGCCAGGGACCGTTGTCGAAGGCGCGGCGGGCCGCGGCGATGGCAAGTGCGGCATCGCCCGTGCCCCCGGCAGGCCATTCGCCAACCACCTTGCCGAGGTGGCCAGGGCTTTCGCGGGTCACGGTCTCGCCGGACTGTGCATCCATCTGCTTGCCGTCGATCAGCATGCGGTAGGCGCGCCTATGCGCAAGGCGCGAGTCGCTGAGGTTTGGTGCGACGAAATTGTCCTGAAAGCGAGATTGAACGACCATAACAATAGCGGGCTAGCCCACCCCTCCAACAAATAGCAGCACGTTTGCGTGTCTTAGCACCCAACCCGTCCCTAGCCGAGTTCGCTGCCAACATGCCCATAGATCAGGTCTAGTCAACAACGCATCGCATAACGAGCACCATGACTAGAAGGACGCGGGCCAGCCGATTGGATACGTGGTTGGCGAGTTGCGATCCGCCCTTCTGCTTCCGCGGAAGGCTGCTTCGGGGGATCGTCCTACGCCGTTGCGTTCCGGGCGCGCGCAGCCGAAGCCACAGGGTGGCGGGTAGAGAGGGATTCGAACCCCCGGAACGCTTGCACGTTCGCCGGTTTTCAAGACCGGAGCAATCAACCGCTCTGCCATCTACCCGTTGTGTCAGCCTTTAGCGGCAGAGCGCCGGGCTGTCTAGAGCGGGCTACGGCAGCAAAACCACCGACCCCGTCGTCTCGCGCCCTTCCAGCGCTCGATGGGCGTCCGCGGCTTGGCTCAGCGGAAACGTGCGGCCGATCTCGACCTTTATGGCGCCGCTCTGGACCGCGGCGAACAGCTTGCCGGCGCCTTCCAGCAGCGCTTCGCGCTTGCCGACATAGTGCGTTCCGGTGGGTCGCGTGACATAGAGCGACCCCTTGCGGGACAGCAGCGTCACGTCGGGGATCGAGACCACGCCCGAGGCATTGCCAAAGCTCACCAGCAGACCGCGTGGTCGCAGGCAATCGAGCGATTTCTCGAACGTCGCCTTGCCCACGCCATCATAGACCACGTCGACGCCTTTTCCGTCGGTGATCTCGCGGACGCGGGCAGCGAAATCGTCCTTGTTGTAGTTGATCACGTGATCGCAGCCATGGGCCTTTGCGAGCGCGACCTTGTCGTCGCTGCCGGCAGTGCCGATGACCGTGGCGCCCAATGCCTTTGCCCACTGCGTGGCAATCAGTCCCGTGCCCCCGGCTGCGGCATGCCAGAGGATGGTCTGGCCAGGCTGGACGGCCCAGGTTTCGTGCAACAGGTACCAGGCCGTCAGCCCCTTGAGCATGATCGCCGCGGCAACCTGGTCTTCGATGCCATCGGGAAGCGGCACCAGACGCTCCGCCGCCGCGAGACGCTCGGCGGCATAGGCACCCACCTGCCCCTGATAGGCCACCCGATCGCCCACCTTGAACCCCGTCACGCCCTCCCCAAGGGCGATAACGACGCCGGCGCCTTCGTTGCCCGCGACGAAGGGCAGTTGCACCGGATAGAGACCCACGCGCTGGTAGGTATCGACGAAATTGAGCCCGATGGCCGTCTGCCGCAGGGCCACCTGCCCCGCACCCGGACTGGCCAGCGGCCAATCCTCGTAGCTCAGGACTTCGGGACCGCCAAGCTGGCGGACGACAACCGCCTTGGTCACTTTGGTGCCTTTGGCTTGCGCGGCGCCGACTTTGGCCGCGACTGGGCGCGCGCCGCGGGTGTCGATTTGGCGCTGGGCTTGGCGGCCGGGGTTGCGGCACTGGCCGATGCTGGTTTGGCTGCAGCCCGTGGTGCCGATGCAGCTCTATTGCTGACCGCAGCCAGCGCCGTATCGGACGCGATCGAGCCGGTATCGCCGGTGAAGGGCGTGAAGGCGGCCTTGGCGCCATGGCCCCGCTGACGCTGCTTGCGCTGCTTGGCGAAGATGTTGATGGCCTCCACCAGCACGGAGAATCCCATGGCTGCGTAGATATAGCCCTTCTCGATATGGAAGCCGGTGCCGTCGGCCACCAGCGAGACGCCGATCAACAGCAGGAAGGCCAGAGCCAGCATCTTGGTGGTCGGATGATCGGCCACAAAGCGCGCAATCGGGCCCGAGGCGACAAACATCACGGCCACCGCAACCAGAACCGCCGCGACCATGACGAAAACCTGGTCGGCCGGTACCATGCCGACTGCCGTGATGATCGAGTCGATCGAGAACACCATGTCGATGACCACGATCTGCACCAGGATGGCCTGCAGCGTCGTGCTGGCCGCCTGGCCGACCGTCACGTCATCATGGGTGTCCTCGATGGCCGCATGCATCTCGTGGGTCGCCTTGTAGATCAGGAAGGCGCCACCGGCGAGCAGGATGATGTCCTTCCAGGAATAGTCGTGGCCGAAGGCACTGAACAGCGGTTCCTTGAGGCTGACGATCCAGCTGATCAGGAAGAGCAGGATAATGCGGAAGACCAGCGCCAGGCCGATACCGAGCTTGCGGGCGAATTCCGCCTGCTCGCGCGGCAGGCGCGACACCAGCACGGAAATGAAGACGATGTTGTCGATACCCAACACGATCTCCATGATCGTGAGGGTCGCAAACGCGACCCACACATTGGGGTCGGCAAGCAGTTCTAACATCGGGTTCTCCGTTCGACTCTGGTTGCGCCTATCTAAGCGGAGCTTTGGCGCACAGGAAAGGTCAGGAGGGAGAGTTTTCCTCGCCGGGCGGGTCGGGCGGCACAAAGTCGCTGCCGCCAAGCTGGTCGTGGCGCAATGGCAGGTGCTAACGTCGCGGAGTTAGCCCTTTTGCGAGTGACCTAAATGGAATCGTTCACGCCGCTCACTGCCATCGCGGGTGGCGCCCTTATCGGGCTTGCCACGTCGGTGCTCTGGCTCGGCAATGGCCGGATTGCCGGCATTTCGGGCATCTTCGGCCAATTGCTGCCACCGGCGCAAACTGCGATCTGGCGCCTGGTGTTCCTGGTTGCCCTGGTCGCCGGTGCGTTTCTAACCGCGAGGCTTCTGCCCGACCTTGGCGTAGGGGGAACCGAGTCACCGCGGCTCATTGACGCCCCGGCCGCCTGGAACATTGCAACGCCGGTCTGGTTGGCCATTGCGGGCCTCCTCACCGGTCTTGGCACCAAGATCGGCAATGGCTGCACCTCGGGCCACGGCGTCTGCGGGCTGGCGCGCCTCTCCCCACGCTCGCTGGTGGCAACACTCGTGTTTTTTGCCGTAGCCGTGCTCACCGTCGCCATCACAGGAGTCGTCTGATGGCCAATCTCAAGCTTCCCTACCTAGCCACCGCCGCATTGAGTGGCGTGCTATTCGGCGCGGGGCTCTATGTCTCGCAAATGGTCGACCCCCTCAAGGTGCTACGCTTCCTCGACTTCGGCGCAATCCCCGAGGGCGGCTGGGACCCGAGCCTTGCCCTGGTGATGGTATCGGCTCTCACGGTCATGTTTGTTGCGGTTCGCATCGGAAAGCGCCGCGGCACACCCCTGTTCGACAGGGCGTTCCATGAACCCGAATACAGCAAGATCGATAGCCGCCTCGTTGGTGGGGCCGCGCTCTTCGGCATTGGCTGGGGCATGGCCGGCATATGTCCGGGCCCAGCCATATCCCTGCTCGCATTCCTGCCCGACAACCTCTGGATCTTCCTGCTGGCCATGTTTGCCGGTTCTTTTGCCGGGAGCGCGATCATACCGAGCGGCCATGCTCGACGGCTGGCGGACGCGAAATGAGCAAGCATGATGCCGATGCAATCGTGGTTGGGGGCGGCCTGGCTGGCATAGCCGCAGCCATTGCCGTGGCCACATCTGGCCTCAGGACCATCCATCTCGCACCGGCGGGCCCGCCCGATCGACGGACGTCTGCCCTGATGATGCCAAGCGTGGATTATCTCCGTAGCGCTGGACTTATCGGGGAACCCGCCGAACTTGGCCACGCCCTCACCCAAATCCGCATTATCGATGCCACCAACCGCTTGATCCGAGCGCCTGAGACGCTGTTTGACGCCCAGGAAGCAGGGCTACCGGCCTTCGGCTGGAACTTTGCCAATACCCACCTCATGGAGAGCTTCCACGAGGTTGCGACCACCTTGCCCAATCTCGAGACGCGCCCGATCGGAGCCACCGAGCTTGCGGAAAATACGCTGACGCTCGGTGACGGGAGCCGCCTTTCTGCGCCTCTGATCGTGGGCGCCGACGGCAAGAAGTCGCTGGTGCGGGCGGCAGCAGGAATCTCGGCGCGCGAACGCCAGTTCGATCAGGCCGCCCTGGTCTGCGACCTCGATCTGGGCCGCTCGATCGGCGGCGCATCCATCGAGTTCCACTATCCGCAGGGGCCGTTCACGCTGGTCCCGGCAGGTGGCAATCGCGCCAACCTGGTGTGGATCGATGACCGCGCGGCGCTCGAGACCGCCAAGGCCGGCGGCGAGGCAACCCTCCTGGCGGCGTTCACCGACAAGTCGCAACGGCTGTTCGGCAAGATCGCGCTGGCGGGCCCTGCCTTCGTGTTTCCGCTCAGCACCCTTAGTGTGGACCAGGCCGGCACCAATAGCGTCGTGCTGGTCGGCGAAGCTGCTCACGCCTTTCCACCGATTGGCGCGCAGGGACTCAACCTCGGCTTGCGCGACGTTGCCGATCTGGCGGCAGCGCTGGCAGCGGTGGATCGTACGGCGGACGATTGGGCCGGTCGCGTCAGCGCAGACTATAGCGCGCGGCGTGCCGGCGACCTCGCCAGAACGGGCGGCATGGTGGATACCCTGTTCCGATCGCTGCTGGCAGAAATGTTGCCAGCCCAGGCCCTGCGCGCCGGCGGGCTATGGGCCCTCAAGCTTGCCCCGGCCCTGCGCCGGCAGGCGTTTGCCGTGGGCATGGGCAGCCGGGCCTAGTTCAGAGGCAACGCAGGACGGCATCCAAGACAAACAAAAAGGGCGCCTTTTCCGGCGCCCCTTCAATTCTGGTCGGCGGCCCTTACTGGGCCGGTGCTTCAGCCGGGGTTTCGGCCGGCGGGGTGGTTCCTTCGGCAGGAGCCGTACCACCATCGAGCTGGCGACGAAGTTCTTCGGCACGATCCTGGAGCACCTGTTCCAGTGCGTTCTCGCCCGAGGTTTCCTGGCGGAATTCGTCGAAGGTCAGGGCGGCCTCGCCATCATAGGCGGCGGTAAAGCCGGCAAGGGTGATCTCGATCGTCAGGTCCTGGTTCTGGCGGTTCTTGGCGGTGAGCTTGAGCACCCCACCCTTCTTGAGCGAATTGACATACTGCTCGTTGATGACCAGCTGCGTGGCGCAGGAGGTCGGATCGCACAGCATATAGGGCACGCGGATGGGCTTGGCCCCGTCGATCTGCCAGGTCAGGCCGAACGGCAGCAGCACACCGAGCGGCACGGCGGCAACGGCCAGCAGGCGGCTTTCCTGGCCCGGATCGTCGCGCAGCAGGAAGGAGCCCAGGAACTGGCCATTGGCCAGCACAACCTGGCGCATGATGCAGGCCTTCTGGCCATCGGGCAGCGGATCGCAGACCTTGAGCCAGTTGGAGGCGGGGGTGGCGGCGGCATCGGCGGCCGGCGCGGCAGCGTCCGTCGCGGCAGGTGCCTCAGCAGCGGGGGCCTCGGCAGCAGGCGCCTCGGCCGGGGTCGTTTCCTGCGCATAAGCCGACAAAGGGGACAGCATGAGCGCGGCCACCGCAAAACCGGCGACGAGGGGTTTCCTGAGGTTCATAGAATTTCCTTGGCTTCTTTGGCGGTCCCGGTGACTTCTGCCACCTTGAGAATTGAACTGCCCTTCAAGTGCTGAATTCGGGCAATAACATGACCGATAGTGCTTGCCAAAGCATTATGGCGAGACAGGGTTGACGCACGCCGCTCAGGAGGCATTTTCGGCCAGTTTCGCCAGGCGCGACAGGATTGCCGCTGCTCCCTTGAGCCGATCATTTGGCGTCGGCCAGTTCCGCGCGAACACGAGTTTCTGATCGGGTTTGATGCGAACCTGGTTGGCGGGATCGCTGACCAGGCGGACCAGGGCACCCGGATTGGGAAACTCGTTATTGCGCAGGCTGATCACCGCGCCCTTGGGGCCTGCATCGACCTTTTCGACATTGGCCTGGCGGCATAGCGCCTTTACCAGGATGACCTTGAGCAAGGCCTCGACCTCTTCCGGCAATGGCCCGAAACGGTCGATCAGTTCGGCACCTGCGGCATCGATATCCCTGATATCAGTGAGATCGCCCAGGCGCCGGTAAAGCTGCATGCGCAACTGCAGGTCTGGCACATAATGCTCGGGGATCATCACCGGCATGCCCAGCGATATCTGCGGGCTCCACTCGTTGCGATCCTCGTACTCCTCGTCGCCGCTCTTGAGGTTGGCCACCGCTTCCTCCAGCATGGCCTGGTAGAGCTCGTAGCCCACCTCACGGATATGGCCGGACTGCTCGTCGCCGAGCAGGTTGCCGGCGCCACGGATATCAAGGTCGTGGCTGGCGAGCTGGAAGCCTGCGCCCAGCGATTCCAACGATTGCAGCACGCCCAGGCGCCGCTCGGCCGTGTCGGTGAGTTTGCGATCGGCTGGTACCGTGAACAGCGCGTAGGCGCGCGCTTTGGCCCGGCCGATTCGACCACGTATCTGGTAGAGCTGGGCCAGGCCGAAATGGTCGGCACGATGCACGATCAGCGTATTGGCGTTCGGGATATCGAGTCCCGATTCCACGATGGTCGTCGCCACCAGGACGTCGAACTTGTTGTCGTAGAAGGCATTCATGATGTCGTCGAGTTCGCCCGGCGCCATCTGGCCGTTGGCGACGACGAAGCTGACCTCGGGCACCTGCTGTTTCAGGAACTCGGCAATCTCGTGCTGGTCCTTGATGCGTGGCACCACATAGAAGCTCTGGCCGCCGCGATACTTTTCGCGCAGCAGCGCCTCTCGGATCGACAGTGCGTCGAAGGGCGAGATGAAGGTGCGGATGGCCAGGCGATCCACAGGTGGCGTCGCCAGGAGGCTCAAGTCGCGCACGCCGGTTAGCGCCAGTTGCAGGGTGCGCGGAATCGGCGTCGCCGTCAGCGTCAGCACATGCACATTGGCCTTGAGCTCCTTGAGACGCTCCTTGTGGCCCACGCCGAAGTGCTGCTCTTCGTCGATGATGAGCAGGCCGAGGTCCTTGAACTTGATGGTCTTGCTCAAGAGGGCATGTGTGCCGACGACGATATCGACCTGCCCGTCGGCCAGGCCTTCCTTGGTGGCCTTGAGTTCGGCCGCGCTGACCATGCGCGAGGCATGGCGCACCCGTACCGGCAAGCCTTTGAAGCGTTCCGAGAAGGTCTTGAAATGCTGACGCGACAGCAGCGTCGTCGGCACGACAACTGCCACCTGCTTGCCGCTCAACGCAACAGCGAATGCCGCGCGCAGCGCCACTTCTGTCTTGCCGAAGCCCACGTCGCCGCAGACCAGCCGATCCATGACGCGGCCCGATGTCACGTCGTCGAACACCGCCTCGATGGCGGCCATCTGGTCCTCGGTCTCCTCATAGGGGAAGCGCGCCGCGAACTCGTCATAAGCGCCCGGATTGATCTAGACGACATCGGCCTTGGTGAGCAGACGCGCAGCGGCGATCTTGATGAGCTGCTCCGCCATTTCGCGGATGCGCTTCTTGAGCTTGCCCTTCTTGGCCTGCCAGGCAACGCCGCCCAGCTTGTCGAGCGTGACGTTGCCGTCGTCGGTGCCGTAGCGGGTAAGCAGCTCGATATTCTCGACCGGCAGGTAAAGCTTGGTGTCACCGCCATATTCGAGCTCGACGCATTCATGCGGCGCGCCGCCGGCCTCGATGACCTTGAGCCCGATGAAGCGGCCGATACCGTGGTCGACATGCACCACCAGGTCGCCGGCATTGAGGCTCGCCGCCTCGGTCAGCGCGTCGGAAGCCTTCTTCTTGCGCTGCGGCCGCAGGATGCGCTCGCCCAGGATGTCCTGCTCGCTGAGCACCAGCAGGTCCTTGGTTTCGAAACCCGTCTCGAGCGGCAACACGACCAGTGACGTCGTCGCCGCACTCGTTGTCTCGGCATCGCGCCAATTCTCTGCCAGACGCGGATTGGTCAGGCCATGGTCCTTGAGCACCTGCACCATGCGGTCGCGGGTGCCGGTGCTCCAGCAGGCGATGACGGCCCGCCTGCCCTCGCGACGCTCCGCCAGCAAGCGGTCGACCACAGCCTGGAAAAGGTTGGTATCGGTGGCCTGGCGTTCGGCCGCGAAGCTGGGCGCGATGTGCCCGCCGGCGTCGTCGTTAGCTTTGGTGCCGGGCGCCATGAACTGGCTGAGCTGGATCACCGAAGCGCCAGCCAGTCCGTACGGATGCTGGTCCACGGCGTAGAGCAGTTCTGGCTTGATCGGCTTATAGGGTGCCCCTGCCCCGGCAACCACTGGCGCCAGCCGTGCCGCCTCGCGTGCCTCGTAATAGTCACGCACCTGCGTCACGCGATCGGCATAGGCCTCCGCTGCCTGCTCGTCGAAGACGAACGGCGCGTCGCCGACATAGTCGGCCAGCGCATCGAGGTGCTCATAGAAGAAGGGCAGCCAGTGCTCGGTGCCCGAATAGCGCGAGCCGCCGCTGACCGACGCGTAGAGCGTGTCATCGACCGTGTTGCCGCCAAAGGTCGCCGTGTAGTTCTGGCGGAAGCGCCGAATGGTCTCGTCCGTAAGCACGACCTCGCTCATCGGCGTCAGGTCGACGCGCTTGAGCTGGCCCGTGGTGCGTTGCGAGTCCGGATCGAACGTGCGGATCGATTCGAGCTGGCTGCCGAAGAAGTCGAAGCGCAACGGCGCCTCGGCGCTGGCCGGGAACAGGTCGATCAGGCCGCCACGCACCGCGTACTCGCCGCTCTCACGCACGGTCGGCACGCGCAGATACCCGTTGTTCGCCGCCCAGGCGATCAGCTTGTCGCTGTCCACGACTCGACCGGTTGCCGCCGAGAAGGACATGGTTTCGACCACGTCGCGCGGCGGCAATTTCTGGATCAGCGCATTGACCGCCGTCAGCACCACCGCGCCCTTGGCGCCCGATGTCAGCGCTGCCAGCGTGTTCATGCGGGCCGCGATGGTGACATTGTTGGGCGACACCCGATCATAGGGCAAGCAATCCCAGGCCGGCAGCGTCAGGATGGTGTGCCCCGGCAGCATGGCGGTCAGAATATCGGCCATGCGCTGCAGGCGTCGCCCGTCGCGCGCCACGAAAACCAGGCTCGCCGCGTCGTCTGGCGCCGCCTCGATACGCTGCTGCACCAAACGCGCCAGCACCATCGGCTGCATGCCGTCCGGGACATTGGCGATGGTGCGCGTCGGACGCTGCGGGCTGAGTTCGTTCATTTGGTGAGACGGGCCTGGTGGTCGGCGATCACCTGGGCAAGAAAGCCGCGATCGACATTGGCGGGCGGCTCTTCCTGACCCATGACCCATTTGAGCAGAGGGGGATCTTCCTCGCTCATCAAGGCCTCCAGCCGGTCGAGCTGGGCATGGTCCATCGCGTCGGTATGGGCGTCGGCATAGGGCCCCAACACCAGGTCCATCTCCCGGGTTCCACGGTGCCACGCACGATAGCGCAGCTTCTTTCGGCGCATGGAAATGTCTTCACCGGCTGTCATTTGACGACCATGATCCCGTTTGTTCCCGATTTGGACGCTTCTCTTACGCGTATTGAGGCGGCTTGTCAGCACACCGCAGTCAAATGATCTCGCCCATTGCGGCAGCCAGCAGACAGGCCACCACGATGGCTGCAGCCCAGCACAGGCCGGCTAGTACGACAACGACGGTAAGGCTGCGCCGTTGCAGCCAGTGCAGCGCATGCAGCGGATATCGGCGTAGCGGGCCCCAGATTCGCACCGTTCCTCCCCCGAAGAGCGATCTGGCAATTAGCAACGGACGCCCTAAGAGAAGAGTTTCTCCCTGCCCGGTGATCAGATACTTCTGCTGGCAATCCTTATCTGCAACTGATTACCCGAGCCCGATTTGTCTCGCCCGGAATCCCTCTCGCCGCTGTTTGCCTCGCTACACTCCATCAAAGGTGTCGGCGACAAGCTGGCTGCGCTGCTGACGCGGTATTTCGGGGCGCCCGAGGGGCAAGAGGCGATCGCCCTCGATATCCTGATGCACATGCCTTCGGGGGTGGTCGACCGGCGTCGGCAGGTCGGCATAGCGGAGGCCTATCTCAACCAGATCGTCACGCTGAAGCTCCATATCGACCGCCATCAGCTGCCGCCGCGCGGCCGGCCGCAGGTACCGCATCGGGTCTTCGCACATGATGAAACTGGCGATGTCAGCCTGGTTTATTTCGGGAGCCAGGGCGGCTGGGTGGAAAAGCTCCTGCCGGTGGGCGAGGAACGCTTTGTCTCCGGCAAAATCGACTTCTTCAATGGCGAAAAGCAGATCACCCATCCGGACTATGTCGTGGAGGCCGACAAGTTCGCCACCTTGCCCTTGGTCGAACCGGTCTATCCGCTGACCCAGGGCTTGAGCTCCAAGGCCTTGGCCAAGCTGGTGCGGCAGGTGCTCGATGGCCTTCCAGCGCTCCCCGAATGGATTGCCGCCGACACGATGGCGCAGCGCAAGTGGCCATCCTTCGGGGAGGCCATGCGCGCGGTGCACATCCCTGATAATCCCGAGGAAGCCCAATTGTGGGCCCCTGCCCGCATGAGGCTGGCCTATGACGAATATCTGGCCGGCCAGATCACGCTGCAATTGATCCGCTCAACGATGGTGGCGGCGCGCGGCATTGCGCGCAGCTTTACTGGCGAGATCACCGAGCGCGTGACGCATGCGCTGCCGTTCTCGCTGACTGAGGGACAGCAAGCGGCCGTGGACGAGATTCGTGCCGATCTCGCTTCACCCGACCGCATGTCGCGTCTGCTGCAGGGCGATGTCGGCGCCGGCAAGACCGTAGTCGCCTTGATGGCCATGGCCGCCATGGCCGAAAGCGGCGCGCAGTCGGCCATGATGGCGCCGACCGAATTGCTGGCCGCGCAGCATTTCAAGACCCTCAAGCCACTTTGCGATCAGGCAGGACTTGGCTGCGAACTGCTGACCGGCAAGATGCCCGCAGCCGAGCGCAGGGCCAAGCTGGCCGGAATCGCCAGCGGCAAAACCACCGTCGTGGTCGGCACTCACGCCTTGTTCCAGTCCGGTGTCGAATTCCACAATCTGGGCCTGACTGTCGTCGACGAGCAGCACCGCTTCGGCGTGCACCAGCGCCTTGCCCTCTCCGACAAGGGCAAGCACACCGATCTGCTGGTGATGACTGCGACGCCGATCCCCCGTACGCTGGTCCTCACCCATTTTGGCGATATGGCCGTCAGCGTGCTGCGCGAAAAGCCGCGCGGCCGCCAGCCCATCGATACCGCGGTCCTGTCTATTGGTGACTATTACCGTGTAATCTCCCGGCTCCGCACCCGACTGGATGAAGGCGCCCAGGCGTTCTGGGTCTGCCCGCTGGTGGAAGAGAGCGAGCATCTCGAAGTCGTCGCCGCCGAAGATCGCTTTGCCGAGTTGCAGAAGGTGTTCGGCGATCAGGTCGCGCTCGTCCATGGCCGAATGAGCGCGGCCGCCAAGCAGGAGGTGATGCAGCGTTTCGCGGCCAACGAGCTCAAACTGCTGGTGGCGACGACGGTCATTGAAGTGGGCGTCGACGTGCCCAATGCCTCGATCATGATTATCGAGCATGCCGAACGGTTTGGCCTCGCGCAGCTCCACCAGTTACGTGGTCGCGTCGGGCGCGGCTCGCAGCGTTCGGCTTGCCTGTTGCTCTACAAGGACCCGCTCAGCGAAACGGCCAAAGCGCGCCTGGAAACGATAAAGTCGACCGAAGACGGTTTCGAGATTGCCGAGAAGGACCTCGAACTTCGCGGACAGGGCGATGTGCTGGGTACCCGCCAGTCGGGCATGCCGGGCTATCGGCTTGCGGTGCCTGACGTGCACAGGCACCTGCTCGATTACGCCCATGACGAAGCCAAGGACTTGCTCAGGCGCAATCCCGGTCTCAGCGGGCCGGACGGCGAAGCCGCCCGTATGCTGCTCTACTTGTTCAGGAAAGACCTGGCGATCCCGCTGATCAGGGCGGGATAGTCTCCACTACTCCACCGTCACCGACTTCGCCAGGTTGCGCGGTTGGTCGACGTCGGTGCCCATGAACACGGCCGTATGGTAGGCCAGTAACTGGACCGGAATGGTCGCCAGGATCGGCGCGACGAAGCTCGAAACGTGGGGAATGACAATGATATCGGCCACGCCATGGCCGACGGTTTGCGCTCCTTCGGCATCGGTGATGAGGATGATCTTGCCGCCGCGGGCCGCGACTTCCTGCATGTTAGAGAGGGTCTTGTCGACCAGCTCGTCCGACGGCGCCACGACGATGACCGGCATGTCCTCGTCGACCAGGGCGATCGGGCCGTGCTTCAGTTCACCTGCTGCATAACCTTCGGCGTGGATGTAGCTGATTTCCTTGAGCTTCAGCGCGCCTTCCATGGCGATCGGGAACATCGGACCGCGGCCGAGATAAAGCACATCCTTCGCCTTGCTCAGCCGCTTGGCGATGTCGATGATCTGCGCTTCGGTCGCCAGCGCCTGTGAAACCGCCGTCGGCAAGCCTGTCAGCGCCCGCACGAATTCTTGCTCTTTGCCGGCCTCCAGCACGCCGCGGGCACGCCCGGCAGCAACGGCCAGGCTTGCCAATGCCGTCAGTTGCGCGGTCAGTGCCTTGGTCGACGCCACGCCGATTTCAGGACCGCACAAAATCGGGAACACCACCGAGGATTCCCGGGCGATGGTGGATTCCAGTGTATTTACCAGCGAGGCGACATGCTGGCCCTGTCCGGCGCAGTAGCGTAGCGCCGCCAGCGTATCGGCGGTTTCACCGGACTGCGAAATGAACAGCGACAGCCCACCCTTCTCCAGTGGCGGTTCGCGGTAGCGGAACTCGCTGGCGACATCGATGTCCACCGGCAGCCGGGCGTAGCGCTCGAACCAGTATTTTGCCACCGCGCCAGCGAAATAGGCGGTGCCGCATGCGCTGATCGTCAGGCGGCTGAGGTCGGACCAGTCGAAGGGCAATGTTTCACGGATGGCGACCTTCTCGGCCCCCATGTCCACATAGTGGCTGAGGGTGTGCGAAATGGTTTCGGGCTGCTCGTAGATTTCCTTGGCCATGAAGTGACGGTGGTTGCCCTTGTCGACAATCAGCGCCGATGCCTGCGAGATCATCAGTTCGCGCTGGACGATGGCGTCCTTGCCGTCGCGGATCGTCACGCCCTTATGGGTGATGACTGCCCAATCGCCGTCTTCGAGGTAGGTCAGGCGCGAGGTGAACGGGGCCAGCGCCATGGCGTCCGAGCCCAGATACATTTCGGTCGTGCCGTAACCGATGGCCAGCGGCGCGCCGTGACGGGCCGCGATCAGCAGGCCGTCTTCGCCCTTGAACAGGAACGCGAGGGCAAAGGCCCCGCGCAACTGCTTGAGGGTGCGCGCTACGGACAGTTCCGGATCGGCACCGTTGGCGAGTTCGCGCGTCACCCACAGGGCCACTGCTTCGGTATCCGTCTGCGTCTTGGGGAGGTAGCCGTCCTTGGCCAGGTCGGCCAGCATCTCGCGGTAGTTCTCGATGATGCCATTATGGACAACCGCGACGCGGTCGGTGGCATGAGGATGGGCATTGAGTTCGGTCGGAGCGCCGTGGGTGGCCCAACGCGTGTGGCCGATGCCGATGCGGCCGGTCAGCGGCTCGAAGCTCAGCTTCTGCGCCAGGTTGCCCAGCTTACCCTCGGCGCGGCGGCGCGAAATGCCGCCGTCTTCGAGCGTCGCCACCCCGGCGCTGTCGTAGCCACGGTATTCCAGGCGCTTGAGCGCGTCCACCAGCCGGGTAGCAACCGGTTCGCTGCCTACAATGCCGACAATGCCACACATGTCAGTTGCCCTTCTTGGCTTGCTTCTTGGCCTTGGCGGCCGCGAAAATTTCCTTTGCCCGACCGGGCTTGACCACCTGGCGGGCGCGGCCGAGCGCCAGCGCGTCATCCGCCACATCCTCGGTGATGACGCTGCCGCTGGCCACCAGCGCGCCGGCGCCGACGTTCACCGGCGCCACCAGCGCCGCGTTGGAGCCGATGAAGGCGCCATCGCCCACGACGGTCCGGTGCTTGTTGTAGCCATCATAGTTCACCGTGATCACGCCGGCACCGATATTGACGTCGGCGCCAATGCTCGCGTCGCCGATATAGGTGAGATGGCTGACCTTGGCGCCCTTGCCGATCTCGGCCTTCTTGATCTCGACGAAATTGCCAACCTTGACGCCTTCGGCCAGGTTGGCCTCGGGCCGCAGCCGGGCAAACGGGCCGACGGAGGCGTTGCGACCGATATGGGCGCCTTCGATATGGCTGAAGGCGTGGATGACAGCGCCTTCCTCGATCACCACACCGGGGCCGAACACCACGTTGGGCTCGATGGTCACGTCGCGGCCGATCTCGGTATCATAAGAAAACCAGACACTGCCCGGATCCTTGAGGGTGACGCCGGCCTGCATGAAGTCGGAACGGCGCAGTTGCTGAAACTGCGCCTCGGCGGCTGCAAGCCTGGTGCGATCATCCACGCCCATGACTTCGCCGGCATCGGCCTCGATGAACTCGACGCGGCGGCCGTCGCTGTTGGCCAGTTCGACGGCGTCGGTCAGGTAATATTCGCCCTTGGCGTTCTTGTTGCCGATCCGGTCGATGATGCTGCGCAGGGTCTCGGCGCGGAAGCCGATAATGCCAGAATTGGCGAGGCCGATCTTGCGTTCTTCCTCGGTGGCGTCGCGATGCTCGCGAATGGCCAGCAGCCGGCCGTCCTGGGTCAACAGCCTGCCGAGATTGGTTGGATCGGCGGGCCGATAGCCTACGACGACGATATCGGCGCCATCATTGAGCCGGCTGGCAATGGCGGCCACTGTGTCGCTGGAAACGAGCGGATTGTCGGCGTAAAGCACCACGACATTGCCCTGCGCACCGTCGAAGGCCTCGCGCGCCTGGCGCACGGCGTGGCCGGTCCCGAGCCGCTCGAGCTGGCTGAAAATGCGGGCACTGGCGCTGTGGCGGGTGACCTCGGCCTCGACGGCCTCATGGTTGGGCCCGACAACAACGCAGATGTCGGTGGCGCCGGAGCGGACCGCGGTACGCATCACATGGCCGACCATGGGCATGCCGCCAACCTGGTGCAGAACCTTGGGTGTCGCCGATCGCATGCGCGTGCCCTCGCCCGCAGCAAGAATGATCGACAGCAGTTCAGTCATGGAGTTTCTCCGGCACGTGCGTTTTGCGCACGCATTTTCACAAGATTATGGCACGCAACCGTTGGCGAACACATAACTGCCGCCGCATGGTTGATCCGGGCGCAAGATTTGATTCGATTGCGCGGTCAGGATAGTTGCATTGGCTAAAGCATCGGAACAATTCCGGCAATCGGACGTGACAACCTGGGGCATCGTGGCCTTGGTACTGTCGGGCATTGCCGTGATGGGGGCCAATGTTTCCGCCTTGATGCCGGCAGGCGTGCTGGCCGGGCTGCACAAGACCCGGATCGAGGGAGCCTCGATCGAGCAATTGCGGGCGCAGGTCAGCGAATTGCGGGAGGAACAGATCCGGCTCCGGCGCGAAACCAGCGTCCTCACCGCGCGGTTCTCGCTCGACGAGCAACGGGGCAACGAGATCACCCGCCGGGTTGGCGCATTGGAAGTCAGCCTGCCCAACCTGCTCGAAGCGCTGCCTGACAATGCCAATATCGACCGCAGCAACCTTACGGCCGCGATCGGCAAGGACCCCGCCCTGGTCTATGAAGCCGACGGCGGCTCCGTCGTTGTGCGCCATCAGCCGATGGCGGAAGCGCAACCGGCGCCGGCGGGCGAACAGCCCCTGCCCGAGCCGGTAACGGAGGTCGCGGCCATTCCAGTGCCGAACGAGGCCGTCTTCGGCGTAGCGCTTGGCCCTGCAGTGGCCTTCGAACAGGCGCCCGATGCGTGGCGCGACCTGACCATGAAGCTCGGACCGCTGCTGTTTGGAATGGCGCCGATGCTGGTGGACGAAGCCAACAGCGACAACAAGCGGCTTATCGTGGGGCCGATCAACCAGCTCTCGGAGGCAACCGCCCTATGCGCCAGGCTCGAACGCCTGTCGGTATCGTGCCTGCCCATGCCGTTTACCGGGACGCCGCTGGCCTATTAGCCCTTTCCGGCAGAGTGTCCGGCCATGCAGCGATTGCGGTTGACAGCAGAGGCAACGTGGCTATGTTCCGCCGCGACGCCAGCAGCGTCAGACTTTGGTGCGTGCCGGTAGCTCAGTGGTAGAGCATTCGACTTTTAATCGAATGGTCGAGGGTTCGACCCCCTCCCGGCATACCATTCCCAACTTCTGATCGGGCCGCTGCTTTGTCCCAGGATTTCACTGATCTGCTCAAGGTGCTGGCTACGGCGGCGCTGGTTTTTGCCGGCGGTACGCTGGCCATGCTCTATGTCATTTACCTCTTGGCGCAGTACGGCGCCAACCTGCCCATGGTGGGCTCGCTGCCGCTGAGCGCACCGCCTGAACTGGTGCCGATGCTGGCCGACAATCGCCTGTTCACCACGCTGGCCGCGGCGCATGTCACGGCCGCGGGCCTGGCGCTGCTGTTGACCAGCAATACGATCGACATGGCGCTGCTGATCACGTCGAAGGCGGTCTCCGTGGTGATCTCTGCCCTGCTCGGATTTGCGGGCGGACATATGATTTATCTGCAACTGACCGAGGGAACGCGCTTCGCGCTGGCGCCGCTTACCCCAGTCTTTATTGCGCTTGCGCTGTTTCTGGTTCTGTCTTCCGTGCTCAGCGTCCAAAACCTGCGCCAGCTTGGCAATTTGCGCTTCGTGGTCGCGGCCGGGATGATCGTGATGGGTCCCATGCTTCTGGTCTGGCTATAGGCGTTGCCTCTCCCTCGGAAAGGGTAAGCCTCCTCAAGCTGCCAGCGTCACCACCACCGCACCGCGCGGGGTTGCCACGACCGTGTGCTCGTACTGTACGCAGGGGGCGCTGGGCCGCGCCACCAGCGTCCATTCGTCGTCATCGGCTTTCTGGTCAGCCATCTTGCCGCCGAGCGACAGGAACGGCTCGATGGTGAAGACGAGGCCATTGGTCATGCGGCGGCGTTCGGATTTGTCCGGCCAGGTGGCGATTTCGCCGGGCTCGTCGTGAAGACTGTCACCGACGCCGTGGCTGGCCAGGTTCCGGATCAGCGTGTAGCCGCCCTTCTTGGCGAACTTGCCGATGGCGTCGCCAATGTCGGCCAGTGGCGCGCCGGCCTTGACCGCATTGATCCCTGCCCACATCGCTTTCTTGCCGTCGCGGCACAGAGCCACGACACGGCGGTCACCCTCGCCCAGCACGAAGGACGAACCGCAATCGGCGAAGACACCGTCCTTGACCGCCGAGACGTCGATGTTCACGAGGTCACCCTCGCGCAGCACGCGCTCGCCGGGGATACCGTGAGCGATTTCCTCGTTGACCGAAATGCAGGTATGGCCCGGGAAGTCATAGGTCACCATAGGCGCCGACAGCGCCCCATGCTCGGCCAGCAGCTTGGCGCCGATCTCGTCGAGCTCTATGGTGGTCATGCCCGGACGCATGGCCGAAGCCATCGCGTCCCGCGTAATCGCACAGATCCGGCCGATGGCCTTTAGCTTTTCCAGCTGCTCGTCGGTGGTGATGGTCACGAATGTCCTCCGCTAGGCGGCCTGCAGCCGGTTTGCGATCGTCACTTGTTGGCCAGATAGTAAGCCAGCAGGCCCTGGGTGGAGCTGTCGTGCCCTTCCCCGCTCTGCTTGCCCTCCACCTTGGGCAGCAGGGCCTTGGCGAGCTGCTTGCCCAGTTCGACGCCCCACTGGTCGTAGGAATTGATGTTCCAGATCACGCCCTGGGTGAACACCTTGTGCTCGTAGAGCGCGACCAGCGAGCCCAGCGTCTCGGGCGTCAGCTTTTCATAGAACAGCGTGTTGGACGGCCGGTTGCCCGGGAACATCTTGTGCGGGGTCAGTTCCTTGATGCGCGCCTTGCTCAGGCCCTGCGCCTTGAGTTCCTCGACCACCTCGACCTTGGTCTTGCCCAGCATCAACGCCTCGGACTGTGCCAGCACGTTGGCGACCAGCTTGTCGTGATGCGGCGGCAGCGATTCATGCGGCTTGGCGGCGATGAGGAAGTCGCAGGGAATGACGTCGGTGCCCTGGTGGATTAACTGGTAGAAAGCGTGCTGGCCATTGGTGCCCGGTTCGCCCCAGACGATGGGGCCAGTGGACCAGCCGACGGACTTGCCCGACAACGTCACCGACTTGCCGTTGGATTCCATGTCCTGCTGCTGGAGGTAGGCGGCAAAGCGGGACAGGCGCTGGTCGTAGGGCAGTACGGCATGGGTCGAGAAGCCCCAGGCGTTGCGATACCAGACGCCGAGCACCGCCATGATGACGGGGAGGTTGTCCTCGAGCGGGGCGCTGAGGAAGTGCCGGTCCATGGCGTCGGCGCCCTGGAGGAACTTGGCGAAATTATCGTAGCCAACGGCCAGGGCGATCGGCAGGCCGATGGCCGACCAGACCGAGTAGCGCCCGCCCACCCAGTCCCAGAAACCGAAAATGCGGTCTTCGCGGATGCCGAATTTGGCGCAGGCCGGAATGTTGGTCGAGACGGCGGCGAAGTGGTTGGGCACCGCCTCCTCGCCCAGCGTATCGGCGATCCAGTCGCGCGCCGAGTTGGCGTTGGTCATGGTCTCGTCGGTGGTGAAGGTCTTTGAGGCGACGATGAACAGCGTCTTCTTGGGGTCAAGGCGCTTGAGCACATCGTGAATGTGGGCGCCGTCGACGTTCGACACATAGTGGGCGCGCAGGTCGGCGCGGGTATAGGGCTCGAGCGCCAGGGTCACCATGGCAGGGCCGAGATCGGAACCGCCGATGCCGATATTGACGATGTCGGTAAACTGCGCGCCGCCATGGCCGCGGATTTCGCCGGAACGGATGGCGTTGGTATAGTTCTCGATGGCCTTCAGCACGGCGCGCACGTCGGGCATCACGTCCTTGCCGTCGACCGGCACAGGCTTGTCGCCCTGGTAGCGCAGGGCCATGTGCATCACGGCGCGGTCTTCGGTGATGTTGATATGCTCGCCCTCGCACATCTGGTCGCGCCGCTCCTCCACACCCGCGGCACGCGCCAGGTCGAACAGGGCGGACATGACATCGCCGTCGATCCGGTTCTTGGAATAATCGAGCAGGATGCCCGCGCCGGTCGCCGAATAGCGCTGGAAGCGATTGGGATCGATGGCGAACTGCTCACGCATCGTCACGTCATCGAGACGCTTGCGGTGCTTCATCAGCGAATTGAGCGCGGAGCCTTTTGCCATGGTCTTTTTTCCTCAAAGCGGCGGCAGGTCGCCAGCGGCCCATGCCGCGCGCGTCTCTGCCGCAAAATCACTGAAACGGCCGCCCTCGATCGCACCCCGGCAGCCCTGTACCAGTTCTTGATAATAGGCGAGGTTGATCTGGGAAAGGATCATCGCGCCCAAAATCTCTTCTGTCTTAACGAGGTGGTGGAGATAGGCCCGGCTCCAGCGGCGGCAATTTGGGTTGGGCGATGCTTCGTCGATGGGACGGGAATCATCTCTATGCCGTGCATTCTTCAGGTTGATGACGCCGAAGCGGGTATAGACATGGCCATGCCGACCGGCGCGGGTCGGATGCACGCAGTCGAACATATCGATGCCGCGGCCGATGGCGCCCAGGATATCGTCGGGCTTGCCGACGCCCATGAGGTAGCGCGGGCGATCGGTGGGGAGCTCGGGGGTGATCTCCTCGATCACCTTGAACATCACCTCCTGCGGCTCACCGACGGCGAGGCCACCCACGGCATAGCCGTCAAAGCCGATGGACTTGAGCCCCTGGGCTGATCGCGCCCGCAACTCGGCATTGTCGCCGCCCTGCACGATGCCGAACAGCGCGCGATTGCGCTGGTTGTTGAACGCAGTCTTGGAGCGATCGGCCCAGCGGAGCGACAGCTCCATGGCGCGCTCCATCTCCTTGTACTCGGCCGGCAGCTTCAGGCATTCGTCGAGCTGCATGATGATGTCGCTGTCGAGCAGCGTCTGGATTTCGATCGAACGCTCGGGCGTGAGCTCATAGGACGAGCCATCGATATGGGAACGGAAGGTCACGCCCTTTTCGGTCAGCTTGCGCAGCTGGGCCAGCGACATGACCTGGAAGCCGCCGCTGTCGGTCAGGATCGGCCGCTGCCAATCCATGAAATCATGCAGGCCACCCTGGCTGGCAACGCGCTCGGCGCCGGGACGGAGCATCAGGTGGTAGGTATTGCCGAGGAGGATATCGGCACCGGTTTCGCGCACCTGCTCGGGATACATGGCCTTCACCGTGCCGGCAGTGCCGACGGGCATGAAGGCCGGCGTCTGGATGTCGCCGCGTGGCGTATCGATGCGGCCGCGCCGCGCCATGCCATCAGTGGCCGAAAGAGTGAAGGTGACTTGCTTGGTCGATAGGTCGTTCATGCGGCGCGTTCTATCGGGTTGTGCGCTGACCCACAATGGACCCGATCACATGCCGTCGGTCCGATTTTTGCCATGGTCTGCTGGCCGACTGCGTCCAGGCAATTCGATTTTCCAGTCCCGACAGGTATTTGCATGCTTCGCATTTCGACCGCTGCCCTCGCCATCAGCTTTGCCCTTGTCGCGCTCCCCGTATCGGCCCAGGACGTTAGCGGACTTGAGGGTCTCTATACCGGTCAAGGTGAAGGTGAATTGACGGTCGATATCAGCCATATCGAGGGCGATCGTTACGACGTTTCGATCAACACGCTGGTGCCGATGGTCGATGATATGCCTGGCTGCGCCGGCGACATCGGCGGCGAGGTGACGATCACGGAGCAAGCCGGACTGCTGCAGGCCGCCAACGAATTCTACGATCCCAATGGCGACACCCCTTCAGCCAAGGCCAAGTTCTGCGAAGTCGCCCTGACCTTCGATGGTGAGGGAAAGCTGGTGATCGAGGAGCGCGACGGCTGCATCAGCTATCACGGCGCCGCCTGCGGCTTCAGCGGCGAACTCATGCATGACGCTGCTGGCCTCTAGCTAGAGTTCGTCGTCCTCAGGCTCGTCCTGGTGTGCGCGCAGCAGCAGTGACGAGTCCCCATATGAATAGAACCGATAGCCCTCTGCGATGGCATGGGCATAGGCGGCCTTCATCACATCCAGGCCCGCAAAGGCGCTGACCAGCATGAACAGCGTCGACTTGGGCAGGTGAAAGTTCGTCATCAGCGCGTCAACGGTGGCGAAGCGGAATCCGGGGGTGATGAAGATGTCGGTGTCGCCCATGAACGGCTGCAGCGTGCCGGTTGCCCGGGACGCGGTTTCCAGCAGCCGGAGACTGGTGGTGCCGACGGCAACCACGCGTCCGCCCAGTGCCTTCTTGACCCGGATGCGCTCCACCGTTGCCTGATCGATCTCGCCCCACTCGGCATGCATGACATGGTCGTCGGTGTCGTCGACCTTCATGGGTAGAAAGGTCCCCGCCCCCACATGCAGCGTCACCCGTTCGATGGTGACGCCCTTGTCGCTGAGCTGCTGGAGCAGGCTTTCGGTGAAATGCAGACCGGCTGTGGGCGCCGCGACCGCGCCATCTTCGGCGGCATAGACCGTCTGGTAGTCTACGAGGTCCCGGTCCTCGACGTCGCGCTTGGCGCCGATATAGGGCGGAAGCGGCATGGCGCCGTGTGACTTGATGGCTTCATCGAGCTGGGCGCCCCCCAGTTCGAATTCGAGCGTGACCTCGCCCGTATCGCCCTTGCCGGCAACCCGGGCCACCAGGGCGTCGGCCTGGCCGTTGCCGAGTTCCAGCCTGTCGAGCAAGGCCAGCTTCTTGGCCGGCCGGGCGAAGGCGCGCCAGGTATGCGCGTCGACGCGCTTATGCAGGTTGAACGAGACGTTGGCGCGGTTCTCACCCCGCACGCGCGTGCCCCGGAGTTCGGCGGGCAGCACTCGGGTGTCGTTGACGACCAGCACATCGCCGGCCTTCAGCAGCCAGAGCAGATCCGTGACATGCCGGTCCGAGAGGCCGACATGGGGGTCGACGACCAGGAGGCGAGCACTGTCGCGCGGTTCGGCCGGGTGCAGGGCGATCAGCTTTTCGGGAAGCTCGAAGTCAAATTCTGAAACACGCATGGAGGCTCGTTAGCATGAGGCAATGGCGGGCGAAATGCCCGGCGCGTGGAACAAGTCATACCGGGGCGGCATTCCGCCGGTGGAGGTAAGCAATGCCACAATTGCCGATGCGCCTGGGCGTTCCCGTCAAGCTATTGGGAAATCCAGAACTCAAGAGCCATGACGCCCGCCGTGCTGCAAGTGCGCCACACCTGCTGACGTCGCTCGGCTATCTCGACGCCATTTTCGACTACCTGCATCACCACCAGATTTCGATGTATCGCATGTCCTCGGACCTGGCCCCCTATGCGACACATCCCGACATGCCGCAGTTTCACAGCATGGTGCGCGACAGTGCGGCAGAGCTGGCCGCAATCGGCAGGAAAGCCCGTGAACTTGATCTGCGGCTGTCGTTCCACCCCAGCCAGTTCATCGTCCTGAACAGTCCCGATCCCGAACTGGTGCGCAAGAGCGCCTGGGACCTGCTGTCCCAGGCCGAAATGCTCGACGCCATGGAACTGGGACCGGAAGCGGTGGTGGTCGTGCATGTCGGCGGGGTCTATGACGATCACATGGCAGCACGGGCGCGCTGGGCGCAAACCTGGCCGACGCTGCCCGAACCCGTGCGCCGCAGGCTCGTGCTCGAACACGACGACCTGCGATTTTCGGCGGCCGACGTCCTATGGCTTCATGGCGAAACCGGCGTACGGCTGATCTTCGACCACCAGCATTTCTGGTGCCTGAACCCCGAGGGTGCCGACATGCGGGAGACGGTGCAGAAGATCCTGGCGACATGGCCCGATGGCGTGCGGCCCAAGGTGCACTTCTCCTCGCCGCGTACCGAATTGCGGCAGCTCGTGCGCAAGGACCGCAAGACTGGTAAGTCGATCACCGTAAACGCCGCGCCCGTCTGGACCGGCCATGCCGACTTCGTCAATCCGTTCGAGTTCATCACCTTCATGCGGGTCGCCGAAGGGCTCGAATTCGATGTCATGCTGGAGGCCAAGTCCAAGGACCTGGCGTTGATCCGGCTGCGGCCCGACCTGGTCCGCTATGCACCCGATGTCGCCATACGGTTCGGACTTTCTCTGTCCGCCCAGGGGAAGTTGGACGCCGAAGAGGCCTTCCTGCTGGCAGTCGAAGGCGCCTAGTCGGACACCGTGCAGGTCACGGTCCAGATGCCACCGCCGCCAACCGACACGCCGCCGGTCACCAGCATGTTGGCGCCTTCACTGACCGTCACGAGACGGATCTGCATGGCCGGCAGGCCGCTGACCTTGCCATCAGCGTCTTTGGCGCGCAGCTCAGCGCCAATGAAATCCTCGCCGGCGTAATGCGCCGAGACGAACTCGCCGCTATGGTCCTCGTGGCCCGGATCGGTCGAAATGCCAAAATCGTCGGTGAGCTGAATTTCCACATGGCCAAATGGTTCTGCCGCTGCCGCGTCGTAGTCGAATGCCAGCGTAATCTCGCCATTAGCATCGGCACACGCATAGTGCTGGGCCGCCTGGGCGGAGGCTGTCGTGAGCAGCAGTACAACAGCAGTCATCGGTAACCGCATGGCTACAATATCCTTATCATCAGCGCGCCGGTGATGAGCAGAACCGCGCCGGCGATGCGCCCCACCGAAATTTCCCGCACGGCCATCCCCATGAAGCCGATCTTATCAAGGAACATGCCGCCCACAAGCTGCCCGGCAACGGAGAGCGCCATGACTGCCGCCGCGCCAATCATGGGCGTCAACATGATGTTGGAGAAAACGTAGAAGGCGCCAAGCACGCCGCCGGCGGCAAAGGTCCAGGGTGCAGGCGCGCCGAAGTTGATCGGCGTATTGGCCAGGTGGCTGTAGATCAGCGCGATGGCCCAGAGCAGGATCGCTCCCGCGACGAACGATACGCCGGCCGCCGCGATCGGGACCCCGAGGTTGCGGCCAAGCTGGGCGTTGATTGGCGCCTGCGTGGCAATGCATGCGCCGGCGACGATGCCCATCAGCGCCCAGAGAACGGTATCCATACGCAAGCAAGGCTCCTGCCGACGTGCCAAACGAAAGACCCCCGGGCAAGGCCCGAGGGTCTGTTGGTGACTAATGCCACGAGTCGCCCTTAGGCGGCGATATCGGCCGCAACCTTGACTGACAGCATCTTGTCCGGGTTGATCACCGGTTCGCCGCGCTTGATCTGATCGACATTCTCCATGCCTTCGATGACCTTGCCCCAAACGGTGTACTGCTTGTTGAGGAAAGGCGCATCGTTGAAGCAGATGAAGAACTGCGAATTGGCCGAATCCGGGTTCTGGGCGCGGGCCATCGAGGCCGTACCGCGGACATGGGGCTCGGCGTTGAATTCCTGCTTCAGGTCGGGGTATTTCGAGCCGCCGGTGCCGCGACCCTGCGGGCAGCCGGTCTGGGCCATGAAGCCGTCGATCACGCGGTGGAAGACGATGCCGTCATAGAAGCCCTCGCGCGCCAGCTTCTTGATATGGGCAACGTGGTTCGGCGCCAGGTCCGGGCGCATGGCGATGACCACCTTGCCCTTGGTGGTTTCGATGACGAGGGTGTTTTCCGGATCGGCGTAATCGGCCATTTTTGCAACTTTCAGTTGGAATTTGTGGCCCGCATGTAGGCCGAATGGGCGGATGGTGCAAGACGCGCCGCACCACCCCCAGCTGGCTGGATCTTACTTGTATTCGATCTTGGCGCTGATGATCTGGTCGGGATTGGCCACGGCGCCGTTCTGGTCAGCGGGACCCTTTTCAAGCGCATCCACCAGGTCCATGCCGCTGACGACCTTGCCGAAAACGGTGTACTGGCCGTCCAGGAAGCTGGCATCGGCCGTGGTAATGAAGAACTGCGAGTTGAACGAGTTCGGGTCCTGCGAGCGGGCCGCACCGAGCACGCCGCGCTGGAAGCTCTCGGCGTTGAACTCGGCTTCGACGTCCGGCAGGTCGGAACCGCCCATGCCGGCCATGGAGAGATCGAATGAAGGGCCACCGGTCTTGCCGAACTTGACGTCGCCGGTCTGGGCCATGAAGCCGTCGATCACGCGATGGAATACCACGCCGTTATAGGCGCCTTCTTCGGTCAGCTTGATGACGCGCTCGACATGCTTGGGCGCAAGAGCAGGCAGCAGTTCGATATCGACATCGCCGCCCTTGATGGTGAGGATCAGGTGGGGCGTGCCGGTCTGGGCGATGGAGGGCACGGCGGACAGCGCCGCAGCGCCGATGACGAGGGCGCCGAACAGGCGACGGGTAAGGGCGGTCATTTGCTTTTCAGGGCCTTGAGAACGATCTGGGGAACAAAGGCGGAGATATCGCCGCCCATTTCAGCGATCTGGCGCACCAATGTGGCCGAGATATGCCGCACCGGCGGGCTCGAGGGCAGAAACACCGTCTGCAGGTCCGGCGCCATCTGCGCATTCATACCCACCATCTGCATCTCGTAATTGTAGTCGGTGGTGTCGCGCAGGCCGCGGATGATCAGCTTGGCGCCATGCTCGCGGGCGGCATTGACCATCAGGCCCGAGAAATCGACGATCTTGAACTCCGTATCGGTCCGCTTGCCGACCGGCGCCAGCACCTGCTCGAGAATGGTGATGCGATCCTGGTGGGCAAAGAGCGGGTTCTTCTTGGTCGCGCTGATGCCTACGGCCACCACCAGCGTGTCGACCAGCTTGCAGGCCCGCTCGATGACATCGAGATGACCATTGGTCAGCGGATCGAATGAGCCGGGATAAAACCCAACCAGCCTGCCCATGACGCTTCTCCCCGTTATTGTTGGCAGGGTTTTGTCATGCAGCCAGAGTCATGGCAAGGCGGGCGAGGTTTCACGCCCGCTTCTGCAGCGCCAGCCAGATGCCACCCGCCATCAGGATGACACCGGACACCCGGTTGAGCAGGCGGACCCGTGCGACCGACAGCAGGTGGCGGGCTTGCCCGGCAGCAAAGGCGTAAACGCTGTCACTCACGGCCGCCACAGCCAGGCAAATGAGGCCCAGGGTGATGATCTGGCCGAAGGCCGGGCGCGTGAGATCAACGAATTGCGGCAGAAAGGCGCTGAGGAACAGCAGCGTCTTGGGGTTCGACCAATTGGTCAGCGCCCCCTGCCAGATGTAGCGGCCAATCGGCAGGCGATCGCCGTCGGCCATGGCCAACTGGCCGTTCGATCGGAACATCTTCCAGCCGATCCAGATCAGGTAGGCCGCGCCCGCCAGCTTGATGATCTCGAAGGCGCCTGAGACCAGCGTCATAACCGCCTCGAGGCCCACCGCGACGATGAAGACCATGCTGATCATGCTCAATGCCGTGCCCAGGATGGTGAACAGCCCTGCCCGCGTCCCGCCCGCCAGCGAATTGGCGATCACGATGGAAACGGATGGCCCCGGAATGACGGCGAAGAGCAGGCAGGCGAGCACGTAAGGCAGGATGATGGCGGCTTCGATCATGGCAGGAACTCCCTCAGATCGAAGCAAGCCACCGAGGGCCCGACTTTGCAAGGGCGTCCCGCAAAGCGGCAATCCGGTAAAACCTTAACCACTTGCGCCATCAAAAAATTAGGCGGTGCCAAGTATTGGCAGCCCTGCCGTGACTGCTTCTCGGTGACCTCGTTCAATTCTGTCTAGTCCACGTATAGCTCATCTTGTGAGCGCTATTGTGCGTGTGTATCAGTGCTGGCAGCTTAGGGAGGCAGGATGTCGAGGATTACCGAACCCCAATCTGTCTTCCTGGATGCTCTACGCGGCTTGAGCGCCCTCGCGGTCCTTATCGGACACGCTTTCTCAATGTTGCCATGGCACCCTGCACTAGGTGTGAAATATCCAATTCAGAGTTACGCGGTAGCGGTATTCTTCATCCTGTCCGGGTTCTTGATCGGCCGGAACACAATGTCGAGGTCAGCAACTTATTCGCTGTCAGAATACCTGATTGACCGGTTTGCCCGAATTTTCTTGGCTTTTGTTCCCGCGCTCATTTTCGTCGCTGTTGCCGACCATTTCGTGACAGCAATCTACGGCCAGATAGCCAATGCCACCAATACTGACGCTACGTTTGCTGCAAATCTGCTTATGTTGCAGCATACCCCCTTTGACAGGTATTTCGACTGGTTGCCCAGGTTCCAGCCTTACGGTACCGGCCGCCCGTTCTGGACTATCGCCGTTGAGTGGTGGTTGTATGTCCTGTTTGGGATCGCGTTCTTCGCCAGCCGAACGAGCGTTCGCGAGCGAATGGTGGCACTAGTTCTTGTGGCTCCGGCTGCCTCGGTTGTTCTTTATTTCACTGCGTGGGAAAGCATCGCTTGGGTATGGATTTCAAGCGCCGCACTGGGGATACTCTATGCGATTATGCCGGCCCCGACCCATCAAAGGTACCTTTCAATTGGTTTTGCGGCACTGCTGGCTCTCGGAGCACTGATCTACCGCTTCAAGCGTCTCGATCTTGCTCCGACCATGAACTTCTATGATTTGCAGCTCATCATGCTGACGTCGCTGCTGTTCGGGTTGGCACTTCTTCTGGTCAACTGGCCTCCGATCGCAAGCACTTTGGTCTCGAGCAAGCGACTGTGGACATGGCTTGCTGCAATCTCTTACTCACTCTACCTGACCCATAACACGGTTATGACAATCGTCATTCGAGTGGTTGGTGGCCCGGGATGGCCTGCGGTTGTCCTCACCTGCCTTGCCAGCGTCGCCGTCGCCATCTTGTTCACCTGGGGGCTTGATCGCCACCACAAGGCGGTTGGCACCTGGCTTAAGGATCGCCTTGCATTAAAGCATGTGGGGCGTAGGCCCTCTGCGAGCTCTGCCTGATCTGGGCCCTATTGCCGACCCACGCCATGCAGTGGATCGCTCCCGGTCCCGCCCACCAGCAACTTACGGTACTGTAGGTTGGCGATCGTCTTGCGACGCCGCGACTTTGCAAGAGCGTCCCGCAAAGCGGCAATCCGGTAAAACCTTAACCACTTGCGCCATCAAAAAATTAGGCGGTGCCAAATACTAGTGTGGGCAACAACACATCCGAGGGGACATGGATGGGCTCCTACTTCGACGGCATGCTGCGATACTTCGAGCTTTCGGGCCGAAGCACGCGCATGCAGTACTGGATGTTCTTCCTGATCCAGTTCGTCCTGCTGGTGCTGGCCGTCGTCGCCGACTATCAGCTCGGTGGATTTGCCCATCCCAAATATCCGCAAGCCCCGCTGACCCTGTTCGTCATCTTCGTGCACGCGGTGCCCGCCATCACCGTCAGTGTGCGCCGGCTGCATGACATCGGCAAATCCGGTGCCTGGTACCTGCTCAATTTCGTACCGTTCGGCGGTGTCGTGCTGTTGTTCTGGGCGTGCTGCGCGTCCGAACCGGGTCGCAATATTTATGATGATACCGAGCCTAGTCGTTACGAACCGCGCGGTGGAAGGCCCGCGCGACAGGCCCAGACGACAATTCCGCGCGCCGTCCGCATGGGCAGTGGCGCCACCCGCCCACCGTCACCAACCTATGATGGCCTCAGCGCGCCCGAGCGCTTCATCTAGACCTTTGAGGGTCGCAAAAAACCAAGGGGCGCCGAAGCGCCCCTTTTCTATTCTGCTGCCGGCGCCTCCGGCGCTTCGGGCACATCGTCCTCGCTTTCCGGCTCCTTGATGTGCTCGACGGACATGACCTTCTCGCCTTCTGCCGTATCGAACACGATCACGCCCTGGCTGCCACGGCTGACGATCCGGATCGGCTTGTCACCACCGACCGGCAGGCGGATGGTCTGACCGCCATCGCTGATCAGCATGATCTGGTCGGTATCCTCCACGGGGAAGCTGGAGACCAGGTTGCCGTTGCGCTTGTTGACCGCCATGGCCACGATGCCCTTACCGCCGCGCCCGGTGATCCGGTATTCATGGCTCGAGGTGCGCTTGCCATAGCCGTTTTCCGAGATGGTCAGGATGAACTGCTCGGTGGCGCTCATCTGCGCATAGCGCTCCTGGCTCAGTTCGCCGGCAACGACATCGCCCTCGTCAGAGCCATTGTCCTCTTCGGCGCCTTCGCCACGTACCGCCCGGCTCATCTTGAGATAGGCCGCGCGCTCTTCGGCCGAAGCGTCAGAGTGGTTGATCACGGCCATGGAGATGACCACGTCACCTTCGGCCAGGGCGATGCCGCGCACGCCCATCGAATCGCGGCCCTTGAACACGCGGACGTCGTCCACCGGGAAGCGGATCGCCTGGCCCATTGCGGTGGTCAGCAGCACGTCATCATTGGCGGTTGCGGTCTCGACGCCGACAATCTGGTCCCCCTCGTCCAGCTTCATGGCGATCTTGCCGTTCTGGCGCACCTCGACGAAGTCGGCCAGCGAGTTGCGGCGCACCGTGCCCCGCGTCGTGGCGAACATGATGTCTAGATTGCCCCAGCTCGTCTCGTCCTCGGGCAGCGGCATGATGGTGGTCAGCCGTTCGCCCTGCTCGAGCGGCAGGATGTTGATCAGCGCCTTGCCACGCGCATTGGCCTGGGCCAGCGGCAGGCGCCACACCTTGAGCTTGTAGGCAATGCCGCGGTCGGTGAAGAACAGCACCGGCGTGTGGGTGTTGGCGACGAACAGACGCGACACGAAGTCCTCGTCCCGCGTGGCCATGCCCGAGCGGCCCTTGCCGCCCCGGTTCTGCGCCCGATAGGTCGAGAGCGGCACGCGCTTGATGTAACCCTCGTGCGACACGGTCACCACCATGTCTTCTCGGGCAATCAGGTCCTCGTCTTCGAAGTCACCGACAGCGTCCGTGATTTCCGTGCGGCGGGGGCTGGCGAACTGGTCCTTGATCTCGGTGAGCTCGGTGCGGATGATTTCGACCACGCGTTCCCTGCTGCGCAGGATTTCGAGATAGTCCTCGATCTCGGTGCCCAGGCCGTTGAGCTCGTCGCCGATTTCGTCGCGACCAAGCGCCGTGAGGCGGGCTAGGCGCAGTTCGAGAATGGCGCGGGCCTGCTCTTCGGACAGGTTGAAGGTGCCGTCCTCGTTGATGCGGTGGCGCGGATCGTCGATCAGGGCAATCAGCGGCGCCACATCCTTGGCCGGCCAGCGGCGGGTCATCAACTGTTCGCGCGCCGTTGCCGGATCGGGCGCCGTGCGGATCAGCGCAATGACCTCGTCGATATTGGCGACGGCCACGGCCAGGCCGACCAGGATATGGGCACGGTCGCGGGCCTTGTTGAGCAGGAAGCGGGCGCGACGCGTAACCACCTGGTGACGGAAGTCGATGAACGCTTCCAGCATTTCGCGCAAGTTCATCAATTGCGGCTTGCCGCCATTGAGCGCGACGAAGTTGCAGCCGAACGAACTCTGTAGCGCGGTGAAGCGATAGAGCTGGTTGAGCACCACGTCCGGCAGCGCATCGCGCTTGATCTCGATGACCACGCGCATGCCTTCGCGCGAGCTTTCGTCGCGCATGTCGGCAATGCCCTCGATGCGCTTGTCGCGCACCAGTTCGGCAATCTTCTCGACCAAAGCGGCCTTGTTTACCTGATAGGGCAGCTCGGTGACGATGAGCGCCTCGCGCTCCTTGCGGATTTCTTCCACCGCGACGCGGCCACGCACCAGGATGGAACCGCGGCCGGTCTCGTAGGCGGCGCGAATGCCCGAGCGGCCCAGGATGATGCCGCCGGTCGGGAAATCCGGGCCGGGCAGCACTTCCATCAGCTCTTCGGTGGTCACCAGCGGGTTGTCGAGCACCTTGAGTGCGGCATCGATGGTCTCGGCCAGATTGTGGGTCGGCACGTTGGTGGCCATGCCGACCGCGATGCCGCTGCCGCCGTTGACCAGCATGTTGGGGAAGCGTGCCGGCAACACCGTCGGCTCATGTTCGGAGCCGTCATAGTTGTCCTTGAAGTCCACCGTGTCCTTGTCGAGGTCGTCGAGCAAGGCGTTGGTGATCTTCTGCATGCGCACTTCGGTGTAGCGCATCGCGGCCGGCATATCGCCGTCGACCGAGCCGAAATTGCCCTGGCCTTCTACGAGGAGTTCTCCCATGGAGAAATCCTGCGCCATGCGCACCAAGGCCATGTAAACGGCCTGGTCGGAGTGCGGATGGTACTTACCGATCACGTCGCCGACGACACGGGCCGACTTGCGATAGGGCTTGTTGTACTCGTAGCCATTCTCGTTCATCGAGAACAGGATGCGCCTGTGCACCGGCTTGAGACCGTCGCGCACGTCGGGCAGCGCGCGGCTGACGATCACGCTCATCGCGTAATCGAGGTACGATTTCCGCATCTCGTCGGTGATGGCAATCAGCGAAATGTCGGAGGGCGGCAGGCCGCCAGTTCCGTTCTGAGGCGTATCGGTCACTGGGGTGATTCTTGGTTGTTCGAACTAGCCGATATGTAGGCGATTCCGCCCGGAATTGCTAATTTCGGGCCCCAAGCCTGTGGGTAAGCCCTGTGCCGTCACGCTTGCGGGAGTGGCCGTCGCTGCATCTGGCGGAAGCTGGGCACGATCAGGGGCGAAAGCGCGGCCAGCAGATACAGCGAGGCACTCACACCAAGTGCGGCAGCAATGCCCCACTGGTCGATCAGCAGACCGGCATAGAGACCCCCAAAGGGCATCAATGCCCACGCGACGGCGCCAACCAATGCGGTTACCCTGCCCACCATGGGCCCCGGGATGCGCTCGAACAGGATCGCGCCAAGGATCGGGTTGATGAAGCCGGCCGACAGGCCGCCGATCACCAGGGCCGACAGGATAGCGGGCAGCGGCAGGTTGAGTGCGAAGACTGTGAACGCCAGCGGCCCTGCGCAGATGAAGCCGAGCGTATAAAGAAGCAGTCGCGGGAGGCGCTCGCCTATTGCCGCTGCAATGCCTGCCCCCGCGATGGCACCTGCCGAGAACGTTGCGAGGAGTATGCCAACCCAGCTGACATCGAGCCCCGCCGATTGCACCCAGACCGGGAGCATGACCATGGCATAGGCCTGGTCGAAGAGGTTGGTGATGGCGATCATGATCACAAGACTGCGCAGCACCGGGTCCTGACTCAAAACGCGCCAGCCGTCGACGAATTCGGCGCGATAACTGGTGGCAACATCCGGCTTGGGGGCGGTGGCGAGGTGGCGCGGCACGCCGAGTGCGACCACCAGGCCGGAAAGGCCGAAGGCCGCCGCATTGGCGAGGAGAGCGGGTGCGGGCCCCAGCAGCGCGATCAAGGCGCCGGCGCTGGCAGCGCCCAGCGTGCCCGCCAGCCGATCGCTGGCGCCCATGACGCCGGTGACACGTTCCAGCGACACCGCGCCTATCCTGGCAATGTCGGGCACCAAAGCCTGCTTGGCGGCATCGGACGGTGCCCGGAGGACGCCGATGAGAGCGACGGCAGGCAAGAGCGTCCAGAGGGAGAGCAGCCCTAGCCAAAACAGCACCGGCACCAGCACAACCGCCATCGTCGAAAGCGCATCGGACCAGATGCATATGCGCCTGGCGCTTAGACGATCGATCAGCGGTCCACCCAGCGCCTTGGCCAGCACGTAGGGCAGCATTTCGGCGAAGCCCACCAGCCCCGTCAAAACCGGGCTGCCGGTTGTCGTCAGCACCAGCCACGGAATGGCTATTGTCGACAGCCGCGTGCCCCCGATCGAGATGACGCTGGCAGTCGAAAGCGCGATGAGCGGGATGTGCCTGCTCATGGCTCGACGCTCCCCTCGGGTGGGCGGGGAAAGCCGTGGAGGATGACGGCAAAGGGCTCGACCCCGTCTGGATACGGGCCTCCCATCGGCGGGGCCGACCGCATCGCCTCCCACAGCAGGTCCTGCAGCTTCTTGACCAGCGCTTCGGCCTGCCCCGAGGTCAGCGGGATATAGTAGTCGCTGATCGTGGACGCCTTGCGCCATTCCGGACTGAGATTGACCTGGTTGCGGAGCGCGCTCTGCATCTGCATGATCTGCCAGTTGAGCGCCGCCTGGCCAAAGGCCATGTCGGCTTCCAGCGCCTCGCCCTCTTTGGGTCCAGCCCCGAAATGGGTCGATTCATGCGCAGCCTTCCACCAGCGGTCCCGGGCATTGCCCCGCCCGGCATCCTCCACGATGAAGGCATGCAGCGCCAACTGGCGAAGGTGGTAGCTCGTGGCACCCGAATTGAGTCCCAGCCTTGTAGCAAGCCCGGAGGCGGTGGCCGGTCCGTCCAGCCGCAGCAAGCTGAGCATGCGTAGCCGCACGGGATGTGCAAGCGCCTTCAGGGCCGAGGGATCAGGCCTGACCTGTCTGATGTCGCGCAGAGAATTCTTGGGCATTGCAGGACCTCCAGAGGCACACATTGCCGTTGCAAACAAATCTTTGCAAATGTTTGTTTGCGATCAGGCTGCCGCCTGCCCGTCGAATTCCAGCCGCGCCTCGTCGATATGGGAATGGTTTTCGCTGGCCCAGGCAATCAGATGGCCAAAAGGCACGATGATCGACGCGCCCAGCGGCGTCAGGCGATACTCGACTGATGGTGGCTTGGTATCGAAGACCTGGCGCGACACCATCCCGTCGCGTTGCAGGTCACGCAGCGTCTGGGTCAGCATCTTCTGTGAGATGTCTGGCACTTCGCGGCGGATCTGATTGAACCGTTTCGGTCCGCTGGCCAGGGTCATCACCAGCAGCATGCTCCACTTGTCGCTGATCTTGTCGAGCACGCCCCGCACCGGACAATCGCCGGAAAGGTCGCCGACGCTGGCGTTCCAGCGCTCGATATAGAGTTCGGCTTCTTCTGACAGGGTGCGCATGGCGGTTACTCCAGGGTGACTTTCTGCGGCGAAAGTGCCTCCTTTCGCCGACCTTCCAAGACGACTAGATAGCACTCTCCATTCGATACTTACTCTCCCAAGGCACCTGCCACAAGGACGAGTTTGTTGCAACAAGGAGAGCTAAAATGGCACAATTTGGGGATCAGACCCTGCTGGTTACGGGCGCAGCAGGCCAGTTCGGTCGCATCGCGGTCGAAGAACTGCTGGCGCGCGGCGCCACCAGGGTCATCGCGGGCACGCGCGACCCGGACAAGCTGGCAGAACTCGCCGCCCGCGGCGTCACCGTACGCAAGGTCGATTTCGACGACGCCGCGAGCCTCGCCTCCGGCTTTGCCGGGGTCGATCGGGTGCTGATCATCAGCACCGATGGCATTGGCAAGCGCGTGGCGCAGCAGACCGCGGCGGTCGCGGCCGCCAAGGCGGCCGGGGTCAAGCACATCGTCTATACCTCCGCGCCGGCCGCGCGGCCCAATGCCGATGCCGGGCTGGCAGCGGAACATTTCTGGACCGAGGTCGCCATTGCCCAGAGCGGGATCGACTTCACTATCCTGCGCGATCACATGTATGCCGAAAACAACCTGATGAGCGCCGCCAACGAGGTGGCCTCGGGCCAGATCTTCGGCTTGATCGGCGATCGCGGCACCGCCTATGTCAGCCGGGCCGACGCTGCGCGCACCGCGGCAGGGGCCCTGCTGACGGCCGAGGGGAAGACCGTGCTTGACGTCACCGGCCCTGCCCCGGTGACCAATGCCGAGCGCGCCGCGCTCTACAGCGAACTGACCGGCAAGACCATCACCAGCATCGCAATCACCCCGCCGGAACTGACTGCCGGCATGGTGGCTGCCGGCTTGCCGGAGGGCTTTGCCCAGGCGTTGGTGGCGTTCCAGGTCGATGCGGTGATCGGCTATCACGGCGCCGTCACGGATGTCGTCGAGCACTTCTCCGGCCGCAAGCCGACGAGCTTTGCCGACTTCCTCGCTGAAAATCGCGCCGCCCTGGGCGCCTGACACGACCGCCCGGCCCTTACCAGGGCCGGGCACCACATAGGCGTGCATGGCAACGCATGCTATCGGTTCCGGATCGCCCCGCCGGTTTCCGCCATGCCCCACCTGATCAAGCCCAAACGCCTCGTTGCCGGCGACATAGTCGCCACTGTTTCCCCGTCGTGGGGTGGACCGGGCGCCCTTCCCCAGCGCTACCAGGCGGGCAAGGCCGCCCTGGAACAGACTTTCGGCGTCAGGGTCGTGGAGATGCCTCACACGCTGGCCCCGCCCGACTGGGTCGCGCATAACCCGCCGGCACGGGCCGATGATCTGATGGCGGCCTTCGCGGATCCGGACATTTCCGGCATCATTGCCACGATCGGCGGCGAGGATTGCATCCGCCTGCTGCCCTTTCTCGATCTCGGCGTCATCGCGGCCAATCCCAAGGTTTTCCTCGGATTCTCCGACACCACGGCCCTGCACCTGGCCTGCTACACGGCGGGCGTGACCTCCTTCTATGGTCCCAGCATCATGGCCGGTTTTGCCGAGAATGGCGGTATGCACGCCTATACGGCCGATAGCGTGCTGCGCACCCTGTTCTCCGGCGAGCCGGCAGGCCTTGTGCCAAACAATACCGAGGGCTGGACGGTTGAGCGCACCGATTGGTCCCTGCCAGGCAATTCGGCGCTAAGGCGGAAGCTTCACCCCGCTGACGCTCCGCGGATCCTGCAAGGATCGGGCATGGCGACAGGCCATCTGCTCGGCGGCTGCGTCGAGGTGCTGGAGATGGCGAAGGGTACGGCATGGTGGCCCGACAAGAGCGCATGGTCGGGTGCGATTCTGTTTCTGGAGACGTCCGAGGAGGCGCCGACGGCCTCCTATATCCGCCATTGTCTGCGCAACTATGCCGCCACGGGGCTTCTGGAAGGTTTGGCGGGCCTCTTGATCGCCAGGGCCGATCCTGGCGAAGGTCCCGGATATCAGGCTGCAATCGAGGCGGCGATCCTGCAGATTCTGGCGGAGGCGGGTCGCACTGACCTGCCGGTGCTGGCGGGGCTCGATTTCGGCCATACCCAGCCCATGCTTACCCTGCCCTATGGCGTGCAGGCCCGCATCGATTGCTCCGCGGCGACGCTCACGATTGTGGAAGCCGGGGTCAACTGACGCGCATAATTGCAACAATTGGCGCCCTAAGCTGGGGCAATCGCGGATGCCTTCGTGACAAACCGGTAGAAGTTGCGCCAATTTGTCGCCGTATTCGCGGAGTCGGGTCTCGGTGTCAGGTTCTTTCTTCAGCCGCCTGTGGGCGCGCTTTGCGTATGATCGATCCATCGGCTTTGGCCTCGAATATATCGGCCTGACCACGCTGCGATATCCGCGCGCCGTCGCCCTTGCCGTGCTCGCCTTTTCCATCCTCTGCTTCACCCAGGTGCCTCGGGCCAATGTCGATGGCGACCTGTTGCGGGTCTACGCCCATTCCGGCCAGTATTACGACGCCTACGAGCATCTGTCGGAAACGTTCGGCACGTTCGAGAACGATGTCTATGTGCTGGTCAACTCGCCGCGGCTGACCGAGCCGGAAACGCTTGAGCGGGTCCGCGAGCTGGCCTTCGACCTCGAGCTCAACGAGTTTGCGGTGGGCACCATGTCGCCCTTCACGCTGCGCAAGCCGGATGGATTGGGTGGCTCCGTGCCGGCCGTTCCTGAAGGCATGGACGATTTCGGCGAGGTCGCGGTTGCACTCAGCGACCTGCAGCAGAACGACCCCATGATGCGCAACCTGATCACGCCCGATCTGAGCGGCGTGGTGCTCATCATGTTCCCCAACCAGGAACTGACTCGCGGTGACGGCACCAAGCGGATGATCGCCTCGCTGCGCGAGACCATCGCGCCCTACCAGGACGAAAATATCTCCATCGAGCTGACCGGACCGCCGATCTGGACCTCGGAAATGCTCAACGCGGCGGTCGACGATCAGGTCAAGTTCACGGTCTGGGGCTTTGGCCTTGGGGCCATCATTGCGCTGCTGGCGCTGCGTTCGCTGCCCGGCGCGCTGCTGGTGGCGGCCACGCCATTCCTCGCCGTCATGTGGACGATGGGCGTCGTGCTGTTCTTTTTCGGCTCGTTCTCGTTCCTCACCATCATCGTCACCACGCTGGTGCTGGTGATCAGCTTTGCCGAGTCGATGTTCTTCGTCTTCAACTGGCTGGCTTACTGGCGCGATGGTATGGAGCCCAACAAGGCGGTCGATGCCACGGTCAAACTGGTCGGTCCCGCTGCCGCGCTGACCATGCTGACGACCTTTGTGAGCTTCGCCTCGCTGGCGCTGACTCCGGGCCAGGGCATCCGAGAATTTTCCATTGCCGGCGCCATCGGCACGCTCCTTCTTTTCGTCTGCCTGATGACCTTCCTGCCGCTGATGCTCAAGGCGGCTGTTCGCCTGGGTTTCAAGGCGCCCAAGCGAAGCAGCCTGGTGCTGACGGCTCCCCTGCCCCTGAGCTGGTTCATCGCCAGCCGCTTCGGGCGGCAACTGTCGATCCTGGCGATCGTGGTCACCGTGCTGTTGCTCATCCCCTATGGTTTGATCCGGCCGCATTTCTCGTTCGAGGATTTCGTCGCCAAGGATTCAACCGCGCTCACCGCGGCCGAAGAGATCGACAGCGGCGTGGGCGGAGTGGCGCCGCTCTATGTCCGCGTGCCGCTGCAGGACAATGATCCCAACGTGACACCGCGCGATTTCGAGACCGTTCGAAAGGTGCACGAGATCCTCGAAAGCCACTTGGGCCAGAACAAGGTCATCTCTGCTGCCAGTATGACCAACTACACCGAGACCGGCTTCACCCGCGAAGAGGTGTTCGAGGCGGTCGGGCCGTTCATGCGCAAGCGCTTCGTGACCGATGACGGCAGCCAGGCGCTCGTCACCGGCTTCATGCCGACAATCATCGATTCCGAAGCGCTCAAGCAGCTGGTCGAGGACGTGACGGCAGAAATGCGCGCGGCCGGCATTGACGGCGCCGAGATCGGCGGCTTCCGCATCCTGACCACCTTTGCCACCGACCAGATCGTATCGGGCCTGCAGCTCGATCTGACGCTCTCGGTGCTGGTCAACCTGGGGCTGATCGGCTTTGCCTTCCAGTCCTTCCGGGTGGCACTGGCCTCGGCCATCCCCAACCTGTTCCCGGTGCTGGGCACCGAGGCCTGGCTCTATTTCACCGGCCAGGGACTGCAACTGACGACGGTCATTGCTCTAACCATCGCCTTCGGTATTGCGGTGGACGATACCGTGCACTTCCTGTCGCACTACCTGCATTCGCGCCGCGAGGAAAAACGGCCACATCTGGAAGCGGTCAAGCACACGCTTGATCGCATTGGTGGCGCCATCGTCGCCACCACCATCATCCTGTGTTCGGGCGTGGTGATCGTTACCTTCTCGGAACTGCCGCAGGTGGCCTTGTTCGGCACGCTGTTCGTCTCGACCCTCGCCTTCGCGGTCATCGGCGACCTGTTTATCCTGCCGGCTCTGCTGGCGGCCGGGGGCAAGTTCTTCCATCCCCTGGGCAAGATCAGGGTACGGACGGCGGATCATGACGCGACCCCCGACGATCCCACCGGCGATACAGTCACCGGCGACGGTGGCACGGAGGGCGGACAGCCCCATTCTGGTTAGGTCGGGCGCTTGCGGGCTCGAGCGGCGCCCGCTTACATAATGCCTGTGTTGATTCTGCCGCACTGCCCCCGCAAACCGGGGTTTCCAGGCGGTCAACTTGTCGAGAAGCTGGACGGCAATCATGCCGATCTTGATATGGGTTAGATGGAATCTGCGTGGGCGCATGATGACAAAATCTGCCAGCGGCATGATTTCAGTGGAGGTTTATTGCAGATGACCAAATTCGGACCCCTGTCGCGTGCTGTTGCCCTGGCAGGCTTGCTGGCCGCCGCCGGTACGGCGCCCGCGCTCGCGGCACCGGCCGATGTGGCCCTTTTGAAGTCCTATATCGGGGACTGGCGTGGTCGCGGCGTGCTGATCGGCGCCAATACCGAAACCGTGGTCTGCCGCATGTCGCTGACCCAGGGGAACCAGGACAAGGTCAACTATAGCGGTCGCTGCAGCCTCGCTGGCACCCAGCTTTCGGTCGCGGGCACGATGGCCTATGTCGAAGCGAACCGCCGCTTTGAAGCCGCCATGAGCTCCAACGCGACCTTTACCGGCGTGGCCGTTGGCCAGAAGCGCGGCGGCGGTCTGGTGTTCAACCTGCGCGAGCGCGACAAGGACGAAGAAGGCAAGGATCTCAACATCACCGCCCAGATCAGTCTCCAGGGCGACTCGATCCAGGTCGTCTTCGAGGTGGTGTATGTTGAGAGCGGCGACAGCCTGCGCGCCGAGGTCCCGTTCTCGCGCTAAGCCGCCCGTCGACCCAATCTGTTTTAATCTCAGTGGCTTGAGACTGAAGAAGTCTTAACCATGTGGGCGCTACCGTTCCTGCACCATTCAGGAGCGCCCTCTTGCGCAGTCTAGCCGTCGCCAACGCCCCCACCCCCGCTGCCGAAGCGTCAAAGGATTTGGCAGTGGGCCAGCGCCTGCAGCGTCTGTGCGATCTGCTTGGCGTCGCCGGGGCGAGGCTGAGCAACATTTCTGCCGATGGCCTGACGGCCATTGCCGTGGCTGGTGACCAGACGCCTGTGCCGGCGCTGGAGGCCCGCGCCCGGGCAGCGGCGCAGCCTTTGGTCATCGCCGATACGGACCAGCCGCCGATGCGCTTCTACGCCGGCATGGTGATGCCCGGCGAGGCTGACCATCCAAGCCAGTTGCTGAGCCTGTTCGATCCGCGGCCGCGCAGCCAGATGATGGCGACCACCATCGCCGCGGTGGCCGGCGAAGCGCTGGCCATGGCTGCCATCGCGCGACAGCGGCGTGTGATCGAAGCGCAGAACAAGACCATCGCTGATTTCACCGCCCTCGAGGAGCAGCGACGCACCCTGTTCGACCGGGCGTCTGCAACGGCCCGCATCGGCATCTGGCAGTGCAATCTCAGCGACGACAGCCTGCTCTGGACCAATGGCGTTTACGACCTGTTCGAAATCCCGCGAAACACACCGGTGACTCGCGAACTGGCGTTGGCCTGCTACCCTGAGCTGTCGCGCCAGCGCATGGAGGCGGCGCGTGCCCATGCCATCGCCAATTGCAGCGATTTCGCGCTCGACCTCGAGATCATCACGGTCAAGGGCAATCGCCGGTGGATGCGCCTGACGGGGGCGGTGGAAAGCCGCGACGGGGTGGCCCATCGCGTCTTCGGCATGAAGCAGGACATTACCGAGGAAAAGCTGCTGGCCGATCGCACCCGCTACCTGGCCGAGTTCGACGTGATGACGGGCCTCGCCAACCGGAGCCAGTTCCAGGCGCGCCTGGCAGAGCTGGACAGTGGCAGCGCCCAGTTTGGCGCCTTGCTGCTGGTGGACCTCGACGGCTTCAAGCAGATCAACGATACCCATGGCCACGCCGTTGGCGACGACTGTCTGCGGGAGACCGCACGGCGCCTGGTCGAATGCTGCATCGGCGCCGCGCTGGTGGCCCGCATTGGTGGCGATGAGTTTGCCGTTTTGCTCAAGGCCGATCTCCCCCGCCAGGATGGCCTAGCGCTGGCCCAGGGCATCGTGGACACGATGCGCCGCCCGGCGCTGGCGCAAGGTCGAACGCTCCGCATCAGTGCGTCCGTGGGCGTGGCGCAATATGGCGGCGGCTCGGCCGAGGAACTGTTCCACCAGGCCGATACCGCGCTCTATGCCGCCAAGGCGGCCGGTCGGGACACCAGCCGCAGCTTCGCCGCCTGAGCTCAGGCGGTGGTGGCCGTCTCGTCCTCGCTCTTGGGCCGTTAGGGTATGATTCTGTGATCTGGCGCAGGTTCGCCGCGCCGGATCACTTCATCGAGCTTTGCGCTCAGAACGGGATATCGTCGTCCATGCCGCCGGGCTCGAAGGCCGGCGCATTGGCCCGCGGTCGCTGCCCGCCGCCACCGTTGTCACGTGGGCCACGGAAACCGCCACCATTGTCGACACCGCGGAAGCCGCCATCGCTGTTGCCATAGCCGCCGCCTGCACTGTCGCCGTCGCCACGACCATCGAGCAGCGTCAGGTTCGAGTTGAAGCCCTGGAGCACCACTTCGGTGGAATACTTGTCCTGGCCCGACTGGTCCTGCCACTTGCGTGTCTGCAGCTGGCCCTCGAGATAGACCTTGCTGCCCTTGCGCAGGTAGCTCTCCGCCACGCGCGCCAGGCCTTCCGAGAAGATCACCACGCGATGCCACTCGGTTTTTTCGCGGCGCTCGCCGGTATTCTTGTCTTTCCAGTTCTCCGACGTGGCGACGCTGAGGTTCACCACCTTGCCGCCGCTGGGGAGATTGCGCACCTCGGGATCGGCGCCGAGATTGCCGACCAGGATGACCTTGTTCACGCTGCCTGCCATGGCGAATTCCTTCTTTCAATTCAGTCCCGGTCTGCTTGGTCGCGGGACGCTTACTTACATTGCGCAAGACCCCTGCCCGCCCACAGCGCGGCGCATCTGTCTGGCCTTGTCGAGATGGCCGTCATCCTAGCGCGTCCCGGTGCTCGTTGCGCGCTGGATCAGCATGTTTTGAACACCTAAGACGCCTACGGCTCCAGCTGACACGAGCAGTGTATGTTCTTGTTATGTTCTACGTCAAGCCCCGGAAATGCGTGGGCTGCTGACACGGTTTGTCAGCAGGGGTGGCCGAGAGCATCGCCTCGCGCGGGGGACGATACCGATGGACTATGCCCAGGCTCTCTGGATTTATCTCATCCTGCTCTTTGGCATAATTGTCGTGCCGGGCATGGACATGTTCTTCGTTTTGACCAACGCGCTAACCCGCGGCCGTCGCGCCGGGCTCAGCGCTGTGGCAGGCATCATGCTGGGCGGCGCTGTTCATACCTTGTTCGGCGCGGTCGCAGTCGGCCTGATGACGCAGCTGCCTGGCATGATCTTCCAGGCGATGATCGTGGTCGGGGCGGCCTATATGGCGTGGATCGGCTATACCCTTCTGCGCAGTTCCATCACGGTGGACAATATCGGCGGCGCGTCCACGCGCTCCGACTGGGTCGCCTTCCGCCAGGGGCTGGTCACATGCCTGCTCAATCCCAAGGCCTACCTCTTCGTGCTGGCGGTGTTCCCGCAATTCATGCGACCCGAATTCGGTCAGATCTGGTCGCAGGCATTGGTCATGGGACTGATGACCGTCGGGATGCAATTCCTTGTCTATGGTGCGCTGGCCCTGGCGGCCGGACGGGGCCGTGATGCCCTGGTAGGCCACCCCCAGGTCACCATCTGGATCGGGCGCGGCGCTGGCGCATTGTTCGTCGTGGTGGCGTTGTTCACCGCATGGCATGGACTGACGCAGCATGCGGGCCCTTGACCGAATCTGGATTGTTCCGCTTATGTTCCAGTTGACGAATGGTGCTTTGGCAAGTGGTCCGGGACACGCTAAGGTGACCTCACAGACGGGCCGCCATGCGGATGGACCGCTTGCGAGACGGGCCAGCCAAGCCTATCTGAATGGCTCCCCTGCTCCGATACTCCAACCCGACTTTGCCGCCGCGCCGCTTTTGCGTGCCCCCAGCCATGGACTGATATGATGACGCCAAAGCCCAGCCAGAACCGTGAGATCATTGTGCGCGGCGCCCGCGAACACAATCTCAAGGGCATCGATCTCAAGCTGCCGCGCGACAGCCTCATCGTCATGACGGGCCTGTCGGGTTCGGGCAAGTCCTCCCTAGCCTTCGATACCATCTATGCCGAAGGCCAGCGCCGCTATGTGGAGTCCCTGTCCGCCTATGCCCGCCAGTTTCTCGAAATGATGCAGAAGCCCGACGTCGAGCATATCGAGGGCCTCAGCCCCGCCATCTCCATTGAGCAGAAGACCACGTCGCGTAACCCGCGCTCTACGGTTGGCACCGTCACCGAGATCTACGATTACCTTCGCCTGCTCTTCGCGCGCGTCGGCGTGCCCTATTCGCCGGCCACGGGCCTGCCCATCGAGAGCCAGACCGTCAGCCAGATGGTCGACAAGGTGCTGGAAATGCCCGAAGGCACCCGGCTCTTCCTGCTGGCGCCGATCGCCCGCGGGCGCAAGGGCGAGTTTAAGAAGGAACTGGCCGACCTGATGCGCAAGGGCTTCCAGCGCGTCAAGATCGATGGCGAGTATCACGAGATCGAGGATGCCCCAGCGCTCGACAAGAAGTTCAAGCACGATATCGAAGTAGTGGTAGACCGCGTCGTGGTCGGGCCGGACATTTCCGGGCGCCTCGCCGAAAGCTTCGAGACGGCACTGAAGCTGGCCGAGGGCATTGCCCTGGTCGAGTTTGCCGACGAGAAGAACGAGGACAGCACGCCGCGCCAGGTCACCTTCTCGGAAAAGTTCGCCTGCCCGGTCTCCGGCTTCACCATTGCCGAGATCGAGCCGCGGCTGTTCTCGTTCAACAATCCGTTCGGCGCCTGTCCGGTCTGCGATGGCCTGGGCACCGAGCAGAAGATCGACCCCGACCAGATCGTGCCCGATACGTCGCTGTCGATCCGCGATGGTGCCATCCTGCCCTGGTCCAAGACGTCGGCGCCCTATTATCTGCAGACCCTGCAGGCGGTGCTCAAGCACCATGGCGCCTCGACCGGCACGGCCTGGTTCGACTTATCCGAAGAGGTGCAGAATGCCGTGCTCTATGGCACGGGCAAGACGCCGATCAACTTCGTCTATGACGATGGCCTGCGCCAGTACAAGACGACCAAGCCCTTCGAGGGCGTCATCGGCAACCTTGAGCGCCGCTACAAGGAAACCGAGAGCGCCGGCATGCGCGAAGAGATCGAAAAATACATGTCGGCCAAGCCCTGCATTGCCTGCGGCGGCTATCGTCTCAAGCCGGAATCGCTGGCCGTAAAGATCGATGGCCTGCATGTCGGCCAGGTCACTGAGAAGTCGATCCGTGCGGCGCAGGAATGGTTCGAGGCGCTGCCCGCCAAGTTCACGCCCAACCAGGCCCTGATCGGCGAGCGCATCCTCAAGGAAATCCGGGAACGCCTGAACTTCCTCATCGACGTCGGTCTCGACTACCTCACCATGGCGCGCAATTCGGGCACGCTGTCGGGTGGCGAGTCGCAGCGCATCCGCCTCGCCAGCCAGATCGGCTCGGGTCTCACCGGCGTGCTCTACGTGCTGGACGAGCCCAGCATCGGCCTCCATCAGCGCGATAATGCCCGCCTGCTCGAAACGCTGCAGCGGCTGCGCGACATCGGCAACACGGTCATCGTCGTCGAGCATGACGAAGACGCCATCATGACCGCCGACTACGTGGTCGATATCGGCCCCGGTGCCGGTGTGCATGGCGGCCATATCGTCGCCGAGGGCAGCCCGCAGGATGTGCTCAATCACCCTGACTCGCTGACCGGCAAGTACCTGTCGGGTCGCATGGGCATTGCCATGCCGGCCGAGCGCCGTGAGGGCAAGAAGGGCAAGGTGCTCTCCGTCAAGGGCGCCACCGGCAACAACCTCAAGAACGTCTCGGTCGACGTGCCGTTGGGCCTGTTCGTCGCCATTACCGGCGTCTCGGGTGGCGGCAAGTCCACCCTGATGATCGATACCATGTACCAGGCCATCGCCCGCCGTCTGAATGGTGCCCGCGTGGTCCCGGCCCCGCATGACTCGCTGACCGGGCTCGAATTCCTCGACAAGGTCATCGATATCGACCAGTCGCCGATCGGCCGCACGCCGCGCTCCAACCCTGCCACCTATACCGGCGCATTCACGCCCTTGCGCGAATGGTTTGCCGGCCTGCCCGAAGCCAAGACCCGCGGCTATGGCCCGGGCCGGTTCAGCTTCAACGTCAAGGGCGGCCGTTGCGAGAAATGCGAGGGCGATGGCGTCCTCAAGATCGAGATGCACTTCCTGCCCGACGTCTACGTCACCTGCGACGTCTGCAAGGGCAAGCGCTACAACCGCGAGACGCTGGAAGTGCAGTTCAAGGGCAAGTCGATCTCCGACGTGCTCGACATGACGATCGATGAAGGCGTCGACTTCTTCTCGGCCGTCCCTGTCATCCGCGACAAGTTCGCTACCCTGCAGCGGGTGGGCCTGGGCTATGTGAAGGTCGGCCAGCCGGCCAACACCCTCTCAGGCGGCGAGGCGCAGCGCGTCAAGCTCTCCAAGGAGCTCTCCAAGCGCGCTACCGGCCGCACGCTCTACATGCTCGACGAACCGACGACGGGCCTCCACTTCCACGATGTGGCGAAGCTGCTCGAAGTGCTGCACGAGCTGGTTGAAGGCGGCAACACCGTCATCGTCATCGAGCATAACCTCGAAGTCATCAAGACTGCCGACTGGGTCATCGACATGGGCCCCGAGGGCGGCGATGGCGGCGGCGAAGTGGTCGCCGTGGGCACGCCGGAAGACGTGGCGCAGAACAAGCGCTCCTATACCGGCCAGTTCCTCAAGGAAGTGATGGCCCGCCGGCCGCATTTCGCGACGCGGGCCGCGGAGTAGGTAGGGGCGACCTGACATCGCCTCCACTGATCCTTTCGGCTTTGCGCGTGTTCAGTGCGTGTTGCACACCCCCTCCCAACCTCCCCATCAAGGGGGAGGTGTCGGCCGGTGGTTGAGGCCGATGTTTGCCCACGAGTGGAGCGAGACCTCCCCCTCTGATGGGGGAGGTAGGAGGGGGTAGGGCCACGGACTCGATCCTCGGACAACGAACTTATCCCCGCCTCTAAATCCTCCGGCATACTTCCCCCATCTTCACGGCAGAGCCGGTCATGACGAGTGATGACCGTGGAGACAGCCAGGGATGGAAGGTCGCTTCCGTTGGGCGGGGGGAATTCGGCAGCTACGCTTGCGACACAGCGTGCCTGACCCGGACCCGCGAAAATCCTGGCCTGGTGGCGAGGCAAAGGTCTCACTTCCCTTCTACCAATTTCGGGGCCAGAGCCTCGCCACCGCTGCTCACTCCGGCGAGAACCGCGATCCAGGCGGGGCCTCCACACGTCCTTTGCGACAAGTTCGTGAAAATGCCATGCACGTCACGCATAATGCAGTTGACGTTTACGGCATGGCGCGAGGGCGGAAATCACCCCATCTTGGCGTCGCCATCAAAATTCCACAGGGAGCACGCCGATGTTTGTCCGTGCCGTCTGGCGCATCAAGCGCCTGGTCGACATCAAGCAGACGTTGCGGGAAATGGACGTTCCCACGACGCGTGATGCCTACCTACTGGGGCTTTCCGGCCCCGACTTCTCCAAGATGACGCGGTCGCTGTTCGACCGCTGAGCGTCCTGACCATCGCCCTTGCTGCAAGGCCACCGGATAACCATCCGGTGGCCTTTGCTTTGCCCGAAGCCTTAACCCAAGATGAACAGCCCTGGTTAAAGCCCTGCGAGAACTGCATGCCTCGTTTGACCAATGACCCACTGCTCATTTGCGAGGCGCTGCCCTAAATATGTCCTCGTAAACGAAAGGAGACTTCAAATGGACATCCGCAAGACTTTCAAGAAGTGGGCCGCCTACCAGCAGACCGTTCGTGAGCTCGCCGCTCTCGACAATCGCCAGCTCAACGATCTGGGCATCTCGCGCACCGACATCAATCGGATTGCTCGCGACCATGCTGCCGGCCTCTAATATTTGCCCGACTGAACTTTCAGAACAAGCAAATCGAACAGCCGCCTCTCTCTGAGATGCGGCTGTTTTGCTGTCTGGCGCAAAGCGTCAGTGCTCGCACAGCTTCATGGCAGGCGCCATCGTCGGAACTGCGCGACACCTCTGCCGTTGACCCGATACACACTATCGGAGTTCAGCCATGCAAAACCTGTCCGGAAAATCGATCGCCATCGTCGCCACCAACGGCTTCGAGCAGTCCGAACTTGAAGTCCCTCTGAAGACTTTGCGCGATGCCGGCGCAACCGTGCACGTCGTGTCGCTGCAAGCGGGCGAGATCAAGGGCTGGGACAAGAAGGATTGGGGCCGCGCAGTCAGCGTCGACAAGACCGTCGATGCCGTCTCGGCCAGTGATTACGATGCCATCGTCCTGCCGGGCGGTCAGATCAATCCCGATCTGCTGCGCGTCGAAACCAAGGTGCTCGATCTCATCAAGGCGTTCTGGGCACAGAAAAAGGTGGTTGCAGCGGTGTGCCACGCGCCGTGGCTGCTGGTGGAGACCGGTATCGTCAAGGGCCGGAAGGTCACCTCGTACCATTCGATCAAGACTGACGTCGTCAATGCCGGCGGCCTGTGGGAGGACAGCGAGGTCGTCTCCGACCAGGGTCTGGTCACCAGCCGCAAGCCCGACGACCTGCCCGCCTTCTGCAACAAGATCGCCGAAGAAATTCTCGAAGGCCTGCACGTCAAGCGCGCCGCCTAAACCAGCCATTGCCTCGACATGGCGGGCTTGCTATCTGCCCGTCATGTCCAATCCACAACCCATTCACATCATTGGCGGCGGTCTCGCCGGGTCCGAAGCCGCCTGGCAGGCAGCCGAAGCCGGCGCGAGCGTCATCGTCCATGAGATGCGCGGCGTAAAGGCAACCGACGCCCACAGCACCGACAGCTTTGCCGAACTGGTCTGCTCCAACAGCTTCCGCTCCGACGATCACGAACAGAACGCAGTCGGTCTGCTGCATGAGGAAATGCGCCGCTGCGGCTCGCTGATCATGCGTGCCGCCGACCAGCACAAGCTGCCCGCCGGTGGTGCGCTGGCCGTGGACCGGCACGGCTTTTCCGATGAGGTGACGCGGGCGGTGCATAACCACCCCAATATCACGGTGATCCGCGAGGAGGTCGCTGGCTGGCCGCCGGCTGAGTGGAGCAATGTGATCATTGCCAGCGGCCCGCTGACTTCCCCTGCCCTCGCCGAGGCCATCCTGGCGACGACAGGCGAGGATGCGCTGGCCTTCTTCGACGCCATCGCGCCGATCGTCCATTACGACAGCATCAACATGGACGTGGTCTGGGCCCAGTCGCGCTACGACAAGGCCGGTCCGGGCGGCACCGGCGCCGACTATCTCAACTGCCCGATGGACAAGGACCAGTATTTTGCCTTCGTCGAGGCGCTGAAGACCGCGCCGCTGCACGAATTCAAGGATTGGGAAAAGGTCCCCTATTTCGACGGCTGCCTGCCTATCGAAGTGATGGCCGAGCGCGGCGTCGAAACGCTGCGCCACGGGCCGATGAAGCCAGTGGGCCTCACCAACCCGCGCAACCCCACCGTCAAGCCCTATGCCATCGTGCAACTGCGGCAGGACAATGCGCTGGGCACGCTTTGGAACATGGTCGGCTTCCAGACCAAGATGCGCTACGGCATCCAGGCCGAAATCTTCCGCATGATCCCGGGTCTCGAAAACGCGCAGTTCGCGCGCCTTGGCGGGCTGCACCGCAATACCTTCATCAACTCGCCCAAAGTGCTGGGTCCGAACCTCAAGCTCAAGAACGATCCACGCATCCGCTTCGCCGGCCAGGTGACCGGCGTCGAGGGCTATGTCGAAAGCGCCGCCGTCGGCCTCATCACCGGCCGCCTCGCCGCGGCTGAGGCGCGGGGCGAGACGATGGCGACGCCGCCGATCACCACGGCGCTGGGCGCACTCGTCGCCCACATTACCGGCGGCCATATCGAAGCGGAGAGCTATAGTGGCGCGCGTAGCTTCCAGCCGATGAACGTGAATTTCGGCTTGTTCCCCGAAGTGGAAATCGTCAAGCCTGAGGGCGTCGGTCGCTGGCGCGGCAATGACAAGACCATTGCCAAGCGTCGCGCCATTACCTCGCGGGCGCTCGAGGATCTCAAGGCCTGGGCATGACCGAAGCCGAGCTCGAAACCTACCTGCATGACCATATCCCGCTGTCGCGGGCCATGGCGGTTCGGGTGGCTTCGATATCGGACGACAAACTTATCCTCGGCGCCCCGCTCGGGCCCAATATCAATCACCGCGACACGGTGTTCGGCGGTAGCGCCTCGGCAGTGGCGATCCTTTCCGCCTGGTCGCTGCTGCATCTGCGATTGACCGCCGCGGGCCAGCCGAGCCGCGTGGTGATCCAGCGCAACAGCATGGAATACCTGGCGCCGATCTCAGGCGACTTCACGGCAACGGCGACGCTGGGGACCGACGCCGGATGGGACGGCTTCCTTAAGCTGCTGACGCGCCGAGGCGTTGCCCGCATCACCGTCGGGGCTGAACTCGAGTACGAGGGCAAGGTCGCGGGCCGGCTTTCCGGCGAATTCGTCGCCTTCGGCAAGGACCGGCTCTAGCGGTTGCGCCAGCTCCACCAGGCCAGCCGCGCAATCTTGCCCCAGTCCGGCTCGTCAGGCGCGACGGCGAAGGGCCCAGCCGAGCGCTTGAGATAGAGCTTCAATTGCGCATCGAGCACGGTGATCGGTGCGAAGGCCGGCCTGAGCCGCGACGGCAGCGCGGCGATGGCTGAATTGGCCTTGCCTAGATGCTCGGTCGCAAGATCGCTGATCTGGCCCAGCGCCTCCACCAAGGCTTCACTGGCCCTGCCCGAAAAAATCTCATCCTCGGTCACCCCATTGGCCGCCATAATCGACCAGGGCAGTACGATGCGGCCCTGGGAGGAGACATAGCCAAATGACCGCAGATGCCCGATCATCGCATGGGCCACGCCCAGATGCCCCGCGGCATCGCCGGTTTCGACGGTCTCGCCATCGTTGAGGATCATCGCTGCGAGCTGATAGAGCGTCGAAACGGTCTCGCCCGCATAGCCCTCGAAGCTCTCAAGATCGGGCATCGGATCGTCATAGAGATCGAAGCGCCGGGCGCCGATCAGGCGCAGCAGCGTCCCCGCCGGAATGTTGTAGCGCTCGATCGTATCGAGCAGCGCGTCGGCCACCGGATTCTGGCGTACCGCGCCGTGCCCCTCGCCCTCGAGCGCATCGCTCCACCACTGCAGGCGTATCTCGCCTGGCGCCGGATCGGACACCCGTTCGCGGATGGAGGCCACGTCGGCGTTGAACGCGTAGAGCGCCGTCACGGCATCACGATGCGCTCCGGTCAGGACCAGCGTCGAAAGGTAACGGTCGCGATCGCCCTGGCGCAGGGCCTCGGCTGCATGGGCAAAACTGGCCTCGGCCATTCAGCGCACCTTGTCGACGGCGATGAGGGCGGCCGCGACCGCCCGCTCCTCGGCCAGCAGCACGTTGTAGGTGCGGATGGCACTGCCGGTATTGACCGCCTCGACGATCACCTTGCGCTCCCGCAGGGCGTCGCGCAGCTCGCGCGGAATGGCCGCGATGTCCGGGCCCAGCCCGATCAGCAGCACGTCGATGTCGTCGGCAACCGCGAAGACCGGCGCCAGCGTTTCGGCCGTGATCTCGGCAAACGTCGTCACGTCCCAGGCAAACATGCCCTTGGGCAGGCAGAGCAGCGACCCACGATGGGAGACCCCCGCGAAGCGGAAGCCCCCGTTGCCATAGGCGTCGATGCCAACCTGCCGCGGATAGTGTGGCGTGTCGGTCAAGCCGCCCTCCGCCTAGACCGAAGCCCCGTCAGCCGTCTTGGCCACCGCGGCATCCTCCTCGGACTTCGACTTGAGGCCGAAGTTGATCAGGATCGGGCCGTTGACGATGATCGACGAATACATGCCGACAAGGCAGCCGAAGGTCATGGCGATGGTGAAGCTGCGGATGACTTCGCCACCGAACAGCACCAGCGGGATCAGCGCCAGGAACACCGTGAACTGGGTCAGCGAGGTGCGCACGATGGTCTGGTTGATCGAGAGGTCAATCAGCTCGGGCAGCGGCATCTTGCGATGCTTGCGCAAATTCTCACGCACACGGTCGGACACCACCACGGTCTCGTTCAAACTGAGACCAACCAATGTGAGCACCGCCGCAATGGATGTCAGGTTGAACTCGAGCCCCGTTATCGAGAACAGGCCGATCGTCATGATGATATCGTGCGACGTGGTGACCACGGCGGCCAGCGCGAACTGCCACTCGAAGCGGAACCAGATGTAGATCAGGATCGCGCCGAGCGCGACGATGACGGCAATGGTGCCTTTCCACGCCAGTTCACCCGAGACGGTACCGCTGACAGCTTCGGTGCTGCGGATCGTGTAGTTCTCGGTGGCGAGCGCGTCGCGGACCTTGGTGACGGCGACCTGGTCGGCGTCCTGGCCGCCCTCCTGCGCCTGCACACGCACGAGCACATCCTCGGGCGTGCCGAAACCCTGCACCTGCACTTCGCCCAGGTCGAGCCCGTCGAGGAGTTCACGCACCTGGCCGACATCGGCCGGGCCACCTTCATGCTGGATGACGATGGCGGTGCCGCCGACGAAGTCGATGCCGAGATTGAAGCCCTTGAAATAGGCCGACCCGACGGAGAGCAGGCTCGCCACGATCGAGAAGGCGATCACGTAGCGGCTGATCTTCATGAACGGGATCTTGGTGCCGTCCGGGATGAAGCGGAAATGCTGGATCTTGAGCGTCTTGGGCCGCACCCGGCGGAACCAGGCATGCACCTGGTAGGAGGTGACGGTATAGGACGTGAAGAGCGAGGTCAGGATGCCGAGTGCCAGGGTCACCGCGAAGCCCTGCACCGGGCCCGAGCCCAGGAAATAGAGCACGATGGCGGCAATGAGCTGGGTCAGGTGGGAGTCGACGATCGTGCCCCAGGCGCGCTCGAAGCCCGCCTGGATCGACTGGATCGCCGATTTGCCGGCGCGCTGTTCTTCGCGCATGCGCTCATAGATCAGCACGTTGGCATCCACCGCCATGCCGATGGTCAGCACGATACCTGCGATGCCCGGCAGCGTCAGCGTGGCCCCCAGCATGGAAAGGGCGCCGAAAATCAGGATGATGTTGAGCACCAGCGAGACGTTGGCGAACACACCCCACAGGCCATAGGCAGCCACCATGAAGGCGACCACCAGCACGGCGGCAATCACGCCGGCGGTGAGGCCATTGCGGATAGAGTCCGCACCCAGGCTGGCATCAACCGTGCGCTCCTCGACCACATCGAGCGAAGCCGGCAGGGCGCCGGCACGCAGCAGCACCGCGAGGTCGTTGGCCGACGAAGTGGTGAAATTGCCGCTGATCTGGCCCGAGCCGCCGGTGATCGGCTGCTGAATAACGGGTGCCGTGATGACCTGGTCGTCGAGCACGATGGCGAAGCGCTTGCCCACATTGGCGCCGGTGATCTGGCCGAAGGTGATGGCGCCGCGCGTATCGAACTTGAAGCTGACCACGGGCATGGCGCGCTGCTGGTCATAGCTCGGCTGTGCGTCCACCAGCGACTCGCCGCCCAGGGCGATGTCTTCATAAAGCAGCTCGGAGCCGCCATCCTGGCTGGGCAGGATCATGGTGCCTGCCGGCAGGCCCTGGGCCTGTGCCTGTGCGGCGGTCATGCCGGGATAGACCATGTGGAAGGTCAGGCGCGCTGTCCGCGAGATGATGTCCTTCAGTCGCTGGCTGTCGCCAAAGCCAGGCACCTGCACCAGCACGCGGTTGGTGCCCTGCCGCTGGATCGACGGTTCGGTCGTGCCCAGTTCGTCGACGCGCTTGCGGATCACTTCGATCGACTGCGCCACCAGTGCCGACATGCGCTGCTCGACACCTTCCGGCGTCAGCGTGACGGTCAGCTTGCCGTCGGCCGTCTCGCCGAAAGCCAGCTCGTTCACGCCGCCCACGGCGAGCAGCGAATTGCTGATGGTGTTCTGCAGGCCCGCAATGGCCGTGCGCGCTGCTTCCTTCTGGGTAGGATCGGTCAGTTCGACCGTCAGCGTCTTGGTCGCTTCGTCGGTGGTGATCAGGTTGCCGATGCCGTTTTCGTTGGCCAGCGTATTGCGCACATCGCGGCGCAACGACTGCAGGCGCTCGGTAACGATGCCGCTTTCGTTGACCTGCAGCAGCAGATGCGAGCCGCCCTGCAGGTCGAGACCGAGAACCACCGTCTGCCTGGGCAGGAAGCCCGGCCAGTTGTCGCGCACATTCTGCGGCAGGAAACTGGGGATCGTGAACAGGATGCCCAGGATGGCCACGAGGGCGATGATGGCGGTACGGATCGGCGAAGACTGCATGAAAGTCGTCCTGAAAGCAGAAAACCGGAGCCCTTGGGCTCCGGCATCGGTCGGGCTATGCCCTTAGGCTGGTTTGTTGTCGTTGACCGGCTCGCCCTTGGAGCGAACATCGGCGACCATGCCGCGCACCAGCTTCACCTTGACGCCGGAAGCGATCTCGACCTCGAGATCCTCGCCGTCGACAGCCTTGGTCACCTTGCCCACGATACCGCCGGTGGTGACGACCGTGTCGCCGCGCTTGATGGCGGCCAGCATGGCCTGCTGCGCCTTGAGGCGCTTCTGCTGCGGGCGGAAGATCAGGAACCAGAAGATCACCACCAGGAGCAGGATGGGGAACATCTGGATGAGGATGTCGTTCATGCCACCGGCGGGGGCGGCACCGGCTGCCTGGGCGTAGGCGGGCGTTACAAACATGAGGCGGGGCTCCTAATCGTTCTTCTTGGCTTGTGGAGGGGCGGCGCCAGGTTCCAGCATCAACGGTGCGACGCTAGTGGACGCATATGGGGTTGGTTGCACTTGCACCCCGGTCAAAATCGCGCGGACTATACATTTGCCCCCCTGTGATTGCAAAGCCATTCAGAGGGCCGCAAATTGCCGCGCCGACCATAGGAATCCCAGTCTTGAGCACCAAAGATCACCTCGCACAGATCGCTGCCACCCTTGCGGAAATTTCCAATTCGCTCAGGGCTTTGGCACCAGCTTCGAATGCATCGATTCCGGTGCTCGGCGATGCCGATGCCTATCATTGGGACGGCGATGCCGCGGTTTTGATCGCGGTGTCCAAGGTGGCCAAGGTGCCCCTGGCCATGCTCAAGGGTATCGATTCCGTGCAGGACATACTGTTGCGGAATACCGAGCAGTTTGCCCGCGGACATGGCGCCAACAACGCGCTGCTCTGGGGCGCGCGGGGGATGGGCAAGTCCTCGCTGGTCAAGGCCATCCACGGCGACATTGCCGAGCGCCGGGCGGAGGGGTTCCAGCGGCTGGTGCTGATCGAGATTGCCCGGGAGGACCTCGAGACCCTCCCTGCCCTGATGCGGCGCATCGGCGGCGAGACGGCCCGCTTCATCGTCTTCTGCGATGACCTCAGCTTCGACAACGGCGAGACCAGCTACAAGTCGCTCAAGACCATCCTCGATGGCGGGCTCGAGGGGAGACCGGAAAACGTGCTGTTCTATGCAACGTCCAACCGCCGGCACCTGATGCCGCGCGACATGATCGAGAACGAGCGCTCGACGGCGATCAACCCCGGCGAGGCGGTGGAGGAGAAGGTGTCGCTGTCAGATCGGTTCGGGTTGTGGCTGGGCTTTCACAACTGCGACCAACCCACCTTCCTGACCATGGTCCGTGCCTATGCGGATCACTACGGTCTCAGCATAGACGACGAGACGCTGAAGGCCAGGGCCATCGAGTGGTCGGCAACACGCGGCGCGCGCTCCGGCCGCGTCGCGATCCAACTGGTGCGCACGCTGGCGGGCGAACTCGGCAAGGCAATCTAGTCCACAAACAAAAACCCCCGCTTGCGCGGGGGCCTTCGCCTAGTTTGCCTGTGTATCAACCGGCCAGGAGCGGGACCGGATCGACCGGCGTCGCGCCCTTGCGCAGTTCGAAATGCAGCTGTGGCTTAGTCACCGAGCCGGTCATGCCGGCGGCGCCGATGGTGTCGCCGCGACCGACGACAGCGCCCTTGGCGACGTTCATCGACTGCAGGTGGGCATAGGCCGAGACGTAGCCGTTGGGGTGGCGGATCAGAATGAGGTTGCCGTAGCCTTCAACGCCGGAGCCGACATAGATCACGGTGCCGTTCTCTGCAGCCTTGACCGCAGAGCCTTCCGGCACCTCGATATTGATGCCGGTGCCCTTGGACGAGGCGAAGTCGACCATGACGCGGCCGCTGACCGGCCAACGGAACTTGTCGCTGCCGGACATTGCAGGCTCGGCGGCGGGTGCGGTGGCAACCTGGGTCGGTGCGGCCTGAACCGGGGCAGCCGCCGGGGTTGCGGCCGGCGCGGGTGTTGCAGCGGGGGCCACGACAGGCGCGGCTGCCTGGAGGGCGTTGGGCGCGGCCTGCGGCAGGGTCTGCTGGGCCGGTGCCGGCGCAGCCATCGGCGTGGCGCTCGCCACCTGAGTGGTCGGAGCCTTGGTGGCCAGAAGATCGGCACGACCGGGGATGATCACCTTCTGCCCAACCACGATCTTGTCGGGCGACGAAAGGTTGTTGGCCTGGACGATGGCCTGCGTGGTCACCTCATAGCGACGGGCGATCGTATAGAGCGACTCCCCGCTGGCGATGGTGTGGGTAAAGGCATTTGCCGGAGCCGCGCCCGGCAGGGTTGGCGCGGCAGGGGCGACCGCGGCAAGCGCGGGCACCGAATTGTTGGTCGGCAGGCTGCCGAGGGCAGCGGGAGAGGGCATCGGGGCGGCCGAGGCGAGAGCGGGCTGTGCTTGCATGGCGGGGAGGGATCCCTGAGGAGACGAGTTACTCAGTACAGGAAGGTCTTGGGACTGGACGGACGGCATAGCGCTGGCCGTTGCCATCGGCTGGTTCCAGGCCGGCTGGGACGGCTGGTTCCAGGCAGGTTGAGTGGCAGCGGTCGCGGGGGTGTTCCAGCCACCGCCCACATTGGCGGGCGGTAAGAACTGGCTCTCGGCTGTCATGTTCTGGGGTGCACCCAGGCTCGCCGGCATGGGCTGGCTATAGCTGGCGGGCGAGCTTTGTGGCAGGGAACTGGTGGTCGTAGGGTCGCCGAAGGTCCGGCTACCGAGACTGGAACAGCCTGACAGTGCGACGGCGGCGGTCACCAGACCAGCCATTGCCATGGCACCTTTGGGCGCCCGACGGGATACGCGGATACTCATCAGCTTACTCGTACGCAGGTACTCAACACGAGTTTGAAACTAAGCGGGTAAGGTAAAGACGAGTTTAAAACCGATGCGATTTGAGCAAAATCGTGAGGGCGGGATTCTGGATTGAGTAAGGTTAAGATCGGCGGGACGATCGCACTAGAGCGAGAGCGTCCCGCGCAAGCGTTCCACCGCGGCCAAATCGGTCTGCTGGAGGAGCATCGGCGTCACCGTGACATAGCCGTCGCGGCGCAGCACTTCGAAATCAGCATCGCGATCCAGTGGCATTGGCGTTTCGGGAATTGCGATGAAGAACTTGCCGGCGTTGTCGCTGGGGTAATACCGGAAGGGAGAGCGCGAGAAGCGCTGGTGCGGTACCACCGAAATACCCTTGGTCTCGTCTGGATGGCAGAACGGAAAATTGACGTTGTAGTAGGCGCCGCGCTGCGCAACTCCGATCACCGCGCGCGCTGCGGCCACGCCGTGACGGATGGCGTTGGACCAGTCCACCTCCCGGCCGAACTCGTAGTTGACGCCTTGGCTCATGGCGATGCCGATAGCGCCCTGCAGGGCCCCCTCCCTGGCGCCGGCTGCCGTTCCTGAGGCGTTGATGATGTCGCCCAGGTTCTGGCCGGCATTGACGCCGGAGAGGACCACGTCGGCGGGCCGGTCACCCAGAAGGTGGGTCATGCCCGCGACCACGCAGTCGGCGGGCGAACCACCGATCACGGCAAAGGTGCGATCGGTGCGCCTGTCGATTTCCAGTTCACGGCCAAGTGTGAAGCGGTGCCCTGCCCCAGACTGGTTGCCATCGGGCGCGACGATCCAGACGTCTTCAGTCAGGGCCCGCGCAATATCGGCCATGATGGCGATGCCGGGCGCATCCACACCATCATCATTGGTGATGAGGATGCGCAGGCTCATCAGCGGCCGCCGATGGACTTGAGGCCGCCCATATAGGGCTGGAGCACCTCCGGCACGAGGACGGAACCGTCCTCCTGCTGGTAGTTCTCCATCACGGCGATCAGGCAGCGCCCAACGGCCGTGCCGGAGCCGTTCAGCGTATGGACGAAGCGCGGCGCCTGCTTTTCGCCGGACGGGCGATAACGCGCATCCATGCGACGGGCCTGGAAGTCGCCGCAGACCGAGACCGAGGAGATTTCCCGATAGGTGTCCTGGCCGGGCAGCCAGACTTCGAGGTCATAGGTCTTCTTGGCGCCGAAGCCGATATCGCCGGTGCACAGATTCATGACGCGGTAGTGGAGACCCAGGCGTTGCAGCACCGTCTCGGCACAGGCCAGCATGCGCTCGTGCTCATCCACCGAAGTCTCGGGCGTGGTGATGGACACCAGTTCGACCTTGTTGAACTGATGCTGGCGCAGCATGCCGCGGGTATCGCGGCCCGCCGAGCCGGCTTCGGAGCGGAAGCACGGGGTCAGCGCGGTCAGGCGCAACGGAAGTTCCTCCTCGGCCACGATGGATTCGCGGACGAAGTTGGTCAGCGGCACTTCCGCAGTCGGGATCAGCGCCAACCGGCTATCGCCATGCGGCGTGAAGAAAAGGTCCTCCTCGAACTTGGGCAGCTGATTGGTGCCGAAGAGGGCATCGTCCCTGACCAGCAGCGGTGGCTGGACTTCGGTGTAACCGTGCTCCGTAGTGTGCAGGTCCAGCATGAATTGGCCAATCGCGCGTTCCAGCCGGGCCACCTGCCCCTTGAGCACGACAAAGCGGCTGCCGGAGAGTTTGGCGGCGACTTCGAAATCCATGTCGCCGCGCGCCGCGACGCCGATCTCATAGTGCTCCTTGGGGGCGAACGAAAACGCCGGCCGCGGGGCGCGGACCTTGGCGGCCGTCTCAGGCGAGCCGTTGCGGCCGAAATACTCGACATTGCCGGTTTCGTCGCTGCCGTCAGGTACATCCTCGAACACCAGGTTGGGGATCACCGACAGGGCATTGCGCAGTTCAAGCTCGATGGCGCGTTCGTCCGCCTCGCCCTGCGGGATGAAATCCTTGAGGCGCGCGACTTCGGCCATCAGCTCGGCGGCCTTGACCTCGTCCTTCTGGGCCTTGGCCTGGCCGATCTGCTTGGACAGCGCATTGCGCTTCTCCTGCGCCTCGTTGAGGCGAACAATGATGTCGCGACGCCGGTCATCGATGGCAAGCAGATCGGAGGAGCGGACCGAGATCCCCTTGCGCCGCGAAACGGCGGCGTCGAAGGCTTCGGCGTTGGCTCTGATCCACTTGATATCGAACATCGGTTGCTACGGGTCCCTGCCCGCCTCTCTGGTTGGTGCAGGCCGGGTCGTCGCACTCATGGTCAGCCTGCCGAACCAAGAGCGGGCAGCCATGCTGCCGCCATTGCCTCGCCCGGACGGGAGAGGCTTACTCGGATGAGGAGCCGGAGAGTTCCGCTTCCTGCGCCGCCAGGGCGGCGGCGCGGCGCTTCTCGACCATCCGAACCGAGATGATCGAGAGTTCGTAGAGCAGGTACATGGGCACGGCAAGGCCGATCTGGGAGATCGGGTCGGGCGGCGTAATGAAGGCTGCGAAGATCAGGATGCCGACGATGGCATAGCGACGGCCTTTCTTGAGAGCCTCTACGTGGATCAGGTCGATCTGGGCCAACAGCGTCAGGACGACCGGCAGCTGGAAGCAGGCGCCGAAGGCCAGGATCAGCAGCATGGCGAGGCCGAGATATTCGCTGACGCTGGTGAGCATCTCGATATCCTCGGTCTGCATGCCGGCGAAAAAATGCAGCGCCATGGGCAGCACGACGAAATAGACCAGCGCCGCACCCGCCACGAAGAAGATCGGTGTTGCCACCAGATAGGGCAGGAACGCCCGGCGCTCATGCTTGTAGAGACCTGGGGCCACGAACATGTAGATCTGGCTGGCCACCATCGGGAAGCCGAGGAAGATGGCCCCGAACAGCGCCACATTCAGGTAGGTGAAGAACAGTTCCTGCGGCGCGGTAAAGATCAGGTTCGCACCCGGAACCGCATTCTTGTAGGGGATCAGCAGCCACTCATAGATCGTGCTGGCGAAAATGAAGCAGAAAGCCATCAGCGCGACGATGGTGACGGCCGAGTAGATCAGCCGCTTGCGCAGCTCGACCAGATGCTCGAGGAGCGGCGCTTCGCTGCCGGCCAGCTCGTCTTCGGCCGGCTTGCTGTTGTCTTCGATCTGCTTGGCGTCGGCCATGGTCTACTTGCTTCCGGCTTTCGCGGCTGTGGTCTTGCGCGGCGCACGCGCCCGCGGGGTCTTGGTGGCCGGCGAATCCGCGGGCTCCGTCGGCAGTGCCGGCACCACGGCGGGCTCGACGACCTTTGCCGTGCGGGGCTTCCGCGCCGGCTTGGCAACGGGCTTGGACTCGGCTGGGTCGGGCACGGCCTCGATCGGGGCCAGATCGGTCGTCACCACCGGGCGCGTCGGCGCGGCGGCAGCCTTGACCGGGGCCTTCCTGGCAGCGGGCTTCTTGGCCGGCGCGGGGATGGCGGCCTTGGAAGCAACCGGCGCGGGGCCGGCGGGCTTGAAGCCTGCTTCGGCTGCGATCTGATCCGCCGTCTTGGCGGGTGCCATACCGGCGGCCGCCTTGATCTCGTCGACCACGCTTTCGGTCTTGGGGTCTGCCGGCTTTATGATGCCGCTGGGTTTAGGCCCGGTCGGCGTCATCGCGTTGAACTCCCTACGGATTTCCTCGGTGGACTTCCGCAGCGGATCGGCAATGGAGTTGCGGAGGTTACGCACCTCGTCCAGACCGGTGGTCTTGTTGATCTCGCGCTGGAACTCGCTGCCCATGCGGCGGATCTGGCCCACTATCTTGCCGACGCGATTCATGACGACGGGCAAATCCTTGGGGCCGATGACAATCAGCGCCACGACGCCGATCACCAGCATCTCTGTCCAGCCCAAGCCGAGCATAGTCCTATTCCTTCAAAGCGGCGGCAGGGCCGGCGGCGACGTCCTCAGACGTCCTTCTTCTCCGGCTCACGCACAGCGCTGTCGGCGGTCGTGGTGACGCGCTCGACCGGCTTGTCGTCGTCTTTCATGCCCTTCTGGAAGGCTTTGATACCCGAGGCAACTTCGCCCATCATGCCGGAAATCTTGCCGCGACCGAACAGCAGGATCACGACGACGGCGACGACGAGAATGCCCCAAATTCCTGGCGCGTGCATTTTGGTCTCCCTAGAAGTCTTCAGAACGCGTTACACGCGAAAGATAGGTCAGAAATAGGTTCAATCGCGCGCAAACACAAGAACGTGTTCCGGATTGAGGGTCACGAAGACGTCTTGTCCCACGCCCATCGTCGCGTCGGACGGCTGCCGCAGGCCCAGGGGGGTATCGAGGCCATCTACCATCACCTGGCAGATGTCGATGCCGATGGCGTCATGCTTGCCGATGATGCGGCCTGGTGTCCCCGGAAGTGTCGCGCTCATGGCGATGCCGCCCGCCGGGCGGATCGCCACGGTGACGGGTGTGCCGTCCGCGAGCCCAGGGACGGCCACCGGCCCCAGCGGGGTGCCGGCGTGACCGTCGGCAACGACGCTGTCGATCTCGCTCAGCGGCGAAAAGAAGCGGGCGGCGTCAAGGTCGACGGGACGGCGGTAGATTTCCGATGCAGTGCCGATCTGGGCGATCCGGCCATGGCGAAGCAGCGCGACCCGGTCGCCGAGCACCATGGCCTCTTCCGGGTCATGCGTGACGATGAGACTGGTCACATGGGTCTCGCGCAGAACGGAGAGCGTTTCCTCGCGCACGGTCTCGCGCAGGCGGGCATCGAGGCTGGAAAAGGGCTCGTCGAGCAGAAGGACGCTGGGACGCGGGGCAACGCTGCGGGCGAGGGCCAGACGCTGCTGCTGGCCGCCGGACAGCATGTGCGGGTAATCCGCCTCGCGGTTGGCGAGGCCGACGCGTCGCAGGGCGGCGCGAGCCTGGCCAAGGGCAGCGTCGCGGCCGAGGCCGCGCAGGCCGAACAGCACATTCTGCAGTACGGTAAGATGCGGGAAGAGCGCGAAATCCTGGAACATCAGGCCGATGCCGCGGCGATCGGCAGCCACGGTCTTCCCACTGGCGGAAACGGTCTGGCTGTTGATGCGGACGGCGCCCCCATGCACGGGCTGGATGCCGGCGGCGACGCGCAAGGCGGTGGACTTGCCAGAGCCGGATTCTCCCAGCAGGCAGACGATTTCTCCAGGCTTGAGGGTCAGGCTGAACTGATCGAGCACCACCCTGCCCCCGAGCCTGACATCGACGGCATCGAATTCGAGCGTAGCGGCGAAGCTGACGCCGGTCGTACCGCGCAAGCCCCAGTCAGTGCTGGTTTTTTCGGTCATTCGCCGTCCTCGTCCGCGCCGAGGTCGTCAGGCTCCAGTGGATCTTCGTCATCGCGCAGGGCAGTGCCGTCGAAGGGTAGTGGGATCTGCAGGTTTTGCGGCAGGCGGCCAGACAGAAGCCCAGAGCCCTTGAGTTCGTCCAGCCCCGGCAGATCGCTGATGCTCTCGAGGCCGAAGTGATCGAGAAAGGCGTCGGTCGTGCCGTATGTTACCGGACGCCCGGGCGTGCGACGGCGGCCACGCATGCGGATCCAGCCGGCTTCCATCAACAGGTCCAGAGTGCCCTTTCCGGTGGCGACGCCGCGGACTTCCTCGATTTCGGCCCGCGTGGCGGGCTGATGGTAGGCGATGATGGATAGCGTTTCGAGCGCCGCGCGCGAAAGCGGGCGGCTTTCCTGCTCGTCGCGGCGCAGCAGGAAACTCAGGTCCTCCGCGGTGCGGAAGGCCCATTTGTCGCCACGACGAACCAGGTTGACTCCCCTGCCCGCATAGCGCTGCTGGAGCAGTTCCAGGCATTCCACCACGCGCACCCCTTCGCCGAGATAGGCGAGCAACGTATTGGCATCCAGGGGCTCGCTGGAGGCGAACAGGATCGCCTCCAGAATGCGCAGATTGCGTTCCAGCACCTGCGGGCGGTCATTCTCCCCGTCGGTCACGAGCGGTCTGCCTTGCGGCGGCGCATGAAGAGTGGCCCGAAGGTTTCGGTCTGACGCAGGTCGATCTGGCCGGTACGCACGAGTTCAAGGCTCGATGCAAAACTTGAGGCGCGGATGGTCGCGCGCTCCGTCGGAGTGCCCAGGTAGTCCGCCAGGTAGCTGTCCATCGACACCCACTCGAAGCTATCGCCGATCAGGCGCTGGAGAATGTCGCGCGCCTCCTGCAGCGACCATACCGTACGCTGGAGCGGAGAATAGTCGGTAGTGCTGCCGCGCTCGCGCTGCCCGGCATAGGCCTTGAGCAAGTCATAAAGGCTGGCCTCCCAAAGGCTGGTGCGCTTGATCTCGATGGGTTCGGGCATGCCGCGAGCGTAGACCTGGAAACCCAGGCGCGGACGGTTCATCAACTGGCTGGCAGCGCGGCGCATGGCCTCGAGCCGCTTGAGCCGGAATTGCAGCATGGCCGCCAGCATCTCGCCGGAGGGCTCATCGTCGGAGGGCGCCTGCGGCACCATGAGCCGGCTCTTGAGATAGGCCAGCCATGCCGCCATCACCAGATAATCGGCCGCCACCTCGATGCGCTTCTCGCGCACGGTCTCGATGAAGGCCAGATACTGCTCGGCCAGGGCCAGCACGGAAATGGCTGCAAGGTCGACCTTCTGGCGCCGCGCCAGGTCGAGCAGCAGATCCAGGGGACCCTCGTAGCCGCCGACATCGACATACATGACATCTTCGGCCGCCGGCTCAGCGGGCGTGTCAAACCAGTCGGTCTGGGCAGTCGTCATGAAATCGGTGCCGCGCTGCAGGAACTCAAGGCCATCCTTGGCCGCTGGGTTTACACGCGTCAAGCGCCGCAGCCGTCGCACCCGATGATGTGCACCGGTCGCTGGGGGCCAGTGACGCCTACATCAGGACGCAATCTCCGCCGGCGGCGATGACGTTGGTGCAGATGCTGTTGGCCGCCTGGGCGGAGTCGGCCGGAACGCGAACGCGGTAGTATATCCCGCGGGCACCCAGGTCGACGCGCTGGACCTCCATGTTGGCGCCGCCGAAAAGCGGGCCGAACCGGCTGACCAGCCGTTGCGCTGCGTCGCGCGCTTCCTGTTCGGTGCGGAGAGAAGCAAGCTGGGCGTAGGCGGGAGCCGAATTGGGCAATGCCTCCACTTCCACAGCCCCCGGAATCGCAGCCGTTGCGGGCTCCGCTGCCGGCTGAGTCGCAACCTCCGTCGCCGCGGGTTGCGCGGTCGGCAAGGCGCCAAGCGTGGAGGCCGCCGGCGGGGGCGGCAGGAGATTGCCGGACGTGGCGGGCGTCTCGACCGCTGCCGCAGTGGGCGACGGAGCGGCAGTCTGCACGAGGCCGGCAGGACGCTGCATCGGCACGGGGGCCGTCTTGCCCGCGAGGACGTTGCCGGCGACATCGACAGCCGGAACCGTGGAGCCGGGCACAACCGGTGTCACTGCCGAAGCAGCGGCAGTGGCAGGAGCAGGTGTCGCTTCGGGGGTCGCCGCTGCATCAGCAGCAGGTGCCGCTGGCCTCGGCGTCTCGGGCGCGGCACTGGCGAGGAGTTCGGGGCTGGCGGTTTCGGCGCCAGGAACTTCGGGTACAAGCGGGCGATCGACCGGCAGGATGGCACTGCCGGCAACGCCGTCATCGCCGCTGACAATCGTTCCATCGGGGCGGACGGTTACCGTGCGCACCTTGCGGTTCGCGAGCCCTTCTTCGCTCAGATCGGCGGCGGGCGGGACCTGGGTCACTTCGTTTACATCGGCCTGATCGCGCGAAACCAGCTGCTCTTCGGCGCCGGGAACGACGCCATCGATCTCGTTGAACACAACGGACTGCTGAGCGGCGGCCGCATCGGGCTGGACGGCGGGCGTTTCCTTGGTCGGGCTCGTGTCGGCGGTGAGCAGCGGCGCCGGACCGGATTCACGGCCCAGGCCCAGCGCCCAATACAAGCCAAAGCCAGCGGCCAACAGCAGGGTCACGGCGACGAGCGGGCCAGCGACGGCGCGGGATACGCCCATCGCGCGGCGCGGTCGCCTGCTGGCAGCGGACCCAACAGGCTCGGCCCGATCGACCTCAGGCGCCTCGACCCAACCGATCTCGGCCCCGGTCGCCTGAGCGGCGGCCAAAATGGCTTCGTCGGCGCCAGACAGTGTGCGCGGAGCCGACCCGGCAGGCTGCGCGGCGGTGGCAGCAGGTTGGATTGCTGGGGCGACCGGGGTTGCAAGCGTACGCAGCGCCGGACTTGGCGCGGGCCGCTCGGCTACGGCCGGAGCCGGCGTCTCGGACGGCTTGTCGAACTCGACACGCATGGCGCGGCCGATAAGATCCTCGATCTCGTCGATCGGATCGCGGCCAAATTCGCTGTCCTGGCTGCGCTGCGCCACCGGCGCTTCAACCGAGGGCGTGGACTGGCGAAGAACCGGCACGGGCTCGGCCGGAACAGGGGCCACGACCTCTGCCACGGGCGTTGCTGGTTCGGCAGCGGCAGGACGCCCATTGTCCCCGGCGGGCTTGGTGCCGAGGCCGAAAACCGGCGGCACCTTGAAGCGGTCTTGCTCGGTCTTGGGCGCGGGCTGGAGATTGAGCGGGCGCAAAGCTGGGCGAGCCGACTGCTCCTGACTACCCAGGTTGGCGGCAACGGCCGTCGGTGTCCAGGTCGAGGCAGGCTGCGATGCTGCGCGCGTCGCGGTGGACGGCGGCGGGGTAGGAACGGGAGCAGGAGCCGCAACGACCGGCTCGGAAACGCGCTCGGGCTGCACGGAGAGTTCAGCGGCAATGAGGTCCGCAATGCTGTCGTGATCCACGGTGGACTCTGCCGCCATGGCAGGCTCCACAGGTTCGGCATCCGCCGAGACCTGCGCGGGGACCGCGGGCTCACGCTTGAGCGAACCGATGTCAAAGTCGAAATTGAAGGGCTCGGGACCTCCCGCCGTGGTGGCGGGGCCGGCCTGGGGGGCCGACGGCGCGGGAACCGGTGCCGTTGGCTTTTCGGCTGCCAGGGCGGTCGTCCGATCGAAGTCGAAGCGGGGAACGGGCGCCGCGGCCGGCGCATTGTTGTCGCCGCCAGGGATGCGCACCGCGAAGGTCGGGGTGAGAACCTCACCCGGACGGCTGGACTTTGCATCATCCTGCGCCATGAGCTTGGCGAGTTCCGCGATCAGATCATCTGCGGCGTCGGATTGTCCGGCCATTGGCTGCGGTTTCGCTGACATCAACCAGCGCCCTCTCGATTTGACTACTACGGCGCCCCAACTGGGGCATTGTGCCGGGAGTCATCACAGTAATACGCCCGAATTATGAAAGCTCCTCGGGAGCGGAGACGCCCAGAATTGCTAGTGCGTTGAGGATAACCTGGCGCACGGCATCGACGAGCGCGAGTCGTGCCAAAGTGAGCTTTGGGTCGTCAGCATTAACAAAGCGTAAACTGACATCATCCTTGCCCTTGGCCCAGAAGCCGTGGAAGGCCGCGGCGAGTTCATGCGCGTAAAAGGCGATACGATGGGGCTCGTGGGCCACCGCCGCGGCGGCGACGGTCCGCGGCCATGCTGCGAGCACCCTGACGAGGTCCAGCTCAGCGGGCGTCACGATGCGTTCGACCTCGGCCGCCGCCAGTGCGGACGGCGACACATCCAGCGCCGGCAGGTCACGCGCGGCAGTCTTGAAGATAGAATAGGTCCGGGCGTGCGCATATTGGACATAGAAGACAGGATTGTCCTTGGTCTGCTCCTTCACCACGGCGAAGTCGAAGTCCATGGCTGCGTCGTTCCGCCGATACATCAGCATGAAGCGCGTTGCGTCGGCGCCGACTTCTTCCACGACGTCGGCCAGCGTCACCAGGTCGCCAGACCGCTTGCTCATCTTGAACGGCTCGCCGTTCTTGAGTAGCCGCACCAGCTGGCAGATGCGCACATCCATGTCGGCGGCGTTCAGCGACACGGCCTTGGTGGCCGCCTGGAGCCGCTTGACATAGCCCGAATGGTCGGCGCCCAGCACGTTGATCATGTGCTTAAAGCCGCGCAGGAACTTGTTGCGGTGATAGGCAATATCGGCGGCGAAGTAGGTGTAGGAGCCGTCGGACTTGATCAGCGGGCGGTCGACGTCGTCACCATAGTCGGTGGCGCGGAACAAGGTCTGCTCGCGGTCTTCCCATTCGTCTGGTATCTTGCCCTTGGGGGGCTCGAGGCGACCTTCATAGATCATGCCTTCGGACCGCAGCCAATCGAGCGTGAGATCGATATCGCCCCCCTGCCCGTGCAGCGTTCGCTCGGAGAAGAACACGTCGTGATGGATATTGAGCTTGGCGAGGTCGGCCTTGATGAGTTCCATCATGGCAGCAAGCACCCGATCCTTGACCAGCGCGGTACGCTCGGCCTCGGGCATGGCGAGCAGGCTGTTGCCGAACTCAGCCTTGAGCGCCTGGCCAACCGGGATCAGGTAATCACCGGGATAGAAGCCGGACGGGATCTCGATCGTCTCGCCCAGGGCCTCGCGGTAGCGCAGGAAGGCCGAGTTGGCGAGCGTGTTGATCTGGCTGCCGGCATCATTGATGTAATATTCGCGGGTCACTTCATAGCCGGAATAGGCCATGAGCGAAGCCAGCGTGTCACCGAATACGGCACCGCGCGTGTGCCCGACATGCATGGGACCGGTCGGATTGGCCGAGACATATTCGATATTGACCGGCTCGCCACCGCCCAGGTTGGAGCGGCCATAGTCGGCACCCAGTTGCGCGATCGACCGCAGTACCTGGTGCCAGATGGGCGCGGCGAGGCGGAAGTTGATGAAGCCCGGGCCGGCAACCTCGACCGCGGTGACATCGGCGTCCTGCTTGAAGTGTTCGGCCAGGGCGTTCGCCACCTCGCGAGGGTTCATCCCAAGCGGCTTGGCCACGACCATAGCGGCATTGGTCGAAAGATCGCCATGGGCGGGATCTCGCGGCGGTTCCACCACGATACGGGCCAGCAGGTCCGCCCCGGCCTGGGGAAACAGAACCTGCATGGCGTTGCCGATGCGTGCGGAAAAGAGCGCGAAAACGTCCATGATAGACCTGACTATTGAAGTGCGCCGGGGTTAACGGAAATCCGGGCGAGCGTCAAACAAGCGCTGGTACTCGTCCAGGGCATAGGGGTCTGTCATCCCGGCGACGAAATCGGCGATGATCCGGGCAAGCGCGCTGTCGTCCGACGCCCCTCGCGCTGCCATGCCCCAGCGGCCCGGCAGGTCACGCGAGGCAAGGTACCGCGCGAAGATCTCGGTAACGATGGATTCGCTTTGGCGCACGGGCACCATGACCGTCTCGTGGCGATAGACCCGTTCGAAGAGGAACGACTTGAGACCGCGCTCGGCGTTGCTGGTGGCGGGCGAGAAGGTGACCAGCGTACGGCCGGCATTCCGGACATCTTCGGCGGACCTGACACCTGCAGCAGCGATGTTGCCGGACGTGGTGGCGATGACATCTTCGATGGTGCGGGTGATGAGGCGACGCTGCACTTCGTGGGCCTGCCGCTTGGGCGCGACATCGGGGTAACGCTCCAGAACTTCGCGCACGATGGGACCCGCCAGCGGGATATCGGCCAGGTCGTCCAGCGTGATCAGCCCTGCCCGCAGCGCGTCATCGATATCGTGGGCATTGTAGGCGATGTCGTCGGCAATAGCGGCCGCCTGGGCCTCGAGCGACGCGAAGCTGGAGAGGCGGAGATCGGCTGGTGCGGGAATGTCATCGAGGCCCGCGGGGAGTCCTTCGCGGGCATATTTGCCATATGGGGTACCATCGGGATTGGTCAGCGGCCCATTGTGTTTGAGGATGCCTTCGAGCGTCTCCCAGGTGAGGTTCAGCCCGTCATGTTCGGCGTAGCGGTTCTCGAGCTGGGTCACTACCCGCATGGCCTGAATGTTGTGATCGAAGCCGCCATAGGGCGCCATGGCGGTGTGCAATGCGCGCTCACCGGCATGGCCGAAGGGCGTGTGGCCCAAATCGTGGCTGAGGGCGACGGCCTCGGCCAGGTCTTCATCCAGCCGCAGAGCCCGCGCCAGGGAGCGTGCCATCTGGCTGACCTCGAGGGTGTGGGTCAGGCGGTTGCGGAAATGGCCGCCAAACTGCAGGAACACCTGCGTCTTGTGTTGCAGCCGGCGAAAGGCGGTGGAGTGAATGATGCGATCGCGGTCGCGCTGGAACTCGGAGCGCGTCGGGCTCGGCCCAGTGCCGTACAGACGACCAAGGGATTGTTCAGGCTTGCTGGCATAGGGAGCAGTTTCGCTCATCGGTGATCGCGGCTCAGTTTTTGACCCTTTTCAATCCAGGCCAGAGTTACTATTTTAGCCTGACCGTTATGACATTACGGCGTGGATACAAGATGACCGCAACCGCCCCAGCTTCAACCGATGTCGTGCTGACTGATCGCGCCGCCAAGCGCGTGTCACGCATTCTGGCCAAGGAGCCGGAGGGCACGGTGCTGCGCATTTCTGTGGCGGGTGGCGGGTGCTCTGGATTCCAGTATGAATACAACCTGGTACAGGAAAAGCCTGCCAGTGACGACATGGTTCTGAGCAAGGGCGATGCCGTGGTGCTGATCGATTCGATGAGCCTCGAATTCATGGGGGGCTCGGAAATCGACTTCGTCGACGACCTGATCGGCCAGGCCTTCCAGATCAAGAACCCCAACGCCGTGGCGTCATGCGGTTGCGGGACCAGTTTCGCGGTCTAAGCGGTTGATATCCTGACGCTCAGGTCATAGCGTCCTCCTGCTTCGTCGGAGGAACTCATGAGCATAGTGGAACGCGTGAACGCGGCAGTCGATGCCGCGCTGGGGCAGCGCATTGTCGGCTGCGTCATCCTGATCAACAAGGATGGCCAGGAGATTTATGCGCGCGCCGCCGGGCTTGCTGATCGCGAGGCCAATGTGCCAATGCAGCGGAATGCAATTTTCCGGCTGGCTTCGGTCACCAAGCCGATCGTCGCTACCGCCATCCTGCGCCTGGTCGATCTGGGCCTCATCGGGCTCAATGACCGGGTGACGCGCTACCTGCCCTGGTTCACGCCAGCCAATCCCGATGGCAGCGTGGCCGATATCCGCATCCACCACCTGCTGAGCCACACGTCTGGCCTCGTCTATGGCAGGCTGCCGGACAATGCCAGCGGCGGGCTTTCGGGTGTGATCAATTCGCTGACCGAGACACTGCAGAACCTCGCCAAGGTGCCGCTGGCCTTTGCGCCCGGGACCGGCTGGGACTATGGCACCGGCATCGATGTGCTGGGCGGAGCACTCGCGGCCATCAATGGCTCTGACGTCGAGGACGCGATCGCCCGGTATGTCACGGGACCGCTCGGCATGGCGGACACTCATTTCTACGTCACCGATCCGACGCGGCTGGCTACACCCTATGCCGACGGAACACCGCCGGTGCGGATGGGCGAGCCGCATGGCATCTGGGACCAGGCCGGCACGACGGTCACCACCTTTTCCCCCAGCCGCATCCTCAACCCGGCTGCGCCGCAGAATGGTGGTGCCGGCATGGCGGGGACGGCGGATGACGTGATGAAGATGCTCGAGGTCTACCATGGGCGGCCGGGATTGCTGGAGCCTGGGACCATAGCGATGGCGCTGGCCAACCAGATCGGGGATTTACCGAGACGACCGCAGGACGCCGGCAAGCGCTTCAGCTTTATCGGCGCGGTGCTCGACGATGCCGTGGCGGCCAACAATCCTGCCCCGCTGGGGACGGTGGATTGGGGCGGCGCTTGGGGGCACAACTGGGTTGTCGATCCGGTGAACGGGATGACGATCGTAGTTTGCACCAACACGACGTTCGAGGGATGCAACGGCCTGTTCCGCGACGACATCCTGCGCGCGGTTTACGGAGCATAGCGGCATGGACCTGGAACAGCGCCTCGACGCGGCGGTCAAACGCGCCATCGCCGAGAACCGGATCGTCGGGGCAGTACTGATCGTGCGCCAGAATGGTGAGTTGGTCTACGAGACGGCGCAGGGATTGGCCGATCGGGAGGCGGGCCGCCCGATGACTGCGGACGCGATCTTCCGGCTCTCGTCGCTGACCAAGCCGATTGTCGCGACGACCATTCTCGCATTGCTGGATGCCGGCCAGCTGCGGCTCGATGACAAGGTGACCCGCTACCTGCCCTATTTCCGCCCACGCATGACCAATGGGTCGGCGCCCGATATCACCATCCACCACCTGCTGACGCATACATCGGGGCTGAGCAGCGCCAGCATTGTCAGCGCTGAAGAAGAAGCGGCCGGCGTCAATCGCTGGCGGTTGGGCAGCGAAGAGATCGTGTGCCGGCTGGCCACGCTGCCGCTGCTGTTCGCGCCTGGCACGGGATGGTCCTATGGACCATCGATCGACGTGCTTGGCGAAATTTCCGCAAAGCTGGTGGGCGGAAAGCCCGAGGACGCGATCCGGCAATATGTGACGGACCCGCTGGGAATGAATGACAGCCGGTTCGGAGTCACGAACCCATCGCGCCTCGCGGCAGCTTATGCGGACGGAACGGATGGGCCGGAATTGATGGGCAATCCGCACAGCATCCGCAACCCATGGGGAGGCATCACGACCTACGATCCGGATCGCATTTTCGATGCATTGGCGTTCCAGTCGGGCGGCGGCGGCATGGCCGGTACCGCGTCGGACTTCATTACCCTCCTTGAAACATTGCGGACCGGTGGCGGCGCAATCCTCAAGCCGGAGACGGTGGCACGTGGCATGGCCGACCAGACGCCGCAGCTTGCCCAGGCGCAGGGTCCGGGCTGGAAGTTCGGCTATTTCGGTGCCTGGCTCGACGATCCCCAGGCCGCGCAGTCGCCGGCGCCGCGTGGCCTTGTGCGCTGGGGCGGCATCTATGGGCACAACTGGTTCATCGATCCCGTGAATGGGCTGACCGTCCTGTCGATGACCAATACCGGACTCGAGGGCAGCGACGGCGCCTATCGCGAGGAGATACGCAACGCTGTGTACGGCGTTGCCGGATAGTTGCCCCCTGCCCGGCTGATCGCTAGCCTGCCCACCAATGGAGACTCGTCATGCGCATCGCCACCTGGAATATCAACGGCGTCAAAGCCCGGCTGGAGCTGCTTCTGAAGTGGCTGAGCGAGGAAAAGCCGGACATCGTCGTGTTGCAGGAGATCAAGACAGTCGACGAGGGTTTTCCGCGCCTCGAGATCGAGGCGCTCGGCTACAATGTCGAGACGCATGGGCAGAAGAGCTGGAACGGCGTTGCCATCCTGTCGCTGCTGCCGTTCGACGAGGTGACGCGCGGCCTGCCCGGCGATGACAGCGACGAGCAGGCGCGCTTGATCGAAGGCGTATTCTCTGTGGAGACCGGCGCCGTGCGGGTCTGCGGCATCTATCTGCCCAACGGCAATCCAGTCGACAGCGAGAAATTCCCCTACAAGCTGGCATGGATGAAGCGGCTCGAAGCCTTTGTGGCCGGCAGGCTCGCGCTGGAGGAGCCGTTCATCCTGCTCGGCGACTTCAACATCATTCCCGCCGCCATCGATGCGCACAATCCGGAAGGCTGGTGGGGCGATGCGCTCTTTCGGCCGGAAAGCCAGGAGCGCTGGCGCTCACTGGTCAATCTAGGCTTGACCGATGCCTTGCGCTCGGTCACGTCAGAGCCGTCCTATACGTTCTGGGATTTCCAGGCCGGCGCCTGGCGGCGCAATGCAGGGATCCGCATCGACCACCTGATGCTGTCGCCGCAGGCAGCGGACCGGCTGGAGGGTGTTATCGTGCACAAGGACGTGCGCGGCTGGGACAAGCCGAGCGACCATGTCCCCGTAGAAGGCGAGTTCCGGTTCTAGAAGCCGGCGAACTGGGGGGCGATGCTCTGCGCCAAGGCGGTGGCCTCGGCGCTTTCCTCGGGCGTAGCCAGAGCCGTCGCGCGATTGAGCAGGTCGTCTATCCAGGCTGCATCACCGGTCCCGGCGCAGCGCTCATGGGCAATCGATAGCCACATGAGGCCTTCGATCGGCTGGGCCTCGATGCCTTCGACGCCGTTGAACAGCATGTCGCCGAGATGCGCCTGGGCGGGGCAATGGCCCTTGCGCGCCGCCAGCGAGAACCACCGTGCGCTCTGCAGCGGGTTCACGCCCATTTCGTCTTCCTGCGTGTAGAGCAGGCCCACCCGATATTGCGCGTCCGCATCGCCGAAATAGGTGGCGGCGTGCAGCAGCAGGGCATGGGAGCGTTCTGCATCAGCCGGAATGCCGGCATCGGGCAGACCTTGCCTGTAGTAGTCCCCTACCTTGACGAAGGACTGGGCGACGATATCGGCCTCGACACCCTTTGGCGCGGCGTCGGCATGCTGATTGGCAATCTGAGCGAAATAGCCGAAGGCCTTGACGGGGTCGCGGTCCACGCCCTCGCCGTTCTCGTACATGGTGCCGAGCTGCCACATGGCCATTGGCTGGCCGGCATCGGCAGCATCTTCCAGGGCCGCCAGCAGATCGTCGCCGGACACGCCACCACCTGCCCCATCGAGCATGTTGGCCATGTTCAGCGCCGCGTCGGCGGCAGTCTGGGCGTGCACAGGCAGGATCGACGCCGCCAGGGCGAGGAAGGCTGCGGTTGTGACGGAAATCAGGGAATGGTCCCTAATGGTCCGCATCTTACTCCTTTGTGCCAGCCAACGGGCTGGCAAACCATGTTCCTGGAACCGGCCTGTCCGGTTCCGCTTCGGTGCGCAGGCGGCAATTGCCGCGCTCCGGTTTTAATCAGCTTGTCCCATGTACGTTGACCGGGAAAGCGGACGTTAAGATTTCGGTAAACTCCGTTTGTGACCGCATTCAGCCGGGCTCGTGGCGCTCGGGTGGTATTGCCGGGACGGCAATTTTGCAGGCACGTCGTCGTTTCACCGAACAAGGCCACAATCCATACGCCCGCAGGGGCGCACAGCGGCCTTCAGCTCAGGTACCGGGGAGCGATAAACGTGCAAGCGTGCGGCCGTGCCACGCCACTCACAGACTATCCGCCCCCAGATGCCTATGCCGTCTCGTTTAGGGTGAGATTGTGGCGACAAACATCGCCAAATCGTTGCCGCAAAGCTGGGTGAAATTGATTCATCATGGCTGTTGCGGAATCGTCACATCGCCGACGCTTGGTCGCCGATTAGCGCTCTTTGTACCGGCCCTCAGGTTGCCCACGGCGTTTCCACGGGCATACTCGCGCTACCCAAATGAAGGAGCGAACAATGAAAACCCTGTCCAACACGAAAGGAGCACATCTTCAACAGGACTTGATTGTTCATGCATTCGGACACTTCCAAACCGGGGCCGCACAGCAGCGCGAACCGTAACCCCCTCTTTCTTCGTCTTCTCGCCCGGCTGATGCCAAGCCGGGACATGAACTCCGCCCGGACCATGTCCAGGGCCCGGAAGTTCATTGCCTACTACCGCCCCTACATCCCGCTTCTGCTTGCCGATCTTGCATGCGCCGTGTTGGTCGCAGCTGGGGCAATCGCCCTGCCCCTTTGCGCCAGCTATATCACCGCACGCCTGCCCGAACTGGCTCAGAGCGACAGCGCAATCGTGCAGATCCTGACCATGGGCCTGATCATGGTCGGCGTCTTCATCGTGCAGTCGCTGGCGACGTTCTTCGTGGACTACCAGGGTCATGTCATGGGCGCGCGCATCGAGGCCGATGTGCGCAAGGAGCTATTCGAACACTGCCAGAAGCTGTCTTTCGGTTTTTATGACCGGCAGCGCGTCGGTCAGCTGATGAGCCGGATCAGCAATGACTCGCTGTGGCTGGGCGAGCTGTTCCACCATGGACCCGAAGACATCGCCATCGGCCTGCTCAAGTTCGGCGGCGCGATGACCGTGCTGGCCATTATCGATCCGGTGCTGACAGGGCTGATCGCGCTGTTGGTGCCAATCGCGGTTATCTATGCCCGCTATTTCAACCGCCGGATGAATGTGGCGCTCAAGACCAGCAAAGAGCGCATTGCGGCGGTGAACGAGCGGGTGGAGGACGCCCTGGGTGGCGTTCGCGTCGTGCAGTCCTTCGCCAATGAGGGTGAGGAACTGCGCCGCTTCGAGGTCGAGAACCGGAGCTTCTTCGAAAGCCGCCGGGAGGGCTATCGCAGCGAGGCGCTGCTGTGGGTCGGCATGGACGGCTTCGCCCAGCTGGTGACCATCATGGTGATCGTGGCCGGGGCCATCCGCATCCTGCATGCCGAACTGACGGTTTCCGAGATGCTGACCTTCCTGCTCTGCGTCGGCGTGCTGGTCGATCCGGTGCGACGGCTCGATAACTTCATCCGGCTCTGGCAGGAGGGCGCGACAGGCTTCGTCCGGGCGATGGAACTTCTGGAAGAGGAGCCGGATATCGCAGACCGACCAGGCGCCGAAGATATTGGCCAAGTCGCCGGCGCCATCAGCTTCCGGGACGTCAGCTTCAGCTATGGCGAGGGCCAGGAGGCGGTGTTCAACCGGCTTTCGCTCGACATCGAGCCGGGTCAGTTCGTTGCGCTGGTGGGCTCGTCGGGGGTTGGGAAAAGCACGCTCTGCGCGCTGATCCCACGCTTCTACGAAGTCGACGGCGGCGCAATCACCATCGATGGCAACGATGTTCGGGACGTTACGCTGGCGTCGCTCCGTCGCAACATCGGGATGGTGCAGCAGGACCTCTACCTGTTCAGCGGAACCGTCGAAGAAAACCTGCGCTATGGCCGCCCCGAAGCAAGCGACGAGCAGGTTATGGAGGCCGCCAAGGCCGCCAATGCGCATGACTTTATCATGGCCCTGCCACAGGGGTACAAGTCGGATATCGGCCAGCGTGGTGTGAAGCTATCGGGCGGCCAGAAGCAACGGCTGACCATTGCCCGCGCGTTTCTGAAGAATCCGGCAGTGCTGATCTTCGACGAAGCGACCAGCGCGCTGGACAACGAGAGTGAGCGGGCCGTGCAGCAGGCGCTGCTGAGCCTGGCCACGGGACGAACGACCATCGTCATCGCGCACCGGCTGTCGACGGTGCGCCACGCCGATCGCATCCTCGTGCTAACGCCTGATGGCATCGGCGAAGAGGGCACGCATGACGAACTGATGGCGGCCGACGGGCTTTATGCCTGCCTGCACAGGGTGTCGGCGAGCATCTAGGGCCAACGCGGCCGCCGCTAAAGCCAGCGGCGGCCGCGCATCCACCAGATGATGCCGAGCGACAGCACGAACAGGGCCGCGCAGACGGCCCAGAAAGCGTGCGGGTTATCGGAGAATGGAATGCCGGCGACGTTCATGCCCAGGGCGCCGGTCAGCAGCGTCAGAGGCATGAAGACAACGGTGACGGCGGCGAGGATGAGCATGGTCCGGTTCATCTGCTCGGACCGGGCATCGATGATCTGTTCATGCACCAGCACGGCGCGTTCCGACAGCGCCTGCAACTCGTCACCCAGGCGAGCCGAACGGGCCGATGCTTCGCGCAGCCGCAGCCGGTCGCGCGCGGTGAAGTGGCTGAGATCTTCGATTTCAAGCGTATTGAGCACGTCGCGCTGCGGCCAGACGATGCGGCGGAAGCTGATGAGATTGCGACGCAATTCGGCCAGGCGATTGTTCGCCTTGGTATTGTTCTGAACGATCAGGGCTTCCTCGATATCATCGAGCCGATCGCCCAGCATCTCGATGAGCGGCTCGAGCCGATCAGCCGCACGCAGACCCAGCCGCGCCACCAAGTCGGCAGGCGTCACCGGTGCATGATGGGAGGCTACCCATTTGTTGAGGCCGAGGAAGTCGAGGATGTTGAGCTCGGACGCGATGATGACGCGGCCCTTTTCGATCCACAGCGTCAGCAATTGCCGGCCGATATCGTGCGGCTCCGCCCCTGGCCGAGCGACCCGCATGACCACCATGGCGCGATCCTCGATGACGGTGCAGCGCGATCGCGAACTGGGAACCGTCAGCAGATCGGCGTTGAACTCGCCCAGCTCCTGCTTGAGCCAGACCTTGAATTCGGGTGCCTTGGAGTTGCCGCAGACCAGCTTGAAGCCGCGGGCGGGCACCTTGGGCTCTTCGGCCGATGGCTCGTGCCTGACAACCCCGCCCTTACCGTCGAACACCAGCACCGCGCCAACCCCGACCATGCCATTGGCGACGTGGCGGGCGGGTGGTTCGCGCGGGATGGTGTCGTCCATAACGCCTAGCTCAAACGCTTGAGTGCTTCAGCGATGTGATGGCGCCGTTCGATGGCAGCTTCACGACGGGACTTCTGTTCCTCGATGACTTCCTCGGGTGCCTTGGCGACGAACTGCTCGTTGCCGAGCTTCTTGTCGATCTGGGCGACCTCGGCATCGAGCTTGACGACTTCCTTTTCGAGGCGCGCCTTTTCAACGGCAATGTCGATGAAACCGGCAAGCGGCAGGGCCCAGGTGGCCTCGCCGACAACGAACTGGGCCGATTCACCCGGCACCGTCGACTGCGGCGAGATTTCCTCGAGGCGAGCCAGGCGAGTGATCAGCGAGGTGCCGGCGACGAGGCGGCGCAGCGTCTCCTCGCCTGCCCCGACAACGACCAGCGGCAGCTTGGCCCCGGCGGGCACGTTCATTTCCGAGCGCACCGAGCGGACGTTGGTGATGACGTCGATCAGCCAAGTCAGCTCGGCATCGGCCTCGGAATCTTCTAGGCCGGACAGATCGGGCCAATCGGTCAAGATGAGCATGTTCTGGCGCGGGGCACCGAACTTGCCGGTCTCGGCCCACAGCTCCTCGGTGACGAAGGGCATAAAGGGGTGAAGGATGGTGAGGATCTGGTCGAGCGCCCAAGCCGCGGTGGCGCGGGTCTCGGCCTTGGCGGCTTCGTCGTCCCCCATGAAGACGGGCTTGGCGAATTCGACATACCAGTCACAGAACGTGCCCCAGACGAAGTCGTAGGCGCTGTTGGCGGCTTCGTTGAACTTATAGTCGACAATGCCCTGGGTAACGGCAGCGGCGCCGCGCGCGGTGGCGCCGACGATCCAGCGATTGAGCGGCAGCTTGTTGGCCTTGGGGTCATATCCCTCGACGCGGCGGCACTCGTTCATTTCGAGGAAGCGCGCGGCATTCCAGATCTTGGTGACGAAGTTGCGGTAGCCCTCGACGCGCTGCAGCGAGAGCTTGAGATCGCGGCCCTGAGCGGCCATGGCGGCCAGGGTGAAGCGGGTGGCGTCGGCGCCGTACTGATCGATGAGCTCGAGCGGGTCGATGACGTTGCCCTTGGTCTTGCTCATCTTCTGGCCCTTCTCGTCGCGGACCAGCGCATGCATATAGACCGTGTGGAACGGCTCTTCATCCAGGAATTCAAGACCCATCATCATCATTCTGGCAACCCAGAAGAAAATGATATCAAAGCCCGTGACGAGAACGTCGGTGGGATAGTAGCGGCGCAGTTCGGCGGTGTCGTCCGGCCAACCGAGGGTTGAGAACGGCCAGAGGGCCGAGGAGAACCATGTGTCGAGCACGTCTTCGTCGCGCTTGAGGGCAACGGGCTTGCCGTAGTGCGCGGTGGCGAGCGCCTGGGCCTCGGCCTCGTTGTGCGCAACGAAGGCTTCGTTGTCCGGACCGTACCAGGCAGGAATCTGGTGGCCCCACCAGAGCTGGCGCGAAATGCACCAGGGCTTGATGTTTTCGAGCCAGGCAAAATAGGTGTTTTCGTACTGCTGGGGCACGAACCTGGTGCGCCCTTCGCGGACGGACGCGAGTGCGGGCTGGGCCAGCACATCGGCCTTGACCCACCACTGGTCGGTCAGGAAGGGCTCGATGACGACGAGTTTGGACTTCTCGTCATGCGGCACCATGATCTTCTTGTCCTCGATGTGATCGAGGCCTCGCGCAGGGTTCTCCTCGGCCAACGCTGTCAGCTTGGAGACAATGGCCTTGCGGGCGGCAAAACGGTCGAGGCCGCGCAGTTCTGCGGGCACGAAGTCAGCCGAGATGATTGAGCCATTCGTCGTGAAGACGTTGATCTGCTCGAGATTGTTGCGGACGCCGACTTCAAAGTCGTTGAAGTCATGCGCCGGGGTAATCTTGACCGCGCCAGTGCCGAGCGCCGGATCAGCGTACTCGTCGGCCACGATCGGAATGCGGCGGCCGACCAGCGGCAGCTCAACGAACTTGCCGACAAGGCCCTTGTAGCGCTCGTCATCGGGGTGAACGGCAACACCGCTATCGCCCAGCATGGTTTCGGGGCGAGTGGTGGCTACGATAATGTAGTCGCGGGTTTCCCACTCGGTAGGCTTGCCGTCCTCGTCATGGGCGATGGGGAACTGGTAAGTGACGCCATCGGCCAGAGGATAGCGCAGGTGCCACATGTGGCCCTTGATCTCGATATTCTCGACTTCGAGGTCGGAAATCGCGGTTTCCAGCCCCGGATGCCAGTTGACCAGGCGCTTGGCACGATAGATCAGGCCGCGCTTGTGCAGCTCGACGAAGACCTTGGTGACGGCGCGGACCATCTGGTCGTCGGGGACACCGTTTTCGCCCATCGTGAAGCGCTCGCGACTGAAATCGGCTGAAGCGCCCAGGCGCTTGAGCTGGTTCATGATCGTGCCGCCGCTCTCGGCCTTCCATTCCCAGATGCGCTCGACGAACTTCTCGCGGCCCATTTCGCGGCGGCCGGGCTGCTGGCGTTCCATCAGCTGGCGCTCGACGATCATCTGGGTGGCGATGCCGGCATGGTCGGTGCCCGGCTGCCACAACACATCCTTGCGCAACATGCGATTGAAGCGGACCAAAATGTCCTGGATCGTATTGTTTAGCGCGTGGCCGATATGGAGTGAGCCGGTGACGTTGGGCGGCGGGATGACGATGGTGAAGGTCTCGGCCCCGGCAGGCGCCCCTGCCCCGGCGGCAAAGGCGTTCGCCTTGAGCCAGTCGGCATAAACGCGGCCCTCGACGGCCGAAGGCTCATAGGACTTTTCAAGCATTGGTCACTCGCAACAGCAGCGACCCGCCAAAGCAGGCTCCTTGGTAGAGGAGACTGGGCGGGCCGGACGAACAGGTTGGCAGACTTCAAGCAAATGCGGGGTGCGGGGTCAACAGGTAGGTGAACGAGCGGAAGCGCCGCCTGGATCGCGGTTATCGGGTCCGCGCCGGGACGGCGGCCGATGAGCAGCGATGGCGAGACCGCGGTCTCGGCGTAGTACAATGTGAAGAGCCCGAAGTCTCGCCATCGCGCCGGGACTTTTCGCACACGCATCGAGCAGCCACCCATCATTCTGGGATTGAGCGCGGCAGCGCGGGCGGAGCTGTGATGCCCCGCATATTCTGGACTGCCGTTCCGGCTGGTGGTCAGCATCCATGCGGGAGCAAGGCGACCCCTGCTCCACCGGCCATCCCAACGTAGATCGCCCGTCATGACCGGGCTCTGCCGTTGGCGATGGGCGGAGGATACGGGCCGCGGGGATAACTTTCTTGCCTGCCAACAGAATGGCGCCCTGCCCGAGGGCAAGGCCGGGCACCGACGCTGACTTCGCGCGGCTGCTACTCGCCGCGGGAGATGCGGGAGATTTCGCGCTCGACCATGCGCTCGACGACTGAGGGCAGGTTTTCGTCCAGCCATTCCTTGAGCATGGGACGAAGCATGTCGCGCATCAGCGATTCGATGGTAGCGCCGGTATTGCCCAGCCCGAGGCCATTGAGCTTGGTGATGGAGCTGCGCACGGCGGCCTGCGTCGCAGGCTCCAGCAGCTGCTCGGCCATGTCGCTGGACAAGGTCGGATCCGGCAATGGCGCGGCCTGGGCGACGCTGGGCTGCGGACGCGAGGCCGGCTGCGGCGCCGCCTGCCTGGGTGCCGGCTCTGGTTCCGGAGCAGGCTGGGGCTTGAGGGCCGCGGCCATCGGCGCCGGATCGAAGGATGGCAGCTCCTCGTCTTCGTCCGAGGCGGCCATGTCGAAGGTAATGTCGTCGGGGTCAACCAGTTGCGGCACCGAAGCTGTCGGCTCGTCGGCTGCGGTGTCAGCCAGGATGGAGTCGAAACTGAACCCGCCCACATCGTCATCTGCCTGATCGACTATCTGGCTGGCCGACAGCGCCAATGGCTCGATGTCATCGAGCATATCGCTCAAATCCTTGTCGAGGGAGTCGGTCATCGGACGGGCGGGTGTTGCCTGCATCGGCGGCGGCGCCGCCTGGATGGTCGGCCGGCGCGGCACCCCGGCAGCATCGTCATCGGCAATGATCTGCCGGATGGACGACAGGATTTCGTCCATCGATGGTTCTTTGGGAGCCGGCTTGTTCATCGGTGCCTCTTACTCATGCGCGCCCGAACCAGTTCCGCGGCCTCCGCCAAAGCGACCAATCTGATTCGTCTAGATCACCTTAACGCCAGCGGCCCCAATTAGGAATCGTCGCAGCGGGTCGCAAGCCCGTTTCCACTAAAACTTGTGGCCGGGCATGACCCGACCACCAAGTCTCGATTCAATCTGGAAGCAAGGCATTGCCGAAGCGCGAAGGCGACAGACGCAGTTTGCCGAAAACCTGCGCGGCCGCCGGTCACTCGGCGACGGTGCGCAATTCCTGCCACACGTCGTCGACGGCCTGGTTATAGCGGACGGCAGACTTGACTTCGACGGCGAGGCCAAGATCGGTCGCGGTCAGGCGCCCCATGGCCGCAAGCAGCGAGAATGTCGCGATGACCTTGTTGGTCGACGCATTGATGAGCCCCTCGCGGGCGGTGGTCAGTTCCGCCTGGGCGTTGAGCACGTCGAGGGTCGTGCGGGTGCCCAGGTCGCGCTCCTGGATAACGCCATCCAACACCGTGCGGCCCGCGGCCACGGCGGAGTTTGCCGCGGAAATCTGTGCGTCGGCACTCTGGATGCCGGCCCAGGCGGAAATAACCGCTTCGCGGATCTGGTCATAGGCGGACATGGCGTCCACTTCGGACTTGATCTGCTCGATATTGGCCTTGCGCACATTGGCGCCGATGGCGCCGCCGGCATAGAGCGGCACGGTGATCTGGAAACCGACCCGGCCGCTGAGCCCCTGGCCGCCGGCAACCGTGTTGTAGCCGGTGCCTACTTCGCCCGAGACCGTCGCCGTCGGGCCGAAAGCGGCCTGAGCGGCGTCAGTGCCTGCCTGGGCGGCACGAATGGCCGCCTTGGAAAGCAGAATTGCCGGGTGCCCGACCTCGGCCTCCGAGATTGCGGCCTGGAGGCTCGAGGGAATGAGCCGGCCGAAATTATGCGAGGAATCGAGATTCTGCGGGGCCGCACCAACATAGCGCTGGAAGGTGGCTTGGCTGATTTCGAGGCTGCTCAGGGCAGCGCGGTAGGCAGCGTCGCCCTGCGCCAGGCGGGCTTCGGCCTGCGCGACATCAATGCGCGTGCCCTCGCCCACGTCGAGGCGATCGCGCGCCGACTGCAGCTGGGCCTGGAAGAAATTGACGTTTTCCTGGCGCAGCGCGACCAGCTGGCGGCCGCTCAGCACCGACATATAGGCCTGGACCACGGCCAGCAGCACGTTCTGCTCGGTGTTGCGGATCTGGTATTCGGCGACTTCCGCGCCCGCCCGGGCAGCCTCGATCTGCGCCTCGGTGCGGAAATTGTCGAACACGGTCTGGTTGTAGGAGAGACCGGCCGTGTAGGTCTGGCTGCTGGAAAAATTGCCGTCGGGATTGCCCAGCGATGGCTGCCCGGCAGACCAGGAATAGTTGCCGCCAATGGCAGCACCAATTGTAGGTCGCTTGCCGGACTGCGCCAGGGCGACATTCTCGGCTGCCGACTTGGCACTCAGCAACGCCGCCTGCAAATCGGGAGCATGGTCGTAGGCAATGGTCAGCGCCTGGGCGATCGACTGCGCCTGGGCACCGCCCACCGACGCGGCGGCCAAAATCAATGCCAGCCCACTGGCGACCAAATTAACGCGAAAACCCATGCCCGCCTCCGACGACCCCTAAACACTATGCGCGGCACATGGGGTGCACAACCTGCCGCGACAATCCCTACCAAGTCTTAATGTGCGATTGGCCCGCCCCAGTGCCCGATGGGCAACACGGCAGCCAGCACGCTAAAACACGAATTCCTCGTCCTTCGGCTGCGCCAGTGGCGGCAGAAAAGCGTTGAATTCGGCACGCGCGGTGACGCCGCGCGCAGATCTTACATATAGATGCGCGACCGATACCGCGCCGTTTCGAACCAGCGCGACCAGCCGCCCGCCTTCGTTCAGCAGCGCCAGGAACGCGTCCGGCACGCTGTCGAGCGCACCCTGGACGACAACAACATCGAAGCGGGCATTGCCCAGGCGATCGATATCGCCGACGACGATCTGGGCATTGCCCAGGTGCAGGGTGGCGAGGTTTGCGGCGGCGGCGGCCGCCAGGGTCGCATCGGGCTCAAGCCCGGTAGCCGTCGCCGCCAGCCCGGCCATGACCGCAGTCGAATAGCCGGTGGCCGCACCGATATCGAGGACGCTGTCGCCCGGCTTGATTTCGGCCAGCATGAGCAGCTTGCCCAAGGTGGCAGGCGCGGCCATGAAGCGGCGGCCGAGCCACTGGATATCGTCGACATAGGCCACGTCCCGGCGGCCGGCAGCGACGAATTCCTCGCGCGGGACAGCGCGCATGCGCGCCAGAATCGACGCATCGGTGACCCCGCCGGCGCGAAGCTGGCTCTCCACCATATGCGCGCGTGCACGCTCGAAATCGACCATAGAGAATTGCCCGCCCCGGGTGAATTCATATGACGGACGTGAATATAGTCGGTGCCCCGGCATGGCAAGAGGCGTGGTCGTTTATCGGAGGATATCGCGGCGCATGAGGCCCATGCACTTTCGCGGACCGGCGTTTTGAGCCACCCAAAAGCTAGGGGAACGCCCGGCGTCCGAATGCCCGTGCCGGCGTCTCGATCCAGCGCATGACCATCATGGAAACCAGAACCGTCAGGCAAGTAGCGGCGAGCAGGCGCGGCCAGGCAGCGACGATGCCAAGCTTGCCAACGGCCAGGTAGGCCAACGGGTGGAGGAGGTAAATCGGATAACTCAGGCCACCGATGGCTCGCGCGATTGTCCGAGCAAGGCCCGTTGGTTCCACGAGATAAACCGCCCCCACCACGAAGGCGATCGTCGCGCCGATCAAGACGATGCCACGCCAACCAACCAACAGGTCAATCGGGTACGCCGCCTCAATCAATACGAATGGGACCAGTGCAGCGACCATCAGCGCGGGGGGCCAGAAACGGCCTTTCCGGGGAGAAGCGACAAATATCGCAGCTATCAGCATGCCGGCCATGAAGTAGCCGAGAAATGCGGCCGGCTGGGTATAGGTGCTCCAAAGCGATGCGTCGAATGCCTGCTGGCCCTGCAGTGTGAAGTTGACGAAGGCGACCGAGAGCACCAGCGCAGCCGCTGTTGCCGCGGCAATACTTCCCCGTGACGTGAGCGTCCATACGACAAACGGCAAGAGCAGATAGAACACCATTTCGATGCCGATGGACCATCCACCCATCAGAAGCGACGAGTCCCCTGCATTGGCGAAGCCAAATAGCAAACTCGCACTCCAGATCACCTTATACCCCTGCGCCGCCTCGGGTCCGACGAGCAGCAGATGGAGAATAATCGCGCAGTAAAAGAGCGGGGCAATCCGGAACAACCGGCGCGCGAGATATTTCCGAAGGTCCTGGGCCGTCTTCAGGTCGCCCTGGTAGCGCAGATAGAGTGCGAAGCCGCTGATGACAAAGAAGCCATAGACGGCATAGTAGGCAACGCGCTCGACATGCGCGATCCCCTCCATGTGCAGGTAATGATAGGCCATCACCGACGCGGCCAAGAGCCCGCGCGCGCAATCCACCGTCACAACATGTGGCAAGCTCTTGGGAGTGCTGGCATCCGACATGCCGACGTTAGTAGCGCTGCGCCCCTGCCGCAACAATCCCCCGACGCAGGAGTTCGGCGCCTGTCGATGTAAGGGAGGTTGGAGGCCACGTCCGGAATTGAACCGGAGTACGCGGATTTGCAATCCGCTGCGTCACCACTCCGCCACGTGGCCTCACGTGTGCAGTACGTATTGGACGGCAATTGCTTATGCAATACCCCGCCTAACGGACTGTGAATATTCTGGGCGATGACGTCGCTGGCAGGTCTGGCCGGGGAACTGCAGGTGGTGAGGGGCCGTTGGCGGTTTGCAAGCATGGAGTGCGATCATGACCTTCCCGCCTCTCGACCCCGAGCCGAAGGACGTGCCGACCCCGCCGGACAGCGAGCCCGATGAGCTGCCACAGCGCGACGAGGATCCCTTCCAGTTCCCGCCCGATCTGGAACCCATCGAACCGCTCGATCCGGACGACGAGCCGGAGGAGCAGGCGCCCCGCCCGCCGCCGGTATGAGCTAAGCCAGACCCTGGCCTCTGGCGCGCGAGATGATAAAGGTGTGACATATAACCCGAAGCGGCGGTTGTTCCGGGTGTCATCGGAGCCACGGCGGGTGTGTCATAACCGGAGAAGCATGTGGCGCCGCGATTGATCGACCCGCGAATCAAGCTTCGGCACCTTGTGTGCTTTCTTGAGGTGGCCCGGCTCAAGAGCGTGGTGAACGCCGCCGAACTGCTCAATATCAGCCAGCCAGCCGTGTCCAAGACGATCCAGGAACTCGAACAGTTGCTGGGCGGCAGCCTGTTCGACCGCAGCAAGCGCAAGCTGTTTTTGACCCCTTTCGGGGAGGTGTTCAACCGGTATGCCTCGACCAGCCTGGCGGCCCTGCGCCAGGGTATCGACGTGGCGCGCGGGACGCATGAGGCGACCATTGTCCGCGTCGGGGCGCTGCCGACGGTTTCGGCGCGCATCCTGCCCGATGCAGTCGAAGCCTTCACGGCCGCCGGGACCGGAGTGCATACAAGGGTGGTCACCGGTCCCAACGACTACCTGCTTTCGCTGCTGCGCACGGGCGATGTCGACTTCGTCATCGGACGCATGGCCGAGCCGGAGGCGATGGTAGGCCTGTCGTTCGAGCATCTCTATTCGGAACGCGTCGTTATGGTGGTTCGGCCCGGGCATCCGCTGCTGGGGGAGCGGCAATTCGAGCTGCCGATGATCGAAAACTACCAGACGCTGCTGCCCACGCCCAATTCGGTGATCCGCAACCTCGTCGACCGCTTGTTGCTGGCGCATGGCATCACCCAGTTGCGCGATGAAATCGAGACAGTCTCGAACGCCTTCGGCCGGGCGTATATCCGCCGGACCGACGCGATCTGGATCATCTCGGAGGGCGTGGTGGCGGTGGACGTGGCCGAGGGGCAACTCGCCCTGCTGCCCGTCGATACCAGCGAGACCACCGGCCCGGTTGGCCTAACGACGCGCACGGACACCGCATCGACCCTCGCGGCAGGCAGCCTGCAGCAGGCCGTGCGCGACGCGGCCGCCCGCCTGCGCTGATCAGCGGGCCGACTGGCGGCGGATGGCCATCGGCGGCACGCCGAGCACCCGCTTGAGCATGCGCGTGAAATAGGCGGGATCGTCATACCCCAGCCCTGCCCCGATCTGCTTGACGGACAGAGTCGAAAACAACAGTTGACGGCGGGCTTCGAGCGCGATGCGCTGCTCGATGATATCGAGGGCGGAAGCACCCAGCACCTGCCGGCAAACCCGGCTGAGATGGGTCGGGCTTATCCCCAGCGCGCCGGCATAGTCGGAAATGCGACGGGTCTCGCGGAAGCGCTGATCGACGAGTTGGCGGAAGGCCTGGACGTGCCGCCGCGCGCGCCCGTCTCCCAGGTCCGGCGACTGGCTGCCCGCGCGGTGCAAGGCCACCCGCAGCAAGCTCAGGTGGGCCCGCATGGCGATGTCGTGGTGCGCGCCGGGGCGATCAGCCTCAGATATCAAGCCATCCAGCGCGCGGGCCGCATCGCCGCTGGCCGCGACGACCCCGGCGGAAAGGCTGTCGACGCCTTCGGCCATGTCCGTCGCCATCAACGTGACGATAACCCCCTCGACGTCTTCGCTGAAAACGTAGCCGTGCACCGTCATGGCCGGAACGACCACAATTGTGGACGGAACCAGCGCGAATTCCGCCCCATCCAGGGTTACCTGCCCCTGCCCCCCGGTCAGGCTCAAGACCTGGAAGAACTGCTCGTGCCGGTGCGGGGCGATGCGGTAGCCATGGAGACGGCTGCGCGCCTGAATTGTTTCCCAATGCAGCCAATCCTGCTGCCGGTCACTGACCGCTTCGCCGTATAGCGCATAGGTGGGGACGCCTTCCATGTTCGGATAGTGCAAGCAATTGCGCTGCCTGTCCATTCCTCGAGGCCCAGGGGCAGCGCATGCTCGCCGAAAACGGAGGGGAACATGCGCCATCAGGTTGTCATCGTCGGGGCCGGCCCTGCGGGGCTGATGCTCGGGCGGTTGCTCGAGCTGGCAGGAATCGACGCTGTCATTCTCGAGCGCAAAAGCGCCGACTATGTGCTGGGGCGCATCCGCGCCGGTGTGCTCGAACAGGGAACCGTCGCGCTGATGGAGCGGGCGCGCGCCGGCCGGCGCATGAATGCCGAAGGGCTGATCCACCACGGCGTCGAATTGAGCTTCGATGGCGACAGCCACCGCATCGACTTCAGCACGCTGATCGACAAGCAGGTGATGGTCTATGGCCAGACCGAAGTCACCCGTGACCTCATGGATATCAGAGAAGGCACAACCATCTATGAGGCCGAGGACGTCGATCTGCACGATTTCGACGGGCGGCCCTGGGTCAGCTACCGCAAGGACGGCCAGACGCACCGGATCGACTGCGACTTCATCGCGGGTTGCGACGGCTACCATGGCGTGGCGCGGCAGAGCGTGCCGCAGCAGGCGCTGACCACGTTCGAGCGCGTCTATCCGTTCGGGTGGCTCGGTGTGCTGGTCGACAAACCGCCGGTGGCCGACGAGCTGATCTATGCCCATCATGAGCGGGGATTTGCGCTGTGTTCGCAGCGTTCCAAGACGCGCAGCCGCTACTATGTGCAGGTGCCGGCCGACGAACAGGCTGCCGCCTGGTCCGACGACCGGTTCTGGGATGAGTTGCGGGCGCGGCTCGATCCAGCCACGGCCGAGTCGCTGCAGACCGGACCGTCGATCGAGAAGTCGGTGGCGCCGCTGCGCAGTTTCGTCGCCGAGCCGTTGCGCTTCGGCAGGCTGTTCCTGGCGGGCGACGCGGCGCACATCGTGCCGCCGACGGGCGCCAAGGGGCTCAACCTGGCGATGCGCGATGTGGCGGCATTGGCAGACGCCCTGATCGAGCATTTCACGGGAAGGTCGGCGGCGGGCATCGACGCCTATTCGGCGATGGTGCTGGGCCGCATCTGGAAGGCGGAACGGTTCAGCTGGTGGATGACCTCCCTGCTCCATACCTTCCCGGAAACCGGTGCCTTTGGCCGTCGCATCCAGCGGGCGGAGTTCGACTATCTCACCGGGTCGCGCGCTGCCCAGCAGAGCCTGGCGGAGAACTATACCGGGGTGGTGACGTGGGGCGATGAGGGCTCGTCGGAGGCTCTGTCGCGGTCGCGTGTCGCATAATCGAGCGCCGGCGCGACTTTGGGCCTTCACCGCTGGGTCCCGCTTGCTTAGGTTGCTGCCGCAATCGAGTGGGGACAGGCAGTGAGCGAGTTGACACGAAACGGTGGCGGGCGTGAATTGCTGCAGCCGGTGATGGCGGGCGCGCTAGCGGCCATCGTTGGTTATGCCAGTACGTTCACCCTCGTGCTGGCCGCCCTCACCGCCGCGGGGGCATCGCCGCAACAGGCCGGTTCGGGCCTGATGAGCGTCTGCATCGCCATCGGCATCCTCAATATCGTCGTCAGCACCCGCATCAAGCTACCGGTGAGCTTTGCCTGGTCGACGCCTGGCGTGGCTTTCATCCTGACGGTCGGCGAGCCGGTGGGCGGCTTTCCCGCAGTGGCGGGCGCGTTCCTGGTGGCCGCGGCCCTGATCGTGCTGACGGGACTGATCCGCCCCCTGGCGCGCGCCATTGCCGCCATTCCCGCCCCCATCGCCAATGCCATGCTGGCCGGCATGCTGCTGACCCTGTGCCTCGCGCCGATCAAGGCCGTGGCGGAAATGCCGGCCTTTGCGCTGCCGATCCTGCTGGCCTGGATCGTCGGGCTGCGGTTCGCCAAACGGTATGCGGTGCCAATTGCGGTGGTGGTGACCGGGATCATCCTGACGACCACGACGCACCTGCCCCCGGGGGCGCTCGATGGGAGCTGGCCGAGCCTGGTGCCGGTCATGCCCGTGTTCACGCTGGACGCCATCGTGCGCATCGGGTTGCCGCTCTATGTGGTCACCATGGCATCGCAGAACCTGCCGGGCCTCGCGGTAATGCGGGCCAACGGATACGACCTGAAACCGGCGCCGCTCTTCATCATGACTGGCCTGGCCAGCGCTGCGACCGCCTTCTTCGGCGGGCATAGCAGCAATCTGGCGGCTATCACGGCAGCGATCTGCGCCGGACCGGAAGCCCATCCGGACAAGGCCCGGCGCTGGCCGGCTCCCGCAGCGGCTGGCGTCGCCTATCTCCTGCTGGCACTGGGCGCGAGCTTGGCCGCCGCATTCATCGCGGCGTCGCCACCCCTGCTTATTCAGGCCGTAGCGGGCCTGGCGCTGTTGTCGAGCCTGGCCGCTGCCTTGTCGGGCGCCCTGGTGGCGGAAGAGACCCGACTCCCGGCGATCCTGACTTTTGTCACCACCGCATCAGGCATTACCATAGCCGGTGTCGGCGCCCCATTCTGGGGCCTGGTGGCGGGGATCGGCATGATCCTGGTGCTGCGCTTCGGCATCCGTCCCGAGCCGGTGAATACGGGCAAATGAGCCTACCCCATGCGGTAATCATTGCAGGCGGGAAGGGAGAGCGGCTCGGCGGCGTGCGCAAGGCGGACCTTCGGGTTGGGGGCCGACGGCTGTTGGACCGCGTCGCGGAATCGCTGGGCAGCATAGCCCAACCGCTGATGGTGGCCACCGGCCCTGGCGAGACACCGCTGCCGTTGCCGGCAGGCGCGATCGGTCTTGCCGATATCGATGCACCCTTGGGCGGGCCGCTTGCCGGGCTCGCCGCGGCGGTACAGGCGCTGCAGGCCCGAGGTATCGGCACGGGATTTTTGGTGTCGGTGGCGGTGGATACGCCCTTCCTCCCGGTCGACTTCGTGGCTGTCATGCTGGAGGCGTTGGGCGATGCCCCTGCCGCCTATGCTACCTGGGGCGAGCAGTTTTACCCGCCCAATGCCTTGTGGCGGATTGAAGCATTGTCCGCCCTTCCGCAGCAGGTCCGAAGCGGCGGAGCAGCCCCAAGCCTCAAGGCCCTGCAGCACGCCCTCGGTGCCGCAGCAGTGGATTGGGCCAGCCGGGCTGGCAGTGACCCCTTTGCTAACGTCAACACCATTGGCGACCTGATCAGCCTGGGCAGGATGGCGGCTGCAGGGGCACCGTCGGCACTTATTCACACGACGGGCAATTGAGGGCTTGGCAAAGCAAATCAAGTCCGCTAAACGGACCTCGCTTCCCACGGGAGGCCTTGCAGGGCTCCCCGATGGAAGCCTTGGTGTTCCGCGATAGCTCAGTTGGTAGAGCGTTCGACTGTTAATCGAATGGTCGCTGGTTCGAGTCCAGCTCGCGGAGCCAAATCCCCCGATATCGTCGATCAGTTTGGCAGCAGTCTCAGCGATCTGCCGCCGGTTGTTCAAGTGGATGGTGAGGCCAGCACAAAGGGCTCAATCAGCCTGCTGGACTATCTTGCCCCGTTCGCCAGACGGTTTCGACCAGCAGATCGGCATCGTGGACGACCACTTCGACGTCGGTATTTCCGACTTTGCCGGCGGCCAATATGGCGGCGTTGATGGCATCATCCTTTGACGTGAACGGCCCGGTAACGTCGCCGCGAAAGCTGAATTGCCAGACACTGTCGCGCTGCGAAACGACGAAGTGATTGCTCGACATGGCGATGGTTCTCCTGCTCCCGGGAAACGCGGAGAAAGGCGGGTGCGTTGCATTGTATGGAAGCATTGCCAGCACCGTCGCAGCGCGCTAGGGGTGCATCCATACTTTCGGTATTTGGATCCCTGACATGGACGCCGTTTCGGCCAAGGCTGCGCCCGCAGTGCAGCAGACATCGCTCGCCATCATCCTGGCGGTCAGCGCCTCTCACCTGCTCAACGACCTGATGCAGTTCCTGCTGCCAGCGCTCTACCCTCTGCTGAAGGATGCCTATGGCCTGGACTATGTGCAGATCGGCCTGATCACCCTCGCCCAGCAGATGACGGCCTCGATCCTGCAGCCGCTGGTGGGGTTTTATACCGACAAGCACCCCATGCCCTATGCACTGGCCATCTCGATGGTATTTGCGCTTGTCGGGATCATCCTGATCGCCACGGGAAGCAATTTCGGACTGCTGGTGCTGGCTGCGATGGTCGGCGGTATCGGCTCGGCCATCTTCCACCCGGAAGCGTCGCGCGTGGCGCGGCTGGCCTCGGGTGGCAGGCTTGGCTTTGCCCAGTCACTGTTCCAGGTCGGCGGCAATCTCGGAACCTCGATCGGCCCGCTGGCGGCAGCGTATTTCCTGCTGCCACGCGGCCAGGGTAGCACGGCCTGGTTTGCCATCGTCGCGGTGACAGCCCTCGTCATCCTGACGGCGGTGGGCCGCTGGTATGCCGCACATCAGCGGGCACATTCGGGCAAGCCCGTCATCAAGGCAGCCCAGCAGATCCTGTCGCGCCGGCGCTTGACGGTAGCGTTCCTGGTCATCGGCGCGCTACTGCTGAGCAAGTATGTCTATATTTCCTCGATCACCAGCTATTACAGCTTCTTCCTGATCGAGAAATTCGGCCTGTCGGCGCAGGAGGCTCAGCTCTACCTGTTCCTGTTCCTCGGTGCGATCGCGGCCGGCACGTTCATCGGCGGTCCGGTGGGCGACCGGTTCGGGCGGCTGACGGTGATCTGGTGCTCGATCGTGGGCGCCCTGCCCTTCACGCTGCTGCTGCCGCATATGAACCTGTTCGGCACGGCCGTGGTGAGCGTCTTCGTTGGCCTTATCCTGTCGTCGGCGTTCTCGGCCATCGTGGTCTATGCGCAGGAACTGGTACCGGGCAAAGTTGGCATGGTGGCCGGCTTCGTCTTCGGTTTTGCCTTTGGCATCGGCGCCATCGGCGCGGCCGTGCTGGGGGCGCTGGCCGACTGGATCGGCATCGTCCAGGTGTTCGGCATCTGCGCGTTCTTGCCGTTCCTGGGCTTCCTGACCATCTTCCTGCCTCGACATTCAGAACTGCACAAGGAGCCGGCATGACCAGCAGCAATGGTAACGGCCACGATACCGATAACGAAAGCCAGATCACGCTGACGCGGACCATCGACGCCAATATCGACGATGTGTTTGCTGCCTGGACCGATCCGGCGCTGATCGAGCAGTGGCAGGCCGATGAGGCAGAGCTCGACGCCTTTGAGGGCGGCGAATACAAATTCACCACCTTCGGCGACGACGAGGATCCCGAAGATCACGTGGTCAGCGGAGAAATTCTCCAGTTCGTGGAGAACGAGAAGCTCGTCATGTCCTGGGTGCACAAGGACGGCGACGACGAGGATGCCGAGGAACTGATCTTCGTGCTCGAGATCGCCTTCAAGGCACTCGGCGACGACCAGACACGGATAACGCTCACCGAGCGCGGACTGGCGCATGCCGATCCGGAATCGCGCATCTTCTCGATGGAAGCCTGGAGTGCTGCCCTCGAGCACCTGGCGGAAGTCATGGAATAGCTGAAACCATTTTTCTCTCCGGCCCGTATCGTCTGGCGGAGGGAAGTGCATGGGTTCGACGAACATAGTCTGGCTGCGCAACGACCTGCGTATCGCCGATAACGAAGCGCTCAGCGCCGCGACTTCCGTAGGCGCAACAGCGGTTGCGATCTATATTCACGAAACCACCAAGGGAGTTCGCCCGCCAGGAGCCGCAGCGCGGTGGTGGCTCAATCGCAGCCTCGAGTCGCTGGGGGCGGCTCTGGCCGAGCGCGGTATCGCGCTGGTTGTTCGCGCCGGCGATGCGTCGCTGGTATTGCCCGCTGTGGTTGCGGAATTCGATGCCCGCCGGGTCTTCTGGAACCGCCGGTACGCACCCGGCGAGCGCGACGCCGACACCGCCATCATGGCCGGCCTCAAATATGATGGCATTGCCGTTCAGTCCTTCGCTGGCAATCTGTTGGTGGAGCCGTGGGACATCGCCACCGGCGAGGGCAAGCCCTACTCGGTGTTCACGCCGTTCTGGAAGCGGCTGCGGGAGATGCCGATAGCGGCGCCACGGCGGCGACCGGCCGCGGACAAGCCGATCGCAAGCAAGCGGATCGACACCGACTACAAGGCACCCGCCTGGAGCCATAAGCTGGCTGCCCACTGGAACATTGGCGAAACCGCCGCGCATGACCGGCTGGTAGCGTTTCTCGACGAACAACTAACGGATTATGCCGAAGGCCGGGATTTTCCGGCCAGCGCGTCGACATCCCGGCTGTCGCCGCACCTGCGGTTTGGCGAGATCAGTGCCCGACAAATCTGGCACGCCGCCCAGGCGGTGGCCCATGCCGACCACTCCCGGCAGGCGGCGGTCGACAAGTTCCTGTCCGAGCTGGCATGGCGCGATTTCAACTACCACCAGCTCTATCACCGCGATGACATTGCCACCCAACCCATGCAGCCCAAATATGCCGGCGTGGTCTGGCGCAAAGCGCAGGCAGACCTGGCAGCGTGGCAGCGCGGCCAAGCCGGAATCCCCATTGTCGATGCGGGCATGCGGGAGCTGTGGGAGACCGGCTTCATGCAGAACCGCGTGCGCATGCTGACGGCATCGTTGCTGGCCAAGAACCTGCTGGTCGACTGGCGGAAGGGCGAGCAGTGGTTCTGGGATTGCCTGGTGGATGCCGACATGGCGAACAACCCGGGCAACTGGCAATGGGTGGCCGGCAGCGGGATGGATGCGTCGCCCTATTTCCGCATCTTCAATCCGGTAACCCAGGGCGAACGCTTCGATGTCGCGGGCGACTACGTGCGGCAATGGGTGCCTGAACTGGCGCAGCTGCCTGACGCGTGGATCCACAACCCGGCAGAGGCGCCCGCCGATGTTCTGCGCAAGGCCGGGGTCGTGCTCGGCGAGACCTACCCGAAACCGATCGTCGACCTGAAGTCGAGCCGGGCCCGGGCGCTGGAGGCGGTGAAGGGGTTATAGGGGGAATGATATTGCGCCCCACGGCCATAGAAGCGCTGGCATTGCGCGACAACGATCAATGACGAAAAGCCGTGCCGGGACAGCCGGTTATCGCTTGCAGGTGCGCTGTGGCGGACCTACGGTGACTGCCTCCTTGTCCAAGCATAATGACCCATGTCCAAGCACGAAGACCTGATCTCAGCCATCGGCAACACGCCGATGATCCGCCTCAACCGCGTGTCGGCGCTCACGGGCTGCGAGATCTGGGGCAAGGCGGAGTTTCTCAATCCGGGCCAATCGGTCAAGGACCGCGCGGCGCTTTTCATCATCCATGATGCGGTCAAATCGGGGGCGCTGAAGCCGGGTGGTACCATCGTCGAGGGCACGGCGGGCAATACCGGCATCGGGCTGACGCTGGTGGCCAACTCGCTGGGCTTCAAGTCGGTGATCGTGATCCCGGAAACGCAGAGCCAGGAGAAGAAGGACGCGCTGCGGCTTTATGGCGCCGAGCTGATCGAGGTGCCGGCCAAGCCCTACAAGAACCCCAACAACTACATCAAGATTTCGGGCCGCCTTGCCGAGAAGCTCAACCGCGAGCTGCCGGAAGGCGCCGTCTGGGCCAACCAGTTCGACAACACATCCAACAAGCGGGCCCATGTGGAGACGACTGGCCCCGAGATCTGGCAGCAGACCAATGGGCGGATCGATGGCTTCATCTGCGCGGTCGGCTCGGGCGGCACGCTGGCGGGCGTCGCCGAGGCGCTGCGGGCGCGCAATCCTGACGTCAAGATCGGGCTCGCGGACCCCGAGGGTGCGGCGCTCTACAACTACTTCGCCAATGGCGAACTCAAATCCTCGGGCAATTCGATCACCGAGGGAATTGGCCAGGGTCGTATCACGGCGAACCTGGAAGGCCTCAGGATCGACCACCCATACCAGATCTCGGACGCCGAGGCCCTGCCCTATATCTTCGACCTGCTCGAACATGAGGGCCTGTGCCTGGGCGGATCGAGCGCCATCAACATCGCCGGCGCGGTGCGCATGGCACGCGACTTGGGGCCGGGCAAGACGATCGTCACGGTGCTGTGCGACTATGGCAACCGCTATGCCAGCAAGATCTTCAACCCAGAATTCCTGCGCGCCAAGAGCCTGCCGGTTCCGGCCTGGCTCGAAGAGCGTACGCCGATCGACATTTTCAGCGTGATCGAGGCGGAGCCGGTCTGAGACCGGCTCGCCCTTCTACCTAGCGTAGTTCGACGAAGGTAAGATTGGTGGGGTGTTTCAGCACGCCGCCATCGGGCGTGTTCGGCAGCACAGTGGCATCGACTGCCTCCAGGTTGAAGCCGCGGGCCCAGCCACGGCCATTGCCCTTGAGATAGAAGCCGTAGTTGAGCGTGGTGGCTTCGGGGGGCACGTCGAGCACGATGTCGCGCTCGGTCCAGTCGGTATTGCCGGCTATCGGACCATTCCTGTCGTAGCGTTCGAGATTTTCGAAGCGCAGCGAACCGCTCGGGCCATCGACGCGGAACCAGATGGTGACGCCACCATCAACTTGGGTTGCGCGCAACTGGCTGCTTACCCGCATGCGTCGGCCCAAATAGGGTCTGGCATCGACCGACTGCATGAGGGTGCAGAAATCATCCCCGCGAATGGTATCGATCAGCTCCGGCTTGCTCTCGATCCAGGCGGCGTTGAGTCCGCCATCCACGCCCACGCGGTAGAATTTCGGGCTCTTGCCGGCCCTGATCCAGCCGCTGGGTGTCTCTCCGTCGGACATGCCGGCGCCCGCGTCTATCCGGGCGCTGAGAATGTTCCAGTTGGCAAAGCCAAACTGGCGGGCGACGAGTTCGAGGCATTCGCCGTGCGAAAGCTCGATCTCTCGTTCGGCCAATCCCTGTCGCAGGAGCTTGGCCATGAGTTTTGCGTCCATGAAGCTGTGCATGGTTCAGACCTCTCAATTGGGCAAGGTCGTCGAAGTCAGCGCTCGCATTACTGACGGCTTGCCCGATGAGCAGGGTCAAACCAGCAGATCATTGTGCATTCACCATCCCCAAGGGGCGCGAGCGGCCGGCTGCACAGGCCATGGTCGAAGACTACGCCCCGTGCCAATGTTGTCAACCGCAGGATTGTTCAATCCCGGCAGGCTGATAGAGTGGCGCCCTCACGACTCCGGGGTAGGCTTTGATCGGTATCGACGACATCCTGAGAACCTTCATCGCCAACTTCCACATCGTAGCGGCAATTACAGGGGCTGTTTATCTGCTGGCCTTTGTCTGCGCGGTACGCGAGGTGATGAATTCCCGCACCTCGCAAGGGTCGATTGCCTGGATATTGGCCCTGGCCCTGCTGCCGTTTCCCACGGCCTTCCTTTATCCGGTCCTCGGCTGGAAGGCGTTTGACGACTATGCCACCGACCGAATTCGCAATGGCCGCGCGGCGCGACCGCTGCGTGCAAAAGACCTGGCCCTGATCGATCGCGAGACCAGCCACGAATGGCCGGTGCAGGTGAAGGTTTCGGAGGTGCCGTTTCTCAATGGCAATACGGTCGAAGTGCTGGTCGATGGGCGGGCCACCTTCGACTCGATCTTCGAGGGGATCGCCAAGGCAAAGGAATACCTGCTGGTGCAGTTCTACATCGTGCGGGACGATGCCCTGGGCAAGGAATTGGCGGAGCGGCTGATCGAGCGTGCCAATGCCGGGGTGAAGGTCTATCTGCTCTACGACGACATCGGCAGCACCGGCATGCCCAAGCGCTACCGCGTGGAACTGCGCAAGGCCGGCATCAAGGTTGCGGGCTTCAACCAGCGGCACAAATTCCTGCGCATCTTCGGACCGACGCGGATCAACTATCGCAACCATCGCAAAATCGTTGTGGCCGACGGCGAGCATGCCTGGGTGGGCGGGCACAATGTCGGTGTTGAATATCTGGGCGAGAACCCCCGTTTCGGGCGTTGGCGCGACACGCATGTGCGGGTGTCGGGGCCGGCTGCGCTGGCCTGCGCGCTGTTGTTCCGCGAGGACTGGGAATGGGCTACTGGCGAGGCCCTGCCCGCCACCCCGCCGGAAACGGTGGCGACACCAGGCGACCAGTCTGTGCTGGTAATGGGCAGCGGGCCGGCCGACAAGCTCGAGGAATGCGCCATTGCCTTTACCGACATCATCGGGCGGGCGCGTGAGCGATTGTGGATCGTCAGTCCGTATTTCGTGCCCGACACCGATATTCGCACGGCCCTGTTCGCGGCCAAGCTGCGCGGCGTCGACGTGCGCGTCATGCTGCCCGACGAGCCGGACCACAAGATGGTCTGGCTGGCCAGCATCGCCCATGCCGATGCGATGATCGAGCATGGGGTGTCCATCTACCGCTACCAGGATGGGTTCCTGCACCAGAAGGTCGTGTTGATGGACGACCAGATCGCCTCCATTGGCAGCGTCAACTTCGACAACCGGTCATTCGCCATCAATTTCGAGATCACGCTGTGGTTTCCCGACCAGCAGGCCATCGACCAGATCGAGGCCATGCTGATCGAGGATTTCAAGCTCTGCCGGCAGGTGGAGTTGCCCGAGGTCAAGGGCCGCTCCCTGCCGATGCGCTTCCTAACCCAGGCGGCGCGATTGCTCTCCCCTCTCCTGTGAGTCTGCCATGACCGAATTCATGTTCCGCGACGACAGCTACCTCCAATCGACCCCAGCAACCGTGGTGGCGCTGGCCGAGGACGGCGGCATCGTGCTGGACCGCACGGTATTCTATGCCGCTTCGGGCGGACAACCTGGCGACAGCGGCACGATTACGCGGGCGGATGGGACGGCGCTGACTATCGCCACGGCCATCCACCCGGACGGCGACAAGACGCGGATCGTGCATGTGCTGGGAGAAGGACAGGGCACCGTGGCGGTTGGCGAACAGGTGATCGCGACAATCGACTGGGTGCGGCGCTACCGGCTGATGCGCATGCACACGGCGCTGCATCTGCTGTCGGTGGTCTTCCCTTTCGCGGTGACGGGCGGCTCGGTGGGCGAGGACAAGGGGCGGCTCGATTTCGACATGCCCGAGGTGCCCGACAATCTTGCCGCCATCGAGGCGCAGTTAAACGACATGGTCGCCTGCCATCACGATGTGACGCAGGAGTGGATCACCGATGCAGAAATGGCGGCCAATCCAGACCTGATCAAGACCATGAACGTGAAGCCGCCGATGGGCCAAGGCCGCGTGCGGCTGATCCGTATCGGGGAGATCGATCTGCAACCCTGTGGCGGCACACACGTGCGCAATACCAGCGAGATCGGCCGGCTCGCATTGGGCAAGATCGAGAAAAAAGGCAAGCAGAACAGGCGCGTAAGCCTGCTATTTGCCTAATAGATTCATGGCTTCGGCGCGGCGCGCTGGTTGCTCCTGACGCCTAGCGAACAGGTGGAGCGTAGAGCAGGCCGCCATTACCCCATAGGGCATTCTGGCCGCGCAGCAGGGCGGCGCCGGTCTGGGGGCCGAAATGGCGATCGTAGAGTTCGCCATAGTTGCCCACCGCGCGCAGCACGTCGGCCATGAAGGATGGCCTCAGCCCCAGCGCGGTTCCGTAGTCGCCCTCGACGCCCAGGATGCGGCGCACGGCATGCGTGCGGGCGGCCAGCAGGGAATCGACGTTGAGTTGGGTTATGCCGGCTTCCTCGGCATTGATGAGGGTGAACAAGGTCCAGCGGACGATATTGAACCACTGTGTATCGCCCTCGCGAACCACGGGGCCGAGCAATTCCTTGGAGATGCGCTCGGGCAGGATACGATGGGCCGAGGGGTCGGGTAGTGCGCGGCGGATCGCCTGGAGTTGCCGCCCCGATGCCGAGACCACCTGACAGCGGCCCGCCTGGTAGGCCACGGCAAGGTCGGCCACGTCTTCGTAGGGCACTTCGGTATAGCTGGCCTGGTTGGCGAAGAAGAACTCGCCGACGCGCTCGAGTTCCTCGCCCCCATCGATGATACAGACACTGATATTGTCGAGCTCGAAGGCGGACACCACGCCCATCGACTGTGGCACCAGGAAAGCCTGTCCGTCAAAAAAGGCCGTGCCGACATAGGTCGCGCCGTAGAGTGTGTCGCGCCTTTGCGTCCAGGGGCCGTTGCGCGTCAGGACATCAACCATGCCGGTCTGCAGCGGAGCGAAGCGGGTCTCGCCGCGCAGCGAGCGAAACTCGATCTTGTCGGGATCACCAAACACCGCGGCGGCTATGCCGCGGCAGAGGTCGACGTCAAAGCCCGACCAGCGGCCCTGTGGATCCTGCTGGGCAAAGCCGGGCAGCGGATTGGTGGCGCCGCAGATGAGGAACCCACGCTCGCGCACGGTGTCGAGCGTCGCGAGCCGCGCCTGGGCGAGCGCGGGCGATGCAAGGCAAAGCGCGCAAGCCAGTCCCGCCGCCATCGACAGCAATCGCTTGAAAAAACTTGTCAATCGAACGGCCTTCCCTGCCTCCGCCAGCATATTGGCCGGGTGTGGCGCGAGGTCAAGGCAGCTGACATCTCTCGTCCACCGGATTGGCCCGCGTCTCCCTCCCGTTGCGAGAAGCGGCAGCATCAGCCATTAGCGGAATTGAGTGTGCACAACGCCAGCGCCACTCAGGCAAAGCGCTGATGGCCTGGTATCCCAAAATCGCGCCACTCGCGCGACCTTACCCTTCGGGCCTAGCCATTCGACCATCGGTCTCATGGCCTTGTCGCCTAAATCAGCGCCACCGGCGCTGATTTGCCTGCGGCCGGCTCGAAGCTAGTGCAGGATCTGGCTCAAGAACAGCTTGGTGCGTTCGTGCTGCGGATTGGAGAAGAAGGCATCCGGCTCGTTCTGCTCGATGATCTGGCCCTGGTCCATGAAGATGACGCGGTTGGCCACCTGTCGCGCGAAGCCCATTTCGTGCGTGACGCACAACATGGTCATGCCGTCCTCGGCCAGCGAGATCATGACCTCTAGCACTTCCTTGACCATTTCCGGGTCGAGTGCCGATGTCGGCTCGTCGAACAGCATGATCTTGGGCTGCATGCAGAGGGAGCGGGCGATCGCCACGCGCTGCTGCTGGCCGCCAGAGAGCTGGCCGGGGAATTTGTTGGCCTGCTCGGGGATCTTGACACGGTTGAGGTAGTGCATGGCGGTTTCTTCCGCTTCGGCCTTGGGGATGCCGCGCACCCAGATGGGCGCCAGCGTCAGGTTCTGCAAGATCGTCAGGTGCGGAAACAGGTTGAAGTGCTGGAACACCATGCCCACTTCGCGGCGCACCTCGTCGATGCGCTTGAGGTCCGCGGTCAACTCCGTCCCGTTGACGATGATCTGGCCTTCCTGGTGCTCCTCGAGCCGGTTGATGCAGCGGATAAGCGTCGACTTGCCCGAGCCCGACGGCCCGGCAATGACAATGCGCTCGCCTTCCATGACCTTGAGATTGATATCGCGCAGCACGTGGAAGTCCGAATACCACTTGTGCATACCGATGACTTCGACGGCCACATTGGTCGAGGACACCTTCATATGGGAGGTATCGACCGGCCGATCGACGGTAGTTGCGGAAACCTGGGACATGGGAACTACCTCTTGTAGCCAGTATTGAGACGCGCCTCGATGAAGCGTGAGTAGCGGGACATCGAAAAGCAGAAAATCCAGAAGACCGCGGCGGCAAACAGGTAGCCTGTCGTCGCAGTATTGGGAGCCTGCCACTCGATGGCGGAATCGTTCTTGGTCTTCACTGCCTCGAGCAGGTCCTTCATGCCCACAATGTAGACCAGCGACGTATCCTTGAAGAGCGAAATGAAGCTGTTCACGATGCCGGGGATAACATGCTTGAGCGCCTGGGGCAGGATGATGAAGAACATCCGCTGCCAGTAGCCGAGGCCCAGTGCCGAGGCAGCCTCGTACTGCCCGCGGGGGATTGCCTGCAGGCCGCCGCGTACCACTTCGGCCATGTAGGCGGAAGTGAACAGCGTCACGCCGACCAGGGCACGCAGCAGCTTGTCCACCGATGTGCCCTGCGGCATGAACAGCGGCAGCATGATCGAAGCCATGAACAGGATGGTGATCAGCGGCACCGCGCGGATCAGCTCGATAAAGGCCACGCAGACCGACTTGATGATCGGCAGCTTGGATTGCCGGCCGAGAGCCAGCAGGATGCCCAGCGGGAACGACAGGGTGATGCCGACCACCGAAATGATGAGGGTCACCAGCAGGCCACCCCACTTCTCAGTGGGGATGACGCGCAACCCGAACACGCCGCCATGAAGCAGGAAGTATGAGACGACCGGGAAGACAACCAGGAACAAGACCGCGTTGGTACGCTTGAACGGCGCCTTGGGCATCAGCAACGGAATCAGCAGGGCGGCACCGAGTGCGAAGACGATGTTGGGACGCCACTGCTCGGGGATGTCGTAGAAGCCGTAGATGAAGAACTCCATCTCGGACCAGACATAGGCCCAGCAAGCCCCCGCACCAGGCGCCTTGCATGCCTCGGGCAGTGCGCCCGGGGGCACCGCGTTCGCGATGATGAAGTTGAACAGGGGCGGCACTGCCCAGACCAGGAACCATGCTCCGAGGAGAGTGAGGATGGTGTCCAAGGGCGTGGCAAAGAGGTTCTTGCGGGTCCAGGCGACCAGGCCGCTGGTGCGGACCGGAGCCGGCCTGGCTTCCACGAGATGGGAGCGGACAAATCCGATATCGGTCATGGTCTAGCGCTCCACCAGGCTGACGCGGGCATTGTACCAGTTCATGATCGCCGACGTGATCAGCGAGAATGTCAGGTAAACCAGCATGGTGATCGAGATGCATTCGATGGCCCGGCTGCTCTGGTTGAGGGCCGTGCTGCCGAATACGTTGAACAGTTCCGGATAGCCGATCGCAGCGCCCAGGGACGAGTTCTTGGTGAGATTGAGATACTGGCTGGTCAGCGGCGGAATGATCACCCGCATAGCCTGCGGAACGATCACGAGGCGCAGGCGATCATTCTCACGCAGACCCAGCGAGTCCGCTGCTTCGGTTTGCCCCCTGCTGACGGCCTGGATGCCGGCGCGCACGATCTCGGCGATGAAGGATGCGGTGTAGATCGAGAGGCCGAACAGCAGCGCGACCAACTCAGGTGGAAGCTGTACGCCACCGCGGAAATTGAGGCCCTGCAGGGTGGGGACTTCGAAAGCGAGGTCCGCGCCGCTGAAGAACCAGATACCGCCCACGATAACGAGCAGGAGGCCAAGCGAGCTGAAAAAGACCGGGAAACGCTTGCCGGTGGCTTCCAGGCGCCGCATCGCCCAAAACCGCAAGGCCAGGATGGCGACAATGGCGATGGCAATGGCGATCCAGACGAAGGCAAACTGCTCATCGGGCGTAGGGCGCGGGATATAGATGCCGCGCTTGTTGATGAAGGAGCCCAGCGGCAATTCATAGGAGTTGCGGACCGCCGGCATGGACGCCAGCACGGCGAAATACCAGAAGAACAACTGCAACAGCAGGGGGATGTTGCGGATGGTTTCGACGTAGACCGTGGCCAGCGAGGAAATGATGAAGTTGCTGCTCAGCCGGGCGACGCCGATGGTGAAGCCAAGAATGGTCGCGAAGATGATGCCGAGGAATGCGACAAGCAGCGTATTGGTGATGCCGACAAGCAGCGTCTGGAAATAGCTGGAGCTACGGCTGTATTCGAGGACCTTGAAGCTGATGTCGAAACCGCTTGGCGCCCAGAGAAACTCAAAGCCCGTCGATTTGTTCTGTGCGGCCAGGTTGGTGGCCGTGTTGTTGATGATCCAGACGAAAAAGACGACGAGTACGACGGCAGCGACGACCTGATAGATGATTCCGCGAATGACCGGATCGTTGATAAAGCTGACCTGTGGCGCCGCATCCTGGCGCGTATTCATGATTGTCATTGGCGACTTCCCCAGCGCACAGCATCAGCCGCGCCAAGGCGCGACGACGCATATATGGTCGCGGCGCCCGTCAGAAACGGGCGCCGCGGTCATGCAAGATTAGCGGATCGGCGGGGAGTACTGGATGCCGCCGTCCTTCCAGAGGGCGTTGATACCGCGCTCCAGGCCGATTTCGGTATCCGGGCCAATGGTCTTGTCGAAGATTTCTGCGTAGTTGCCGACCAGCTTGATGATCCGGTAAGCCCAGTCCTTATCGAGACCGAGCGAGGTGCCGAAGTCACCTTCCACGCCCAGGAGACGCTTGATAGCCGGGTTGTCCGAGCCGAGCATTTCGTCGACGTTCTTCGAGGTGACGCCGAGTTCTTCAGCCTCGAGCATCGCATAGTGGGTCCAACGAACGAGGTTGAACCAGACATCGTCACCCTGGCGGGTCACGGAAGCCAGCGGCTCCTTGGAGATGATCTCGGGCAGGATGATGTGATCGTCCGGCACCTGCAGTACGGAGCGGTTGGAAGCCAGCGCCGAGGCGTCCGTGGTCATCACGTCGCAACGACCGTCTTCATAGGCCTTCCAGGCTTCGTCCTGGCCGGTGAACACGACCGGGTTGTAGTCGAGGCCATTGGCTTCGAAATAGTCGGCGGCGTTCAGTTCGGTGGTGGTGCCGGCCTCGATGCAGAGCGCAGCGCCGCTGAGGTCGAGTGCCGAAGCAATGCCATCCGACTTGCGGACGATGAAGCCCTGGCCATCATAGTAGTTGGTCGCAGCGAACATCACGCCCTGCTGGGTGTCGCGGCTCATGGTCCAGGTCGTGGTGCGAACCAGAAGGTCGACTTCACCGGCCGAAAGTGCCGTGAAACGCTCTGGCGAGCTCAGGGGTGCGTAGCGAACCTTTTCCGGGTCGTTGAAGATGGCCGCTGCGATGGCGCGGCAATATTCGACGTCCAGGCCGGCCCAGTTGTTGTTGGCGTCGGGAGCCGAAAAGCCAACGGTACCCTCCGTGACGCCGCAGCGTAGGAAGTCGTTCTTCTTGATGTCGTCCAGAGTGGCGGCGCCAGCCGACGCGGTGAATGCCATGCCAACCGCAGCTGCCAGCGCGGCCGTCGCAAGAGTTTTGTGCATTGTTATTGCCTTTTGTTTCCTGACCCTGTGTCCCGGAGCTCATCAGGCATGCGCCAGCGTCCCCGGTGGCACCGCCGCCTTTGTGTGACGGTTGTGATGCTGCTAAGCATGCAAGCGTCTATTGTCGGTTGCGTCAAGGGCTGATGGGCCCATTGGACAGCAACGCTGTCGCTTATTTAGACACGCGCTGTGAATTGACCTGTTTTTGAGCACTGAGCCTAGTATGACTGACAAGAAAAGCGGCAACACTGCCCAGCCCTCCGTCCAAACCGTGCTGACGCATCAAGGCCGGGAGCCGGATGACCAGTTCGGATTCGTCAACACGCCGGTCTATCGCGGATCGACGATCCTGTTCAAAACGCTGGACGATATCGAGGCCCAACAGCAGCGGTTCCTCTACGGCCGGGCGGGCAACCCCACCACCGAAAGTGTCGAGTCGATCGTCACGACGCTCGAAGGGGCCCATCGCACCCGCTTGGTGCCGTCGGGCCTGGCCGCCATCACGATCGCGCTGCTCAGTTGCGTCAAAGCGGGAGACGACGTGCTCATCAGCGACAGCGCCTATGAGCCCGGTCGCGTATTCAGCGACGGCTTTCTCACGCGCATGGGCGTCACGGCACGCTACTATGATCCGCGCATCGGGGCGGGGCTGGCCGGATTGATGCAACCCAATACCCGCGCAGTACTGGCGGAGAGCCCCGGATCGCTCACCTTCGAGGTCCAGGACATCCCGGCACTGGCCAAGGCAGCCCATGCCGGCGGCGCGCGGCTCATTGTCGACAATTCCTGGGCCAGCCCGCTCTACCATCAGCCTCTGGCGCTCGGAGCCGATTTGGTGGTCCACGCGGGCACCAAGATGTTTGTCGGGCATTCAGACGCTTTTGCCGGCACTATCTCCACCACCGAGGCTGCCTGGCCCGACGTCGAGCGGACGCGGCGTGAGTTGGGCTTTTTCACCTCCGGTGACGACGCTTTCCTGGTGGCGCGGGGGCTGCGGACGCTGGCCATACGCATGAAGGAGCACCAGGAGCGGGCGCTGGACATTGCCCGCTGGCTCGAGTCGCAAAGCGACGTGGTGCAGGTGCTGCACCCCGCCCTTCCCAGTCACCCCGATCACGCGCTGTGGAAGCGGGACTTCACCGGTTCGGGGAGCCTGTTCAGCGTGTTGCTGGCCCCTGCCCCACGAGCCTCGGTTGCGGCCTTCGTCGACGAGCTCAAGCTCTTCACGATGGGATATTCCTGGGGCGGTTTCGAAAGCCTGTGCCTGCCGGTCAAGCTCGGGAAGAATCGCACCGTGCGGCCCTGGACGGTGGAAGGGAACCTGTTCCGCCTTCATATCGGACTCGAGGGCGTTGAGGACCTACGCGCCGATCTCGCGGCCGCTATCGAGCGCTACACGCGAGCCCGTTGAAGCGCGCGCCTGACGGCAACCAGCGGACGGGCGACTATGCGCCCATCCGGGCGGGTAACGAAAAGCCAGCCACGCCGGGCGAAGAGATTGCGGATCAGGTAGGCGCCCAGCGTACCCACGACCAGCCCGCCAAAGACATCGGTGGGATAGTGCATGCCTACCGGAACCCGCGACAGGCTGACCAACAGTCCAATGGCGAAGAATAGCGGGAACAGGCCGGGCCGGAGGAAGCCAACCACAAAGGCCAGGGCTATGGCCGTGGTAGAGTGGCCGGACGGGAAGCTCTGATATTGCCAATCGTTGGAAAAAGCCCGGAAGAAAAACGCCCCGACATCGGCAAATTCCTCGGGCCTGCCGCGGCCGAAGAGGCGCTTGAGCAGGTTGGCGATCAGGCCAGGAATGGCCACGCCAAGAAAGACGAAGCCGGACACCAGCGCAATCTCGTACGCGACCAGCCGCGGCAATCGCCGCAGGAAAAGCATGGCGAGGACGGCGATGACCAGCACCAGCAGGCTGGGAATCAAAATCCAGTCCGACAGGCCATAATCGGTGATGAAGAAGAATGGGGCCCGCCACTGGTCTGGCCAGCCTATGGCTCCGCGCGAGGCCCAGACATCGAGCTGGGACAGCAGGGCCAGGCCCAGGACGACACCGAGGCAAAACAGGGGCCAGCGCCGGCTGTCGAGGCCCAGCGGCCAAGGTTTGGTCAGATCGTTCATGGCCCTGTTTCTGGGATGGACAGCCTTTGCCGTCAATAGTTGCTTGGGCGGCATCGGGCTGCTTGCCCTTTGGAACCGAACAGGCTAACGGAAAGCAGTGATCTCGGAGTGTAGCTCAGCCTGGTAGAGCACCGGTTTTGGGAACCGGGGGTCCAAAGTTCGAATCTTTGTACTCCGACCATCACATTCGCCGTTAGCGCATCGTGTCGAGGACCTTGCATGACCGCCCGTATCTACCGCCCGGCCCGCAACGCCATGCAGTCGGGCAAAGGCAAATCCAAGAGCTGGGTGCTCGTACACGAACTGGCCGAGTCCAAGACCATCGACCCGCTGATGGGCTACACCACTTCCGGCGATACACGCCAGCAGGTCAAGCTGAGCTTCGATACGCAGGAAGAGGCCGAGGCCTATGCGCAGCGCAATGGCATTGCCTATACGGTGCAGCCAGCGCATGACGCGACACCCAAACGCGTCAGCTATCCGGACAATTTCCGCGCCGACCGAAAGACGCCCTGGACGCATTGACGTTCTCTGATGTTGAATCCGCAAAGCGCCGCAAGTGATTGTGGCGCTTTTGTTTGGAGCGACCGTGACCATTTCCCTGCTGATCGTGCTGGCTGGAGCAGCCGCCGCCGGCTTTGCACAGGGCGTGTCTGGATTCGCGTTCTCGCTGGTGGCGCTTTCGATCTGGGCCTGGGCGGTGGAACCGCAACTGGCGGCGCCAATGGCTGTGTTTGGTGCGCTGGCCGGACAGTTGGTGGCCATGCCGTGGGTCTGGCGTGGCTTCGACCTGCGCAAATTGCTGCCACTGGTGGTGGGCGGGTTGATCGGCGTGCCCATTGGGGCACTGCTGCTGCCGTGGCTCGACCCGAGCTTGTTCCGTTTCGGGCTTGGCCTGTTTCTGCTGCTTTATTGTCCCCTGATGCTTCGGCTCCCAGACAGTTTCGTCTGGCCGAATGGTGGGCGGGTCGCCGATGGCGCCGCCGGATTGGCAGGCGGCATACTGGGCGGCCTCGCAGGCATTTCGGGCCCCATACCCACCCTGTGGACAACCCTGCGCGGCTGGGACAAGGATACACAGCGCGGTGTGCTGCAGGCATTCAACATTGCCATGCACGTGGCCACGCTCACCGCATACTCGTTCTCCGGCGCGATTGGCGCGGAAACGCTGACGATGTTCGGGCTGATCGCACCGGCTGTGGCGATCCCAGCGATCATGGGCGTCTTGCTGTTCCGCCGCCTGGCAACGCGGACATTCCGTCGCCTGATTCTGCTGTTGCTGTTGGTTTCCGGATTTACGCTGGTCTGGAGTAGCATAGCGCAGTGGATATAGAAGCGGGTAAGCCAGGAGACAGCCGACGATGATGCCGACCTTCAGCAGGCTTGCCGCCGCGGCAGTGACATCGCTTGGCCTGGCATGCCCAGCCTGGGCAGCGCCGGCGATATGGGAAATCCGCGATGACGACAGCGCAATCTGGGTTTTCGGGTCGTTCCATGTGCTGCCGTCAGGCACGACCTGGCGCACCGAACTGTTCAACCAAATCCTGGCTGATGCGGACCAGGTGACGTTCGAGGCCGATGTTCGGCCCTCTGCGGTGGCCGAGGTGAGTGCGGAAGCGTTCGTCCGCGGCATCTATACCGATGGTACGTTGCTGACTGCGGCGCTTTCGCCGGAACTCGAGGCCGAGTTGCGCGACAAGGCGGCGGCAATCAGCCTGCCCATGGGGTCCATCCTGGCCATGCGGCCCTGGATGGCGACGAATACCATTACCCTCCAGGCCCTCCTGGCCGAAGGCTACGACGCCCAAGGCGTTGAGTTCGTACTGCAGCCTGAGCTGGCAGATGAGCGCCTCGACTTCCTCGAAAGCGGCGCACAGCAGCTCGACGTACTATCGGGCGCGCCCGAGGATGAGCAGGTGGCGATGCTCACCGCGACGCTGGAACAGCTCGATACGCTGCCCAAGCTGATGGACAAGATGCTGGACAGCTGGCTGGCCGGCACGCCGGAGGAACTGGGTGACCTGTTCCTGATGGAAATGGGTGGGTTCGAGGAAGTGTTTCTCGAGCGGCTTATCTATGCCCGTAACCGGAACTGGATTGCGCCGCTCGAGGCGATGCTGGCGCAGGACCGGGAAAATCTGGTGATTGTCGGCGCAGCGCACCTGATCGGCGATGGCAGCGTGCTCGATCTACTCGAAAAGGCGGGCTACGGCGTCGAACGCATCCAGTAACTGGGCCGTATGCCCGATCAGACGTCGACCTTGAAACCGAGATCGATGTCGCTGGCAGGAAGCCCACGCAAGCCCCAGTTCTGGGCGTCGACTTCGATCAACGCGACCTTGATGTCACCGGGCGCGAGCCCGAATGGCGCCAGATGGGTCACGAGCGCCGCATAGAGCCGTCGCTTGGCCTCAAGCGAGCGTCCCGTCAGCAAGGTGATCTCGATATTGGTGTGGCGCGGGCTGGTGCCGACCGGCTTGATGACATTGGCTGGGTCAAACTCGGTGAGGCGAATGTCCCGATCATTCTCGGGAATGCGGATACCTTCGACCAGGGCCCGGTGGATCGCATCGAGGAAGTCGGCCCGGCGATCGCCGAGCCAACCCTTGATGATGTCAACGCGTGTGGACGGCATGGCCGATCAGACGTCGCTCAGCCTGGTCCACTTGCCGTCGTTCTGGCTGGACTGGACCGATGCAACGATGAACTGCATGCCTTCGACACCGTCCTCGAGCGTGGGCAGCAGGCCTTCATAGGCGGCACCGTCGCCACGGATGATGGCGGCGAACTGGCTGTAGAGCGTTGCGAACGCCTCCAGATACCCTTCCGGGTGTCCGGACGGGATGCGGACGTTCATGGTGGATGAGGCATTGCCCGAAATGGCGCCGCCGCGGGTCAGCAGCTGCTTGGGTTTACCGAACTCGGTGAACCACATGTAGTTGGGGTTGTCCTGGCGCCATTCGATGCCGCCCTTGTCGCCGTAGACACGCAACTGGAGGCCGTTTTCGCAGCCGACGGCCACTTGGCTGGCCCAGAGCATGCCCTTGGCGCCGCCCTCGAAGCGCAGCATGATATTGACGTTGTCGTCGAGCTGACGGCCCTCGACGAAGGCGGTCAGATCGGCCGAAACAGCCTGGGTTTTCAAGCCGGTAACGAAGCGGGCGAGATTGTAGGCGTGGGTGCCGATATCGCCAATGCAGCCGCCGGCGCCCGAGCGGGACGGGTCGGTGCGCCACGAGGCCTGCTTGTTGTCCTCGGCGGCCGGTTCGGTGAGCCAATCCTGCGGGTATTCCGCCTGGACGACGCGAACCTTGCCCAAGCGGCCAGAAGCGACCATGTCGCGGGCCTGCCGGATCAGCGGATAGCCGGTGTAGTTGTGGGTCAAAAGAAAGCGAGCGCCGTTGGCAGGCTTGATCGAAGAAAGGTTGCGTGCGTCTTCGAGTGTGCTGGTGATCGGCTTGTCGCAGATGACGTGGATGCCGGCTTCGAGGAAGGCCTTGGCCGGACCATAGTGCATGTGGTTGGGCGTGACGATCGACACGGCCTGGATGCCATCGGGGCGAGCCGCCTCGGCACGGGCCATTTCCTCGTAGGAGGTGTAGATGCGGTCTTCGGCCAGGCCGATATTGCGGCCCGACTCCCTGGCGACTTCCGGACGCGACGACAAGGCGCCGGCCACCAGTTCATAGTCGCCATCGATGCGGGCGGCGACGCGGTGCACGTAGCCGATGAAGGCACCGGTGCCACCACCGACCATGCCCAGACGAATGCGCTTTGCGCCGTTTTCTGCCATTGAAGCCTCCTCAATACGGGTCCGATTTGGATATCGGTTTAGCCTAGGGCGTCATCCCCACGATGGCGGGCGTGACGCTGTTCAGGTCTGGACTTTAGCTCAGCCCAAGCATCTTGCGGTTGGCCGCGGTGTCGGTGCCGCCGCTGGCGAAGTCGTCGAAGGCCTTTTCGGTGACGCGGATGATGTAGCTCTTGATGAGCTCGGCGCCTTCGCGTGCACCGTCTTCCGGGTGCTTGAGGGCACATTCCCATTCGAGCACGGCCCAGCCCTGGAAGTCGTTAGCCGCCATCTTGGCGAAGATGGCCGGGAAATCGACCTGGCCATCGCCGATGGAGCGGAAGCGCCCTGCCCGGTTTACCCAGGACTGGAAGCCACCATAGACGCCCTGGCGACCGGTCGGGTTGAACTCGGCATCCTTCACGTGGAAGGCCTTGATGCGATCCTTGTAGATGTCGATGTAGTCCAGGTAATCGAGCTGCTGCAGTACGAAATGGCTCGGATCATAGAGCAGGTTGGCGCGCGGGTGGTTCTTCACGCGGTCGAGGAACATCTCGTAGGACACGCCATCATGCAGGTCCTCACCCGGGTGGATTTCGTAGCAGACGTCGACGCCGGCGGCGTCGAAGGCATTGAGGATGGGCGTCCAGCGCCGTGCCAGTTCATCGAAGGCCTCTTCGACCAGGCCCGCAGGGCGCTGCGGCCACGGATAAAGGTAGGGCCAGGCCAGAGCACCGGAGAAGGTGGCGTGGGCCTTGAGGCCGAGATTCTGCGATGCCTTGGCGGCGTTGAGCATGGTCTGCACCGCCCACTCGGTGCGCGCCTTGGGGTTGCCATGGACTGAAGCCGGGGCAAAGCCGTCGAAGGCGGTGTCGTAAGCGGGGTGAACGGCAACCAGCTGACCCTGCAGGTGGGTCGACAGTTCGGTGATCTCGAGGCCGTGGCTATTCACTACACCCTTGATTTCATCGGCGTAAGTCTTGGATGTCGCCGCTTTTTCAAGATCGATGAAGCTCGACACCCAGGTCGGGATCTGCACGCCCTTGTAGCCCAGGCCGGCGGCCCATTTGCAGATGTTGTCGAGGTTATCGAACGGCGCCTTGTCGCCCGCGAACTGCGCCAGGAAGATTGCCGGACCCTTGATGGTCGTCGCCATGTCGTTTCTCCTCGTTTCGGCGCTTCGCGCCTATTTCTTTGCCGTTCATGCAAACAGGCGGCGGGTGGCCGCCGCCTGTTCACTAACATGTTTGTCTATGTTGACCGACGCGATGCATCTGTCAATGAGGTACGCACCTCATTACTTCAGCAGAGCCTGGGCCTGGGCCGGCGAGAGCGCCAGCGGCCGCTCGCAGGTGGTCGACAGGGTCAGCACCTGGCCGCTTTCACCCGCCTTGAGCAGGCTGGTCATCACGTCCACGGCGTGCAGGGCGACATCGAGGCCGCAACGCGCCCGGTAGCCACCATCGATGGAGGCCATCATGTCGGCGAGCCCGGCAGCGCGGTAGTTGGCGCGCGGCTGGTCGGTGTCCAGGCCCTGGTTGGCCTTGCCGAAGGGGTGATCCCATGGCGTGACCTTGGTGCGCTCGCCAGCGATGTTGGCAGTGACCAGGTCGCCACCGAAGAAGTTCGGATCGGGCACGAAGATCGAGCCATCTGTGCCATAGAGCTCGATGTTGTGGTGGCCATGGGCCGCCACATCCCAGCTGGCGCCAAGGGTAACAATGGCGCCGGTGGCGAATTCGAGCACGCCATGGATGGTCGTGGGCGTGCCGACCTTGACGAAGGTGCCCTTGTAGGGGCCTTCGGCGGTGACTTCACGCTCAGCGCGGGCCATGTTGGTGAACGCCGAGAGGCGCTTGACCGGACCGAGCAGATGGATGAGGTCGGTGACGTAGTACGGGCCCAGATCGAGGATCGGACCGGCGCCGGGCTGGAAGAAGAAGTCCGGATTGGGGTGCCAGTGCTCCATGCCGCGGCTCATGACGTGCATGGTGCCGCTCATGATCTTGCCCAGCGAGCCGCCGTCGATGATCTCGCGGGCCTGCTGGTGTGCACCGCCCAGGAAGGTATCGGGGGCCGAACCAACCTGCAGGCCACGGTCATCGGCGGCCTTCTTGAGCGCCATACCCTCTTCGAGGCTCAGCACGAAGGGCTTTTCCGAATAGGCATGCTTGCCGGCCGAGACGATGTCCATCGAAACCGAATAATGGGTCGATGGGATCGTCAGGTTCACGATGACGTCGATTTCGCTGTTCTTGAGCAGCTCGTCAGGCGTCTGCGCCTTGACGCCGAATTCCTCGGCGCGCTTCTGGGCAGCGGCCGGCAGGATGTCGGCCACGGCACGAACTTCGAGCCCCTTGAACAGCGGCGCGAGCTTGAGATAGGCGCTGGAGATATTGCCGGCACCCATGATGCCGACGCCAAAGGTCTTGGCCATTTGGATTACTTCCACTTCTTGGCAGCGGCGATCGAGCGGGTCGCAAAACGAACCGCATCGGATGGCTTGTCGTGCTCGGCAACGAAATACTCGGCCTTGGTCTTGGACTGGACCTTGGTGATCAGTTCATCCCAATTGAGGACGCCGTCACCCACGTCAGCCCAGCCGTCTTCGTCGGTTTTCTCGCCGGCAGGGGCAATGTCCTTTACGTGGACGGCCGTGATGCGGCTGCCATACTTGTCGAACCAGGCGACCGGGTCAGCCTTGCCACGGACGATCCAGGCCACGTCGGCTTCCCATTCGATGCCGGGGGCTTCCTCGAGCAGGATTTCCATGGGCGTGCGGCCCGAGCTGGTCGGCACGAATTCGAAATCGTGGTTGTGCCAGCCGAAGCCGTACCCTTCCTTCTTGTAGGTTTCAGCATGACCGGCCAGCGTCTCGGCCAGCTTGAGCCACTTGGACTCATCGGCGCTGCGATCCTCGGGTCCGATATGGGGCACGATGATCTTCTTGATGCCGAGGGTTTCGGCCGTCTTGAGCGTAGTAGACACGTCTGCCGCCTGGGCCGGGCCGAAATGGCCGGTCGGCATGGAAAGGCCGTTCTTCTTCAGGTTGGCTGCAAGGCCCGCGGCGTCGCCATAGAGGCCACCAAAGCCTTCGACCTGCGTATAGCCAAGCGAACCGAGGGTCGCGAGGAAATCGGGCAGCGAGGGAACGTTCCGCGCGCTGTAGAGCTGGAATGACAAAACGGTCATTTTTGGCCTCTTGTAACGTTAGAATGGGCTGATGGAGCAGTTTCTGCACCAGCAGATAGCTATGTCAGATCGTGCTGTCGCGCTTCGGGGACAGGCCAACTACCGCAAAAGTAAGATTGGCGGGAAAGTCGGGCAGACAAGTGGCGGGGCGTCGGCGACGCCCCGCGACGGGCTAAATCAGACGCGGTTGGTCGTCTCTTTGTTGAAGATCGAGCCGCGTGCCGGGTCAAAGCCGATCCTGAGCTTCTGGCCGACTTCAAGATGGACGTCGCTGTCGACGCGGAACGTAACGGCCTGGCCGGCAATCTTGGTCCAGGCCAGGGTGTCCGACCCCATCGGCTCCACGATCTCGATCTCGACTTCGGTCGAATAAGGCATCCTGGCCACTTCATCGCCCAGCACGACATGCTCCGGACGAACACCAAGCACCGCCTTGGTCGCGCCCGTCACCGGAGTGGTGAACTGGTAGGTGCCCACGGGGATCACCGTGCCGTCTTCGGCGGTGAATGTGGTGCCATCAAGCGTACCCTGGAGGAAATTCATCGATGGCGAGCCGATGAAGCCGGCGACGTAGAGATTGACCGGCTTGTTGTAGATGGTGTGCGGGTCGCTCAACTGCTGGATCACGCCATTCTTCATGATGGCGATGCGATCGGCCAGCGTCAGGGCCTCGATCTGGTCGTGGGTCACGTAGATCATGGTGTTCTTGAGGCGCTGGTGCAGGCGCTTGATCTCGACGCGCAGGTCCGAACGGAGCTTGGCATCGAGGTTGGATAGCGGCTCGTCGAACAGGAACACGTCCACGTCGCGCACCAAGGCACGGCCGATAGCCACGCGCTGGCGCTGGCCGCCGGATAGTTCGACGGGCTTGCGGTTGAGCAGCGGCTGGATCTGGAGGATTTCGGCGGCGCGGGCGACGCGACGTTCGATCTCATCCTTCTTCATGCCGGCCACGCGCAGGCCGAAGCTCAGATTCCGCTCGACGGTCATCTGCGGGTAAAGCGCATAGGACTGGAACACCATGCCGATGCCGCGGTCCTTGGGCTCTTCCCAGGTGACGTTCTTGCCGCCGATGAAGATCTGGCCGTCAGAGACGTCGAGCAGGCCGGCGATGCAGTTGAGCAGGGTCGACTTGCCGCAGCCCGAGGGGCCCAGCAGGACGATGAATTCACCCTGGGCGATGTCGAGGTCCAGATGCTCGAGAACCTTCACATTGCCGAAGTTGAGGGATAGATCCCTGATGGAAACACTGTGTTGCGTCATGGTCTTAACCCTTCACCGCACCGGCGGCGATGCCGCGGACGAACCATTTACCCGAGATGAAATAGACAGCCAGCGGCACGGCAGCAGTCAGGATGGTCGCTGCCATGTGCACGTTGTATTCGCGCACGCCGGTTGTCGTGTTGACGATGTTGTTGAGCTGCACGGTCATGGGCATGTTCTCGCGACCGGCGAAGACCGTGCCGAACAGGAAGTCGTTCCAGATACCGGTAACCTGCAGGATGACGGCCACGATGGTGATCGGGACGGCCATCGGGATCATGATCTGGAAGAAGATCTGCCAGAACCCTGCCCCGTCGACACGGGCTGCCTTGAACAGCTCGGGCGGAAGCGCCGCGAAGAAGTTGCGGAACAGCAGCGTCAGGATGGGCATGCCGAAGATGGTGTGGATGATGATGATGCAGGGGAAGGTACCGAAGATCCCCAGCTCACGCATGCCGATGATCAGCGGGTAGATCACCACCTGGTAGGGCACGAAGGCGCCGAACACGAGCAGGCCGAACAGAACATTGGCGCCCTTGTAGCGCCAGAAGCTGAGCGCATAGCCGTTGAGGCAGGCAATAATGATCGAGATGATCGTGCCGACGACAGTGATCTTGACCGAGTTCAGGAAGCCCGGCTTGAGACCGTTGCAGTCACGGCCAGTACAGGCGGTGTCCCAGGCCTTCAGCCAGGGCTCGAAAGTGATCTGCTGCGGCCACTGGAAGATGTGACGCAACTGGATTTCCGGCATGGCCTTGAGCGAGGTCACGACCATGACCCAAAGCGGCATGAGGAAAAACAGCGCAGCCAGCACGAGGAAGGCATAGATGCCAACGCGGCTGAAGGTGAGGCTCTTCGGCTTTGTGCCCCGAGGCCCGGCCTCGATGCGGGATGCGCCGGATGATACAGTCATGGTGTCGGTCGTCATGGCTAGTACCCCTTGGCCTTATTGGCCCGCCACTGCGCAAACGCCTGCACGCCCAGCAGGATCACCACCGGCAGCAGCATCATGGTCGCGGCTGCCATTCCGAGGCCCACGTTGGACCGGTCGGTGATGTGCTGGATGACGAAAACGGCCGGCATCTGCGTCGCGATACCGGGACCGCCCTGGGTCATCGCAACGACCAGATCGAACACGCGAACCACACCCACGCATTGCAGGATGAAAGCGGTGAGGATGGCGCCGCGCATCATGGGCAGCACGATGAAGAGATAGGTGCGCCAGGTAGGAATGCCGTCGATCTTGGCGGCCTTCCAGATTTCGGCGTCCACGCCCCGGAGGCCGGCCAGCATGATGGCCATGGTCACGCCCACGCCATTCCAGATGCCCGCGACCACCAGGCCGTAAATGGCGGTGGAGGCGTTAACCAGCGGGGCAAAGGTGAAATCGGTGAAGCCAAGGCCGCGGACCGTGGCCTGGATGCCGTAGTTGGGATCGAGAATCCAGCGCCAAACCAGGCCGGTGATCACCAGCGACATGGCGAAGGGATAGAGGAAGATCGAGCGGAACCAGTCCTCCGCCTTGATGCGCTGATCCATGAACACGGCCAGCAGGTAGCCCGCGGTCATGTTGGCGACGATGGACAACAATCCGAAGAACCAGAGATTGTTGACCGAAACCAGCCAGCGACCCGTAGCCCAGAGGCGCGAATATTGATCGGTACCAACGAAATTTTCCGGGCCGAAGGCCGGGAAGATGCGCGAGTTGGTGAACGACAGAACGAATGAATAGATGATGCAGATGACGAACACGCCGACGGCGGTCAGGATAAGCGGCAGAGTGCCTATCACCGACATGAGCGTCGTAATGCGGAACGGCTTCCGCCCAGAGGAACTGGCTGTCTTTACGACAGCACCGCCCTCATTGGCCGTAGCAAGCTGAGCCATGACGATTTCCCTTGTGGGTCGATGTGAAGGGCGGTCCGACTCAGGCGCGACCAGTTTTGCCCCAAATGCAAACCGGGTGGCCCCTTTTTGGGGGTCACCCGGTTCGTCAGTGATGGATTATTCAGCCGACGCGATGATGTCGACGAAGCGCTGCTGGATTTCCTCGACGCTCAGGTCGGGATTGGCCCAGGCTTCAGCCCAGAGGTCGTCGAGCTGGCCGATGGAGTCCTGGGTCAGGTAGATGCCTGCGCCCTGGATCACGTGGTCGGGGTCCTTGAGGATCTCCAGACCAACCTTCATGCAGTCGTCGGCGAGGGACATGTCAACGTCGTCACGCACCGGGAGCGAACCCTTGGCGTTGTTGAACAGAGCCTGAACCTGCGGATTGACCATCATGGAGGCCATCTTCAGCTGAGCAGCTTCAACAGCCGGATCATCCTGCTTGGGGAACAGGAAGATGTCGCCGCCGGTATCGAGGTACGGCTGTTCGGCCGGGCCAGCGATACAAGCATAGTCGACGCCGGGCTTCTCGCCGGCAACGGCGAATTCGCCACGAGCCCAGTCACCCATGATCTGCAGGGCAGCCTGGTCCTGGATCACGAGGTTGGTCGTGTCGTTCCAGGTGCGGTTGGCCGAACCTTCGTCGGTCAGGCCCTTGAGGCTCTTGAAGATCTCGATGGCATGCTTGACTTCAGGACCGCCGGCAACGTCGAGGTTGCGATCCTTGTAGATGGCCTCGTGGCCTTCCTTGCCGAGCTGGGACAGCATCACGACGCCCATGGCGCCGCCGATCTGCCAGGCTTCGCCGCCGATGGCGAACGGGATGATGCCGGCTTCCTGCAGCTTGGGAGCGGCAGCAATGAAATCATCGAGGTTCTTCGGCAGTTCTACGCCAGCCTTTTCGAAAGCCGGAACCGAAGCCCAGGCCCACTGCCACGAGTGAATGTTCACCGGGACGCAGTAGATCTTGCCTTCGAATTCGCAGACGTTAAGGATGGCTGCGGGGCGGATGAAATCCTTCCAGCCTTCTTCGGTGGCAAGCGGGGTCAGGTCGAGCAGCAGGCCAGCTTCGGCAAGCTCTTCGAACTGGCGGCTGATGTTGAACTGAGCGGCGCCCGGAGGATCACCACCAAGGGTACGCTGCAGCGTGGCCGAGCGAGCATTCTCACCACCGGCAATGGCGGTATCGACCCACTTGTCTTCGCCCAGAGCGTCGAACTCGCGAGCAAAAACCGAAACGGCGGCCTGTTCGCCACCCGACGTCCACCAGTGGATAACTTCGACGTCCGCTGCATTGACAGCGGTGGAGCCGAGCAAAGCAGTTGCCATAGCGGCAACCACTGCAAACTTCTTCATAGGTTGTCCTCCCAACGATCACTTGGAGCGAAACGCTCCCGCGAAGCTGCCAGCCGCAAGGTCGCCTTCTTGTGAGGCGTCTCCAGCTGGCGGCGTGTAATCGATTGCATATTCCGGCTTGCGAAATCTCTGCAATCGATTGCATGAGTTTCGTACACGCCTTGCGCACCTGTCAAGATCGAATTAGACAGATTGGGTTACTGACAGCGAGAGGGGGCGCTGCCAGACATGAACGTGGTGAAAAAAACGCCGACGATTCAAGACGTTGCGCGTTTCGCCAGCGTCTCGACAGCCACTGTCAGCCGCGCCCTGACCAGCCCGGAAAGGGTCAGCGAGCACACCCGTGCGCGGATTTCGGAGGCGGTTCGCGTCACCGGATATACGCCCAACCAATCGGCTCGTTCACTGCGACAGAAGACGGCCCGGACAATCCTGGTTGCGCTTCCAGATATCGGCAATCCGTTCTTCTCGGTGATCTTGGACGCGGTGGAGCGGGAAGCAGCTGCACGGGGCTATGGAGTGCTGGTGGCCAACCGGTTTTCGGGCGGCGATTCCGGCGTCCGGATGCGCGACTATTTCATGTCCAATCGCGTGGATGGCCTGCTGCTGTTTGATGGGTCGGTCGACCTGGAGCAGCTGATGCTGCTGACCGGCGGGCCGACGCCATTTCCGCTCATCGTGGTATGCGAGGAAATTCCCCACGCGCCGTTTCACACGGTCAAGACGGACAACAGCTATGCCGCAGAGCGCGCCACTCGCCACCTGATCGAGCTGGGGCACCGCCGAATCGGCCATGTCAGGGGGCCGCAGGGCAATGTGCTGACGATGGAGCGCGAGGCCGGCTTCCGGCGGGCAATGGAGGCGGCGGGTCTCGACACGCCGCCCCAATGGCTGCTGCCCGGGGCCTTCGAAATGGAGGCCGGCGCGATGGCCGCGCAGCACTTCATGGCGCTGGACAAGCGCCCGACAGCAGTCTTCGCGGCCAATGACGAAAGCGCAATCGGCTTCATTTCGGGCCTGAGACAGCATGGTCTCGACTGTCCCGCCGACGTCTCGGTTGTCGGCTTCGACGACCTGGCGCTGTCAGCCCATGTCTGGCCGCCGCTGACCACGATGCGGCAACCGCGGGCGGCGCTGGGCCGGATCGCGGCCGGCGCGCTGATCGACGTCATCGAAGGCGAGCGGAATAGCCGGGTGCCCATGCACATGGTGCTGAGCTCGGAAATGATCGTGCGCGGCAGCACATGCCGCCCCCCTGCCCCTGCGACACCGTTGCTCCAGCCGGCCGATCTCGTCCTGCCCTGACCGGCGCACAAGGGGCGTTTCCTTTGGACAGAAATCGGGTAAAGGGGGGCACCTGCGCTGGTCCCGTAGCTCAGCTGGATAGAGCAGCAGCCTTCTAAGCTGTTGGTCGGGGGTTCGAGTCCCTCCGGGATCGCCAGGTCTTCAACAACTTAGAAATTGCAGCGCCTCTGTGGCTCCGGTGCGGCTGACATAGGGGTGGCGCGCGGCTCTGATCAGGGGCCATTTGCCTCGCTTCCACGGCTAACTTTGCTAATCGCCCCATCGGCGCTTTGATAGAGGCCCAGTAAACCCACAAGTGAACGATTGACCTCGAGCACCCCTGCCGTGCCCCCCAGCAGTTTCGCCGCTTGGGCGCTGAATCTCAATTCTGATAGGGGTTTCGCAGAATTGCAGAGGCGGGTTAGTATCCGCCCCCAATGGGGGATCTCGGATGAACAAACTTACTGACGCGCAATCCACGTACTTGGATTGCGTAAGAGGCATTAGCGCTGTGGTCGTCCTTGTCGGACATACCCTGACTGCGCTGCCCTGGGACTCAGTTGTCGGCACTCGCTTTGCGGTCCAGCGCTATGCCGTGGTCGTGTTCTTCATTTTGTCAGGGTTCTTGATAGCGCAGAAGACAATGGAGCGGGTCGCGCAATACAGTTTTACCGAGTATTTTGTAGACCGGTTTGCCCGGATTTTTGTGGCCTTCGTGCCTGCGCTCATTTTTGTCGCTATGGTGGACAACCTGTTGATTTCACCCTTCCATGCGCTTGCGCCAGATCCATTGACGCCCAGTACCTTCATCGCGAACCTGCTGATGCTGCACCATACGCCGTTCAATCGGTTCTTCGAGTGGTTACCCAGGTTCCAGCCATATGGAACGGGACGCCCCTTCTGGACCATCGCGGTAGAATGGTGGCTCTACATGTTGTTCGGTATAGCGTTCTTTGCGCGCCGAATGAGGGGTGGCGAAAAGCTGCTTGCTGCCATCCTTATCATACCCGCCTTCGCTGTTGTCCTCTACTTCACGGCGTGGGAGTCAATTGCCCTAGTCTGGTTTGTGGGAGCTGGTGCAGGCATTGCGTTTACGGTCGCTTCTGACAAGTGGCGGGCCATCGCTAGGCCAGTGGCTGGCATGGTTGGGTTGCTGTCGCTGGCAGCCCTCGCCTTCCGCGCTGGCCGTTTGTGGCCTGCGGAGTCGTTCAACGCCCTTGACCTGCAACTTATCATCTTCACAGCCCTAGTTTTCCTCGCTGGGCTCGCTTGGGTGAACGATGCGCCAATTGCGCGTGCCCTTATTGCCTCTCGCCGGTTCTGGGTCTGGCTGGCGGCGATTTCCTATTCGCTCTACCTCACTCACCACACCGTTCTAGGGGCTTACGTCTATCTGGTTGGGGTAAAGGGCTGGTGGGACTTCGCCGCGATATGCGTCATCAGCTTTGTGGTGGCGATCCTATTCACCTGGGCGTTTGACCGCCATCACAAGAAAGTGGCGGCACGGTTGAAACGATGGGTGGCAACCCGCAGCGGCGCTCAGGTGCCGCCGCCGATGACAGAAACCGTGTAGGTACCGAAGCGGCGATGGAGCGGGTGCTACTAGTTCGGCGACAATCGTCGACGTGTCTGCGGCAGACACATAGCGATAGTAGGTTATGTCTGACGTGACGTTGTGGCACCGAGAATTGCCCGGTGCCAAGAGGCTTTGCTGCAGGTACCTTCGCGTTCTGGTGTGCCGTGCCGCCAGCTCCGGCGGATCAGAAATCAGCCTTCTAAGCTGTTGGTCGGGGTTCGGGCACCTCCGGGATCGCCAGGCGGACCTTGTTTTCCGCGTGCCAGCCGGCCCCGATGTTCAGCAAGCGTTCAGCGAGGGGGTGGGATAGGCGGCGCCGAAACAGGAGCGTCTTACCCATGCGTCAATCAATCCTGGCCCTGGCGGCCGTCATCGTTCTGTCTGCGCCAGCCGCGGCGACGGAATGGATTTATTGCGGCGATACGGCCGGCGAGGTCCAGATAGGGCTGCTGGCGGGTCACTTTCAGTTTCTCGAGGTCAACCGCGCCAATTTTAGCGTCGGCGACGAGCAGTGGTCCACCAACCCGGAGTTGGAACCCGGCAAGCCGATCGCCATCGGCCAGCACTATAGCGGCGACAACCAGTTGCTGATCGACCTGACCGATGTGAATGCGGAAGAGACCTTGGCCGAACTACGCATCTTCACGGCCGATGAGGGCGAAGACTATGTGCAGGGCGGCGTCCTGCGGGTTCCGGGCTACGGCGCTTGGGTTGTTTCGTGCGAAGGACCGTAAGATGAACCGGATCGTGCTTGCAGCCGCGTTGTCGGCGATCGCCACCCTCCCCGCGGTGGCCGGCGAAGGTCTCATGTGCTCGGGTGCCGATGGCGTCGAGTTCCACCTGCCGCTGGCCGGTGGCACCGGGCTTTACCCTCTTGGTGCCGAGATCACGGTGGGCGACCAGGTCTGGACGACGGATGCACAGGCCAAGGGCGCAACGCTGATCACCCCTGCCCAGTCGATCGGCATCGACGATCGCTATTACTTCGATTTCGCCGATCCCAATCTCGAGGGGATCGTCGCCAGGATAAGGCTGTTCGGCGCGACGGGCGGCGATGAGCCGGCAATCGGTGGTACGCTTGCTATCACCGAGCGCGGAGCCTGGGCCGTCACATGCGATGTCGGCTGACACAGCCATGGCGCAATTTTCAGCGAAGGAGTGAACCGCCCGGTGTCAGGCACGTTGGGACTGAAGTGAACTCAAGGAGCCACCATGTCCAACACCAAGCAAGATCGCGCCCGCGTCGCCGGCGGGCAGGGCCATGAAGTCAGATACGAAGCCGGCAAGACCGGCGCCTCCAAGACCGAGGTCAAGGATGCCGTGAAATCGGCAGGCAACAGCCGCAAGGCGGTCGAGAAGAAGCTGGGCTCGAAATGAGCCGCGATGGCCTGCCAACCGGTGCGGGGACGGCCGGAAAGAACGATGTCGCTGACCCTCATCCAGCCGCGGAAGAAGACTATGACAAGATACCCCGTCCCGGCGGGACAAAGTCGCGAGGCGAACATGACCCCGGCGCCAATTCCTACCTCCATGACGGAAAGGCACCGCCGCGCCCCAGGAACAGGGGAGCCGGACCGCAATGATTTCGGTCGCGATAGAGGATGAACTGCTCGACGGCCTCGAGCAGTTCATTGCGGATCGGGATGAGCCGCCACGGGGCAGGATGACCTACGACGACGCCGTCAATGTGATCGTGCGCGACTGGTTGATGAGCCAGGGCTATGTACCGCTGCCAGGCGAGGCCGACGGCATCACCCCTGCCCTGGAGGCCGCGGACGTCCCCGAGGCGTGAGCCGGAAGCCGTTCTGATAAAATTGCTTCTACCCCATTGACCCGGTGCTAACGGCATTCCTGGGCAAGGCGGAGGCTTTAAGAGTTCGGCAAGGCCGGCGCCGCTAGCTGGACCACATGCGTGATATATCCAACCTCCTACCCGGCAAGTCGGGCCTGCGGCTCGAACGCCGCATCGCGCCGCGCCGAAACACCGCCATCGCGGCCGTAATTACCTTCGGACACAGCAGAATGGACTGCATTATCCGTAACGTTTCCGATACGGGTGCCAAGCTCGAAGTGGCCAAGGTGGCCGGCATACCCGACGTGGTGCTGCTCCATGCGCCCGGCCATCGGCCGCAGACGTGCCGCGTGGTTTGGCGTGCCCTCAAGGAAATGGGCGTCGAATATCGCGACTAGAAGTCGAACCCCATCTGGGACGCTGCCTTCGGTGCCGGCTGGGGCGTCGGCGCCAGTTGCGGCGGCCCCGCCACAGGCTTGACCGCGCGGACGGGTTTGGCCGCGGGTTTCTTGGCCCTGTCCCCCTGCACCGCATCCAGCCAATCGCGCACAGGCCGAAGTTTGGCCGGGTGAAGGGCGTAGCGGTTTTCGCGACCGGCTTTCTTTTCACTGATAAGCCTCGCCTCTTTGAGCACCCGCAGGTGTCGGGAGATCGCCGGCCGGCTGATATCGAAAGAGCTCGCCAACACGTGCACCGGCTGCGGCCCATTCCGTAGGATTTCGACTATGCGGCAACGGGTTGGGTCAGCCAATGCGATCAGGACGGTGATAGGCGGCATAGGAATTCCATGATGTTCCCCGCTGGTTAGTAACGGGGGAGTTACCCGTCAAGCGCCTGCCTTGTTCCGCAACGGGTTATTCACCAAATGCGTTGAGTTGGGACCCGCGCGCTACTGGAACGGCGATCCCGCAATAATCTGGTCACTTCCGTGCGCGACCGTGGACACATGGAGATGCCAGTGCGGAACGCGGCAACAAGATATTCGTGGTGGAGTCGTGAGCAGCGGCCCTTCAGCCGAGCCGAGCTGGTTGTGGACGGTGTTGTTCACGTCTTCGGACTCGTGGTCGCAATCGCGGCCGGGTCTATTCTGCTGGCTTTTGCCATCCTCCAGACCGCGCCGGAAGCCGCCCCGGCCCTCGTGGTTTATGTCGGCTCGCTGGTGGCCGTGCTGGGCGTATCGCTGGCCTACAATCTCTGGCCCGTTTCGCCGGTCAAGAAACTGCTCGCGCGGTTCGACCAGGCCGCTATCTTTCTTTTCATTGCGGGGACGTACACGCCGTTCCTCGCGGTGCTGGGCGGGACGACGGCCGGCATACTGATGACCACATTTGTGTGGGGCGCCTCGTTGATCGGCGTGGCACTGAAGCTGATCGTGCCCGAACGCTTCGGTCGGCTAGCGATCGGGCTTTATCTCGCCATCGGCTGGAGCGGGGTGCTGGTGTTCCAATCGCTGGCGCAGACCTTGCCGCACTCAACGCTATGGTTGCTGCTGGCGGGCGGCATCACCTATTCGCTGGGAATCGTCTTCCACCTGTGGGAGCGGCTCAAGTTCCAGAACGCGCTGTGGCACGTGTTCGTGGTGACCGGCGCGAGCCTGCATCTATGGGCCGTCATCGACTGCATGGTCATCCACCGGCTCTAAGCGGTCAGTTGACCGGCTTGGCCACCAGGGCGTGTTCCATCGTATCGCCTGGCTTGAGGCCGATTTCGACCGACCGGCCGCCCGGTATTTCCAGCACGAACTGCACCGGCACTTCCGAGGGAATGGACGTCACGTCGTGCGGGCGGGCATTGACGTGGATGGTCTTTACCACCCCGTCGGCGCCTACGAAGATCATGTCGAGCGGGATGAAGGTGTTCTTCATCCAGAACGACACCTCGCGCTCTTCCTTGAAATCGAACAGCATGCCGGCGTCGTCGGCCAATTCGGTGACGAACATCAGGCCCTTTGCGCGCGATTCAGGCGTGTCCACAACCTCGACGTTGAAGCTGTAGTCACCGGTGGAGGAGTGCAGCACCAGCTTGCCCTCATCGCTGCACGCCGCCAGCGGCAGTGCCACCATAGACACAGCCATTGCCACCGCGGCGCGGCGCAGCACCGGGGTGAAGCCTTGGGCAAACAGGGTCATGAGGTGATTATCCTAGTGGGAAGACGGTGCGTCGCCCCAACCATCGGGCCGGATTTCGGCGACCATAAGGCCCTTGGGACCATTGCCATAGCGCACCAGCACAAACTGGCCGGGCCGAAGCTCGGTAATGCCGAAGCGGCGCAGGGTTTCCATATGGACGAAGATGTCGGGCGTGCCCTCGCCGGCCGACAGGAAGCCGAAGCCGCGGATGCGGTTGAACCATTTGACCTCGAGGCGCACCATGCCCGAAGTCGGCTCCACCACAACATGGGTGCGCGGCGCCGGCATCTGGGCCGGGTGGCGGGCGGTTGACTCGTCCATCGAAAGAATCCGGAAGGCCTGCAAGCCACCAGGGCGATTGAGCGCCTCGACGACGATGCGCGCCCCTTCATAGGCAGTCTGGTAGCCATCGCGGCGCAGACAAGTCACATGCAGCAGCACATCGGGCATGCCATTGTCGGGGACGATGAAGCCGAACCCCTTGCCCGCGTCAAACCACTTGATGGCCCCAGAGACTTCGATCGTCGCATCAGGCCCGGCATCCGCCGGGGACAAGGCGTCACCACGGCTGGACGACCGTGCCCCGGAAGACAGCATCGCCGCATCGTCGCCTTCGCCAGTGAACTTGGCCCCCATAGTCCCAAAGCCCTTCGTACTCGCCTCGCCGCCGCGAGGTACTCCACAAGACACCTGTCACACTGTGTCCGATTCAAGCGTCGTTGTTAAGACTTTGTTTAGAATTGCAGCGGTTGCGGCGCACACCGTGGCTTGCTAGGCCACCTGCAACGATTTCGCCAACAAGGAGACGTGCCATGAAATACCTGCACACCATGGTTCGGGTGACCAATATCGAGGAAAGCCTGCGCTTCTACTGCGAGGGCCTTGGCCTGGAGGAAGTCCGCCGCACCGAAAACGAGAAAGGCCGGTTCACGCTGATCTTCCTGCGCGCGCCGGGGGATGCCGGTGGCGAAGTGGAACTGACCTATAACTGGGATCCGGAAGAGTATACCGGCGGTCGCAATTTCGGCCACCTGGCCTATCGGGTGCAGGATATCTATGGGTTGTGCCAGCATCTGAGCGACATGGGCGTCACCATCAACCGCCCGCCGCGCGATGGGCACATGGCTTTCGTGCGTTCGCCCGACGGCATCTCGGTCGAGCTCATTCAGGACGGTACCCTGCCCCCGCAGGAGCCCTGGCTGTCCATGCCCAATACGGGGAAATGGTAGCGTTAGCGGTTCGCTAACCCTGACGCTTAGCCGGTGGTTAGCGAAACCGCTGGTATTTTAGCGACTTCACAGGACTGGTCATTGCCTGTTGCGCCAACGCAACAGGCGACCTTTCGGAAGTCGCCATGCATACCATTGCCCGCTCCATTGCTGCCTTGCTGGTCACCGGCTTCATGCTGGCAGCATGTGCGCCGCTGGCCATGTTCGCCAGTTCTACCGGCCCCGGCTATGCGGGCAAGCGCAGCGACTGGGGCACGTTCGTGTCCAGCCGAGAGGTCAACGCGCTCTGCATCACGCCCAAGCTGCGGTTCCTGATTTGGGAATTCGAGGGTCACTTCGGCAAGAAAGTAATCATGAACTCGGGCTATCGCGACGACCAGCACAATGCGGCCGCGGGCGGCGCCGACAATTCCTACCACACCAAGTGCATGGCGGCCGATTTCTACATACCCGGCGTCGATAAGAGCCAGCTCATCGCCTTCGCTCTCAACAGCGGCAGCGTGGGTGGGCTGGGGTGCTATCCAGGACGGCAGTTCATTCATGTCGACGTGCGCGACCGGCCGCGCGGCTACAACCGCCCGGTGACCTTCTCAGGCTGTTAAAAAAATCCCGATTGCGCCAACAAGGGGTTGCGCATCACAAATCACCCAACTATACGACCACCAGCGCTTAGGCGCCCTTCGTCTATCGGTTAGGACGGCACCCTTTCACGGTGCAGAGAGGGGTTCGACTCCCCTAGGGCGTACCATTCCCCCTTGCTGGCGGGGCCGCTAAAAGCTAGCTTCGAGTTCCTCGCTCCGCGCCCATCGTCTAGCGGTCAGGACACCGCCCTCTCACGGCGGGAACAGGGGTTCGATTCCCCTTGGGCGTACCAGCGACCTTCCTCCACAGCATCAGCGATTGTGCCGAGGCGACGCGAAGGCTTCGCCCCGCCCCTTGCGAATGGCGTCGGGTGCGGTCAGCCGGCCTTGCGATACTGGTAGATCCCGACATCGATCGAGCCTTCGATGAAGCCCGCCTCGCAGTAGCTGAGGTAATAGACCCACTTGCGCTTGAATTCTTCGTCATAGCCCAGCGGCGCGATCATCGGCCAGCGCTCGAGGAAGCGCTCGCGCCAGAGCTTGAGCGTACGTGCATAGCTGAGGCGGAAGGTTTCGACGTTTTCGAGCACGAGGTTGTAACGGTCGCCGAATTCCTTCATCACCGTCTTGGTCAGCAGCATGCCGCCCGGAAAGATGTAGCGCTGGATGAAATCCGGCCCGCTGCGATAGCCGTCGAAATCGGCCTCGTTGATCGTGATGGCCTGGATGGCGGCTGTGCCACCAGGCTTCAACCGGTCATGGATAGTCTGGAAATAGCTTGGCCAATTGTCCTCGCCTACGGCCTCGATCATTTCGATGGAGCCGATATGGTCGTACTGGCCTTCGGTATGGCGATAGTCCTCGAACACCAGGGTGGCGTATTTGTCGAGCCCCTGGCGCGCCAGCCGCTCCAGCCCATATTTGAGCTGCTCGGCAGAGAGCGTGATGCCGCGCAGATTGGCCTTGTAATCACGCGCGACGGTTTCGGCAAAGCCGCCCCAGCCACAGCCAATTTCGAGCACGGAGGAGCCTTCCGTCACGCCGGCCATGTCGGCGACACGGCGGTATTTGGCCCGTTGCGCCTCCTCGAGACTTTGGTCGCCCGAGGTGAACACGGCCGAGGAATAGGTCATGGAGGGATCGAGCCACTGACCGTAGAAGTCGTTGCCCAGGTCGTAATGCTCGGCAATGTTCTTCTTGGAGCCTTCCAGGGTATTGCGGCGTGACAGGTGATAGTGCAGATCGCCTGCGGCCTTGCGGAAGAAGCCGGGATTGGCGTTTTCGAACATATCGCGGTTCTGAAGGAAAAACCGGAACAGGGCGGTCAGGTCATCCACCTCGACGTCCCCTGCCATGTAGGCGGCCGCGAAACCAACAGTGCCTCGCTGCATCGCCTCGCTCAGGACGCGAAAATTGTTGAGGCGCAGCACCGCATGTTCGCCCGTTGCCGGGTTGCCGACCGTACGCGTACGACCATTGGGGAAAATGACAGTCAGCGCGCCGTGGCGGGGCCTGCCGACCAGGGCCACCCCGATGCGTTCGATTGCCCAAGAGGCAAAGCTCGTCCACGGCGTAACGCCGGTATTGGTATTTTCTGCAACGGACTTGGTCATCGGGCCGCTTGATCCAAATTAAAAACCTGGTGGCGGCATTCAAAGGCCGCCTCAATCTGAGCGTCACGGGGCAATATCGAAAGCCGCTAACCGCGCTTTCTCACCTGCCCCGCGATCCACTCTAGCGGTCAGAAATGGATATGCAAGCAGCAGTTTCAATAGGCTAGCGCGGCCGGCGCCGCGGCCTAGGCCTTGGGTCTGGCAAGGTCAGTCAGTCGAAACTGCACTTGCTCGCGGCCCTGATAATGGTCGATCGAGAGCGATCCTGCAAAGTGGAAAGCCGACTCGCCTTCCCGCAGCAGTGCGTCGCCGATGGCAGTGTTGGCGGCGCGGAAGGCAATGGCCTTGAGGCGCGCGCCGTCCTCGGAGGTGAGAGCGAAGCTGACATGCCCGCCCTTCCCCACCACCTGCGCAAACTTGGCCCGGTGGGCGGGAAACGCGAAAGCCGGACCGGGATTACCCGCACCGAACGGCCCTGCCCGCTCGAGGTCGCGGACCAGATCGAGGCTCGCGCCCCGCGCCGTCAGCGCGGCATCCACCGGCAGCGCGGTGGCAGCCCGGGCAAGGCCGACATCGACGGAAAGGGCCTCGGCGAGGAAGGAGCGGAAAGGGCCTAACTGCCCCGGCTTGATGGTGACGCCTGCGGCCATGGCGTGGCCGCCACCCTTGGCGATGAGCCCGCGCTCCACCGCCTCGATCACCGCCCTGCCGAGGTCCACTCCGGGCATGGACCGGCCCGAACCGGTGCCGGCACCGTCGGGTCCAAGTGCGATGGCAAAGGTTGGGCGTTCGAACCGTTCGCGCAGGCGGGCAGCAATGAGGCCGGCCACCCCCGGATGCCAGTTTGCCGATGCCAGGACCAGTACAGGCGGCCCTTCACCGTTGCCGATCTCGAGTTCGGCCACGGCGGCTGCTTCCTCGACGGCTTCGACCTCGATGCGCTGCCGCTCGGAATTGAGTTCATCGAGCCTCGCCGCGATGGCGAGGGCGTGATGTTCATCGTCGATGGTCAACAGTTCAGTGCCCATCGCGGCATTGCCGATGCGGCCCCCGGCATTGATGCGCGGACCGATAAGGAAGCCCAGGTGATAGGGATTGATCGGGCCGCTCAGCCGTGACGCCAGGGCCAGCGCGGCGATGCCCTTGTTGTCCCCCCTGCGGGCAACTTCGAGCCCGCGCACGACAAAGGCGCGGTTGAGGCCGGTGAGCGGCACCACGTCGCAAACGGTGGCCAGCGCCACCAGGTCGAGCAGCCGCAACAGATCAGGAAGACCGGTATCGCCGCGGTTACGCAAGGTGCGGTTGACCGCCACCAGCACCATGAAGGTTACTCCGGCGGCGCAGAGATAACCCAAGCCGGAAATGTCGTCGGGCCGGTTGGGGTTGACCAAAGCGGTGGCCTTGGGAAGTTCGTGGTCGCTCAGGTGGTGGTCAATCACCAGTACGTCGGCACCCCGGCCCCGGGCATGGGCGATAGGATCGTCGCTCGTGGTGCCGCAATCGAGCGTGATGATCAGGGTCGCGCCGGAATCGATCAGCTTGTCCATTGCGGCGATGTTGGGACCGTAGCCCTCGAATATCCGGTCGGGAATATGCACCTGCGGCTCGATGCCGAAATGGCGCAGGTAGCGGGCCATCAGGGCGCAGGAGCAGGCACCATCGACGTCATAATCGCCGAATAGCGCGATCGCCTCGTTGTCCGTTATTGCCTTGGCCAGGCGGTCCGCCAGGGCATCCATCGCGGTGAGCGTGGATGGGTCGGGCATCAGCCCGCGTATGGTGGGCTCCAGGTAGCGCTCGGCTTCATCGAGTCCGACACCGCGGGCAGCGATGACGCGGGCGAGAATCTCGGAGATGCCAGTTCGCTGCGAAATGGCCGTCGCCATGCGCGTCGTCGTAGCATCCAGCCGGTCGATCCAGGTTCGGCCCGTGACGGACCTGGCAACATCGAGAAAGGGGCGCGGCGCATCGAGCATGGGGCAGAGGTAGGCGATTTGGGTGATGCTGGAAAGGGCGCAGGCGCCCACTACCCTTGGGGAAGAGGTCGGCGCTCGCCTCCAGGAGGCTTCAGCGCGCGTGCCTGGCCTTGATCCAGCGCACGGTCTGGCTCCAGGAGCGCATGACGATGGTGTTGGTCTGGACCGAATTGCGGCGCAGGCGGACCCCTTCGAGCAACGTGCCGTCGGTGACACCGGTTGCGGCCACCAGCACGTCGCCCGAGGCCAATTCGCCGGCATCATAGATGCGGTTAGGGTCTTGGATGCCCATGGTGAAGGCCCGCTCGCGCTTGGCCTGTGTATCGAGGATCAGCTTGCCCTGCATATGGCCGCCGATGCAGCGCAAGGCGGCAGCGGCAAGGACGCCTTCGGGCGCACCGCCTGAGCCGAGATAGATGTCGATGCCGGTATCCTCGGTATTGACTGCATGGATGACCCCCGCAATGTCGCCGTCGCTAATCAGCTTGACGGCAACGCCCGCGGTGCGCAGGTCCTCGATCAGGTCGGCGTGACGGGGCCGGTCGAGCACGATCGCGGTGATTTCACTCAGCGGAACGCCCTTGGCCTTGGCCAGTGCCGTGACATTCTGCGTTGCCGTCCAATCGATATGGACGGTCCCAGGTGCATATTCGGCGCCAATGGCGATCTTGTGCATGTAGACGTTGCGCGCCACATTGAGCAGGCCACCGCGCTCGGCCATGGCGAGAACCACGATGGAATCGGGCTGGTTCTTGGCGCAGAGCGTCACACCCTCGAGCGGGTCGACCGCGATATCCACCTCGGGGCCCTGCCCGGCGCCGACCGATTGCCCGATGAAGAGCTCGTCGCACTCATTGGCTTCGCCCTCGCCAATGACGATGCGTCCCGAGATCGACACCCGGTCAAGTTCGGCCTTCATGGCCTGCACGGCAGCCTCGTCGGCGGCCTGCTCATTGCCCTTGCCGCGCCACTCTGCGGCGGCCACCGCGGCGCGCTCGGTGACGCGTACCAATTCAAGGGTCAGGCTGCGGTGGAGATTGGCGGGGCTCTTGGTGCCCTCTGCCTTGCTCAGTTTCATCTTTCCTCCCGGGGCCTGATGAGCCCGGTCGGGGTTCTCAGAGCGTTTCTATCCGGATCAACTGCGGCTCACCGACGATAAACCCGTCGGCGGCGATCTGCGCAAGCGATTCACGCACCGCCGATTCCAAAGTCTGTTGAGTGATCATGACCACTGTGCGCGTGGGCGAGCCGTCCAACGCGACAGCCTTAGCGTTCAAATCCGACCGCTGAATGACGGAGTCGATGGAAATGGAATGCTCCGCCATGCGGCTGGCAATTGCCGCCAGCGCACCCGGGACGTCCTTGGCGTTGAACCGGATATAGTAGCCGCCGTCGTGGGCCCGCATCGGCGCCTGTTTGAAGGGCAGCAGTTCCTCGCTTGGGACGCCAAGGGGCGGCACGCGGGTGCCGCGGGCGATGTCGAGAATATCGGACAGAACCGACGATGCCGTCGGCGGGCCTCCCGCGCCGGGCCCTGCAAGCAGGAGCTCGTGGACATGGTCGGTTTCGAGCGCCACCGCGTTCATCACGCCATCGACGCCGGCAATGGCTGAGCCCTTTGGAACGAAGGTAGGGTGCACGCGCTGCTCGATGCCCTCATCGGTGCGCTGCGCGATCCCGAGCAGCTTGATCTTGTAGCCGAGTTCGGCGGCGACCTTGATATCGTGCTGGGTGATGCGCGAGATGCCCTCGACATGGATCTGGTTCGGCGCAATTTCGTAGCCGAAGCACAACGTAGCGAGAATCGAGAGCTTATGAGCCGTGTCAAAGCCTTCGACGTCGAAGGTGGGATCGGCCTCGGCATAACCCAGGGCCTGCGCATCCTTGAGGCAGTCGGCAAAGCTGATGTCCTCATTGCCCATGCGGGTGAGGATATAGTTGCAGGTGCCGTTCATGATGCCGAACACCTTGGCGATACGGGCCGAACCCAGGCCTTCGCGCAGGGTCTTGATGACCGGAATGCCGCCGGCGACGGCCGCTTCAAAGCCCAGTTGGGCACCCGATTCCTCGGCCATGCGCGCCAGCGTAACGCCATGCTTGGCAAGCAGGGCCTTGTTGGCCGTAACCACCGGGCGGCCGATTTCAAGCGCTGCCTTGACCGCAGCGAAAGCAGGGCCGTCCTCGCCACCGATCAGTTCGACGAAGAGATCAATGCCGTCGGATTTTGCCAGCGCCACCGGATCGTCGAACCAATCGAGCCCGGAAATGTCGATGCCGCGGTCGCGGGAACGCGAACGCGCGGCGACTGCCGTGACGACAAGCTGACGTCCCAGCTTCCTTGTAAGTTCGGCGCCATCCTTCTGCAGGATACGCACGAGCGTGGCCCCGACATTGCCCAAACCCGCCACCCCGACGCGCAGAGGTGCCTGGGCCTCGCCATCGCCGAAATCCTGCATCGCCTTGAGAATGCGAGCGCGCGTATCCGAACGCGGTTCGCGGCCTTCGCGCAGGTCGAAAACGAACAGTGGATCCCCCGCTACGGTGCGGCCGAAGCGGGTCGGCGTCCATCCGCGGGCGGAAATGAAGGATTCGACGGATTGGCGAAAGGAGGCGATGTCACTCATGGGGGCGACATCTGCATAGGAATATGCCTAGCCGTCAATAGGAGTTTGTTTCAGCCCGCATAGCCGAGACAAATCGCCCCTGCAGCGACGACCAGGCCTGCCGCGATGCGGAGCCAGGTCAGCTTCTCGCCAAGAAACAGCCAGCCGATCACGATGGCAAAGACTACGCTCGTCTCGCGCAGCGCGGTGATGGGTCCCGCTGGGCCCATCGAGAACGCAATGACCACCAGCGCATAGGAAACGAGCGCAACGATGCCCCCGCCAAGAGCCTTGCGGGTCTCGACCGAGCGCAGGTCAACCACCAGCTTGCGGCGAACCAGCAGGAAGGCCAGTGGCAGCAGCGTGCCGTAGCCGATGAAAACCCAGGCTGCATAAGCGCCAGCGTGTTGCGCCGCATGAACGCCGATGGAGTCCACGGTACCGTAGCTCGCAACGATAACGCCTGTGGTGAAGGCAAACGCGAGCGAGGTCCAGGATGCCCTGCCCCGTCCCAGTGCCAGGCTCATGATGCCGGCCGCCACCATGGTCACGCCGATCGCCTGGACCAGCGTGGGTTGCAGACCGGTCAGCAGGAACGTGCCAAGGGTCACCAATAGCGGCGCCGTACCCCGGACGATGGGATAGACTTGGCCAAGTTGCCCGTGCCGATAGGCGGCGACGAGGAAGAAGGTGTAGCCGACCTGGAGGATCGAAGAGAGCGCGATGTAGGGCCAGGCGCCGACCGCCGGGAGGGGAAAGGCGAAGGCGAAAGGTATGGCGATGATGGTGCCGGAAAAGCTCATGACCGTCACGGTCCAGAGCCGGTCGGCGCCACTCCGGAGAAAGGCGTTCCAGGTGGCATGCATGATGGCGGCAAACAGCGCCAGGCCAACGACGAGAGGGCTCATCCCTGTTCGAGGGGCCGACTGGTTGCAGGTTTGCGAAGAAGCGCCATGCCCGCATTGAACACGGCGCCCGTGGGCCGTCAACGCCCGGTAGATCCGACGCGGGTACAGGCGAGTCTTCCCTCCCCCTTGGCAAGGGGGAGGGAAACGAAATTAGCCGACCAGCGGGACCACGTTGCCGGCACCGGTCTTGGAGCCGAGCAGCTTCTTGATGTTGCGAGCGGCCTGGCGGATGCGCTGTTCGTTTTCGACGAAAGCCAGGCGGATATACTGATCGCCATACTCGCCGAAGCCCACGCCGGGTGCGACGCCGACGCCGGTCTCCTGGATGAGGAGCTTGGCAAATTCGAGCGACCCGAGATGGGCGAACTGGGCCGGAATGGGCGCCCAGGCAAACATGGTGGCCTTGGGCACCGGAATATCCCAACCCGAGCGGCCGAAGCTCTCGACCAGCACGTCGCGGCGGTGCTTGTACACTTTGCGAACTTCCTCGATGACGTCGTCCGAGCCATTGAGCGCGGCGGTGGCAGCCACCTGGATCGGGGTAAAGGCGCCGTAGTCGAGATAGGACTTCACGCGGGCCAGCGCCGCAATGAGGCGCTCATTGCCGACGGCAAAGCCGACGCGCCAGCCGGGCATGGAATAGGTCTTGGACATCGAGGTGAATTCCACCGTGATGTCGATGGCGCCAGGGATCTGCAGCACCGATGGCGGCGGATCATTCTCGTCGAAATAGATCTCCGAATAGGCGAGGTCGGAGAGGATGAAGATCCCGTGTTCCTTACAATACTTGACCACCTCGGCATAAAAATCGAGCGTGGCCGTATAGGCCGTGGGATTGGCAGGATAATTGAGGACCAGCGCGATCGGCTTGGGAATGGAGTGGCGCACCGCCCGATCGAGCGAGCGCATGAAATCTTCATTCGGATCGGCCGGCATGGAGCGGACCACGCCACCGCTCATGATGAAACCGAAGGAGTGGATGGGATAGGTCGGGTTGGGCACCAGGACCACGTCGCCGGGCGCGGTGATGGCCGAGGCCATGTTGGCGAATCCTTCCTTGGAGCCCAGCGTCGCGACAATTTGCGTATCGGGGTTTAGCTTTACGCCAAAGCGGCGGCCATAATAGCTCGCCTGGGCCTTGCGCAGTCCGGGAATACCGCGCGACGTCGAGTAGCGATGGGTACGGCCGTCCTTGACCGTTTCCTGCAGCTTGGCAACGATGTGATCGGGGGTCGGCATGTCCGGATTGCCCATACCCAGATCGATCACGTCGACGCCTTCGGCACGCGCCTTGGCCTTGATCGGGTCGATATGGGCAAAGACGTAAGGGGGAAGACGACGGATCTTGTGGAAGTCTGCGCTCATGATTTCCTCGGCGGCTCCTGCCGGTAACCCTTACGGATCCCTTGGGAGCCTTGACTGGCCGCGACGCGCTCGGTGCGCCATGCCTCTGTTTGAGGCCGTGATTATCGCGGAATTATGGTTGTGAACGGGTTAAGTGACCCCTGCTCTGGGGCCGATCTCGTGTTCGGCTCTTCCCGGCCCGGGCGGGGCCACGCGGGAAGAGCTAGCGGGCGTTTGCCGCCGCCACGAGGGCAACGCGGGCCACTGCACTGCCGGTGAGCAAGGCTCCAACGCTAGCAATAGTGTACAGAGACTGCATGTCCCTTGCCCTTCAGATGCGATTTTTGTAAGGAAATCAGCTATCGACAGGCCGTTCATAAATCCTCCCCGGGGTATTGTAAATGGTCCGGAGGACGCCAACCTTCGGCTCCAGAACGGCGTATGGTGAGGTAAGACTTTGAAGCGCATTGCCCTGGTGACGATCGGCACGCAAGGCGACGTTCAACCCTATCTGGCTCTTGCCATAACCCTGAAGGAGCGCGGCTACTCGGTGGTGCTGGGTGCTTCGGAAGAATTCCAGGGCATGGTCGAAGGCTACGGCATTGAATTTCATACGCTCGGGCCGTCGATCCAGTCATTCCTGACGCAGCAGCGATTCGAGAACGCGATGAGCCAATCGATGCTCATTAACGGCCCGTCCCTGCTGCGGCAGGGCCAGCAGATCGTCGATACAGCGGCGCGGCATGCCTGGCATATGTGCCAGGGCGCCGACATGCTGATCCTCAATATGAATACCAGCTTTGGCATCGACATTGCCGAGGCGCTGCATATTCCAGCGGTGATGGTGGCACTGCAGCCGCTGAACTCGACAAGCGAGTTCCCGCTCTGCATCTATTACGACTACGGCGCCGATTTCGGCCCGGCCTTCAACAAGCTGACCTACACGGCCATGACCGTGCAGCAGATCTACTACAACCTGCCACGCAACAAGCTGCGCCGCGAATTGATGGGGCTGGAAGCCCGCAAGAAGGGCGGCTTCTTCCGCAATACCGACGGCACCTCGCTGACCACGCTCTATGCCTATTCGCCGGTGGTCTCGCCGCGTCCGCGCGACTGGCCCAAGAGCGCGATCGTCACCGGATATTGGCAGCTCAAGGATCGCACCGACTGGCAGCCCTCCCCCGAGTTCCAGAAGTTCCTCTCGGAAGGTCCGGCGCCGGTCTATATCGGCTTTGGCTCGATGCCATTCGGCGCCGAGCGCAATACCAGGATCCTGAAGGAAGCTGTGAGCATGTGGGGCGGCCGGGCCGTCGTCGCTCGTGGCTGGGGCGGCATCAATCCGCACGACCTGCCTGACAACATCTTCGCCTTTGAAAAGGCGCCGCACGACAAGTTGTTCAAATACGTGTCAGCCGTCGTTCATCACGGCGGGGCCGGCACCACGTCGGCTGGGCTGCATCTGGGCCGACCGACCTTCGTGGTGCCGCAGACGGTGGACCAACCCTATTGGGGCCGCCGCGTCTATGAACTGGGCTGCGGGCCCAAGCCGGTGCGTCTGCGCAAGCTGACCTCGGAAATCCTCGCCGGTGCGCTGGCTGACCTGTCGACCAACGAAAGCTACCGCCGCAACGCGGCCGAAGTGGCCGAACAGTTGCATGGCGAGGACGGCACGGAAAAGGCCATCAAGGTGATCGAGCGCGTGATGGCCAACTACGTGCCCCGGCTGCCCAAGGCCAAGAAGATCAAGAAGGTCAGGCCGGCGCTGAAGCTGGTGGGCTAAGACAACGGTTGGCGCGAGGGGCTCCGCCGCGCCTTAGTTGCCGCCCCTCGACGCCAGCCGCTGGCTATAGATAACGCCTAGCAGTAACGGCAGGATCGCGGCGGCCAGCACACCGGCGAACAGGATCAAACTGTTGCCTGTCACCAGCGACAGCAGCAGGAGCAAGCTGCCAGCGAGCATCGTGGCAAGGCCGGCAAACCTATGGGTCGCGGCCCAGTTAGCGGGGTCGGCCAGCGTGGTCCTGATGCGGATGCCGCCATAGCGATTGGGCTGGGATTTCGGCATGACATTGCCCAACACAATCAGCAGGGCTGCCACGGCCCAAGCAGCGACCCTGGCAACGGCGAAATCGAACTGGAAAACCAGCACGACCTGGAACGCCAGGATCATCGCGAGCAGGACCGGCAGCACCGCATCCATCACATGGCGTCCACCCGCCAGCCGCTGAGGGCTGGCGAAGCGACCGATAACCCAGAACAGGACCACCATGCTCAGGCCAAGGATTGGCATCAGGATGAGCGCGTCGTCTCGGCCGGCAAATCGGTCGGGTTGACCGAAGAGGTCAAAATGCACGGGCAGTCTTGCGTCGGCAGGGATGCGAACGAAACCGGCAATGGTGGTGACCGCAAGCAGCGAAAACAGAAGGTGGTTGAGGCGGGTGAATACGCGTAGCGCGGTCATTGGCTTTCGTCCTTGAGCGAGAGGAGACCAGCCAGAGCTGCCTCCAGGATACTGGCATTGAGGTGATAGATGAGACTGGTGCCCTGCCGCTCGACCACCACCAGTTCGGCATCCCGAAGCTTGGCGAGGTGGACGGAGATAGTAGGCTTGGCGATGTCGAAGTGCGAAGCCAGTTCGCCCGCACTCAGTGGACCACGCTTGAGCAATGCCAGGACCTTCCGCCGCACGGGATGCGACAGTGCTTCGAAGACGGTGTTGATCCCCATGGACCATCTCTGCTATTTCGTTCATGCACTAATTAGTGATACGACTAATTAGTGTCAAGACGAAACATGATCTGAAAAAAAGGGGAGGTCCGGCCTCCCCTCCGGATTGACCATTGCGGGTTAATCACGCGCCGGCGTGGCAAACCACCTCGATGTTGTTCCCGTCCGGGTCGAACACAAAGGCCGCATAGTAGGTGGGCGTATAGTCTCGCAATCCAGGGGCCCCATTATCCCGGCCGCCATTGGAGAGCGCTGCGGCGTGGAAGGCGTCGACCACCGCCCGTTCGGTCGCCGTAAAGGCCAGATGAATGTTGGAGTTGCCCTTGTCGTCGGCGCTGAGCCAGAGATCGGGCGTTTCCCGGCCCATGCCTGCCACGCCAGGATATTGCATCATGACGGTATAGCCCAGTGGCGCCAATGCGGCCTGATAGAAGGTGAGCAGACGATCGAACTGGGTGGTGCGGAGGCCGATATGGTCAAGCATGGAAGTGCTCCTGTTGTTGCATGTTCCTGGTCGCATGAGGCTGCTGACAGCACATGGCATGAGGATGAGGGAGCGCGGCGCAAGAAAAAGGGGAGGCTCTCGCCTCCCCTTTCAGCATTTGCGATTGGTCGCCCCTACTCGGCCGGCACGGCTTCGCCGGTATCAAGGGCCTCAATGCTCTCGCCGCGGTCATAGACGGCCTGGTCGAGGATACCCTGTCGCTTGGCGACAATGGTCGGGACCAAGGCCTGGCCGGCGACGTTGACCGCCGTGCGGCCCATGTCGAGGATCGGATCTACGGCGAGCAGCAGGCCGACACCTTCGAGCGGCAGGCCAAGGGTCGAAAGGGTCAGCGTCAGCATGACGGTGGCACCGGTCAGGCCCGCGGTGGCAGCCGAGCCGATGACCGACACGAAGACGATCAGCAGATATTCCTGGATGCCGAGCTGGATACCGAAGAACTGGGCCACGAAGATGGCCGAGATCGCCGGGTAGATCGCCGCGCAGCCGTCCATCTTGGTGGTAGCGCCGAGCGGCACGGCGAAGGCTGCATATTCGCGCGGAACGCCCAGGTTCTGCTCGGTGATGCGTTCGGTGACCGGCAGCGTGCCGATGGAGGAACGCGACACGAAGGCCAGTTGGATGGCGGGCCAGGCACTCTGGAAATAGCGGATCGGGTTAAGCCCATGGCTCTGCAGCAGCACCGGGTAGACCACGAACAACACCAAGGCAAGGCCGATATAGATCGCGGCGGAGTACCAACCCAATTGGGCCAGCGCATCCCAGCCATAGACCGCCACCGCATTGCCCAGCAGGCCGATGGTGCCGATCGGCGTCAGGCGAATGACCCACCACAGGATCTTGTGGACGATCTTGAGGAACGAGCGATTGAAGGCAAGGAACGTATCGGCAGCGGCACCTACCTTAAGCGCCGCGATGCCAACCGCGATCGAGACCACGAGGATCTGCAGAACGTTGAAATTGAGGCTCGTCGTGGCACCGCTGTCAGTGACGCGGGTCGATGCCTGCAAGCCCAGGATATTGGACGGGATGAGGCCCTTGAGGAAATCCAGCCAGGAGCCGCTTGACGCTGGCGCCTTGGCGGCGTCTGCCAGCACGGCCGTGTTCAGGCCCGGCTGTATGATCAGGCCTAGGGCGATGCCGATGGCGACGGCAATCAGCGCGGTGATGGCAAACCAGAGCAGGGTTTGCCAGACCAGCTTGGCCGCATTGTTGAGCTCACGAAGATTGGCAATCGAGGCCACGATGGCGGTGAACACCAGCACGGGAACAAGTGCGCGCAGCAGCGATACGAAAGTCGAGCCGATAGTGGCCAGCGTCTGGACCAGCCAGTTGGGATTGCCCGCGGCGTCAGGGCCCATCTGGCGGGCGATGTAGCCGAGGACCAGGCCGATGACCATGGCGGCCAGAACCTGGAAGCCGAAGGAGCGATAGAATGGCTTGGGCGCGCGAGCGACCCGAGCGGCGGAAACGGATGTGGGAGACATTGAGCAGACCTGCTTTTGCCAAGGCAGCCCAACTATTGGGCGACACGCCTTGAAATTAAGCACGATTCTAGCCGGATGAACGATAATCCGCGACGCAAGGCGTTGCGTATGATAGCCCGCTGGCGAAATTTTCTATTGGGCCGGAACAGTTTCCGGCAATGACCATGCGGCACCTAGCGATTGCGGACTGCGCGGGTGATCAGTGCGGCCAGCCCCGCCGGTACCAGGGTGGCCGCGACGAAGCCGGCGACGAGCATGCCGAGCCCCAGGTCGAACCATGCCATCGCGAGCAGGCCAAGCCCGGCCGCTCCATAGGCCAGGCCTGCCGCGCGGTGGACAACAATCCACGCGAAGTCCGAACGCACCGGCCAAGGCATGCGCAAGCCGGCATAGGTGTGGCGCTCTGCCTCGAACAGCACGACGCCCAACAGGACCAGCACCACGCCCAGGGCGTAGGCGGTAACCCGGACGAAGTCGAGATCGGACCCTGCCCCGGCCAGAAGCAACCCGAGCTGGGTCGCCGCCACCACGCTCATCAGCAGCGTCAGGGCAGGATCGAGAATATGCTGTGACTTCGAGAACTGGTTTTTGGTCAGCGCCCGACCGAGCAGGAAGAAGGCGGCCATCAACACGACTTGCAAGACCGGCGCGACAAAGATCACCTCGCGCGGCCACAGCCAGTCAGCCGCGCTGCCGGTCCAATGCGCCTGGTAGACATAGTCCGCCGGGATGCGGAAAAGACCGACGCCGGTCATCGCCAGCGTCACGGTAAGCAGCAGCAGGTGGAAGCGAGTGACGAGGACTTGCATGGCTTTGGGAGATGGGTTTGCCAGGGGCAAAAAGAAAGGGCCGGTCTCCCGGCCCTTTCGACAAACACGATCCGAAGCTTAGCGCTTGGAGAACTGGAAGGAACGACGGGCCTTTGCCTTGCCGTACTTCTTGCGCTCGACCACGCGGGAGTCGCGGGTCAGGAACCCACCCTTCTTGAGGATGGGACGCAGGGCGGGCTCGAAATAGTTCAGCGCCTTGGAAATGCCGTGACGGACGGCACCGGCCTGGCCGGACAGACCACCGCCGGCGACCGTGACGACGACGTCGTACTGGTCGTTGCGGTCGGTCGCCACGATCGGCTGCTTGACGATCAGCTGCAGAACCGGACGCGCGAAGTAAGTGGCGAATTCACGGCCATTGATGACCAGCTTGCCCTTGCCGGGCTTGATCCAGACGCGCGCAACGGCGTTCTTGCGCTTGCCGGTGGCATAGGCGCGGCCCTGGGCGTCGAGCTTCTGGACATGGACCGGAGCGGTGTTCACGGCCGGAGCGGCAACAGCCGAAGTGCCGAGGTCTTCGAGGGAGTTGATGGTTTCGGCCATGTTACTTCACCCGCGCATTCTTGGAGTTCATCGCAGCAACGTCCAGCTTGGCCGGGTTCTGCGCTTCGTGGGGATGCTCAGCGCCGGCATAGACGCGGAGGTTCTTAAGCTGGGCGCGGGTCAGCGGACCGCCCGGCATCATGCGGCGGACAGCGTTCTCGAGCACGCGCTCGGGGAAACGACCTTCCAGCAGCTGACGCGCGGTGCGGTCCTTGATGCCGCCGGGGAAACCGGTGTGCCAGTAGAACTTGTGCTGGTCCAGCTTGCGGCCAGTGAGCTTCACCTTGTCGGCATTGATGACGACGATGTTGTCGCCCATGTCCATGTGCGGGGTGAAGGTGGGCTTATGCTTGCCGCGCAGGCGCGAGGCGATGATCGAAGCGACACGACCCACGACCAGCCCTTCGGCGTCGATCAGGACCCACTTCTTTTCGATCTCGCTCGGTTTTGCCGAGTAAGTGCTCATGCTTTGAATTCCCTAGAAAATTTGGGGCTTGCAGCCTTCATCCGGGGAGGAAAGCGGCGTGTTCGGGCGGTCGTGTATGAGGGATTCCGGATGCCGTCAAGAGCGATGATTTTGTGTTGCAAAATCAAAGAGTTAAGTTTACGGTATTATGTTACCGTATCCGCGAGCCTTGCCTTGGCCACCGCGCGTCACCCGGGCTTGACCCGAGGGCACTACACTTTTCGATGGCTTCGCAAGTGAAGACCCCTCGGGTCAAGCCCGAGGGTGACGTCCGGTGAAGGTGGCATTATACCGCCACCTGCATCGCCATCGCTTATCGCCCTGCCCGCCGCATGTCGGCGATGTACGCCACCGTGGCCCCGGCGAGCATGAAGGCAAGTGCCTGATGCCCAACGGCAAGCGAGATTGGAACGGCATGGAGTAAGGTCGCAACGCCAAGACCCACTTGCAGCAGAACGAGCAGGCCCAGCCGCGGTAGCCAGCCGTGTACGCCGGCAAAGCCTTCGGATCTGTACTGACGCCAGAGCATCACCGCGAGGTAGGCCACGATGACATAGGCGATGCAACGATGGATGAACTGCACAGTGAGTGCGTTCTCGAAGAGATTGCGCCAGGCCGGTTGCATTACCCCCAGGCCGTTGGGGATGATGGCGCCATCCATCAGCGGCCAGGTATTGTATCCCAGGCCAGCATCGAGCCCTGCTACGAAGGCCCCTGCCCCGATCTGCAGGACGATCAACAGCAAGAGCACCATAGCCCACCAGATATTGCGGCTCGCGACGCGCCCGGTGATGCGACCGGGCTCGAGCGATCGTGGCACGTAGACCAGGGCGATGAACAACAATGAGGCCGCCGTCAGATGCGCAGCGAGGCGGTATTGGGAGACCGAGGTCAGTTCAGTCAGACCGGACGAGACCATCCACCATCCCAGCGCGCCCTGGAAACCGCCTAGAACGAAAAGTCCGAACAGGGGCCAGGCCAGTTGCGCGGTGAAGCGTTTCTGCACAAGAAAGACCAGGAAAGGCACGGCAAACAGGACGCCCAGCAGGCGCCCGAGGAGGCGATGCAGGTACTCCCAGAAAAAGATGACCTTGAAGTCGTCAACCGTCATCCAGGAATTGTTGACCTCGTATTGCGGGATCTGCTTGTAGGCCTCGAACTCAGCCTGCCAATCGGCATCGCTCAGCGGCGGAATGGTGCCGGAAATGGGCTTCCAACTGGTTATGGAAAGGCCTGACTCCGTAAGCCGCGTAATCCCACCCACGACCACCATCAGCAGCACGAAACCGGCCATGGCATAAAGCCAGATGCGCACCGGGCGCAGACGATCGCTGGCTATGGTCGTTTCGCTCAATGCGGCATTTTGGACTGAAGTCACGGCAGTTTCCCGGTGTCGGTCGGCAAGCCGGAGTGGTATGCCCGAGGCAACGTCCCTGCAATAGGCGCGATGCCGCATGACCCAGCGCAGCCGCAAGGCTCTCGGAATCTTGTTGATCCTCGGCTCGATCGTGGCCTGGCTGAGCCTTTTCACCTCGGTCTACCTGGCGTTTCCGCCGGGCCTGCCGATCTGGGTCCTGATGCCGTACTTCGTCGTTGCCGGCATGGGCTGGTTGTACCCAGCCATGTGGATCATCCGCTGGATGGCCCGACCAGACGCCTGAGCGGCATCAGCCCGTCAGTTTACCCATAGCCGAAAATATCGCTCCCGTAGCAAAAACATCGACATAGCGGCGAGACTGAAAGTAGCCGTTGAGCGAAACGCGCGGCAAGGAATGGGGCGACTTCGCGTGTCGACCGTAGAGACCGCCGGGGCGGGTAGTGACCGCCGATTTGAAGCCTAGCTCGCGGGCAAGTTCGAATTCACGAGGGCCGGCGGAAAGCGGTCCGCCCAGCGGGTAAGAAAAGTGTGTCGGTTTCTGGCCGAACTGGGCAAGCAGGATGTCGGCCGACTGCGCCATTTCACTGCTCGCCTGCTCGATGGGCAGCTTGGCAAGCTCGTAGTGATGCACAGTGTGCGCACCGATGGTGCACAGCGGTTCCCCGGCAAACAGCCGCAGTTCCTGCCAGTCCATGATCAGGTCACGGCACTGCTTATCGAGGTCATAGCCATAGGCGTGGGCAAAGCTGCGCACGAGTTGCACGCGCTCGGCTTCGGGCATCCGACGCATCTGCCAATAGAGCGTGTCGAACGCCGCGCGTTTCTCGGTGGTCGTCCGGGTATCGACGTAATCCGTCTCGCCGCCCGAGGTCATGGCAATGGCTTCCTGCCGGCCGATAATGTCCTCGATGGCCTGCCACCAGAGTTCGCCGACGCCATCAACGAGCGCCGTGGGGACATAAAGTGTGAAAGGGGCCTCATGGCGCCGCAGGATGGGAAGCGCGTGTCGCAGATTGTCCCGATAGGCATCGTCGAAGGTCAACACAACGAAGCGGCGGCCAGCGTGTGGCGCAGCCAGGCGATCAAGTGCTTCGTCCAGGCTGACGATATCAAGACCAATGTCGCGCACCCGCTCGATGACATATTCCAGAAAAGCGGGTTGCACCTGAAGGATGGCGTTTGGGGAAAAGTCAGCGGGCTCTTCGGGCAGGACACGATGGAGGGTGAAGATAACGCCGCGGGACGAAGACAAGGCACGGATCAGGCCCGGCAGGCGTGATAGCCACAGGGCCTCGAACAGCGCTCGAATGGCCAGATACTTCACTGACATGGTAATCCAGCGTCAGGCCGCTACGCGGGTCGGTGCGGCGACCACTTCGCAGCGACGGTACCCCGCGGAGAGCAGCTTTTCACGGGTCTGGCTGACCGCGTCGATATCGTCATCATCGCCAGCAACCAGCACCAGGCGACCATCGAGGCCATCGAATAGGGGCAAGGTGGAGCCGGCGCCAACGCGGCCGGTCATCAGGACGACCACCTCGTAGATGTCACCCAGGGCTTCGACAAGGATCAGGGGCTTGCCGGAGGTACGGTCGATGGCCCGCCCCTGCCCCCATGGAACTTCGGCAAAGCTGTTGTCGGCCGATTTCTGCACCACATCGCCAAAGCTTGCGGCATCGAGACTGAGATCGGTTAACCCGGGTTCGTCGCCGAGCCTGGCGCTGCCGCCATCGATCAACGCAACGCTGAGACCGCGCGCCAGGGCGTCGCTAACCAGCTTCTCCGCCAAAATCTCGCAGTCGGCATTGGCCGCGTGCGCGGCAAGGATCAGCAGATGGGTGCGGCCGAGAACCAGATCGGAGGAGAGATCGGCCGAGGCGATGATGCCGGGCAGCTCGACGGAGGCCGCGGGCGGCCGGCGCTCGGATCGCGCTGAAACTGCGGGGGTCGGCAGTTCGACGGCGGGCTCATCGACCTCCGCATAGTCCTCGACATCGGCCGGAAGGTCGAGGACCCGCTCCTCGACAACCTCCTCGGTTGCGATGACCGGCTCGGACCACTGCTGTTCCGGTTCCAATTCGGCTTCGATGAAAGGAACTTCATCAAGCTGATCCTGATTGTGGACGGCTTCGCTGGTCGCGACGATGGCACGACCCGAGACGAGTTCGCCAAAGACGATGACACCGATCTGCGTTGCGAGGGCCACCAGCCCCACTGCCAGGAGAATCAGGGGGGTCTTGGGAGAGGCCGGGGTCACGGAAGGCGCCGCTACGCTGACAACGCGAACATCCGGCAAAGCCGAATTGGATTCGATGCGCGAAACTGCCTCGGTGTGGCGTTGCAGGTAACTTTCGAGCAGGTCGCGCTGCGCCTTGGCGTCGCGTTCCAGGCTGTCGAGCGTGACGCCGTCTTGCGTCGCCGTCGAGGCGGACGACTTGGCCCGAGTCAGGTCGGCGCGCAAAGAGGCCTCAAGATCCGCTTCGATCTGCGCCTCTGCTTCGAGCGCATCGGCGACGCGCCTTCCCTCGAGATTGATCTGGTTGTTCAGCTCGGCGATCTGGGCCGTCAGCGCCTGGATCGTCGGGTGATTGGCAAGCAGGGTAGCTGAGCGCTGTGCTTTCTCGCCCTGCAGGCGGCCCTTCTCCTGGCTGAGCTGCTGGATCACAACAGAATCGCGCACATCCGCAACGCCATCAATGGGTTGCCCCTGCTCGATCATGCGTCGAATCAGAGCCGCACGCGACAAAGCAGCGTTCTTGCGCTCCTGGGCCGCGTTGATCTGGGTCGCAATGGTGGAAAGCTGCTGGTCCGCGAGACTGGTATTGTTGGAGCCGACGAAAAGGTCATTGTCGACCTTGAAATTTGCGACGGCGGTCTCTGCCTCGGTTACCGAAACCCGCAGCTTGGCAATTTCATTGGCCAGCCAGCCGGACGCTTCAGCGGTGTCGGACAGAGACAGCTGCGCGCGACGCGCCACATGAGCATCAGCCACGGCATTGGCGATATCCGCCGCCAGCTGCGGGTCTGTCGAACGCACCAGGACGGAAATGAGGCGCGAGTCGCGCTCCTGGATCACGGTCATGCGATCGTAGAGCGCACCGAGCACGACTTCGTCGACGCTGACCGGCGTCGCCTTGCGGCCCAGCAGCTGTGAAACCACGGCGAGCGGCGAAAAGCCGCCTGCCCCGGTACCGTTGAACTCTGGGACTGAGCGCAGATCGAGCTTGTCGACCACGGTCAGCAGTGTGTCGCGAGACTTGATCAGCTCGATCTGGCTGGACACGACGCCCGCGTCGGCGCTCGGAGCGCTCTGGGGCTGCTCGCCGGCCGGCCGGGTATAAATATTGCTGCGCGGCTCAACCAGTATGGAAGCAGACGACTCATAGAGGCGCGGCATGAACATCGTGAGCACGAGAGCGGCTGCCAGCAATGCAGCCGTCACAATCACAACGCGCGGCAACCGCTTGACCACGGCGCCAAGCACCGCGCCGATATCGATCCGGGCGTCGCGTGCCATTTGCGACTCAAACGCCATTGCCAACCCTCTTTTGTTGACTGATCTATGGCTCGGACGTGGTAATCAATCCGTTAACCCTCTCGCAGATCGCGACGCAATCGGCGCAAAAGAAGCAATTTGTTAACCACGCTGGCGTGACATTGGCGCACCCTGAATCGCGCGGGAATCTCATGCGCTGGCTGCCCGTTCTCACAATCGCCCTGATGCTGCCGCTGGCAGCATGCGCGACCACGCGCCCCGCGACCTACCTGGTGGAAACCAAGGGGCCGTACCAGCTCGATACGGGCGATACCGTGCGGGTCACCGTCTATGGCGACGCTGAGTTGAGCGACACCTACAAGATCGATGATAGCGGTGCGATCGCCTTTCCGCTGGTCGGTCCCGTGCAGGTGCGCGGCGTAACCACCAATGTCGCGGCCGGCCGCCTGGCTGCAGCGCTGGCCAATGGCTATATGCGCAGTCCCGATGTCGCGGTGGAAGTGGCGGAATACCGCCCGTTCTTCATCCAGGGCGAAGTCAAGACCGCCGGACAATTCCAATACGTCTATGGCATGACCGTGCGCGCGGCCATCAGCACTTCCGGTGGCTTCACCGATACGGCGGATCGTAGCCGGGCGATAGTCTATCGCCGCCAGGGGAACGAGATGGTCAAGGGGACCGTGGATCTCGACTTCCCGATCTATCCGGGCGACACGGTCGTTATCCTCGAACGTTGGTTCTAGAACAGCATGGCAGGCGGCAAGCTGCGCGTGCTGCAGGTTATGCGGGCGCCTGTCGGTGGGCTGTTCCGGCATGTCGCCGACCTGACGCGGGCACTGGCCGAGGCCGGCCACGAGGTCGGCCTGGTCGTCGACAGCCTCGCCAACGATGCCCAGACCGAAGGCAAGCTGGCCGCGTTGCAGCCCTATGCAACGCTGGGCATTCACCGCTTCGCCATGCCGCGCCTGCTCGGCGCTGGGGACCTCAAAACACCCTTTGCGGTGCGCAAGCTGGCGCAGGTGCTCGACATCGACGTGCTGCATGGGCATGGCGCCAAGGGCGGGTTCTATGCACGGCTGGCGCGCATCGGCGGCAAAGCGGTCGCGCTCTATACACCCCATGGCGGGGTGCTGCATTTCTCGCGATCGTCGCTATCGGGCCGGGTGTTTCACCGGCTGGAACGTGCGCTGATGGCGCAGACCGGGGCCATCATCTTCGAGAGCGCCTACGCCCAGGCGACCTATTCCGCGCTGATCGGCCAGCCCACCTGCCCTACGGTCGTCATTCACAACGGCCTCGCCCCCGACGAGTTCGTACCGGTCGTCCCCGAGACCGATGCAGCCGACTTCGTCTTCGTGGGCGAGTTGCGCGACCTCAAGGGGATATTCGTCCTGGCGGACGCCCTGGTTGGCGTGACCCGCGCGGATGACAGCCCGGCTACGCTGGTGATGGCCGGCGATGGTCCGAGCCGCGCTCCCTTCGAAGCTCGCATTGCGCAACTGGGGTTGCAGCAGCGGGTGACGTTGCTGGGTGCCCAGCCCGCACGCCCCACCTTTGCCAAGGGCCGCGTCGCGATCGTGCCTTCCCTGGCCGAATCCCTGCCTTATGTCGTGCTCGAAGCGGCGGCTGCGCAGTTGCCAGTCATTGCCACTTCAGTTGGCGGAATTCCGGAGATTTTTGGCCCGACCTCGTCGCGACTCGTGCCGGCGGGAGACGTTTCGGCCCTGGCGGCCGCAATGCAGGGCACACTCGACGCGCCCGACGCGGCCCAGGCCGAAATGAGGGACCGCCTGGCCCACATCGAGAGCCGCTTTTCGCTCGCAACCATGGCCGACAGCATCCAGGCCCTCTACCAATCGGTATTGGGACGAGCTTAGGGACCAACTTCACCTGATATAAACCCCTTGCGCGGACAATGCCGGGAACAGTTCCGTCCTGGTAACCTTCCATGTATCGAGTTGATCCCAAGCAGGCCGTATTGGAGCACGTATCCAAGCAGCCCAATGCCAGCGAGCCGGGACCGTCGTTATCGGAACAGGCGGAAGCCATTGTCGCGGCGCCGGTCGAGCGTAGGATTTCAGGCGCGGTGGTCGTGGGCGTCGCGCAGGCGGTTGAGGCCACGCTCCTGGCAGCGCTCGGATACGGCATTCACGCGTACATGTCGGGCGGCGACCAGGCAGTGTTCTATGTGCCGGTTATCCTGGCCTCGTGCCTGCTGGCAAACCTGCTCTTCAACGCTGCAAGGGCCCATCGCATCGCCTCTTATCGCACGGTGCTCAGTCAACTCGCCCGGGTCCTGATCGGATGGACGGTGGTGATGGTGGTGCTGACAGCCACACTGTTCGTGTTCAAAGCCGGCGATCCGGTGTCCCGCATGTGGTTGATCAGCTGGTACGCGGGGGGCGCTGTGCTGCTGGCCGGATTCCGGCTGGGCCTGCGAGCGCTCGTGGGACACTGGACGAAGCTGGGCCGGCTGCGCCGGCGCACGGTAATCGTCGGCGGTGGCAAGGATGCCGAGACCCTGATCGAGCAGATCAATACCAGCGCCAGCGACGATATCATGCTGCTCGGACTGTTCGACGATCGGATCGACGACCGCTCGCCCGAAATGGTGTCGGGCTATCCCAAGCTGGGCAAAGTGGCCAAGCTGATAGAATTCGCCCGGCGCACCCCGGTGGACCTGGTAATGGTGTCCATGCCGCTATCGGCCGAAAAGCGCGTGCTCGACATGCTGACCCAGCTCTGGGTGCTGCCGGTCGACATTCGCCTCTCGGCGCATATGAGCAAGCTCAAATTCACCAGCAAGGCCTATTCCTACGTCGGCGACATCGCCGTGTTCGACATGGCGGACCGACCGATCTCGGACTGGAACCTGGTTTTCAAGTGGGTGTTCGACAAGGTGGTCGCGTTGACGGCGCTGATCCTGCTGTCACCCATCATGGTCGTTACCGCCATCGCCATCAAGCTCGAGAGCAAGGGGCCGGTTTTCTTCATGCAGAACCGGCACGGCTTCAACAACGAGCTGATCAAGATCTACAAATTCCGCTCCATGCGGACCGACATGCTCGACCACAATGCGGTCAAGCAGGTCACCAAGGACGATCCCCGCGTCACCCGCGTGGGCAAGTTCATCCGCAAGACGTCGATCGACGAGCTGCCGCAGTTGTTCAACGTCCTCAAAGGCGAACTGTCCATTGTCGGTCCGCGTCCGCATGCGCTGCAGGCCAAGGCCGACAACCAGCTCTATTACGAGGCTGTCGAAGGCTATTTTGCGCGCCATCGGGTCAAGCCCGGCATGACGGGTTGGGCGCAGGTCAACGGTTGGCGCGGGGAGACCGACACAATCGACAAGATCATGCAGCGCGTGAACCACGACCTGCACTATATCGAGCACTGGTCGATCCTGTTCGACCTTTACATCGTCGCTATCACGCCCATTTCGCTCATCTCCAAAAGTGAGAACGCCTATTGAGCGCAGCCGGCACCCTTGATGGCGGCAGTCCGCAGGCCGGGTCCAATGGACTCGGCCTTGCTGTCGTTAGGGCCGGTGCCATGCGCTGGCTCGATATCATGGTGGCCGTCTGGATCTTCACCGGCGGGATGGTTCTGTTCGAGCCCTCGCCCTACGAGCTGACCTTCCTGATCGTGCTGCCGCTGGCTTTCGTGGCGGGGACGGGGCTCTACCGGTCGACCTTTGGCCTGCTGGCGATCCTCATCGCCTTCACGCCCTTTGCCTTGATCGCCTGCTTCCAGGTCCGCTTCACCCCGATAAACGATGCGCTGCTCTTTTCGATCGTCACCGTTTTCCTGCTGCTGACCTCGTACTTCGTCGCCAACTACGTCGCCGAAGATACCGAACGCCGCATGCGACTTGTCATGCGCGCCTACACTGCGGTAGCCATCATCTCCGCCCTAGTGGGGACGCTGGCCTATCTCGGCCTGATGCCTGCGGCGGACATCTTCCTACGCTATGGGCGCGCCAAGGCTGCGTTCAATGATCCGAACGTGTTTGGGCCCTTCCTGATCCTGCCCGCCATGTATGCGCTGCAGCGCTTGCTGCTGGCGTCAGGGCGCTCGGCGATCATCGCTGGGGGCATCTATATGGTGCTGTTCATCGGAGTCTTTGTCAGCTTCTCCCGCGCTGCCTGGGGTCATTTCGCGCTCTCGTCGGTGATTGTGCTGGTCCTGTGCTTCTGGCTGGAAGCAGCGGCGCGGGACAAGGTGCGCATCATGATCATGTCGCTGCTCGGCGCAGCGATGCTGGTGGTGGCGCTGGCGGGGCTGCTCAGCATTCCCTCGGTCGCCGCCCTCTTCGAGCAGCGCGCAGCCGGACAGAACTACGATTCGGGCGAAACCGGCCGCTTCGGCCGCCAGGGCTATGCGTTCGAGCTGGCGCTCGATCACCCCTTGGGCCTCGGCCCGCACGAATTCCGCAACCTGCGCATTATCGAAGAGCCGCACAACGTCTATGTCACCGTGCTGCATGTCTATGGTTGGGGTGGCGGGGCGATCTACTACCTGCTGATCATCCTCACCCTTTGGCGCGGTATTGCAGCGCTGACGCGCCCCTCCCCCTATCGCCTCATGATGATCCCGCTCGTCGCCACCTTCACCATGCTGGTTGGGGAATCAGCGATCATCGACAGCGATCACTGGCGTCACTACTACCTGCTGATCGGCCTCATCTGGGGTGTCTCGACGGCCATCCAGAACGATCGGCGCGGCAGCATTGCGCGCCAGCGCGTGCTGGTCTAGGGCCAGATCGGGCCCCGCAGGTAGCGCTCGGCAAGTTGGGCGGTGCCATCGGCAAAGCCACGCATGTGCTGCTGGGCCAGCTTCGTGTCGGCATGCGACCCGATCCACGCCAGAAGCGCCATGCGCCGCAGCATGACCATGGAGTCGATGGCTGCGATATCGTCCTGAGTCAGCTGGCGCTCGGTCTTGTAGCCCTCGATCCAGGCTGCGCGCAGGGCGGGAACCGCCGGATTGGTTTCGTGGAACGAGATTGCCGCAGCAAAATCATAGGCGAACCAGCAGAAGCCGCAGTCGTCGAAATCGATGAGGGTGACCTTGTCGCCATCGACCAGCAGGTTGCCCAGCCGCATGTCGGCATGGATGAGCCCATAGCGGTCCACGCCGGTGCCATAGGCGGCCAGACGCAGCCACAGCGCGGAATCCAGCCGATCCAGGACCGGACGGGTGCTATCGGTGATGCCAGGCGCCAGGCGCCAATCGCCCCAGGGGCCGTCGGCATCCAGGATGGTGGCGGCCTGCCAGACCTGGCGCTCGAAACCGGGGGGCCGGTGCCACATGGTCACATGATTGTGCATAATTGCCGCGTAGCGTCCGAGCGTCACGAACAGGTCGCCCAGATTGCTGTCTGGTTGCGGCTCATGGCCGTCTATGTAGCGGAAGAGCACGGCAATGCGCGCGCCGTGCGGCGTTTCGAAATGCTGCAGCAGCTTGCCGTCGCGTCCGGGAATGGGCTCGGGGATGGCCAGCGCCGTGTCCCGCCGCAGCGCCATCAACCAGGCCAACTCGCTCTCGATCGAGACGCGCGACTGGTAACCCGTGCGGTGCACGCGGAGCGTGAATGCGCCCTGCCCCGGCGTCTGGATCAGAAAGGTCTGGTTTTCGGAATGATTGATAAGCCGGGCGCTGCCGTCCTCGGCTTCATCCCAACACGACAAGGCCGGCCCTACGTCGCGCGCCGTCAATGGCATTGGCAAGGCTCCAGACTGCAGCGCAATACCGAACTCGGCATAGCAAAACTGAAAGATGGAGAGTGATGGTCGGAGCGGCCGGATTTGAACCGACGACCCTTTGTCCCCCAGACAAATGCGCTACCAGGCTGCGCTACGCCCCGACTGCGCGGAGACATAGAGAAGGTAAGCACCAGAGGCAAGCCCGAATTTTGGGAAAGAATGGCACCTTGCCGGCACAGACGGTGTTACGCGCAAGCGGGCAAAATCCGATGCGGCTCGAGCGGTCCCTACCACCCTGATCTTTGCCGCCACGCCTGGCTCATTTTGATTGTGTCAACCGCGGTGGATTGGCTTCGGTATCGGTTCGGAACTCTGCAAGGGCGGCGCCGGCACAAGGCGAAACTTTACGGGCGGCGACGACCAATCCTCCGGAACCGGGAGTACAAGGGTACAATCGGTCAGCAGGCTCTGCGCTTCGGCATTGGCAACTTCAAAAACGTAGCCGGGACGCTCCATGGCCTGGCATTCCTCCCAGCGCGAAAAGTCTATCCACTCCGACATCGTCGCTCCGATCCTGGGTTGGGAACCCACGAGCACTGCTGGTAGCACGAGACACCGCATGGGCCAACGGGAATGCCGACCGGGCTGGCCACACATCGTTCCGCAAGATTGGTGCGGCTATAGCTGCCATGCCGGTGGTCAACAAGTCGTGTGGAGAAGCACACATGGTTTATGCTATCGGCTTGCGCATGAGTATTGTGACGGTGAAGAAAAAGCTTGCCGCCAAGACTTTGACATACCACTGCCGTGATCGCGATATGACGCAGCCGAGGTTGCTCGGGTCGCGAATGGAGAATATCGGTGACCCAGGCGACCCAGACCGCAACCGAGCAACTTGCAGGAGCGATGCGTGCCAGCCGCGCGGCCCTGATTGGGGTGGGCTTGGTTTCCGCCCTGATCAACGTGCTGTATCTCGCCGGGCCGTTCTTCATGCTCGAGGTTTACGATCGCGTGCTGCCGAGCCGGAGCATTTCCACGCTCGTCGGTCTGGCGCTCCTGGTTGCACTTCTATACGCCTTTCAAGGCTTCTTCGACTTTATCCGTGGCCGCGTCCTTGTTCGCATTGGCTCGGCTCTGGGGGAACGGCTTGCTCCAATAGCGTTTCGTGCTCTGGTGCAGTTGCCGCTTCTGGCTGGGCCAAAGGCCGATGGATTGCAGCCTTTGCGCAGCGTCGATCAGGTCCGCACCTTCCTTGGCGGCATGGGCCCATCGGCGCTATTTGATCTACCGTGGATGCCTCTCTATCTTTTAATTTGCTTTGCTTTCCACCCGTTGATCGGCTGGATGGCCGCAATTGGCGCAATCCTCTTGGTCACCATCGCGATCCTCACGGAGTTTACCGCACGTCGCGCCAGTCGGCTGGCGCAGGATTTTGGGGTCAGGCGTTCAGCGCTGGCGGAAGCTGGACGCCGCAATGCCGATGTTGTCGGCTCGATGGGCCTTGCGCCGCGACTGCAGGCCGTTTGGGGCGCCGCCAATGAGCAGTCCGTTCTGCATAGTCAGCACGTGGCTGACATCGCGGGTGGCCTAGGAGCCTTGTCGAAGGTGCTGCGCATGGTGATTCAATCGGCCGTACTGGGCGTTGGCGCCTATCTCGTGATCGCGCAGGAAGCAACCGGCGGACTGATGATCGCATCGTCCATTCTGACATCTCGAGCCCTGGCACCAGTCGAGCTGGTCGTGGGCAACTGGCAGTCTCTGCTGGCGGCAAGACAGGGATGGCGCCGATTGAAGGAGGCCTTCTCGATGATGCCACCGGATGGTGAACGTCTCGAGCTGGCAACGCCCAAGCGCAGCGTGACCGTCGACAATCTCAGCGTCGTGCCACCCGGGAGCAGCAAGCTGGTGGTGGCCGACGTGCGATTCTCGCTCGGGGCCGGCGATGGCTTGGGAATCATTGGACCCAGCGCTTCTGGCAAATCGTCTCTGATCCGCGCAGTGGCCGGGGTCTGGCGGTCAGTTCGGGGCACCATTCGTCTCGACGGCGCTGCACTCGACCAGTGGAGCATTGAAAAGCTGGGGAGCTGCGTTGGATACCTACCCCAGACCGTCGAGCTCTTTGCTGGTACGGTGCATCAGAACATCGCTCGGTTCGCGCCCGATGCGGACGCGACGGCAGTAACGGCAGCTGCAACCGCAGCCGGCGTACACGAGATGATTCTCCGGCTGCCCAAAGGCTATGAAACGGAGGTCGGCGAAGATGGCACTGCCCTCTCGGCTGGGCAGCGGCAGCGGATCGCCCTTGCTCGCGCGCTTTATGGCGACCCTTTCCTTGTTGTGTTGGATGAGCCTAACTCCAATCTGGATGCCGAGGGGGAAGCGGCGTTAACGCAGGCCCTTCTGGGGGTACGGAACCGCGGCGGCGTAATCATTGTCGCGGCTCATCGCCCAAGTGTGCTGGCGGCGGTCAATCTGGTGATGATCATGCAGGACGGTCGTCCCCAGGCACTCGGCGAAAGAGACAAGATACTCAACAAGCTTTCGCGCGGAGGCAGTGCGCCGGTCGATGTTGCGAGGTCCAACGGATGAGATCAACCACCCAGGACGCGCGTAAGTCGATCCGCATACACTTGCTTGTGGCTACGGTTGCCGGGGCATTCCTGGTCCTTGGCGCCGGTGGATGGGCGGCCACTACGAATTTATCGGGTGCAGTCATCGCGCCGGGACGGCTGGTTGCTGAAACCAATGTCAAACTGGTCCAACATCCAACGGGCGGCGTCATCACCGACTTAAACGTGTCGGAAGGCGATGTTGTTGAAGCGGGCGATGTGCTTGCACACCTTGATGACACGGCAATCAGGGCGAGCCTTGAAATCGTCGTGCAAAGCCTTCGCCAGCTTGAGGCCCGACAGGCGCGACTGCAGGCGGAGGTGGAAGGCGCACAGTCCGTCGTGTTTCCGGAATCATTGATGTCACAGTCAAGCAATCCGGAAGCTGCCGGTCTGATGACTGCCGAAGTCCGCTTGTTTGAACTCCGCCGGATGGCAATAGCCAGTCAGAAAGGCCAACTGCAGGAACGCGTGCTACAGTTGCGGGATGAAATTACAGGGATCGAAACTCAGATCACCGCGAAGCAGCGCGAAAAGGAATTGCTGGAAACGGAATTGGTCAGCACGCGCGCGCTGCTGGCGAACAAGCTGGTTTCCAGCGAGAGGGTGGCCGCGCTGGATCGCGAACTTGCTCGAACCGAGGGGCAGCTCGGAGAGCTTGTCGCCGCCGCCGCCCAGGCGCGGGGCAAGATCGCAGAAGTCGAACTGCAGGCCGCCCAGATCGAGCAGACGTTTCGCAGCGATAGCGCAGTCCAATTGAGCGATGATCGGGCGAAGTCGGCAGAACTGGAAGAGCGCCGGGTCGCCGGGGAGGTAGAACTCGCCAAGGCTACCATCCGAGCGCCGCAAGGTGGCCAAGTCCATGAGTTGGCCGTGCACACACTGGGCGGCGTCCTCGCCGCCGGAGAAGTGCTGATGCGCATCGTGCCGATTGCCGAGGCGCTGACCGTGGAAGTCGATATCGCCCCGCAGGACATCGACCAGGTATATATCGGTCAGAAAGTTCTGGTGCGCTTCTCGGCCTTCAATGTCCGCACAACGCCGGAGGCCAAGGGGACGGTCGCCCGCCTTGCTCCGGACCTGACACGCGACCAGCGAACCGGAATGGCCTATTATACGGCTCGGATTGTGCTCGACGACGAGGAGGCCTCTGCTCTTCCTGACCTGGCGCTAATTTCTGGCATGCCAGTGGAAGCGTTCATCCACACCGGCGAACGCACGGCGTTGGGCTATCTGACCAAGCCACTAACGGACCAGATTATGCGCGCTTTCCGCGGCGACTGATCGGCGCCCGTCGATCGATCCGTCGTCGAGAGTCATCCGCAATTTCCGTCTGGCGCGATTGACCTCGCTACCTCATCCGACAATAAGGAAGCATCCAAAGGATCAAGCTCGACTATGTTAAGATTTTCGTTGGTGGGTTGCGGGCGTATCGCAAAACGCCATTCCGAACTGCTCGGTCATGGCGCCATCGACGGGGCGCAGCTTGTTGCCGTGTGCGACGTCAATCTGGCTAAGGCCGAGGCGATATCCGCGCAGTTCGACGTGCCTGCGTTTTCCGATTTTCACGACATGATGAAGACAGTCGACTGCGACGTTGTGGTCGTACTCACCGAGAGCGGACATCACGCCGAACACGTCGTCGCACTGGCGCCCTATGGCAAACACATCGTCGTCGAAAAGCCCATGGCACTTACTTTAGAAAGTGCCGATGCCATGATCTCTGCCTGTTCGGATGCAGGCGTCCAGCTTTTCGTGGTCAAGCAGAACCGGTTCAACGTTCCGGTAGTGAAGCTGCGCGAGGCGGTGGACCTGGGTCGGTTCGGCAAGCTGACCATGGGCACCGTGCGGGTGCGTTGGTGTCGCGACCAGCGGTATTATGATCAGGACGATTGGCGGGGTACCTGGGCGCTCGACGGCGGCGTCCTGACCAACCAGGCTAGTCATCATGTCGACCTGCTGGAGTGGATGATGGGTCCGGTGGAGAGCGTGTTCGCGCATTCCAGCCGCGCGCTGGCAAAGATCGAGGCAGAAGATACCGCGGCCGTTGTCCTGCGCTTCAGGAGCGGAGCGCTGGGGCTGATCGAGGCTACCACGGCCATCCGGCCCAAAGACCTGGAAGGGTCCATTTCCGTTCTGGGCGAGACTGGTTCAGTCGAAATTGGCGGGTTCGCCGTCAATCAGATGAAAGTCTGGAATTTTGTCGACGCGCGGCCGGACGATGCCGAGGTCATGACCCGATTCTCGGTGAACCCGCCAAATGTGTACGGGTTCGGTCATCAGGCGTATTATGACCACGTCGTATCCTGTCTGCGGAATGGGGACGCCCCGTCAGTAGACGGTAAGGAAGGCAGAAAGAGCCTCGAACTTATCAATGCGATCTACGAGTCGATCGAGTCCGGCAAGGAAGTACGTGTGGGGTCGGTGCGCCATCAGACTCGTTTGGGTCAGCGACGTCCATGACTGCAAACCTGCGCCAGGCCGGCATCGTCGATGTGACGACGGGAAGCGGCGTCACGATTACCGAACCTGTCAACCTCTATGGATGCGCACTGGGGGATGGGGTGTTTGTCGGCCCCTTCGTGGAAATTCAGAAGCAAGTGAGCATAGGTGCGCGCACGCGCATCCAATCGCACAGCTTCATCTGTGAATTCGTGACGATCGGCAGCGATTGCTTTGTCGGCCATGGCGTCATGTTCATCAACGACACCTTTGCATCTGGCGGCCCGGCACGCGGCGACCGTACGAAGTGGCGGGCGACAAATATTGGTGATGGGGTGTCCATCGGCAGCAATGCAACCATTATGCCGGTTTCCATCTGCGACGGCGTGGTCATCGGGGCGGGCGCCGTTGTCACACGGGATATCAAAGAACCCGGAATCTACGCGGGCAACCCCGCGCGAAAGCTGAGGGCCCTACCTTGATCAAGTTTCTCGACCTGCATGCTCAATATCTTTCGATCAAGGAGGAAATGGACGCCGCCATTGCCGGAGTGATCGAAAGCTCCGCCTTTATCGGCGGCCCTGCAGTTCGGGAGTTCGAAGCCAGCTTCGGCAACTGGGTTGGCTCGCCTCACTGTGTTGGCGTGGGCAACGGCACGGATGCGCTCGAAATTGCCATCGAGGCCCTGGCGCTTCCGCCCGGCTCGGAAGTGATCCTGCCGGCCAACAGTTTCATTGCCACTTCGGAAGCCGTGGGCCGGGCCGGGCTGAAGGTGGTGTTCGCCGACGTGGATCACCAAACCTACGTCCTGGATCCCGAATCCGTAAGACAGCACATATCGGCCAAGACCAGTGCCATCATCCCGGTTCACCTCTACGGGCACCCGTGTGACATGCCTGCGCTTATGGCATTGGCGGCAGAACATGAACTCAAGGTCATCGAGGATTGTGCACAGGCGCATGGCGCCCGCATCGATGGACAGACTGTCGGCACTATTGGCGATTTCGCCACATTCAGCTTTTACCCCGGCAAGAATCTCGGCGCCTATGGAGATGCCGGAGCGATTACCGCCAAAGATGACGCTCTTGCCAAGCGCGCCCGCATGATTGCCAATCACGGGCGGGTCGCCAAGTACGAACACGAGTTTGAAGGTCGCAATTCACGCCTTGATGGGCTGCAGGCAGCTATCCTGTCGACTAAGCTTCGACATCTGGACAAATGGATCGAACGACGCATCGCGGTCGCCGATAGATACACGGACCGGCTGACAGGAATTGCTGGCATCACGCTTCCCCACCGGGGCAATCGTGCCAGGCATGCCTACCACCTCTTCGTCGTTCGAACCGCGCAACGCGACGCCTTGGCAATTCACCTGAAGAGCCGAGGAATCGAAACAGGCATTCACTATCCTGTTGCCCTGCCGCGGCTTGCCGCATATGCCAATCACCCGCAGGCGCAAGTGGACTTCTTTGCCGCTCGTATGGGCGCAGAAGTGCTCAGCCTTCCAATGGGCGAGCATCTCGAACTCGACCAGGTAGATGAGGTCTGCGCGGCAATTCGGGACTTTTTCAAATCATGAGCACCGCGCGGACCGTTCTTGGTCCCGCACTCATCTATGTCGTCGCCAATGTGCTGACCGCGGCGATACCATTGCTGCTGTTGCCTCTTTTTACGCGCGTCCTGTCTCCGGAAGACTATGGCCGCATCGCTATGTTCGGCGTTGTGGTGCAACTCTTGGGAGCATTGGCGGGGCTGAGCGTCCACGGCGCCATCGGTGTGCGCTTTTTCGATCGCGAAACGATCGACTTTCCACGATTTGTTGGCTCTTGCCTTGCCGTATTGGCAGGCAGCTTGCTCGTGGTATTGGTAGTCGTTGCCGCCGCGCTCCCTTTGCTCGAAACGTTTACCAAGCTGCCTGGGCATTGGCTGCTCATCGCGGTGGCGGTATCGGGCGCGAATTTCGTCGTCCAGTCGCAGTTGGCTATATTTCAGTCGGCAGCACAGCCGCTTCGCTTTGGCGCGCTGCGCCTGACTCAGGCCAGCCTGGACCTGGGATTGTCCATGATTTTGGTGCTGGGCATCGGGCTGGCATGGCAAGGTCGCGCGGCCGGAGTTGCCCTGGCAGCCGCGGTCGCGGCCACGTTGGCCCTTGCGATGATGCGATCGGGGGGGTGGCTACGGCTCCCGGGAACACGGGACTACGCGGCGCAGGCAATCAAGTTCGGCCTGCCCCTGGTCCCTCATGCCATAGGCGGGCTGCTAATCGCTTCTGTAGACCGTTTCATGATCACCAACATTCTCGATGTCGGGAGCGCCGGCATCTATCTGGTGGCGGTCCAAATCGGTTTGGTGCTGAACCTGATTACCGATGCAGGCAATCGAGCCTTCGCACCCTGGCTAATGCGCTCGCTGAAGCAGCACGACCCGGACCACGACCTTATGGTAGTGCGTCTAACGTATCTCGGTTTCGGAATACTAATCATTCTGGGCCTGGCCATGGGGCTTGCGGCGCCCACGGCGCTGGCGTTCCTGGTTGGCGAGCAATTCCGCTCGGCAGGATCCGTTGTCATCTATATTACGATGGGCCAGGCGTTCGGAGGCATGTATTACCTGGTAACGAACTACGTTTTCTTCGCCGGTAAGACAGGCAAGCTGGCGGCGGTATCCCTTACCAGCGGCCTTCTAAACATCGGCCTTTCCTATGTTCTTTTGACGACCCGCGGACTAGAAGGGGCCGCGCAAGCGTTCATGGCCGCGCAACTGCTGCTGTTTCTAGGGACCTGGTCGCTGGCCGCGCGTACCCATCCGATGCCTTGGAACTTGCAGCGGCGATCCCAGAGAGGCGTAGCACAACCAAGGCCAGCTGCCGTGCCAAAGCCATCGGAGCATTAATGTGAACAGCGTAAATCTAGTGATATGATGCAAAGCAAGGCGATCTACGCCGAGCCTGAGGTCGCGGAGATGATCCAGGACTTCGAGCAGCGCAGCGGCGCCTTTGCCATCCGCGAAGGCGGTGTATCGCTCTGGCGGCTGATGCGTTTCGAAGCGTCAGTGCAATTGCAGAATCTGGAGCTTCGCCGGGCCGCTATTCCCCGTTCGCAATTGATGCGATCGCTTCCACGTGCTGCCTGGCAATTCGCGTTCGCCAAGCGGGGCTTACGGTATATTGGCAAAACGTCAAATTCGGGCCTTCGAGACAAACGAAATGGCACCTACCGGGACATCTATTTCGATGATCTTGTCGACGCCGTCCCAGGGGGAGCCATGTTCTCCTCGCTCGATACAGCCGGCTTTGAAGAAGCTAGCCGCAATGCCCATCGACAGCCCGTGTTTGACGATACGGCAGTGGTCATAAGTAGTGCGGTACTCGGACGACTACTTGGGCGCCGCCCCCCCTCTCCCGCAAGCGCGCAACTGGCGGGCCTCATCGCCGACGGACTCGGTCTTTCCGAGTTTACTCCCGCGCGGGTACAGCAGAAGTACGATGTGTTTCGTTGGCGCGCAGCGATCTACAAAAAAGTCCTCAGACGATTTGGGGTGGGAATTGTGCTGGCTGCCAATACGGGTCTGCACTCTCTGATCGCGGCTGCCAGGTCGGTTGGAATACCGTATGTGGAAATCCAGCACGGGGATTTCGGCGAGCATCACCCCGAGTCACTGCCGACCTCGGCGCTCAAGACCGGACTTGAGGGTCTCCTGCTGCCGGACCGGCTCGCGGTTTTCGGCGAGCGCGACCTTGATCGGCTTTCCGGCACCGCCTTGGGCCAACTTGGACGCTTGCGCGCTGTTGGCGCGCCAGCCATTGCGAATGGCCGAGCGCTGCGGGAGAGCAATTTCCGGGCAGACCCTGCACTGCCGGTCATTACATTCACGTCGCAGGGCTTTGCCCTGGACCAGGTGGATCGGTTTATCACCGACTTCCTCGCCATCAGTCACGAACCCTTTCGCCTCATCATACGGCTTCACCCGGGCTATGAAGGTGATGGTGCGAACTATCGTTCGATCGCTGAAACCGATCCGCGGCTCATTGTGATGCCAGGCGACGCTGCGCCCGCCACGCATGAGGTCATAGCCTTGTCTGATTTGCACTTAAGCATATCTTCTACCTGTCACTACGACGCGCTTGGCATCGGGACCCCCACGCGGGTGCTCGGGCTGCCCGGACATGCGAGTATGGCCGAACTGGTGGACACGGGCATGGCGAAGCGCATCGATACTCCCGAGCAACTAGCCCTTGTGGTAAAGCAGCGCGATTGGGGCTCGGTGACTGCCGGGCAATCAAGCTACTTTTTCAAACCCGGCTACATCGACAACATGGTCGAACTGTTGGCTGAGTTGGATGTCGGGACGCAATGATCACGATCGTAGACTATGGAACAAGTAATCTCGGTTCGATGACCAACATGCTGCGCAAGATCGGTCAGGCGTCCCGGATTGCGTCAACACCTGATCAACTCGCAGATGCCAGCAAAATCATTCTGCCCGGGGTAGGCTCATTCGATGCCGGGATGCGAAAACTCGCGCAATCGGGCATGATTCCAATGCTCAATCGGAAGGTCGTCGAAGAGCGGGTTCCGACCCTAGGCGTTTGCCTTGGGATGCACCTCATGACGCGGGGCAGTGAGGAGGGCGACCTCCCGGGCCTAGGCTGGCTACCCGCGGAAACCGTCAGGTTCGACCAGGTGGCAGAGCCGACACTGCGGGTTCCGCACATGGGCTGGAACCAGGTCCACGCCGCCAAAAGCAGTGTGGTGACGGAAGCCATGCCCGAGGAGACCCGTTTCTACTTCGCCCATTCCTACTTTGTGCGGCCTGATGACCCATCCGATATTTTGTTCGAAGCGCAGTACGGGGCGTCTCGTTTCGCGGCGGCGCTGGCGAAGGGCAACATTGTCGCTGGCCAGTTCCATCCAGAAAAGAGCCACCGTTACGGCATGTGGCTGCTCAAAAATTTCGCGGAGCGGTTCTGATGCTCAAGACGCGCGTGATACCAACCTTGCTTCTGCGTGGAGAAGGACTGGTCAAAACCACAGGTTTCCGCAACCCGAAATACGTCGGCGATCCAATCAACGCGATCAAGATATTCAACGACAAGGAAGTCGATGAACTGATCCTGCTGGACATCAACGCGACAAACACATCCAAGGGGCCAGCCTTCGACACGCTAGAAGACATAGCCGGCGAGTGCTTCATGCCGGTGGCCTATGGCGGAGGGATCAGCAACGTCGAGCAGATCCGCCGCATTCTGGGCATCGGCATCGAAAAGGTGGTGATCAACTCCGCAGCTATCAAAAATCCAGATCTGATTGCAACGGCAGCGCGAGAATTCGGCAATCAAGCCGTTGTGGTGTCCATTGACGTCAAGAAGACACTGCTGGGCCGGTACGAGGTCCGCAGCCATTCCGGCAGCAAAGGCACTAGCTTGGATCCGGCAGCATGGGCCCGTCAGGTCCAGGATCTGGGTGCCGGGGAGATCATGCTGACCAGTATCGAACGGGATGGAACGATGCGCGGCTACGACATCGATCTTGTCCGCAAAGTTAGCGAAGCAACAAACGTCCCGCTGATTGCCGCCGGGGGCGCTGGCAAACTGGCCGATTTCGGCGCTGCTGTGGCAAACGGTGCAGATGCGGTCGCGGCTGGCGCAATGTTCGTATTCCATGGCCCTCACCGGGCCGTATTGATCACGTATCCGTCGCGCGTTGATCTGGAAGCGGTGTTGTAATGCCCTTCCGCTACATTGTCTTGTTCTGTTTTGCCGCACCGCTTGTCGGCATCATGCAGATGGAGGCTGGGAGTTACGGCGGCTCTGTATTGCAAAGTGGCCATCCTAACAGCGCTACATTGGCGTTTGGCTTGGGGATCGCGGCGTTTACTGCTTCCTTGATGCTGGCCCGAGCGTTGATTTCCTTCCGCTTTGACTGGCTCTCCCCTCGTCCTGCGCCAGTTCCTGACGACCGGATATGGATCCTGGCAACGCTGTCGCTGGCCGGCATGGCGCTTTTCACCATGTTTGTCGCGGGCGGAATCAATGTCATTTCCCGTACCATTGGCCGTGGCGATTTCCGTACCGAGTTGGGCGATGCCGGCGCCATCAGCTATTTGATCCTCAAATACTACTCCCCGGCGATCATGGCCTACTTGGCCCTCATCTACGCGCGGCGACCATGGTACGACGCAGCGATCCCGCTTGCCGTGCCGGCAATCATTGTTGCGCTCATTGCGTTGTCGTTCGGCTTCAAATCCGGGGTCGTGCTGGCATTCCTGCCTGCCGCGGTGGTTTATTTCTGGCGGGTGCCTGACTGGATGGTCATCCCTCTCGCCGCCCTAGCATTCTTGGGCATTTATGTTGGCTACAGCTTCTTTGATGGCCTCTCTGACCCGTCGACCATTCTTGACCGCTTGTTCTACCGATTGACGGTCCTCCAGGGCGACGTTGCATGGAAAATCTGGGACCTCCATGCACGCGGGGACGTGCTGCCCAGCTACATCGCTTCGCTACCAGCTATATTTGGGGACCGGGTTTTCACCCTGGTTACCGGTATTGACCGAACCATGGAACTCGATTGGGTCGCTACCCACTTCGGCCTACTCACCACATATCTGTCGGGATACCCCATCCACGTCATCATGGCCGGCCATAACAATACCGCCACAATCTTTTCGGAAGGCGTCCTGATCGGAGGACTGAGCGGCGTGATTGGCATTTTCGCTTTCGCGGGCGTTCTGACGGCGGCGCTTTACGACTTCATCCGGGTTTGCCTCCAGAGAAACCGTTATGTAGAAGCCTCGCTTGCCTCGAGCTACTTCGTTTTTGCCCTGATGGCCTGGCTATTGGGTGGCGGCATTACCGCAATCCTGCACATTTCGATTCTGGCCGGGCTCGTTACGGGCTACGTCCTGCTCAAGATCATTGAAGGGCGGCGCGGGGATACCGGCGCCGAAGTCTATGCAATATAAGACCTGTACGCGCTGCATCATGGACACCACCGATCCCGACATCGTCTTCGACGAGAATGGGGTCTGCAGCCATTGCCATCGCTACGATCGGGTGGCCGGGCAGCGTCTGGTGCCCCTCGACGAGCGCAAGGACAAGCTGGCGGCGCTTGTCGCAGAGATCAAAGCGTCCGGCCAAGGCAAGCCATATGACTGCGTGATCGGGGTCAGCGGCGGTGTCGACAGCACGTATGTCGCATACATCGTCAAGGAGCTTGACCTGCGTCCGCTAGCCATCCACCTCGACAATGGCTGGAATTCCGAACTGGCCGTCGCCAATATCCAGAAGACCCTAGAAAAGCTGGGTATCGACCTGCACACCCATGTGATCGACTGGATGGAGTTCCGCGACCTCCAGTTGTCGTTCCTCAAGGCGGCGACGCCGGACGGCGAAGTGCCAACCGACCACGCCATCTTCGCCCTGCTCTATGAGATGGCCGCCAAGCACAATCTCAAGCACGTCATCACCGGCACCAATGTGGTCTCGGAGGCGATACTTCCGGAGAAGTGGGGCTACGGCTATTTCGACTGGGCCTATGTAAAGGACGTACACAGACGCTTTGGCACGTCTCGGCTTGCCACCTATCCGCATTTCTCGCTGGCAAAGCTGGCATATTACATCTTCGTTCGGAAGATTCGCCTCGTCTCGATCCTCAACTTCATCGACTATGACAAGAAAGTCGCGATGGACGTCCTGCAGAATGAGCTGGGATGGGTCTATTACGGGGGCAAGCACTACGAGTCGATTTACACCCGCTTTTACCAAGCCTACCTGCTGCCGCGAAAGTTCGACATCGACAAGCGCAAGGCTCACTACTCCAACCTGGTCCTGTCCGGCCAGATGACGCGAGACCAAGCGCTCGCGGCCATGCAGGAGCCGGTCTATCCGGAAAAACTCCTGATCGAGGATCGGGACTATGTGACCAAGAAACTTGGGCTTAAGGGACCGGAGCTCGACGCGATCGTCGCTTCCCCCAACAAAACCTTCGAGGATTACAAGACCAGCCATGGGCTGTTCGAAACGGCGAAGCGGCTCGTCAATGCCACGCGCCGCTACATAGGCTGATTGTTGAAAGTCCTGTACATCCACATGATCGGCGCCTTCGGCGGCGCCTCACGCAGCTTGACCGAAGCAGTCGGCGCCTTCCCGCCAGGATCGGTGGACCCGTACTTCGTCACTGCGGCGGGCTCGGTGGAACCGTTTTTTGCGCGCCTCGGACCTGTCGAGACCGCTCGCGGGGTGAGCCAGTTCGACAATACGCGCTACAGCCACTATCGCGGCTTGCGCTGGCTGGTTGCCCTGCGCGAAGTCGCCTATCTGCCCGCTACCGTGCTCGCTCTGCTGCGCGCCAGAAGGCGGTGGGGCAAGGTTGACCTGATCCACGTCAATGAATTCACCGGCATTGTGCCGTGGTGGCTGGCCCGCCGCTTGTTTGGCGCGCCCGTAGTTGTGCATGTGCGGTCCGTTGCCCGCAACGACGCGCACTCGCTACGCACACGCTTCGTAACCTGGATGTTACGGAAGCGGGCAGAAGCCATTGTGGCGATTGACGAAACGGTGCGAGCCAGCCTACCCGCTGACCTGGCTGTCAGCGTGATCCACAATGCCTTTACGCCGCATCGCGTCGCCGTCGACGCGCCGCCACTGCCTGTTCCAAGCGGGCTCCGGTCCGGCTGGTTGCGTGTTGGTTTTGTCGGCAACCTGCTCAAGGTCAAGGGCATCCACGAACTCGTGGCCGCTGCCGCCATTGCGCGCGACCGTGGGCTCAACGTCGAATTCATCGTGGTGGGTGACGACGCTGCGCCGTCACGGGGCATAAAGGCCGGCCTGCTGCGGCAGCTTGGTTTGGGTCAAAACGCCAAGGAAGAGGTGTTGGCGGAGATAGAGCGGCTCAAGCTATCCGACCGCTTCCACATGCTGGGTTTCACTCAGCGAATCGCGGAGGCGTACGGCCTGATGGACGTGCTCTGCTTCCCCTCGCATTTCGATGCACCTGGCCGGCCCGTCTTCGAGGCGGCGTTTGGCGGCAAACCGGCAATTGTCTGCCTGTCCGATCCCAAGCCGGACACGCTAATTCACGGCGTTACCGGACTCGCAATTCCGGCCCGCGATCCTGTCGCGCTGGCCGATGCCATCGAGCGCCTCTGTCGCGACCCTGCCTTGGTACAGACGATGGGAGAGGCGGCCGCCGAAATGGCCCACCGCACTTTCGATCCACAAAGAAATGCAGCAGAACTGCTCGCGGTCTATCGCAGGGTCACGGCCGCAGACCGGCCTCGACAAGCATCTGTTGCCACATCTGCCAATTTGCCAACAGGCCGATGAACTTTTCATGCTCGGCCTGCCAACCTGGGTCGTCCCATCGAGGGTTGGCGTGAAGGATACCCAGGCTGAAGAGCAATCGGGCCGTAGCAATGCATTCCAGCTCGCCGGCCGATAGGTCCGCCAGGCCGCGACCGTAGCCGCCCAAAAAAGCCGCCGAAAGACGGGCACCGAGCGCCGGTGCGGCGCCGGCGAGACAGAAGCGCTCAAGCCCAATGGCGAGGTCGATCAGTGGCGAGCCGGTTGCGGCAATAGCATCATCGAAGTCGAGCACGGCCACTACCCCCTCGGGTCCCATCAGCACGTTTCCGCGATGATAGTCGTTGTGGATGAGTTGACTGCCTTGGTCCAACATATCGACAACCGCCTCCCACCGGGACAGAATGTCGGCGGCTTTTTCGCCCACCAATGGGTCTTGCGACGCGCAATTCCGTAGGCGCAGGATGACGGCGTGCCATTGCTCCGATATCTTTGCCGGTGCCACTGACGGGGCAATCGAGGACAGTGCTTCGTGTATGCCTCGCAGGGCGGCCCCAACCTGCCCCGCCTCGGACGTGCTGTCCTGTGCAAATCGCTCGGGGATGTAGGGATAGATCAGGCCCATCGCATCTTCTGTAATGTGCAGGGGTGCGCCGAGCATGGGCTGCACAGGGCACCCTGCCCCTTGCAGTTGCGTTACCAAAGCCTGGACAGCCTGGACATGCGAAAGGCGCTCCCGCGGTGAAACCTTTACGAAGAGTGCCTGCTCGCCTGTCACCCGATAATAGCCATACGGAGCCGCATGCGCCGTCCTGGCCCGATCTACAGCTCTGGCGCCCAGGTCCCGCCTGAGGGTATCTGCCACCTCGCCCGATATCGGTTCATAGTGCAGCGGCAACGGCCGGAGCGCTGGGTGCGCTGGAAGATCAACTGCCATCGTCGATGTCATCGGCCACAATCGGCTGTCCGGCGGTCAGAGGCCTTGCAAGTCGGCGCCCCTCGACGCTATCCCACATCTCGACCCCGAGGCCCGCGGCCGGAAAGCTAAAGCGAACCTTAGCGCGTGACAGCGCGGTACCCGTCGGCAAATCGGCGTTGGCGACCAGCCCCATCCGATCCGGCGGACGCGGTCGATCTGCGGGAAAGGACCGCTGGGAATCGCCCAGCGATTGATAGACCCGCTCAATACGCTGCAGCAGTTCAGGTAGCTGGGAGATCGGCAGCGCATGGGCCAGGTCGATGTCGCCGTGCGCGGCGTCAGCGCGAATGCCCTTCTCGAGCGCATGCGCCCCCAGCGCCACGGCCGTCAGTACGCTTTCAGTGCCCTGGTCGTGGTCGGACAGGCCGCACAACGTGGCATGGGTCTTCCCGAGAGCAGCCATCATGCGGAGGTTGAATGCTGAGACCGCGGCGGGGGGGCCAGGCGGGCTATGCTGGATTAGCATTTTTTCCGCACCCGCCGCACGGGCCCAGCCGACGGCGCGGGCAATCTCGTCCATGCTTGAGCGGCCGGTGTCAATAATCAGCGGCAGCCCAGTTGCTGACAGCGAGCGAATGAGCGGCGCATGCACAATGTTGCTGCTGGCCACCTTGACAGCATCGACCTGCATGTCGCGCGCAAATGCCAGCCCTTCGTCGTCATAGATGCTCATGACCAGGTCTAGTCCCGCGTCTCGCGCAGCAGTCATGATCACCTCAAGATCGCTGAGCCGAACAACATGACGCTCCAGCACAGCACGGTAGCTTTCTTGCACCATGCCGCGGCCGGGGACAAAATACTGCGTGTCCCCATGAGGTGCGGCAAGTGTCACGTCGTGGATTATGGCACCCTTGAGTACCGTGGCACCGGACGCCGCGATCCGAGCCACAAGGTCCAGAGCCAAGCCGAGATCTGCCTTGAAGTAGACGTCGATATCCGGGAAAAAAGCCGGAGGATGTCCCGGACCGACTGCAGTCCTGCCGATATTAAATGGTTGATTCAATTGTCCTCAGCCAATTCGATTTTGAGGCAGTGCATGGGCAGTTGCATGATGCCGTTGCGTAGCGTGCGCCTTCCCTCCCCCGCTGCCTCCGTCCAGGAGCGCACCGGGTCGGGCTGCGGAGCAAGATCGAATGGAAGTTCGAAGGGCAGGAATTCTGCACCAGCGACGCGGCGCTGCCCGGCCAGGAAAGCCCTCACGCTTTCCATTGACGCCATGTTGTAGCCGGGATGCCACGGGGCGTCCCACTGGGCCGGATAGCGCCAGTGAATGCGGGCATCCAGCGGAAATGGGTTGAACAGTCCGGTGACCAGGACGGTGCCACCTCCCTTTGCTACGCGAATGCACTCAGCAAGCGAGGTGCGGAAGTCTTCAAAGATGCTGTGTGTGCCGGTCATGAGCACAACCTCGAATTGCCCCGAAGTAAGGTCGCGCAGATCGTTGGCGTCACCCTGCACGACTGGCCGGCCACGTTCGCGGCCTTGCGCCACCAAGGCCGGATCAAATTCGATGCCCTGGAGTTCCGCTTGTGGAAAACGATCCGCCGCATAGGACAGAAAATCGCCGGCTGCTGCACCGACATCGAGCAGGCTTGCCGGCTGATCGTGCCGCCGCTCAATCTGGTCGCCCAACCAAACGAACATGTGCTTGGGCCGAGTGGGCTGGGCGTTTGGGGCGTAGACCGACGCTCGGCTATATCCGGTATCGCCGCGCACTGCCTTGTTGGGCCTGCCGGCTATCCAGCGGTCGACTTCCTTGAGGATGCGTTCGCCTGCGCGTCCATCGAGCACACCCCATTCCGCCCCCCTGGCGCGCTGCTGCGCCGCCAGGCGCGCGTAGGTGCCGTCTACGCTGGCCATGGCCAACAGAAGGCGCTCGACACCGTCCATTTCGCGCAGTTCGACAACACCGGCCACGCCCTCGTAGGTGGAAAGATCGAGCCGATACATATCGTAGTTGACGACAGGTTTGCCGCACGCGATCGCCCACCGGCTGGTGCTGGAAAATGACGTCAGCAGAACGTCATGTCGAGGAATGAGCTCAATGATCCACTGTTCGGAGATTGCAACACCTTGCGCAGCCCAAAGCGCACGATCCTCAGCGAGGGTCGCAGGATGAAGGCTGACCGTCACATCAGCGCGGCCGCCGCATTTTGCCGCTGCCACGAAGCGCCGGACCGTCTCAGCGTATGTGGCGAACTCGGCCAATTTCGCGTGGGTGTCGTGGCGGCTTGGCGGTGGCGCCAGTAATACGCTTAACCGCTCTGGTTCCATTGGGCGGCCATATGCCGCCGTCTGGGCCAACGCCGGCTGTGCGGCCAGCACCGACGCAACGGCGTCAGCGTAAAAACTGCCGGTCATTACCAGTTTTTCCGCCGGAACTCCCTCCCGGCGATAGATGCGCTCCATTGCCGGCGATTCAACAAGCAGCGCGTCAGCGGACCCACCGTGCACAACCCAGGGCTGCTCGATATCGAGTCCTACGGCCACTCGTGCGAGAATGACCTCGACCGGCATCAGGGTAGCATCGCCCTGCTCGATCGTCTTGATCCAGTTTCCAGCATAGCGCCTTAGGTTGGTGCCGGCTTCCGAAGTCGGCACCAAGTTGAGATTGCCCTCTCTGGCCCTGTCTCGGAGGGCATTGTCGTAGTCCCTGCTCTCGCCGATGCCGAATGGCATATCCAGCACGGGAATCCGCCGATCTTTTGCAGCCGCTATCAATGCCGCGCACCCTCCTGGTCCGTCTTCACAGACCAGCAACAAGCTCGCATCAGCCTCGTCTAGCATCAGCCGGGCCGCTTTGCGCTGGCCGGAGAACATGGCGCGATAGGAAAGTTCACCTTCGGTCGGCGTCCACGCGGTCAGCTCCGCCAGAGACACAGTTTCCGCATCGCTCAATTCGGTCCTGGCCACTCGCTCCACAAAGTCCGCGAACTGCATTCCGGCCGCCTCGGCTCCCGTCCGAATTGCGGCGCTGACGCCTGACAGCTCGCTGAAGTTGACCATCAAGACCTCGTGGCCCTGCCGCTGCATCGCGTTGGCAGCGAGTTGGAGAAGCGTGAGTTGTGAGATCGAGGAAGCAGCGAAAATGATCATCATGGTCCTGACGCCAGCGCCCTCGGTTCACTCATGTGCGGTTGAGGCAAGACAAGCTATGTCGTGAGCAACGGTTGCGCTTGCGCCGGCGGGAAACTATCGCCAGATTTGTCCAGCAACAACAAGGCCTTTCCTTGCCGAAAGTTCTCCTCTCCGCACGGGATGCCGCTGCAGCCCACCACATTGCCGAAATGGTCAGTCTTGCCGCCCAGCCGGGCTGGCAAGTGGTCGTTGTCGCACAGGCCCCGGCCCTGCTGATCCTGCAAGCGCTCGGCGTTGACTGCATCCCGGTACTGCTTCCGCCCGTTACTGTCGGAAGCGATGCCGAAGCCATGCTGCACCTTGCCAAAGGCCTCCTTGACGCAGAAAAGCCCGATATCATCGTCGCTGGCCTGTCGTCTCCGGGGGACGGCGGTATCGATGAAGCTCTGCTTGCCGTACGCAAGGTACCTGCGTTGCTTATGCAGGACTTCTGGGGCGAGCAGAACCGCTTTTTCGGTAGCGGAGCCGATGCCTTCCTGGCGTTGGACGAGTATGCTCGGACGGTCAATCAGGCCAAGCATGGTAAGTCCAGCTTCGTCGTCGGTTCGCCCCGGCATGCCAGGTTGGCGCGCCTGGACCTTGCCGCAGAACGCCGTAAGATACGGTCAAAACTAAATATTTCTGAGAACCAGTCGGTCTATGGTTGGTTCGGTCAGTCGCTACACCATATTCCTGGCTACCGAAAATCTCTTGCCGCCTGGATTGAAGCGATTGCCGATACCGGTTGCCAGCTAGTCTATAAGCCTCATCCTCGGGAGAGTGCCGCGGGGCAGCAGGCAACAGAGTCCCTGTTCGCCGCCGCTGGAGTAACCCAACGCACCTTGTCGGATTGGACAATTGAGTCTGCCCTTTTGGCTTGCGACGTTGCGACCAGTATTTTGTCGAACTGCCTATACGACGCAGCCTATTTGAACTATTTCTCCGCCACGCCTTTGATCGCTCCCGTTGCGTGGCTGACCGAGCAGGAAGTCCGGGCTGTCTTCGATGCAGTGACCAGCGTTCACGACCTTCCCTATCAAAGCGCAGGGATTGCTCATCTGGTTCAAGAACGGGCCGACATGAACAGGGTCCGCTCAGCCGCGTTGCCCGAAACGCGCAGGCAACTCTGGCAGGCAGCGCGCGCCAATTTGACTGATCCCAGAGAGGCGGGCGACCGCGTGGCGGCAGCAATACTGGCAACCCTCAATTAGGTTCGTCCTGCGCAGATTGCCACTGCAGGCACGTCCAGGGCTTCGCAATCGGTGGAGCAAGACTTCTGGTGCTCTGGCGAAGTGGAGACCGGCGTGCCGAGTGTCAGGAGCGCCGCCACTTTAACGCCTGGCGAAGCCGTAGCAGCTTTTGTGATCCCGAAGAAGTGCGGGCGGCGCGACGCACTGCTTCGCGGCCGAAGGCAAAGCACAGCACCAGAAAAACGGCGATTCCTACGCTCGCTACGATAACTGCCCGTAGGCTTCGCTCTAGGGCGGAGGTCGGCAAGCTGGGGGGCGTAACGACGATATCGCTGCTTCCTTTGAGCTTGAGCTCCACGTCCAGTAGTTCATTTTCACGCTTTGCTTGCTGATCCAGCAACATAGCGACCGACCGCGCATATGCGTCGCTCTCGGAACGGGGAATGGTGCCTTGTGCCTCAGCAACGAGACGCGAGCTGATGAGGTCGAGGTCGTCTATAGCCTTTAGTATGCGCGCCTTGGAACGCTGGAGTAGTTCCGTCTGCGCCGCGTCAGGTGCAGTCTCAGCTTTGAAAGCTTGGATCACCCCGTCGAGGCCGGTCTGTGCCGCCGCCGGAGAGCCTGCGCGGAATGACACGAGGTATGAGGCGGAAAGGGAGTCCTCCCCCGCGTTCATGTGGCTTAGATCCAACGACCACATTGCCCTGTCAACGCCGGTCCGCTCTAGAAAATCGGGGGCAGAAAATCTGGCCAACTGCACCGGATCCAATACTACGACCGCCTGCGACTCGTAGACTTTTGGTTGTATCTGGTAGTATCCAAAGCCAATCGCCGCCGCCAGAATACAAGCGACAACCAACTCCTTCCAAACTTCCGCTACAACGACAATGGCGTCCAGCAGGCCGAAGTATTCATCGGCCCGCAGGGTCTCTGGTCTGCTATCGTTGCTCAAGGTGACCTCCAAGGGCCTGATAGTCATGGCTTCGTAGACAGGATGCGTTCGTTGCACCGTTAGCTTGATCCGCTTCTGCGGTACAGGGCGGTTGCGCATTTGAACCGACATTTGATCCGCAGTGGTCAATCCGGGTTTTCATGGTAATGGAGCCGTGCCTCGCCGGTGCGGGGCGTAATGTTCCAAACGTCCAGCGGGACTCAGCATGGTGACCAACATCTTCCACGACTCGTGCCTGATGGTTACGGGCGGTACGGGCTCATTCGGGGATGCGGTCCTTCGTCGTTTCCTTGCTTCCTCGATCCGGGAGATTCGCGTCTTCAGTCGGGACGAGAAGAAGCAGGACGACATGCGCAAGCGTTATGCGAGCGATAAACTCAAATTCTATCTTGGCGACGTCCGCGACCCGCAAAGCCTTATCGCCGCGACACGTGGCGTGGATTATATTTTCCATGCCGCAGCACTCAAGCAGGTGCCCTCCTGCGAGTTTCACCCAATGGAGGCCGTAAAGACAAATGTCCTGGGTACCGAAAACGTGCTCGAAGCGGCTATCGCCAATGGGGTAAAGCGCGTTGTCTGCCTATCCACTGACAAAGCTGTCTATCCGATCAATGCCATGGGCATCTCGAAGGCCCTGATGGAAAAGGTGATGGTGGCCAAGTCTCGCGAACTAGGCGGCGGTCAAACCATTCTCTGTGGAACGCGCTACGGCAATGTCATGGCCTCGCGGGGTTCGGTCATCCCCCTGTTTGCCCAGCAGATCGGAATGGGGAGGCCGATTACCATCACCGACCCCGAAATGACGCGCTTCATGATGACCCTGGACGACGCCGTCGAACTGGTAATGTACGCCTTCACCAATGGTCAGAACGGCGACATCTTCGTTCAGAAGGCGCCAGCAGCGACTATCAGCACGCTGGCAGCATCCATGCTGCAATTGCTTGGCCTTCCCGATCATCCCATAGAAGTCATCGGCACGCGCCACGGCGAAAAGCTCTTCGAAACCCTGTTGAGCCGGGAGGAAATGGCCAGTGCCCTGGATCTTGGCGGATATTATCGAATTCCACCCGACCTGCGGGATCTTAACTACGCAAAATATGTCGAACTGGGCGAAGCCCGTATCAACCAGGTCACCGAATACAACTCGCACAATACGCATCGCCTTGATGTCGCACAGATGACCGACCTGCTGAGGCGGCTCGACTACATGCAGGAAAGCATGGCAGGGGGCGGAGCAAACTCATGACGATTGTTGCGGTTACCGGTGCAAGCGGCTTTATCGGGCGCAATCTAGTTTTGCGGCTGCGGGAGTTGAACCACACCGTCGTCAGCATTCCGCATACGGCTGACAGTGCCGCCTTAGGCGCGGCGCTTGCACAAGCGGAGGTAGTGTTCCATCTCGCGGGGGTAAACCGGCCCGAAACCACCGATGAATTCGAAACCGGTAACGTCGGCATGACGGAGCGGCTGGTTGCCGCAATGCGCCAGCTCCCTTCCCCGCCATCGGTGGTATATGCCTCTTCGATCCAGGCCGCGGCGGATAACCCTTACGGTCGGTCGAAGCAGGCTGCCGAGGCATCGATTGCGAATTACGCGCAAGGTGCTGACGTCTCGAGCTGGATCTTTCGCCTGCCCAACGTCTTCGGCAAATGGTGTCGCCCGAACTACAATTCGGTTGTTGCCACTTTTTGCCACAACGTTTCGCGCGGCCTGCCACTGACCATCAATGATCCCGCGGCCGCGCTCAAGCTGGTCTATATCGACGATGTCGTGGAGCAGTTTGCCACCATTGCGGCCGCGCCGTCGGATCGCTCAATTTCCTCGGATGTATCCCCGGTCTATGAGACTACCGTTGGCGAACTGGCCAAACAGCTGGAACAGTTCCGTGACAGCCGCATCAATCTGGTGACGGGCGCCGTTGGCACCGGCTTCCTGCGCGCCTTGCACGCGACCTATGTCAGCTATCTCGACCCGGCCAACTTCGCCTATCCGCTCAAGGCACACACGGATCCTCGCGGGATGTTCGTGGAGATGTTGCGGACACCCGATAGCGGCCAGTTCTCATTCTTCACCGCGCATCCAGGCATCACGCGCGGTGGACACTATCACCACAGCAAGACCGAGAAATTCCTCGTGGTGCAGGGTCGCGCCCGCTTCGGCTTCCGCAACGTGCTTACCGATGAGGTCTTTACCGTCGAAACCTCGGGCGAAACGCCAACGGTGGTCGAAACGGTGCCCGGCTGGTCCCACGACATTACCAATATCGGCGATGACATGATGCTCGTCATGTTGTGGGCCAACGAGCTGTTCGATCCGCAGCGCCCCGATACCATTGCGGCCAAGGTACTACCCTGATGGAAAAGCTTCGCGTCGTCACCGTGGTGGGAACCCGCCCCGAGATCATCCGGCTGTCTCGTGTCATCGCGCGCCTGGATCAGTATTGCGAGCACATTCTGGTCCATACCGGGCAGAACTACGACTATGAACTCAACGGTATCTTCTTTGCCGACCTGGGTATTCGGCAGCCCGATATCTTCCTTGAAGCTGCCGGGGGCAGCGCGGCCGAGACCATTGGGAAGATCATCATCGCCTTCGACAAGGTACTGGCAGAAAAGCAGCCGGATGCGCTTCTGGTGTTAGGCGATACCAATAGCTGCCTGGCCGCGATTCCCGCCAAGCGCCGCAAAGTGCCCATTTTCCACATGGAGGCGGGGAACCGATGCTTTGACCAACGTGTGCCCGAGGAAACCAATCGGCGCATCGTCGACCACACGGCTGACATCAACCTCACCTATTCCGACATAGCCCGGGAATATCTGCTGCGCGAAGGCCTGCCACCAGACCGGATCATCAAGACCGGCTCGCCGATGCTGGAGGTGATCAGCCACTATCGTTCGGCCATTGACTCTTCGCGCGTTCTCGAGACGCTGGGGCTGAAACCATTGAACTATGTCGTAGTCAGCGCGCATCGAGAAGAAAACATCGACTCCGAAATCAACTTCAGCAAGCTGTACAACGTCCTCAACGGCATTGCCGCCCAGTGGAACACACCCGTCATTGTTTCAACGCATCCAAGGACACAAAAGCGCATCGATGCTGCGGGCATCAGTTTCGATCCCAGGGTCCAGTTGCTGAAGCCCCTCGGCTTTACGGACTATGTGAACCTGCAAATGAACGCCCGCGTGGTGCTGTCCGACAGCGGCACCATTACCGAGGAGTCCTCGATCCTCAACTTTCCGGCGATAAATATCCGCGAGGCGCATGAGCGCCCCGAGGGCATGGAGGAAGCTTCGGTCATGATGACGGGGCTCGACCTCGAACGCATCCTGCAGGCGATGAACATCTTGGGCGACCAGGGCCGTGGTGAGCACCGAACACTGCGCGCGGTCGCCGACTATTCCATGCCGCAGGTATCCGAGAAGGTCGTACGGATCATCCATAGCTACCGCGACTATGTTATGCGGACGGTCTGGCGGCAGACCATCTGATGAGACTGCTCGTCGTCAGCCAGTATTTCTGGCCCGAGAATTTTCGCATCAATGACCTGGTTGCAGAACTGGTGCGCCGCGGGCACCAGGTGACCGTCCTTACGGGAGAGCCAAACTACCCGCAGGGCGAGATCTTTGCAGAGTATGCCCGAGACAAAGCTGCGTTTGATGCCTACGAAGGCGCCGAGGTGATCCGCGTGCCGCTTCGACCACGGCACAAGGGCAATTTGAATCTGGCGCTGAACTACATCAGCTTCGTCGTGTCCGCGGCAATCCGGGGGCCATGGGTGCTCCGTGGCAGGCGGTTCGATGCGATGTTCGTCTATCAGCCGTCGCCGGTCACGGTCGGCCTGCCGGCGATGTTGCTCAAGGCCATCAAGCGGGTACCCATGGCCTTCTGGGTGCTTGATCTCTGGCCGCAATCTCTCTCTGCGGTTGGGGTGACGCGCTCCCCGGCCATCCTCGGGGCGGTGGAAGCACTCGTACGGCTCATCTATCGAAGCGTTGACCTCATCCTGGTCCAGTCACGCAGTTTTGTGGTGGAGATCGCTCGGCAGGCTGGGGGAAGCGAGAAGATCGGCTACTTCCCGAGTTGGTCGGACGATCGCGCCCCCGTCGACGACGCTGAGCCGGCCCCCGAGGTAGCGGCGGCAGATGGCGTGTTTTCCATTATGTTTACCGGCAATGTTGGCGACGCACAGGACTTCCCTGCCATTCTGGATACCGCGCACCTGTTGCGGCATGAGCCAGTGCGTTGGCTTATCGTGGGAGACGGTCGCCGCTCGGACTGGCTGGCGGCAGAGGTTGCCCGTCGCGAGTTGGGCAAGCAGGTGCTCCTGCTCGGCCGGCACCCACTGGAGCGTATGCCCTCTTTCTTGAAGCATGCTGATGCTGCTCTCGTGGCTCTGCGGCCTGAGCCGGCCTTTGCCATGACCATACCAGGCAAGGTGCAAACCTATCTTGCTGCCGGAAAGCCCATCTTGGCCATGATCGACGGGGAAGGCGCGGAGGTCGTCCGTCTGGCCGAGGCTGGGCTTACGGCCCCTGCCGGCGATGCAGCGGCATTCGCCGCTGCTGTGCGCCAAATGATGGCGATGCCGCCTGTGCAACGCCTGGCAATGGGGCGCCGCGGCAGCGAATATGCGCGGCGTGAATTCGATCGAGATTCCGTGGTCAGCCGATTGGAGAATTGGCTGGAAGACTTAGTTGTTCGGCAAAGAACTAGTCCCCCTGCCAATCGCCCCACCAGATAGGACAGGAAGGCACTTGGCGTAATTTTCGCCTTCCTGCCCGGGACGAATTATGTTTAACGATGGCACGGATTTATTGCGGCGCCCGCGATTTCTAGATAACGCACCCTACGTTTTCCCGCTGGCGGCCGGCTAGCCATACTGAAGAAGGAAGCTTGAATGGAACGGATCCCGTCGCCGCGCGGAGTGGACAAGAGTCAGTTTTCGGCAGATCTGGCCGATCCGGGCACGATGTACGGCCTCCCCCAGGAAGTGGTGTTCTGCAAGCGTTGCGTGATCTCCAACCAGCGCCCGAACTCGGCTGTCGAATACCAGCACACCAAAGCTTCCAAGAAGAAGACCATTCACTTCGACGAGGAAGGCATCTGCGACGCCTGCCGCTTTGCTGAGCGCAAGAACCAGGTGATCGATTGGGAAGAGCGTGAGCGTGCCCTGATCGAGGTCTGCAACCAGCATCGCAGCACCGATGGCAGCTATGACTGCATTGTCCCCGGCTCCGGCGGCAAGGACAGCTTCTATGCATCGCATATCCTGCGCACCAAGTATGGTATGCACCCCCTGACGGTCACCTGGGCGCCCCACATCTACACCGAATGGGGTTGGAAGAACTTCCAGAGCTGGATCCATGCCGGCCACGACAACATGTTGATGACGCCCAATGGCCGCGCCCACCGGCTGCTGACCCGCCTCGCCGTCGATCTGCTGTTCCATCCCTTCCAGGCCTTCATGTTCGGCCAGAAGTCGCTGGCACCCAAGATGGCCCTGCTGCACAAGATTCCCTTGGTCTTCTACGGCGAGAACGAAGCCGAATATGGCAATCCGATCGCCGACACCGAAACGGCCAAGCGTGACTGGTCCTACTTCACGGCAGCGGATCAGTCCAAGGTGCATCTGGGCGGCGTTTCGGTGACCGACCTCAAGAGCCAGTTTGGTCTCGTCCACCAGGACCTGCTACCCTATCTGCCGGCCGATCCTAACCAGATTGAGGAACAGAAGGTCGAAGTCCACTACCTCGGTTACTATCTCAAGTGGCATCCGCAGAGTGCCTACTACTACGCGGTGGAACATGGTGGGTTTATCCCGTCCCCCGAGCGCACTCCTGGCACCTACTCCAAGTATAACAGCATCGACGACCGCATCGATGACTTCCATTACTACACGACCGGCACCAAGTTCGGTCTGGGACGAGCCAGCTACGACGCGGCGCAGGAAATCCGTTCTGGCGACATCGACCGCGATGAGGGTGTGGCCCTGGTCAAGCGCTTCGACCATGAGTTCCCCGAGCGCTTCGCCGATGAGATCTTCCGCTACCTGAGCATCCCGGAAAATGAGTTCCCCGAGGCGAACAAGATGTTCGAGGAACCGATCATGGACCGTGATTACTTCACGCGGCTGACAGACACGTTCCGCTCACCGCATCTCTGGAAGTGGCAAGACGACAAGTGGCAGCTGCGCCACGCCGTCTGGAATCAGTAAGCCACCCCTAGGGCCTGCCGCCAGCCGGCGGCAAGGCCCAGAAGTGAGGTCGAATGAGCAATCTGCGCATAATTCCGCGTCTGGACATCAAGGGCAAGAACCTGATCAAGGGCGTCCAGCTCGAGGGTCTGCGCGTCATGGGCGACCCCAACGACTTCGCCCTGCGCTACTATGAGGCTGGGGCCGACGAATTGGTGTTCATGGATATCGTTGCCAGCCTTTACGGCCGCAACAATCTTTCCGACATCATCTCGCGAGCCGCCGACCAGGTGTTCATTCCGATCACCGTGGGCGGCGGCATCCGCTCGACCGACGATGCGCGCCACATCCTGCGCTCGGGTGCCGACAAGGTGGCGATCAACACGGCGGCCGTGAGCCGTCCCGAACTGATCACCGAAATTGCGCACCATTTCGGTTCGCAAGCCATGGTTCTGTCGATCGAGGCAAAGCTGGTTGCCCCAGGTCGATGGGAGGTCTTCACTGACAACGGTCGGGAACGAACCGGGCTCGATGTGCTCGAATGGGCGGTCAAGGGTGTCACGCTGGGTGCTGGCGAAATCCTGCTGACCTCTGTTGACCGTGAGGGTACACGGAAAGGCTTCGATGTTGACCTGGTCCGCAAGGTCAGCGACGCAGTCACTGTGCCGGTGATCGCCAGTGGCGGCATGGGCACGCTGGATCACTTTGTCGACGCTGCCGCAAAGGGACGCGCTGACGCCGTCTCCATGGCGCATGTTCTCCACTACAAGACCCTGACTCTTGGCGACATACGCGCGCGCGCCCTTGCCGAAGGCTTGGGAGTAAGGCAGATATGACCACCTCCCGCAGTGTCACCCTGCTCGACTACGGCATGTGCAACATGCTCAATGTCGCACGCGCCTTTGAGCGGGCTGGTGCCGACCTCAAGGTTACCGAAGATCCGCGCGATGCTGCGACGGCCGAGCGTTTGGTTGTGCCGGGTGTGGGCGCCTTTGGCGACAGCATGATCGAAGTGACGCGTCGCGGTCATGGCGATGCCATCCGCGCATTTGCCGAAACGGGGCGGCCGCTCCTGGGCATCTGCGTCGGCATGCAGATCCTGTTCGAAGGCAGCGAAGAGTTCGGCGATAGCCCAGGCCTGGGTGTCATTGCAGGCCGCGTCATGGCGGTGCCACCAAGGACGACGGCAGGCATTTCCCAACGCGTTCCCCACATCGGCTGGAACGAACTGCTCCTCCCCCCGTCCCGCAACACGTGGGACGGCACGATGATGCAGTCACAGGCGTCCGGGCCGCCGGCAGTCTATTTCGTGCATTCGTTCGTTCCGCACCCAACAGACCCCACGGACCGACTCGCAGATTTTGACTACGGCGGGCATCGCCTCTGCGCAGCGATCAAACGGGACAATATTACAGCAACGCAGTTCCATCCCGAACGCAGCGGTGAGGTGGGGCTGGCCTTGCTGGCGAGCTTTGTCGGCTCCTGAGGTATGAGGACGCTTGCAGTCATACCGGCCCGGGGTGGCTCCAAGCGGTTGCCCGGCAAGAACATCAGGCCATTCCTGGGTGTCCCGCTGATCGCCTGGTCCATAAGGTTTGCCTTGGGCTATGCGGGCTTTGACCGCGTGGTTGTTTCTACGGATGCGCCCGACATTGCCGCGGTGGCAGCGGCCGAAGGAATCGAGGTTCCGCGGTTACGACCACCGCATCTTGCGTCCGATACGGCAGCAACCATCGACGCTGTGCTGGATGTCATCGACCATGAGGCGGCCCAAGGTCGCCAATTTGACACCGTAGCGTTGCTGCAGCCAACCTCTCCAATTCGCTTGGCGTCGCGGTGGGACGCTGCCCGCGATTTGCTAGGTGATAGTGAGATCGACGCCGTAGTGGGAGTTGCGCCAGCCCGGACGCATCCCTTTCACACATTCTCGCTGGGCGACCGAGGCCAATTAACATCAATGCATAGTGCTGATTTGCTCAAACTGCGCGGTCAGGACTTACCTGCGGCCGTTTCGGTAGCCGGTAACCTCTACCTGGCGCGAACTGCTGCCCTACACGAGCAACGAACCTTCTTTCCCTCGCGGATCGCGGGTGTATTGTGCGACCAGCCTTTCGAAGCTGCCGACATCGACGACGAGCTCGATTGGCTCATCGCCGAAACCATCGCCACCAAATACGGGATCACACCGTGAGCACCTTCATTATTGCCGAAGCTGGGGTCAACCATGATGGCGACAGCGAGCAAGCCATGCGGCTCGTTGAGGTTGCAGCGCAAAGTGGCGCCGACGCCGTCAAATTCCAGACCTTCTCAGCCGACAAGCTCACTCGCAAGGGTGCGGAAAAAGCAGAATACCAGAAGAAGATGACGGGGGACGGCGATCAGCATGCCATGCTGGCCAAGCTCGAAATGTCCCACGAGCTTCATGAGGCACTGGTCCGGCGCAGCGCGGAACTGGGCATCGAGTTCATGTCGACGGCATTCGACGAAGATGCGCTGGATTTCCTGGTTTCCATGGGAATCCGCCGGATCAAGGTACCCTCGGGCGAGATCACTAACTTGCCCTTCCTTGCCCACATGGCATCGAAGAACCTTCCCATGATCGTCTCCACCGGCATGGCAGATATGGGAGAGGTCAAGCAGGCGGTGGCCGCCATAGCTGCGGAGCGCAGCCGAAACGGATTTTCAGCTCCGCTCGAAGAAATCGTCACCATTCTTCATTGCACGTCCAACTATCCGGCCGCCGCTAGCGATGTGAACCTGCGGGCTATGCTGAGCATGGCGGAGGAAATCGGAATGCCCATCGGGTATTCGGATCATACGCTGGGGATCGCAATCTCCACCGCAGCGGTCGCAATGGGTGCCACGGTTATCGAGAAGCACTTTACTCTGGACAAGACCTTGCCCGGCCCGGACCATGCGGCATCCCTCGAACCCGATGAGCTCAAGGCGCTGATAAAGGCCATTCGCGACGTGGAGTCGGCGCGGGGTGACGGAATCAAGGCGCCGACCGCTTCCGAATTGCCCGTGCGCGCCCTCGTCCGTCGCAGCGTCACCACCCTCCGCGACATCGCCGCCGGCGCGTCGATCGGACCTGAGGATGTTGCCCTCCTACGCCCGGGCACAGGCATACCACCTGCCGAGTTCCAGAACGTGTTAGGCAAGCGCGCCCGTCACCCCATCGCTGCCGGACAGACCGTGCAGTGGACTGATCTGCAGTGACGCCAGTCCGTCACATCCTCTATGTCACCGGGACCCGCGCTGACTTTGGCCTCATGCAGTCCACGCTGAAACGCCTTGAGGCCGACCCTCGCCTGTCAGTCAGCGTCCTGGTGACCGGCATGCACCTCGATCCGGCCTACGGGCTGACTGTGGGCGAGATCGAGAAGGCCGGGCTGACGATTGCGGCGCGGGTCGGAATCGAGGCGGGCACGCCTACCGGAGCGCTGATGGGCGCCAATGTCGGTCGGATGCTCACCGGATTTGTACCGGTCCTCCAAGCGGAAGCTCCAGACGTGGTTTTGCTGCTGGGCGATCGCGGCGAGATGCTAGCGGGTGCGATTGCGGCGATCCACCTCAACATCCCCGTTGCGCATATTCACGGCGGCGAGCGTTCGGGAACGGTGGACGAGCCGGTCAGGCATGCTATTTCCAAGCTCTCCAGCCTGCATCTCGTTGCTACCCAGGATAGCCGCAAGCGGCTTATCTCGATGGGCGAGGCCGAAGCAGATATCCACGTTGTCGGCGCACCAGGGCTGGACGGATTGGATAAACTGCCATGTCGCAATCGGCAGGCACTGGTGGCGGACTATGGCCTTGATCCGGAGCGAGCATTGGGCCTCTTGGTCTACCATCCGGTCTTGCAAGAAGCGTCAGCTGCGGGCGCGCATGTCGCATCCATTGTCGATGCCCTGTTGGCCGCTGATGTTCAAGTCGTCGCTCTCAAGCCAAACTCGGATGCCGGCAGTGCCGGCGTGCGTGACAGGCTTGAAACCCTGGCCTCGGCAGGAAAATTACAGCTTTTCACCCACTTGCCTCGCCCTACTTTTGTCGAGTTCATGGCCGCCGCCGATCTGATGGTCGGCAATTCGAGCAGTGGGATCATCGAAGCAGCAACTTTTGGCACCCCGGTCATAAACATCGGCTCCCGCCAGAACTTGCGGGAGCGCAACGCGAACATAATCGATGTAGGGGTCGATCAGGAGGGTATTGCTGCCGCGATCGGTGCTGCCCTGGCCCAACGCAGATATCCCGCCAACAACGTGTATGGCGATGGCCGTGCCGGGGAGCGCATCGCCGAGGTTTTGGCCACTGCGGACCTGGCGCGGCTTTCCGCGGGAAAAACCAATGCATATTGAGAGCATTCGCCTCGTTGGTTCAGGTGGCCATGCGCTGGTTGTGCTCGACAGCCTGGCCGCTCTAGGCGTACCTACCGAGGCGATTGCTGTTTTCGATCAGAACGATGCGCGTGTTGGCCACCAGATTGGTGAGCATAAGGTACAGGCTTTTGACCCTGCAAACTTTTCCGGCAGGGCAGTCCATATCTGTATAGGCGACAACAAAGCGCGCGAACGTGTTTCCTCTGAAATTGCAAAGCTTGGCTGCAACCTTCAAACAATAATCCACCCACGCGCCATTGTTTCGGCGAGAGCGGTTATTGGAGAAGGTACATTTGTGGCCGCCGGTGCAATTGTGTCTGCGCAAGCTGTGACAGGCAAAAGCTGTATAATTAATCATGCTTCTGTTGTTGATCATGAGTGCATATTGTCCGATTTTGTGCATATTGCGCCGGGGGCAACACTGGGGGGCGCCGTTTCGGTCGGGCATCGCAGCTTGATTGGTGCGGGCGCCAATATTTTGCCCCGTGTGGCCATTGCTCCCGATGTCACGATTGGCGCAGGGGCAGTGCTTATTAAGAACGTTACCGAATCCGCAGTTTACGTAGGCGTGCCTGCGAAAAAGGTCTGAAAAAATGTCTCGAAATCTTGAATCAATCAGTCTGTCACGCACGTCGACAATTCGGGATGCCCTTGCTGCGCTTGACGTTGCGGCCGTTGGCGTGTTGCTCCTGGTCGATGGCGATGGGCGTTTTGAACGCACCGTCACCGATGGTGACCTGCGCCGACTGTTACTCGATGGCAAGACATTGAACGATGACCTGAGTACCCTGCCCGCACTCAAGTCAGTCGTATTGGAAGATGGCTATACCCGTCGCCACGCGCTGACATTGATGCAGCAGGCAGTGATTAACCACATACCCGTCGTCAACGCCGACGGACGCGTGACTGACCTGATCGAGCGCTCCCAAGTAGATCAGCAGGTACTGCTCTCGACGCCCCACATGGGCGAAGCGGAGCTGGAGTTCGTTGCCGAGGCATTCCGAACCAATTGGATAGCCCCGCTGGGTCCAAACGTTGATGCGTTTGAAAGCGAGTTGGCCGCGATGGTTGGGGTTAAGCACGCGGTCGCCCTAAGCTCAGGTACGGCCGCGATCCACATTGCGCTGCGCCTTCTCGAAATTGGCGCGGGTGATGTGGTCTTCTGCTCGACCCTAACATTCATCGCCAGCATTAATCCCGCCCTGTATCAGGGCGCGCGCCCGGTTTTCATCGATTCGGAACCGGAAAGCTGGAACATGTCCCCGCAGGCCCTCGAGCGCGCCCTGCAGGCCGCAAAGGCTGCCGGCCAACTGCCCAAGGCGGTAATTATTGTAAGCCTCTATGGGCAGAGTGCGGACATGGATCCGCTGGTTGCCCTATGTGACCAATATGGGGTTCCCGTCATCGAGGATGCGGCCGAGTCGCTGGGCGCAAGGTATCGCGGTCGCGCGTCCGGGACGTTCGGCAAGATCGGCATCTACTCTTTCAATGGAAACAAGATCATCACGACTTCAGGCGGCGGCATGCTGGTTACCGACTCCGCCGAGATGGCCGCACGCGCCCGCTTCCTTGCCACTCAGGCCCGCGATCCGGCGCCGCACTACCAGCATAGCGTCGTCGGTTACAACTACCGGATGAGCAACATCCTGGCCGGGGTTGGGCGCGGTCAATTGAAAGTACTTGAGGAGCGCGTGGCGGCACGTCGGCGCGTGTTCGAAACTTATCGCACTGCTCTGGCCCATATTGACTGGCTGGAGTGGATGCCTGAACCCGAATGGAGTTTTTCGACCCACTGGCTCGCCGCCTGTGTGCTCAAGCCGCATGCGCCGATAACAGTCAACAAGCTCATAGAGGCGCTCTCTGACGAGTTTATCGAAGCACGGCCGATGTGGAAGCCGATGCATCTGCAGCCGGTTTTCGCCGATGCTGAATACTACCGCCACTCCAACGAGTCGGTTTCGGATGGGCTGTTCGAACGGGGTATCTGCCTGCCCTCTGGCTCAAACCTGACCGATGGCCAGATTTCTCGAGTGGTCGACGTAATCACTGGGCTGGAGCGTGCAACACTATTGGATAAAGCCGAATAGTATTCGGCGCACGTCGGGTTCATTCCCAGCATCCAGCGCCTCCCGGAGCTCAGCAAGGGCTTCCTCGACTCGGCTGCTGTTCGCCGCGCCACGCGCCCGCATGATCTTGGGGTGCTTGGTCTTGGTTGCAGCCGCCTCGTCGTAAAACAGCTCCTCGTACATTTTCTCGCCCGGCCTTTTGCCTGTGACGACCAGTTCGATCTCGCCGCGAGGATTGGCCTCGTCCCGGACACTGAAGCCGGCAAGCCGGATCATGTTTTCTGCCAGGGTCTTGATCAGAACCGGATTGCCCATTTCGAGAAGAAAGACGTCCCCGCCCTCCGACAACGCACCTGCCTGAACAATCAGCTCGGCCGCCTCGTGAATTGACATAAAGTACCGGGTCATCTCCGGATCGGTCAGAGTCACTGGCCCTCCACGGCTGATTTGCTCCTTGAACAGAGGCACCACCGATCCGTTCGAGCCGAGGACATTACCGAACCGAACGGCCGTAAAGCGTTGGCCCGTCTGCTTGGCGGCGGCCGCGGTGGCCATGTGGCCGATGATGAATTCCGCCCAGCGCTTCGTCGCGCCCATGACATTGGTCGGCCGCACAGCCTTGTCCGATGAGATGAGTACGAAGGTTTCGACGTCGTGCTTCAGTGCCAAACTGGCAACGGTCAGCGTTCCCAAAACGTTGTTGCGCACGCCTTCCAGGACATTGGCCTCAACCAGCGGAACATGCTTGTGGGCCGCGGCGTGGAATACGACCTGCACATTGTTGCTGGCCATAGTGCGGGCCACGCACGCGCTATCTGTAATGGAGCCCAGCACTGGAACGACGACCACGTCTGTAAGCGCCGCGAGTTCGCGCTCGATAGTGTAGAGTGCAAATTCATTCGCTTCGAACAACACCAGTCTCTGTGGCGACGATTTAGCGACAAGCCGACAAAGCTCGGACCCGATCGACCCTCCGGCGCCCGTCACCATGATCGAATGCCCCTCGATCATATCCGCTATAAGCGCCGGGTCCGCTGGCACGGACGAACGGCCCAAGAGATCGTCTATGTCGATCTCCCGAATACGATTGATCGAATACTTCCCGCTCACCAAATCCGTGATGGCGGGCAGCGTCCTGATCTTGACGCCCAGACCACTGATCTTGGCCAGGATTTCCTGCCGGCGTGTTGCGGTCAGCGACGGTATGGAAAGGATAACTTCCTGTACGCCGTACTGCTCATGCAGCGTTGATAGGTGGCTCGGCGGGAATACCCTGATCCCCGCCACGTCGCTGCCTTGAACCCGCGGACTATCATCCAGGAACCCGACGACGAACATCCGTCCTTCGCGGGCGATGGCGGCCGAAAGCTGCGCACCAGCACTTCCAGCACCGTAGATGACGATGGGTTTGCGAATGCCCAGCGCCTCTTCCCGCGGCCAAAGCAGCTTTTTAGCCGCAAAACGGCTACCCCCGATCAGCATGGTGCCGAGGGCCCAATAAAGCAGTGGCACGGACCGCGGAACGACCGTCCTACCCGACATCTCCAGCAAAAACACCACCAGCACCCAGACAAGCGTCGCGATGGTCATCGCCTGCACAATGGTCCAGAGGGCTTTTTCTGGCAGGTAGCGGATCACTGCGCGATAGAGTCCGTGACGCACGAATACCGGGATGGCCACCATCGGAGCAGTAAGAACGGTCAGAAACTGATCGACGGTATTGGGTGGCGTCCAAACGCCGAAGCGCAAAGCAAATGCGGCCCAGAGCGCAACTGACAATGCGACCGCATCGAATGACAACAGAATTACGCGCTTCCAGAATCGAGGCGTATTTCTGACGCGGACAACAAGCTGACGGTATATATCTGAAAGGTGCAAATCTAACCCGCTGTGGACAATAGGCGCGTAAAGTCACGGCGTGAGTAGCCGCGATCGGTCGAGGACCGGTATCCGGTTGACCCTTTCCATGCAAGCGCTAATCGGGCGCAACCGACTTCGGACCACATCAGCCGGGCGATAACGGGCGGCAAAATCCCCCAAAAAGATGTCGAGCCGCTAGGCACTGACTTTGAAAGGGCCCGATTTCGGGATATTGACGTCCTGCACTATGGGCACCCTATGACAAGCACGACTTATCTGTTCCTGGCTGTTGGAGCTTTTGCTGGCGGCTGGCTCGGAACAATGGCCGTTCGCCGGTTCGCTTCGCGCTTTGGTTTGGTTCAAAGCCCAAACGAGCGGTCATCCCACTCTCGTCCTACCCCGCAGGGCGGGGGCCTTTCTATCGCGGTCATCGCTATTTTGGCGGCCGCGGCAATCGGTGCTTTCGAGCCCAGCTTCCTGATCCTGGCTGGGCTGAGCACGATAGTAGCGGCCATAGGTCTAGCTGACGACGTCTTTGAACTATCCCCTGCGCTTCGCTTTCCCATTCAGGGCATAGTGCTGGCGGCACTGATCGGATGGGCCCTGCCCTTGCCCGATTTACTGCTGCCATTCGGCGGGACGATCGGCGGGTGGTTCTTGCCGCCTTTGGTCTGGCTGTTTGCGCTGTGGTGGCTGAACCTGTTCAACTTCATGGACGGCATCGATGGTATAGCCGCCAGTCAAGCAGTCGTGATGCTCGTGGGCGCTTTGGTACTGGCACTGACCACCGATCATACCTTCCTCACGGCCCCGCTCGGGACGATGGCTCTTGTTACCGCCGCTGCAACTGGCGGTTTCCTGGTCGTCAACTGGTCGCCTGCCCGCATCTTTATGGGTGATGCGGGATCCAATGCGCTGGCGCTGCTGATCTTTGCCATCTGCCTTGGTACGGTGCAAAAGGGCTTGATCGGGTATCCTGCCTGGCTGATCCTGCTTTCCGTCTTTGCAACCGATACAACGGTTGCGCTGCTCCGCCGGACGGGGCGCGGCGAGCGCCCGTGGCGTGCCCACCGAAGGCACGGCTATCAGCAGCTTGCCAGGCGTTTCGGACACGCGCGCGTCACAGTGCTCTACACCGCTGCGACCGCATTGGCCTTGCTGCCGCTGGCAATAGTCGCCCAACATCATCCTTCGATTGCCTGGCCGCTTGTCGGACTGACTTATCTAGTACTGGCAATCCTGATGTTTTGGGCAGGTTCGGGCGACGCCGCCGAACACGGGCCGTAGGCGGACCTTCGTTTGCATCACCGAACCCGTTATGTCATAGGCAGGCCGCTCGCCATGACCGACAGAGGTTGCGTTGAAGATTACGATTTTTGGCTCGGGTTACGTGGGCTTGGTCACCGGTGCCTGTCTTGCAGACGTTGGGCATGTGGTCACCTGCGTCGACGTCGATACCGCCAAGGTCGAACGGCTTCGGGCGGGCGACGTGATGATTTACGAGCCTGGCCTGACCGAGTTGGTACGTCGCAACCTGAATGCCAACAGGCTGCTCTTCACGGCCGATCCGGCGGAGGCCGTCGCGGCGGCCGACATCATCTTCATAGCCGTTGGCACGCCGGCAGACGAAGACGGCTCGGCAGACCTGCGATCGGTGCTCGCGGTCGCGCAGACGATTGGCACGCACATGTCGACGCCCAAGGTCGTCGTCGACAAGTCGACCGTCCCCGTAGGAACCGCCGAAAGGGTGCGAGACGTTATTGCCGAACGGTTGACCGCGCGCGGATTGGATATCGGCTTCGAGGTTTGCTCGAACCCGGAATTTCTCAAGGAAGGCTCGGCAATTGCCGACTTCACGCGCGCCGCCCGGATCATTGTAGGAACCGATTCCGCCCGGGTGCGGGAGGTGATGCAGCGATGCTACGCGCCCTACAACCGCAACCATAACAAGATAATGTTCATGGACATCCGGTCGGCCGAGCTGACCAAATACGCGGCCAATGCCATGCTTGCGGCCCGGATCAGCTTCATGAACGAAATCGCCCGCGTGGCGGAGCATGTCGGCGCCGATATCGAGCAAGTCCGGCTCGGTGTGGGCTCGGATCCCCGTATCGGCTTTGACTTTCTCTATGCCGGCGCGGGCTATGGCGGCAGCTGCTTTCCCAAGGACGTCCGCGCGCTTGCCCACACAGCGCGCAGCGTCGGGCATGAGCCTGTCCTGCTCAGCGCCGTCGAAGCAGTCAACACGGCCCAGAAGAACTGGCTGTTCGACAAGCTCTTGCAAGGCCTGGGTGGCAACGTTGCGGGCAAGACCGTTGCGGTGTGGGGATTAGCGTTCAAACCCAATACGGACGACATGCGCGAGGCGCCGAGCCGCGTCGTGGTCCAGTCGCTCTGGAATTACGGGGCCAAGGTGCAGGCTTTCGACCCGCAGGCGCGGCGCGAGGCCGAACGCATCTGGGGCGCGCGGGATGACCTGAAGCTCGCTAACAGCGCGGATGAGGCTCTGGTCGGCGCCGATGCCCTCGTGATCTGCACGGAGTGGTCAACGTTCCGCGGGGCGGACCTTGCAGCAGTGAAGACCCTCATGAAGGGCGACCTGATCGTGGATGGACGAAATCTCTACGACCCGGTTGCCGTCAGCGAGGCTGGCTTGCGCTATCTTTCGGTCGGCCGATCTGGCACCTAGCGTCGGGAAGCAACAGGAACGACCCGTGCCATCCAGATTCGCCTCAACGCTCCTTGTGGTCGCCGTTGCGGCGACAATCCTGCCGCCTGGCTATCCGGCCTATATCGGTACCTACATCGCCCTGGTCGCGGCAATCCTGGGATTGGTCGCGTACGGCTGGAGCGAACGGGAGACATTTGCGCATCCCACATCCCTTGCCATCGTGGGTGCCATTGCGCTGGTGGGGCTTGCAGTTCCCTTCGTCTATCGTGGCCCGCAGGACATCGTGGGACCGGTGCTGATCCTGCCGATGCTTGCGACGGTCGCGCTGGGACTTCTGGCCCGCCCTGCCCGCTGGGTACCGAACCCGGAGACTTTCGCCCTAATCTGTCTGGCGGGCGCGCTGATCGCCCTGCTCGGCGGGGGCTATGAAGACGTCGTCCTGGGACGCTACCGGCCGGGCCTGGGTAACAATCCCATTCATTATGCTTCTCTGGCCGCTATGTCGGGGTGCCTTGCCATGGTTGGCGTAGTCGCCAGCCATCGTCGCTCGCGCTACTTTTTCCTCCTTGGCCCGATTTTCGGGCTCGGCTGCGCCGTGATCGCCGACTCGCGCGGGCCGATGTTGGGGGTGGTGGCCATGTCGGGCGTCGGCCTCGTCCTGCTCACCACCTGGCTCTGGCGAGAAAAGCCTTTCCGGATCGCGATCCTGCTCAGTGTGGCAGGGGCGGCAGTGGTGACGTTCTATCTTGTCGGTACTGGCAATGCGCGCATCGCCGGGATTGTCACAAGCGGGCTCGATATCTTTCGTTTTACCGGTGGTCCGGACGACATCCGGGCAGCTCTCTATGCCTCGGCCCTGGAAATCCTCAAAACCTCTCCCCTTTTCGGCATCGGCCTGGGGCAGATAATGGTTCCGGCCCAGACCCTGTACCCCAGCTTGCTGGCGGGGACGGGTCTCGAAAACCTCCACGCCGACTGGGCCAATTTTGCTGCCATGGCGGGAATATTGGGGCTGCTGGCATGGTTTCTGCTGCTGGGCGCACCCCTCTTCCTGCTGCTTGACGCTCGCGCCAGGCAGGATCGGCCCATTGTCTTGGGCGCGTTGCTGCTCACCACGGGCCAACTGGCGCTGGGGGTCAGCAACGCAACATTCGGCATTCTGCCGCAGACGGTGATCTACGCCGTTGCGCTCGGCTATTTCCTCGTGCGGGCCCGCCGACTGGGTGATTGACAGGTGCCAGTCGGCTGGCTTCGTGGCTGACGCGCCACGCGCCGTTTGGAACATTGCGTTTACCCAACCCGACTACCTTGATGGGAAAGTCAACTCCGCCCTCGGCGCTGGGCACTAGTGTTGTGGGAACGCATGAGCGACTTTGACCTGTTTGCCGACGACACGGGTGACGCAGAAGCCGCAACGCTGACGCAGCAAACTCTCGTCGATACGCAGCAGAACCTGGGCAAGATGCTCGACCTGATGCCAATTGGCCTATTGATCCATACCGAGCAGGGTGTGGTCTTTGCCAATCGACAGGCCTGCAGTTTCCTGCAGACGGATGCGACGCAACTCCGAGGTCAGCATCTGCTCGACTTTGCCTCCCCGGAGGACCTGGGCGCGATTAGCCAAGCGCTGCAAATGACCTTTTCAGACCCCCAGGCCACCTTCGACATCGAGTGCGCCATCATGCGTCCCGACAATACGAGCCGCCTGATGAAGGTGATTACCAGTTCACTGCCATGGCCTGGCACACCGGTGATCCAGGTGCTGATGCAGGACATAACCGATCAGAAACGGGCGGAAGTTTCGCTGCGGCAGATGACCATCACCGACGAGTTGACGGGGTCATACAACCGGCGCCATGCCACCTACGAAGCGGGCCTGTATCTCGATGCCGCCGCGGCAGGCGGCATGCCGCTGAGCGTGGTGATGGTCGATATCGACCACTTCAAGCATGTCAACGACACCTATGGCCATGACGCAGGCGACCTGGTTCTCAAGGCGCTGGCCCGGCTGGCCCACGAATTTTTGGCCACCAACACCAAGCTCAATTCCCCCCTCTTCGCCCGGTTCGGCGGCGAGGAGTTCCTGTTTCTACTCCCCGGGGCCAGCGAGCAGGCAGGGTTCGCGCTCGCGAACAGCTTTCGCCAGCGGGTCGAACGGCTCAACGTCGCGCTGCCGCAGACCAAGCTCAAAATCACCATCTCCGCGGGAACGGCCGGTTGGAGGGAAGGTGATACGCTCGACACGATGCTGAAACGTGCCGATACCGCGCTCTATGCGGCCAAAGCCGGTGGCCGCAATCGCGTTTGTCGTTCCGACTAGGCGACTGTCCGCAGCGGCGCAAAGTCACCTGGTCGCGTCAGGCAGGCATCATAGAAATCGACAAGCCGCGGGTCGATTGCCATTGCCAGCTCGCGGCAGCGGTCCAACTCCGGCCTCGCGTCCGCGCCGATGCTCCAGACGGCCAACAGGGCTTCGTGCGCCGCTGCCAACGCTTGGAACGCCTCGGACTGCGCGAGCTCTGCATTCCCGACCAGCAGGTGGACCGGTTCGGGCTGGCTGATGCCTTTCAGTCCAACCGACCCGCCGGCCAGAAAGGCAAGCTCCGGCGCCGCGGCGCGCGTCTCCGTGGTCACGACGATGTCGTAGCAGACCGTCTTGCAAGCGCCTTCTATGCGGCTGGCAACGTTTACCGTGTCGCCGATACATGAATAGTCGAAGCGGGCTTCAAAACCCATATTGCCTACCAGAGCGGGCCCGGTGGAAATGCCGATACCGATGGCGATGGGTTCGACGCCGCCCTGTTCCGCATTGAGTGTCCGCAGTGCCTTGCGCATGTCGAGCGCTGCCTCGCAGGCGTGACGGGCGTGACGCGGTACGTCCACGGGGGCGTTCCAGAATGCCATGATGGCGTCGCCCATGAATTTGTCGATGGTTCCCAGATGCGCTACGATAGCCGCGCCCAGGCCGGCAAACAGGCGGTTGAGCATTGCCACCAGTTCAGCCGGCGATGTGCGTTCGCTCAGAGCAGTGAAATTGCGCACGTCGGAAAACATCACGGTCATTTCACGCACATCGCCACCCAGCTTGAGCAGGCCGGCATCGGCCTCAATCTGGGTGAGCAGCGAGGGTTCGACATAGTGCGCGAATGCCCGCCGAATGCGCCGCTTGTCGGCGTCGGTCACGGCAAAGCGGAAGAAGGCCATGGCGGCGTAGACGACCAGCGCAGTGAAGAGCGCAAAGCTGGGATCGAGCAGGACGCCGAACTGGCTGAAGGCCAGCCAGCCGCCCGCGGTGGCCACGGCAGCGATCATCACGGAAAACAGTAACCCGACCATTGGTCCGGTCAGCATTAGGACCAGCACGACAGCCAGGCCGCAAGTGGCGATAATCAACAGTTCCAGCCCGGCAACCCAGTCGGCCCGTTGCAGGAAGGTGCCGGTCAGCATCTGCTCGATGGCCTGGAGGTGAATGGAGACGCCCGGTACGGCTTCGCCCAAGGCGCTCACCCGGATGTCGAGCAGTCCAGTGGCCGAGGCCCCCACCAGCACGATGTGTCCGTTCAGGAGCGGAGCCAGGTTGCCATAGTCGTCGCCGAGGAGGTCTGCGGCAGGCACGAAGGTCGATTCCGGAAGGTCACGATAGTAGAGCCAGATGTCGCCGCTCGGGCCGGTGGGGACATCGAGGGTGCCGATGCGAAGGCCGGCCACGGTGGGTGACCCCGATGCGTCGCCGAGAACAACCAGCGTCGAAACACCCTGGGCGACGCGCAGCGCCTCGACCGCCAAGGTGGGCAGCGGGGCGGCGCCATTGGACCACAGCAACGGCAGGCGTCGTGCCACCCCCGCCCCTTCGCGATCCAGGCTGGCAACCCCCAGCCCCGTTGCCGCTGCTGCAAGCATGGGCAGCGGCGCCGCAACGCCATCGAGGATCGGGAGGCTCGCCAGCGGATCGGTTCCTGTCATGGCAAAACCGGCCTTAGGCGCGGGCGCGGGAACGCCGGTTCCTACCCGACTCATCACCAGCACGTTTGGACCTGCCGCAAGGGTTTGGGCAAAGAGCGCATCATAGTCGTCGCCGCTACCCAGGATATTGGACGGCGACAGCCGGTCGGGCTCGGGAAACAAGATGTCGAACACAACGGCGGCAGCGCCGAGTTCGGCCAGCCGGCTGGCGATCCGGGCCATGTCCTGTCGCGACCAGGGCCATTGGCCGATGGCCGCCAGCGACGCTTCGTCGATATCGACGATGCGCACCGGAAGGTCCGCTGGCGCCGTGCGTGGCTTGAGCTGCTGGAACGTGTCGAACGTGGTTTCCCGCGCCACGCGCACCGCATACGGATCGGCAGCGCGAAGCATTATCAGCCCGACAACCACCGCCGCGCCGAACAACAGGGCAGTCAGCCGCCGCTTCCACATAAGCTAGTTGATGCGTCCGGTAGCGGGTGATTGGACGGTCACCGGCGCACTTGGGCGGCAACGCACGTCGCGTCGGAAATCAGTCGGCGACATGCCGGCGATCTTGCGGAACGACTTGTTGAATGCACTGAGTGAACCGAAGCCGCTATCCATCGCCACCTGAAGCACATTTGCCTCTTCCTGCATCAGCAGCGCCTGGGCGTAGCTGAGCCGCATCAGGTTGACATAGTCATTGAGCGTCATTCCCGTACTCTTCTTGAAGACGCTCATCGCATATTTCGGATGGATGTCGGCCGCGCTGGCAATGTCGGTCGAGTCGATATCCTCGCGGAAGTTGTCGGCGATGAAATCGCATATGCGCACCACGATGGGCGACGAATGATGATCAAGACCGATTCCGGCGTTGATTGCGTCGGCAGGGCCGGGCAGCAGAGTATACTCGTCGAAGCGGATACGCTCGATGCGCAGCAGCAGTTCGTCGACCGCAATGCCCGCCTTCATCGGATCGCCAGAGCGGGCATATTCATTCCATCGCGCAAAATTGAGCGTGTCGGACGCATCGGTGGCGCGGGTAATCAGCGTGGCTCCCTGCATCAGCCGGGATTGCACATCCTGGGGCAACCGCAGCCGGAAGAAGTGCACAAGCGGCAGGTGGCCGCCGGCGTAGACAACATCGTCTGCCGCGTCATCCAACTGATGGGGCAACCCACCCCAGAACAGGGCCAGTTCGCCGGCGTTGAGGCGAATGTCGTGACCACTCATCTTATAATGGGCCCAGCCGCGGACGATGTAGTTGACCTCCACCTGCGCGTGCCAGTGGGCCGTTCGCATAACCGGCGGCGCCGCGTGAAACATGGAGAGCACCGTCGGGAGTCGCTCGACCCCATCCGGACGAGGCTCATAATACACCCGTTCACTCATCTTACTTTCCGCCAACTCCGCATGCCGATTGGCATGGACGCATTGCACCAGAGGCATAGCTTAGGAAGCGCTCGACCTAAGAGCAAATGAAAAGGGAGGACTTTTATGATCCGCATTACCTCGCGGTGGCGCAATTCGCTGGCCGTCGCACTGACGGGCGTGAGCCTGTTCAGCGTTACCGCCGCTTCGGCCGGAGAAATTTCCGTCTGGGTCTGGGACAAGGCCTTTAACGGCGACACCATGCGCGAAGCTGGCGCGCTCTACACGGCGGACCATCCGGACACCACTTTCAACGTCGACGATACTGCCAGCCAGGACGACATCCGCGCCAAGCTGCAGACCCAGCTGCTAGCCGGCAGCACCGAAGGTCTGCCGGACGTCGTGCTGATCCAGGACGACATTGCCCAGAAATACCTGCAGTCCTTCCCCGGTGCGTTCGAGCCTCTTTCGGACTCGATCGATATGTCCGTCTTTGCGCCCTACAAGGTCGCTGCTGCCACCGTGGACGGCAAGTCGTACTCCGTACCGTTCGACTCGGGCGTTACCGGCCTGTTCTATCGTTCGGACTATCTCGAAGAAGCTGGCTTTACCGGCGCCGACCTTGAAAACATCACGTGGGACCGCCTCATCGAGATCGGCACTGCGGTCAAGGAAAAGACCGGCAAGCCGTTGCTCGACCTCGACCTCAACGATACCGGCGTCGTCCGCATGATGATGCAGTCGGCCGGCGAGTGGTACTTCAACGAGGATGGCAGCCTCCACATCACCGACAATGCCGCGCTCAAGAAGGCCCTCGAGACCTACGCCAAGTTCTATCAGGCAGATCTCGTCAAGCCCGTTTCGGGATGGGCCGAATATACCGGCGCGTTCACCGCGGGCGAAGTTGCCGTGGTTCCCGTCGGTGTGTGGATCACCGCAACGATCAAGGCCAATGCCGATCAGTCCGGCAAGTGGGGCGTCGCCCCCATTCCGCGCCTCGACATGGAGGGCTCAGTCAACGCGTCCAACCAGGGCGGTTCGAGCTGGTTCGTGCTGTCGTCGTCGGACAACAAGGAAGAGGTCATCGATTTCTTCAAGACCGTCTGGGCCGGCAATACCGACTTCTATCAGGACATTCTGATCAAGCGCGGCGCTGTGGGTTCGCTCCTGGCCGCTCGTGAAGGCGAAGCCTACAAGGCCTCTGACGATTTCTTCGGTGGCCAGCCGGTATGGCAAAACTTCTCGACCTGGCTGGGCCAGATCCCGTCGGTCGACTACGGTACCTTCACCGCTGAAGTCGATGCTGCCGTTGCCTCCCAGCTGCCCACGATCATCCAGGGCGGTGATATCGACGCTGCGTTGCAGGCCATCCAGGACCAGGCGCAGCAACAGATGCAGTAATCGAGGGCGGAAAGCGCTCTAGTGCGCTTTCCGGGCCGGGCACCATTCTGGTGCCTGGCCCCCTTTGATTATTGTGGTTGAACAGCGGAGGGCGACAATTGGCACAGGCGCGACTTGATCGCAGGGAGAATATCACCGGTTGGGTGTTCATCGCCCCTGCCCTGATCTTGCTCGGACTGTTCATGATCTATCCGATTGTATGGTCGCTCTGGATGAGCTTCCAGGTCGGCAAGGGCATGAACCTCAGCTTTGGCGGCTTCGCCAATATCCTCCGGTTGACCAAGGATCCGGTCTTCCTGCGAGCGCTGGGTAACACGTTCACGTTCTTCATCTTCCAAGTGCCGATCATGATCGTGCTGGCGCTGCTGTTCGCGGTGGCGCTCAACGATTCGACGCTGAAGTTCCGCGGCTTTTTCCGCACGGCGATCTTCCTGCCCTGCGCCACCTCGCTGATTGCCTATTCCACCGTCTTCAAGTCGATGTTCGCCATCGACGGCGTGGTGAACCAGACGCTGATGCAGCTTCACATCATCAACGGGCCAATCTCCTGGCTGGGCGACCCGTTCTGGGCCAAGGTCCTGATCATCATGGCCATCACCTGGCGGTGGACCGGATACAACATGATCTTCTACCTGGCGGCGCTGCAGAATATCGACCGCTCGATCTATGAGGCTGCGCGTATCGACGGCGTCCCCGCCTGGGCGCGCTTCCGCTATCTCACTATCCCGATGCTGAAGCCGGTAATTCTGTTCACGACCGTTATCTCGACCATCGGCACGCTGCAGTTGTTCGACGAAGTCGCAAACTTCACAGCCGGCACGGGTGGCCCGTCCGACTCGACACTTACCCTGTCGCTCTACATCTACAACCTGACCTTCAAGTTCATGCCCAGCTTCGGCTATTCCGCTACCGTGTCCTGGGTGATCGTGGTGCTGGTCGGCATCCTGAGCTTCCTGCAGTTCCTCATCGCGCGCGACCGGAGGACGTCATGACCGCATCCTCGATGACATCCGCCGCCGATCGCGCGGTTGCCCAGGCCAAGGCTCCCGCCAATCCGTGGCGGCCCGTGCGGCGCGCAATCGTCTATGTGCTGCTGTCGGTGGCTGCCTTCGTCTCGGTGTTCCCCTTCTATTGGATGATCGTTGGCGCGACCAATACGTCGGCCGACATCATCAAGGGCAAGACGTCAGTTGGTTCGGCCCTGGTCACGAATGCCATGACCTTCTTTACCCAGGTGGATGCCGTCCGCGTCTTCTGGAATTCGGGCGTAATCGCGGTTGTTGCCACCGTGCTCACCCTGGCGATTTCCTCCCTGGCAGGCTACGGCTTTGAGATGTTCCGTTCGCGCACGCGGGAACGCCTCTTCGCCTTTTTGCTGCTCCTGTTGTCCATCCCCTTCGCCGCGATGATGGTGCCGCTGTTCGTCATGTTCAGCCAGGCCAAGCTGGTCAACACGTTCACGGCGGTCATCCTGCCGACCGTGGCCTCCATCTTCATCATCTTCTACTTTCGCCAGACGACCAAGGCGTTTCCGACCGAACTGCGTGATGCCGCCAGGATCGACGGCCTAAAGGAATGGCAGATCTTCCTCTTCGTTTATCTGCCGGTCATGCGGTCGACCTATGCGGCCGCCACGATCATCGTCTTCATGGCCAACTGGAACAATTACCTCTGGCCCCTCGTGGTGCTGCAGACCGCTGAGAACAAGACCATCACGCTGATCCTGTCGGGGCTCACGGCGGCCTACACCCCCGACTACGGCCTGATCCTGTTCGGCACCGTTCTCGCTACCCTGCCCACCCTCATCATTTTCTTCCTGCTCCAGCGCCGTTTCGTCGAAGGCATGCTGGGCGCGGTTAAATAAGGTTCAGAACCCATGAGCAGCTTGAAACTTACGGCCGTTCGGAAGTCCTACGGCAATGTCGAGGTCATCAAGGGCGTCGACCTCGAGATAAAGCCAAAGGAATTCGTGGTCTTTGTCGGCCCCTCCGGTTGCGGCAAATCCACCCTGCTGCGCATGATTGCCGGCCTCGAACATATTACGGCGGGCGATCTCGAAATCGGCGGCCAGCGCATGAACGATGTCGATCCGTCCAAGCGCGGCATCGCCATGGTGTTCCAGTCCTACGCGCTCTATCCGCATATGACGGTGCGCGAGAATATGGGCTTCGCCCTCAAGTTCGCCGGCGTGAGCAAGGAGCAGATCGCCAAGCAGGTCAACGACGCGGCCCGCATCCTGGCGCTCGAGCCGCTGCTCGACCGCCTGCCGAAGCAGCTGTCGGGCGGCCAGCGCCAGCGCGTGGCCATCGGTCGGGCCATCGTGCGCAATCCGCAGGTCTTCCTGTTCGACGAGCCGCTGTCCAACCTCGATGCCGAGCTTCGCGTGCATATGCGCATCGAGATCGCGCGCCTCCACAAGGAGCTGCAGACCACGATCATCTACGTGACGCACGATCAGGTTGAGGCCATGACTTTGGCCGACACGATCGTGGTGCTGCGCGATGGCATCATCGAACAGGTCGGCCGCCCCCTCGAGCTCTACGACAATCCCGCCAACCAGTTCGTGGCAGGCTTTATCGGCTCACCCCGCATGAATTTCATGCCCGCCACGATAGCCGAAGAGACCGCATCGGGTGTCACCATCACGCTGGACAATCATCGCCAGGCGCGCCTGACGCTGCCCGTCAGTGCGGGCTCGGTCGGTGACCGGGTAACCCTCGGGGTTCGCGCCGAACACTTCGGCCTGCCCGGCGCTGGCGACGTCGACCTTACCCTGGATGTCGACGTGGCCGAGCATCTGGGCTCGACCAGCTACGTCTACGCCAATGCCGGCGCCGAACCGCTGATCATCGAGCGCGAGGAATCGCGCCATGAGGCCAACAGCGAGCAGATCACCGTCTCGATCAGCGCCGCCAAAGCCTATCTGTTTGACAGCAAGGGCATGCGCCTGCGCTGACCTGCCCACGAACCGCGTCATGCCCGCGAGGGCGGAAGTCCAACCTCCATTTCACGAGGAATGGACCCCGCCCCCTCGGGGATGACGCCGAGATCAGAACCAAGGACCAGTTTCATGACCGACCAAAAGATCCGCTGGGGCATCATCGGGCCCGGCAGCATTGCCAAGGCCTTCCGAGACGGGGTTGCCAACTCCAAGCATGGCGTGCTGGAAGCCATCGCCACCCGCGATCCGAGCAAGCCGAACCTCGCCACCGATTTCCCTGGTATCCGTGTGGTCAAGGGCTATGACGCTCTGCTCGCCGACCCCAATATCGACGCGGTCTATATCGCCGTGCCGCATACCGGCCACGCCGAATGGGCCATCAAGGCCGCCGAAGCCGGCAAGCACGTGCTTGTTGAAAAGCCGCTGGCCCTGTCGGCGCATGAAGCCGACGCAGTGTTCCACGCCCACCGCAAGGCCGGCACTTTTGCCGGCGAAGCCTTCATGTATCGCCTGCATCCGCAGACTGCCAAGATCATCGAACTGGTCAAGTCCGGCACAATCGGCGAAATCAGGATGATCCAGTCCAGCTTCGGCTTCAATATGGGCAAGTTCCAGCCGCAGCACAGGCTGTTCGCCTCGGCGTTGGCTGGCGGTGGCATCATGGACGTGGGTTGCTACCCAGTATCGATGGCCCGCCTGATCGCGGGCGCCGTGGCCGGTCAGGGTTTTGCCGACCCGGTCAAGGTTTCGGGCACCGCGCAGCTCAACGCGGAAGGCACCGATGACTATGCCGCGGCCCTGCTGACCTTTGGCAATGGCATCGTCGCCCAGGTCTCCTGCGCCGTGATGGCAAACCTGGACAACGTGCTGCGCATTCACGGCTCGGACGGCCGCATCGAGGTTCCGGATTTCTGGTTCGCCGGCGGCAATCGTGACCAGGGCCTGGGCAAGATCGACATCATCAAGGGCGGCAAGACCGAAACGGTCAGCGTCAACGAATCCGCTCATGTCTATTCCTTCGAGGCCGAGGCCGCCTCGTTGGCTATCATCGAGAAGCGCCAGGAATTCTCGGCGCCCGGCATGAGTTGGGCCGATACGCTGGGCAATCTCCGCGTGCTCGACGCCTGGCGCAAGGATGCGGGCATCGAATTCTCGGTCGAGAAATCGGTCAACCGGGTCAACACGCTCGACAACCGCAAGCTCGGCCCCAATACCGGTGTCATTCCCAAGCGCTCCATTCCGGGCCTGGACAAGCAGGCTTCGGCCGTCGCGCTCGGCTTCGAAGATTTCCGCACCTTCGCCTCGGGCGCCATTCTGCTCGACGCCTTCTGGGAGCGCGGTGGCAACATCTTTGACACCGCATTCATTTATGCCGGTGGCTACACCGAAAAGCTGTTCGGTGAGTGGCACAAGAGCCGCGGCACACGCGAGCAGGCCGTGCTGATCGGCAAGGGCGCCCATAGCCCGCTGGTCTATCCTGACGTCATTGCCAAGCAGTTGACCCAGTCGCTGGATCGCCTGCAAACCGACTACGTCGACGTCTACTTCATGCATCGTGATAACGTCGAAGTCCCGGTGGGCGAATTCGTCGACGCCATGGATGCCGAGGTGAAGAAGGGGCGCATTCGCGGGCCCTTCGGTGGTTCGAACTGGACGATGGAGCGCTTCGACGAAGCCGTCGCCTATGCCGAACGCACCGGCAAGACCAAGCCGATGGCGCTGTCGAACAACTTCGCGCTTTCGGAAATGCTGGTGCCGATCTGGGACGGCTGCGTCACCGCCTCAACCGATGCGTGGAAGGCGTGGCTGAAGCAAAAGCAGGTGACCAACTTCTCCTGGTCCAGCCAGGGCCGGGGCTTCTTCACCGACCGTGCCGGCCGCGACAAGACCGACAATGAGGAGCTGGTGCGCTGCTGGTACAACGACAAGAATTTCGCCCGTCGTGACCGCGCCATCGAGCTGGCCAAGCAACTCGGCCAGAACCCGATCCACATCGCGCTGGCTTTCGTGTTGGCGCAGGACTTCCCGTCGATCCCGCTCATCGGACCACGCACCCTGGCCGAGTTGGACGACAGCCTCAAGACCTTCGATTTCAAGCTGACGCCCGAACAGGTTGCCTGGCTCGATAACGGCTAGAACGAACAAGAAGGGCTCCCAACGGAGCCCTTCGCCTTGAGACGAGCTGGACTGTTCATGTCCAATCCCTCATGTCAGCCGCGGTTCTGGCGAAGCATGGCGATCAGCGTCACTCCGGCCCCAGCGGCAATCGCGATGGCCATTGCCGGGTGCAGCAGCGATGTGAGGCTGGCGCTGGGGTCGGCGCGAAACAGCCATGTGAAGAACGGCCCAACTAACATTCCCACGGTCAGCCCAATCCAGGCGCGCACCGGTGCAAGACGAGGATCGCGCAAGGCAGCGATCCCGAGAATGGCAATGGGAAGCGTGGTGACCAGCCCAAAGCCGGTGAGGATCAGCGTCGGCACGGCGGCGGCGGTCCAGAAAGCGTAGTGGGGGATGGCCGAGGTGGAGACGGTGGTGGCAGACATGAGGATACTCCTGTGTTGCGGCCTGGCAGCGTTTGCTCAGGCAGGTTTGATGGCGGTGGCTGCAGGGGTGGGCGCAGGCAGGCAACCGAGATCCATCAGGCTGGCCCGGATGGCCTGATCGATCGGGGTTCGTGGCTCGGCGCCGATCAATTCGACGAGGCGCGCATTGTCGAGGCGGACAGGATGGCGCCAATACTGGGCAATTTCAGCCGCTTCCCGCGGAAAGCCACCAAGCGGGGACAGAAGGTGCATGGCCCACCAGGGGAAGCCCGCGCGGCGAATGGTTTTGCCAGCCACCCGCGCGACAGCGTCGACAATCTCGGTACCCGACTGGTCGTAGTAGCCGGCGAACTGTACCCGTTCGAAGGGTTCCAGTTTTTCACCGGCGTCGAGCAGGAGCGCCATCGCTTCGGCCAGATCAGGCAGGTAAGCCCAGCTATGGCCGCCGCTGCGATCGAGATTCTTTACGACGGACACAGGCTGGCCGGGCGTGACCATGGCCTGCCCAAACCAGTTCGATCGAGCGCCAGGGCCGAAGAAATCACCCGCACGCAGGATCAACACTGGAACATTGGACGATGCCGCTTCCAGGCGGCGCTCGAGCTCCACCCGTATGGACCCCTTGCGGCTGCGGGGCTGTTGCGGACTGTCTGCCCGGATTACCGGCGTTAGGGCAGGATCAAAATTGTAGATCGTCCCCGGCAGGACGATCCGGGCACCAACTGCCTTGGCAGCCGCGATCGTGTTGTCGATCATCGGAAGGACGAGCTTGTCCCAGTTGGCGTAGTTCGGCGGGTTCACTGCGTGGATGATAACCGTCGCACCTTGCGCCGCAGCGCGGACATCCGCGCCGTTCATCGCATCCCCTTGCACCCAATCGATATTGGCCCTGAGCTTGCGAGCAGCCGCGGCATCGCGAGCCATGCCCCTAACGGTCCAGCCGTGGCGGAGCAACGCGTCCGCGATGACGCCTCCGATGCCACCGGTTGCGCCGAGGACGAGAACTTTCTTTGCGGTAGTCATGGTCACTGCTCCATCAGTGTTGCGATGGAGTGAAGATGCGCGCATCTTGCCTGTAACAGAATTGGCTATATTCCTGCATTAGCTGTAAGGTTTTTTATGAGCAACACCCCGTCCTGGGATGACCATCGCATCTTTCTGGCGGTGCTGGAGGCAGGTAGCCTTGCAGGCGCGGCGCGGGCTTTGGGTCTGTCACACCCGACTGTGCGCTCGCGGATCGAGGCGCTCGAGCAGGCACTCGGAACGGTGCTTTTCACCCGGTCGGTCAATGGCCTCAGTCCGACCGAGACTGCCGAGGCACTACGCGAGGCGGCACAGACCATGGCCAATGCGGCCGACCTTTTCCAGCGGCAGGCATCGGCGCCGACAGGCGAGATCGCCGGCAGCGTACGCATGAGCGTTCCCGACATAATGGGGGTCGAGATGATCCCGGCAATGTTGCAGCCCATGCTCGTCGCGCATCCGCGATTGCGTATCGAGCTTGCCCTCAGCAACGCCGAGGCGGACGTGCTGGCGCACGAAGTCGATATTGCGGTGCGCACCGTTGCGCCCCGGCAAGGCTCGCTGGTCGCGCGGAAGATTGCCCGCTACCCGATCGGTTTCTTCGCGTCCCCCGCCTATCTCGAACGCCACGGCGTCCCGAGCAGGGTAGCGGACCTGGCGCACCATGCGCTGGTCGGCCCTGACCGGAACCCGACCGATCTTGCCATCGCTGCCCGCCTTGGGCCGAACTTTACACCCGACCACTTCGTGCTTCGGACCGACAGCCACCCAGCCCAGGTCTCGGCCGCCAGAAGCGGCATCGGCCTAGCCGTGTGCCCGATTCCCCTTGGGATCAGCGATCCAGGCCTTGTCCGCGTACTACCGGATTTCGATCTTCATATGCTGGAAGTGTGGACAGTGACGCATGAGAACCTGTCCAGGGTGCTACGCATTCGAGTCGTGCTGGACCATCTCGCTGCGACCTTTGCGAATTTGGCTACACATTGAGGCAAAGCATGATCCGTTGTTTGCAGACGGAATTTCTCCATTGTTCGCTGACGACGCACAGTTACACCTTTGTGTCTACTTGTCGGGGCATTCACCCTACCCTATCTTGGCTGTCGTGGCACGGTAAGTGCTGCATGTTCTCAGGGCGGGGTGCAATTCCCCACCGGCGGTAAAGGCGGCAACGCCAAGCCCGCGAGCGCCTTTGGACCACGGGTCCATTGGGTCAGCAGATCCGGTGTAATTCCGGAGCCGACGGTATAGTCCGGATGAAAGAGAACGGGACCAACGCTGGCTTGTCGGCGTCCGTAACCCGTTTCGGGCCGGGCGCGGCATCGGCGGGACTTCCCGTAACCCTGAGGAAACTGGTTACGGAAAGGACGTTCAATGAGCCAGGTTTCCTCGAATTTCCACGACGGCGCCGCCACTGGCGCCTTCTTCATGATAGCGGCAAGCCTGGCGTTTGCCGGCAGCAACCTGCTGCAATCTGCCCTACCCACGCCTGTCGAATATGGCGGCTACGGAATGAGCTCCACGGGCATGGCGTTCTGGCAATATGTCATCGCCTCGGTGCTGGCCCTCCCCCTGATCCTGCGCATTGGCTTGGGCAATCTGCGCACGAGCCACCCGCTCGCCCATGAAATCCGCGCCTTCGTTTCGGCCCTGGGCGTCCACGTATTTGTCTATGGTTTCGCTATGGGCGTGCCGATCTGGCAGATGGTGACCCTCTTGGCCACCGGGCCGCTGTTCATCATCCTCGGCTCGACCCTGTTCCTGGGCGAGCGCGCTTCCAGTGTCCGCATCGGTGCGGCGCTGGTCGGCTTTGTCGGTGCCATACTAGTGTCTGGTATCGGGGCGGATGGCCTGACGTGGTCGACCCTCATCCCGATCGCCGCTGCCGCGCTCTGGGCCACCACGGACGTCTTGACGAAGTATCTCAGCAAACAGGGCGAAAGCCCCGAGACGCTGACGGTCTCATTGCTGGTGCTGGTGACGCCGAACCACCTGCTGATCCTGCTCGCCGTCTGGGCGCTCGGCGGATTGACGCCCGGCCTTCTACCCGCGGGGCTGGCCGACAACGTCTTCGCCCTGCCCGGCGGCACTGCCCTGGGCCTGCTGGTCCTCCTCGGCGCGCTGACGGCCGCCGCGCAATATCTGCTGGCCGTGGCCTACAAGGCGGCCGACGCGACGTATTTGCAGCCCTTCGGCGACCTCAAGGTGCCACTCAGCGGCCTTTTGGGCTGGATTTTGCTGTCGCAGGTGCCGTCCGGCTGGTTCTGGCCAGGCGCCGCGCTGATCCTGGCGGCCTCGACGGTGATATTCCTGGTCGAATCCGGTCGCAGCAGGACGCTCAGCGTCGCCTAGCACCAAGCTGCTCCCGGCAATGGTCGGGAGCAGTTCGTTCACCTGCAGGGATTGCGAGCGCACGGGTTTTGCGAACGTGCCAAAAGCCGGTCTCAGGCTTCCCTGGCGCGCTCGAGGATGCGCTTGCATTCGAGCAGTTCGCGCAGGACGTCGGAGAGCTTGTCGCGCGACTCGCGATCGAGGCCCGGGCTGGCCAGCATCACGGCTTCTTCGATTTCCGCCTCGTCGCCAGCGGCCTCGGCCTGCTCGATCATTGGCAGGATTTCTTCGAGCGGCTTGCCCTCGCCGACAGCGATCACATAGCGGCTGCCCTGATCCTTGAGGATGCGCTGCACGCCCTTAATGGTAAAGCCTTGATCGTAGAGCAGGTGGCGGATGCCGCGTAGTAGCAGCACGTCTTCGGGGCGATAGTAGCGTCGCCCGCCGCCGCGCTTCAGCGGCTTTATGGTGGAGAAACGCGTCTCCCAGAAGCGCAGGACGTGCTGGGGCAGGTCCAGCTCATCGGCGGCTTCGGATATCGTCCGGAAGGCGTCTGGCGACTTGTCCACGGAGGCTGAGACTCGCTGGATGGCTTATTTTCCAGCACGAACCATAGATTTGTTGATCTTGGACTTCAACACGTTGGATGGCTTGAACACAAGAACCTGGCGAGGGAGGATCGGGACCTCTTCGCCAGTCTTGGGATTGCGGCCGATACGCTCATTTTTCGAGCGGACCTGGAAGGAACCGAAAGACGATAGCTTGACGTTTGCCCCGGTGATGAGGGCGTCGCCGATAAGTTCGAGCACCCGTTCCACCAGTTCCGCCGACTCGGTCCGTGACAATCCGACGGTGCCATAGACTGCTTCGGCCAGATCGGCCCGCGTTATCGTCTTCTGCGTCATTCGTACCCCCGTGTTGCCGAGAGGTGCAAATCCCCACGCCGGGACGCGTTGGCTGTCGTCCCTGATCACAATAGTTGCCGGCACGACTCGTACATCGAGTCGAGCCATGACCGCGGGAATCCTTCCGCTCGCTCAGCGATACCAGACCGTCACTTACCCCTCATGCGGCCGGTTTCTACGCTGGGTTCCTCCACCCAAAAAGGACACTAACGCCTTGAAACGCCTAAGGTCAATCGCCCAACGGCGGCTGCTACCAGCGAATGAGGGACGCACCCCAAGTAAAGCCGCCGCCCATCGCTTCGAGCATGACGAGGTCGCCCTGCTTGATCCGGCCATCGGCCACGGCGGTGCTCAAGGCCAGTGGCACGGAGGCGGCTGAGGTGTTGGCATGAAGGTCCACGGTGAGGACCACCTTTTCGGGCGGCAGGCCGAGCTTGTTGCCGGCGCCCTCGATGATCCGGCGGTTCGCCTGGTGCGGCACGAACCAGTCGAGGTCATCAACGGTGTATCCGGTCTTTTCGAGGGTGGCATAGACCACGTCGGTAATCTTGCCCACGGCATGGCGGAAGACTTCGGGGCCCTGCATGTGCACGTGGCCGGTGGTGCCCGTCGTGGACGGACCGCCATCGACATAGAGCTTGTCCCAATGGTGGCCGTCGGACCGAAGCGCCGAGGCCAGAACGCCACGCTCCGGCGCATCGTCGACAAGCTCGATCTTCTCGAGCACCACGGCCCCTGCCCCGTCGCCGAACAGCACGCAGGTCGTACGGTCGGTCCAATCGAGCAGGCGGGAGAAGGTCTCGGCGCCGATCACCAGAGCGCGGGTCGCGAGGCCATTCTTGATGTAGCTGTCAGCCGTAGCGATGGCGTAGACGAAACCGGAACACACCGCCTGGATGTCGAATGCCATGCCGTGATGAATGCCCAGCTTCATCTGCACCAGCGTTGCGGCGGCCGGAAAGGTATAGTCGGGTGTCGTAGTGGCCACCACGATCAGATCGATATCCTCTGGCGTGACGCCTGCCGCAACCATGGCCTTGCGGGCGGCTTCCACCGCCAGGTCCGACGTGAACTGCCCTTCGGCAGCGATATGGCGCTCCTTGATGCCAACGCGCTGCTGAATCCACTCGTCGGTCGTATCGACCATGGTGGCCAACTCGGCGTTGGTCAGCACCTTCTCGGGAAGATAGCCGCCGACACCGCGGATGATGGTACGCGTCTTGGTCACGCCGGTTTCGCCTCGGGTTCTGCTTCCGGAGTCTCGGAGACCACCTTGATGGGGAAGCGCTGCATGGTGTCGCCGATCTTGTCGATGAGGCGACTGCGGGCCATTTCGTAGGAGAGGCTCAGCGCACTCTTGTAGCCAATTTCGTCCGTGCCGCCATGGGATTTGATAACGATGCCGTTCAGGCCCATGAACACGCCGCCATTGACGGTGCGCGGGTCCATCTTGCGCCGCAGGGCATTGAGCGCCGAGGTGGCAAACAAGGCCCCGATACGGCTCATGAGGTTCGATTTGAGGGCATTGCGGAGATACGATCCGACCTGTCGCGCGGTGCCTTCGGCGGTCTTGAGCGCGATGTTGCCGGTGAAGCCCTCGGTGACGACCACGTCGACCGTACCCTTGCCGATGTCGTCGCCCTCGACAAAGCCATGATAGGTGAAACCAGAGCCGCTGGCCTCGGTCAGGATCTTGCCGGCTTCCTTGATATAGTCGAGGCCCTTGACCTCTTCGGTGCCCACATTGAGCAGGCCAACCGTAGGGGCGTCATCATCGAACAGACAACGGGCTAGGGCCGAACCAAGAATGGCGTAGTCGACCAGTTGCTTGGCGTCGGCCCCGATCGTGGCGCCCATGTCCAGCACGATGATGTCACTGCGCAGCGTGGGCCAGATAGCCGCAATCCCGGGACGGGAAATGCCCTGCATCGGCCGCAGGCAGAAAGTGGCCATGGCCATCAGCGCGCCGGTATTGCCGCCGGAAATGGCGACATCGGCCTCTCCGTCCTTGACCGACTGGATGGCCATCCACATCGAGGACGTGCCTTTGCCCTTGCGCAGCGCCTGGCTGGGCTTTTCGTCCATGGCGATCACCTGCTCGCAGTGTCGGACTGTCGAGGCAGGCTTGAGTTCGGAAAATTCGTCGAGCAGCGGCGCAATCTGCTCCTGCCGCCCATGAAAGATGAAACGGGTGTTCTTGCGCTCGCGCAGGGCCAGGGACGCTCCGTGGATCACCGCGCGCGGAGCGTTATCGCCGCCCATGGCATCCACTGATATTGTTATTGTATCGGTCATTTCAGCCCGTTCTTTGCCCCGCGAGGGAGGCGGCCAAACATATCCCATCGGGGGGTCGGTGCAAGCCCCGGCGCCATGCGCTACCGATCGATATCGGTGGACTTCTTGAGTTTTTCGAGAGCGGCAAACGGGCTGGCGGGGCCACCGCCGACATCGATCCCGAGCGAATCGAGACTTTCGCCCGGCGCCCGCGGATAGGGGTCGATGGCCAGCGCAAGGGTTTCGATCAACAGAGCGCTGAGATCCACCTCCGGCCCATCGATGTGGTCGGGGAAGTCGTCATCCTCGAGGTCGATGAATATCTCCGAGCCTGGAGTGGGCTTGTGGGCCTGCGCCTCAGGCAGGAAGACGCGATCGACGGGCTCGTCGATATGCTGCGGTACCGGCTCGAAGGTGACCACCGATGGCTGGACGATATCGGCAATGAGCCGGCCCAGCGCTCGTATCCCGCCGCGCAGCGGCGCAACCGTCAGGGTGGCATCGAAGCGGTCGACAGCGCTGACCTTGAGCATTTCCGCAAGCGCAGCACGCGTGGGCTCGTCGAGCGCAACGGTCAAGTCGCGCCCTGTCGCCGGCAGCCGATCGATGCGAACGATGGCATCGAAAAGGGGAGACGGCGCGGTCACGCCGCGACCTCGAAACTGAGTGAACCGCCCGTGATGGCACCTACCGGCTGGCTCGCCAGTGCCCGATCCTCGGCAAGCAGGTAGGCTGCGAGGGCTTCGACATGCGGACCGGTCGCACCATCAAAGACGTTGCGCGACAGCACGGCCTGGAGGGCCTCAGCGTCGGCCTTGTCCATGGCCTCGTTCATCGCGGCCAACAGGCCAAAAAAGATGTTGCCCATTTTCTGGATGCGCTTGGGAACTCCCAGGTCGCCAACGCCCATTTCGCGCAGCGAGCGGTCCATGTCCTTGAAGAAGAGGTCGAACACGGCCTGGCTGAACTCCTTCTGCTCGCCGGTTTCGGCGCGCAGGCGGCGGAACAGCAGCGCCATATGGAGGCTGATCATGTCGAAGCGCCCTGTCACCGTGTCGGGCACCAGCCACTCGGCGTAGAACCGGGGTTGCCGGGATTGCGCCACAATGGCGCTATAGACGGCGTAAACCGGTGCAGTAGCGGTGTTCTTGCGGAACAGGGACAGGATCATGGGATTGCGCTTTGCATCTTGATCGGCCTAACAGGGGCGCCGGACCATTGCCAGCTTGCCAGACCGATGGCTTGGCAGTTACACATTCCGGCGGCTACAAGGGCCGCCGCCTTGCTGCCGTGCCTATAGTCGAGAGCCATCGAGAAAGTCAAATTCATGCCCCTGCGTATCGCCTCCGGTTCATTTGCGCCGCTCGCCGCAGCAGCCCTGCTCGCAGTGACGCTCGCCGCATGCACCAGCAGCAATTCGCTGATCACCAAGCGGACCCAGGGCTACGAAATCTCCGATAGCGCCATGGCGCAGATCCGGCCTGGCCAGAGCCAGCAGCTTGTGACCCTCGTGCTGGGTTCGCCGCAGTCGACCAACACGTTCGGCGACCAGTCTGCATTCTATTATGTCGAGACCAAGGTGCGTCAGACCGCGTTCGGCATGACGATGATCGACTCGCGCACCGTGCTGGTGGTTTATTTCGACAAGAACAAGAAGGTCATCGACAAGGCTGTCTATGGTCTCCAGGACGGCAAGACGATCGCCATCGAGAGCCGTCGTACCCCTTCCTTCGGCGAAGACCGCACCTTCATCGACCAGATCCTGCAGTCGTTCTAGCCCAACGTCGACAGCCCGCCCTCCCCGCTCTATGTTATCGCCGATCTGGCGGTAACTCTGATCGGCGAGCTGTTGCATGTTGCATGAACTTACAGCTGGAAGACCGCCGCGTCTGGCGGCACTGATCGCGCTCGCTGCCTTGTGGAGCGGCCCTGCCCTTGCCAAGACGAAGCTCCAGGGCGAACCATTGCGCCAGGCTTGCATTGGCGCATTTGGAGATCGGGACCATTTCGACTGGGTCCCGCGCATGGGGCTCGCCAGTGCCCTGTCCGTCTGCGGTGCTGCGGTCGAGCAATTCCCCGACGATGCCGAAGTCCGGTTCTATCATGCGGTGGCCAGGGACCAGTTTGCCGAGCGCGGCGGCACGCAAGATGACAACCTGTTCGCTACCGAGACTTATCGCGCGCTGGCGGATGACGGATTGGGCGTGGCCCAGTACGCACTTGGCACCATGTTCGACGAGAGTTCCGGCGTCAGCACGGGCGACGCTCTGAGCTACATGGAACGGGCCCGGGACGGCGAATTCGGCCAGTCGATCCGCTGCGAGGCGATCCGCACCTTCGGGCAGGCGGACCTCGACGGCAACGGGGCATCCTACGACGTTGCCGCGGCCGAGCAGGCATCGCGCGGCAACTACGTCTGCGCCGGTTATCTGACAGGGATGTATTGGAGCGGGTATGCCGCTGCCGACGATCTGCCCTTAAGGGTGGCCGACTACGCCCGCTATGCGGCCGTGCACGGCGATCCCAATTCCATGGCTATGGTGGGCCTGTTCTACACCTATGGAACAGGGTCCACGGACATAGACTTCCAGTTGCAGGGCCAATACGAAGCGCGCCAGGACGCGCAGCGGGCCGGCTACTGGCTGCTGCTGGCCTACTGGGCGACGAGAAGCTCGATGCGCAGCGACGTGCATTCCGATTTCTGGGAAGGACTGCACCTGCAGTCAGCGGAGGTGGTCGAGGCGATGCAGACGGCCCTTACGGCGCTCGACCTTTACGAGGGCGACCTGGACGGGAACTTTCTCCCGCCGACTGAACAGGCATTGGCGGCGTTTGAGGCCTCCGACATCGATGCGGTATTCCAGATGGTGCGTGCCAAGGAGAAATACGATCCGAGCCTGGGCCCGCGCGAGCCGCTGCGTATCGGCAGCGCAGCCATCCCGGCCGGTGACTAGGCGCCCTTGCCCTCGCCCTCTGCCAGATCCAGACCCGCTTCCCGCGCCATGGCGTCGAGCGTGGCGTTGACCAGGCCGGTGGCATCGTCTTCGTAGAATGCCCGGGCGACGTCGACATATTCGGTAATGACAACGCGCGGGGGAATATCCTTGCGACGCAGCAGCTCAAACGCGGCGGCGCGCAGAATAGCGCGCAGCGTGGCGTCGACGCGTTCCACCGGCCAGCCGTCAGCCAGGGCGCGATCCACGGCAGGGTCGATGGCCAATTGATGCTTGGCAACGCCGGTCACGATCTGGCGGAAGAAGTCGGCGTCGGCGGGCAGATACTGCTCGCCCTCGATTTCGCGACCCAGATGATATGCGCCAAACTGGGCAAGCGTGTCCTCAAGCGTCGCGCGCCCCACATCCATCTGATAGAGCGCCTGCACGGCGGCCAGGCGAGCGGCACCGCGCTGGTTGGCGGGTCGGTCGGCCTGTGGATTGCGTTTGGGGGCGTCAGCCATCGGTACTTTCATCTTTGCTGCGAGGCCAAACGGCCAAGGTGCTCCTGGGGAGGACGCAACCCCATAATCGCCTATGGCAGGAACTTCAACAGGGGCTCGGCCTCGAACTGCCAGCCGTTGCCGCTCATAAAGCGTCAAATTGTCGTCGCCGAGCACTTGCCGATCGACCTCGGCCAGCCCGGCGGCGGCCAGCGCATCCTCGATCGGACCATCCAGACTTGCCGAAACGGCGTCCTCGCCGAGTTCGCGCTGACCCTTGATCAGCGCGAAACGGTCGATCAGGTCGGCTTCCAGCAATGCTGTGGTGAGACGTCGGCCAGACTCAACGAGCAGGTTCTGGACGTTGCGCTGAGCCAGCACTTGAAGAGCTGCGGCCAGGTCCGGCCGCCCGCGATTTCCGGCGACACGGATGATTTCGACCGACGCTGGCGCGTCGACACTGGAATTCGATTCTGCAATGACTGCAGTGCGATAGCCAGAAAAGCCGCCAATCAGATTCACCTGGCGATCAACGCCCGAGGCGCCTGCCAGAACCACACGCAGAGGGGTGCGCGAGGCAAGATCGGGCAAACCTACGGCCAGTTCGGCTTCGTCGCTGCCTGCCGTAGCAGCTCCGATCAGCACCGCTTCGGAGCGCGTGCGAAGCAAGTCGATCCATGCCGCGGCTTCGGATCCTGCGATGGCCGCCCTGGTCGCGCCATGCTGGCCGATCATGCCGTCGGCAGACACGATCATTACCGCGGTGACGAAGGGCCGCTGCGCGCGGTGGCGCAGTGCATGGCCGGCATGCAGCGCCTGGGAGGGGCGGTGGTTGGCAAGGACAGCTTCGATGCCGGCCGACTGGAGCTCAGCCAGGCTGCCGCCTGCCGTGCGCAGGTCTGGATCAAGCGTACCGATCACGACCCGCATGATGCCGGCGCGGATGATGGCATCAACGCAAGGCGGCGTGCGGCCCCAATGATGGCAAGGCTCGATGGTGACGTAGAGCGTACACCCGGCGGCCTCGAAGCCCGCCTTGGCGATCGCCTCCGCCTCGGCATGCGGACGCCCGCCCCTGGCAGTCATAGATCGGGCGACGAGAGTTTGCGTCTGGGGATCGACAAGCAGGGCGACCGAACCGGGTACATCTGCCGTCGTGCCAGCGAAGGGCCTGGCATAGCGCACGGCCGCGTCGAGCCACCGGCGGTCCTCTGTGGAGAGCTGCGTCACTCGTCGTCCCGCATCGTGCCCTGCCCGTTGGCGAGCTCGGCGAGGAAATCGCGGAAGTCGTCGGCCGCCGAGAAATTTTTGTAAACGGACGCGAAGCGCACGAAGGCCACGTCATCGAGGCCCTTGAGTCCGTCCATGACATATTCGCCGATCTGGTCGGATGTCACTTCCACATCGCCGAGGCTCTCAAGCTGGCGCACGATGCCGGAAATCATGCGTTCGGTGCGCTCCGTCTCGACCGAGCGCTTGCGCAGCGCCGTATAGACCGACTTGGCGAGCTTCTCGCGATCGAACGGCACCTTGCGGCCGCTCTTTTTGACCACGGTCAGGTCGCGCAGCTGGACGCGTTCGAAGGTGGTGAAGCGGCCGCCGCATCCATTGCAGACGCGGCGGCGGCGAATGGCGCCGGAATCCTCGGTCGGGCGGCTGTCCTTGACCTGCGTATCATCGTTGCCGCAATAGGGACAGCGCATGAGGAACCCTTAGTTTGCGTAGATCGGAAAGCGCGCAGTGAGGGCCTTGACCTTGGCGCCCACGGCAGCCTCGACGGCGGCATTGCCTTCCTCGGAATTGGCTTCGCGCAGGCCATCGAGCACCTCGACGATCAGCGCACCGATTTCCTGGAATTCGGCGATACCGAAGCCGCGGGTAGTGCCCGCCGGTGTGCCGAGGCGGATGCCCGAGGTGACGAAAGGCTTTTCCGGATCGAACGGAATGCCGTTCTTGTTGCAGGTGATGAAGGCGCGGCCCAGGCCCTGCTCCGCCTTCTTGCCGGTGGCATTCTTGGGCCGCAGGTCGACCAGCATCAGGTGATTGTCGGTCCCCCCGGAGACGACGTCGAGACCGTGCGACTTGAGCGTCTCGGACAGAGCGCGGGCATTGTCCACCACCTGGCGGGCATAGGCCTTGAACTCGGGCTGCAGCGCCTCCTTGAATGCCACCGCCTTGGCGGCAATCACATGCATGAGCGGACCGCCCTGGAGACCGGGGAATACCGCCGAATTGATCTTCTTGGCGATATCCTCGTCATTGGTCAGGATCATGCCGCCGCGCGGGCCCCGCAGGGACTTATGGGTCGTCGTCGTGCAGACATGGGCATGAGGGACCGGCGAGGGATGGACGCCGCCGGCGACCAGGCCGGCGATGTGAGCCATGTCCACCATCAGATAAGCACCAATGGAATCAGCGATCTCGCGGAAACGCTTCCAGTCCCAGATGCGCGAATAGGCGGTACCACCGGCCAAGATCAGCTTGGGCTTGTGCTCGTGTGCCAGGCGCTCGACTTCGTCCATGTCCAGCAGATGGTCATCGCGGCGCACGCCGTAGGACACCACGTTGAACCACTTGCCGCTCATGTTGACCGGCGAACCATGGGTGAGGTGGCCACCCGAATTGAGGTCCAGGCCCATGAAGGTATCGCCGGGCTGCAGCAGTGCCAGGAACACGGCCTGGTTCATCTGGCTACCGGAATTGGGCTGCACGTTGGCGAAACTGGCGCCGAACAGCTGCTTGGCGCGCTCGATGGCCAGCGTCTCGGCGACGTCGACGAACTGACAGCCGCCATAGTAGCGCTTGCCCGGATAACCTTCCGCATACTTGTTGGTCATGATCGACCCCTGTGCCTCGAGGACGGCACGGGACACGATGTTTTCAGAAGCGATCAGTTCGATTTCGTGCTGCTGACGGCCCAATTCATCCTGGATCGCGCGGGCGATTTCAGGATCACTGTCGGCCAGCGAGCCGGAGAAAAAGGTCGGGAACAGCGAGGATGATGTAGCGGTGCTCATGGAAAAATTACCTCGCTTGAGACGAAAGAGAACGGCATGGCGAAGGCTTTATCATGCTGCGAAGCGCGATTCCAAGGCCGTAGGGTATGGGATGGCATAGGGGCTCCCGGGGTTGCGGATGGGTGCCCAGGCGAGCGGCTCTACAAGGTTCGCGTTCCCCGATGGTTACCCATCTCTTCTCGCCAGTCGCGCGAACGCCGACAATATGGCGCAGAACGGGCGACAGGGGAAGTGCAAGCCGTCGAAACAATCAGGCAAATTTGCCGGAAACCGGTGGTGGTGGGGCGGCCGTATCAGCGAGCCGCTTGCGCAGCTTGGCCAGCGCCACTTGCTGCATCTGGTGCTTGCTGGCGGAGACGGGTGTGACGACAATCACCTCTATGCCCGACGCGGCATCGATGGCAGCGACCCGCATCTGCTGGCCGACCTGCACAAACTCGAAATAGACCTCACCATCCGCCATCGCACATCCCCTGCCCTGACTTTAGCAGGATTTCGTGCGACGCAAAAGCAAACGCCCTCCGCGAGGGAGGGCGCCCAATTGCTCGGGTGAGGCAGATCAACCGTTGGCAGTCTCGTTGAAGGTGACCTTGCCCTGCTCGTCGAACTTGTAGACGTCGTCACGGAAGCTGACGGTGCCCTGTCGATTAGCCCAGGCGGTGATGTAGGTCGTGTGGATCGGCACGCGGGCCTTGCACTCGACGTCGACACGCTGCAGCGTCTCGAAAGTTGTGTCGACCTTCTGCTGATCCCAGTCGCCATTGTCGCGCAGCAGCCAATTGACCAACTGATTGACGCCGTCGACACGCACACAGCCCGAGGAGTGGAAGCGGGCGTTTTCACCGAACAGCGCCTTGGTCGGCGTGTCATGCAGGTAGCAGTCGTAGGGATTGTAGAAGTTGATCTTGCAGTGGCCCATCGAGTTGGCCGCTCCAGGCTCCTGCCGATACATGTAGTTCACTTCAGCGTCGCTGATGTCCGCCCAGTTGATCGACTGCGGATCGACCTTGTTGCCGGAGCCATCGTAGATGAAAATGTTCTGCTCGGTCAGGTAGTTGGGGTTCTGCATCATGTACTTGGTCAGGTCCTGGCGGACCAGTGACTTGGGCACATGCCAGTAAGGGTTGAAGTTAATCTGGCTGATCTTGCTCGCCATGATCGGCGTCGCGCGCTCGACGCGGCCGACAACCGCCGTGTGGCGCTGCTCGACCATTCCGTCATTGACCGCTTCGATGGTTGCGGCGGGGATGTTGACCACAACGTAGCGCGGGTTGAGACTAGCGGCCATGTTCTGGACGCGCGTGAAGTTCAGATAGAGCTGCTGCAGGCGGGTCGAAGCCGGCACGTTGAGCGCATACCAGGTCGGCTCGTCCACCTGACCGTTGAGGATCAGGCCGTGCCGGGCCTGGAACATGCGGACGCCACGGTCCGTATCTTCGTCGAACAGATCGTTGACGTTGGGCACCAGCGCCATGTCGCCCGACGAGATAAGCCGGCGCTTGAGCGCAATAACCGACGGGCCGGACTTGCCGATCATCAGCCGGAAAGCCTCCTGCGGGATTTCTTCCCAACCGCCATTGGCCACGAACGGTTCGTATTGCGAGATCGCCAGCTGCAGGTTGTAGGCCGTATCGAAGGACAGGATCGGCTCGTTGGTGGCAACCAGCGCCTCTGCGGCGGCGGTATTGCCATCCTTGTCGACATTGCGCAGCACGTTGCCGCGGTTCATCAAGTCGAAAATCGACTCCCCTTCCTGGCCGCGAACAATGGCGGGCATGGCAAGGGAAGCGCCGGCCATTGCCGAATACCGGAGCAGGGAACGTCTAGTCAGCCGCATCAAATAGTCACCCGAATTTCCAGCCGCGAAGCAGCTGGTTTTTTACCATCGCGTCCCGCAGGTCACAACGCGGTCAACCGCATGTGAACCTCTTCAGACCTTGTGAACCATGAATACGCGGGAAATGGTTTCAAACCACTAACCAGCCAGTTCGCGCGTGTTTGCGGCACAAATGTGAACGCCGGCCCATGGGACCGGCGTTTGAAATTCGGCTGTAGCGCCGCTGCAACAGTGACTGGGCGGCCTTAGAGCTTGTAGAGGATCTGATCGACCCAGAAGCGCTCGAGGCGGGCGAGAGCCTTGTTGAGGCCGTCGAATTCGTCGTCGCCCAGGCCGCCGACCTTGTCGATGGACTTGAGGTGGCGATCGTAAAGTTCGTCGATGACTTCGGCCACTTCCTCGCCCTTGGGGGTGAGCTTGATGCGAACCGAGCGGCGGTCGGAGCGCGACCGTTCCTGGAAGATGTAGCCGGTTTCGACCAGCTTCTTGAGGTTGTAGGAAACGTTGGAGCCCAGGTAGTAACCGCGGGAGCGCAGCTCGCCGGCGGTGAGTTCGGCATCGCCGATATTGAACATCAGCAGCGCCTGAACGGGGTTGATGTCGTCCCAGCCCATGCGGTCGAACTCATCCTTGATGAGATCGAGCAGGCGCCGGTGCAGGCGCTCGACGCGGGAAACAGCTTCCAGATAGAGCGGCTTCAGGCTCTGCGGGCGTTCCGGAACGATGGCCTCGGCTGCGTTGGATTTGATTGCCATTTGTGCCTCACTGTTTTGCAGTCTGTGCGATTTTTCGCATCTCATGAGGCCAAACTACGGCGCCCTTTCTAAGATCGCCCTAAGCAGCGTGATTAAAAGCATCTTACTGGAATGCAATGAGAATTTGGCTTTATTCTTCGTTACACAGGTGCATAAACTTGTAACCTTACGAGGGTGTGAAAGGGCGGCATGCCACCCTTCCACCGAGTGTTTCAGGCCATGTCTCGCGCGCCGGCCAGTTTGAGCGCCAAGACCCCGGCCACGGCCACCCCCTGCCCGACCAGCAGCGCCAGGCCGATTGAACTGAGGCTCGATGCATTGAGCACGATGAGTGCGATGCTGCCGGCGATCCAGGCTATATCGCCCGTAAGGTTGGCCCTGATCATTGCCCGCCCCGGCCGCGGCATGCGGGCCACCATGGCGTTGAACGCTGCCCAGGGCAGAAGCAACAGGCCGATGGTCCAGAGAAAGCCGGCCGGCATGTCCCAGCCCGCCAATCGGGTCAGCGGCTCTGCCATGACAAGCAATGCTATGCCCATCGCAGCCGATACGCCGGCATCCACGCCGTAAACCAGATGAGGATCAAGGCGTGGGAGTGTCTGTGTCTGGGTGGTCATGTGGATCTCCTTGAAGTTGCATGGCCCAGATGGCGCGTCGGAGGTCACGCCTTCAATTACGTCCCAGGTAATGGAATTGCTTTGGCATGCGGGCCATGGTGTGGGCAGAAGCGGAGGCCGATGATGTTCAGTATGATGCTGCGTGAGTGGCGGACCCAGCGCGGCATGAGCCAATTGGACCTGGCGCTGAGCGCCGAGGTTTCGACGCGTCATGTCTCGTTCATCGAGTCGGAGCGCTCCAAGCCCAGTGCCGAGATGGTCCTGCGGCTGGCCGAGGCGCTCGACCTGCCGCTGCGCGAGCGCAATGCGATGCTGGTCGCCGCCGGTTTCGCGCCGCAGTTCGGCGACAGCCGATGGGACAGTCCGGAAATGGAGGAAGTCCGGCGAGCGGCAACTCTGCTACTGGCGGCCCATGCTCCCTACCCCGCCCTGGTGTTGGACATGGCCTTCAACATTCTCGATGCCAACCCGGCTGCGCTCGAGATGATCGGCGCGGATCGCACTGTGCTGGGCAAGGTCAATTTGGTCGACCTGGTATTTATGCCCGGCCAGGTGCGCGACTCGATCGTCAACTGGAGCGACGTCGCCGAATACCTGCTGCACCGGATGCGGGAGGGTGTGCGACGCCACGGGCCGCAGTCGGCGATGGGAACCGTGATGCGGCGGGCCATGATGCAGCCGGGAACGGCGGCGCTTTCGATGGTTCGCAGCCACTGGCGTGGTTCGGTGTTGCTGCCGCTGGCGTTTCACGCAAACGGGCAGACCACCCGCTGGTTTACAACAGTGACGAGCTTCGGCGCGCCGCAGGATGCGATGGCTGAGGAGATCACCATCGAGCAGTTCCACCCCAACCCGGGTTAGTCGGCGGCGCGGGCGCGGTTGAGGCGGATCGACAGGAAGAAGATGATGAGGATCGACGCGAGCAGTACGATGCGCACGGCGAAGCCGAAGGCCGACATGCGGACATCCGGATTGCCCAATAGATGCATGCTGAGTTCGACCACGGTAGCGCCAACCAGCAGCACCGCGCCCCAGCTCGCCTTGATCCACAGACCCACCGCCGCAAAGAGCCGGGCCAGCGCGAAGATGGCGAGGTAGACGAAGCCGTTGATCCCCATTGTGGCAATCGGGCTGACGTCGCCCAGGTTGACACCAAGCAGGCGCGCGGCGTCGTTCAAGCCGAGCAGCAGGCTGATGATGGCGACGATGCGGATATAGATGCCGATCGGCTGGGCGCTGAAATCCATGCGGTTTTCTATCCTTCCATGGTCGATGCGACAAGCCGGAGCTTGGACGGCGCAGAGGGCGCTGATAAGGAGAGCCGCATAAATGGGGAGCCCCGACATGGTCGATGCCTGGCACAAGCACGATATGGAATTTCTGGGCGGCCGCCGCTTGCGCAGGGCCCGGCGGACAGCATGGAGCCGCGCCATGGTGCGCGAGACCGTGCTCACGCCCGCCGACCTGATCTGGCCGCTCTTCGTTATCGAGGGTCACAACGAAAAGACGCAGATCCGCACCATGCCGGGCGTCGAGCGACTGAGTGTCGACCTTTGCGTCGAGGCCGCCAAGGCCGCTCGAGATGCCGGCATTCCGGCACTGGCGCTCTTCCCCAACACGCCGGACCATTTGCGCAACGAGAGCGCCGCCGAGGCTTACAACCCGGACAACCTGATGTGCCGCGCCCTGTCGGCCATCAAGAATGCGGTGCCCGAGATCGGGCTGATCGCGGATGTGGCCCTCGACGAATATTCGAGTGATGGCCAGGACGGTCTGGTGCGCGATGGCGAAATTCTCAATGACGAAACCGTGGCCGTGATGATCCGCTCGGCGCTGGTCCAGACCCAGGCTGGCGCCGATATCATCGCCCCCTCCGACATGATGGACGGCCGGGTCGCTGCGCTGCGCGAGGCGCTCGATGCCGCCGGGCATGAGCAGACCCAGATCATGGCCTATGCCGCCAAATACGCGTCCTATTACTACGGTCCGTTCCGCGAAGCGGTAGGGTCGGGCAGCCGGCTCAAGGGCGACAAGCGCACCTACCAGATGGACTATGCCAATTCGGACGAGGCAATGCGCGAGATCGAGCAGGACATTGCCGAGGGTGCCGACAGCGTCATGGTCAAGCCAGGCCTGCCTTACCTCGACATCGTCCGACGGGCCAAGGACAGTTTCAACATTCCCATCTACGCCTACCAGGTGAGCGGTGAGTTCGCGATGATCGAAATGGCGGCCGCGGCGGGCGCGATCGACCGCAAGGGCGCGATCATGGAGAGCCTGCATGCCTTCAAGCGCGCCGGCGCCAATGGCGTGCTGACGTATTTCGCCTTGGAAGTGGCGCGGGAGCTGGGCCGGTAACATGGCGGCGCCATCGAACCGGCCTCTGATCGAACGGGCTGCAGCGCTGCTCAAGCCGCACAAGACGGCAGATGGCCGCGTGTTCGGAGACGTCGCGGCCGCAGTGGTTTCCGAAACGGGCCGGATATTCGACGGGGTCTGCGTGGACACCGCCAGCTGGGGACTATGTGCGGAGCGTAGTGCCATCGCCGCAATGGTGACAGCGGGCGAGTATCGCATCGCCAGCGTGGTCGCCGTTTGGCGCGACGCGACCACCGGCAAGCTGCACGTCCTGCCGCCCTGTGGCCATTGCCGGCAGTTCATGCGCGACCTCGATGACGCGAACCTGGCAACCACTATCGTGCTGGGATCCGACATGGTGCGAACGCTTGCCGAGCTTCTGCCCGAGCACGCATGGCCGGCTGCCATCGAGTAGTGGTAACAATTCTGTGCCTCGCCCTCTTGCGTGAGGGGGCGGGCGGTACAATGTGATTGGCCATGGACCAGACTTATCAGAATGCCCGCCCTGTCTTGCCCGATCCTTCCACGGCTCCGCAGCTGTTCGAGGGGGTATTGACCCGACGCGTGATTGCCTTCTTCATCGATCTTGTCGTGATGGGGACGCTGATCCTCGCTTTTGCCTTCGTCGGGCTGATTGCGGGCTTCCTGACCTTTGGGCTGGCCTGGCTGGCGCTGGTCTTCGTCGTTCCGGCAACCCTCGTGCTCTATTATGGCGCGACCCTGGGATCGCCCAAGCGGGCGACCATCGGCATGCAGATGATGGATATCGTGCTGACGCCAACGCGCGGGCAGCCGCTCGATGGCTGGATGGCGATCATCCACGCCGCGGTGTTCTGGCTGACGACCTGGATCTCCTGGCCGCTGTCGCTGCTGTTTGCGCTGTTCACACCGCGCCGGCAGATGATTCATGACCTGGTGACGGGCACGCTGATGGTCCGGCGCTCGCCCATGGTACGGCACTGGCGCGCCCATGCTGCGCAAAGCAGCAGCGCTTATTGAATCGTTGCCGGGGGTGACACGGGGGAGTACAATCCCCTGATTGCATCCAAGGGTCATTAATGACCGACCAGACGCCGGAAACAACCCAGCTCTTCCTGACCGCGGCCATGCCGTGTCCCTACCTGCCCGGAAAGCAGGAGAGGAAGCTGTTTACCCATCTCACTGGACGGCGGGCATCGAGCCTGCACCACCTGCTCAGCGAGAACGGCTTCCGACGCAGCCAGAACCTGATCTATCGTCCGGCCTGCGAGGGCTGCAATGCCTGCCAGTCGGTACGCATCGTCGCCAACGATTTCGAGGCTTCGGGACGTTTCCGCCGTGTGCTCAAGCACAATGACGACCTTTCGGTAGAGGTGCGACCCACCACGGCCACTGCCGAGCAGTACGAGTTGTTCAAGCGCTACCTGGAATCGCGCCATGCCGGTGGCGGCATGAACCAGATGAGCTTCGTCGACTACGAATACATGGTCGAGGACACGCCGGTACAATCTGTGCTGGTCGAGTATCGCCTGCGTGACCATCCCGACCAGACACTGGTCGCGGTTGCCCTGACCGACGTGATGCCCGACGGGCTTTCCATGGTCTATTCGTTCTACGACCCCGACCTGGCGCAGCGGAGCCTTGGCACGTACCTGATCCTCGATCATATCGCGCAGGTTCGATCGGCGAACCTGAGCTATGTGTACCTCGGCTATTGGGTAAAGGACTCGCCCAAGATGGCCTACAAGGCGCAGTTCCGGCCGCTCGAGGTGCAGCGTGGAACCATGGGCTGGTGTCCGCTGGACTGACCGCCGCCTTCGGCACGATTGCATCGCGCAATGCTGAATTGAATCCGACATTCGCCGTCAGCCAGGGTTCATCGCGTTACTGCAAGTAATGGCGTGGGCGGCTGTGGACCGATGGGAACCGGGGCGCCCGTATTTCCATCCTTTGTCCATGGAGAACCACGTTGCAGCTCAAGAGCATCACCCTCGCTTCCCTGCTTGTCGCCGCCCTGCCCGCAACCGCTTTCGCCCAGGCGGCTGTGCCTGCCAATGTCGATTTTACCGCCTCGGCAACCATGCCGTCGCTCAAGGACCCGTCCCGCAAGGACGTGTTTGCCGTCAATATCGGTGACGCGCAGGTAAAGACCCAGCTCGAGCTCACCTGTTCGGCCGGCTATACCCAGTTCCTCGTCGTTCGCTCGGACAAGGCTTGCGCCGTGGCCGGCAGCGGCTCCATCGTCAATCCATCCAACCAGGCCCTGCTGCCGCGCACGCAGTATTCGGGCGGCTATACGGTCAATGCCGACGGCTATACCGATGGCTCGGGCCTGGCGGTGAACTACCTGGCGCTGGGCAAAGTCGCGCCGTCCGCCGGCGCCTTTGCCGGCTCGATGAACCTCAAGCCGGAAGTCACCTCCAGCGGCGCCTCGGCGCTCAAGGACTCCATCATGGCCAATCTCGGCCAGACCCAGGGTGGCGGGGTGATCGACGACCGTGTCGATACGGTGGACCTCAACCGCCTCTATATTCCTTCGGCGGGCCTGCCCTCGGATGCGGGCTGCACCTGGTCGGGGAACATGGTGTTCGCGTACCAAACCGAGAGCTGGTTCCTCGACCTCAAGGCCAACTGCGCCGACAAGGAATACGTGCTCAAGGGGAACATGCCGTGGACGGACACGCCCGGCGTCGACACGCAGACCCAGTATGATTTGACACTGACGCTGCCTTCGGCCGACGCTGCCAGCGACGACGCGCTGTTTGCCACGGGTGATGCCAACAGCGATCTTTTCGCGGCCGCCGACGGCATCACCGCCCAGATCATCATGAAGGAATCCAAGCACGTTACCGTCGACATCGACGGTACGCCCACCGAAACCCCATCGCAGGTCGATGCTTCGGGCCAGTTCGTCGGCACCAATGTGCCGGTCGAAGTGGTGCGCTCGCTGGCGACCCTGTTCGGGCTGCTGTCGTCGAACCTGTTCGGCGCGTAAGCCACCGATTGCCTGCGGAAAGGGCGGCCTTCGGGTCGCCCTTTTTCGTTGTGACAGCCTTGCTTGCGCCATATGTCTCGGCGACATCGCTGCTTTGCCTTCTCGCCGGACCTCCCCCTATGTTGCTGATCATGAAGCTGATCCGGCTCAGCCTGGTATTGGGTTCGCTTGGCGTGGCGGGCCTTTCCATCCTTGCCCTGTTCGGCTTTGCCGTGCCGGAATTCGACCTGCTCAACCATGCGCAGCTGCTGTTGCTGCCGGGGACCATCGTTGCCCTGCTGGTGGTGATGCTGGTTTTGCGGGGCAATGCGCGTGGCGTCGCGGCGATCATCGTGGTGGTGGGTATCGCCGCCTCGGCCAGTGTGATGCTGCCCGAATTTGCCGGGTCGCTGCGCCAGCGGCCAGCGCCTCCGGAGGGGAGGACGCTGACGCTGATGACGCATAACCTGTTCGGCATGAACTACGAGATGGAGCAGGTCACTGCCGCCATCTTTGCCGAAGACCCCGACATCATCGTCCTGCAGGAATATTTTGGCGAACAAGCCACCGACCTGCACCCCCTGCTGCTGGAGCACTATCCGTATTTTGCCCGGTGCCGCGGCGGCAAGCGGGCCAATCTGGGGCTCTATTCGCGCATTCCGTTCGAGCAGGCCGAAGACGGGGCCTGCCCCAGCGATGCCTATGGGACGACGCGGACCGCCCACATCCTCGCCCGCTTCAAAACCAGTGATGGCAAGCCTTTTTCGGTTATCACCACCCATATGGACTGGCCCTTTCCGGTGAACCGCCAACGGGAGCAGCTTACGGCACTGTCGGAGGTGGTGGACAAGATCGAGGGGCCGATGATCCTGGCGGGGGATTTCAATTCGACGCCATGGTCCTACGCCCTGCGCGACTTCGTGCTGCGGAACGAGCTGGAGCGGGAGACGATGAACCTGCTGACCTTTCCGATGAGCTGGTACTATTTCGGCGCGTGGCGAGACACGCTGCCGTTCCTGCCGCTCGACCACGTGATGACGCGCGGCGGCATCGTGGTCCACGACATCCATACGGGACGACCCACTGCCAGCGATCACCTGCCGGTGGTGCTCACCTTTTCTGTCGACTAGTCGCCAATCTTCATATCGAACACGACCAGCCCATCGGTCCCGCCTTCGAGCGCCGCGACGAGCCTGGCCCCCGCGGCCTGGTGGGCCGGGTGCGGCAGGTAGCGGTCGCGGGCCGCGGCATCCGCGAAGTCCATGATGAAGCCGTCGTTGAAGCCCTGCCCCAGGCCCTCGGGCGAGATGTTCGGCCCGAAGGTCGCCGAGAGCAGACCATCGATCTGGCCGACCAGCGCATCGAGCCCAGCATAGATCTCGGCGCGTTCATCGGCGCTGACGCCGCTGCGGAACTTGAACAGAACAACGTGGCGGATCATCCGACGAACCTGTTGTTGCGGGGGAAGCCATTGGGCGGCTGGCGGCCGGCAGTAGCGCGGTCGCCGAGCCAGTCGGTAAGTTCTTCGGTCGGCTTGGTGTAGGTCCGGCCAGAAGAATCGGTCCAGGTCAGGCCATCGGCGGCCCAGAAGGTCTTGAGGTCGGAAATGCCGCCATCCTTGTAGCGCTGGAGGCGCACGCCCTTGCCGCGGCCCATTTCGGCCAGCTGGACCAGGGGGAAGACCAGGAGCTTGCGGTTTTGTCCGATAACGGCGACGCGATCACCGGCGACCGGCACCAACAGCGCCGCCTCGTCGGGGGCGCCGACATTGAGGATCTGCTTGCCCTTCCTGGTGTTGGCGATCATCTCGTCTTCGCCGACGATGAAGCCATAGCCCGACGACGAGGCGATGATGCGCTTCTGGCCCGGGCGATAGACGAAGAGGTCGACGATATCCTGGCCTTCCTCGATATCGACCATGATGCGCACAGGCTCGCCCTGGCCGCGACCACCGGGCAGCTTGTCGCCGGCCAGGGTATAGACCTTGCCGCCGGTGGTGAGCATGAGCAGCTTGTCGGTGGTCTCGCACTTGATCGCGAGCTTGAGGCGATCGCCGGCCTTGAAGCCGCGCTCGTCGTTCACATCGGTGGCGTGACCGCGTGGCGCGCGGATCCAACCCTTTTCGGAGAGGATGACGGTGATCGGTTCGCGCTCGATGAAGGCCTCGGTGACTTCGTCGGCATTGGCGGTGGGTGCATCGCCCAGCACAGTGCGACGGGCGCCGAGCGGATGGGGCGTGCCATCGGGGTTGGTCAGCGGATAGGTCTTCTTGAGGGCTTCGATTTCCTTGCTGATGGTGCCCCACTGACGCTTGTCGGAAGCCAGCAGCGCTTCGAGATGCCCCTTCTCCTCGGTGAGGTCGGCGTGCTCCTTGCGCAGCTCGATTTCTTCGAGCTTGCGTAGCGAGCGCAGGCGCATGTTGAGGATGGCTTCGGCCTGGTTGTCCGTCAGCTCGAAGGTGCTCATCAGCGAAGCCTTGGCATCGTCCTCCTCGCGGATGATGCGGATCACCTCGTCGAGGTTGAGATAGGCGATGATGTAGCCCGCCAGCACTTCGAGGCGGTTGGCGATCTGTTCGAGCCGATGGTGCGAGCGGCGGACGAGGACTTCCTTGCGGTGTTCGAGCCACGCCTTGAGCGCCTGCGCCAGGCTCATGACCTTGGGCACGGCGCCCTTGTCGAGAACGTTGAGATTGAGCGGGAAGCGCGTTTCGAGATCGGTGGTCTTGAACAGCTGCTCCATCAGGATGACGGCGTCGACCGTGCGGGCGCGGGGTTCGAGGACCAGGCGGATATCGTCCGAACTTTCGTCGCGCACGTCCTTGAGCAGGGGCAGCTTCTTGGCCAGCAACAGTTCGGCGATCTTTTCGACCAGGCGCGACTTCTGGATGCCGTAGGGAATTTCGGTGACGACAATGAGATAGACGCCCCGGCCGGTTTCCTCGATTTCCCACTTCGCGCGCAGGCGGAACGAGCCGCGACCGGTGGCGTAGGAATTGGCGATGGAGGACTGCGACTCGACCAGAATGCCGCCGGTGGGGAAGTCCGGGCCCTTCACGAACTGAGTCAGGTCGTGGGCGGAAGCATCTGGATTGACATTGATAAGGTGGAGCGCCGCGTCGCAGAGCTCGGCGACATTGTGGGGCGGAATGGATGTCGCCATGCCCACGGCGATGCCCGTGGAGCCGTTGGCCAAGAGGTTCGGGAAGTTGGACGGCAGGACCACCGGTTCTTCGTCTTCGCCGTCATAGGTCGGCTTGAAGTCGATGGCGTTCTCGGTGATGCCTTCGAGCAGGCGCATGGCCACATCGGTCATGCGGCTTTCGGTGTAGCGCATGGCCGCGGCGTTATCGCCGTCGATATTGCCGAAATTGCCTTGGCCATCGACCAGCGGGTAGCGCAGGGCGAAATCCTGCGCCATGCGGACCAGGGCGTCGTAGATCGACTGGTCGCCATGGGGGTGGAACTTACCGATCACGTCGCCGACGATGCGGGCGGATTTCTTGTAGCCCTCGTTCGGCGCGAGCCTCAGCAGGCGCATGGCGTGGATGATGCGGCGGTGCACGGGCTTGAGGCCGTCACGTGCATCGGGCAGCGCACGCTGGGTGATGGTCGACAGGGCGTAGGAGAGGTACCGCTCCTCAAGCGCCTGCTTGAGATCGACGACGCGCTGGTCGTCGGCAGGCGGGAGGGTATCGCTATCAGACATCGGCAGGGCATTCCGCGGGAACGAATCAGGAAAGCACTATAGCGGGTGAGGGGCGGGATTGGGCGCAGACACGCGGTTTTGCACGGGTTTGGGCGTGCGGAAGCGCCGCCTGGGATGCGGTTGTCGTGCCGTACGGGTTTCGCTCAGGGTAGAGACGCCAACGGGCGCTGGAGAGCGATGGTGGCGAGGCGCTTGCCTCGAAGTATTGGTGGAAGAAGTGAGGCTAACGCCCCGCCACCATGCCGGGATTTTCGCGGGTTCGGTTCAGGCACGCTGTGTCGCAAGCGTAGCTGCCGGGTTCCCCCCGCTCAAGAGGAGCGACCTCCCCTCCCCGACTATCCCCACGACCATCACTCGTCATGACTGGGCTCTGACGTGGGCGACGCAATGGAGAATAGAGGAGGTTTTGCGGGTGGGGATAAGTTTGCAAACCACAGCGCCAAAGCCCCTCTTCTCGAGGGGGGAGATGACTGCGAGCGCAGAGGCTCCAGGGTGGAGACGTTTGGCCACATATATCTGGGCCAAACGACACCCTCTCCTACCTCCCCCATCAAGGGGGAGGTTCTCTCCACTCCTGGGCACGATCGAGTTCAACCCGCTGAGCAGCACCTCCCCCTCTGATGGGGGAGGTTGGGAGGAGGTGGGCAGCTTGCGCTGAATGCCGGGTGTCAGGCGTCCCTGCCGAGCTGTTCGATCAACATCTCCCGCGTGGGCGATGGCTCGATCTGGCGGGGGCCCCAGACCTGCTGCTGAAGGAAATGTCCGGTGAGGCGCAGGGCGTCGGCGATGTCGTGCGGGCTGGCATTGCCGCGGTTGGTGAGGAAGCTGGGGAGCGGCAGCAGGCGATCGAGGTAGGGCTGGGCGGCGGCGCGGGAGACGGCGCGTCCGGTCTTGGGCGAGACATGGGTGAGATCGGTGGTGCTGCCCGTGGCGGCGCACGACGCCAGGTCGAGGCCGAAGCCGAGGTCTTCGAGAACGGCGAGTTCGAAGCGGGCGAGGGCCGCGCCGTCGACGGGGCTATCGATAAGGCGAAGGGCCATGCCCAGCAGGCGATCATGCGGATCGCGTTCCGGCAGCAGGCGCAGGTGGTCGCAGACGATCTGGCTAAGGTAGAGCCGGGCGCGGTCCTCGATCAAAGCCGCAGCGCGGGCCTGCAGCAATTCGACGCCGAAGGTGCCCAGATGGTCTTCGATACGGGCGCGCCAAGTCAGTTGGATGGTGTTGCCCGGCTGGAGGACGGCGGCGAGACGGCGGGAGCGGCCGCCCCTGACAAGGCCGAGATATCGGCCGCGACCTGCCACCATGGCCTCGGCAATGACCGAGGTCTCGCCGTGGCGGCGGACACCTATGAGAAGTCCTTCACCGGTCCATTCCATGACTAGCGGCTACGACAAGTGGGCGCGAACACAGTGGCGCGGCTCCTGCGCTCCCTCCCCCTTGAGGGGAGGGCCGGGGTGGGGGTAATCCGGTGTGTCACCCATGGACCCCCACCCTCATTCCCTCCCCTCAAGGGGGAGGGAGGCGAAGGAGCGGGCATCCAGTTTCGGAAGCTCACCCCTTCCCATGCGGGTATTCCAGCCCCATTTCGCGGTAGCGCTCGGGGTCATCGCCCCATTTTTCGCGGACCTTGACGAACAGGAAGAGGTGAATGGGCACCTCGTACATCGCCATCAGCTCCTTGCGCGATTCCGCGCCGATGGCCTTGATGGTCTGGCCCCCGGCACCGAGCACGATCTTCTTGTGGCTCTCGCGCGCGAGGTAAATGACCTGGTCGATCTTGTACGAGCCGTCCTTCTGGATCTTGAAGCTCTCGGTCTCGACCGTGGAATTGTAAGGGATCTCGTCGTGGACGCGCAGGAACAGCTTTTCGCGCGTGATCTCGGCGGCCGTTATGGCCATGGTCAGATCGGTGAGGTGATCCTCGGGGAAGTGCCAGGGTCCAGGCGGAATGTGCTTGACGCACCAATCCATGAAGTCCTGCACGCCATAGCCCTTGAGTGCCGAGATCATGAAGGTCGACTCGAAGCGCAGCTTCTCGTTGAGGGTCTGGCTCAGCTCGAGCAGGGCTTCGTTCTTGATCGCATCGATCTTGTTGAGGATCAGGATCTTGGGGTGGGTGATGTTGGCGAGGCCCTCGATCAACCCTTCAAGATCCGGCGTGATGCCGCGCTCTGCATCGACGATGAAGGCGACGAGATCGGCATCCCCTGCCCCGCCCCAGGCGCTATCGACCATGGCGCGGTCTAGCCGCCGCTTGGGCGCAAAAATGCCGGGGGTGTCGATGAAGACCAGTTGGGCCTTGTCGAGCGTGACGACGCCACGGACCTGCGACCGGGTGGTCTGTGCCTTGTGGGTAACGATGGACACCTTGGTGCCGACAAGGGAATTGAGCAGTGTCGACTTGCCGGCATTGGGTGCGCCGACCAGGGCGATGAAGCCGCAGGACGTATCGGTGGGTTCGAGGTCGGTCATCTGGAGGACTCCTTCCACACCTTCTGGGCAATCAGAAACATCTCGGCAGCCTTGTGTTCGGCGATCTTCTTTGAAGGGCCGGTGGCGCTCAGGCTATCATAATCGCCAAGCGTGACGGTGATGGTGAATTGCGGCGCGTGATCGGGGCCGCTGCGGTCGGTCTGGGTATAGGTGGGCGGCTCGAGGCCGCGGGCCTGGGCCCATTCCTGGAGCGTGGTCTTGGCATCGGCCTTGTTGGCCTGGCCGTCGGCCAGGAATTCCTCGAACATGCGCTCGACGAACTCATAGGCCTTGCCGAGGCCACCATCGCAATAGATGGCGCCGATGACCGCTTCGGTCACGTCGCCCAGGATGGCTTCCTTGTCGGCGCCGCCGGTGCGGGCCTCGCTGTCGCCCAGATGAAGTTCGGGGCCAAGATCGAGCGTGCGGGCGATGATCGCGCAGGTTTCCTTGCGAACCAGCGTGTTGAGCGTGCGGCTCAGTTCGCCCTCATTGGCCTTGGGATAGCGGCGGTAGAGCATGTCGGCCACGACGAGCCCAAGGACGCGGTCGCCGAGAAATTCCAGGCGCTGGTAGCTGCGCTCGATGCGCTTGGCAGGCGAGACAGCGCTGGAATGGGTCAGCGCGCGGTTGAGCAGGTCCGGGTCGGCAAACTTGTAGCCGAGCCGGAACTGCAGCTTGTCGTGGTTGCGTGCGCCACGGCTCACGGCGCAGCGGTACCGGGATACTGCTGGTCGGTGGAGACGCCCTGGAACATGCGATCCCAACGCACATTGGCCGGCCACTGCCAGAGCTGCCAGGGCGGAATGTTGTTCTTGATGGAGAAGAAGCGGGCCTCGGCCTTTGCAATCAGGTTGACGGCCGGCACGTAGCCGACCTGGCTCAGAACGCGGCTATCGGCCGAACGGTCGCGATTGTCGCCCATCATGAAATAGTGGCCGGCGGGCACGACATATTCCGACGTATTGTCCAGCGGGCCGGCGTCGGAAATTTCCTGGATGATGTGGGTGGTGCCTTCGGGGAAGGTCTCGCGATAGGCGGTGACGTCCACCGTCTGGCCGTTGCTGTCAGTATCGGTTGCCTTGCCGATCTCCTCTCGCTCGACCATGGTGCCGTTGATATAGAGGCGGCCTTCCTTGACCTGGATGGTATCGCCCGGCAGGCCGACGACGCGCTTGATGTATTCGATGTTCTGCGGCACGGGGCGGAACACGGCGATGTCGCCGCGATTGGGCTCGCGGCCAAAGATGCGGGTGTTGATGGGCAGTTCGAAATCGAGCAGCGCGAAATCGCCGTAGCGGCCCAACGAGAACGAGTGCTTGCCATAGCCCCAGACGAACTTGTTGGCGACGAAGTAGTCGCCGATCATCATGGTCTGCTGCATGGAGGCCGTGGGGATCGAGAACGGCTGATAGAGGAATGAGCGCAGGACGATCGCGATCAACAAGGCCTCGAGCACCACAACGATGGTTTCGACCCACTCGTTGGAAGCTGACTTCTTGATGGACTTGTCGGCGGGCTGGCTCATGGATTTCCCCGGAAAGGTGGCGCGGCAGCGTTATGCCTTTGTCCCAGCCGGGTCAATCGGCAGTCGTAGGCAGGGCTTCGATGATGACGAAAGCCTGGGCCAGGCCGGCGTCGTCGGTAATGGTGACGTGGATGTGGGGAACGTGACCCGGCGGCACAAGGCGGGCCAGTGCTTTTGCGGCGCCGTTGGTCAGGTGCATGGTTGGCTGGCCCGACGGCAGGTTCACCACGCCCATGTCGCGCCAATAGACGCCCCAGGAAATGCCCGTGCCCAGGGCCTTGGAGCAGGCCTCCTTGGCGGCGAACCGCTTGGCATAGGAGGCCGCGCGCTGGGCCCGGCGGTCGGACTTGCGGCGCTCGATTTCGGTAAAGCAGCGGTTGGTGAAGCGATCCCCGTATTTGGCGAGGGTCTGCTCCACGCGGTGGATCTGGATGAGGTCGGAGCCCATGCCGATGATCACTTCACCCCCTGAATGCCGCGGCTGCCCGGCTTCACGGGGGGGATGGCTGCCAGTTCGGGAGGGAGCTGGTCGGCCGGATAGGCGGGAACCTTGAATTCGATCAGCGAAACCAGGGGCACGCCGACATCGGCTTCGCCACCCGAGCGATCAATGAGGCAGGCGGCGGCGACCACATTGGCGCCGATGCCGCGCAAGGCTTCGACACATTCGCGGATGGAAAGGCCGGTGGAGACGATGTCCTCGACCACGATCACCTGGTCATCCGCGTTGATCTCGAAGCCGCGGCGCAGCTCGAACTTGCCCTCGACACGCTCGGTATAGAGCGCGGGGACGCCGAGATGGCGGGAGGTTTCGTAGCCCGGGATGATGCCACCAATGGCGGGCGAAACCACCTTGGTGACGCCGGGGAACTCGGCGTGGATGCGCGCGGCCAGCGCCTTGCAGAGCTTCTCGGTCTGCGCTGCATACTGGAAGACCCTGGCTTTCTGCAGGAAGACCGGCGAGCGCAGGCCGGAGGACAGGATGAAGTGACCCTCGAGCATGGCTCCGCAGTCGCGGAAAATGTCCAGCACTTCATCTTTCGTCATCAGCAAACCTCCGGTCGACCTTGCCGTCCCATTCCAGGGTCGAAATCATGCCCGCTTCGCGGATGCCGGCGCGCTGGACGGCCGACAGGCCCGGACTGCGCTTGAGGGTTGCCAGAACATCGGTCAGTTGCGCAAGGTCGCGCACCTCGATTTCGAAGATCATCTGGTGAAAGTCGGGCGAAATCATCCGCATCACCAGATTGTTGATGTTGGCGTCGCAGGCCGCGATGGCCGAGGAAATCTGGGCCAGCGAGCCGGGCTTGTTGACCGATTCCATGGTGATGACGATGGGATAGAGCTTGTCCTCCCCACCCTTGAGGCTCCAGCGGACATCGACCCAGGCCACGTCGCTGTCATGCTTGTCGGTCAGCGCGTCCGAATGAATGGGATAGACGAGCATGGGCATGTCGGGCTGGAGGATGCCGACCAGCCGATCACCCGGCACGACGCCCTCGGGTGAGACCGTCACCGGCATATGGAAATCGAGCTGCGCCAGCGCCGCCTTGGCGCGAGGACCGGAGCGCTGGCCGCCGGGCACGCGGAAGCGGAACAGGTCGGTGGCACGCAAGGCGAACCAGCCATCGGCGGTGTCGGCAACCGGCAGATCGAGCTTGCGACGGCGCTTGCGCAGGCCCTTGAGCTTGGCGAGTTCGGCGGCAAGCGGCTCGGAACCGACCTTGCCCTCCCCCACAGCAATCAGCAGGTCGCGGCGGCTGGGTGAGCCGAGAGCATCGGCCAGGGCCTTGGCCTCGGTGTCGTCGAGCATGACGCCTTCGCGCTCGAGCAGCATGTTGAGCACATGCTCGCCAAGGGCAAAGGCGCGCTGCGTGGCAGCATGCCGGACGGCGCGCCGGATGGCCGCACGGGCCTTGCCGGTCGCCGCGATGCCCAGCCAGTTCACGGGCGGCAGATGGTTCTGGTCGCGGATGATCTCGACTTCGTCGCCGCTGCGCAGTTGGGTCACCAGCGGCAGGATAGAGCCGTTGATCTTGGCGCCGACGGTGGTGTCACCGATATCGGTGTGGAGCGCGTAGGCGAAATCAATCGGCGTTGCGCCGCGGGGCAGCGCGATCAGCCGGCCGCGCGGGGTGAAGCAGAATACCTGGTCCTGGAACAGTTCCAGCTTGGTATATTCGAGGAAGTCCTCGGTGGAGGAATTGCCCGTGGTCAGGTGACCGATGGTCTGGCGCAGCGAGCCATAGGCCTGCGATTCATGTTCGATGCGGCCGAGATCGGCCGAGGCGCCATCCTTGTAGAGGGCGTGCGCAGCGATGCCGAATTCGGCCACGCGATCCATCTCCTCGGTGCGGATCTGCAGCTCGGCGCGCTGGCGGCCGGGGCCGACGATGGTGGTGTGGATGGACTGGTAGTCGTTGTGCTTGGGGACTGAAATATAGTCCTTGAAGCGGCCGGGCACGACCTTCCACTTGGTGTGGACGACGCCGACGGTGCGATAGCACTCCTCGACCGAACCAACGATGACGCGGAAGCCGATCATGTCGGAGAGCTGTTCCAGCGCGATCGACTTGCGCTCGATCTTGTTGAAGATCGAGAAGGGCGACTTCACGCGCGCCTTGACCCGGGCGGTGATGCCCTCGGTGGCGAGGCGCTCGCTGAGTTCGGCCGAAATGGTCGAAATCGTCTCGCGATATTCCTCCTGCATTTCGTCGAGCCGTGCGACGATGGCCTGGTAATGCTCGGGCTGAAGAATCTTGAACGAGATGTTCTCCAGCTCGTTGCGCATGTCCTGCATACCCATGCGGCCAGCGAGCGGCGCATAGATATCCATGGTCTCCTGCGCGATACGCTTCTGCTTTTCCGGCGCCATGAACTGCAGGGTGCGCATGTTGTGCAGGCGGTCGGCGAGCTTGACCAGGAGGACGCGCACGTCCTGGCTGATGGCCAGCAGCAGCTTGCGCAGGTTCTCGGCCTGGGCTTCTTCGCGCGAGACGAGGTTGAGGCGCTCGATCTTGGTCAGGCCATCGACGATGGTGGCGATTTCGCCGCCGAACAGCTGGTCGATCTCGGCGCGGGTCGCGTCGGTATCCTCGATGGTGTCGTGCAGCAGCCCGACGGCGATGGAGGCATCGTCGAGCTTGAGCTCGGTGAGGATGGCAGCCACTTCGAGCGGATGATTGAAATAGGGGTCGCCCGAGGCACGCTTCTGCGAGCCATGCTTCTGCATGGCGTACACATAGGCCTTGTTCAACAAATTCTCGTCGGCGTTCGGGTTATAGGCCTGAACGCGTTCGACAAGCTCGTATTGACGCATCATGGGGATAGTCGCCGCTCGCTCGAAGAAATGAGCTTAGCGCTTTGATCGGATTTGGGAAGGGTGGCCGTTGGTTATCTGAGTTGAGGGGCAATGGGAAGCTGCATCATGCGCAACCGTCACCCCCTCCTACCTCCCCCATCGAGGGGGAGGTTTCTCTCCACTCTGTGGCACGATCTTGCCAAACACGCCGGGCGGCACCTCCCCCTTTCATGGGGAGGCTGGGAGGTGGGGCAACAGGCACAAGGCCAAACGAAAACACCCCCGGACTGGTCCGAGGGTGTCGAAATTTGAACCGATAGACGAGACTTAGTCGTCGCGGCGTTCCGGCGGGGCCAGGCTTTCGATGCCGCGCAGCAGCTCTTCTTCGCTGATGGTGTCGAAGTTGATCGAATCGTCGCCGTTGGCGCTTTCGATCAGCGGAGCGGCGTGCTCCTCGGGCTCGTCGACTTCGACATACTTCTGCAGCGAGTGGATGAGATCCTCGCGCAGATCGTCGGGCGAGATGGCGCCGTCGCCGATTTCACGCAGGGCCACAACGGGATTCTTGTCGTTGTCGCGGGAAACGGTGATCTGGGCGCCAGACGAGATCATGCGCGCGCGATGGGCGGCCATGAGAACGAGATCGAACCGATTTTCGATCTTTTCAATGCAGTCTTCAACGGTGACGCGTGCCACGAACGTCTCCAAAACTTATGGAATGAACGCCTCCCATACACGACTGCCCCCCCTGGCACAAGGCATGCCGGCAGCTTGGGCACGCGCATGTGACATGGCGGTGTCTTGTTCCCTGCCGGAAAACGTGCGAATAGCGAAATTAACATAAGGTTACCGGCGGAATTTAAGTTGTGCTGCAAGCCGCGCGTGCGGCCGAGGCTTTAGGGCGGCAAGCCGCCACCAGGAGATTGCCCATGCCTATCGATCCGCGGGAAAAAATCGTGCTCTTCATCGATGGGGCCAATCTCTATGCGACCTCCAAAGCCATTGGAGTCGACATCGACTATCGGCGGCTGTTGGCGGACTTCAATGGACGGGCCTACCTGCTGCGGGCCAATTACTACACCGCTCTGGTCGAGGATCAGGAATATTCTTCGATCCGGCCGCTGATCGACTGGCTGGATTATAATGGGTTCACGGTGGTGACCAAGCCGGCCAAGGAATTCACCGACGCCGCGGGACGCCGGAAGATCAAGGGCAACATGGACATCGAACTGACGGTGGATGCCCTGGAACTGGCGCCCTACTACGATCACATGGTGCTGTTTTCGGGCGATGGCGACTTCACGGCGCTGGTTGCCGCGCTGCAGCGCAAGGGCAAGCGGGTGACCGTGGTCTCAACGCTTACCACCTCCACACCGATGATATCAGACGACCTGCGGCGCCAAGCCGACTTCTTCATCGACGTAGCCGATCTAGCCAAGACGGTGGGCCGCCCACCGAGCACGCGACCGGTCGCGGCGCCGGTTTCCGAAGGCAACTGAGGCGCCACCGGCCAAGCCAGGCACCATGATGAGTGTTGGTCCGGGGAACGCGCCGATCCTGATCACGCGCTGATCAGCCCCGGCCGCCCTCTTTCATGATGCGGGATTTGTCGCGGTTCCAGTCGCGATCGCGCTCGGTGGCGCGCTTGTCGTAGTTTTTCTTGCCCTTGCCGACCCCGATCAGCACCTTGGCGCGACCCTGGTCGTTGAAGAACAGCTTGAGCGGCACGATGGTGTTGCCGGCGCGCGCGACTTCCTGGTCAAGACGGGCGAGTTGCTTTCTTGACACCAGCAGTTTGCGCGGGCGACGCTCTTCGTGGTTGAAGCGGTTGGCCTGCAGGTATTCCGGGATATGAGCGTTGATCAGCCAGAGCTCGCCCTTTTCGGGCGAAGCGTAGGATTCGGTGATCTGGGCCTTGCCCAGGCGCAAGGACTTCACCTCGGTTCCGGTCAGCACAATCCCGGCTTCGAGGGTTTCGCCAATGTCGTAGTCGTAGCGCGAGCGGCGGTTTTCGGCCACGAGACCGTGGCTGATGATGCCGTTCTTGTTCTTGTCGTTCTTTGGGGCCATGAGGCTTAGATAAGCCCCGCATGGCGCATTGCAAAGTCCACGGCCTCTTCAGTCGCCTTGGCGACGGGGACCAGTGGCAGGCGCAGTTCGTTGGCGCAGCGGTTGAGCCGGCTGGCAGCGTATTTGACCGCGGTGGGATTGGGCTCCATGAACAGGTTCTTGTGCAGATGCACCAGCTTGTCCTGCACGAGCAGTGCTCCCTTGAAGTCGCCGGCCAGCGACAGCTCCTGCATCTGCGAGCAAAGGCGCGGCGCGATGTTCGATGTCACCGAGATGCAGCCGTGGCCGCCATGGGCGTTGAAGGCCAGCGCGGTGATATCCTCGCCCGAGAGCAGGATGAAATCCTTGCCCAGCTTGTCGCGCTGCAGGCTCGCACGGCCCAGGTCCGCCGTCGCATCCTTGACGCCCACGATATTGGCATGGGCTTCGTGGAGCCGGGCGATGGTGTCGACGGTGAGGTCGACCACGGTGCGACCGGGCACGCTGTAAAGAATGACCGGGATGCCAACCGCCCTGGCCACGGCCGAGAAGTGCTGGAACATGCCCTCCTGGTTTGGCTTGTTATAGTAGGGCACGATGGACAGGACAGCGTCCGCGCCGGCCTTTTCGGCGAAGCGCGCCAGTTCGACGGCCTCGGCGGTGGAATTGGACCCTGCCCCGGCAATGACCGGAACGCGCTTGTTGGCGACCTCGATGGCGATCTCGACCACGCGGCGGTGTTCTTCATGGCTGACGGTGGGGCTTTCGCCGGTGGTGCCAACGGGCACCAGGCCATGGGTGCCTTCGGCGATCTGCCAATCGACAAAGCTGGCGAAGGCTTTCTCATCGATATTCCCATTGAGCATGGGAGTGATGAGCGCCGTAATCGATCCTCGCAGCATTGCCGAAATGTCCCCAGTTTGCATGGCCACCGGAAGGCGGCGCGTGGCGCCGGGCGCTAGGCCCGGCCGGTTTTGAGTGGCGCACCATACTTTCACTTGGCTGGCGCGACAACGTTTTCGTTGGCCATGATGCGAGTGGAGCGAGCCAGCGTCGCCGGTGCGAGCAAAAGCGCTTGAGACATGTCGGCCCTTCCCTCTAAATGACGGCGCCATGCCTCGCCCCAGAACCGTTCCCGCCGACCATCCGCCATTCGCCGCGCTGCCTGTCACCCATGTCACGCTGGCGGCAAAACTTCGCGTCGCGGTGCATGTTGCCGGTACCCTATCGAGCCGGCGCGTGCCGGTCGTTTGCATCCCGGGTTACCAGCGCAACATGAGCGACTTCACCGAGTTCGCCGACTACTTCCGGCGCATGGGACGCGGGGAATGGCCGGTGGTCCTGCTCGACCTGCCTGGACGCGGCCGGTCGGACGACCGGGCGAAGGAAAGCGACTATGGCTCGCTGGCCGATGCGCGGGACGTGGCATCAGTGCTGGCGGCACTCGGGATCGGCAAGGCGGTGGTGCTCGGCCAGGGGCATGGCGGCCAGGTCGCCATGGCGCTGGCGGCAAACCATCCGCTGTTGATTGCCGGCACGGTGCTGCTCGATGCGGGGCCGATGACCGATTCCCGCGGCATCGTGCGCCTGCGTAACAACCTGGCGCATGTGGAAGCACTGCGGGGGGCAAAACCAGTCGGGGCAGGATTTCGCAAGATACTGGGCGGGGACTATCCGGGCCTGCCCGACGATCGTCTCGACGCCTTGGCGGCCCGCAGCCATTTCATCGACAAGCGTGGCCGGGCGCGGCCGCTCTATGATCGCCGACTGATCGAAGCCCTGGCGAGCATTAATTTCGACGACGTGCTGCTGGCGCAATGGCCGCTCTACGACGCCCTGACCTGCGCGCCGCTGATGTTGCTGCGGACGCAGTTGACCGATCAGTTGCGCCGCGAAACCTTCGACGAAATGGTGCGGCGCCGGGACGACGCAGTCGCGCTGACGATTGCCGGGCAAGGCTCGCCGGCCCTGTTCGACCAGCACGAGGAAATCGAGGCCGTGGCCGAATTCGTCACCCGCGTGAGCAGGCAGGTGCTGGGCCGAGCGATCTAAGCGCGACCCGATAACCTCCTGGGGGCGCCTTCGTTGGCGGCGGTCAGGGTGAGGGCCTGTTCGACCCAGCGCTCGCGCCGAATGCGTCCCTTGAAGGCAAGCTGCGCATCGACCCAATTTATGTTGGCCTTGTTCCAGGCTGCGATCTGATGAACGTGGAAGATGCCCATAGCGTAAAGCGATGCTTCAATTTTCGGCCCGATTCCCTTGATCTGCTTGAGGTTGTCAGGAGTACCAGCCCGCGGCCCAGCCAGCGTGGCAGGCCTCGATGCGGAGGCACTGGCGGTGTCGTGACCGGCAGCCGAGGGCGCGGCGACTGATGGCGATGGCGGTGCGTCGTCGACGCGGGCGGCAAGGCGTGCGGCCGAACTCCGCGGCTTTGGCAATTCGGGCGTCGGCGCGGCCGTGACAACCAGTTCCGCTACCCGCCGCGTGCCGCGGCCGGCATGGAGAGCCATGCGGATGCCATATCCCAGGACGCAGCCGAGAAGGTAGGCGAACAGAACCAGCAGGGCCGTCTCGGAAATAAGGGCCAGATTGGTCACGGCCGTCTCACGTTTCTGGCGGGGTGAAGCTGCGCCAGCCCACGACGAGACCAATCAAAGCCGCCCCGGCGAGGTAGGGCCAATATGCCAAGACCAGGTAAGGGAGCGACGCCCAGTTCACCATCACGGCCGCCTCAATAATGCTGCGGCATGACGGTCACCACGATGCGGCGGTTGAGGCGCTTGCCCTGGGCCGTCTCGTTGTCCCCGATCGGCGCGGTCTCGCCATAACCGACGGCGTAAAGCCGGGCCGGATTGACCCCGCGTGAAACCAATGCGTTGACCACAGCTTCAGCGCGGGCCACCGACAGGGCCATGTTCAGCGCTTCGTCGCCATCGGCATCGGTGTGCCCCTCGATATGGACGATGGCATCGGGACAGGCGGCCAGATCGAGGGCAAGCTCATCTATTGCTGCCTCGGATTCAGCGGCAATCAGGGCCGCGCCGGACTGGAACAGGATCGAATTGCGCGCCGAGAATTCGGACACCGGTGCGGAGCAAGCGCTGGTATCCACCGTCGCCGGAGCGACGGGCTCGGCGGGCGACGCAATGGGCTCAGGTTCGGGCGGGGACGGCAATACTTCGATCTGGGTGGTCCAGGATGCCGCGTCTGACGCTCCCGCGACCGCGGCCCAGGCAGCATCGCGGGCAGCGGTATTGGCGGCCATGCCACGCAACGACCAGGCGCCGGCGGCATAATCGAGCTGGCCTTCTATCAAATTCAGCAGGGCCCGCAAACCCGCTTCTGCACTTGGCAGGAAAGCGTCCGGCGCCCCTTCGGCTATAGTGACCGCCGCTACGTCGCCATCACTAATGGCCGCGAAATAGCGCATGGCCGGGTCGGAGGGAAGCTGTCCGCTCAGCACAACCGGCCCGTCGGCGGCCCGGCTGGCGGAAAAGGCATAGTCCGGATTGACGGGTGTGGGGGCGGCCGGTTCGGCCGGAGATTCGACAATCGCCGGCTCTGCTTCCGCGGTCGGTTCGGCAGTGGCCTCCGGCTGCGCTGGGGGCTCGATTGCCGGCAATATCGGCGTGGGCTCGACCGCGGGTTCGGGCTGCGGCGGCCGCGTGAGGGCCAGCACCCAGTCGGCTGCCGGGGTTGTTGCAGTGGCCAGCGCTGCATCGACCGTGGCGTCGAAGCTCGAGAGCGTGCCGCTGAGGGTCCATACCGTGCCATCGAAACTTGCACTGCCTTCGGACAGAGCGGCAAGCGCATCGATCGCCGCCAGCTGGTCGGCGGCGAAGCCTTGCGGCGCATTGGGATCGACCGTGGATTGATCCACGACCTTGTCCCCTGCCCTCACGGCAAGGAAACGCTTCAACGGATCGGCAGGGACAAGGCCCGAGAGCGTCACCGAACCATCGGCTGCCTTGTTGGCCGACCATATGTATGGGGTCGTGGCAACAGGCTCGGGTTGAGGCGCAGTGATGTCGATGGACCAATCGGATGGGTCGGATGCAGCCGACAGGGCCGAAAGCACGGCATCACGTTGCGCCTCCGACTCGGCCCGCCCGCCCAGCGTCCACTTGGAGCCGTCGAAGCTGACTTCACCTTCCACGAGACCGAGGACGGCATCCAGCCCCGCCGTAGCGGAAGCGACAAAGTTCACCGGCGCGCCGGACCCGATCCTGGTGGAATCGACCACGGTATCGCCGGCGTGGACCGCCAGATAGTTCTTGAGGCTTTGCGCCGGAACATGCCCCATCAGGGTGACGCCATCGGTGGCCTTGGTGGCCGACCAAGTGTAAGGCGAAATTTCCGGAATGACAGGAGGCGGCTCGGCAACAGCCATCGCCCAGCCTGATGACGCCAGTTGCCGCGTGACGAAATCGGCCTCGAGCGCGGCCTTGTCGATCGCCGACTTGCCCGTACCCGTTATGGTCCAGCCAAGGCCATCGTACATGACCTTTCCGTCCCGGAGCCATTGCATCAAGCCGAGCGCCGTTTCTGCCGAGGCAATGAAGCCGTTCGGTTCGCCCGAAGCATAAGTCATTGTCTGTGCTGCTGTTTCTCCAGCAAGCGCCATCAAGCGCGCGGCTGCCTCCGCATTGGGAACGTTGCCCGACAGCGTCATGGCCCCGGCCTGGTCCTTGGTCGCTGACCACGTATAGGTTGCGGCCCTCGGCGCGAGGATTTCGGCACGCGCCAGCACCACACCCTGCGGCGCATCCGCCAGAGTGGCCAGCAGGGTCTGGTAATCCGCGTTGGAGCGGGCGGTGCCGGAAATGGTCAGCACATTGTCGCGCATGGCGATGCGGCCTTCGCTCATCAGTTCGAGCGCATCCAGCCCGAAATCGGCGCCTGACCGGTAGCGCTCCGGCGCGCCGCGACCAAGCTTGAGATAACTGGTATCGGCTCCTTCGCGTTGGCCGAACGCCTCGCGCGTCACCTCATCGGGGGCGTAGCCGTCAAAGACCACGACGCCGCCCGGCTGGCGCGTGGCGCTCATCCAATACTCGTCGATGCGAGGCGGCTCGAGGGCGACGATGGTGCCGGACGGCTCAAGGGTATCGACAATGCCCTGGGCGATTTCGAGCGTCGCGGGCGCTCCGGAAAGGGTACTTTGCCCATCGGAAATGCTGGCAGCGCCGTATTCAAGCCGAGAGAGCTGTTCGAGCAATTGCTGGGAAAGGTCCGCAAATCCAGCGGGTTCGCCGGAACCGAGAGCCAGGCCGGTGGCGACCTGCGCGCCGGAGACATCGGCGGTGCGGAAGCGCTCGACAAGTGAATTGTCCGGGACATAGCCGGAAACATCGATCCGCTTGCCGTCGAAAGTGGCATTCCACTGGTAGGGCGAAACGAGCGCGGGCGTGATGCTGACATCGCCCAGCGAAAGGCCGGCGGGCGGACCGGCACGCAGGACGATGAGCAGGTCACGGAAGGCCCGTTCGGATTTGGCGCGTCCGTTGAGACTGATGGTGAGGTCCGAGATCGCGGCAGTACCCTGGTCAAGGTATTGCAATTGATCGACCGCAAATTCGGCCCCCGCCACCCAGGTGCGTCGGTCCGGCGTGCCGGAATGGAGTTCCAACGCCCCCTGCTCCAGGCCGGCCAGCGCCAGCAGGCGCTGTTTCGTCGTTTCGTTGGGAACGCTTCCCGACAGGGCAACGGAATGCTGATCGACGCTCGCTTCGAGCGTGTAGGGTTTTGCCATGGGGGCAAGCGTAACGTCGTCCGTAACAGAGCGGACCCCGTCCAGGGCCGTCAGCCGGGCCTTGGCGTCATCGAGCAGCGTCTGGTCCGTCGTGGTGCCAGTCAGGGTCAGGTCGCGACCGTCGACCGAAAGTTCCGCCCAGTCGTAGTCGCTGGCCGCCATGGCCGCCGCGCCGCGCTGTCCAAGATCGTCGGCGATCTGCGTCGACGTCATCGCCAAACACAAGGTTGTGCCGCCCAGCACAGTGGCGAGTCCCGGCACGACCCACTTGATGAGGTCCCTGATCATTCCCATTCCAGTGAATGTCCGCAATTGTGGCAAAGCTAGTGCATTTCGTGCCGCGTGTGAACGAAAATACTCGCCGTAAGTGTTTGTTTTCGCGCGATTATTCTGGATGCCGCCAAGCAGGCTACGGTGCGCGTTCCGCAATCACAGAATCAGCTCGTCGCCTAAATCCCTAGAGGACGCACTGGTCCTTTGCGAGGTGAGGCGAAATTAGACGCTTGTCGAGACAGGAGAAAATGCCGGACCGCCACTGAGCGGCAGATTTACGCGAGCCCGGCACCTGCATCGCATGTCGATGGCCACGAAAGCAGAAAGGCCCGGCGTGAGCCGGGCCTTTCCGTAAGCCAGAGTAATCCGAGGATTACTGGAAGGCCTTGGCAGCCTTGAAGGTGACCTTGTAGGCACCGTTCTGCTGAACAGTGGCACCAACCGACGACGAGAAGCCGCCGCCAGGGGTCCAGGCCAGCTCGGCCTTGCCGTAGAAGTCCGAAGTCGCGGCAGCAACGACGGCCGGGGCAACGTCAGCGGCATGGCCGTAGACGCCGATTTCACCGGTCAGCTTGATGGTTTCGGTCAGCGAAGCGATCAACTGAGCAGCAACCTGGTAGCCATCGCCAACGCCCGGGGTGCCGTCGTTGAAGTAGCGGCCGCCGATGTTGATTTCGATGCCTTCAGCAACGGTGGCGCCGAACTGGCCGCCAAAGCCGTAGTCGGTGTCCAGAGCAACGCCGGTGGAGGCAGTGCCGCCAGCAGCTTCACCCGAGAGGGCGATCTTGAACATGTCGAACTTGGCTTCAGCCGAAACCAGGCCGTTCCAGTAGCTGTAGCTGGCAGCGCGAACCGCGTCATAACCACCGCCGACGGCCAGAGCGCCACGAACCTTGAACGCGTCGAAGGTTGCAGTCACGCCGGTGTGCAGCTGGTAGCTGTCGCCCGAGGTTTGAACGCCATCGAGCAGGCCGCCAACGGCGCCGCTGATGTGAGCAGTGATGCCCGAGCCAGCATAGTCGAGGACGCCAACCAGGGTACCAGCGCGCGAACCACCGGAGATAGCCTGAGCAGCCATCAGCGGGTGACCAGCGAGGATAACACCACCGCCGTCCGAGTTCAGGTTTTCGAGACCGATCTTGGCGATCAGGCCTTCACCGATGTTCGACCACAGCTGGATGACGTGACCGCCACGCTTCGGCGTGATGAAGTCAGCGTTTTCGTCAGCAACAACGCCGGTGTCAGCGCGCTGCGAGATGAACAGGCCGGTGAGGGTGTTGAAGGGCTCGTCGTCGCCCTTGTTGAAGATCGAGCCGCGCTTACCAGCGGTCAGGACGGTGGTGTCACCAACCTGGACGTAGGCTTCGTCGATCTTAACGAAGGTGCCGTCTTCGGTTTCAACGGCAACGCCGTTGGTCGAGCGGACGCGGTTGTCGTTCTTGATCTTCAGGACGGCCTGGGCCGGGCCGAAGTCGCTGCCGGCGGTGCCGACGAACTTCAGGTACGACTGAACGCGCGAATCCCAATCGTTGCTGACGCCAGCAGCGGTATCCGGAACGTCGATGTTGACGTTGCCGAGGAAATTGGTCTGGGCGATAGCATAGCTGCCCTTCCAGTTACCCCAGTCGAACTGGTACTTCACTTCACCCGAGATCTGCAGGCAGTTGGTGTCGGACGAAATGGTCAGACCCGACAGGCCCAGCTCGTCGCAAACGTCGAGCGAGGTGAGAACGCCCAGATCGGCAGCGAAGCCAGCGGTCGAGAGACCGGCAGCGGCAACAGAACCGAGGATAAGGCTCTTGAGTTTCATTAGTTGACCTCCAAAGTCAGTCATTCTTGTGCCGGTTACCCAGCGGTTTGTCGTAACGCGACCACACTATTCGTGGTGCAGTGTGTTGCCGTCGCGCTGCGACCGACAAACGATCCCATGCATGGATTCGCAAGACCCACTCTACGCATCGAAGAAAATGACGCAATCGCGCAAAAGCCGTTTTGCGGGTGGAGCAATATGGTTGAGAAGCGGATGTTGCAGATTCAGCACACAGATGGAAACGACCTGTTAACCCGCCTGAACGAAGCGTTAAAATTCCAACGTTTGCGGGGGTTTGGAGCCGTCATATCGTCGCGCCGCGGTAAAGCGTCGGCAGGCGGGAGGCGATGGAACCTTCGCCATAGACGTAGCGACGATACGGCGCGAATGTGCCGGGAATCGGAAAACGATGAGGCAGGTTGACTGCTTCGCCACAATTGGGAGCGGACATGAACAAGGTTGCGGTGGTGACGGGCGGGAGTTCGGGTATCGGGCGCGCGGCAGCCCTTGGTCTTGCCGCAGCAGGATATGATGTCGCCATCTGCGGGCGCCGGGCTGATGCTCTGCGGGCGACCGCCGCCAGGACCAAGGGTTATTGGGCGGAGTGCGACGTGACCGATCCGAACGCGGTCGCGCATTTCTTCACGGGGGTCAAAGAAGCCTATGGCCGGATCGACCTGGTATTCAACAATGCGGGCCGCTTCGCGCCAGCGGTGTCGTTCGGTGACCTCGACGTGGTGACCTGGCAGGAAATGGTCGATACCAACCTCAACGGCGCCTTCTATGTCGCGCGCGAGGCTTTTCGGGCGATGCGCGATCAGAACCCGCAAGGGGGACGGATCATCAACAACGGATCGATCTCGGCCTATGTGCCCCGCCCAGGCGCTGCCTCCTACACCGCCACCAAGCACGCCATCACGGGGCTGACCAAGGCGATTTCGCTGGATGGGCGCGCTTTCAGCATTGCCTGTGGGCAGATCGACATCGGCAACGCGGCCACCGACATGACGAGTCACATGAATAGCGGATCGCTGCAGGCCAATGGCACCATCGTGCCAGAGCCGACATTCGACGTGAGCCACGTTGTGGATGCCCTGCTCTACATGGCTGGGCTGCCGCTGTCGGCCAATGTTCAGTTCATGACCGTGATGGCGACGAACATGCCCTATATCGGTCGCGGCTGATCAGGCACGGAAAACCTGCCCGCCGCCGATCCACGTCGCCTGGACGCGACGGCTGTCGGACAGATGGACGAAGCTCGCAACGGCACCGGGCCGGAGATGGCCATACTCGGCATCGATGCCCATGGCGCGCGCGGGATAGAGCGAGGCCATGCGAATGGCCTCCTCGAAGGCAAGGCCCATCCGGACATGCATGAACTCGACTGCGTCGATCATATCGAGGTCGGCGCCGGCCAGGGTGCCATCGGCCAGTCGCAGCGCGCCATCGGCGCGGGTGATCGTGCGGCCGTTGAGCGTCAGCGTGACGAGGTCGGTGCCGGTTTGCGACATGGCGTCGGTGACAAGGAAGATATGGCCGCCGCCCGATTGAGCCCGAAGGGCAATCTGGATGCTGGCCGGATGAACGTGAATCCCGTCGGCTATGAGCCCGGCATGGATTCCCTCGGTCGTTAGCGCCGTCCCGACCACGCCAGGTTCGCGATTGCCCAATTGGCTCATGGCATTGAACAGGTGCGTCGCCATGGTGGCCCCGGCCGCAAAGGCGGCGTCGGCAGTGGCCGCGCTGGCGTCGGTGTGACCCAGACTGACGATAATGCCGGCCTCGGCTAGTGCCGATATCTGCGCGGGCGTGACGGTTTCGGGCGCCACGGTGCAGAGCAGATTGGGGAGCTGGCTGCGCGCGGCAAGGAGGCGGGCGAGGTCAGCATCGTCCATGGGACGGATCAGCGCGCCGTCATGCGTGCCCTTGCGGGCGAGCGAGAGATGCGGCCCCTCGAGGTGGAGACCGATAAATCCTGGAATACCCTGCGCCACCGCCGCTTTGCCGGCATCGATGGCGGCGATGTTCACGGCAACGGTATCGGTAATCAGCGTTGGCAGCAGGGCTGTCGTGCCGAACTGAGCATGCGCCGCGCAGATTGTCCGGATGGCGCCGACCGAAGGATCGTTGTTGAACAGCACGCCGCCACCCCCATTGACCTGGAGATCGATGAAGCCCGGCACCACGGATCCGCCTTCGAGATGAACGGCTTCGGCATGGTCCGGGACGGCATCTGCACGGACGACGCTCGAGACGTGGCCAAACTCGACCAGCAGCGCCGCATCGTCATGCCAAGCCTCGCCATCAAAGATGCGGGCGCCGGAAATGGCCAGCAGGTCGCTCATACCGTTTCGGTGACCTTCTTGAGCGCGGGTGGCACGTCCGGGTTGAGGCCACGACGGCGCGAAAGGGCTTCGACGAAACCGTAAAAGGAGACGATGAGGGCAAGCGGGTCGGTCAGCGGATGGCCAGTGGTCGCGAAAGGCAGGGCTTTCGCCGCGCCGGGTCGGCTGCTGGTGAGGAATGCCAGAGCACCCTGCCCGGCCAGCTTGTGCGCCATGTCGGCCACGGATGCCTCGGCAGCGTCGCGAGCGGCCAGGCCGAGGACCGGATAGCCGCGCGTCACAATGGCAACGGGGCCATGCATGACTTCGGCGGCGCTGTAGGATTCGGCCTGGATGTTGCAGGTCTCCTTGAACTTGAGCGCGGCTTCGTTGGCGATGGCGAAGCCCGGGCCGCGGCCAAGGACATAAAGTGCATCATGCCCGTCAAGAGCGCTTGCCAGTTCTGACCAGTCGCAGGCCACGGCCTTGGCAAGCGAATTCGGCAGTTCGTCGATGGCCGAACGCAGCGCGTTGTCGCCGCTCCAACGGGCAATGAGCGCCAGGCCGGCGACGACCGAGGTGACGAAGGTCTTGGTCGCGGCGACGGATTTTTCCACCCCGGCATGGAGGTCGATGGTGAAGTCGGAAGCGTCGGCCAGGGGAGAGTCGGACGTATTGGTTACGGCAATGGTGGTGGCGCCCGAACGGCGCGCTGACTGGGTCATGCCGACGATATCGGGCGATTTACCCGATTGCGAGACGGCGATGGCAGCAGCGCTGCCGAGCTTGAGATCCTTGCCGTAGATGGAGGCGATCGAGGGGCCGATAGAGGCAACCGGCAGGCCCAACGTGAGTTCGATGGCGTATTTAAGATAGGAGCAGGCGTGATCCGAGGAACCGCGCGCCACTGTGACGACCAGAGCGGGATCGCGCTCGCGCAGTGCGGCGGCGGCGGCATCGAGCACCATGCCACTGTTATCGAGAAAATTGGCGACGACGCCTGGAATGGCCTCGACTTCCTGCCGCATGAAGGTCTGGGTCGTCACGTCTTGCTGCCTCCCGAAGTGGAAGAATCGCCGAGCCGCAGTTCGGCGACAAAGTCATAGGTGTCGCCCCGATAGATGGAGCGGGTGAATTCTATGACGCGCCCCGAAGCGAGATAGGAGGTCCGCTCAATGTTGAGACCGGCGGACCCTGCCGGCACTCGCAGCAGTTCCGCATCCTCCTCGCCTAGATTGGCGGCGCGGATGCGCTGGATGGCGCGGATGGGGCGATTGCCTGACTTGTCGAGATGCTTGTAGAGGCTGTCGCCGATCGCGCCGGGATCTGGCAGTACGCGGGCGGATAGACTGGCACGCTCGATCGCCAAGGGGGTTTCGCCGGTGAGGCGCAGGCGCGAGATACGCGCGACCTGCTCGCCCGACGACAGGCCTAGAATAATGGTTTCCTCGGGCGACGGGAGGTAGAGACCGCGATCGAGCCACTCGGCGCGCACGGCCATGCCGCGTCGCGCCATATCTTCGGTGAATGAGGTCAGTTGCGACAGCGACTGCTCGACGCGCTGGGTCTGCGGAGCGACGAAAGTGCCCGAGCCATGGCGTTGCACAAGCACGCCGTCCTTGACCAGTTGCAGTACGGCCTTGCGGACGGTAACGCGCGACACGTCGACTTTGGTGGCCAGGTCCCGTTCGGATGGCAGGGCATCGCCAGGGTTGATGGCGCCATTGTGAATGGCGTCCTCGATCCAGCGCTTGAGCTGCAGATATAGCGGGCCGCCGGAGGGAAGCACGACGGGGCCATCGGCAAAGAAACCGTTCGAAACGTCGGCCACTATTCCCCCCTTGCCTTGCTGCGATCGGCCGCGCAATCCATAACACTAAATGTGTCCACGTTGGCCACGCCACCTTCCTGCGCGACCATAATACCAATAAAATACCATTGACCAACCCCCAATTCAGGATTCTGCACAATCAGCGCATTGCGCTGGCGGAATTGAGCTTTTGACGTCCATTGCGCTGCCAATGCGGCAAGATTTCCGCCCTTGGCTGGACAAGTGGTATTTTTTTGGCATTATCGCACGGAGCGGAGAACGGCATGAGCGCGACCCGAACCGAGATGATCCATGCGAGCGCCAAAGGCTTCGACACCCGTCGGCCGGAAGAGGCGTTGGCGATTCTGGCTGAGGCGCAGGTCGACGCTGCGCGCGCCGTGCAGGCGGCCGTACCATACATCGCCAGGGCGGCGCATTTGGCAGCCGACTGCATCCGCGCGGGAGGCAGGCTGGTCTATGTGGCGGCGGGCAGTTCAGGTTTGATGGCGCTCGCCGATGCACTGGAGTTGCCGGGGACGTATGGCCTGGCAGGCGAACGCATCAAGGTGTTGCTGGCCGGCGGTGTTGCCGGATTGACCAACATGGCGGGGGCGCCCGAAGACGATGCGGATGCGGCTCGTGCCGAGATTGCGGAGGCCGGGGCTGGGCCGGGGGACTGCATCATCGCGCTGACGGCCAGCGGCTATACGCCTTACCCGATGGCGGCAGTGGAGGCAGCGCGGGCTGCAGGAGCCAGGACGATTGGCATCAGCAACAATGAGGGGGCGCCGCTCTTCGACAGGGTCGACGTCGCCATCTGCCTGCCGACGCCGCCGGAGGTGATTGCCGGGTCGACCCGCATGGGCGCGGGGACGGCACAGAAGATTGCGCTCAATATGCTCTCGACCATGATGGCGGTTCATCTGGGGCATGTGCATGACGGCTTCATGGTCAACCTGGTAGCCGACAATACCAAACTGCGCGAACGAGCCAGACGCATCGTTATGGCAGTAAGCGAGGTCCCGGAAGATCGGGCCGCCGCGGCGCTGGACAAAGCCGGCGGGGCAGTGAAGGTGGCGATCTTGCTTGCGGTTGGAGCCGTCGATGTCCGCAGTGCCGAGGCTCTGCTCACCGAGAACGCCGGCCACCTGCGGCCATCGCTGAAGGCGCTGGGCCGGTAGCGAACGAAAAGAAAAAAATGCCTGTTGGCTTGTCGAAGCGCACCGATGCCGTTCGTCGCTGACATGAAAGCCAATCAGGAGCAGCAAAATGACCATCACCCTTCCCACCCAGGATACTGATCGCGATCTCGTACTGAGCCGCGTGCTCAATGCGCCGCGCGACAAGGTCTATCAGTGCTGGACCCAGCCGGACCTGCTCAAGCAGTGGTTTGCGCCCAAGCCCTGGACCACGCCCAAGATAGTGACGGACTTCCGCGTCGGTGGCGGCAGCCTTTTCACCATGGCTGACGAGGACGGCAACGAGTATCCCAATGCCGGCCAATACCTGGAGATCGTGCCCAACGAGAAGCTGGTCTTCACCGACGCTTATACCGGCGACTGGGCGCCTTCGGCCAAGCCCTTCTTCACCGCCATCCTGACGTTCGAGGACGCCGGAGAGGGCAAGACCCGGTACACAGCAATCGCCCGACACTGGAGCGCCGAAGACGCGACGGCGCACAAGCAGATGGGTTTCCATGAAGGCTGGGGCCTATGCGCCGCCCAGCTCGAAGAACTGGCGGCACGCATCTGACAGCAAAGAAGGGCCCGCGCTTGCGGCTTGGTGCGGACCCTTCCTGGTTGCATGCCTGAACAGCCTGCGCCATCGCCGCGCCGGATGCCATGCCGGTGGAAGCAGGACGCCCATGCAGCGGGAAGACTTGCCGGGCTAATGCGCGAAAACGATTCCATGCTTTCCCGCCAGCATGCATGGAAATTCTGTTCCGTTACTGGAACGATTTGGCGGGTTCATTCGAAAGCATCCGAACGGTACCCGAAAGCGTGCGAATTTTCGGCTTGGCCCGCCCACGCTCTCGAGACCTGCCGCCGAACAATGTCACGCCGATTGAAATCGCTACCAGTCGCGCCGCATTTCAGCGCGTCGCTTCGACGGTTCTTCTTGGGCAGTTATGCGGGCACTGACAAAGCGTTACACTGTCATCTTACCAAGGCGCCGGCTGGCGGTAGCGCGCGAAGATGGCCGGGGCGGGACTTGTTACATCACTGTCGCAGAGCTGTGATTTGTACCCGGCATCGTATCGTCGCCTGCCTGCGGGTTTTCCGCTTGCTTTAATTTTCGACCGGGAGTTAGCTTTCGTTCGGGAGAGGTCGACGCAAGATCGATGAAACCTACGAGCGGACCTGCCCGCTTCGTGGAACATCCGTTCCAAGGAACGGACTTTGGGAGATGACAATGAAACGGCGTGAATTCATGCTTGCAGCCGGCACATTTGCCGGCGCCCTGATGCTGCCCCGCATGTCGTTTGGCGCCGAAGGCGTCATCGACGTCTATTTCAGCTCGGACCAGAACGTCATCGACTTCTGGACCAATGTGGTGAAGCCGAAGTTCGAGGCAGCCAATGCCGGCCTGACGCTCAACCTGGTGGATGGCGGCGATGGTGCCGGCGTGGCGGCCATCGCCGACCGCGCCCTGGCGGCCCTGGCCGGCGGCCAGGATCCGCAGGCGGACCTGCTGGAAGGCTTCGACAGCCGCGTGACGGTGGACGGCATCGCAAAAGGCCTGTTCGTCGACTTTGAACAGGCGGGTCTCAGCAACTATTCCAAGATCAATCCGCTGGCCTTCGACATTCCGACCAACCTGCCCTATCGCGGTTCGCAGGTCTTGCTCGCCTACGATACGACCAAGCTCGACCCGGCCAATGTGCCCAAGACCTTTGCGGACCTGGTTGCGTGGATCAAGGCCAATCCCGGCCAGTTCATCTACAACCGCCCCAACAAGGGCGGCTCGGGCGGCAATTTCGTGCGCCGCGCCATCTACGAGGCCAATGGCAAGGACCCGGCCAAGTTCACCGTCGACAATTACACGGCAGAAGCCGGCGAGGCGATGCTCAACCCGGCCTGGGACATCCTCAAGGACCTAGCCCCGTCGCTGTTCGATGGCGGCGCCTATACGTCGGGCAATACCCAGTCCATCCAGCTGCTCGGCCAATCGGCCGTAACGATGATCCCGGCCTGGTCGGACCAGGCGCTGTCGGCCATCGCCCAGGGCGTGCTGCCGGAAACCACGGGCCTGGTGCAGTTGCAGGACCTCGGCCTGCCCGGTGGCTTCACCAAGCTGGCCGTGCTGACCAACGGCACCAACAAGGACGCCGCGCTCAAGCTCGCCGACTTCCTCCTCAGCGAAGAAATCCAGTCGGCGGTGCTCACCGAACTGGGCGGCTTCCCCGGCGTATCGTGGGATTATGTATCGGCCGAACTGCGCGAAAAGTTCGCCGATCTCATTCCGCAGACCATTCCCAACTTCCCGAGCGGAGACTGGGAAAAGGCCATCAATGACGGCTGGTATCGTGCCGTGGCGCCAAACGTGGACCCGGCTTCGTGACAACAATCGACGCGAGCCACCCAGTGCTCGCCGCACCCGAGCGCAGGAGGCCCATCGGCCTCCTGCTGGTCGCCATTCCCGTGTTGCTGGTGATCTGGCTTATCATCTGGCCGATCATTTCGGCGGTGATCCAGACCGTCTGGATCAAGACGCCGGACGGTGGCGGCGCGGTCTCGCTGGAGACCTACCGCTTCTTCTTCTCGGACAGCTACAGCCTGTCCAACCTCTCCATCACGCTGTGGACCACGGGCGTGTGCGCCGTCCTGCTGTTGGTGGTTTGCCTGCCCATTGCCCTTTACCTGCGCTTTTCGGATAGCAGGGTGGCCGCCTATGTGCAGGGCCTCGCCATCTTCCCGATGTTCGTCCCCTCGATCATCCTGAGTTTCGCCTTCATCCGCGTGCTGGGGCCGAACGGCACGGTCGACCTGGTGCTCAATGCGGTCGGCCTGCCCAAGATCCGGTCGCCCTACCTGACGCCCTGGGGGCCGGTGATTGGCCTGGTCTGGGACAATATCCCGCTGACCGTGCTGATCCTGCTGTCGGGGCTTGGCAATGTGTCCAACCAGGCGATCGAAGCGGCGCGCGATGTCGGCGCGGGGCGGTTTGCCCTGCTCTGGCACATCATCCTGCCGCGCATCTCGAACTCGATCCTGGTGGCGATTTCGTTCGCTGTGCTGGGCATCTTCTCGGCCTTTACGCTGCCCTATGTGCTGGGCCCGGCGGCGCCGGAAATGATGGGCCCGTTCATGCAGCGCACCTTCCGCGAGTTGTTCGAGCCACAGACGGCCATCACCCAGGCGGTGATCACCTTTGGCTTCTGCATCCTGTTCGGGCTCTTCTATGTGCGCTCGGTCGCCAGGAACCAGGCGCCATGACCTCAGCTGCCATCCGCCGCCCGATCGACTGGACGGGCATCATCTTTGCCGTTGTACTGACCCTGGTCATCGTGCTGCCGCTGGTCGTGGTGGGCACCTGGGCCTTTACCAATGTCTGGCGCTTCCCCTCGGTCATACCGCAGGAATTCGGGCTCAGGTTCTGGAACCAAACGCTTGCCCGTGCCGACGTCTGGAGCTCGATCACGATGAGCCTGACGCTGGCGATGACGGTGACGTTGCTCTCGGCCCTGATCTGCCTGCCCGCCGCCTATGCCTTTGCCCGGCTGGATTTTCCAGGTCGCAACATCCTGTTCTTCTCGTTCCTGGCCGGCCACGCCTTCCCCAAATTCGGCCTGCTTGTGGCCATTGCCGGCATTTTCCTCCAGCTCAATCTCATCGGCACCTTCTGGGGCGTGGTGCTGATCCAGCTGGTTGGCACGCTGCTGTTCATGATCTGGATTCCGGTTGCGGCGTTCCAGTCGGTGGACCGGCGCATGGAAGAAGCGGCGCGCGACGTCGGCGCCAGCCCGATGCGGGTATTCTGGTCGATCACCCTGCCCCAAGCCGGGCCGACCATCGCCGCAGCGGTGCTGCTGAGCTTTGTGGGCACGTTCTACGAGACGGAAGGCGCCTGGCTGATCGGCGCGCCGCAGGTGCGCACGCTGCCGGTGCTGATGATCTCGTTCATCAACAACCAGCCGGTCATCCAATATGGCGCGGTGCTGTCGGTGCTGCTCTGGGTGCCCAGCTTCATCGCGCTGCTGTTTGCGCGGCGCGTCGTCAATTCCGGTTCGTTTGCCCGCGGTTTCGGGGGCTAGGAAGATTATGTCCGTTCTCAAGATCAAAGACGTTTCCAAGATTTTCGCCGGCGGCGTGCGGGCCGTGGAGAATTTCTCGCTCGATGTTGCCGATGGCGAGCTGGTGTGCCTGCTTGGTCCCTCGGGTTCGGGCAAGTCGACGCTGCTGCGCATGGTTGGCGGCTTCGAGCGGCCGACTTCGGGCGAGATGACGATCGACGGCGAGGACATCACGCATGTGCCGCCGGAAAAGCGCCCGACAGGGATGGTGTTCCAGAGCCACGCGCTGTGGACGCATATGAATGTGTTCAAGAACCTGGCCTTCGGTCTCAAGCTGCGCAAGGTGGCGCCGGACGAGATCAAGCGGCGCGTCGAGGCCGTGCTCGACCTGGTGGGCCTCAATGGCTACGGCGCGCGGCATGTCGCCAAGCTTTCGGGCGGGCAGCAGCAGCGTGTGGCGCTGGCGCGATCGCTGGTGCTCGAGCCCAAAATCCTGCTGCTCGACGAACCGTTTGCGAGTCTGGACCAGCACTTGCGCGAAAGACTTCGCGAAGAGGTGCGCGACATCCAGCAGCGTCTCAAGATCACGACTCTGTTCGTAACGCATGGCCAGGACGAGGCGCTGTCGATGGCCGACCGGATCGTGGTGATGCGGGACGGCAAGACCGAGCAGATCGACCGGCCGGACGTGGTCTATCGCGAGCCGCGCACGCCGTTCGTGGCCGGCTTTATCGGCACGATGAACCTGATCGAAGGCAATGTCGCCAATGGCATGTTCAGCAAGGGGGGTTATTCGACGCCCCTGCCGGTGAGCGACGGTCCGGCCATCCTCGCCGTTCGGCCGGAAGCGCTGGACCTCACTGTTGCCGGCGAGGGCAGCCAGGGCAAGGTGCACCGAGTCACCGACTATGGCACGCATGGGCTGGTCGATCTCGAGCTCAATGACTCTACGCGGGTAAAGGCCATGGTGAGCCATCCCGATATGTTCAGGGCGGGCCAGGGCGTGACCCTGTCTCCCAGGGCCATCGCTGCCTATCGGGACGGCGTGGTGATCCACCGGGCCTGACATGACCGATCCGCTCTACCTCACTCGCGATGGCCATCGCACCTGGCTGAAGTGGCATCGGGCGAGACGCAAGGCGAGCGACCCGGTGTTTACCGGGGGGCGCATCCTCGAGGGCATGCGGCTGGGCGCGAGCGTCGAGGTGGACCTGGTGATCCATGCCGACCGGGGCTATGCGGTGCTGCATGACCTGAGCGTCGAACGCGAAACGACCGGTAACGGCAAGGTTGCCGAACTCGGCGCGGAGGCCTTGCGTAGCTTGTACCTGCGGGGCAATGACGGGACGCCGCTGAGCGAGCGGGTGATGCTGCTGGAGGACCTGTGCGCGCTGCTGGCGGGGGGTGGGCTGCATCCCGACGCGCTGCTGCAGCTCGACTACAAGGAAGATGCCAGGGTGCTCGACGCGGCGGCGGTGGCCTCGTTCAAGGACAGCGTGGCGCCCGTGGCGCGGCACATGATCCTGTCATCGGGCGACGCTGCTTCGGTGCGGCTGCTGACGGCGGGCGTGGAAGGGCTGCGCATCGGCTATGACCCTTGCCATGCCGGTGCCTTCGAGCGACTGATGGAAACGCGGGATTTTGCCGGTTTCGTGCGCGATGCGGTGGCAGCATCGCCCAGGGCCGAGATGATTTACCTCGCCTGGCCGCTGGTGCTGGAGGCGGATCGGGCGGGTTTCGATATCGTCGCGGCCTTTCACGCCGAGGGGCGGCGGATCGATGCCTATACGATCCAGCGGGCGGATCACGAGAGCAGGCCAAGGGTGCAACGGCTGCTGGAGCTAAGGGTCGATCAGATTACGACGGATGATCCGGAGGGGTTGGCGGCGTTGATGGGGTGAAGCAGGCCAAGCCATGCACACCCGCCGATCGTCACCCTGGGGCTTGACCCGAGGGCTCTGTACTGACCGAGCTGTCCGCAAGTGAAGAGCCCTCGGGTCAAGCCCGAGGGTGACGATCCATTTTGGGGCTGATGATGGGCACTATAACAGGGTCCTACTTCGGATCCTTTCGCGGCACGTCCTTGAGCTTCTCGATCAGAAACGCATGCGTGGCCTTGTTCGCGACAATAAGCGCTCCCGTTCGCTCGTAGAATTCCGGCCCCCTGCCCCACCAATCGGTGACGACGCCGCCGGCTTCCTGCACGAGCAGGATGCCCGCCGCTGTGTCGACAAAGCCAGTTTCCTCGTAATAGCCGGTCAACCGGCCCATGGCGACATAGGCGCAGCTGTTGGCGGCGCTGCCGACGATGCGCACAGCGCCAACCGGGGCGCGGATCGCGTCGAGACGCTCGTAGGAACCGGGATAGAGTTGCAGACCCGGCGTGGGCAGGCCAGTGCCGATATTGAACAGGCCAATATCGGCCTGCTCGCTGACCCTCAGCCTTTCCCCGTTCAGGAAGGCGCCCTGCCCCGCGATGGCGGTGAACATCTCGTCGGCGGGAGGGTTGTAGAGCACGCCGCACACCGTCTCGTTGCCACGGCGCAAAGCCAGCGAGATGGTATAGTGCATGCCGTTGATGAAGTTGGTGGTGCCGTCGATGGGGTCGACCAGCCAGCGATGCTCGCTGTCGGTGTTGACGGGGTCGAATTCCTCGCCGGTGAAGCTCCAGCCCGGATAGCGCTCGAACAGGAACTTGCGGATGAGCAGTTCGCTCTCCTTGTCCGCATCGGAAACGAAATCGGCCGGACCCTTGATGCCGATCTCGATGTCGCGGAAGCGCTTGAAGTAGTCGAGCGTCAGGGAGCCCGCTTCGCGCGCGACGGTGACCATGTCGGCGAGGACGGCATCGTAGTTCATGGAAGGCTCCGGGCTATTCCGAGGCGGTCTTGGGCTCGAGGACGGGATTGGGACGCAAGCGGCTCTCGTCGAGCTCGCCCTTGGTTTCGAGGATGGGATAGGCGACCGAGGCCAGGTGCGCGGTGATGCGCTTGAGATCGCGCAGGATATCGAGATGCAGCGAACTGGTCTCGACCGAGGCAGGCACGCGCTCGCGCACGCGCTGGATATGAGCCTTGGCCGAACGGGCCTCGAGCTGGCGCACCTCGACCTTGGCTGCGACCAGCTGGCGAGCCAGTTGCGGATCACCGGTCATGAACACGGTCTGGCTCAATTGCATATTGGTGATGGTCTTTTCGTAGAGCGCGACGATTTCGGCGAGTCCATCGGCGGAAAATTTGAGCTGGCGCTTGGCGATCTTGGCAGCCACATCGCACAGGCCGCCTTCGACGATATCCCCGATATGTTCGAGATTGATGGCGAAGCTCATGATTTCGCCCGAGCGACGGGCGTCGTCGGCGTCGAGCTCGGTCTGGTCGAGGCGCGTCAGGTAGAGCTTGATAGCCTGGTGCAGCGCGTCGACATCGTCATCGAGCATCGAGACGTTGCTGCGGGTGCCGGGGCCCGGCTTGCGCAGGGCTTCGAGGCTGCCGCGCAGCATGCTGAGGACGATATCGCTGACCCGCAGCGTCTCGCGCTGGGCAGCGGCGAGCGCGATGGTGGGCGTATCGAGCACACTATCGTCGAGATAGTTAGTGCCGCGCTCGGGCGTCGCCGGCTTGGGTACGGCCAGGGCCGCCAGCTTGCCGATCGGCCCGAGGATCGGCAGGAACAGCACCAGCAGCACCAGGCTGAAGCCGATATGGGCGGCGATGGTGAGGCTATCGGAATTGGGCAGCACCGCCAGCAACAGATTGGCCGCGGGCACGGCGAAGATGGTCAGCACGATCGCGCCAATGGCGCGCACCACCAGATTGGCGAGCGTCAGACGCCGCGCTTCCACACCTTCATGCAGCACTGCCAGGAACGGCGGAATGGCTCCGCCCAGATTGGCGCCGGCCACGAGGGTGAGGGCCAGCGGCGGCGAGACGATGCCGGCCGAAGCCAGCAGTGCCACGAAGAGCACGACGGCAAGGCTAGACGAAGCGACCAGCGCCAGCACGGACGCAAGGATCAGCGCGAAGGCCGGCGCGTCACCGAGCCCACTCAGGATGGCGATCATCACCTCGGACTCACGGAGCGGACCGGTGACGCCACCCACCAGCTGGAGCGCCAGCAGCATCAGGCCCAGGCCCAGGATGGCGCGGCCAATGCCCTTGCCGCGGGAATACTTGCTGAGCTGGAAGACGGTCACGCCGACCAGGATCATGGCCGAGGCGAACCAGTGCACGTCGAGCGACAGGACCACCGCGGCAATGGCCGTGCCGACATTGGCACCGAGCATCACCGCCTGCGCCATGCGTGGGTTGATGGCCCCGTTGCTAGCGAAAGAGGCGGTGATCACCGCCGTAGCCGTACTCGATTGCAGCGCCAGAGTGGCCATGATGCCCGACAGAACCGCGGTGAAGCGATTGCCGGTGCCCTTGGCGATCCATAGCCGCAACGATGCCCCGAAGGCCCGCATGACGCCGGTCTTGATCATCCGCAAGCCCCAGAGCAGCAGGGCTCCGGCACCAAGAAGATTGATCAATTGAATTGTGGAATGCATGTTCCCTTTCCACGCGCGGCTGGAACGTACATTGTACGCCTGCTAACTGATCTGTCGACCGATTTTACACATGGTTGAGGCTGCGCTCCGTCGGCGGTGCACGGTGTGCCCTTCGATGGGGGCGAAACGATGGTTGGCGCTTCCGCCCGAGGAGCCGCTGTCGCCAAGTGTCTGAATCAATTGCGTAATCCTAATCTGCTACCAAGGAGCTGCCTTATGTCGCCAACAGTCCACCAACTCACCATTGGGGATTTTGCCCTGGCGCGGCAGCTGGCGCCGGTGATCCGGTTTGCCGACAATGAGCCTTTCCTGCCCAGCCATGTCGGGATCTCGATACTGGATGCGCCCGGCCGTTCGCCATCGAGTCGGCTCGACATCGCCTTCGAAACCGGCGTCGCCAAGGTCATCGAATATGCCGTCTGGTGGGACTGGGACATCCAGCACCTCTATGAACTGGAGCATATCTGGCTCAAGCTCGACGCCGCCGACAAGCTAGTTGCAGTGGAAGCCAGCTCGCATGGCGGCAAGCTTGCCATGACCGTTGCCGGCAGCGGCCTGCCCCTTGATGGTGGTCGCGTGACGCTGGTGTCGACGCCCGGCAAGCATGCCTTCACCGCATCGGCCGAAGATCAGACAGCGAACTGGCGGCTGACGAGCGTATCCTGCCAGGAACTGGCGGGACTGGACGGAGTGCTGATCAACGACAGGTTCCGCCCTGCCCTTGCCGAGGTGACGGCCGAGGATCATCGCGCCGTCAAGCGTTACCTGCAGGCGCGCGCTTTTCTGCCGAGCGCCACTTTCGAACAGCGTTTCGACCTGGCGGATTCCGAGATGCTGAGCTGGGATGAACTCGCCGAGTGGATACCCGGACGGGTCAAGGCGGTGCTGGCACAGGTGCGCTACGAGCAGCCACTGCTCAAGGCGGTGTTTCTCGACAGCGGGGACACCTTGGTCAACGAAGCCACCGAAAAGCTCGATGCGGAGGGCTATGTCACCGAAGCCAGGCTTATTCCCGGCGCACTCGAAATGGTGCGCATGCTGGCCAGCGAGGGTTACCGGATCGTGCTGGTGGCGGATGGCCAAGTGCGGAGTTTCGACACGGTGCTGGGCGACCACGGCATCACGCCGCATTTCCACGCGAGGGTGATTTCCGAGACCGCAGGCTGCGAGAAGCCGGACCGGAGGATGTTCGACCAGGCCATGGCCGCAGCCGGTCTGAGTGCCGATGACGCGGGATTGATCGTGATGGTTGGAAACCACCTCGAGCGGGACATCGGCGGCGCGAACCAGCTCGGCATTGTCAGCATATGGCAGAATTGGTCCAAGAAGCGCAGCCACATCCCAGAAAACGCGCAGCAGGTGCCCGACTATACCATCCGCTCGCCGGGCGAATTGCCCCAGTTGCTGGCCGACATCGAGCGACAGATGGCGCGGGCCAAGTTGAACCCGGCAGGGGCGTAGAACCGTCAAGACACTTGACGCGGCCCGTGGTTTGTTCACTTTATGTTCTGCCACTCCGGCAGAACAGGTGTGAGCTTGGCCGACGCGACGATCCTCCATGCCGACCTGGACGCATTTTATGCGTCGGTAGAGCAGTTGCTCGATCCGGCGCTGCGCGGCCGGCCGATCGCGGTGGGCGGGGGCGTGGTACTGGCAGCCTCTTATGAAGCCAAGGCGTTTGGCGTGCGTGGGGGAATGCCGGGGCGGAAGGCGCGGGAGCTCTGCCCCCAGTTGCAGTTCGTGGGCGGCCATTTCAAGGAGTACCAGCGGCTGGGCGACGCCGCCATCGCCATCCTGGGCGACTACACCCCCCTGGTCGAGCGCATTTCCATTGACGAAGCCTTTGCCGATGTGGCCGGCACGGCGCATCTGTTCGGGCCGCCGGCGGCTATCGCGCAAGCTATTCGACGCCGGGTACGCGAGGAGGTCGGCTTGCCGATTTCGATCGGCGTGGCGCGAACCAAACACCTGGCCAAGATCGGCTCGCAGGTCGCCAAACCCGATGGGCTGGTGGTGATCGATCCGGCGCTGGAGACGGCTTTCCTGCAAGACTTGCCGGTCGGCCTGATGTGGGGCGTCGGGCCCGTGACCAGCGCCAAGCTGGCTGAGGCTGGCATTCGCACGATCGGGCAACTGGCGGATATGCCGGGCCAGTCGCTCGAGCGGCTGGTGGGCCAGGCTGCGGGGCAGAAGCTGGCGGCGCTGGCCTGGAACCGCGATCCGCGCGTCATCGAAACCCATCGTCGCGCCCGCTCGGCCGGGGCGCAATCCGCGCTTGGCCGCAAGCCATTCGAGGAGCGAGTGTTCGGACCGACGCTGCGGCTGCTGGCGGACCGTATCGGTTCGCGACTGCGCGATAAATCCCTGTCCGGCCGAACGGTAACCGTGCGGGTACGGTTTGCGGACCTTCGGGCCGTCACCCGGGCAGTGACCCTGCCCGTCCCAGTGGCGGCCACGGCGATACTCGCCGAAGTGGCCGAAGACCTGACGCGCAGCGTCAGGCGGGACTTTCCGCAGGAGCGGTTCATTTCACTGCTCGCCATCTCGGTGTCCCACCTGGCGGTGGTCGATGGCATGCAACTGGAGTTCGGCCTAGGGCTGGCCGACGAGATACGGCGGCCCGGTACCCGCCGGGGTGCGGCGCGGTGGCAGGCCGACCTGGCCATGGACGCGGTGCGCGGCCGGTTTGGTTGGGAGGCGATCGGTTACGGCTCGGTGGTGCTGGAAGCGCCCAGGGCCGTGCCGAACGCTTTCCGCGAACTGGCCGAAAAGGAATTGTGAGGCCAGCCACACAAAAAGGCCCTCGGCCGGGTGCATCAGCCGAGGGTCAAATACGGGAAGTCTGGAGGTCGCAGGGGCAAACCTGCTGTTGTTCAACGCCGTGGGCGGCAAACGGTTCGCCAGTGACGCGGTTGTGATCGGTTTGGACCTACCGGTGCAACTGACTGCGGCAGCCAGTCATTGCTGTGGTCGAGGAGATTGCCATGGCCCAAGCCCCAACCACCGAGCAGATCAGGAACGCCATCGACAGCGGTGTTACCGGAGAGAAGGTCGGCTTTCCGGACCCCGCCGCCGCGCCTTTGGGGACCGATGCCGAGGCGGGCGGAAAGAGCCCGACCGCAGCGGAGCGAAAACTGGAGGCCCGTGTCCAGCCCCGGAATAACCAAGCTGCACCGCCGGATGGACGGGTGGTCTATCTAGGGCTCGTGGCGCTGGTGACAGGCGCAATCGTGCTTATCGGCATGTTCGCCTGACGAGCGGGCAAAAGTCGCAAATTGCCTAAAATGCGCGCCATCTAACTTTTCGGCGCTTCGCGCATTGCTGCCAGCGTGGATGCGAGGAGATAGCCATGCGCACGCTGATTGCCCTTGTTATGACCGTCATGCTGCAAGTCCCAGCCTGGGCCGGCGGATGGAGTTTTTCGATACGCGACACGCCGGTGGGGCCGCTCTGCGTGGCGGCCACTTCGCAAAACGGTGTCAGCCTCGGCTTTTACGGCGTGCCGCTGGGTCCGACCTATGCGTTCGTCAAAGGCGTGAACCTGCCGCGCAATGCCCGTTCCACCTGGCAGGTCGCCGGTTACGAATGGCGGCAGTTCGTCGGCGCCGCCGACAGCTACAATGGCGTGCATATCTATCCCGGCATCCGGCCAAATCTGCTCGCCGAAGTGGCGGCGGGGTCGCGTCTCGACCTTTATCTCCACGATGCAGGGCTGGCAGGCAATGCGCCGCTGACGGGTACTCTGGGCCTGTCGCTGCGCGGGTCGTCGCGCTCGATCGCAGCGCTCCGGGAATGCCAGGCCGGCCACCACCGGGCAGCCCCTGGCGTGCTGGTCGTGGTTGACGTGGACGCCTATATCCTGCCCGCGCTGCCCTACTAGACCTCGAAGCGAAGGCCGACACGCATGCCCTCGCGCCAGACGATGCGGCAGGGCTGAAGGCGATGATCGGGCATCAGCATGTAGAAGCTCTCGGGCAGTTCGTGGTCGTCCGGGACGTCGACGCGCGCGCCCATCGCGCTCATGTTGAGAACCGCCCCATCAAAGCGGGTCAGTCCCCCACCCGTTACGATGGTGGCTTCCAGGTGGACCGCCTGACGCGGCAATGCCCTACGTTCAGTCATGCCCCCGGTGTAGCCGCCGAAGCCTGCCGACAGATTGGAACGGTCGCTAAAGCTTTATGGAAGTGTAGCGCGGCGTAGAAAATTTCTTCGCCATGTCACAGCGCGGGCGCGCCATCTCGTCTTGTCATTCGTAAGCAACTCGAATGACATGGAGACAATCATGAGCAAGCGCATCAACCCCTATGCCCGCATGGACCTGTTCCAGCCGCTGATCGACTACAGCAAGACCCTACCCGAGGTGGGCCTGGAGCACAGCCTGCTGCACCTGGTCAAAATCCGGGCCAGCCAGATCAATGGTTGTGCCGTGTGCCTGGTGATGCACACCCAGGAAGCCCGCCAGGATGGCGAGACGGAAATGCGCATCTACCTACTCGACGGCTGGCGCGAGGCGCCCCATTTCACTCCTCGGGAGCGCGCCGCCCTGGCCTGGACCGAGGCACTGACCAGGCTCGACCATGCCGGCAACGATGCCGCCTACGAGCTGGTGGCGGCCGAATTCAACGAGGCCGAGCAGGTTGCGCTGACGCTGGCGATCGGCAACATCAACCTGTGGAACCGCATCAATGTGGGTTTCCAGGTGGCGCCGCCCCGCTCGGCCGCGATCAAGGTGGCTGCCTGATGCGAACCGGGCGGGCCGACGCGGCCGAACGATTTGAACCGGTCCGGCCGCGGCTCGCCCGGGTTGCCTATCGCATGCTCGGCTCAGTCGCCGATGCCGAGGATGTGGTGCAGGAGGCTTTCCTGCGCTGGCACGCAACGGAGCGCGACAGCATCGACAATGCCGAAGCGTTCCTGGTCCGAGTAGTCACGCGGCTTTGCCTGGATGTGCTGAAGTCGGCCCGCCGAAAAAGGGAAACCTATGTCGGCCCGTGGCTGCCCGAGCCGATGGTAGCGGCGGAAGCAGACCTAGCCGATGACGTCACCCTGCCGCTGCTGCTGGCGCTCGAGCGCCTGTCGCCACTCGAACGGGCCGCCTTTCTGCTGCATGATGTTTTCGGCATGGATTTCGACGCGGTGGCCGCAGCGATCGGTCGTGACCAGGCTGCGGCGCGACAGCTGGCCAGCCGAGCGCGCCGCCACGTGCATGAAGACCGGCCGCGCTTTGCCGTGGACGAGAACCGCGGCATGGAGCTGGTCGAGGCCTTCTTTGCCGCATCGCAAACCGGCGACATGACCGCGCTGCAATCGATGCTCAGCGCCGACATCATCTGGACCGCCGATGGCGGCGGCAAGCGGCCTGCCGGTCCGGCGCCGCTCGTCGGAGTTGAGGCTGTGATGTCGCTGCTGCGTCGGCTGGCGCCGCTCCATGAACGCGCACCATCGCGGCTCGTCCGCTTCGCCATGATCAACGGCCTGCCCGGCTTCGTCAGCCTGGAGGCCGATGGCCATCTGCAGACGACGGCATTCGACGTCATCGATGACAAGATCGCGCGCATCTACATCATGCGCAATCCGGACAAGCTCGGACACCTGAGTGCAGAGGCACTGCACTAGGGCGGATGCCGAGTTGCGCAAGCCGGGTGGCAGTGCTAGGAGGCGGCGTGTGCCGGTATAGCTCAGTTGGTAGAGCACCTGATTTGTAATCAGGGGGTCGCGGGTTCGAACCCTGCTGCCGGCACCAGTTCCCTGAACCTTCTCGCGCCGGTGCCATTGTGGGGCCATGAGCCCTGCAACGACCATTGAAGAACGTCGTGCCAGAAAAGCGGCGCGGCGCATCAAGCAGCGTGAGATCACGGTGCTGCGCGCGAACAAGATGCACAAGGCGCGCCTGCTGGCGGCGACACATGCACACCCGCCCGCGCCTGCCGATCCACCAACGCTCAATATCGGTTGTTCGGGCTGGTTTTACTGGCATCTGAGAGGAACGTTCTATCCGACCCAGATGCCGACCAAGGAGTGGTTTGCCTACTACTCAGACCACTTCTCGACGGTCGAACTGAATGCCCCATTCTATTCGTGGCCAACGATTGGCACTGTCGAGGCGTGGCGCCGCCAGGCGGCGGGCAGACCGATGGTATACACGGTCAAGGTCTCGGAACTGATCACGCATATCAAGAAATTCGAAGGCACCCAGGATCTGGTGCGCGACTTCGGCTACATCGCCGATTTGCTGGGCCCGCTGATGGGCTGCTTCCTGTTCCAGTTGCCTCCGAGTGTCCCTTACTCGCCTGCCCTCCTCGACACCATCCTCGCGCAGCTCGATCCCGCACGCCGAAATGTCATCGAGTTTCGCCACGCGAGCTGGTGGAACGACCACGTCTATGCGGCCCTGGAAAAAGCAGGCGCCGTCTTCTGTTCGTGCAGCGGGCCGAAATTGCCGGATACGCTGATCAAGACGGCGGGGGATATCTACGTCCGTTTCCACGGGGTCCAACGCTGGTATCGTCACGATTATTCAGTGGAAGAACTGACGGTCTGGGCGCAGCGGATCATCGAGGCGAGGGCAAAGCGGGTCTGGGTCTATTTCAACAATGATTTCGATGGCTATGCGATCAAGAATGCCGCGATGCTGTCGCACATCCTGGGCAGCGGTTGACCAACGAAAGGCCATAGCTCCATTGCACCGGGCGCCGCGCTGTTTTGGCGGCGAAGTGCTAGTGTTCCCAGGTGAGCAACTCATCCCCTGCTCGTTAACGACGGGAACATAAAATCTCGCATAGGCCCGCAAACACATGTAGAAGCAAGCCTATCTCCGCGGCAGGACAATGGTCCGGTGCCAGTTTTGCCACTTGCGCATGACGAGATGGCACAAACACTGCGTGAACCGAAGACTTTCTGACATGTGGGCGACACGAATAGGCGTAACTCTGGTGGGCTTGGCGAGCATGGCGCTTGGCGCTTGGGCCATGTATGCCGAGGCCGGCCCGGTGCTGCGGGGCGGCGACACGGCCCGTGCGCGCATTGCTGCGACCGCGTCTACAAACGGACCAATCGGCGCTGGCCTGCTCACGACAGCGGTTTCGCTTGCCGATTGCGAGCAGGTCCTGCTGCCGTTCGGCAGGCGCGCGACCCCCGAACAATTGGGCGAAGCGCGAGACGCACTGCTCGATGAATGCGAGCACATGGCCAATGACGTGCTCGCACGAACCCCGGCGCACGGCCAGGCGGAGTTGCTGCTGGCCCTGATTGCCGAAGCCCGAGGCGATGTCGACGGCATCAGCACCCACCTGGCGCGCTCGGAAGCGCTGCAGCCCAACCTGGCACGCGTGGTTGCGCCCCGCGCCGCACTTGGGCAGCGCCATTTCGACGAGTTGTCGCCGGACGCGCAGGAACGCCATCAACGTGATCTCGTCCTGATGCTGCAAAGCGGTCGGGGCGTCTGGCCGCTGGCAGACCTCTATGTCTCCGACGAGGCTGCGCGCAAGCGCATCACGACGGCCCTAGAGAAGGTTTCACCGCGCGAACAGGAGCGCTTCATCTACATCGTTCGCCGGGTTCTGGGCGCGAGGGGTGCGCGATGACGACGTGGAGCGAGCCCGCGATGTCGGTGAAACGGCGGTCCAGCGCTGGAAATGACCAGGCCACCAAGCGGCGGAAGCGGCTGAACGGTTTTGTGGGCGGTGCACTGCTGCTGCTGCTGGCGCTTGCCCCCCTGCCCTTCGGGGCCGTGCATGCCTTTACCTGGGGTGTTTTCGGCCTGGGACTCGGTTTGCTGGGCATCGTTTATAGCGTAGGCCTGGCCCGTATCGGCATCGGCCCGAATGTTTCGCCGGCCGAGCTGCCCTGGGCGACGGGTGCATTTGCCCTTTACTGCCTATTCCTGGTGCTGCAACTGCTGCCGCTTGGCGCGATAGCCCCCTCCCTCACGGCATTCTGGGCCAACGGGATGGAGTTCAGCTCCAGCACCATTTCGGTTGCGGCCAATCAGACCGCGCTGATGCTGTTGCGCCACCTGACCTATGGCTTGCTGTTCTTCCTGATGCTGCAGGCCAGCCAGAATCCGACACGGCGCGAGTTCGTGCTCAATGCGATCCTGCTGATCATCATGGGCTACTGCCTGCTGGGCATTGTCAGCCTGCAAAGCGGCGACACCGTGCTGGGGCTCAACAAGACCAGCTACATGGGGTCGGCTACCGGGCCGTTCGTCAATCGCAACTCCTACGCCACCTATCTCGCCATCGGGGCGATGATCGCCCTGGTCAAGGCAGGCCGGGTGCTTGTCCGCCAGGCGTCGCGGCACAGCCACGACGGCATGGTGCCGGATACGATCACCAAGACCCTGCTCTACGCCACCGGCTACCTTCTGCTGGTCGGGGTGATCTTCGCGACCAACTCGCGCATGGGCATCGTCGTAACCATGGTCGGCTCCATCCTGATCCTGGTGATCCTGGCGACCCGCCTGGGCAGCGCCTGGAGGCTGCTGTTGCCAGTTGCTGCCGTGCTGCTGGTAGCTACGGCGCTGGCGGTGTTCCTGTTCGGCGAATCCGTGCTCGCCCGACTGATCGACGACAGCTCCTCGAGCGTGACACGCATCGATCTCTACCAGCAGACGTGGCAGTTGATCTGGCAGAGGCCATGGCTGGGCTTTGGCGGCGGCGCCTTCGAACAGGCCTTCGCCTGGGCCGCGCACGCCCCTGTCGGCCCCGACCTGCGCTGGGACCGGGCCCATAATACGTATCTCTCGCTGTGGTCGGAGATGGGCCTGATCGTCGGCTCGCTGCCGGTGGTGCTGTTCATCGCGCTGGCCGTCCGCCTCGTCGCCGCTCTGGTGCGACAGTCCGACGACTGGGCGTTCCAGGCGATAGGGCTCAGCGTCCTCGTCGTCGTGGGACTGCATTCGCTGGTCGATTTCAGCCTGGAAATCCAGGCCAACGCGCTGCTGTTCACTGCCGTCATGGCCGTGGCGGTCGGCTCGACGCTTCCTGCAGCGGAACGCCGGAGCAAGGCTAATTGATGCTGGGCCTGTTCCGCAAACAGCCCCGTCCAGCTTCCCAGCCGCGGTCCCGGGTCAACCTGGGCGAACCGGACGTCATCTATGCCGTCGGCGACATCCATGGTTGCCACCGTCATCTGCAGGTGCTGCTCGACAAGATCCGCCAGGACGCCGCCCAGTTTTCGGGCCGCAAAGTGCTGGTCACGCTCGGGGACCACATCGACCGCGGTCCGCATTCGGCGGCGGTAATGGATTGGCTGTCGGCGCCGTTCAAGGGCGACATTGAGCGCGTGAGCCTGGCCGGCAACCACGAAGCGATGATGCTGGATTTTCTGGCCGACCCTGACCTCGAGTCGGCCTGGCTGCGGAATGGCGGTGAGGAAACGCTGACCTCGTACGGTATCGACCTGCCCGCTTTCGAGCGCGCCCGCCAACGCGACAGGCGCGCGATGCTGGACTTCGTTGTTCCCGCCGATCATGTGGAACTGCTCCGTTCAATGCCAGTCATGGCCACGACGGGCCAGGCCGTGTTCGTGCATGCCGGCATCCGTCCGGACCTGCCGCTGGAACAGCAGACCGACAGCGACCTGGTCTGGATCCGCCAGCCATTCCTCGATGAGGTTCGCGCCGACGGGCCACTGGTCGTTCATGGACATACACCTGCCGAAACGCCGGTGATCGCCGGACGGCGTATCTGCGTGGACACGGGCGCCTACGCCACCGGCGCCCTAACCGCCTTGCGTCTGACGTCTGGCGGATACGATTTCCTGCAAGCCACCTTACAAGACATAACGACGCGCTGAAGCCGACCCAGCCCAACCCCCTGAAAGTGACGACGGATGGAAGAAAACACGTTTGATCTGCGCGCCATACTGGGCCTGCTGCGTCGCAGGCTGAGGCTGATATTGGTCACCGTGATCGTGGTGACCGCGGTGGCGGGCTTCGTGATCTTCTCGCTGGCGCCGGTCTATACCTCGTCGGCCCTGATCCTCGTCGACCCGAGCCGCAAGAACATCCTGGCCGGCGACGCCCAGACCGGCAACAGCGCGGCCGACAGCGCCCGCATCGACAGCGAAGTGGAAATCCTCCGCTCGGACAATGTCCTGCTCAAGGTGATCGAGGCCGAGAACCTCCTGTCGGGTGACAACAATATCGTCCAGTTGTCCATGATGAGCCGTCTGATGGCCTTCCTGCGGCTGGCCGACCCGGAACTGCCCAGCGCCGAACAGGCGCTGAGCCAGGCCCTCAACAGCCTGCGCAACGCCATTACGGTGCAGCGGCGCGGCCTCACCTACCTGATCTCGGTCCAGGTGCGCTCGGGCGATCCGCAGCGGGCCGCGGTGCTCGCGAATGCGACCGCGGAAGCCTATATCCAGGCCCAGCTGGCCTCGAAGGTGGATAGCACCCTGTCCGCGCGCGACCTCATCCAGGCCCGGATCAGCGACGCCCAGGCCTCCATCGCCGCTTCCGAAGGCGCATTCGACGACTTTATCGAAAGCAATATCAAGGAACTGGAATCCACACCCGGCGGCAGCCAGATCGCCCAGATCCGCCGGCAGCTCGATCAGCTCCAGCAATTGCGCGACCGCAATGATCGACTGGCACAGTCCGTCCAGTCCGACCTGGCGGAGAACGACTGGGACTCGCTGGTCACCTCTCTCAGTTCGTCGGCCCTGTCCGAACTTGGTCGCCAACGCGAGGAGTTGCTGGCCCAGATCGAAGGGGGCGCCGATTCCCCGACCGGTATCGACCTCAACGCCGCCGTGGCCGATCTCGAAACGCGCATCCGCGAAACCGCCAGCGCCGAGGCCAACAACCTCGAACAGTCGATCGCTGCATCCCAGTCAGAGGAGACCGACCTACGTCGCGAGCTGCGCACCGCTGTGCTGAGCAGCAACCTTTCGGCGGACACCCTGACCCAGATCTATAGCCTGCAGCAAAATGCCGAACTGGCGCGTCAGCAGTACCAGACGCTGCTCAGCCGTTTGCAGGACGTGGAGACGCAAGCCGACCTGCAGGTCGCCGACAGTCGCATCGTTTCGCCCGCGCTGGCGCCGCTCAGCCCTTCGTTCCCCAACCGCACCCTGCTGCTGGGCGCCGCACTGATCGCGGCACTTGGCCTTGGGGTGGGCCTGGCGTTCCTCTATGAAAACTTTATCGGCGGCTTCCTGAGCGAAGCGCAGCTGTCGTCGGTGCTGCGCACCCGCGTGGCAACCGCGATTCCCCGCCAGCGCACCAAGAACGAGCGCGAGAGTATTGCCGACCTGATGATCAACTCGCCGCTTTCGGTGTTCCCGGAATCGGTGCGGCGGCTGCGCGCGACGCTGGAACAGGGGCTGCGGCACAACAAGAGCCCGGGCGGCAAGGTGATCATGATCACCTCTTCGGTTCCCAACGAAGGCAAGACGACCCTGGCGCTGGCGCTGGCCCGGTCATATGCGGCTTCGGGACACAGCACGATCCTGATCGATTGCGACCTGCGCAAGCCGAGTGTCCATCGCCACCTGGGCGTCGAGCCATCTGCCGGGCTGCTCGATTATCTGAGCTCAGGCGGCTCGGACAACCTGAGCTCGTTCATCGCCCGCGACCCGATATCGTCGGCCACCATCATCGTGGGTGCGCGACGCAGCGACTTGCCGACCGATCAGTTGCTCACTGGCCCCTCCTTCGAGCGGCTGATCAAGGCGGCCCGCACGACGTTTGACGTGGTCATCGTCGATACCCCGCCCATCCGGCCGGTGGTGGACGGTCTCTACGTGGCGGCGAGCTCGGACGCCGTGGTCATGGTGGTTCGCTGGGCCTCGACCTCGCAGCAGGACGTCAAGGCGACCTATTCAAGCCTGATGCAGAGCAAGCGACCGGACGCGGAACTGGTGACCGTGCTCAGCCAGCAGGAAGAGAACCAGGGCGCCTACATGCGCAAATATGGCGACTACTACCTGACCAACGATTGAGGCAGCGGCAGACTTATCCCCGCCCGCCGGCCCAGCCTTATGCTCATTCCGGACCTTAACCGGAGTGAGCCTTCATGCCCGATCAGTTCTCCAGCCACGCACCCGGCCTTGAATCGCCGGCCGCACACGGCTTTGCCATTACGCCCTCCGACGGCGCCGACCTGGCCGACGTAACGCGCGCCATCTATGTCGGTGGAAGCGGCAGTCTCAGCCTGACGCTGCTGTCGGGTGCCAATGTGACGCTGACCGGGGTGGCCGGCGGCACCCTGCTGCCACTGCGGGCCAGGGCTATCAAGGCCACGGGGACGACCGCCACCAGCCTTGTCGGATTGTTGTAAATGCTGGGCCTCGCCATCACCAGCCAGGCCGCGCGACAACGCGCCTGGTGGCCAGCAGGCGCGCGCTTTGCCGCTGACTTCATCAACCGGCGGGCGATGTCCAACGGCGTACAACTGCCCCTCTCGGCCGTGCTAACGCTTAGCCGCGCCAGCGTCAAACGCGCCAAGACCAGCACGGGTCACTGGGCAACATTTGCGGCGAACGAGCCTGCCATCACCGACCTGGGCATGCTGATCGAGCCCGAGGCGACCAACCTCATCATCAACAACACGGCCGATTCCGGCGCTGGCATCCAACTGACCGGCACGACCTTGACCGCCCTCCCCTTCGGCCAGAGCCCGGGCCTGGACGGGTTTGCCAAGCGCGTGACGCAAGGTGGCGGAGCCAGCGACAGCGTGGTGCGCAGCGGCCTCAACGTATCAGGCGGAACCACCTACACCTGGTCGCAATCGGTCCGCTACGAAGCCGGCGCGCCCTGGATGCGCTTCGTGTTCTCCGACAACGTGGCTCATGGCCTCCATATCTGGCTGAACCTGGCCACCATGACCATCGGCACGACAGGCACGTTCGGCGCCGCGGTCCTAAGCGGCTACAGCCTCACCGCCGAAGCCGACGGCTGGTACCGGGTAGCGATGACGGGCAGTGTGCCGAACAGTGCGGTGGGGGGGTTGTCGGGGTATGTGTGTGGCGGCAACAGCATCACCAGCCGGCAAGCAGGACAATTTCACGTCTGGTTACAACAGATGGAAACCGGGTTAGCGGCAAGTTCTCCTATCGAGTCGTCTACAAGCGCTGCGACACGCGCTGCTGACTCGAGTTCATTCGACGTTGGAATCCTCACCACTCTCACTTTGCGAAGGCTGGACGTTGCCGACCAGTATATTTCGACCCCGCCGTCGCCGTTGAGTCTAACGTCATCCGAGAGAGCAACTTTTGTGAGTACGACCGGCTACTAAACGCTAGCGCAGGTGAACCAATAAGTCATCGACGGGTGGCCGCCATGACGACGCGACGGAAAACTGCTCGCGGAGGTGGCCAAATCCGACCAACATTATCACGGCCTCGTCGTCCCTCATCGGCAACGCTCTACGGAGTTCGATATCTTTCGCGGCGCCTTTGCTCCAGTTAAGGGATACCGCCCCAAGGCCGCGGGCATGGAGAGCCAGCAAAAAGCTCATTGAAAACAAACCCCCGTCTACCCAAGCCTGATGACGCTCGCCTGCCCCCCAAAAATTGCTCAGTCTTGTGGTAATAACAGCCAGGCCACGCACTTGATCAGCGAAGCCCTTTGCCCCGCCCTGGATCTCAAGCAACGAGTGGATCTTCTCACGCTCCAAAGTGAAATAAACCCTTGTGTTCTGACGGTTGCAAACCGTTGGCGACTTGATCGCAGCTCTTGTCGCCCACTCGACATCGGAAATGTCGACGTCTTGACCTGCAAACTGCCGCACAGTGTGCCGGCTGAGGAAAAAGTCTAGGCTGACGTTTTCAGTGACGCTCCGCACGTCAGATGCAACAACCGGCCTTGTGCCATATTCCCCAGACGCTTCGTGTGCGCCGACCACCTGAATGAGCCGTTCGATCCTGTCGCGATGCGGGTAGTCCACCAGATCGACGCGCTTATTGAAATCGGCGTAGCGCGCCAAAACCGTGACGGGAACTTTGATGAAGTCGTCAGCACCAAAATTCTGAAGATAGTACTCGATGTACGTCAAAAGGTCCGGGAGCTTGTCCTTACCGAAGCCCGGCCTTGGTGATGGCAAAGAAAGTCCCTTCTCAACATTATGAAATCGTTCCGTTATTCTACTTCTTAGATTCTCCTTGCTCCGATACTCGGTCCCTGTCGACGAAAATCGAAGGTAGCGGACAAAATCGTAATAGTAGCTGGGCAATAAATCTGCCGCGACCCGCAATGGCCGAAGCGCCACTCGAATTCCTTTGGGAACGAGCTTCTTTATGTTCATAGTGAATACCTATTACTCTCGCGTTGTATGCGAAATACGCCCCAAGCGTACAGAATACCAGCAAGTAGGATCGATGTTGCCAACGCCCAGGCAGCTCCCGCCACGCCCCAAGCGAGGGAGAATAAGGTGACCAGTCCCGCGATAGCGCAAGCTGCCAAGAATTGAACAATCAGACGCCAGCGCACTTGCTTGTAAATGATTAGCAGAACTCCGGTCGACGCGGACAGGTATCTCACCAATACGAGTAGGCAAAACCCACTCCAAAGCCCGACGCTAATTTCGTAGCCGGTCCCGAATACAAGCTGTGAGAAAGTCGCCATGAACACAGCATATCCGACGGCGACTACTGTGCCGATCGCAAGGTACTCAAGAAAGAAGCGGGCGATAAGCGGGGTCTTCACGCGCCCATGATCGGACATGTCGCGTGACAGTGCTGGGATGTTTACACCCGCCAAGACTTGAGCGGGAAGCACAGCGTAAGACGCAACACGGGCGGCAATTTGATAAGTACCTGCGGCATGCAAGCCTAGAAGGGCACCAACAAGGATTACGTCGATCTGTCCAGTGATCGTAGTTAAAAAGCTATCCAAAGCCAGTCCGGATGATGTGCGCATGAAGCGGAGGAGGTCCAGGAGGGGACCGTGGATGCAGTTGCCGAGTTGCGTGTAGCGGGAGACAACGAGGAAGGCGATGGCGGTCTGGAGTAGCCTGGCGACAAACAAGGCCGTGGCGATGGGCAGGATGTCGGGCCAGGCAAGCGCTGTGCCGCCCACGACGATGACGAAGACGACCGTGCCCAGAATGCTCGAAACGGTTTCGGCCGCGTATTTGCCAATGCCGCGCAGGGCTACAACGACCAGGTCCCCGTAGGAATTGACCATGATGGAGCCGTAAAGCAGCAGGCTTGCGGCAAGCAGGTGCGGACCGAGATTAAGTAGGGACAGAACCAACGCGGCGCCGAGCGTAACGACCAGCACCAACAGGTTTTTGACGCGGACGCAGGCCGCAATGAGCTCGCCGGCCTTATCAGGCTGGGCACCGATGTCGCGCAGGGCCTGAACGGAGAAGCCAAAGTCGGTGAACAGGGCAGCGATCGACGCGTAGGCGAAAACGGTGGCAACGAAACCATAGTCGGCGGGGCCGAGGCCGCGGGCCAGAACGAACAGGCTGACCATGCCCGTGCCGATCTTGCTGAGCAGAGAGATGGCCAGGAGCAGCTTGTGGCGGGTCATTCCCTGCACCCGCGTAAAACTGCCGTGAGGAAAATGATCGCCGAGGTCACGACAGCGCCGCCTTCAGTGTCATCGCAGCGTTTGACCACGCATGATCGGCTCGAACCTTGGCGGCCGCTACCCGCGCCCTGTCACGCAACGTTGCGGCGGGATTGGCGAGGAGGAACGATACTGCATCGACCACGGCGCTGCCCTCGGAGACGACTGCGCCGTCATACGTCTCGGTCATGTGCCTGGCGCCCGCGAGGTCGAGGCAAAGTGGAAACGCGCCAGAGGCAAGGCTTTCAAGCACGATCAACGGATAGGAATCCATGATCGAAAGATGCACCAAGACGTCTGACTCGCGAAGGCGCGCCATCATTGCGTCGGTCTTGAGCCAACCAACATACCGGACATCATCGCTCAGCCCCAGTGCCGCAATGCGCGCCTGTATCTCTGCCATGGTCTGGTCATCGGCACCGCCAGCCAGAGAGGCCTCGAACAGGGCACCGGCACGCTTGAGGCCGGCGCAAACCTCCAGGAACAGAAAGCTCCCCTTCCCTGCCGAGAGCCGTGCGGAGTGGATCAGCCTCAGCTTGCCGGTTGTGGTGTCGGCCTGCTGACCATCGGCCGCCCACATCTCCTGGGGCAAGAAGGTGCGGATCATGCGGGAGGGTACGCCCTGCGGCAAAGACAGCTCCACAGCCTGGGTCGGCGACAGCAATGCGAACTGGTTTGCCAACCGCATAACCAGTGAGCCCAACCGCCGCAGCGCTGGATTCCGCTGCGATCGCCAGTTGGCACCCAAATGCGGGGTAACGACCACGCGGTAGCCACAGAGCCTGGCAAGGACGAGAAAGGCCAGATCCACCACGTTGACCCACTGGAACCAAACCACATCGGGCGACCAGCGACGATAGCGGATCAACTGCCTCATTTCTCCGAGCAGGCGCGGTAATCCCCGGGGCCGGAAGAAGGCAGTAGAGGTCGTGAGGTGTTCCAGCTTCACACTATCGTCACCCGCCAAAGCCTGCTTGGCGCGCTCGCAGAACGCCTCGACCCCGCCGGGCCTGTCGGAAGAGCCTCCGACCAGCAGCACGCGAAGCGTGGCCTGGGCGTTATCGCCGTCGCCATCGTGATGCACCACATCCGCCGACGTCATCGCGCAGCTCCAAGGGCTGCAAGATCAATCTTGCCGGTCCGCCTGTTTCCCTTGAGCACGTCGCCGGCGGCATGGCGCATCACTTTCGTTGCCTCTCGATCCCCAGCCAACCAGTAACGACGCAGGTCCCAGATCCATCGGGCCCAGGCCAGTGGCAGAAAATACGGATGGAACTTGCGGTAGAAGCGGAAAAGGTTGGCATAATAGTAGTAGAGGCTGGTGTCGCTCGGGCGCTTGACCGAACTGGTGCCGATGCTGGCGCCTTCCTTGTGGTAGACGATCGCTTCAGGGCACCAGCCGAGCTCGAACGTGCCGCGCATCCGGCGGGTCCAATCCAGTTCCTCATAGTAGAGGAAATAGTCTTCGGACATCGGCCCCACGGTTTCGAGAAAGGCGCGCGACGTGAACATGGAAGCGCCGGAGACGTAGTCGATCCGGCTTTCGACTTCCGCCTGACCTGGGAGGTGATCCCGATGGGCGCGGAAAAAGACCGGCCCGCCCCGAACCGTCTTGGTGCCCCACCAGCTTCCGATCGTCTGAACATGCTGGGGGTCGTGATAGAAGAGCAGCGTTGCCCCGAGGATGCCCAAGGTCGGCTGGGCCGTCATGCGCGCCGCCAGCAAAGTCGGTGCGTCGGGACTGGTGACGGTGTCGTTGTTGAGGATCCACACGTAATTGCAGGCTGGGTCGGCCAGAGCCTGGCGGATACCCAGATTGTTGGCGCCGGCAAAGCCCAGATTGGCTCCAGCTGCGATCACGCTGACGAACGTGTCCGGCACCGCCTGCCCGACATCCTCGCGCGCTATTACCGCCAGGGATACCGGCCGCCGCTCGGCCGGTGGCAACAGATCCCAAACCGCGGCGGGCCGCGCCACGGACACTTCTCCCCGGCCCCAGCTTTCAAAAGCGGGAATTGACCCATCGGCCGAGGCATTGTCGACCACCAGCACCCGCAGGTTCGCCACGGAGCAGCGCGCAAGCGCCTCTAGGCACTCCAAGGTGTCGGCGCGACCGTTCCAATTAACGAGTACGACGTAGATCATGGGGTTCCTGCAGGCCTAGCGCAACTGGCCGGCGACGTAGCGGGACAGGAGGTCGCCAATAGCAGTCTGGTAGCGAGACAGGCGCTCCTGCGCGATCGGCAGCGCGTCCTGGATTTGAGCGGCAAGCTGCTCGCGCTGGTCGAACCATCCGAGCGTTTTGGCGAGCGCTATGTCAACGCCCTCGGCCTTGCCGTCAACGTAGTTGGTATAACCGAGCGATCCGAACAGTCCGTTGAATTTGCGGCTATAGGCGACCGGTACTACCGGCACCCCGGAGGAGAATGCGCCGATGCACGCATGCATCCGGCCGCCCACGAAGAAGTCGAGCCCCGAGATGTAGCTCTTTGCCTGTACGCTGTTTTCGAAGCGCGGCGCCAGCACAGAACCCGGACTGGCGTCGGCAAGGCGCACAGCCGTTGGCCAATCATCATCATTGTCGCCACTGCCAGCGACATGAGCCACGAAGTGCAACTCGACATTGTCCCGAGCCGAGAGTTCAGCGATCAGGCGGTCCGAAAACGTACCATAATCGAGCGTCATGCCCAGTTCGTTGTCACCGGAATAGCCCTTGTTGTACAATAGTCCGGAGACGTTGAGGCCGACGCGCACCTTGTCCTGCGCCTTGGATTGACGATCGAAGGGAAGGCGAAAGGCAACGTCGATGAACTCGTCGGTCGGAACGCGCAGATTAAGTTGCTGGAGTTGGGCCGTCGACAGGTTATCGCGCGCATAGACCGCCTCCGCGCTGTTCATCACATATGCCGCGATACGACGGTTCAGAGGCTTTTCGAAGGGGCCAATGGTTTGTGGCGCAATGACCAGAGGCTTGCGCAAATAACGCACGATCTGCTTGCTGACCGCCAGCGTCAAGAAGCGGCGGGCGCCATAGATGTCGGTAAAGCTGTCGCCTTCGCCGATGTCAAATACGATGTCGCACTTTCGCAGGTCGTCGACGAATTCCGAGCGCCCCCGGAGAAAGTCCTTGGTGTGCGCGGCCCCACCGACCGTGACGTCCGAAGGCAGATCCGCAACATGTTCAGGCTTCGCCGTTCCAACCGAAATGAAGCGTACGGGAATGTTTCGCTCGCGCGCCGCGGCCCGAATGATCTCAGCATCGCCCCGCGCCAGCGCGTCGACACCCAGATTTCCATGGCCGAAGGTGTGCCACATCAATCCTATTACGACTTCATTCATTGTCTGTTCCAAACTCGAGGGTTACACGCGAAGGACCTAACCGGCCCCTGCCGCAACTTGTTTTATTTCTTCGGCGATACGGGACCATGAGAGGTAGTGCCCGAGGGCGGCCGATCCCGCGTCGGCATGGTTGCGCCATTCATCCATGGGCCGCGCGTAGAACTGCCTGAAGGCGTCCGCGATACTATGCGCGGTTACCGGGATGGATACTCGCTGGCATGCCAAGCCATGCTCGATCAGTTCTCCGATACCGCCTACCCCTGTCGACATGATCGGACGCCGGGCAAGCGAAGCCAGCACGGCTACCCCCGACTGCGAGCTAAACTCTTCATAGGGTAGCAAGATGGCGTCACTCATGGCGAACAACTCGCCCACCCGGGCCTCCTCGACAAAACCGATCTCGGTGATGAACCGTTCGGGCCGCGATGCAACAAGGGCAGCGCACTCATCCCAATAGACCCTGTCGTCTGCATGCGGGGAGCCGGCGACGATAAGTTTGAGATCCGGCAAGTCGTCGCCGAGGGACAATACGGCCTCGATGGTTTCCTTGATCCGCTTGTTGCGGCGCAGCATGCCAAACACCAGGAGCTTGCCGCTACCGGGTATGGGACCCGGATCGCCGCTGGGGAAGGCGCCATGGGGCACCACGTCGATCTTGTCGGGCGCGATATTGAAGTGGTTTATCAGGTCGTTCTTGGCCGTTTTGGTCAACACGATCAGGTGCGCAGACATGCGATAGGTCTGCAGAAGCAGCCACTCCTCCAGACGGCGGAATCGATCGGGGAAGGACCAGGCATGCGGCTTGGCATCGTGGACGATATAGACGATCCGCGCGCCCACGAGCCGCAGCAGGCAGAACTGGATGAAGGTCACCAGCAGCCATGCCGGATGTGTCACCAGGAAGGTTCGGGCAGTGAGGCGCGCCCACAGGAGAACCGCAGTGGAATGAACTACCCGATAGAGGTTCATGATCGCACGATAGGCGGTAGACCCCCTGCCGCCTGTGCCTGCCAGCAGGCGCCGGCGGTCGATATTTGGATGGTTTGCCTCCCGGTCGGCAGGTTGCACCGGGGCCGCAATGAAGCAAAGGTCCACTCCAGCTTCGGCCAAGGCCTGTGCGAGCGCGAAGGCGTACCAGCCCTCCCCGCCGCGCCAAGCGGTGGTGTAGTAGCAAGCCTTCATAACGTTGCCTGAGTTGCGGTTGAAGGGACAAGACCGGTTTCGAAGGCTTGGCGGCTGCGGGCCGAGGCCGCGACAGCAATGATGTAAGCCGCGCCAAGATACGCAAAGACGAGGTTGTCCTGGATCGAGAGCACTGACTGGCCAAAGAGAATGGCGAAAGTGAAGGCAATGACGGCGTTGAGCCTGCGCTTCCTTGCATGGTCCTGGATACGGCGTGATGCCCAGATTCCGACGAGGAAAATGTAAGTGAAGAATAGCACGAACATCCCTAGCCCGAAGTAGCCGTTGTCGATGAGGTAGCTGAGATAAAGGCTGTCAATCGTAAGCGTCCCCAACTGGGAGAACACCCCGGCGACATAGACTGCGCGTCCTTCGCCATATCCGAGCAATGGGCTGGAATCCAAGGCGAACAGCGCGCGCTCGAACATCATGCTGCGGACTTGAGAACTGGATGCTTCTTCGGCAGTTCTTCCTCCCAGAAGGCCCAGAAGATCTTCACCGAAGATAAGGAATGCGATCAACGCAATCGCCGCACCTGCGACCGCGACAAATACCGCCCGCCGGGACCGGCCGGACGAGATGACACCCAACCCCCAATAGACAGCGAGTGCCACGGCCGCGCCTGCTAGAGGCGAGCGCGTATTGCTGGACAAAATGGCTAAACCAAAAGCGATGAATGAGAGTCCCCACCGCCAAAGTTTACCGCGCCGCTCCGGGGTAACCAAGAAGACAAGTGGCAGGCATGCCGCGATAAACTGGCCGAAGACAATGGGATGGGTGAACGTTGACTTGGCGCGCAACAGGCCACCACGATACATGTTTGCCTTGAGGTTCTCGCCTGCCAGGTTCTGAGGCCCACCAAAGTTGAAAATCCACCCGAATTCGACAGTAAGCGAGTTCTGTCTGATCATTTCGTAGATGCCCAGACATGCTGCAACTAAACCGGCGACCAAGAGAATTCGAGGGAAGTTTTCCTCGTTGCGCGGATCGACGAACATCGCCAGGCCGATAACGAAGAAGGACATGAAATAGGCAAGTGTGTTATTCAACGCATTGACTGACCCCGGAGGGTCCTGTCCGGCATAGGCGGAAACGTACTTGGACAACAAAAGCGCCAAGAACAGGCCAAATGCGACGTTCAATTGACCGGCCGACGAGTAGTGGCGCATGACGGCGGGTCGGCTTGCGAACAGAATAACCGCGCCCAAGAACATCGCTACCGTCAATGCGCTAATTGGGGTTTGATTGGTAAAGCCCAAGGAGAATCCCAACAGACGGGGCCAGAGCACCGCTAGATAGACCAACAGCGAGAACGCGGCCACCCAGGCGCCGCCCAGCACATAGGGAGCGGCGCGCGCGTCGTCGGCTATATCTGCGATTGCTGCGCTAGCCTTCATCACAGCAGCCGGTGCATTTCGGCGAGGGCGCAGATCATGTGGTAGAGGCTGGAGGCGCGCGCGGCTTCGTCCTTGAACGTGCCGTCGGCGCGGATGTTTTCCCAGGCGCCGCCGGCAATCGGAAAATTCCAGTATTTGCGCAGGCCCGAGGTCGCCACGGCGACGCGGTCAAGGGCCGTTTCGCGCGCTTCGGGAGACGTGGCTGTCGACGCGGCAGCAAGCCAGGCCTTGATGCGCTCGGTCTGCTGCCAGAGGCGGGCGGTGTCGTCCTTGACGGTCAGATCGTCCCAGATTTCGGAGATGGCGAGGCCCCGCACCGGGTCGGTGCCGCTATCCTCGCCCACCGCGATCAATCGGCCCGCGGCGGCCAGCGCATCCTGGCGTCCGCGGAGCAGGCCCCAGCGGATCATCAGCCAGGCCCATTCGAACTGGTGGCCGGGTTCGACGATGCGGCCGTCATTACCGGGGACCGGGTGCCAATCGCCATTGAAGAACTCACGCAGAGCGCCGGTCTTGGGATCGATGAAGCTGGTGAGGCACAAGTCGCCGATCTCGTCGGCCAGCTTGTCCCAGCCATCATCGCCCGCTTGGGGCTCGGCCTCGAGCCAGGCCAATGAGGCCTCGAAGACGTGCATATGCGGGTTGGCCTTGAGCGGTAGGGTGCGCGGCACCGATTCCTCGAAGCCGCCAGAGGGATGGCCCCAGCCGGCTTTCATCGCATCGCGCATGCGGCGGGCCGCCTGGGTCAGCGTCTCGCGCTCGTAGCCAGTGGATGCAGCCGCGGCCATGCCGAACAGCGCAAAGGCGTGGTCGTAGAGGTCGAAGCTGCCATTGACGATGGTGCCATCGGGACGGGTTTCGGATACCACGCTGCCATCGGGCTTGATGCAGTGGTCGAGCAGATAGCGCACGCCATGGGCCATGACGCGCTGCGCATCACCTGCCCAGCCCAGCTTTTGCGCCACGGCATAGGAATAGATCTGGCGACCGACGACGCGGGTGCGACGCGGCACCTCGGGCGAGACGCCATGCTGGTCGATGGTTTCGCGGAAACCGCCCTGCTCCCAGTCGGTGCCCGCGGCCGCCCATAGGGGCAGCGCCTGCTCGAACATCCACTGGGTAAAAATGGCCCGCTCGGCCAGTGCACGATCAAGCGCCGTCATTGACGTGCCTCCGCAAGCGATTTCCCCAACGGGGTTTGATTGAGCACGAAATCGAGCAGGTTGCCGCCTGGGAACAGATAGCCCTTGATCTGGGCCCCAGTCGCGGCGGCGATGTCGGTGTCGTTGTCGCCGATCATGAAACTATGATCGGTGTCGACCGGCCAGCGCTGGAGCAGATCGAGCAGCATGCCCGAGCCCGGCTTGCGCCAGTCGCTGGCAAGCCGATACTGCTCAACGGCCGCGTCAGGGTGATAGGGCGAATAGCGCATGTCGTCGAGATGCGCGCCCGCTTCGAGCAGCTGCGCCCCGATATGGCGATAGAGGTGGTGATAGTCGTCCTCGGAATAGTAGCCGCGGGCAATGCCGGCCTGATTGGTCACCAGGAACACGTAATAACCCGCCTGGTTGGCGCGGCGCACGGTCTCCCGCGCGCCCTCGATCCATTCGAAGCGCTCGGGCGTCCCGACATGGCCGGTATCGTGGTTGAGCACGCCATCACGGTCCAGGAACAGAGCCGGCCGGCGGAGCTGCTTGGGGATGACAGTCTGCGCCTCGGCATAGCTCTCGGGCACGCCGATATCCAGGAAAAAGCCGGATGCCTCGCGGCCGTGGAGGCGACCTTCGCTGGCCAGTTGCGGCAGCACGTCGTTTTCGAGCGAGCAGGATGGCTGCAGGCGCTCGATGAGGCTTTTGCGGAACGCATAGACGCCGCCATTGACCATTCCCGGTCCGGCGCGGTCCGGACGCGTGGCGAAGCGGGTCACGGTGTTGCCGTCCAGCTCCACGGTACCGAAGCGGGATGCGTCCGGCACCGCGCGCAGGGTCAGCGCGCCGATGGCGTTGACGTCGGCCTGCAGCAGGCCGGCGACATCGGCCAGCAGCACATCGAACCAGCTGTCGCCATTGAACAGCAGGAACTCGTCGTCCAGCAGATCGCGGGCGTGCCACAGGGCGCCCCCTGTGCCGGCCCGATCGGGCTCGACTGTTACCGACACGGTGAGACCAAACTGGGCAGCAGCCGGGCTCGTGCGCGCGAATTCGCGGATCTGCTCAGACTCGAAAGCGGCCAGAAGCAGTATCTTGCGGAAGCCCTGGCGGCCCATTTCGGCCAGGAGGATATCGAGGAACGGCCGCTCGCCGATGGGCAGCAGGGGCTTGGGCGTGGTGCGTGTGAGCTCGCCCAGGCGGCTGCCCAGTCCGCCGCACAGGATCACGCATTGTTCGATACGATTGGTCAAAATGCCCACGTCTCGCAGCCGCGTTCGGTGAACTTGACCGGGCTTGCCACGGCACCCTCTGCATTGAGCGAGGAGACGAGCGAGTAGCGGTGTTCGGGGTGGACCAGGAAGAACAGGAAACCGCCGCCGCCTGCGCCGGAAACCTTGCCGCCAAGCGCGCCGCCGCGCATGGCCAGATCGAACAGGTCGTCGATGCGGTCGTTGGAAATGCCCTGGGCCGTGGACTTTTTGGCGATCCAGGAGCGGTTCAGCACATCGGCCATTTCCTCGACGTCGCCGCGCAGCAAGGCGCTCTTCATCTCCACCGCATCGGCCTTGAGCTGATGCATGGCATCCATGGTCTTTTCGGTCTTGGCGTTGAGACCCGCCGTCTGCAGCGAGATAATGTCCGCCGACTTGCGCGAGCGGCCGGAGAAGCAGACCACGAGCGAGGATTCGAGCTCGTTCTTGACGGCGTCGCTCACCCGCATGGGGTTCACGATAACCCGGTCCTGGGCCAGAAACTCGATGAAATTGATGCCGCCAAAGGCTGCCGCGTACTGATCCTGGCGGCCACCGGCCATGCCCAGGTCGACGCGCTCGATTTCGAAGGCCAGGCGCGCCACATCATAGGGGCCAAGAGGAGCACCAAGGACGATACGGAAGGCCTCGACCAGGGCGACCACCAGGGCCGAGGAGGAGCCGAGGCCCGAGCCGGGCGGCGCGTCGACCGTGGTCTTGACGACCATCGGCACGCGCTTGCCGCCGTTATAGTCGCGGATCATGCGCAGGTAGACGCCCTTGTGCAAAGCCAGTTCGCTGGTTTCGAGACTATCGTCGAGATCAAAGCTTTCCGCGATGCCCATGTCGTCCCCGGCAAAGACGATCTTGCCAGACTCCGAAGGAAGGATCGACGCAAAGGCAAACCGGTCAATCGTAACGTTAAGCACCGCCCCGCCGAATGTGTCGCAATAGGGCGACAGATCAGTGCCGCCACCGGCAAAACCAAGCCGCAATGGCGCCCTGGCGCGGATCTTTCTGGAAACGAACTCGATCATTCAAACGCCCTACGCATGGAGCCCCGGGTGACTACAGGGAACAAGATGGTTCGCGGCCACAAGACTGTATCGCCCGCCCAACTTCAATTGCCTTCTTTGCATGTCAATCATGTGAGCGTGACACCGGAACTTGCCGTTAGTGTTAATCGCGCAATTTCCTTTAGGTGGACGCGCCAGCTCTACTGCTTTCTGAGACGCGGCAAGATTTCCCGCGCAAAGAATAGCGGAAATATTGCAGGCCCTTCGACCAGGTATCGCCGCCACAGGCGCCGGGGATTTGTCAGCAGGCGATAAAGCCACTCGAGGCTCACAGCCTGCATCCATTCAGGCGCGCGGTGCTGTTTGCCGGAAAGGAAATCCACACTGGCACCGACGCACATTGCTATGCCGTGAGCGCGCCCTCTGGATCGCAGTTCCGCAGCGATAAGCTGCTGCCGCGGCAGAGGCAAACAGATCAGGGCGATGCCCCAGTCGGCCTCCAGCAGATCGTGGATGCAACGGTTCCAATCGTCGGTTCCCGGTGTAAGCGGCATCGGCGCTTCCACGAAAACCAACCTGCGGGCGGGATAGAGCCGTGCGAGCCCGGAAAATTCGGCGGCCGACGGCCCGATTACGCCGATGGTCACGTCCTCGAAGGCCGGATCACCAAGCAGATCCCGCACCAGATCGGAACCAGGATATTGCGCGAGCGGCGATCCAACCAGTCGCGACAGCAATGCCAACACCTTGCTGTCGCAGATCTTGTAGTCGGCGGCGAGAAATGCCGCCGATTGGTGTGGCGCAAGGCGCCCGCCCAACGTCTTGACGAGGTCATCGACATTGGGTGTCACCAGATAGCCGTAGCCCTGCCCGGAGGCACGCAGAACAAGATCGCGGATGCCAGCGCGCTCCAAGTCGACGAAGTCGACCCCCATGAAGCGACGATAGGGCGGGCCGACGCGTTCCAAACTCACTTGAGCACACCAAATAGATACTGGCCGTATGTGCTCTTCTTGAGCTCTTCGGCGAGTTTTTCGAGTTGGCGTTCGCCGATATAGCCCATGCGGTACGCCACCTCTTCGGGGCTGGCGATCTTGAAGCCCTGGCGTTTTTCCAAGGTGGCGACGAATTGGGCGGCTTCGAGCAGGCTATCTGGGGTGCCGGTATCGAGCCAGGCGTAACCGCGGCCCATCAGTTCGACCGAGAGCTGGCCGCGTTCGAGATAGGTGCGGTTGACATCGGTAATCTCGAGCTCGCCGCGGGGTGACGGCTTGAGGTTAGCGGCGATGTCGACGACCTGCTGATCATAGAAGTAGAGGCCTGTCACAGCCCAGTTCGATCGGGGCGCCGCCGGCTTTTCCTCGATGCTGATGGCTCGCATCTGGCTGTCGAACTCGACCACGCCGTAACGCTGCGGATCGGTGACATGATAGGCAAAGACAGAAGCCCCGGTAGCGCGCCCCGCCCCGCCCCGCATCAATTGCGGCAGGCCGTGGCCATAAAAGATGTTGTCGCCCAGCACCAGTGCGGATGGACCACCGGCGACGAAATCGGCGCCGATGATGAAAGCCTCGGCCAGGCCGTTCGGGGCATCCTGCACCGCATAGTCAATGGAAATCCCCCAACGCGAGCCATCGCCAAGCAGACGCTTGAAATTCTCGTTGTCGTGCGGCGTGGTAATGATCAGTATTTCGGTGATGCCGGCCAACATGAGCGTTGTCAGCGGATAATAGATCATCGGCTTGTCATAGACAGGCATCAGCTGCTTGGAGACTGCCGAGGTGATGGGATGCAGCCGTGTGCCGCTGCCACCCGCCAGGATTATGCCTTTCATCCGTCTCGTCTCCTACGCGATACTGTTGGACTGAGCGCTCATGCTGTGGCGGCCACAAGGCGTTCCACAACCGAGCGGGTCGACGTGGTCCAGTGCGGCATGGTCACGCCGTGAACCTGCTGCAGCCGGGCGGTCGACAGGCGCGAATTGGCCGGGCGCCGTGCCGGGGTGGCATAGTCCGCAGTCGTGATGCGGGACACGCCGGCGGAGGGGCCGCCCAGCGCTGCCGACGCAGCGAAAATTTCGGTGGCAAAATCGGCCCAGCTTGCTTCACCGGTGCCCGCCAGGTGGAACACGCCGCGCAATGCGGCATCGTCAGGGCGATCGAACAGGTTGCGGGCGATGACCAGCACGGCATCGGCAATATCGAGCGCAGAGGTGGGGTTGCCGCGCTGGTCGTCGACCACGCGCAATTCGGGCCGGTCCGCAGCAAGCCGCAGCATGGTCTTGAGAAAATTCTGGCCGAAGGGGGAATAGACCCAGGCGGTGCGCAGGATTACATGGTTGGGCGTGGCGGCAGCGACTGCAGTTTCGCCGGCCAGCTTGGTGCGGCCATAGACGCCCAGCGGGCGGGTGGCATCGGTCTCGACATAGGGTGACGGTTTGCTCCCGTCAAAGACATAGTCGGTCGACAGGTGGATGACCGGCACGTTCAACGCCGCCGCCGCCTCAGCAACGAGTCCGGGGCCGCGCGCATTGACCGCCTCGGCGCGGTCGGCTTCGGTTTCAGCCTTATCGACGGCCGTGTAGGCCGCCGCCGAAACGATGACATCGGGTGAAGCGGCCGCCAGGGTGTCCAGCACCGACCGGTCAAGGCTGAGATCAATCTCAGGCCGGCCCAGGGCAACGATCTCAGCGCCCATGGCTTCACCGCGCTCGAGCAGCGCCGTGACCACCTGCCCAGTCTTGCCCGTGACCGCCAGCCGCATTATTCGGCTGCCTTTGTCGCCGTGGGGAGCATGCCCAGCCGCTCGCCGGCATAGCTCTGCCGCAGGGGCGACCACCACCACTGGTTATCGAGGTACCAGTCCACTGTGCGCTCGATACCGGTTTCGAAGGTCTCGCGCGCCTTCCAGCCCAGTTCGGTTTCCAGCTTGGTCGCATCAATCGCATAACGGGCATCATGGCCCGGACGATCGGTCACAAAGCGGATCAGTCCCTCGCGCGGCGCCGCTTCCGGACGACGGTGGTCGAGCAAAGCGCAGATACGACGTACTACATCGATGTTCTTCCGCTCGTTGCGGCCGCCCACATTGTAGGTCTCGCCGATCCGGCCGCGCTCGATGATGAGGTCCAGGGCGCGGGCATGATCTTCGACATAGAGCCAGTCCCGCACATTCTCCCCTTTGCCGTACACCGGCAGGCTCTTGCCTTCAAGGGCGTTGAGAATGGTCAGTGGAATGAGTTTTTCGGGGAAGTGATAGGGCCCGTAATTATTGGAGCAGTTCGACACCACGACCGGCAGCCCATAGGTGCGCGCCCAGGCCTTGGCCAGATGATCCGACGCGGCCTTGGAGGCCGAATAGGGCGAGCTCGGGTCATAGGGCGTCTGTTCGGTGAACAGCCCCTCGTCGCCAAGCGAGCCATAGACCTCGTCGGTGGACACATGCAGAAAGCGGAACCGCTGCCGGGACGCTTCGTCGAGGGTGCCATAATGGGCGCGTGCTGCCTCGAGCAGGGTGAACGTCCCCATCACATTGGTCTGGATGAAATCTTCGGCGCCGGTGATCGAGCGGTCGACATGGCTTTCGGCGGCCAGATGCATGACGCGATCCGGGCGGAAGCTCGAAAAGGCCCCGTTCATCGCCTGGCGATCACAAATGTCCGCCTTGAGGAAACGGTGGTTCGTCTTGCCTTCGACCGTGGTGAGCGATGCCAGGTTTCCGGCATAGGTCAGCTTGTCGATGGTAAGGACATCATAGCCCTTCTCAAGCACCAGGTGGCGGACCAGAGCCGATCCGATGAAGCCGGCGCCGCCGGTTACGATGACGCGCATTCTCAGTTCTCCGCCGCAGCGAAATCGAAATAGGCCGGCAGTTCACGAAGCGAGGGCTGCTGACGGTCCTTGGGCGAAAGAGTCTCCGGGTCCGCCAGCTCGGGCCAGGCGACGCCGATATCAGGGTCGTTCCAGGCCACTCCCTTGTCGCTGGAACGATCGTAGTAGCTGGTCACCTTGTAAGAGACGATCGTGTCAGGCGCCAGAGTACAAAAGCCATGGAGAAAACCGACGGGAACCCACAGCTGGTTGCCTTCATCGGCTGTCAGCGTGGCTGCCACCCATTTGCCGAAGGTCGGTGAGCCGCGGCGGATATCCACCGCCACGTCGAAGATCGCTCCCGCCACACATCGTACCAGCTTGCCTTGAGCTGCCGGCTGGCTCTGGAAGTGCAGCCCCCGAACCACGCCAACCGCGCGGCTGAGCGACTGGTTTTCCTGCACGAAAGTCATGTCGGCTACATTGGCGCGGAACCAATCGTCCCTGAAGGTCTCGGAGAAGTATCCTCGATCATCGCCATGACGGGCGGGCGTGATTTCGACAACGTCCGCGACGTCAAGTTGCTTCAGTTTCATTACGGCGTCCAACATCAGCGAGAGGCAAAGCTTGTCTCACGCAACTATTGCCAATCGATGACTATGCCGCCCTCGTGCCGGGCCGGGCGGTCAGTGGCCCGAGCCACCGACGAATTCGTGCCGGATGGTCTGACCAATGATGTAGAGGTCCAGCCAGAACGAGAAATTCTGAATGTAAGCGAGATCGTGGTCGATGCGCGCCCGGGCCCGGTCCGCACGTTCAGTCGGACCGCGCAGGCCATTGACCTGGGCCCAGCCGGTCAGGCCCGGCAGCATTTCGAGCCGCTGGTCGTAATAGGGGACGAGTTCCTTGTAGCCCATGCCGCCGGCAAGCATGCCGGACACATGCGGGCGCGGGCCAACCAGGGACATGTCGCCCATCAGCACATTGAGCAGCTGGGGCAATTCGTCGATGCTCGTGCGGCGGATCAACCGGCCGATCGCAGTCACGCGGGGATCGTCCTTGACCGTCTGGGCAACACCCGACAGATCGCACTCCTCGACCTTCATCGAGCGGAACTTGTAGGCCATGAACGGCTTGCCCCAGCGCCCTTCCCGCTCCTGGCGGAACAGCACCGGGCCCTTGCTTGTGGTCTTGATCAGCACGGCAAGAATGATGAAGAACGGAAGCAGCGCCAGGAGAGCCCCGGCAGAGGCCAGGATATCGAAAGCGCGCTTGGCAATCAGGTGGCGCGTGCGGCGCGCCGATGGGACGAACAGCGGCTCGCCGCGGCGCGGCAGGCGCATGCCAAGGCCATTCTGCCAGCTGACACGTTCGGCGCGCGAGCGGATGCGAGACTCGAGGTCGCCACCGAGCGCGCCAGCCAAGTCGATATCTGCCGCTGCAAAACGTACGTCCTTAAGCGTGTTGAGATCGTTCATTGGAAACTCGCCTGACACTGACCCCGAAGGGCCTCACTTGCCGCAGAAACAAGGTTATCAAATAATAAACTAATTCCAACACCCAAAAACTTGGGACCTAGCATTGCAGTTAATGCAGAGCCGGCCGACCCGGCGCTTTTGCTATGCCGAGGGGGCGGAAATACGGCCTCCGTGGGGCTTTTTGACCGTCCGCGAGCATTTTCAGGTCGCACGGCGTGCAGTAGCGCGGCGATTTTGCATGGCTTGCCTGCGTCGTGCGCAACCTTCAAGTGCCGTTAATTCGCCATTTTTTTCAAAGGCTTGTCGTTGTCGAGCGGCGTTAGGTCAGTCCACAAAATCGACAATCAGGCCAAAGCCGCAAAGGCAGACCCTACGCGGGCAATTACTTGCCTAGGCCAGTCATTCAATATCGGAAGCTAGTATTTTTATGGGAGCAGCAAAGACAAAAGCCCGACCTCCGAAGAGGTCGGGCAAAATGTCAGAACCCAACAGGGCCTATTAGCCAGGAATGGTCGGGCTGGCAGCCGGGGCCAGGGCGCCGGATTCAGGCAGCAGCAGCTCGAACAGGGCGTCGACGTCGGCCTGGAATTCCTCGTCGGGCTCGTTGGCCGTAAACACCTCGGCGCGCAGTTCCTGGAAGGACTTGTTCGCGACGGAAATGTCGACATTGGCCACCAGCGCGGCGGCATAGGCATTGATGGCGGCTTCGCAGGCGGCGAGATCGGCCGCCGTATCTTCGGACGGGAGGCTGCAAGCCACTGCAACGGCGTTGTACAACCCCTCATAACCCGGGACCGGAGCAGCAGAGGTGACGGACGTCGCCCCCAGGCCGAGCACGCCAGTCATCGCCAAAGTCGTGATCAGCTTACGCATCTAAAATTCCTCACAAATTACGCCGCGGCTCGTTTCGTAGATGTATTGAGCCGAACGGTCAATGTTTTGTTTAGATGTCGTTTACCAGCCGGACAAGCGCCAAGCGTTGAATTGGTAAATTTCCAGAGGTCCGCGATGGCTAAGCATATGCAAAATAAGATGAATTTGACTCGAATTGGCTCGCTGTTCGTTTGTTCCATGCGTTGCAAGCATGGCAAGAGTGCATTGATGCATAGCCAAAGGGGCTCCGCGACACTTGCGCGGAGCCCCTTCGATACTTGTTGCGCCCTGCTTAGCCGGCAACCCAACGGGTCGGGTTCGGCGAGGACATCGAGCGAATATTGTATCCCGAAGCGCGGAGCGTCTTCACGCTGTTGGTCAGGTTGTCCAGGACGTAATCGCCCTCGCTGGTGCGGACAACCAGCACAGCGTGCGGTTCGCCGCGGCGCGTATGGGTGTAGGCAATGCGCAAGGCACCTGACGAGACACCCTGGCGGATGAGGGCGCTGCGCTTGGACAGCACATAATCCTCGCAATCGCCGCTGGTCGGGTTGAGCTCCCACACGTCAGCCGTATCGCGCTCCGGGCGGATCGAGCGATTGACGTGGCTGTTGACCTGCTTGAGCACGGCCATCAGGTTGGGCGACATGGTGACCTGCCCGCGACCACTGCTGGCGCATTCACTCTTGTTCTGCGCGCAGAAGAACTGCAGCGACAGCGGTGTGATTGCGGCATACTGGGTCACCAGGCCATGGCTGGAGACCGCTGCCGGGTTGGTGTAGGCGGCAGCGCCGCCGGCTGAGAACAAAGTGGCGGCCATTGTCAGGCCAGTCACGACTGCTGCAAACTTGGTATTCATTTAAGCCATCCCCGATGAGTTGATGGCACCAAAATGCACGCAGCCGATTGCTGCCGAATTCGAAAATTCGGTACAATTTTATTCAATTGCCAGAATTCCGGTCCCGGCTGTGCCCCGCTCAATAGGGGTCGTCGCCGGCTGGACCGTTGAAACGGGCGAGCCAATTCGGCTCAAATTCCACGCTAATTGTACCGATCGCCGCCCTTGCGGACATGCGCTGGCTCCTTCGGGTTCCCCGTGCTAGGCAAGCGCGATCGAGTTTGGAGACGACCTTGGGCAGTTCAGCCAATTCCCGCATTGCCTTCGTCACCAATGGTACGGTCGAAGCCGACGCCGCCGCTCGCCGCCTGTCGTCGCGTTACGGATTCCACCCGCTCGAAAGCTGCGACGTGGTCGTCGCCCTGGGCGGCGACGGGCTGATGCTGCAGACGCTGCACCGGGTCATGCCGCTCGACACACCGGTCTACGGTATGAATTTCGGGTCGGTCGGATTCATGATGAATGCCTTCTCCGAGGACGACCTGGAGCGCCGCCTGCAATCGGTGCAGCGCACGCGCATCTATCCCCTTTCGATGGAAGTGCTGGACACATCCGGCAAGGCCGAAACGGCGTTGGCGCTCAACGAAGTTTCGTTGTTCCGATCGACCTACCAGGCCGCCAAGATCCAGATCATCGTGGATGGCGAGACGCGACTGGAGGAGTTGATCTGCGACGGCGCCCTGCTGTCGACGCCAGCCGGGTCGACTGCCTACAATCTATCGGCACACGGCCCGATCCTTCCGATCGAAGCGCCGTTGCTGGCACTGACACCCATCTCCCCCTTCCGCCCCCGCCGCTGGCGTGGGGCCATTCTCTCCAACCGCGCGGTGGTGAAATTCATCACCCGCGAGGCTGCCAAGCGCCCGGTCAGCGCCGTGGCCGACAATGTCGAATTCCAGAATGTGCTCGAGGTGACGGTGCGCGAAGATCGCAGCCGGGGCGTCACGCTGTTGTTTGATCCGGGCACGAGCCTCGAAGAGCGGGTTTTGAGCGAGCAGTTTCGCTACTAGGCACGACGTGGCCCAGCGGCTGCCGTGATTATTATGCCAGGATCCGGGCGAGGTCGCGCTCTGGCGAGGACAGCCTAGCGGTCGGCGCTCAGACGTCGAGGGTGCCGCGATAGGCGACGAGCCTTCCGATGAGTGGCAGGCCGATGTCGACCTCGAACACGTGGCGACCGTTGGCTACAGTTTCCCGGGCCACGACGGATGGAAGAAGGAAACGCGGCAGGGGTATCCCGACGAGCCAACCCTCGACAGGGCGCATGTCGAGGCCATCAGCTGTCCCGACGAGCCGCATGGCGATCGAGACCGGGCCGAACCGTTCCACCAGCAAGTCGCCTTGCGCACGCATGACCGAGCGCATCCGGTGAGCACCAAAGCGCCGCGTCCAGTGTTCCAAGCCGTCGCGGCTTTCGATGACGACCTCCAGCGGCAGATCACCGGTTGTCGCCGGCAACCCGAAAATCCTGGCGAGCACACGCGCTGGCAGCGTGGTCGCCGGCTCGACCGTTGCACTGCCCTTACCAATAACAGCCGGCCAGCCGCGATGTAGCCGCTGCGTCACCTCAGGCATGTCTCCGAAAGTGTCGCCCAATAGCCCAGCAAAGAGTGCGGGGCCAGCGCTTGCCACGTCCTGCCGGGTCTGGATGCTCAGGCTGGCATACCAGGGCAGGATCGCTTCGAGCGCGACGCGCCCGGCCGCGCTGCCGGCGCCGCTGGCAACTTGCTTGGACAGCACGAGGTGTTCGATCAGCGCCGCGGCGGGTCCGATGGGCACATAGGGCCCATGTCCATCGCTGGCCTTCAGTTGCCAGGTGGCGCAAGCCGGTTTACCGGACCGGTCCAGACCGACCACTTCCACCAGCATGCCGCCCTGCTGGCTGCCAAATCGGTCGAGCGCATTGGCAATCAGGTTGCCCAGGGCCAAGAACGCACGCGCGGATTTTACCAGGCCCAGCCGCACGGCGAGTCCGGCCAGGCCGATCAACGCGTTGAGCACCGGCAGTTCCATGCCGGCGTCAAATCCTGCCCTGACCCGCGGCGAGAAACGGGCCGGGATTATGTCCAGATCAGGGACTTCGGCGAGCATTGCCCGGCGCGGCGACACACCGTCGATCGCAATCGTCCGCGCGCCGCTCCATCCTGCCCGTGCCTGCCACTCCCCCTCGCAAAACAGCCTGACGGGCTGGCCAACCCAGCTCAGGATGCCGGATATCACCGACTTGCCTTTCGGTGTCTGGTTGCCGGGGACGATGACGCAGTCGATCGTATCGATGCTCATCCAATCGCCAACCAGGTGGTCGAGGACCGCATTGCTGAGGCAGGGCGACGAACTGGCTCCGGCGATTACGGAAACGCCGGCCTTGCGGGATGCCGCATCGAAGCGCCCGATGCCGGCCACGAAGGACCGCGAGTCAGCCAGGTCGACGTAGTGACAGGGCGCTCCGATCGCGGCCTCGATGAGATTTGCCCCCATCAGTTGGAACGGGCCTGAGCAATCGACGACCACCTGGCAATCCAGTGCCCGGAGCTCCTGAGCCGTCACACCGTCGCGATCGAGCATAGCCGTATGGTAGTCACCATCGGGGTCGATGCTGCGCAGTTCAGACTGTAGAGAGGCAGCCTTGTGTGGCGCGCGGCCTGCAAGCGTCACCCGAAAGGCTTTTCGGCCGGCGAGCAGGCGTGCCAGGCGCGAGCCAAAGACGCCGGAGGCGCCGACGATGAGAACGTGGGGTCGGCTCATGCAGGCGATCTCCCAAACGATGCGGATGGCGCGGCGGCCGGCCAGCCCCCAATCGACAGGTTAGCCGCCTCGGTCGTTCAGGCTGAAGTGGGCAAAGTGACGCGAAGGCCTCACAACACCCGCGCAGCCTGTTCCGGGGTTGGCAACCAGCAGGTCTCGCGCTTGCCGAAGATCCGGTAGCGGTTTCGGGCGATCAGCCGATAGGCGGGGTCGCGCAAGCCCCGCGGAATGATCCTCAGCGCCGACAGTGCCCGCCAAGGCCAACCAGGCCTTCGTATATGGAAAGAACGGCATCGCTGTCGCGCAGCGCGTGGTCCCCGGTTACTACCACTATGGTGTCGGGGGCGATCGGGTCGATGCCGAATTTTCGGTAGATCGCGCTGCCCACCTCACCCTGCATGGATGCCAGCAAGAAGTGATCACGCCGGTCATGCTTGAGGACGAATTGTGCATTGGCCGAGCAGAGGACGCACATCGCATCGAAGACGATGATCGGCTTGGCTCTATCGCTGGGATCGGGCATCGGGGCCATGCAGCAGCGGGTCAGAAATGGCGGAGAGGAAGGGATTCGAACCCTCGAGACAGTTCATCACCATCTGCGCCCTTAGCAGGGGCGTGCCTTCGACCACTCGGCCACCTCTCCGGCAGGGGGTGGATAGCGGGCGGGGGTTGGGATGGCAAGCGGTTTTTGGACGGGGCCACGGCGCGGCCTGATTGTTGCGATATTTGCTTTATGACAGCAGGATTTGACGGCTAGATCATCGGACAGATCGAATCATGATCGGTCCCTCAAGCAGGTGAGACGCATGGCCAACGGGCGCTGGAAGCTTGGTAAAGTCGCTGCATTGCTGCTGTTGGCCGCTCCGGCGACAGCGCAGGAGGCGGCGATTGATCCCAACCGCATCCCTGATCTCATCGAAGGGATCTGGCAGACGCAGGAATTGTCGGAAGTGACGATCGCGCTGTGTCCGGAAGGGTTCTGCGGCACACTGAGCAAGATCGTTGTGCCCCGCGAGGGCCTGACGGAAGAGGAATATGCCGCCGCGCAGGCCATGGCGGTGGAGAGCTTCACTGACGTTCGCAACCCTGACCCTGCCCTGCGGAGCCGGCCGATGCTGGGCTTGCAGATCCTGACGCTGCTGCCCAGTACCAAACCCAACATCTATGACGGGCAGATCTACAACCCGCAGGATGGCAATATCTACTCGGGCTATGTGGAGATGATCGGGCCTGATCAGATGCGGCTCAACGGATGCGTGCTCTATAACCTGATCTGCCAGGGTCAGGACTGGGTCCGGGTCATTCCCGAACCCGTCCAGGGCCAATAGTCAGCGCTGGTTGAACAGCACCTTCTGGGCTTCCTTGTCTTCGTTGAGCGGCTTGGACTGCACGTCCTTGCCCCAGTTAAGACCGCGCTCGACGGCCGGACGGGCATTGAGACGCTCGATCCAGGCGCCGAAATTGGGAAATTCCTGCTTGGATATGCCGTAGCGCTCCCAGGACTGTGCCCAACCGATCGCCGCGATATCGGCGATGGAATAATCGCCGGCAATGTAGTCACGACCTTCGAGGCGGGTGTTCAGCACGCGGAACAGGCGATGGGTTTCGTCGCTGTAGCGCTTGATGGCGTAGGGGATCTTCTCGGGCGCATAGACGCTGAAGTGATTGTTCTGGCCCAGCATTGGGCCGAAGCCGCCGACCTGCCAGAACAGCCATTCGTCGACCGCCACCTGCTGCCGCGGGTCGGTAGGATAGAACTGGCCGAACTTGAGGCCGAGATATTTGAGGATGGCACCGGATTCGAAGATCGAGATGGGCTGTCCGCCAGGGCCCTCGGGATCGACGATGGCCGGGATCTTGTTGTTGGGCGAAATGGCCAGGAATTCGGGTTTGAACTGATCGCCCTTGCCGATATCGATGCGGTGATAGTTCCACGGCACGCCGAGCTCTTCGAGAATGATGTGGATCTTCTGCCCGTTGGGTGTGGGCAGCGAATAAGCATCGATCGGCTTGGTCTGGGTGGTCATTTGCCGGTTCCGTGTGGGTGGGTGGGACACGACTTATATCGGCGCTTTACGATGGAGGGCAAGGCAACTAATTGGTGCCCTGCCCTCCCTGGCCAAGCCGCGCCACACTTATGCCCGCTGCAGGACCATCTGCGGATTGCCGTTGCCGCGCAGGGCGGAGGAGAAGCCGTGGATGTCCACAGTCGAGACGACGCGGTGCCGGTAGGCAGCGAACATCAGGTTGGGCGTGACATTGACCGGCGTATGGAACACGACGGTGACCGTATAGTGCGCCATATCGCTCAGAAGCTGAACGCCGATGAGCATGCCGGTAAAGGGCTGATCGAGGTAGAGGCCCTTGACGCGCTGGCCCACCTGGAAAGGCACGGCCACGCGTTCCGGCAGGGCGGCCCTAGCGGTGTTCCAATCACGGTAGCCATGGGCGCGTGCCACCTGTTCTAGGGCGGCGCCGTGGGACAGTGTCTCGCCGAGGGCAGCGCGTTGCTGTCGCAGCGCCTTGGCCTCGGATTTCAGGGTCTGGGCGGATGGGGTGTCGAGCGAAAACGACATGATAGGTCTCTCATTGCAATGAGGCGACTGTTCCATGGGAGCCCGCATTGCCATGATGCGCCTAGCAAGGAAGAACCGGTGGTTCGTTTGCTCGGAGACTGGACTTCACCATCGGAATTGCTTCCGGCGAGCGGCAGGTGCCAGCGACCTGGCGGGCGATATGCGCGCCGCGCCCGGCTTTGTCAACGGCATGGCCGGCATGCGATCAATCGCCGTGATGGTCCGATGAGAGAAAAACGTTAGGCGACGCGGCCGGTGCGGGCTATGGCCTGATGGATTTCGGCTTCGCCGGGACGACACTGCGGTTGGGGAATTCACGATGTTGGAAACGCTGTTCCTGTTGATTGCCGGCCTGCTTGGGGGCGCCGTCAATTCGCTGGCAGGTGGCGGGTCGTTCATCGTCTTTCCGGCGCTGCTGTTTGTCGGCGTGCCCCCCGTCGTCGCCAATGCATCCAACACCTATGCCGCCCTACCGGGCTACGCCAGCGGCGCCTTCGGCTATTGGCACGCCATGGCAAAATACAAGGATCGCCTGGTGCTCTACGGCATCATGGCGGCCGTCTTTGGCTATGTCGGCGCCGAACTGCTGCTGGTTGTCAGCGACGAGCTGTTTTCCCTCGTCGTGCCATGGCTCATGGCTTTTGCCGTGCTGTTGTTCATCTTCGGCAACCAGCTCAACAGCTTCGTCGCGGCACGCAGCGGCGGCGGACGCGGCATGAAGCTGGCAGGCACCGTTCTGCTGATGGCGTTTCTGGCTGGCGTCTGCGTCTATGGCGGCTTCTTCAATGCCGGGTTGGGCATCCTCCTACTGGCCTTTCTCGCCACCGCGGGGATGAGCGACATTCACGCCATGAACGGGCTCAAGCTCTATGTGTCGAGCATCGTGGCGCTGGTGGCCGTGGCGCGCTTTGCGCTCAGCGGGTCGATCGACTGGTATCACGGCTCGATCGCACTGGCGGGGGTGGTGGTCGGCGGCTACCTGGCCGCCCGCAATGCGCACCGCATACCCACGCCCTGGATAAGGACGGCCGTCATTGTCTATGGCGTGGTGATGACGGGGTATTTCTTCTGGGGCGCCTACGTGGCCTAGCTAGTCGGCCCGCCGAATCCACACCGCGGCATCATGGAAAGCTGCGCCGCCGAAAGGAGGCGCCGGGGTGGCGTTGGTGAGCGTATTGATGCCCCTGCCGCCTCTGTGTGCCTTGTTCTGGTGCAGGCCCTCGGCGATGAGGACCCCCGTGGGCAGGCCGGAGCGGATGCGCGCCGTGAGGTCCACGCTGCCCCGTCGATTGCCGACGCTCACGAACTGGCCGTCCTGGATGCCCAGGCGGGCCGCGTCGTCAGGATGGATGAAGACCGAAGGGACGCCCTCGCGCTTCTGGCTGCCGGGTGTCTCGTTGAAGCTCGAATTGAGGAAGGCTCGGGCCGGGCTGGTGGCGAGGCGGAAGGGATGCTCGGCATCGGTGGCTTCGGTGATGGCCCAATGATCGGCGAAGCGCGGCATGTCCGCAGGGTCGCAAGTCCAGATGTAACCCTTCTTGTCGGCGACATCCTGCCAATTGGGCGCGAAGCGAAAGCGCTTGTCAGGCCAGGCAAAACCCTCGGCAAAGCGGGCCACGGCGTCGGGGCGTTCGCGATCGACGAAGCCTGTCTTCTCCACGTTTTCGAGGGGTGGATAACCGGAGCGACGGAAGGTCTCCGCAACGACATCACGGTCGATGGTCTTGAACGTGTTGTCGTCGAGCCCGAGGCGCAAGGCCAGGGCGTTGATCACCTCGTGGTTTGAGCGGGTCTCTCCAGGACGGTCGATAACGGCGGGACCATAGAGCACCCGGACGTGGCCGCCGCGGGTATAATAGTCATTGTGCTCGAGAAACATGGTGGCCGGCAGGACGATATCGGCGAAGTCGGCCGTCTCGGTCATGAACTGCTCGTGCACAACCAGGAACAGGTCGTCCCGCGCCAGTCCCCGGTGGGTCAGCGTCTGGTCGGGGGCGACCGAGGCCGGATTGGTATTCTGCACAATCATGGCCTTGACCGGACCGCCACCCTTAAGCGCCCTGGCGTCGCCAGTCAGGATCGGGCCGATTTCGGACATGTCGAGCCAACGCGGCTCGCCTTTTTGCAGCGCAGCGCCCGTGATGGCGGACTTGTCGAGCTGCCAGGTGCCCGAATTGGAATGGAGCGCGCCGCCGCCGCGGTGCTGCCAGGCGCCGGTCATGGCCGGAATACACATGGCGGCATGCATGGCGGTGGCGCCGTTGCGCTGGCGGGTGAAGCCATAGCCCATGCGGAAATAGGATCGCGGCGTGGTGCCGACCAGATGGGCGAATGCCGTGATCTGTTCGACGGTCAGGCCGGTGATGTCGGCGGCCCATTGCGGCGTACGCGCGGCGAGGTGGGCTTCGAAGTCGGGCCCGAAGTCGGTGTATTTTGCCATATAGGCGCGGTCGGCGAGGTTGTCCCGCAGCAGTACATGCATGACGGCAACGGCAAGCGCGCCATCGGTCCCGGGGCGGACCACCAGGCCCAGATCGGCCTGGGCCATGGTGGCGGTCTCGTAGATGTCGATGACGACAACCTTGGCGCCGCGCTCCTTCTTGGCGCGCATGGCGTGGGTCATGACGTTGACCTGCGTATGCACAGCGTTGGTGCCCCAGATCACCACGCAATCGCTCTCGGCCATCTGTTCGGGATTGACCCCGCCCAGCATGCCGGTGCCGGCGATGTAACCGGGCCAGGATGTGCCCGTGCAGATGGTATCGTATTGACGCGAATAGCCCTTGGCGGCGCGCAGGCGGTCGATGCCGTCGCGATGCACATGGCCCATGGTGCCGGCATAGTAGTAGGGCCAGATGGCTTCGGCGCCGTGTTCGGCCTCAACCTGGCTGAACCGCGCAGCGATTTCGTCGAGCGCCTCGTCCCAGCTGATGCGTTCGAACTGGCCGCTGCCCTTGGGGCCGGTGCGGCGCAAGGGATGCATAAGGCGGTGTGGGTGATGCACCCGTTCGGCGTAGCGGGCGACCTTCTCGCAGATCACGCTGGCGGTATAGGGATCGTCCTTGGCGCCGCGCACGCGACCGATGGTACTGCCGTCGATGATGTCGACGTCCAGCGCGCAGGCGGAGGGACAATCGTGCGGGCAGACCGAACGGGCAGTGCGGATGACGACGGGCTGGTTCATGGGCCCAAGGTAACGAACCGCGGGCTCGGGCTCAATTGAATTGGGTTGATGGTGGCCATCAGCCCAATGAATGCCGGGCTTGGTTCCCTAGCCGAGATCTTAACGACGTTTAAGATCTCGTTATGGTAAACCAATCGTAAAGATGTAGATTGCTTGCGTCATTGCTTTGAGGGGAATGTCGATGTCCGATCTCAATGTTCAGCTCGCGCGCGCGGTCAAAACCAGCGCCATTTACGATCTTGTCACCTGCCTGCCGCTGGCCCTGCCCGGTGTCGCCAGTGTCTATCTCATGGTCCTCGATACGGTTAACGGTGCCGTTGGACTTGGCGGCCAGGTGGGCGAACTTTCGCCGCTGGCGATGATGTTCATCAATTTCCTGGGCTCGCTGATCTCGATCTGGGCGGTCTTGCGCCTGATCAATCCCAGCTGGGCCAACGGGCTGACCGACGTAGCGGTCCGTACGTTATTCTCGATCGCCATGCTCAATGCCATTTTCCACGGCGTCCCAGGCTTGGTGGCCGTGCTCTGGGTCTGCGAGCTTGGCCTGCTGCTGGTTCAGGCCTATCTGGTGCACCGGGTGTGGCGGGCCGAACATGCCGCCGTGCGCCCGACCTCGGCGGCCACATTCCCGAGCCACGCACCGGCGGAATGATCGACTCAAGCGTCAAAACCGCCAAAATGCAAAGGGTCCCGGGATATCGTCCCGGGACCCTTTTTTCTTAACTGCAACCGCCGCCTAGAGCGTGGCAAAGGCCTTGGTCGAGGTTTCTGCGTTGCGGCGGGCGCGGTTGGTGGCATGGATGGCCAGTTGGGCTGCGCCGGAATGGAACTGCGAGAAGGTAACGCGCTGGGCGTCGTGGGTGGCGATCGTCACACCGCGCCAATTGGGACGGACGGCGCGGACGTCGGACCAGGCGATCTTGGTTTCACGACCCAGGGCACTGCGGTGTTCGAGGAGGGTGTTGTTCCAGCGCACGCGCGTGAACAGGCCGCCCAGCCCGATCGCGAGGGCCCCTGCCCCCAACATGACCGAGGCGATGAAGGTGGCGATCATCTGCGCCGCTTCCACATGCTTGGTGCCGCCGATGACGATGATGGCGCTCATCAAAACGACGGCGAGCGCGGCCGCACCATAGCAGGCGAAATATTCGACCATCGACGGCCGCAGCTCGGACCAGCCATCCACACTCACGGCTTCCTCGCTCTGCACCAGGCGGAGGGCCAGAAAGGCGGCGTAGCCGAACGCTACCACGCCGGCTGCGCGGGCCAGCGGCAGGCCGGCGGTGAAGGGAATGTATTTCAGCACGATCAGCGAAACGATCACGAATAGTGGCACAGCCACTTCCTGCCAGCGCAAGGGCACTATCTGCTCTCCAACAATTCTGGGGGCCGGCGACGCTAGATCGGCATATACAAGCGGAATCTACCAAGCTTGTCTGATTTGACCATTAACAATTTTGGGAGTGCACCGCCTTCAAGTGGAACCTCAGCATTTTTGCAACAGGTACCGCGGGTTGAGATTTTGATTCAAACGCTTCGCGTGGCGATTCAAGGCGATGGCGGCGCGATTCAGATGACCGTTCCAAGTAACTGGTACGCCACGGCAATTGGACAGCATGGAGCCTTCCGGGCCACTGGAGTGGCCCGGAACGCCAGGATCAGCTCGGGGCGCCAACTGCCGCGGCAGTGGCATTTTCCTCTGCGGCGAGCTCGGCCTCCGGCTCCTTGCGCAGCGTCGTCGCCAATGGGATCTCGCGGAGCAACAGCGATAGACCGAAGGCGATGATCGCGGCTCCTGCAGCGGTGAGGAACACCGGATGCAGTGCGGCAGCGAAGCCATCGAGCACCTGGGCGCGCACCGTTTCGGGCAGCGCCTGGATAGCCTGCGCGTTGAATGAACCGCCACCGGATGGCGCCGCGTCGCCAAGCTGGCTGGCCAGGCCGGTCGAGAAGATCGCGCCAAAGACCGAGACGCCGATCGAACCTCCGATCTGGCGGAACAGCGTCGTGCCGGCGGTGGCGACACCGACCAGCGCGCGCGGCACCGCGTTCTGCGTGGCGGTGACACTGACGCTGTTGACCGGGCCAATGCCGATGCCGACGATGAACATGTAGAGCGCGATCTGCCAGTCTGGCGTGTCGAGCTGCATGATGCCGAGCAACAGCAGGCCGACGAACAGGATCGCGGTAGCGAGGACCGGGAGGACGCGGTAGCGCCCGGTCCTGCTCATGACGAAACCCGACAGCGTGGAAGCGCCGATCAGGCCGACCATCATAGGCAACAGCTGGAAGGCTGAATTGGTGGGCGACACGCCCTTGGCGATTTGCAGGTACATGGGCAGGAAGGTGATCGAGCCGAACATCGCCATGCCGACCAGGAAGCCCACGGCATTGGTGACCAGGAAGGTGTTGTTGGCGAACAGTTGCAGCGGCAGTACCGGCTCGGCGGCCCGGGTTTCGACCCAGATGAAGGCCCCGAGGGCAGCGACGGACAGGGCCACGAGGCCCAGGATCTGTGCCGACAGCCATGGGAAGGTATTGCCACCCAGGCTGGTGGCCAGCACGAAGGCCGACAGGGCCGTCGTGAGCAGGGCAAAGCCCATATAGTCGACCTTGTGGGCGACGCGGGTGGCCCTTGGCTTGAGCGCAAAGCCAATGACGGCAAGCGCCAGCACGCCCAGCGGCAGGTTGATGATGAAAATCCAGTGCCAGCTCAGGTGCTCGACGATGAAACCACCCAGCAACGGCCCCACCACCGTGGCGACACCAAAGACGGCGCCGAAAATGCCCTGGATCTTGCCGCGCTGGCGCGGGGGAATGACGTCGGCCACCACAGTCATGGCCACGACCATGAGGCCGCCGCCGCCCAGCCCTTGAACGATGCGGGCGAAGATAAGGAAGTTCATGGAATTGGCGAAGGCAGACAGTCCTGCCCCAGCAAGGAAGATGACAATGGCCGCCTGCAGAACGATCTTGCGACCGTAGAGATCGCCGAGCTTGCCATAGATGGGCGCCACGACGGTGGAACTGAGGAGGTAGGCAATGACCACCCAGGTCAGGTGGTCCAGGCCACCCAATTCACTGACGATGGTCGGAAGCGCGGTGGAAACGATGGTCTGGCCAAGCGAGGCCAGAAGCAGCGTCACCGCCACCGCGCCGATGATGAGCCCCACCGACTGGGCCTGTGGCTCGCCAGTGCTGGCAGCGGATTGTGCAGGGTGCGACATTGGTTGATCCTTTGAACAAGGGGAGCAGGGAGTCGCGCCCACTTGCGGCATGAATTATTGCGGCATATATCTGCCCACAGCAATTGCATGTCAATGGCACGCAATTGCTGTGAGCATGCGAAAATATGAGAACTGCCATGAACCGGCCGGGAAACATCGACATCAACACCCTGCTCCGCAAGGCGGGGATTGCGGAAGAAACGGCCGACGCCGTGATCGGCATAGATGCTCTGCTGCAGAACTGGCGACGGCGGGCGATGAAGCGCGAACTGGGGCACCGTGCGCTGGTCGACCTCAAGATCGGCATCGACCTGGCGCAATATGACGTACTGGTCGCCATCGAGGCGCCGGTGGGCGAGTTTGGCGAAACCCTCGGTACCGAGACCATGGTGGCCACAGTGGCGGAGCGGCTGAACATCGACCCATCGCGCGCCAGCCGCGTGGTCAGCGAAATGGTCGAGTTAGGCTATGCAAGACGGGCGGTCAGCCAGGCTGACGCAAGGCGAACGATTATCGAGCTGACCGATGCCGGGCGAACGATCGTCGAGGCAGTGCGCGCCTACAAGTTCCTGATCATGGGCGATTTCCTCAGCAGCTGGACTGCCGAAGACCTGGCGGTCTTCATGCCGCTGCTGCGCAAGTTCGGGCATTGGTCGGAAAACAGCGAACAGGCAGCGGACAAATTCGCGGACGATATTGCGCTGCTGGCGCAACAGATTGCTGCCGGTCGCAAGCAGGCCGAGCCCGTCTGACTGGACCGACTCGCCGTCGCTCCATAAGCATGCTGGCCCTTGGGAGGGGATCATGGGCCAGTCGACACGGATGCCGGTCACGGCAATGCTTGGCGCGAGCGTTTTCTGCTCGGGCGTCACCTTTGCGGCGACCATGCCATATGGCGCAATTGTCGGCATTGAGACGCTCGGCCTCAGCAACGAACATTACGCAGCGATGGTGTCGATCAGTTCGCTGGTGGGCGCGCTGGTCACCATGTTCATCGGCTACGCCTCGGATCGCCTTCCCGACCGCCGCATCCTGGTGCTTATGGCGGCGGTTGCCGGCGCGACAGGCATGGGGCTGGTCTATTTCGGCCGGTCCCAAATGGCCTTCATCGTGGCGATCACGGTGATCTGGCCGTTCGGCTTTGCCATGTTCTCGCAGAACTTCGCCTATGTGCGGGTCTACTACAATGCGCGCGCGCCGGAGCGGGCCCACTTCATGATCACTGCGCTGCGCACCGTCTTCTCGGTGGCGTGGGTCATCGTGCCACCGCTGGCTGGCTATATCGCCGCGCTATATTCGGTCTTCGACGTGTTCCTGCTGTCGGCCCTGGCCTATCTGGCCTGTGGCGTGATTTTTGCCGCGATGATGACAGATCCCGCTACCCGGATCGCTGCCGCGCCCATCGCCGCCCGGGACGCGACAGGCATGCGCGGCTTTTTGCCGACGCCCATTATTGCGGGGCTGGTGGGTATCCTGATCATCAACATCGCGATGCGGCTGGTGGGGCTCGCCATGCCGCTATCGATCGTGACGCGGCTGGGTGGCACCGTAGGCGATGTCGGCATATATGCCGGCATCGCGGCGGCACTCGAAATTCCGTTCATGCTGATGTGGGGTTACCTCGGGCGCTGGCTGACGCGCGAGGCCATCATCATCGGCAATGGTCTGCTGCTCGGCGTCTATATCCTGCTGGTGTCGCAGGCCCGCTCGGTCATGGATGTGTTCCTGCTGCAGGCCATCAACGGCATTGCCGCCGCGGCCTTGCTGTCGGTGACCATCAGCTACATGCAGGACGCGATCAAAGGCCGCGTAGGCCTGTCCACCTCCCTGATGGATGTGGTTGGGATCAGCGCGACACTGGCGGGTGCCGCAGTTTTTGGCGTGTTGAGTGCGGGCGGCGACTATCAGCTGCTGCTGGTGGCGGCCGCCGGCTTTGCCGTTGTCGGCGGACTGGTGATGCTGGCCGGGAATACCAGACAGCTGCGGATGGCCCCCGCCGATTAACAGGCACTTAACTTGACCGGGACCGGCTGAGCCACAATATTGTGATTGACAGTCCGCAACCCGGACAACCAGGCCCAATCGACCAGCGGGAGGCTAGCCGAATGGACGTGTTTGCTAGCGAGACCGCGCCTTTCGCAGTGGCCATCGGGGTGACGCTTGCCATTGCGGCTATCGAGTTGCTGGGACTGCTGCTGGGTACGCAACCGTCGGCCATGGTCGACAGCGCCCTGCCCGATCTCGATACCGATATTCCCGATGTCGAACTCGGGCCGCTCAGCCAATCGTTGAGCTGGCTGAGCTTCGGCAGGCTGCCGGCACTTGTCGTGCTCATTCTCCTCACTGCCAGTTTCGGACTATGCGGCTTTGCCCTGCAGGAGGCGCTGCGGCAGGTGTTGGGCTTCGCACTCGATCCCTGGCTTGCCAGTATTCCGGCGGCGATCGGCGCGGTGTTCGTCACCCGTCATGTCGGTCTCGCCATCGCGCGCATCATGCCCAAGGAAGAGACCGAGGCGGTCAGCACCAAAGCCTTTGTCGGCCGGGTGGCTACGGTTTTTCGCGGGGTTGCCGGACCCGGTGCGCCCGCCGAGGCCAAGCTGACCGACATTCACGGAAAGACGCATTACCTGCTGATCGAGCCGGAGGACGGTGAGACCGTGATGCCCGAGGGCTCCGAAGTCGTCATCATTCGCCAGCAAGGCTCGGTCTACCGCGCCATCAGCAAACTGAAGCCGGCCAACTGATGCCGCAGACGTTCCGGGCGCCAGCAGCAGTTGAAACGGGGCCGCCGCCCGTGGCGACACCACCGCCCGCAGTAGCCGACCCGCCTGCCGTATCGCCGACCACGACGACCACCGCCCAACCAACGCCGCCAACCCCGATCCAGGAGTTCAGCCCCGTGTCCCAGTCCCTCTACGATATCCTGATCATGATCGCCGTAATCCTGGTGGCGCTGTTCGCCATCGGCATGGTGTTTTCGCGCCTCTATCAGCGTTCCAGCAAGGAAGTCAGCTTCGTGCGCACCGGCTTCGGCGGGCAGAAGGTGATCATGAATGGTGGTGCGCTGGTGTTCCCGGTGCTGCATGAGCAGATCCCGGTCAACATGAACACGCTGCGGCTCGAAGTGCGCCGCGCCGCCGACCAGGCCCTGATCACCAAGGACCGCATGCGCGTGGACGTACAGGCCGAATTCTATGTGCGGGTGCAGCCCGTAGTGGAATCGATCGCCAATGCCGCGCAGACGCTTGGCCGGCGCACCATGGAGCCGGGCGCCCTCAAGGAGCTGGTGGAAGGCAAGTTCGTGGACGCGCTGCGCGCCGTGGCAGCCGAAATGGCGATGGAAGAACTGCACGAACAGCGCGTGAGCTTCGTGCAGAAGGTGCAGGCGGCGGTATCGGAAGACATTCTCAAGAACGGGCTTGAGCTGGAATCGGTGTCGCTGACCGGCCTGGACCAGACAAACCGCGAATTCTTCAACCCGGATAATGCGTTCGACGCGGAAGGTCTCACCAAGCTGACGCAGGCGATCGAAGAACGCCGCAAGACGCGCAACGATATCGAGCAGGAAACGCAGGTCCTCATCGAGCGCAAGAATCTTGAGGCAGAAGCGCAGAAATACCAGATCGCCCGCGACAAGGAATTTGCCCGTCTCGAGCAGGAGCGCGAGATCCAGGTGCGCATGGCCGAGCAGTCGGCGCTGATCAAGCAGCAGCAATCGGAGCGCGAGCGCGAAGCAGAGCAAGCGCGCATCCTGGCGGCGCAGATGGTGCGCGAATCCGACATCGCCTCCAACCAGGTGGTGCAGGAACGCGAGATCGCCACGGCCCTGGCGGTGGAGGCGGCCGCGGTGGAGAAGGCCAAGCAGATCGCCCTCGCCGAGCAGGCGCGCGACATCGCCGTCGCAGTCAAGAGCAAGGAGAAGTCGGTTGCCGATGCGGCGGCCGACGAGGCGCGTGCCGTGGCGGCCAAGGCAGCCGAAGAAGTCACGACATCGCGCCAGACTGCGGTGGCCGAGCGCGAAAAGGCCATCCAGCTGATCGAAGCCCGCAAGGCGGCCGAGCAGCAGGCCATTTCGGTGACCGTGGCGGCCGAGGCCGAGAAGGCGGCGGCGGCCGACCGGGCCGAAGCGCTGCGGATCGCCGCCAATGCGGATGCGGAAAGGGCGCGATTGACCGCCAAGGGTGCGGCCGACGCTGAAAAGCTCAAGGCCGAGGCAGCCGCGGCGACCTACAAGGTGGAAGCCGAGGGCAAGCGGACGATCAACGAGGCCAGCAATACGCTGAGCCCCGAGCAGATCGCCATGCAGGTGCGGGTCAAGCTGATCGAGGCGCTACCGCAGATCATCGCCGAAAGCGTCAAGCCGATGCAGAATATCGACGGCATCAAGATCCTGCATGTCGATGGGCTCAACGGCTCAAGCCAGGCCGGCGGCGAAGGCGCCGGCTTGGGCAATGGCGGTGGGCTGGCCGACCAGGCTGTTGCTGCCGCCCTGCGCTATCGCAGCCAGGCGCCGCTGATCGATGCCTTGATGAGCGAGCTCGGCCTCAGCGGCGGCACCCTGGACGGTCTTGCGGCATCCGTCACCGGGACATCGGTGGCCAAGCCCGAGATCGACATCAAGGGGAAGAAATAGCGATCCCTTCGCGAGCGCAAAGTTCGGCCATGGCACTGCCCGCGGGCGGGAGTGGCATGCCCGCCCTGCCCCGGTTGGTGAGCTGGCTGCGCCAGAGGTGGATGGCCATTGTGTCCGGACCAATGGCGGCATCGACGCTGGAGCCGGGCTGCATCAGCGTCGGTATGCCCTCATAGGGAATAGGATAGAGCGCCGAACTGGGCAGGACATGTCCGGCAAGGCCGCGCTGCTGTACAAAGTAAGTCAGGGCCATGGGCCCCGTGGCGCCATATTGCATGTGCTCGGGTGCGACCGGATCGCCGAAGAGCCGGCGCACGCCCACTTCGAGGCGTCGGAAGATCGGCAGGTGTGGCTCGAGCAGCGGCCTTGGACCGGGACTGAAGATACCCAAGAGGTCATCCAGTAGCGGGGCTTCGGCGGGAATGTGCAGCACGGCGCCATTGATCGAGCCGGGCCGTTCATAAGCCATCAGGTAGTCCGGCGGGCCGGCGATGGGGCGGACGCAATAGACGTCGAGATCGGCATAGACCCCGCGACGCTGGCGCAGGCCGGTCATGCGGAACAAATCCGAAAACACGCCGGGCGTACCGCGCCCCTTGTAGAACACGAGCCGCTCGCGTGGCAGCACTTCGACGGCGTCGCGGGCGGTCGCTTCAGCCGGCAGACCGGGTATCGCGTCGTAGGAATAGACCTCGACGCGATGACCCTGCCGGGTGAACGAGGCAATGGACAATGCCTCGAGCCAGCTCATCGGCCCATGCCAGAAACTGAAGATCGTCGGCAGGCTGGTCATCTGGGCAATCAGATCTGGGGCTTGCGCTTGGACTTGTGGTCCTTCCTGGCAGGCTTCTCCTTCTTCGCAAAGGGGACGCCGTCAGCCGGTTTGCCAGACCATTTGGGCTTGCCCTTATTCTTGTTCGGCGGTGCCTTGCTCACCTTGGACGGACGCGGCTTGTCGGCGTCCGCTGTAGTCGGGGTCCAACCGCCGGTCGCAGGTGCCGCCTCCAGGTCGTCGGGCCGCAAGCCAGCCGAACCGTAACGCCGCTTGCGGTCTTCGCGCTCAGGTCGCGGAGCGTTGGGGTCGTAGCGCTCGATCGGGCCAGGTGGACGCCGCTGGCCCGGCGGCGGGCCGGAGCGGCGTTCGCCGGGGCCGTCGACCGGGGCGATGGTGACGCCGCGTTCGCCAGAGCCGTTCTTCTCGATCGACTTGGCAAAGGCATCGGCCTTGGGCGCCGCGACCTCGAAGATGGATTCGGTGTCGAAGATGCGGATCGAGCCGATGGCGGTCTTGGTCACATTCCCAGCCTTGCACAGCATGGGCAGCAGCCAGCGAGGCTCGGCCTTGTGCTTGCGACCGACCGATACCTTGAACCAGGTGCCGCCCTCGAAGCGCTCACGCGTGCGCGGATCCTTGTCGCCCGGCTTGTCGAAGACCGGCGCGTCGCTGACGTCTTCGGGCGCCGGACGTGCGGCCAGTTGCTGGCGCAAATAGGCCGCGGCGATGGCCTCAACCGAATGGCGCGCGATGAGCTGGGCGACGAACTCGGCTTCCTCCTCGGCGAGAGGCTTGCTCAGCATCTCGTTGCTGAGGATGCTTTCGCGGTAGCGAGCCTCGATCTCCTCGGCCGAGGGCGGCGGCATCATCGAAACGTCGAGCTTGGCGACCTTGAGGACGCGCTGGGCGACGTTGCGGCGGTGCATCGGCGAGATGATGACGCAGGTACCCTTGCGACCCGCCCGGCCCGTGCGGCCCGAGCGATGCAGCAGCGTATCGGGATTGGTCGGCAGGTCGGCGTGGATGACGAGGTCGAGATTGGGCAGATCGATGCCGCGGGCGGCGACGTCGGTGGCGACGCAGATGCGGGCCCGGCCATCGCGCATGGATTGCAGGGCATTGGTCCGCTCGGCCTGGCTGAGTTCACCCGACAGGGTGACGACATCAAAGCCGCGATTGTGCAGGCGCGACGACAGGTGCTTCACGCCCTCGCGGGTCGAGGCGAAGACGATGGTGTTGACCGCCTCGAAATAGAGCAGCGTATTGATGATGGCGTTTTCGCGTTCGGCCGCCGGCACCAGCATCAGCTTGTAATCGATGTCAGCATGCTGCTCGTTGGCGCTGGTGGCAGCGACGCGCAGTGCATCGCGCTGGAAGGTCTTGGCCAGTTGCGCGATCGGCTTTGGCACCGTGGCCGAGAACAGCAGCGTGCGGCGATCTTCCGGCGCGGCGTCGAGGATGAATTCAAGGTCTTCCCGGAAGCCCAGGTCGAGCATTTCGTCGGCTTCGTCGAGCACGACGGCGCGGAGCGCGGACATGTCGAGGGCGCCGCGGGTGATGTGGTCGCGCAGGCGGCCGGGGGTGCCGACGACGATATGGGCGCCGCGTTCAAGGGCACGGCGCTCGGTGCGCGCATCCATGCCGCCGACGCAGGAGGCCGTCTTGGCGCCGGCCTCGGCATAGAGCCAATCGAGTTCGCGCTGCACCTGGAGGGCCAGCTCACGCGTCGGCGCGATGACCAGCGCCATGGGGGCGCCCAGCGTATCGAAGCGATCGAGGTCGCCCAGCAGGGTCGGCGCGATGGCCATGCCGAAGGCGACCGTCTTGCCGGAGCCGGTCTGAGCGGAGACGAGCAGGTCGCGACCTGCGGTCTCGTCTTCGATGATCGCTGCCTGGACGGGCGTCAGGGTTTCGTAGCCCTTGGCGGCGAGTGCGCGGGCGAGTGGCGGGAGGATGGTTTCAGGCAGGGACATTGTTCAGACTTTCTATGCGCCGCCAATCATTGGCGCATGCCACGAAGTCATTCCCGCGAAAGCGGGAACCTCCGTTTTCTTTGATGCGTCGATAAACAGGGGTACCCGCTTTCGCGGGAATGACCCGGTGGGTGCTGTTGTAGCACAAACAAAGCAAAAGGCCGCCCGGCGGGCGGCCTCTCAATTCAGCTGCGCCTCTGCGCTTAGCCGACGAGCTCGTCGTCGTTGAAGAAGAACTTGATTTCGGAGGCAGCGGTCTCGGGGGCGTCCGAGCCGTGGACCGAGTTTTCGCCGATCGAAAGGGCGAATTCCTTGCGGATCGTGCCCTCGGCAGCGTTGGCCGGGTTGGTCGCGCCCATGACTTCGCGGTTCTTGAGGATGGCGCCCTCGCCTTCCAGGACCTGCACAACGACGGGCGACGCGATCATCTGCTCGACCAGTTCACCGAAGAAGGGGCGATCCTTGTGCACGCCGTAGAAGCCTTCGGCCTGGGCACGCGTCATGTGGATCTTCTTGAGGGCGATCGGGCGGAGACCGGCTTCCTCGAACTTGGCGATGATCTTGCCGATGAGGTTGCGACGGACGGCATCGGGCTTGATGATGGAGAAGGTGCGTTCGAGCGCCATTGGGTCGATCCTTGAATGGGTCTGTTGGAAAGGTGGCGCCTTGTAGCGGCGAACTGCGACGGAGACAAGACGGCGCGCACCGCGACAAGGCGGCGCGCGCCGAACGTGGTTTCAGCAATAGGGAGGGTTATTGCGGCGTCAGCGTTTCGGTGCCGGTACCGTCCTGGCCGGCGACAGTCCAGATACCCTCCATGGAGCCGTCTTCCATGATTTCATAGACCAGCAGGCCAACGGCGTCGCCAAGCACATAGCCGGCGGAGAACGCATTGCCGTTGCGCATGCAGATGCCCGAAGAGGTGGTCGAGCCGGTCGTCCACTCGATGGCGCAGGTCGTTTCGCTGAGCAGCGTGATTTCGGCAGTGCCGGTGTAGGGCGAGCCGTTGATATTGGTGCCTTCGACAGCATAGCTGCCACCCACATCCTGGGCAGCGGCAAAGCCGCATGATGCCAGCGCGAACAGGCCGGCGAGAACAAGATGACGCATTTCTGTTTCTCCCTCATGCGGACCACATGGTCCACGATGCCATGTTGCCACGCCGCAAGGCCGCTTGCCATCGGGCCTGGTCCAGCGGCTCCACATTTTCGACATGTCGGCTTGGCTAGTGCGGGGGGGTCAATTCCTGGGACCTCGCACCATGTTCGACCGCCTGCGCATCGCCACCGTCCTGGCGCTGATCACCATGCCGGCCCTGTCTGCCGAACCGGTCGCCTGCACGGTAATCCTGGATGGACGCAGCGGCGACGTGTTGCTGAGGGAAGGCACCTGCGACCAACGCTTCGCGCCGTTCTCCACCTTCAAGCTGCCCCTAGCCGTGATGGGTTATGACGCCGGCATCCTGGTGGACGACGTGACCCCACGCTGGGAATGGCATGCTGGGCTGACCGCACCGGAGCGCGACCACAAGCCCGTCGACCCGACAATCTGGGAGCGGGATTCGGTGCTGTGGTACTCGCGAGAGCTTACGCGCCTGATGGGCGCGGATGCCTTCGCGCGGTATGTGGCAGAGCTCGACTACGGAAACGGCGACGTTTCCGGCGCGCCCGGCAAGCAGAATGGGCTGACCAATGCCTGGCTGGGGACATCGCTCGCCATTTCGCCCGACGAACAAGTCGCTTTCGTACGCCGGTTGCTACGTGGCGCCCTGCCCGTCGATGGGCAGGCACAGGCATGGGCTGCATCGATCCTGCCGGATTTCACGGCGGGAGATTGGATGGTCAGCGGCAAGACCGGCAGCGGGTGGGTTTCCGACGCCAATGGTGATTTCTATCGTGACCGGCCGCTGGGTTGGTTCGTCGGCTGGGCGCAGCGGGGCGACAGTGTCGTCGTCTTCGCGCGGCTGCGGGTGGATGCACAGCGCAGCGCGGAAAATCTCGGGCCCGTGGTGCGCGAGAGCCTGCTAGCCGATCTTCCGGCGCTCCTTCCCTAGGCCGGCATCGCCACGATCGGCGATGCCGGTTGCCATAAGGGTCGCTTAACTCTATCCAACGCCGAACACTTTGTCGCAGGCCCGCTGCCACGGTTTTGTCCGTTCCAGCCGCAAGCCTGCCAATCTCATAGATTGCCTGACCATGCTTGCTATCACCAACCTCACCTATCGCATCCAGGGCCGCGAATTGTTCGAAGACGCTTCGGTGGTGTTGCCGACGGGGTCAAAGACCGGCTTTGTCGGCAAGAACGGCACGGGCAAGACGACTTTGTTCCACCTGATCCAGGGTCATCTGGGCGCCGATTCAGGCTCGATCGAACTCAACAAAAAAGCGCGGATCGGCGCGGTGGCGCAGGAAGCCCCGGCCGGCAACGAGAGCGTGCTCGATGTGGTGCTGGCCGCCGACAAGGAGCGTACGGCCCTGCTGGCAGAAGCCGAAACCGCCACCGACCCCCACCGGATCAGCGACATCTATACGCGACTGGCCGATATCGACGCCTATTCCGCCGAAGCCCGCGCTTCGTCGATCCTCAAAGGCCTCGGTTTCGAGCAGGATCGGCAGCTGGCGCCGACCCACGAGCTATCAGGCGGCTGGCGCATGCGCGTGGCGCTCGCCGGCGTGCTGTTCAGCCAGCCGGACCTCCTGCTGCTGGACGAGCCGACCAACTACCTCGACCTCGAAGGCACGCTGTGGCTGGAAAAGTACCTGGCTACCTATCCCTACACCGTCTTCATGATCAGCCACGATCGCGATCTGCTCAACAAGGCTGTCAATTCGATCATCCATCTCGAGCACCGCAAGCTGACCTTCTACAAGGGCAATTACGACACGTTCGAGACCACCCGCCGCATGCAGATGGAGCTCAACAACAAGAGCCGCGATAAATCGCTGGAACAGATCGCGCATCTGCAGAAGTTCGTCGATCGCTTCAAGGCCAAGGCGACCAAGGCCAAGCAGGCGCAGTCGCGCATGAAGATGATCGAGAAGCTTAAGCCGCCGGCGGCCATGTTCGACGAGTATGCGGCGCCGTTCAAGTTCCAGCCGCCCAAGGACGAGCCCCCTACTCCGATGATCACCCTGGAAAAGGTGGCGGCGGGCTATGGCGACAAGGCGATTCTGCGCAACGTCACGATGCGCATCGATCCCGATGACCGCATCGCCCTGGTCGGCGTCAATGGCAACGGCAAGTCAACCTTTGCCAAGCTCTTGGCCGGGGACATCCCGGTGATGGACGGCACCCTACGCAAGGGCAAGAAGCTCGAGATCGCCCACTTCGCGCAGCACCAGATGGACAAGCTGCAGCCCGAATGGACGCCGCTGGAGCACATGGTTGACCTGATGCCGCTGGACAATGAAGCCCGGCGCCGCAGCCGGCTGGCTCAGATGGGGCTGACCACCAGCCGCATGGACACCAAGGCCAAGAATCTCAGCGGCGGCGAGCGTGCTCGGCTGCTGATGGGCATCATCACCTTTGGCGGGCCGGGCATGATGATCCTGGACGAACCGACCAACCATCTCGATATCGACAGTCGCGACGCCCTTGTGCATGCCCTCAACGACTATGATGGCGCGGTGCTGATCATCAGCCACGACCGCCACCTGATCGAAGCGACCTGCGACACGCTCTGGATCGCCGAAGGCGGCACGATCCGCGAGCTCGATGAGGATCTCGATACCTATCAGCGCAACATCACCTCGACCAAGGAAGGCAAAGGCAACGCCAAGGGCGAGCAAAAATCCAGCAAGCAGGAAGCAATCAGCAAGCGTGCTGAGGTCGCGCCGCTCAGGAAGTCCGTTAAGGAAACAGAAACCAAGATCGCCCGTTTGCGGGTGGAAATAGACAAAATCGACGCCCAACTCGCCGATCCCAAGGTCTATAACGGCGCTCCCGAGCGGGTCATCGCGCTTGGCAAGGACAAGGCGCGTTTCGCGGCCGACCTTGAGAGTTCAGAAGAACAATGGCTGGCCTTGAGTGCCGAGCTGGAGGATGCTGAGCGCGCATGAGAAAACTCGCCGCCAAGGATGTGATCTTTACCCTCGGGATGCAGCGGCACCCCGAAGGCGGCTGGTATGCGCGGACCTTCGAGGACACCGACAAGACGGACGGCCGGGCCTGTTCCACGGCGATCTACTACCTGCTTGAGGCCGGCGACAGTTCGCGGTGGCACCGGGTCGACGCGGTGGAGGTGTGGCACTACTATGCCGGTGCCCCGCTGCGGCTGCGCATCTCGGATGGCAACACCGTGGAAGAGCACATGCTTGGCGCGGAACTCGACGCCGGCGAACGCCCGCAGGTCGTGGTGCCCACCAAGGCGTGGCAATCGGCAGTAAGCACGGGGGAATGGACGCTGGTTGGATGCACGGTTGCTCCCGGCTTTGAATTCTCGGGCTTTGAACTGGCTGAAGAAGGGTGGTCGCCGGGCGGCGCTTAGCTCCGAGGGAAGGTGCCGCGAGTGTTCTGGTGGCGAGACACTAACCCTTGCCATCGCGCCCCGTTGACAGTGACGCGCCGTTGCCATTTGCTGGCATGATCAAAGTCCCTGAAAGTGCGCCATGCGTCGTCCTGGTTCCAAGCTGGTTGCTGCCCTGCTGCTCTGCCTGCTGTGGATTCCCGGTCTCGCCCAGGCGCAGGACCTGACCAAGGCACAACGCGCCGAAATCCGTCGCTTTGCCGCCAACAACAGCCTGTTCGTGCTCTACCACGAAGTGGCGCATCTGCTGTTCCATCAGTTGGACCTGCCCATTCTGGGCCGCGAAGAAGATGCGGCCGACAACATGGCCACCTGGACCCTGCTCAACAAGCGGACGCCGGAGACCGACCGTGTGCTGGCCGATGCGGCACAAGGCTGGATCCTGAGCGGCATCGCCTATGACAGCGGTGGCGACGAGAGTGACTATGCGGCCAATCACAGCCTCGACAAGCAGCGGGCCTACCAGATCGTATGCCTGATGGTGGGGATGGACGAGGACGCGTTTCGACCCATTGCCAACGAATATCGCATGGAGCGCGACCGCCAGGACGCCTGCTATTTCGACTATGACACGGTCGACCGTTCCCTGCGCGGCCTGCTCGGTGGTCGTGGGCACAAGAATGGCGGGACAGAGGTGGTGGTGACCTATCACGATGCCGGGGGCCAGCTTGAGGCCGCCGCCGCGGCCTTCCGCTCGAGCGGCGTCTTCGACAAGGTCGCCGACGAATTGCGCAGCAATTACAGCCTGCGTGAGCCGGTGCAGTTCAATGCCAAGCGGTGCGGCGAGGCCAATGCCTTCTATGATCCCGAAACGATCGAGGTCATCTTCTGCTATGAGCTGATGGCCGACTATATGGAGCTCTACCAGGACAGCATGCCCGACGAGGTGGCTCCGGTGCCCCGCCAGACCGGCGTCGGCAAGGAAAAGACGTCCAAGTTCTAGTTGCGGCCTGCCCTAGCTGAACCCGACATACCGGCCGGGCTTGTGATTGGTGGCGATGATCATGTTCAGCACCACGGCACCGAGGATCGAATAGACCACGCGATCGACCGGCAGCACGAAGAAGGCTGCCACCAGGATCACCGCGTCCACGCCGAGTTGGAAGTAACCGGCGCGAATGCCAAAATTCTCCTGCAGAAACAGGGCCAGGATATTGATGCCGCCAACGCTGGCCTTGTGGCGGAACAGCGACAAGATGCCGAGCCCCATGAGCCCGCCACCCACCAGGGCCGCGTAGAGGGGAGCGATGCTGGCTATGTCGAGCCACTGCGGAATGTTGGCAGTGAAAAAAGAGACCAGGCCAACGCAGACGAAGGTCTTGATGGCAAAGGGCCAGCCCATGCGCAGCACTGCCAACACATAGAATGGCAGGTTGATGGCGAAGAACAGCCAGCCGAACGGAATGCCAGTCACATACTGCAAGAGCAGCGCCAGGCCGGCCGTACTGCCGGTGGTAAGGGTGACCTGGGCATAGAAGACGATACCGAGCGACACCAGCATGGTACCGATGAGCATGGCAAAGATGTCTTCGTGCAACCGATGCCGGCTGGGCGTGGCAAGGTCCGGCGTCATGCCTTCTTGACCCAGCGGCCATCGGCCTCCTGTTGCCAGTAGGTCACGGCATTGCCGTCCCGCAGCGCCTTCCAGGCCAGCCGAGCCTCGGCCACCGCGTCGGGATCGTGTCCGGAGAACATGTAGACGATGCGGTCATAGCCTTCCGCAGCCTGTGGCACGGCGCGATCGACGAAGAAGCGGACATTGGCCCCACCGGGATTTTCGGTTCCTGTTGTGATCAGCACCGGTTGATGCGCATCAGCGTCGTCACCGGCCAAACCATGGGGTAGGAAACTGTCGTCACGATACGTCCAGAGATGGGCATCGAGCGCCTCCGCCCGCTCGGTCGACCCCACCTCGACCACTGCACGCCAACCGCGCTCGAGCGTCTTCTCCAGCAACTGGGGAAGAACCGCTTCGAGCGGACGGGGTTCGAGATGGTAGAAGAGGATATCGGCCATGGCGGCACACTAGCCCTCGTAGTAATCCCTGACCAGACGATCGAGCAGCGCCACGCCAAAACCGGGTGCCCAGGAGGCATTGGTCTCGCTTGATGCGGCGCCGAAGGCGGTGCCGGCAATATCCAGGTGCGCCCAGGGTACGTCGTTGACGAAGCGCTGCAGGAATTGGGCCGCGGTGATGGAGCCGGCAGGACGTCCAACCGAATTGCGAATATCGGCGAACTTGGATTCGATCAGCTTGTCGTAGGCTGGCGCCAGCGGCATGCGCCAGAGCTTTTCGTTGACCGAGAGGCCTGCATTGAGCAGCCTGATGGCCAGTTCGTCATCGTTGGAAAACAGCCCGGCATGCTCGTGGCCAAGGGCGACCACGATGGCGCCGGTCAGCGTGGCGAGGTTGATCATGAAGGCTGGCTTGAACCGGTCCTGCGTATACCAGAGCGCGTCGGCCAGCACGAGACGCCCCTCGGCGTCGGTATTGATGACCTCGATCGTGGTGCCGCTCATCGCCTTTACGATATCGCCGGGGCGCACCGATTTGCCGGACGGCATATTTTCGACCAGCCCTATCACCCCTACGACGTTGACCGGAGCCTTGCGCGTGGCAAGGGCCAGCATCAGGCCGGTCACGGCCGCGGCGCCGCCCATATCGCCTTTCATGTCTTCCATCGACGCAGCCGGCTTGATCGAGATGCCGCCGGTATCGAAGACGACACCCTTGCCGACAAATGCCAAGGGAGCTGCACCGGTATCGCCACCGCGCCACTGCATGACGACGAGCCGCGCCGGGCGCTCGGACCCCTGGGCGACGCAAAGCAGCGAACCCATGCCGAGCTTAGCGAGCGCCTCGGGTTCAAGGATTTCGACCTCGACGCCAAGGCTGGTCAATTCGGCGGCCCGGGCCGCAAATTCGACAGGTCCGAGCACGTTGGCCGGCTCGTTGATGAGGTCGCGGGCCAGCAACGTCCCGGACACGGTGGCACCGCGGTCGGCGACAGCCTGCGTGGCAGCGTCCGGATTGGCGACATGCAACGTTATTGTCAGCGTGGACGGGCCCTCATCCGACCGGGCCGACTTGTACTTGTCGAACCGGTAGTGACGGAGGCGCAGGCCTGCGGCCAGTTCAGCGACTGCGGCGGGTGAAACGCCGGCCTCGTCGACGATCACGGCGACCGTGGCGGCACGGGTGGCGGCGATCTTGGCGAGCAGCGAGCCGCCCCGGTCGGTCCAGGCATTGAGCGGCAGATCGGCACCCGCTTTTCCCCTGCCCAAAACGAGGAGGCGTTTCCCCTGCGCCCCCAGCACGTCCAGCGCCTGGCCCTGCTTGCCCTTGAACGCACCGGCTTCGGCGCTCTGAGACCAGTCGAGACCCGTGGCGGCCCAAACCGGCGCTGCAGCGCCCCCAGGCGCCTCACCTTCGGCGGCATAAATGACGGTGAGCGGTGCCGAAGCGCCGGAAAGGGCGGCGACATGGATCGAAATGGTCTGAGACATTGAGGGCCTTGGGGCAAATCGGGCAGGAACGCCGTTGGCGGCGTCGAGGCGAGTACATTGGGGCGTTTGACGGCCGCGTCAATCCCGCAACAGGCCCACAGGCAAATCCGTGTGGGAGGCGCTCGACGCTTGTCTGGTTTGACGAACTACACCAAGGTCCGGCCCGGCAATGACAACCAGCCACGCGATAATTGGCACAGGACGATGGTCCGGATCTCTATCGGCTATAATCCATGAAAAGGCTGACCGCATACCTGGCGCGCATGTTCGTGGCCGACGCGCTGATCCTGTTCGGCGTGGTCTGCTTCCTGCTCTGGCTGGTCAATTGCCTGCGCTCGTTCGACGTGGTGTCGGTCAAGGGACAGAGTGTGCTGGTGCTGGCGATCCAGGCGCTCTATACCATGCCGCCGCTCGCCATCGCGTTCTTCTATGTCTGCGTCGGTATCGGGCTTGCCCGTGCACTGCAGGCGCTGCAGGCCAACAAGGAACTGCACATCATCCATACCAGCCATGGGCTGGGGTCGCTGTGGCGGGCGACGGGCGTGGTGGCAGGCGCAGGCGTGGTCGCCGTGCTGCTGCTGTCCAACTTCATCGAGCCGCTCGCCTATCGCCGGCTCAACGCGCTGAGCGCCAGCATAGCGGCTGACCTCGTCAGCTCGACCCTCAAGCCCGGGCGCTTTACCCAGGTCACGCCCGGCGTGGTGCTGCTGATTGGCGGTCGCGGGCCGGACGGCGCCATCCAGGAATTCTTTGCCGATGACCGGCGCGAGCCTGATATGCGCCGCACCTACATGGCTGAATCGGCGCGGGTGGCGAGCGACGGGCAGAACTACATACTCGAGCTCCACAACGGCTCATTGCAATACAAGGGCAGCGACGGTCGCTTTTCGGAGGTGACCTTCGGACGCTACGACGTGAGCGTCGAGCAGTTGTCGCAACCGATGGGCCAGATCGACCCCATGCTTGAGAAGGACAGCCTGACATTGGTTGCCGAAGCCCTGTCCAGCGGACAATGGAACCAACCGCTGCTGTTTCTGCTGGCCAATCGGTGGGCGGAGGGCCTACGCGTGATCGGGATGGCAATGATGATGCTGGCCCTGATGGGCTTTCCCAGCGGCAAGCGGGCGCGCGTACCCGTGCCGATGGAAGCAGGTGTGCTGCTTATCGCCTTTGGGGAGCGCGGTCTTAGCGCCTACAGCCCGCTTGGCACCGCTACGGGCGCCCTCATCATGATCCTGGTCGCCGGAATTGCCCTGTTGGTACGGATGCGACCGCGCGCGCTACCGCCGTTGGTGACGACATGAGCCGCATCGACTGGCTGGTGCTGGGTCGGCTCGGGAGCCGCATCGGCGTCACGGTCGTGGTCTTCTACGGCCTGATCGCGCTGGTGGAATCGCTCGATACGTGGCGCTTCAACTTCGTTGCCGAAGCCCATGGCCTGCATATGGCCCTACTGATGGTCGCCATGAGCGCGGTCAAATGGACCATCAAGACGCTGCCGGTGACGGTCCTGATGGGCGCTACGCTGGGCTTCCTCGACCTCAAGGCCCGGCACGAACTGACGGTTATCCAGGCCAGCGGCATTTCGATCTGGCGGACGGTTCGCGCCCCGGTAATCGCACTGGCATTGATCAGCCTGGTTATCGGGCTGGGCCTCGAAACGCTCAGCACGCAGGTCAACCGCGTGCTGAACCCGACACCGCCAGGCCAGGCAAGCATGCTGACGCCGCCCGGTGAGGTCTGGCTCGAGCAGCGCAGCGGCGATACGCGCTATGTGCTGATGGCCACCGGCATGCAGTCGGGCGGTACGGTGCTAGGCCAGGTGACACTGTTCCACATCGGGGAAAGCAGCGAGGCGCGCATCGAAGCATCCGAGGCCGTCTTGGAAGATGGCGAATGGGTATTTCCAGCAGCCATTGTCCGCAATCCGGACGAACAGGCGCGGACGATTTTCGACTATCGCGTGCCGACAGGTTCGACGGCTGCCGAGCTCGGGCTCAAACTCGCATCCACCGAGGATTTGACATTTTTCGAGTTGGGCCGGCTGCTGCAGCAGGGGTTGGCCGACCCCAGTATCCGCACGGCAGCGACGATGCGCCTTATCAAGCTGCTGGCCCTGCCATTGGTGTTGACGGGGTCCCTGTTCATTGCTTTTGCGTTTACCGCAGGTTATCGAAGAGGCTCTAATTATGGTCCCGCGGTCCTTTGGGGGATCGTGCTCGGGTTCGTTGTGTTCGTGATTACCGAGATGGCCGACCGTGCCGGGTCGACCGGCGTTCTCGACCCCACGTTTGCGGCAGTCGGACCGGCGTTTGTGGCTATCGTCATCGGCGTGACGGTGCTGCTGCACAAGGAAGACGGACGCGCGTGACAATGAAGGCGAAAAGGGGCAGGTCGCCACACCGCCTGGCTTATGCCAGTGCGCTGCTCGCGCTCACGCTGAGCACCAGCGCCTTCGCGCAGGGCCTTGTTCCCACTAATTTCTTCAATGCGCCTATCGATGCGTCGGGTCCTGCTGCCGTCGAAGCCAATACGCTGACCTTCGACAGCACCACCAATGTGATCACCGCCAGCGGCGACGTCGTGCTGAGCCAGGGTGGCTACACCATGACCGGGCAGAACCTGGTCTATGACCGCAACACCAAGGCCCTCAAATTCGTCGGACAGGTTACCGTGCGCGATCCGTCGGGCAACCTGGCGGAGATGACCGACCTCGATGTCACCGGCGGGATGAAGCAGGCATTCATCAACTCGTTGACCATCACCACCTATGATGGCGCGCGCATTACCGCCGACAGCGTCGACTACGATACGGCCCTGCGGACCCTTTTGGTCGATGCCAGCTACGCGCCATGCGGCGATTGCATCGACGACGAGGGGCGACGAATTGGCTGGTCGGTGACGGCATCGCGCATCACCTACAATGCCGAGGACGGATCGGTCGCCCTCGAGCAGCCGACCCTCTCGCTGTTGGGCGTGCCGGTAGCGTGGCTGCCCTATCTTTGGTTGCCCGATACCAGCGACCTCGCGCTCGCCAATGTGCGGACGCCCGTCTACGACTACAGCGAGAAGACCGGCCACTCGCTTACTGTTCCCTACACGGCATATTCCAGCCGCTGGACCGACATCATCCTGACGCCGACCTTCATGACGCGGCAGGGTTTCCTGCTGGGAGCGGAGTGGATCCAGCGGTTCGACCGCGGCTCGTTCCAGATCAAGGCTTCGGGCGTCTATCAGTTCGACCAGTCGGCGTTCACATTCACCGAGGCCCAGCGCGACTGGCGTGGTGCGGTCCAGACCTCGGGCGAGTTCACGCCGATCGAGGACTGGACGGTGGGCTGGAGCTACGTGGCTTTTACCGACGCGGCCTACCTGCCCGACTACCGGTTGACGACGGCCAAGTCCTCGGTCAACCAGGTCTATGCCACCCACCTGACGAGCGACACCTACATCGATGCGCGGTTGCAGCAGTTCAACCTGCTCGGCGACGTTACCGCGGCATCGCAGGGTCAACAGGGCAAGGCCCTCCCTACGCTGCGCTTCGAGCACGTGGAGGACCTTGGGCCAGGCAACGGGCGGATCGAGATCAGCGGCCGGCTTCTCGGCGTGCAGCGGGATATCGATTCCGCCAATACCTATAACGGGGTGCCCTATGTGTGGGGCTATGCCGGCAACAAGCAGCATCTGAGCCTGCAGGCCGGCTGGCAGACCCAGTGGATTGGTGGCGGCGGCTTTGTGGCCACGCCCTATCTGGGCGGTCGCGCGGACGTGGCTTACTACGATGGTACAAGTCCGCTGCTGCCCGGGGCGACGACGCTGTGGAGCGCGACGCCGATCGCGGCCATGGACGTGCGCTTCCCGCTGGCCGCGAGCGACGGCTCGACGGTGCACCTGATCGAACCGATCGCGCAGGTGGCCTATCGCGGCTCAAGCACCACCAATGTCGGCATCACCAATGACGATGCGCAGAGCTTCGTCTTCGATGACACCAACCTGTTCAGCTACAACCGGTTTTCGGGCGGCGACCGGCAGGAGACCGGGTTGCGCGCCACGATCGGTGGCCGCTACCAGGCCAATTTTGCCGATGGCGGCTATATCGAGTTGATCGCCGGGCAGTCGTTCCAGATCGCGGGACCCAATGCCTTCGCGACGCCGGGGCAGGCTAACACCGGCGTGGGCGCCGGGCTGAGCACGACGGCATCCTATGCGGTTCTTGGTGCCTATGGCTCGTTCACACCGGGCGTCAAGTTCGGGGGCAAGCTGCAGGTCGACAGCGCCACGGCCAATGTGATGAAGGCGGGCCTGGGTGGCACCTTCGCCAATGACGGTTACAAGCTCGCCCTGGACTATACCTATCGCGCCGCCAATCCGGGACAAGGCATGCTCGCGCCACAGCACGAGATCGGCGGGGAAGTGACGGTGCCTGTGGCCGAATACTGGTCCATCAAGGCAAGCAGCTACTGGGATATCCAGGCCAACAGCTTCCTGCGGGTGGGCGGCGGCGTCTATTACGACGACGGGTACCTCGTGCTTGGCGCAGAGGCGGCCCGAAATGGGCCGACCCATATTTCGCCCAACGCCACCTCGATCACGGCTACGTTCCGCATCCGTGCACCCGCGGGGCTCGATCTGGGCTATCGGGGCGCGGTGCCAGTCCCCAGTTTCTAGCCGCCAACCGATTTTGGCCTCAATCATCGGGCAATTGACAGCGCGCTGTTCCCGCCGCATTGAGGGCGGGTGGATTGACGCGAGGCGGATACTGAAGATGGCCAAGACTGTTTGGGGGCGCGCTGCCAGCGCCATGATCGTGGGCGTAGTCCTAAGCCTGTCTGCGGCGCTTCCTGCCCTGGCACAGAATGTCCGCGTAACCGTGGATGGCACGCCCATCACCGATCTGCAGATCGCTGCACGCGTCAAGCTGTTCGCCCTGGAAGGCAACAGCACCGGATCGCGCGGCGCCACCGAACAACTTATCGACGAAGCCCTGCAAATTGCAGAGGCCAAGCGGCTGGGCGTGACCGTTTCCAATGCGCAAATCGACGAAGCGCTGTTGCAGATCGCGCGGAACATGAATGTCAGCCAGGACAAGCTCGTTGCCATGCTGCAGCAGGGTGGCGTCAGCACCGAGACACTGAAGGACCGCCTGCGCGCCGCAATTGCCTGGAACGCGGTGACCGAACGGGCCATCATGCCGGAAGTGCAGATTTCCGACCTGGAACTGGACCAGCAGGCCGCTACCCAACTGCAGGACTTCCAGACATTCGACTATATCCTCAAGGAAATCATCTTCGTGGGCACGGGCTCAAGCGGTCGCTCGGGCCAGGCAAACAATTATCGCTCCAAATTCGCCGGATGCGATACCGCCGTGGACCTGTCGCTGGCTTATACCGATGCCGCCGTTGTGGATGTCGGTCGCCGTCATGCCACCCAATTGCCCGAACCGATCGCCAAGGAACTGGCCGGCCTCAATGTCGGCGGCATCACCAAGCCGCGCGTGGTTGAATCGGGCGTGTCCATGCTTGCAGTCTGCGAGAAGACGCAGGCTCAGGATTTGACGTTCATCAAGGGTGACCTTCGGGCCGAGCAGGGCAACCAGGCGCTGGAGGGCGAGGTGAAAAACTACCTGGCCAACCTGCGCAGCCGCGCCAAGATCATCTACAACTAAGCCAGCCGGCTCGCCCCGTTGGGGTGGGCCGTTCTTGTTCTCCGCCGGGGGCCGAGATGAACAAGCCGCTTGCCATCAGCATGGGCGAACCCGCCGGGGTGGGCCCCGACATTATCCTGGCGCTGCATGCACGCCGGGCGGAACTCGAACTCGCGCCATTCTGCGTATTCGGGCATGCGGAATTCCTCAAGGCACGAGCCCAGCGGCTCGGCATACCGGTCGACATTGCCACCGTTGGTCCCGCAGGCGCCATGGATGTGTTTGCGCATGCGCTGCCGGTTGCCGATATCGAGGGCCTGGTGCCAGACCACCCGGGACAGACGTCACCGGTATCGGCTGGGGCAGTCATCCGCTCCATCGAAGCCGCCGTGGAGGCCACGTTGACCGGAGGTTGCCGCGCTCTGATCACGGCGCCGATCCACAAGGGCGCCCTCTATCATGCCGGGTTCAAACATCCCGGCCATACCGAATTCCTTGCTGAACTCTGTGCCGCCGGCGGTAAGCCGCGCCTGCCGGTCATGATGCTGGCCCATGGCGGCCTGCGCGCCGTGCCGGTGACCATCCACGTTCCGATTCGTGATGTGCCCGATCTGCTGACCAAGGAACTCATCATCGAGACCATTCGCGTGGTCGCGCATGATCTCAAGCTGCGCTTCGGCATCGCCAATCCTCACATCGGCGTGGCCGGGCTCAATCCCCATGCTGGAGAAGGCGGGGCCATCGGCCGTGAGGACCTGGAAATTGTCGGTCCGGCAGTGGCCCAATTGCAGTTCGAAGGAATAGGCGTAGAGGGCCCCCTGCCCGCCGACACGCTGTTCTACCCCACGCACTGGGCGAGCTTCGACGCCGTGGTGGCGATGTATCACGACCAGGCGCTGATCCCGATTAAGACCGTGGCTTTCGAGGATGCCGTCAATGTCACGCTGGGCCTGCCGATCGTGCGCACGTCGCCAGATCACGGCACTGCTTTCGACCTGGCCGGCACCGGCCGCGCATCCGCGGCCAGCTTCCTCGCCGCGATCCGGATGGCCGATGCCATGACGGCGCATCCATGAGCCAGATCGACAACCTGCCGCCCCTGCGCGAGGTGATTGCCGAGCATGGCCTGCGCGCGAAAAAGGAATTGGGGCAGAATTTCCTGCTCGACCTCAACCTGACAGCCCGCATCGCGCGCGTGGCAGGTCCGCTGGAGGGCGTCTGCGTCATCGAGGTGGGCCCGGGCCCGGGCGGGCTGACCCGGGCCCTCCTGGCCGAAGGCGCACGAGAGGTGATTGCCATCGAACGCGATGTACGGGCCCTGCCCGCGCTGGCCCAGATCGCGGATGCCTACCCGGGCCGGCTGACGGTTATCAGTGGCGACGCCATGGAAATGGACTACCGGCAGTTGGCCGATGGCCCGACCCGGATTATCGCCAACCTCCCCTATAATATCGCGACGCCGCTGCTGACCGGCTGGCTGACGCTGGATCCCTGGCCAAGCTTCTTTGAAAGCCTGACGCTGATGTTCCAGCGCGAAGTGGCTGAGCGCATCTGCGCCAGGCCAGGCGAGGATCCCTATGGCCGGCTGGGGGTGTTGGCCGGCTGGCGGACGGATGCCCGGATCGCCTTCAATGTCGGCCGCCAGGCCTTCGTGCCGCCGCCCAATGTGACCTCTGCCGTGGTGCACCTCGTGCCCAAAGCGATTGAGGGCGATGTGACGGTGAAGAATCTCGAGCACATCACCCGCTCTGCTTTCGGCCAGCGGCGCAAGATGGTGCGGCAGAGCCTCAAGGCCGCTGGCGTGCCGGTCGAGGGGCTGTTGGCTGCCGCGGGCCTGAAGGGCGACGAGCGGGCTGAGGACCTTGCCATCGAGGCATTCCTGGCAATGGCGCGGGCGCTGCCTACGATCCGGCAAGGCTAAATCCCAGACGGTGGCTCCGCTGGCCGCTCAGGCACTGGCAAGACCGGCAGAAAGAACAGTCGCCATGCCACCAGCATGGCGGCAAGTGCAGCGCCGCCGCTGACCATCATCACACCGTTCCAGCCCCACATGACCCAGGCATAGCCGCCCAGCGTGCCGAGCGCAGACGAACCCAGATAGTAGGCGAAGAGGTAGATCGCCGATGCCTGGGCCCGCCCAATCTGTGCCCGCCGCGCGACCCAGGCGCTGGCAATACCATGGGCGGCGAAATAGCCTGCAGTGGCAATGGCGAGGCCAGCTATGATGGCCGGGGTGAAGGGTATGAGCGTGAGAAACACGCCTGCCGCCATGACGACCACGAAACCCCAATAGACCTTGCGGCGACCCAGCCGCTGCGCCAGCCCGCCGGCCCAGGCCGAGCTGGCGCTGCCGAGGAGATAGACCACGAAGATGGTGGCAATGGCGGCATGGCTGAGCTCGAACGGCGGCTCCGCAAGGCGGAAGCCGGCATAGTTATAGAGCGTCACGAAACTGCCCATGAGCAGGAAGGCCGAAGCAAATAGCCACGGCAAACCGGGGTCGTTGAACTGGACGCGGATAAGGTGCGCAAGGTCGCGCAGGCCTATGCGAGTACGTGTAGAATTTTGCGGTCTGGGAAGCAGCAAGACGACGGCGAGCGCCGCTATGGCAACCGCAATGCCCAATGCAACAAGCGCTGGGCGCCAGCCGAACCAGTCCGCGAATACGCCCGACAGCAACCGACCGGCCATGCCGCCAATGGCGGTGCCGCCGATATAGAGCCCCATGGAAAAACCAAGGGCGTCGGGCTCCATCTCTTCGGCGATATAGACCATGGCGACGGCCGGAAGGCCGGAAAGGGTCAGGCCCATGACTGTGCGGATCGCGATCAGCGACCACCAATTAGGGGCAAAGGGGAGTAGCAGACCCAGGGCCGCGGTAAGCAGGATAGCCCAGACCATAAGCGTCCGGCGGCCGAGGCGGTCGGCGACCCAGCTTGCGAACAACAGCGAAACGGCGAGCGTGGCGGTCGTCGCCGAAAGTGCCAGGGAAGCGGCGCCAGCATCAAGGCTGAATTCGTTTGCAAAGATCGGCAGCAAGGGCTGGACCGAATAGAGCGACGCAAAGATCGCAAGGGCAGACAGGAAGAAGGCGATATTGGCGCGAAGGAATGCCGGCGTGCCACGGCGGATTACGATGGGGAGGCGCGGTTCAGCCATGAACTGTCACCTCGCCTATTGATTCAACGCCCTCTCAAAGAGAGTCGATCTGGTTTTGCAAGTCTTTGACGAAGCTCGATAAATTTAGCTGGCGATCACGTTCGAGGCGGGAGGAGACGAGAATGGACCGCACGCGTTGGGTGGAGGCCTCTAGGTCTTCATTGACGATGACGTAGTCGTATTCATTGAAATGATCCATCTCGCGGCGCGCGTTCTGCAGGCGCTTTTCGATGGTGCCGACGCTGTCCTGGGCGCGCCGCTCAAGGCGGGCGCGCAGCTCCTTGATGGAAGGGGGAAGTATGAACACGGTCACCATGTCCTTGCGGCTGTTCTTGTACAGCTGCAGCGTGCCCTGGTAGTCGATGTCGAAGAGGATGTCGTTGCCGGCGGCAAGCTGCTCCTCCACCTTGGCGCGCGGTGTCCCATAGAAATTGCCGTGCACCTCAGCCGATTCCAGCAGTTCGCCATCTGCCTGCATCTGCTTGAAGGTAGGAATGTCGATGAAATGGTAGTGCTTGCCGTCCACCTCATCGGTGCGACGGGCACGGGTGGTCACGGAGACCGATAGCTTGATGTTGGGATCGGCTCCGAACAGGGCCCGCGAGATGGACGACTTGCCGGCGCCCGAGGGAGAAGCGATGACCAGCATGACGCCACGACGCTGAAATTCCATCGCCCGATCCTATTCGATGTTCTGCACTTGCTCGCGTAGTTGATCGATCGCCGCCTTGAGGTCAAGGCCGATGGCGGTGAGCTCCACGGCATTGGATTTGCTGCACAGCGTGTTGGCCTCACGGTTGAATTCCTGGGCAAGGAAGTCGAGCCGACGGCCAACCGCTCCGCCGCTGGCGATGAGCTGGCGCGCCGTGGCGATGTGGGCCGTGAGGCGATCCAGTTCCTCGCGGATATCGGCCTTGGTGGCGAGCAGCAACGCTTCCTGCGCCAGCCGCTCTTCGGGGATGGTGATGTCGGCAGAGAGATCGGCGACCTGCTGGCGCAGCTTGGCCAGTATGGTCTCGCGGCTTCTGGCCGGATGCGCCTCGGCGCGCTGAACCAGTGTCTCGATCTCGTCCAACCGCTCACGCAGGATCGCGGCAATCTGGCTACCCTCATGGCGGCGGGCCAGCACGAGATCGACCAGTGCCTGGGAGACGCCATCGAGGATGGCCGCAGCCAGCGCCTCCTCGGCATCTGATGACATGGGACGATCGCGCTGCTCGAGCACGCCCTTGAGGCCGAGAATGCCGTCCAGGCTGGGTGGCGCCGCCGGTATCCGGCCGCTCAGCTCGTCTATGGCTGCCAGCACCGTAGCCAGCGCCTGGCGGTTGACCAGCAGATCACCCCCTGCCCCCTCGCGCTCGACGCTGAGGTTGAGAGTCACCGAGCCGCGGGAGATCATCTTGCCGACAAGCTGGCGGATGTCGCTTTCCAGCGCATCGAATCCGGGCGCCAGCCGCAGCCGGATATCGAGGCCCCTGCCATTGACCGAGCGGACCTCGCAGGCGAACGAGGCGCCTGACACCGCGCCGGCGGCGCGGGCATAGCCTGTCATGCTGGCGAGTGACTGGCTCACTCTGTGGCCGGCGCCGCGCCAGCCTGTTCGGCTTCGAGCGCCTGTCGTGCCGCCTCGGCATCAGCCTCTGCCTGGGCCGCAGCCTCGGCGGCGATCTCGCGGTAGCGCGCCACGTTTTCCTGATGCTCGGCATAGGTTTCGGCGAAGACGTGCCCCTCGCGCGGCGAAGCACCCTTGGCGACGAAGTAGAGGTAGTCGTGCTCGTCCGGATTGGCTACGGCCTTAAGCGCATCAATGCCCGGATTGGCGATGGGCGTCGGTGGCAGGCCATCGATCTGGTAGGTGTTGTAGGGTGTCTTGGCTTCGATCTCGGAGCGGCGCAGGCCGCGGCCGAGTGTCGACTGTCCCTTGGTGATCCCGTAGATGATGGTCGGATCGGACTGCAGGCGCATGCCCTCGCGCAGGCGATTGACGAAAACCGCGGCGACCTGCGGGCGTTCGGCTGCGATGCCGGTTTCCTTCTCGACGATGGAAGCAAGAACCAGCAGCTGCTCGGGGGTCTCGATGGGGAGGTCGGGGTCGCGCGTCTCCCACACGGCGGCGAGTTCGGCGGTCATGGCCGCCTGCATTTTTTCGAGCACGGACTGCCGGGTGTCGCCGGGAATGTAGTCATAGCTGCCCGGCAGGATCGAGCCTTCGGGTGGCAGTGTCGAGATTTCGCCCGTGATATTGCTGTCGGCGTTGAGGCGCTGCACCGCTTCCCAGGAGGTCCAGCCTTCAGGGATGACGACGGCATAGCGGATTGGGTCGCCTTCGATCAGCTCGGTCAGGATGTCGGCCATGCTGGCGCCGGGCGGAATGCGGAAATCGCCCTGCTTGATGGTCCCCTCGATGTTGGCGAGGCGACTGCCGGCAAAGAAGATATACTGGTTGGAGATGAGCCCCTGCTCCTCCAGGCGCGGGCCGATGGAAGAAAGACCCGAGCCGGCCTCGACGCGGAAGGTGGTTTCTTCCTTGAGCGGACCGTCGCCATAGAACTGCGAGGCGCCGTAGAGCACGATACCGCCGACCACCAGCAGGCCGATGACCAGCAGGGTCAGGAGGCCGTTGAGGATATCAATGAAGCCGTTGCGCGAACGGCGGCGGCGCCGGACCTTGCGATCATTCATCGTGCTGGATCACCCTCGAAGCCCAAGTGCATTGCAATGCCTTGGGTCTTGTTCACTTGTTTTCGGCAGCCGTATGGCGGCCGCCATTGTTCTCACGCCCGGCCGCAAAGACAAGAGGCACATCGCGCGTCTACGCGATGTGCCTCCATTTGATCGGGGTAAAAGTCAGTGGACCTTGCGCATCACCAGGGTCGCATTGGTGCCGCCAAAGCCGAAGCTGTTGGAAAGCGCCACGTTGATCTCCTTCTTGAATGCCTTCTTGGGCACCAGGTTGATCGCGGTTTCGACCGAGGGATTGTCCAGGTTGAGCGTGGGCGGCGCGATATTGTCGCGCATGGCCAGCAGGCAGAAGATGGCTTCCACAGAACCGGCCGCGCCCAAGAGGTGCCCGATGGCCGACTTGGTGGAGCTCATCACCGACTTGGAGGCAGCGTCGCCCAGAACACGAGTGACAGCGCCGAGTTCGATTTCGTCGCCGAGCGGCGTCGAGGTGCCATGGGCGTTGATATAGTCGATCTCGGATGCGCTGATGCCGGCCCGCTTGATCGCCGCGCTCATGGCGCGGAAGCCGCCATCGCCATCGGGTGAGGGAGCGGTGATGTGGTAGGCGTCGCCGCTGAGACCATAGCCGATGATTTCGCCGTAGATCTTGGCGCCGCGGGCCTTGGCGCGCTCGTAGTCCTCGAGCACGACGATGCCAGCGCCTTCGCCCATCACGAAGCCATCGCGATCCTTGTCATAAGGGCGCGAGGCGGCTTCAGGATTGTCATTGAAGCCGGTCGACAGCGCACGCGCCGCGGCGAAGCCGGCCAGGGCTAGGCGGTTGACGCAGCTTTCCGCGCCACCGGCCACCATGACGTCGGCATCGCCAAGCGCAATCAGTCGTGCGGCGTCGCCGATGGCGTGGGCGCCGGTCGAGCAGGCGGTGACGACGGAATGATTGGGCCCCTTGAGCCCGAAGCGGATCGACACATAGCCCGAGGCCAGGTTGATCAGGCGACCGGGAATAAAGAAGGGACTGATGCGGCGCGGGCCCTTCTCGTGCAGCGTGATGGAGGCGTCATAGATGCCGCCCACGCCACCGATGCCGGAGCCGATCAGGACGCCGGTGCGCTCGGCCTCTTCCTGGGTCTTGGGCTCGACTCCCGCGTCGTCGATGGCCTGCTTGGAGGCGGCCATCGCAAAGACGATGAAGGGATCGACCTTGCGCTGTTCCTTCGTGTCCATCCACTCATCGGGATTGTACTTGCCGTCGGCATAGTCACCGAGCGGCAAGCGATGAGCGATCTGGCAGGCGATATCATCGACCTCGAAGTCGTCAATCCGCTTGGCACCACTCTTTCCGGCCAGGATGTTGGCCCAGGTGGCTTCAATACCGGTACCCAGGGGTGTAACGAGCCCGAGACCGGTGACGACGACGCGGCGCAATTCCATACTCTACTGCCTATCTCGGCCAGGCCCAGGGGGCTTAGCCGACGGCCTTGGTGAGGAACGAGACGGCGTCGCCGAAAGTCTGGATCGACTCGGCGGCGTCATCGGGGATTTCGACCGAGAATTCTTCTTCGAACGCCATCACCAGTTCAACCTGGTCAAGGGAGTCGGCGCCCAGATCGTCGATGAAGCTGGCCTTTTCGACAACCTTCTCGGCATCCACATTGAGGTGTTCCACAACGATCTTGCGGACCCGATCAGCGACATCGCTCATATTAGACTTCCTTTTTCGAAATCGAGGTTTCGTTTCGCTTCTTATTGGCGGAGTGCCAAATCTTCAAGCACCGTGTTGGCTGACTTCGGGGCAATGTAGGCGCGCTTTCTAGCGCCTGCAAGGCGGTCCGCCACGGGTGTCAGCGGCGGCGAGTATCACACTTGGCGAGGCTTCGCCAGAAGCCCACATCCCGGTTTTCAACGGCTTTCCGCTGCTTTTCGTTGCCCGACGACCTCAGATCATCGCCATGCCGCCGTTGACGTTGAGCGTGTGACCCGTGATGTAGCCGGCAGCGTCGCTGGCGAGGAAGACGGCGCAGGCGGCGACTTCCTGGGCCGTGCCCAGACGGTTGGCTGGAATTGTCGACAGGATCGACTCACGCTGCTTGTCGTTGAGCTCGTCCGTCATGGCTGAGGCAATAAAGCCGGGCGCGATGGAATTGACGGTAATGTTGCGGCTGGCGACCTCGTGGGCGAGGGCCTTGTTCATGCCGATCAGCCCGGCCTTGGAGGCAGCATAGTTGCCCTGCCCCGGATTGCCCATGACGCCGACAACAGAGGAAATGCCGATAATGCGTCCGAAGCGCTGCTTCATCATTCCGCGCAGTACGGCACGATTGAGGTGGAATGCTGCCGTGAGATTGACGGCGATGACCTCGTCCCACTCTTCGTCCTTCATGCGCATGAAGAGGTTGTCGCGCGTCATGCCGGCATTGTTGACGAGGATGTCGAGCCCGCCCATGGCCGCCTCGGCAGCCGGGACCAGCTTGTCGACTTCGTCGAGCTTGGAAAGGTTCGCCGGCACGATGGGGCAATCCTTGCCGATTTCCCTGGCCGTATCCTCCAGCGCGCCGACGCGGGTGCCCGACAGGGCCACGGTGGCGCCAGCGGCAGCCAGCGCCTTGGCGATCTCCCGGCCGATGCCACCGCTGGCGCCGGTGACCAGGGCGCGTTTGCCAGTCAGATCAAACATTTAGTCCTCCCCTACGGAGATAGTGATTCAATTCCTTGATGGATTGATTCAGGGTGTTAAGCCGATAGTTCAGCCACGAAGGCGTCGATGTCCGCCGGCGAACCGACCGATGTGCCGACCACCTCGGCATTGATGCGTTTGGCCAGCCCGGTTAGGACCTTGCCCGTGCCCAGTTCAATCAGATGGGTAACGCCGCCCTCACCGGTGAGCCAGGTCACGCTGTCGGTCCAGCGGACGACGCCGGTCACCTGCTCCACGAGGCGCTGACGAATTTCGGCAGGGTCGGAAATCGGCGCGGCCAGCACGTTGGCGACCAGGGGGACCACGGGAGCCTGCATGGCTACCTCTGCCAAGGCAGCAGCCATGGCATCGGCGGCGGGCTGCATAAGCGAGCAGTGAAATGGGGCGCTGACAGGCAGCAGCAGCGCGCGCTTGGCGCCCTTGGCCTTGGCGAGTTCGACGGCGCGTTCGACGGCCGCAGTTGCGCCCGACACCACGACCTGCCCCGGAGCATTGTCATTGGCGACATCGCAGACATCGCCCTGGGCGGCCTCGGCGGCCACTTCCTTGGCCGTGGCAACATCGAGGCCCAGCAGCGCTGCCATTGTACCATGGCCGACCGGCACGGCCTTCTGCATGGCCTGGCCACGCGTCTTGAGCAGGCGAGCCGTATCGGTCAGCGAAAAGGTGCCCGCGGCGCAGAGGGCAGAATATTCGCCCAGCGAATGGCCGGCGACATAGGCGGCGTGATCGGCAAGCCGGATGCCCTTGGATTCGAGCACGCGAATAACAGCGACGCTGACGGCCATCAGCGCGGGCTGGGCATTTTCGGTCAGGCGCAGGATATCGTCCGGACCTTCGAACATGATGGCCGAAAGGCGCTGGCCCAGGGCTTCGTCGACTTCCTGGAACACCGCGCGGGCTTCCGGATAGGTCGCGGCAAGATCCTTGCCCATGCCAACGGCCTGGCTGCCCTGCCCGGGAAAGGTGAATGCGCGCTTGGTCATGATTGGCCCCTCTTTAGTCCCAGTTAGACAATCCTCAACGGGGCTGTCCAGTTGCGGCGCGTTTGAGCGAGTGTGTGTGGCAGAGTCAAGGCGCGGCGGACTTTTCCAGCCAGTTTTGCCTTGCTTCAAGTAGGTTCTTCCCCTATAGCGGCGCCAGCAATTCGTTTGGCCGGGGGCTGAACGGAGGGTTTTTCGTTTTCACGAATGAGAAATAGGGCTGATGCCCGGCCTCCCGTGTTCCCGCTCTTTGCAAGACTGCTTTGATGCCCTTTCCGGCTTCAAGGAGGCTCCGCGCCAGGCATTGCTGTGTTGAAACCACGAAGGAAGGCGCATTCATGGCCCTCTACGAACATATCTACCTGGCGCGCCAGGACGTTTCCCAGCAGCAGGTCGAAGAACTGACCGCTGCGCTGACCGAAGTCCTCGCCAATGGCGGCGGCAAGGTCACCAAGAACGAATACTGGGGCCTCAAGGGTCTCTCCTACCGCATCCGCAAGAACCGCAAGGCGCATTACACGCTGCTCAACATCGACGCAGCGCCGGCCGCTGTTGCCGAGATGGAACGCCAGATGCGCATCAATGAAGACATCCTGCGCTTCATGACCGTCCGCGTGGACGAGCTCGAAGAAGGCCCGTCGGCAATGATGCAGAAGCGCGATCGCGACGATCGTGATGGCGACCGCGCAGGTGGCCGTCCGGATCGCGGCGGTGACCGCGGTGGCTTCGGCGGCGGCGAACGCCGTCCGCGTCGTTTCTAATTCAAGGACATAAAAGCTATGGCAATCAAAGACCTTACCACCGCCCAGGCCCGCCGTCCGTTCCAGCGTCGCCGCAAGACCTGCCCGTTCTCGGGCGAAGGCGCGCCCAAGATCGACTACAAGGACGTCCGTCTGCTCAGCCGTTATGTTTCCGAGCGCGGCAAGATCGTCCCGAGCCGCATCACGGCCGTTTCGGCCAAGAAGCAGCGCGAACTGGCCCAGGCCATCAAGCGCGCCCGTTTCATCGGCATCATGCCCTACGCCGTCCAGTAAGCCGCTGCTTGCTGAACTGCTTGTTGGGGTCCCGGATGGTCCGGGGCTCCTAACCGTCCGCGAGACGGGACAGCCACAAGGAATACCCCAATGAAAGTCATTCTCCTCGAGCGCGTGGGCCGTACCGGCTCGATCGGCGATGAAGTCTCCGTCAAGGACGGCTTTGCCCGTAACTTCCTGCTGCCGCAGGGCAAGGCGCTCCGCGCCACGGAAGCCAACCGCAAGAAGTTCGAAGCCGAACGCGCGCACATCGAGAAGCGCAACGACGACCGCAAGAATGCCGCTGCCGGCATTGCCGAAGGTCTCAACGGCCGTGAAATCGTGATCATCCGCCAGGCCGGCGAAACCGGCCAGCTCTATGGTTCGGTCGCCTCGCGCGACGTGGTCGAAGCCCTGGCTGCCGATGGTTTCACCATCCAGCGCTCGCAGGTCGACCTCGCCGACCCGATCAAGTCGGTCGGCATCCACACCGTTTCACTGAACCTGCATGCGGAAGTGGCCGTGACGATCTCGGTCAATGTCGCGCGCTCGACCGACGAAGCCGCCCGCCAGTCGGCTGGCGAGGACGTCACTGTCACCGTCTATGACGACGACGTCGAAGGCGACTTTGCCGCCGGCCAGAAGGACGCGCTGCAGGACGACCGCTTCGACGACGAAGTCTGAGCGTGCCACGATAATCGCAAAAGGCCGGGCGAATTGCCCGGCCTTTTGTTTTGCAGCATGGTCCATCGGGTTGTGAGGGTCGGAACGGCCCCGATCCGGAGTAGGCAATGACGTTTCTCCCCACCAAATTCGCACCGACCGCAGTCGTGCTCGCCGCCCTGTGGGGCGCTATGCTGCCCGCCTCCGCCGCTGATCTGCTGACGGGCGATTGGCACGGGTCCTATATCTGCTATCAGGGCCTCACGCGGCTGGCGCTGGTCATCATGCCCGATGGCGATCGATGGACAGGCCGGTTCATGTTCGGGCCCCATGAATCAAACCCGAATGTGCCGTTCGGCTCCTATGATATTACCGTCACGGAGACCGCGGGGGTTTATACGATCATGCCCGGCGATTGGGTTGACCAACCCGATGGATACGCTGCTGTCGGCGGAAGCGGGACATTGTCGGCCGATATGATGACGCTTTCCGGCAAGGTGAATTTCGATGGCTGCGGCGGCTTCGAGGTCACGCGACTTACCCCGCCTCCGGCGATAAGCCGCAAGAAGAAGTAGAAGGCCAGGCGGGGTTCCATGCCCAGCATGGCACCGACTCGCCGCCATGCTGCCGCCTTGCTCGCATGCAACACCCGTTTGTCACCTTCCCCGTTGTCCACAGAGTTCACAGGGGGTGGTGAAGGCTCATTAACCAGCCTCCCGATAGGTCAAGACACGACGCCGAGTCGCGTGGTTAAGAAAGGTTAACGGTTCCCCAGAGGCATCATGGCAGAGATTGCGCGGCTGCACCCGGCCGAAGACAAGTCGTTTCGTCTTGCGCCCCACAACGTGGAGGCCGAACAGGCCCTGCTGGGCGCTATTCTGCTGAATAACGATGCCTTCTACCGGGTGTCGGACTTTCTCGAGCCTGTACACTTCTACGAACCGATCCACAGGGACATCTATGAGCTGGCGGGCAAGATCATCCGCGCCGGCAAGTCGGCCGATCCGACGACGATCAAGACTCATCTGCCCGAGCAACTGTTGCCCGATGTGACCATGGCGCAGTATCTGGCGCGGCTGGCCGCCGAAGCCACCACTGTGCTCAACGCCGCCGACTACGGGCAGGCGATATATGACCTGGCCATTCGCCGCAACCTGATCCTCGTGGGCGAGGAGATGGTGCAGGTCGCCTACGAGTCCGACGTCGAAATGACGCCGAGCAAGCAGATCGAGAAGGTCGAGGGCGAGCTGTTCCAACTGGCTGAGAAGGGCCGTTATGACGGCGGCTTCCAGAATTTCTCGAGCGCCCTCAGCGCCTCCATCCAAATGGCGGGCGAAGCCTATCAGCGCGATGGCGGCCTTTCCGGCGTCGCCACGCTGCTCGACGATCTCGATCGTCAGATGGGCGGCTTGCAGAAGTCGGACTTGATTATCCTGGCCGGTCGACCGGCCATGGGCAAGACATCGCTGGCCACCAACATCGCCTTCAACGTCGCCAAATCCTGGCGGGGCGAGGTGACCCCGGATGGACACAGCAAGACGGTCAATGGCGGAATTGTCGGCTTTTTCAGCCTCGAAATGAGCTCGGAGCAGCTCGCGACAAGAATTCTTGCGGAACAGGCTGAGATTTCTTCGTCCGATATCCGGCGCGGCCGCATCCATGACAGCCAGTTTTCCAAGCTGGTCGACGTGTCCAACATGATGAGCAAGCTGCCGCTCTATATCGACGATACCGGCGGCATCAGCGTTGCCCAGCTGGCGGCGCGCGCCCGTCGCCTCAAGCGGCAGAAGGGCCTCGATTTCCTCGTCATCGACTACCTTCAGCTGCTCTCGGGTTCATCGAAAGCCTCGAGCCAGAACCGTGTGCAGGAACTGACCGAAATCACCACCACGCTCAAGGCACTGGCCAAGGAGCTTGAAGTGCCGATCGTGGCCCTGTCCCAGCTCTCGCGCCAGGTGGAAGCGCGCGACGACAAGCATCCGCAACTGGCAGACTTGCGCGAATCGGGCTCTATCGAGCAGGACGCCGACGTGGTGCTTTTCGTTTATCGCGAAGAGTACTATCTCAAGAACAAGGAACCCAAAGAGGGTACGCCAGAGCACATGACCTGGCAGGGGGAAATGGAAAAGGTGCACGGCAAGGCCGAAGTCATCATCGCCAAGCAGCGCCACGGCCCCACCGGCACCGTGCAGTTGAGCTTTGAGGCGCAGTATACGCGCTTCGGCAATCTAGCACGCGCCGACTACCTCCCTGAACGTATGGAATAGGCATGGCGCTGACGTCTGGGCTCGGGGGGCAACTCAGCATCGATCTTGGGGCTCTGGCCCGGAACTGGCGGGCCCTGGACAAGGTGAGCGCCGGAGCGTTGACGGGCGCTGTGGTCAAGGCCGATGCCTATGGGACGGGCATTACCATGGCCAGCAAGGCGCTGCATGCGGCGGGAGCCCGCTTCTTCTTCGCGGCTACTCCGGATGAAGGCATGGCGGTCCGCGCCGCGGTGCCGGATGCCCATATCTTCGTTCTCAATGGGCTCTATCCCGGCGCGGCCAATCTCTATATCCGCCAGAACCTGATGCCGATCATCTCCTCGATGGCGATGCTGGAGGAATGGCTGGCCAAGTGCGTCGAGCGCAACGAGGCCTACCCCTCTGCCTTCCACTTCGACACCGGCATGAACCGGCTCGGCTTCCGCCTCAACGAAGCGACGCTGGTGCGCGACCGCATCCAGGCGCTCGGCTATGCGCCGCAGATGGTGATGAGCCACCTGGCCTGTGCCGACCAGCCCAGCCACGAAAAGAACCGGACCCAGCTGGCGCTGTTTGGCTCGGTGATGACGCAGTTTCCCGGCATTCCCGCGTCGCTGGCCAATTCGGCTGGCCTGATGACCGGGCGGGACTACCACTTCCAAATGGTGCGTCCCGGCATCGCGCTCTATGGCGGGCGCGCCGTCAGTGGTCGCAAAAACCCGATGGCGCCGGTCGTTACGCTGCACGTTCCTATCGTCCAGGTTAAGGAAGCGCGCACCGGCGAGACGGTGGGTTACGGCGCCACCCATGCGCTGTCGCGCGACAGCCGGCTGGCTATCCTCTCGCATGGCTACGCCGATGGCTTCCTACGCTCGCTCTCGGCCAGCAACACCCGACCCGGCGGGAAGGTTGTCATCCGCGGCAAAGCCTGCCCCGTAGTCGGCCGGGTGTCCATGGACCAGGTCACGGTCGATATCACCGAGTTGGGCCCCGACAATATCCCCAATCCCGGCGAGGGCGCTGAAGTCCTGGGCAACCTGCTCGGCGTCGACGACCTGGCCGATGCCGGCGGCACCATCGGCTACGAAATCCTGACCTCGCTCAAGGGCCGCTACAGCCGCAACTATGTCGGCGACGGCAACCTGCCACCCGGCTAGGTTCGCGCTTTGTTCTTGCGCGAGCCCTGTTGTTGCGATATCCGATGGTAATAGGCCCGTCGCCCATCGGGTAAAGGGGCAGTCCGGCGTGAGGAACAAGCACCGATGACCACCTTCATCGTCCTGCTCCGCGCGATCGGCCCGGTGACCCATAAGATCATGTCGATGGCGCAATGGCGACAGGCCGTGGCGGAGGCTGGCTTCGCCAATCCAGAAACCTATGTCGCCACCGGCAACATGATCGTCGACAGCGAGCTTGGAATCGCGGAAGTGACGCGCCGGATGAACGAAATCGTCATCGAACTTGGCCTGGGTCCGGGCAACACCGCGATTGTCCGGACGGCAGTGCAGATGGAGCGATTGCTGTCGGCGAACCCGCTACCCCAAGCCGTTCAGGCCAAGCCGCAGGCAGTGGCCGTGTACTTCTTCGCCAGAGCACGGCCGGATTTCAGCTGGGTCGAGCACTATGCTGGCAAGGAAACGATCCGTATCGAGGGCACTCACCTGGTGGTGGACTATGTCACCCCGGTATCGTCGTCGCGCCTTCCTGCCATCATCGAAAAGAAATCGGGCACGGTGACGGCCCGCAATTGGAACACGCTCAGGGGCCTCACCACCAGGGCAGCGGCGCGCGAGCTTAGGGAAGACTGACTTGGCCAAATCCAGATCCACCTTTGTCTGCCAGGCGTGCGGCGCGGTGACCATGCAATGGCAGGGGCGCTGCGACGCCTGCGGCGAGTGGAACACCATTGTCGAGGAAATCGCCGACAGCGGCGTCGGCGCCGGGCCGAAATCGGCCAAGGCCAACGGCCGCCCGACCAATCTGGTACCCCTGTCGGGCGAAACCGAGAGTGCCGCGCGCGTGGTGACGGGGCTTTCTGAACTCGACCGGGTGACCGGCGGCGGCTTCGTAAAGGGCTCGGCTCTGCTGGTAGGCGGCGATCCAGGCATCGGCAAGTCGACACTGCTGCTCCAATCGGCTGCCGCGTTGGCCAATCAGGGTAAGCGCGTTGTTTACGTCTCGGGCGAAGAAGCGGTGGCGCAAGTACGCCTGCGGGCGCAGCGGCTGGGCCTGGGCGAGGCAAACGTAATGCTGGCGGCCGAGACCAACGTCGAGATCATCCTCGCTACGCTGGAAAACGGTCCTGCCCCTGACCTGGTCATCATCGATTCCATCCAGACGCTGTGGACCGACCGGGTGGACAGCGCGCCCGGCACGGTAACGCAGGTGCGAACCTCGGCGCAGGCACTGACGCGCTTTGCCAAGAAAAGCGGTGCGGCGGTCGTGTTGGTCGGCCACGTCACCAAGGACGGGCAGATTGCCGGACCGCGCGTGGTCGAGCACATGGTCGACGCCGTGCTCTATTTCGAGGGCGATGCCAGCCACACCTTCCGCATCCTGCGCGGCGTCAAGAACCGCTATGGCGCGACCGACGAGATCGGCGTGTTCGCCATGACCGAACTCGGTCTCGAACAAGTCGCCAATCCCTCGGCCCTGTTCCTCGACCAACGCGACGAAGGCGCGGCCGGTTCGGCTGTGTTTGCCGGCATGGAGGGTACGCGCCCTCTGCTTATCGAAATCCAGGCGCTGGTCGCCCCCTCGCCTCTCGGCACGCCCCGGCGTGCCGTGGTGGGCTGGGACAGTTCGCGCCTCTCCATGGTGTTGGCGGTGCTGGAAACGCGCTGCGGCGTGCGCATCGGCGCCAACGACATCTATCTCAATGTTGCCGGTGGGTTGAAGATCAACGAGCCGGCGGCCGACCTTGCCGTGGCGGCGGCGCTGATTTCCTCGCTGACCAGTTCGCCGCTACCGACCGACGCGGTCTATTTCGGAGAGATTTCGCTGGCAGGCGGAATTCGACCCGTTGCGCATGGTTCGCTACGACTGCGCGAGGCCCAGAAACTGGGGTTCAAGTCCGTCTCGACCGGTCGGCTCGGCACGGCGGATCGTGCGTCGGGGCTCGAAGTGTCCGAATTCAATGCGCTGTCCGAGTTGGTCGGACGGATCGCGGCCAATGGCAAGCCGCGCGAGCCCGCCCGCGACGAGTGGTAGGCTAGGCCTCCGCCGGCTGGCGCAATATCTTGGCCATCGGGCGGCCCTTCGCCAACTCGTCAACGAGCTTGTCGAGATAGCGGATTTCCTTCAACAGCGGCTCGTCGATCTCGGCGAGCTTCACCCCGCAGACCGATCCGGTGATGAGTTCGCGCGCGGGGTTGAGGCGGGCCTCGGCGAAGAAGGTCTCGAACGTGGTCTTGTTGGCCAGTTCGCGATCGAGTGATTCCTGCGTGTGGCCGGTGAGCCAGCGGATCACCTCATCGACCTCGGCCTTGCTGCGCCCCTTCCTCTCTACCTTCTCCACATAGAGCCGATAGACGCTGGCCACACTCATGGCATAAAGGCGCTGATTGTTCTTGCTGTTCATGGCGCCAGCATAGCCGGCCCCTGCCCGTCCTACCAGCCGTAGCCGGGCAGTTCCCAGGTCTGGCCAGATTGGTCGGGGCGCAGCCGCTGCGCGCGCTCGGACAGGAGGAGCAGCATCGGAAGGCCCTCCTGCGCGTCGCGATCTTCGCCGAACCCCTTGGTAGCATGCAGGTTCGGCGCCGCGACCCAGCCGTGGCGGGCGTAGAAATCGGCATTGTCAGGGTCACAAAACAGGATGGCGATATCGGCATCGGCATCATCCCGGATGCGCCCAGTGGCCGCCGCGGTGACGGTCGCGCCGAAGCCGCGCTGGCGGAAGGCGGGGTATGTAAAGACGTCGCCCAGGCAGTAAAGCCGCCAGGTCTGCCCGCCATGTTCGAACGGCACCCAGATGACCCGGGCATGGCTGAACAGAGCATGCCTTTCTGCCATGACGATATGGGTCGGATGGCGTTCGTGCGGCACCAGCGGACCGTCGAGATTGTATTGGTACTCATCATGCCAATGCAGCCGAATGAACGAACGAATCTGGTGCTCGTGCGCTTCGGGCAGGTTTGAATCGGTGAAGATGCTGAGCTGTGCCATGCGCTGAGCCTGGGGCATTTTTGCCGAAAATGGGAAGCGGATTGTTGCGCCGTTGCCGATTCCGTGAACATCGCGCAGTGAGAAGCCCGCACCGCTTGGCTTTGCCAGCAGAAGCGGCTAAACGGGGGCAGAACTTGCATTGGGCGGGCCCAGATCCATGTTGACCGCATTCGACGTCGGCGTCGGCGTTCTTGTCTTGATTTCGGCGATCCTCGCCACGGCCCGCGGCTTGACCCGCGAAGTCCTGTCGCTGGCAACCTGGGCCGGCTCGGCCGCTATCGCCATCTACATGTGGCAGTATCATCCCGAGATCGCCCGGCAGTATATTGCCGAGCAGATCGTGGCCGACATTGCGACCGTCGTGGTGACCTTCATCGTGGCGCTGATCGTCTTGCACTTGTTGACCATGCGCATCGCTGATTTCGTGGTCGACAGCCGCGTTGGGCCGATCGACCGGACATTGGGCTTCGTGTTCGGCGTACTGCGCGGCATCCTGATTGCCATCGTCATCACGATTTTCGGCACCTGGCTGCTGCCCAACAACCTGCCAAGCTGGGCGGCGGAATCGCAATCCCTGCCCCATCTGCAGAATATGGGCCAGACGCTGATTTCGCTCCTGCCGGAGGGGCTGGAAGAGCAGGTCACCGACATGCTCAAGGGCGGTACCGGCCTCACCGAAGATGCCGAATCCCCCGCCGCGGTGGACGAAGGCACGGACGCCAATGAGGATGGCACGGTGGAGGCGCCGGCGGCCACCACCCCGCCCGCTGCCGTACCCGCAACGCAGACCTGATCATAATGTGGTGAGCGCGACGCGCTCGCCACAACCCTGACCGCCTCGTGAGGCATTGGTCTGGAACCTTGAAATGGGCTATGGGGAAGAACCAACTTACCTTTTGGCCCTGTCGCCATTGGCGGCACGACATTTGTGAGGCGTTTGTCCACTTCCGGCGAAGCGCCCGAGCCTGCGGTTGAGGCAGCATTGCATGGAGAGCCCGGTGAACCATCCGAGCGATGACAGTTTCTTGGACGAGCTTGAAGGCGACACGCTGCATGAAGAGTGCGGCGTGTTTGGCATTTTGGGGCATAGCGATGCCTCGACGCTGACGGCACTGGGGCTGCATGCCCTCCAGCATCGCGGCCAGGAGGCTGCCGGCATCGTCAGCTTCGACGGCCGCCAGTTCTTCACCGAGAAGCGCATGGGCCTGGTCGGCGACCACTATACGGACCCCGCCCTGCTCGCCAAGCTGCCAGGCTCCATCGCCATCGGCCACACGCGCTACTCGACGACTGGCGAAGTCGCGCTACGCAACGTTCAGCCGCTTTTTGCCGAGCTCGAGGACGGCGGCATTGCCATCGCACACAATGGCAATTTCACCAATGGCTTGACGCTGCGCCGGCAGATCATCGCCACCGGCGCCATCTGCCAGTCCACATCGGACACCGAAGTCGTACTGCATCTGGTGGCGCGCTCGCGCCACAGCTCTACCACCGACCGCTTCATCGATGCCATCCGGCAGATGGAGGGCGGCTATGCCATGCTGGCGATGACCCGCACCAAGCTGATCGCAGCGCGTGACCCCATCGGCATCCGTCCGCTGGTGATGGGCGAGCTCGACGGCAAGCCGATCTTCTGCTCGGAGACCTGCGCGCTCGACATGATCGGCGCAAAATACATCCGCGACGTCGAGAATGGTGAAGTCGTGGTCTGCGAGTTGCAGCCCGATGGCTCGATCACGATCGAAGCCCGCAAGCCGGCGCGGCCGCAGCCGGAACGGCCGTGCCTGTTCGAATATGTCTATTTCGCCCGCCCCGACTCCGTCGTGGCCGGCCGCAGCGTTTACTCGGCCCGCAAGCGCATGGGCATGAATCTGGCTAAGGAAGCGCCGGTCGAGGCCGACGTGGTGGTGCCGGTGCCCGATGGTGGTACGCCCGCGGCTATCGGCTTCGCACAGGCCAGCGGCATCCCATTCGAGCTGGGCATCATCCGCAACCACTATGTGGGCCGCACCTTCATCGAGCCGACGCAGTCGATCCGCGCCTTCGGCGTCAAGCTCAAGCACTCGGCCAACCGCGCCGAGATCGCGGGCAAGCGCGTGGTGCTGATCGACGACTCCATCGTTCGTGGCACGACCTCGGTCAAGATCGTGCAGATGATGCGCGATGCCGGCGCCACCGAGGTCCATATCCGCGTCGCCAGCCCGATGATCTACTATTCGGACTATTATGGCATCGACACGCCGGATCCGGAAAAGCTGCTGGCCAACCAGCATGACAGCCTGGAATCCATGTGCAAGTTCATCGGCGCGGACTCGCTGGAATTCCTGTCGATCGACGGCCTCTATGACGCAGTGGGCGGCGAGAAGCGCAATCCGCAATCGCCGCAGTTCACCGACCACTACTTTACGGGCGACTATCCGACGCAGTTGACCGACCTGAGTGGTCGGGTCAAAAACGAGCCCAAACAGATCTCCCTGCTCAAAGAGGCCGGTTAATGGCTGGAACACAGGATCGAACCGGCCAGGATCTGGCTGGCAAGGTCATCCTCGTTACCGGCGCCTCACGGGGCATCGGCTATGCCGCCGCCATCGAAGCAGCCCGGCGCGGCGCCCATGTAGTGGCCGTGGCCCGCACGGTGGGTGGGCTCGAGGAGCTCGATGACGAAATCCAGGATCTGGGATCTTCGACTACGCTGGTGCCGCTCGACCTGCGGGATGGCGACGCCATCGACCGGCTCGGCGCGGCCATCTTCGAGCGCTGGGGTGCGCTGGACGGGCTGATTGCCAATGCGGGCCAGCTCGGCGTGCTGAGCCCCCTGCCTCATGTGAAGCCCGAGGATTTCGAGAAGGTGATGGCGGTCAACGTCACCGCCAATTATCGCCTGCTGCGGGCGACGGACCTGTTGCTGCGCCAGTCGGCAGCGGGTCGCGCAGTCTTCGTGTCGTCTTCCTCTGCCCGCTCGGCTAGGCCGTTCTGGGGCCTCTATGCAGCCAGCAAGGCGGCGGTCGACGCCATGGCCAAGTCCTATGCCGGCGAAGTGGCGCAGACCAAGGTCAAGGTCAACGTGTTCTACCCGGGCGCCGTACGGACCGCGATGCGCGCCAAGGCCATGCCGGGCGAAAATCCCGACACGCTGCCCAAGCCAGGCGACATCGCGCCAAAGCTTGTCGACCTGCTGAGCCCGTCGCTGAAGGAAAGCGGCAAGGTGTTCAATACCGAAACGGGCGCCTTCGAGGAGATCTGATGGTCGAGCTGCGCCCCTATCGCGCTGGGGATCTCGACGCGCTCTACCAGATTTGCCTGCTTACCGGCGCTTCGGGCGAGGATGCGAGCGCGCTGCACAATGACGGGCAACTGCTTGGCCATATCTACTCCGCACCCTATGGCGTGCTTGAGCCCGACAACGTTTTTGTCGCCGAAGATGGAGACGGTGTCGCCGGTTACGTGGTGGGCACGCATGACACCAACGCATTCGCGGCAAAGCTGGAACGCGACTGGTGGCCGGCATTACGGGAGCGCTATGACATGGTGCCTCAATCCGAGCTGACGCCGGCGGACCGAGAGCGCATCGCCCTCATCCGCGAGCCGAGCGAGAACCCGCCCGATATCGTGGCGCAGTATCCCGCTCACATTCACATGAATCTGTTGCCCCGGCTGCGTGGGCAGCGGGTGGGCAGCGGGCTGCTGGAGCTTTGGGTCGCCCGGGCTAAGCATGCAGGTGTTGCCGGCATTCACCTGGGCGCGAGCCCGACGAACAAGGGCGGCATCGCCTTCTGGAGCAAGAACTTCACGCCGCTGCGCACCGAGGGTGCCGTCTGGTTCGGGATGACGCTGTAGTCTAGAGGCTAACCTCCCGGCCTCGGGTGAGGCCAAGAGGGTGCACCTTGGCGGCGGCGCCGTTACTGCAACTGCGTCATCAGCACTTTGTCGATGCGACGGCCGTCGAGGTCCAGCACTTCGAACTTCCAGCCATTGTGCTCAAAGGTCTCTCCCACCGTCGGCAGGTGGTTGATGATGGAGAGCACGTAGCCGGCCACCGTCTCGTATTTGGCGTCGCGTGGAATGGCGATCTTGAGCTTGTCGCCGAACTCATCCACGGGCATCCAGCCCGCTACCAGATAGGAACCGTCATCGCGCTTGACGATTGCCGGATCATCTCCGGTCTCTTCCTGGAACACGCCGGTGATGACTTCGAGGATATCGCCGGAGGTCACGATGCCCTCGAAGTGACCGTATTCGTCCACCACTAGGGCCATGTGTACGGTGGAGTTACGGATAGCCCGCACGACGTCGAGCGCATCGGCGTGTTCCATGACAACGGGCACCGGTTGGACGAAACGGCGAATGTCGAGCGGCAGGCCGTTGGCGAAGACGCCGATAATGTCCTTGATGGCGACCACGCCGATGATGGAGTCGGCGTCGCCGTCCTGCACCAGCAGGCGCGACCGGTGGGTACTCAGGATCGTGCGACGGATTTCGTCGCTCTCGTCGCTGAGGTCGACCACGTCAACATCGAGGCGCGGGGTCATCAAACCGCGTGCCGACCGGTCTGCCAGGCGCATCACACCCGAAATCATCGAGTGCTCGTCGCTTTCGATCACGCCTGCCGTGGTGGCCTCGGCGATGATGGTCTTGACCTCTTCTTCGGTGACCTTTTCCTCGGCCTCGCCACCCTGGCCCAGCAGGCTCAGGACCAGCTTGCCGGAAATGTCGAGGATCCAGACCAGTGGCGAGCCGATTGCGGCAAGCAGCTTCATCGACGGGGCGACGCGCGCCGCAACGCCCTCGGCGTCCCGCAGCGCGATCTGCTTGGGCACCAATTCGCCAATGATCAGCGAGATATAGGTGATCAGGACAACGACCACGCCGACGCCCAACACATCGGCGACGCTGCGGGAAACGCCAACCGATTCGAGCCAGACCGTCAGGCGCAGGCCAAGCGTGGCGCCGGAAAACGCACCGGAGAGGATGCCGACCAGCGTTATGCCAATCTGCACGGAGGAGAGAAACTTGCCAGGATCCTCGGCAAGCTGGATAGCGGTCGCCGCGCCATTGTTGCCCTGCTCCGCCATGGCGCGCAGGCGAGCCGGACGAGCGGAAACCACTGCCAGCTCCGACATCGCCAACAGGCCGTTGACGATGGTGAGGACGACGACGATCAATATTTCTACGAACAATGTCTTTTCATTGGAATGCGGCCCCGCACTCAGCATCGGGTCGCTTAAGCCGGGTGAATATAAGAGCAAACCAACCGGTTGCACCATGGGCGCGGAAAATATGTCGCGACCCCCACCGTGCCCGCGCGTTGAAGGCGAGCCAGAGGACGATCCATGTCACTTATCGACAAACTGCTTATTCTCGCCATCGCCTTCCAGGTCCTTCTGACATTCGGCATCCTTGTCTGGATGGGCATTGAACGGGTGCCGCGCGTGGCGCGGGGCGAGATCGCCGTCAAGGACGTTGCGGTGGATCGCGACGCCTATCCGCTCAGGGCAAGGTTGTTGTCCAACAGCTTCGACAACCAGTTCCAGCTCCCGGTATTGTTCTATGTTTCCGCTTTGCTGGCGCTTTGGAGCGGTGGTGCTGGATGGGTCGAGCTGGTTCTGGCCTGGCTGTTCGTGGCCTTGCGATATGTCCATGCGGCGATCCACGTCACCACCAACCGGGTGTATCGCCGCTTTGCCGTCTATACCGCGGGCCTTGTGGTGCTGGCGCTTCTGTGGCTATGGCTCGTGCTCAGACTTGTTGTTCTAGCTCCGAGTATGTGAATGCGCCTGCCCGGCCGCCTGTCCGCCGCCATTGCCGTGCTTGACGACATCGAGACGCGCAAGCGCCCCGTGTCGGAGGCCCTCAAGGCCTGGGGTCTCAATAACCGCTTTGCGGGGGCTGGCGATCGCGCTGCCATCGGCAACCTTGTCTATGACGCGCTGCGCCGCCGGGCGTCGCATGCCGCGCTTATGGGCAGCGATAGCCCCAGGGCTTTGGTGCTCGCGGTCGCCGTGCGCGACTGGCAAGAGGACCCGGCCGCACTCAACGAAAGCTTCGCCGCCGATAGCCATGCGCCCGATCCGCTGAGCGAGGACGAGATCGCGCGCGTGACCGGCCAGTTGAACGACGATACGCCGGGCTGGGTGCTGGCAGACGTACCGGAATGGCTCGCACCGTCACTGCAGCGCGGCTTTGGCGACAACTGGATCGCCGAGGGCCAGGACATGGCGGGCCGTCCATCGCTGGACCTCCGAGTCAATACGCTCAAGTCGACGCGCGACCGGGTGATGAAGGCGCTGGCCCGGTTCGCGCCGGCCGAAACCGCCGTCTCGCCGCTGGGTGTCACCATGCCGGCAGGGCTGCGCGACGCGCGGACGCCCAACGTCACTACCGACGAGGGCTACCTCAAGGGCTGGTTCGAGGTGCAGGACCACGGCAGCCAGATCGTGGCGGCACTGGCTGGCGCCAGGCCCGGTGAACAAGTGCTGGACCTCTGCGCCGGAGCCGGCGGCAAGACCCTGGCACTGGCGGCGGCGATGATGAACAAGGGCCAGATCTTCGCCTATGACAGCGACCGCAATCGCCTGGCGCCGATCTATGACCGGTTGAAACGCAATGGGGCCCGCAACGTGCAGGTTCGCGCCCCGCAGCCGGGCGCGCTGGATGACCTGGTGGGCAAGATGGACCGGGTGGTGATCGACGCGCCCTGCACCGGCACCGGCACCTGGCGACGTCGGCCGGACACGAAGTGGAAGCTGAGTCCCGACCTCCTGGCCCAGCGAATGACAGAGCAGGCCGCAATTCTGCAGGAAGGACAGCGCTTCCTGAAGCCGGGTGGCACGCTGGTCTACATCACCTGCTCGATCCTGCCCGAGGAGAACGACGACCAGGTCGCGGCCTTCATCGCCGACCATCCGGGCTTCGCTTCGATTCCAGCCGATGCGTTGTGGCAGGGCGCTTTCGCGACCGAACTGCCCGACGATCTTGAAACTGCCCATGGCGGCGTTGCGCTGACGCCGCGGTTGACCGGTACCGACGGGTTCTACTTCAACGCCCTGAGAAAACCGGCATGACGCTCGCACCGGATAATCAGGAGAGTGGCGTCCCGCTCTGGGCCTTTGTTGCCGGGGCGACGGCATTGGTTGCGGCAGCGTTTGCGTCTGTCTGGTTCATGTTCCCTGCGCCTGACACGCGACATGATCTGGTTTCCCCGTCGGGCACCGCGCGGATCGAGTTGGGAGAGCTCTGTGGCGGGTCCGGTTGCGACCGCGTTGCTATCCTCGATGTGCAAGGCGTCCGCACGGGCTGCCCCCTGGCGCTGGAAAGCCGCAAGCCACTATTCGCCGACGTCAAGGCCGCCTGGTCGGAAGACGAATCCGACGTCGTGGTGGACTATGTGGCAGCCGACGGCCAGACCGGCTCGCTGACCATAGCGCGTGGGGACTGCACGATCACCGAATAGGTGAAACTCATCGGAGCGCTGCCACGTTCACATGGGAATAGCATCCCAATCTGCGTGAATCCCATGACCGTTCCTTCCCTGGCAGACTACAAGACCCCTCGCCCCTGGCTGACGCTGGGCATATTCCTCGTCGTGGTAATCGGCGTCGGCGCCCTGATCGGTACGCAATCGGTGCCTGGCGCTTGGTACGAAAGCCTCGAAAAGCCGCCATTCAATCCGCCGAACTGGATCTTCGGGCCGGTCTGGTTCACGCTTTACGTGACGATTGCCGTGGCCGGCTGGCGCATCTGGATGGTGGATCCGCGCAGCGACGCCATGAAGGTCTGGTTCGCCCAGATGGCCTTCAACTGGGCTTGGTCACCGATCTGGTTCCTGGGTCAGATGCTGTGGCCGGCCTTCGCCGTGATTGTTGCCATTCTGGCGCTGATCGTCGCCTTTATCGTCGTTGCCCGGAAATACGATGCCATCGCTTCGTGGTTGTTCGTGCCGTATCTGGCATGGGTGAGCTTCGCGTCGCTGTTGAACCTGTCCATCGCCATCCTCAACTAGGCCAGCGCGGGCGCGACCCTTCTTCTATCTTCCAGCCCGCGGGCCCAACGCACAGCCGGCTGCTCCAGAAGGTGAAAGCTCAGCGTCGCGATCGCGACGCTGAGAGCAATCGCAGCGGCGCTCGACCACAACCAGATCGTCCAGCCGCCCTCATCGCCGGTTTTGAAGCTGGGCGGCAGCAGCCGCGCCATCAATCCGATGACAAGGAAGTGCCAGATATAGATGCCGAACGAAATCTGGGCGACGTAGCGCGCGACCCGGTTGTCGACAATCCTGCCGGCCATGATGGATGAAGGCAGGGCGACCAGTGCCAAGCCGGTGGCCAGGGGCATCCACGGGTAGCCATAGGGGATGCCGAGACATCCGAAGCCCTCGGTGAGGCCGCCCATGTGGGCGGCAATCAGCCATGCAATGGCACAGATGGCCGCGAGGCCAAGAAGGTCGAACACCCAGTGTCGCAGACCCGCTACCCTGACCTGGACCCCGGCTGCCAGGGCCCCGAGGGCAAAAATGGCGAAGAAGCCAATTGGGTTGAAGCGCGGCATCCAGGCCTTGGCACCACCGACCAGGCCATGCTCCCACCCACGCTCCACCTCGTCGATTGGCGCCCACTGCACCACGAGCCAGTGCATCAGCAAGATAGCCGCGATGACGCAGAGCCAGGCAAATCGAGCCGGCCAGCCCCGCACTTGGAAGGCGAAAAGCAGGGCCAAGCAGCATGGCAGCAGCAGGTAGGACGTGACTTCGAAGCCGATCGACCAGAGCGGTCCGTTATTGTCGACGGGGAATAAGGTCAGCCAGTGCCAATCGCTGACCAGGAAGAAGCCGGCGAAGAACCGAGTGATATGCTCGCCATCGAGCGGCGATCCGCTGATGGTGATGCTGAAGACGAGGCTTACCACCAGCGCAAGCCAGAAGCCGGGCAGAATACGCGCTGCACGACGCAGCGCGTAGATGCGCAGCGAAGGCATCGGTTCGCTCCGGTCCAGCGCTACCCAGAAAGGGCGCGCCAGCAGAAATCCGCTGAGCACGAAGAAGATGGAGACGCCGAAGCTGCCCATGACCAGGAACTGCATGAGTGGTTCGGCCGCGGCCGGTACATTGCGCATGTCCATGCGGAAGGCCAGGTGGTGCAGCAGCACCATCAAGCAGGCGGCGGCGCGCAGGAAATCTGCGCCAAGCAGTCGCTGTTGAGTCAATGAGAAATCCTGTTGCGGTTTGCTGCGCAAACGGCGGCGGCAAGCTGTTCGTTGCGGTCAGGCAGGCATGCGCTGGCTGGTTGGCCGACGCTGCTCGAGCGTGCGCGCCCAATTGATGACGGGCAGTTCCAGCCACCGCCACGAGAGCGAGGCAATCACCAGGGTGATAACCGTTATCACCAGGCTGGCGATCAGAAATTTTATGGGATCGGCCATGGTGCCATGCGCCATCTCGGGTGCCCAATAGAGCCGCACCAGTTCCAGCACAAGGTAGTGCCAGACGTAGATGCCAAACGAAATGCGCGCGAGCCAGGCAATCAACGGGTTGTCGAGAATCCGGCCCACGACCAGGCTTGACGGTGCAGCGGCCAAGGCCAGGCCAAGCACCAGATGGAAGCCCGGGAACTGGTAGGGTACGCGCAGCACGCCATAAAATTCGCCGCCGCCCCGCAGCCCCAGGAACCATACGGTCGCGCCGGTGAGGACCAAGGCCACGACTGCCACGATGTCAAACACCACCGACCGGGCGCGGGCGAGGCTCACCTGCACCCCCGCGGCGAGGGCGCCGGTGGCGAACATGGCAAAAAACCCGAACGGGTTGAACCATGGCATCCAGGTCTTGGCGCCACCCTGCAGGCCGTAGTTCCACCCCTTGTTGAAGGGGTCGACTTCTACATTGGTGTAGAACAGCCAATGGGCAAACACGGCAACGCCGATGACGCCCAGCCAGGCCACGCGTCCCGGCCAGAAACGCAAGCGGCCCTGCCCCAATGCAAACAAGGCAAGAAAGCCCAGCGGCAGCATGACATAGGAACTGACCTCGAAGCCGATGGACCAGAGCGGACCGTTGATCTCGACCGGAAACAGCGTCGTCCAGTGCCAATCACTGACCAGCAGCAGTCCGGCGGCGTAGCGCAGCCACAGCCAGCCATCGAGCGCGAAGCCGAACACCGTAAAACTCAGGATGAAGGTAACCGTGAGCGCGAGCCAGAACCCAGGCACGATGCGGGCTGCCCGGCGCATGGCATAGACGCGAAGGGAAGGCAGGGGCGCGCCCGCGTCGAGTGCCTGCCAGAACGGCCGGGCCAGGAGAAAACCGCTCAGCACGAAGAACATGCCGACGCCAAACCCCCCCGCGCTGTTGAATACCTGGGCGAATGGATTGGCACCAAGGGCGCTGCGGGAATCGATGCGCTGGGCGAGATGATGAAACAGCACGACGAAGCAGGCGCTGGCGCGGACAAAATCGGCCCCGTAAAGGCGATCGTGGCTAGGTGTCATACTATCCTCCCGGTGGGCCATTCAGCACCTGTCCGCAATCGATACAGGTGCCATCCCCAAAAGCGAACCGCAAGCCAAGATGCTTGCCGGAGGAGAGTTTCCCCGCCGCCCTTGACCATCGGCGGAGCGCATGCGCTTTTTGCGGTCGGGGGGGCGCGATGGAAGGATTGGTGGCATTCGGGGTACTGCTGGGCGCGTTCTATTTGATCGCGCCGGTTGTCGCCCTGATTTTGGCCGTGGGCCATTCAGGCCGGGTTGCCCGGCTGGCAGCCGAGAATGCGAGCCTCAAGGTCCGCATCGACAATCTCGAGCGCCGGGCGCTGCATCCGACCGACCCTGTTACGACAACGCCACCGGCTGCCGTCCCCGTGGACGTGCCCGAGGCCGAATCTGTCGTCGAACCGGTCGAGCCAGCCGACCCCCCGCCCGAACAACCCGATCATATTGCAGACGAGCCAGAACCCGCCGAGCCCCTGGATGGCGGGTGGGCAGCGGCCGCGACTACGCCTGCAGCGGTTGCTTCGCCGCGCCCGCAGTTCGACTGGGAGCGTTTCATCGGTGTCCGCCTACCGGTTTGGCTGGGTGCACTGGCCCTGTCGCTCGCCGGCTTCTTCTTCGTCCGCTACTCGATCGAAGCAGGCCTGCTGACGCCGGCCTTCCGCGTTTTCGCAGTCCTTCTGGCAGCGTTCGGCTTCCTGATTGCCGCCGAATTGGTACGGCGCCGCGTCAAGCTCGACAATGGTCCCGCCATTGCCGCCGCGCTGGCCGCTGCCGGCGTCGCGACGCTGGTCGCCACCGCATACCTGGCTTCCGTGATCTACGAACTGGTGCCGATCACAGCCGGGTTCATCGCTATGGCCGCAGCTACTGCCGCCGGTATCGCGATCGCCCTGATCTTTGGCCGCACTGTGGCCATTGTCGGCATGCTGGGTGGCTATGTGACGCCGGCGCTGATGCCCAGCGAGCAACCCTCCTCGGCAGTTCTGTTCGCCTATCTCACCGCCATCCTCGTCGGCATTTTCTTCGTTATACAGCGCAAGGGTTGGTGGAACATCGCGCTGGTCGCCCTGCTGGGGCCGCTGGTTTGGATTGCCGCCTGGGCTTCCCTGCCCGGCTTCGAGACCGACCACATCTGGGGAACGGCGTTCCTGTTCGCGGTGTCCGCAATTGTCCTGGTGGCTGCCTATCCAAGCTGGTCGATTGCGGATCGGCCCGTGTCGGCGCAGGGGCGCAGGGGCGAACCGACCAATCCTGGGCAAGCCGTTGTCGCGGCCGTGGCGCTCAGCAGCCTTGGCTTTGCGGCATTCCTGGTTCAATCGGGCTATGCGCTGCCATTCTGGCAGGGCCTCCTGGTGTTCGGCGCTGCGGCCGTTGCCCTGGCTTTCATTTGGCCCGTAGCCATGCGCTATCTGCCGCTGGCGCCGCTGGCGGCTACCGCAGTGGCCATGCTGGGATGGGAGAACAGCGAACCGGCGGCGACGCTGATCATCATTGCCGCCGCCGCGATCTTCGGCCTTTTCGCCCTGGACCAGTTCCGGCGTTTGCAGACACCGCTGCTCGCCTCGGGCACTGCTGCCTTTGTCGCGCTCTTTTTCTATATCATGGCCCTGAGCAAGACAGTGGGCTGGCAAGGCGCACTCGACCAGCCACACTCCTGGGCGCTCGGCGCCCTGGCATTGGCGGCAGCCCTGTTGGCCCTGCTGTGGCGGTTCGGACCTGCCACTGAAGATGCGGCGGTCCGCGATCGCGTCTATGCCATCCTCGCATCCGCAGTGACAGCCTTCCTGTCGCTCGTGGTCGTGCTCGAACTCGATCCGCTCTACTACCCCGCCGCGGCAGCCCTGGAAGTCCTCGGTCTCGCCTATGTGCATCGCCGCACCGGCGTTGGCGCGCTGCGCACGGTGGCCATTGGGCTCTCGGCAATCTATGCGCTGCTGATCGTCGGTGCTTTCAATGCGACCGGATCGACCGCCGCCTTCTCCTTCGATCCGGCCTATGCCTTCGCACCGTCGCTATCGGATTCGCCTTGGGTTCTCCTGATCCTGCCCGGCCTGGCTTTTCTGGGCGCCGGCTACCTGTTCAGGCGGGACGATGCCGATGTCTTCGCCGACTGCCTGGATGTCGGCGGCATTGCGGTGGCCGCCATCGGTTTCCTGGTGCTGGGGGGCGCCGATGCGGCAACAATGCGCACTGCTCACAGCACTATCGCAAAGATCGCCCTACCCGAGCTGGCCCTTGCCGCGGCAGCTATCTATGCCGGACGGCGTTGGCTGCGGCGCACGCTCTATTTCGGGGGCTTGGCCGTCGCCGTGGCCACCACCCTGGCAATGGCCCTGAGCGTCGTGCTGCCGGTCTACACATTCTGGCCCTATCAAGAAATTGCCGGCGCTCCCGTCTTCAACATGTCGCTGCTGTCGCTCGGCTTGCCCTCGCTGGCACTGCTGGCCATTGGCTGGTTCGTCCGGCAGGACGCGCGGTTGCCCATCGCCCGCACGGGTATCGCAATTTCGATCGCGGCCGTCGTATTCCTTTTCACGCTGATGGTGCTCGACATCCGGCACGCCTTCCACCCGCTGGATCTTCAGGGGCCAACGTGGGATGCGGAGTCCTACACCTATTCGATCGCCATGCTGGCTTTCGGTGCTGCGCTGCTGATCATCGGCGTTGTGATCCGGAACCTGGGCGCGCGCGCTCTCTCGTTCGTGTTCGTCCTCGCGGCGACTATCAAGGTGTTCCTGTTCGACGCGGCAGACCTGGAAGGGCTGTGGCGCGTCCTGTCGTTTCTGGGCATGGGCCTGTCGTTCCTCGCCATCAGCTGGCTTTATGCCCGCTTCGTGTTCGGCCTTGGCCGAAAAACGCCGGAGCAACCCAGTCCTGCAACCTGACTGCTTGCGGAATCTGCCGCGCGGCGATAATGGCTCGCCATGCAAAGCACAGACCTGTCCGACCGCCCGCAATCGATCCTGATCATCGACTTCGGATCGCAAGTCACTCAGCTTATCGCGCGCCGTATTCGCGAGACGGGCGTCTATTGCGAAGTCCATCCGTTCAACAAGTCGGCGGCCGCCTTCGCCGAGATGCAGCCCAAGGGCATCGTCTTTTCAGGCGGGCCGGCATCGGTGACCGAGGCGGGCAGCCCGCGGGCACCGCAGGAAATCATCGATTCCGGCCTGCCGATCCTGGCGATATGCTACGGCCAGCAGACCCTGTGCCTGCAGCTTGGCGGCCAAGTCGAGGGCGGCCACCACCGCGAATTCGGCCGTGCCGATGTCGAAATCCTCGAGCCGTCCGCGCTTTACGAGGGCATCTGGGAAGTCGGCGGAAAATACCCGGTCTGGATGAGCCATGGCGACCGCGTGACGGTGCTCCCTGATGGATTCAAGGTCATGGCGACCTCGCCCAACGCACCCTTTTCCATTGCCGGCGACGAGTCCAGGAAGCGCTATACGACGATGTTCCATCCCGAGGTGGTGCACACCCCCGATGGTGGCAAGCTCCTGGCGAACTTCGTGCACAATATCGTCGGGCTCAAGTCAGATTGGACCATGTCGGCCTACCGGGCCAAGATGGTCGAGAAAATCCGCGCCCAGGTCGGTTCCGGCAAGGTGATCTGCGGACTTTCCGGTGGTGTCGACTCTTCCGTCGCGGCCGTGTTGATCCACGAAGCGATCGGCGACCAGCTCACCTGCATCTATGTCGATCACGGCCTGATGCGGCTCAACGAGAGCGAGCAGGTCGTGACCATGTTCCGCGACCAGTACAATATCCCGCTGGTGCATGTTGACGCGTCCAAGGTGTTCCTGCGCGAGTTGGAGGGGCAATCCGACCCCGAGACCAAGCGCAAGATCATCGGCCGCCTGTTCATCGAGACCTTCGAGGAAGAAGCCCGCAAGCTGGGCGGAGCCAAGTTCCTGGCCCAGGGGACCCTCTATCCGGACGTCATCGAGAGCGTAAGCTTTTCGGGTGGGCCGTCGGTCGTCATCAAGTCGCACCACAATGTGGGCGGCCTGCCCGAGCGCATGAACATGCAGCTCGTCGAGCCGCTGCGCGAGCTGTTCAAGGACGAAGTGCGGGCGCTGGGCCGCGAACTCGGCCTGCCCGAAAGCTTCATCGGCCGCCACCCCTTCCCCGGCCCTGGCCTCGCCATACGCTGCCCTGGCGGCATCACGCCGGAAAAGCTCGACATCCTGCGCCAGGCCGATGCCATCTATCTCGATGAAATCCGCAAGTCGGGCCAGTACGACAAGATCTGGCAGGCCTTTGCCGTGTTGCTGCCGGTGCAAACCGTCGGCGTAATGGGCGATGGCCGCACCTATGAATTCGTCTGCGCCCTGCGCGCCGTGACGTCAGTGGATGGCATGACAGCCGACTTCTACCAGTTCGACATGAACTTCCTCGGCCGCACGGCCACGCGCATCATCAACGAAGTGCGCGGCATCAACCGGGTGGTCTATGACGTGACCAGCAAGCCGCCCGGCACGATCGAGTGGGAATAGCCGCCTTCTTTAAGCACGTTGCATTCGACGCGTTACCTTCGAAGCGACCTCTTCGAGCGTTGCCGAGAGCTGGTTAAGCTGTGACATCGAACTCAGCAACTCAACTGCATAGCGGCTGACAAGATATTCCCGGGCGCCAGACAGCGACCGCATATGCAAGATGGTGCGCTGGCGAAGGACCAAGCCTCGTAAAACGGCGCGCTCGGAGCGAGTTGCCAGGTCATGACCCAGGGCGCGTATCGCCTCGGGCGGCTCACCGACGCTCAGCAGAAAGGCACTCAGATAGAGCTCGATGGCGTGGATGGCATTGAGGCGGAAAGGAGCATATGACGCGGCCACGCCCTTTCGGCCGTTGCCCATAAGCAAGCCGGCAGCCTGTCGATACTCTCCCGCAAGCAGCAGCAGGCCGGCAGGAGTAGCCGAACTGCCCGGATAGGAGTTGGAGGTTGTGGGGGGAGGTATTGCCGCCGGGGGCTCAAAGTCGATGGCGGATAGGGGTACCCTGATGACCAAGCCGACTGTTTCCTCAAGTTCCGATGTGTCCGAAGTCTAGCGATAAACGGTAAAGCTTTGGCCAAGAAGCCCTCGCAACTCCGCGCCTTCTCACCTGCATTTGCTTTCGTCGGGCAGCATGCTAAACGTGCGCCCGAATTGAACTGATGACCTTAGGCAGGCCATGTCCGAACAGAATATCTTCCGCGAAGTCGACGAGGAGCTGCGCAGCGATCGCATGCGCGCCCTGTGGCGCCGGTTTGCGCCCTATGTGATCGGCGCTGCGGTCGGTGTCGTGCTCGTGGTGGCGGTCAACGAAGGCTGGACCTGGTATCACACCAACAATGCCGCCCAGTCGTCCGACGAGCTCTATGCTGCCTTCGACGCGATCGATGGTGGCGATCTGCCGGCAGCGCAGACGCAGCTCGACGCCCTGATCGCCAACGGCTCGGGCAGCTATCCGGTGCTGGCCCAGTTCCGCAAGGCGGGCCTGCTGGCCAAGGAAGGCTCGGTCGCCGATGCCGTGGCCGCCTATGATGCGCTCGCCAACAACCAGTCCAATACCCGCCTGCGTGAACTCGCGCTGGTCCTGGGCGGCACGTTGATGATCGATGCGGGTACCCTGGCCGATGTGGAATCGCGCGTCGGCAGCGTTGCCGCCGAAGATAGCCCCCTGCGCAATGCGGCGCGCGAGGCGCTGGGGCTGGCGCAATACAAGGCCGGCGACTTTGCCGCTGCCCAGGCTAATTTCGAAGCCGTGGCCAATGATCCGCTGACCCAAAGTACCGTGCGCAACCGCATGGGCTATTACCTGGCCCAGCTGCTGTCGCAGGGTGCAATCACCGCGCCTCCCGCCGTTGACTCGGCCGACGCCGCCGCCACAGCCATCGACGAGATCGTCAGCGACGAAGCGCCTGCCGAGGAGACGCCGGCAGCGGATGCGCCGGCAGACCAGCCCCCTGCAGCGGATGCTCCCGCCGCCACCACCGAGGCGCAGCCGGTCACGCAATAAGCGTGATCGCCTTCGCCTGACGCCGGATCGGAACAGACACGCATGACCGTCACCGTTGCTATTGTCGGTCGTCCCAATGTCGGCAAGTCCACGCTGTTCAACCGGCTGGTCGGTCGCAAGATCGCCCTGGTCGACGACACCCCGGGCGTGACCCGCGACCGGCGTGAAGCCGAGGGCCGCATCGCGGACCTCACTTTCCGGATTCTCGATACGGCTGGCTATGAGGACGTCAAGGACGGTAGCCTCGAAGACCGGATGCGCCAGCAGACCGAACTGGCCATAAAGGAAGCCGACGTCATCCTGTTCATGATCGACGCGCGGGCCGGCGTCGTGCCGCTCGACCAGCGCTTTGCCCAGGTGCTGCGCAAGGCGGGCAAGGACGTGCACCTGGTCGGCAACAAGGCGGAGAGTGGCGCGGCGGAAGCGGGGCTGGTCGAAGCCTTCAAACTGGGCTTTGGCGAGGCCATCGCGCTGTCCGCCGAGCATGGACTGGGGCTGTCTGAACTCTATTCGATTGTCTCCGCCGCAATCGACCGGGTCGCAGCCGAGAAGGAAGCCGCAGGGGCCGCCGAGATTGCCGATCTCGATGAGATGCCCGAGGTCGACATCGATATTACCGCGGACATGCTCGAAGGCGAGGGCGACGAGGCAACCTTGCGCTGGAACCCCAAGCGCTACCTTAACGTGGCCATCGTGGGCCGGCCCAATGCCGGCAAGTCGACGCTGATCAACCGCATGGTGGGCGAAGAGCGTGTGCTGGTGGGTCCTGAGGCCGGCATCACCCGCGACTCGATCCTGGTGCCCTGGGAGTGGGAAGGCCGGGTGATCAACCTGGTCGACACCGCCGGCATCCGCAAGCGCTCGCGCGTCACCGAAAAGCTCGAAAAGCTGGCGGTGGGCGACAGCCTGCGCTCGATCCAATACGCCGAAGTCGTCGTGCTGATGCTCGACGCCACCATTCCGTTTGAAAAGCAGGATCTGGCGCTAGCCGATCTCGTCGAGCGCGAAGGGCGAGCTCTCGTGATAGCGGTCAACAAGTGGGACCTGATCGAGGACAAGAACGAGCATCTCAAGATGCTGCGCGAGGAATGCGAGCGCCTGCTGCCCCAACTGCGCGGCGTGCCACTGGTGACGCTGTCGGGCCTGACAGGCAAGAATATCGACAAGCTAATGGACGCCATCTTCGCCATCGAGCGCAATTGGAACGCCCACGTATCGACCGCCAGGCTCAACCGCTGGCTCAGCGGCATGGTCGACGGGCATCCGCCACCGGCCGTTTCCGGACGCCGGCTCAAGCTGCGATACATGACGCAGGCCAAGACGCGACCACCCAGCTTCATCCTCTTCGCCTCGCGGCCGGATGTGTTGCCGATGGCTTATCAGCGCTACCTGGTCAACGGACTGCGCGAGGCGTTCAACATCAAGGGCACGCCGATCCGGCTTTGGGTGCGCGGGGGCAGCGAAAACCCCTATGACGACAAGGCCAAGCGCAAGATCGGCTAGGCGCCACCTTTTTTGCTCTGCCCATCGCCCGAAATGTGATCGCCGTCCCAGGCCCGGCAACTAGGCCACCAGCCAATCCTGCGCTATCAGACGATGGGGTGGGGGGATAATCGATGACTTGGGCGGTCGAACTGTCGGACTTGGCCTATGAGGCGGCCATTGTGCCCGAGCGGTGGCAGGGCTTTCTCGACAAGGCTAGCGAACTGGCCGAGGCGCGCGGCGGAACGCTGTTCGAAGTCAATGGAATGAACCGGCATTCCATCCTCAGCGAGCGCCTGCACGATGCCTGGCACGCCATCGTCAACGAGGGTTGGGCAGCCAGGAACCCGCTACCGGGCAAGGCGCTGCTCTCTCGCGAACCCGGTTTCGTCCACGACCTGGAAGTCCTGCCCGCCGCAGACCGTGCCGGCTACGAATGGTTTGACTTCGCGGCCCGTTGGGACCTGGGCCCGTCGATGGGCACCATCCTCAAGGTCCCCAATGGCAATATGCTCATCATGACGTTCGAGCGCGCCAGCGCCGCACCTGCCTATGAGCGCGCCGACGCCGAGCGGTTCGACGTGCTGAGGCCCAGCATCGCCCGGGCAGTGTCTCTCAGTGCGCAACTGGCGTTCCAGCACTTCAATTCGACCGTCGGAGTGCTCAACGCCGTCGGCCTTCCGGCGGCCGTGGTCAACGATAGTGGGAAGTTGCTGACCTGCAACCAATCTTTCGAGGGCCTAATGCCCGGCCTGTTCATGGATCGCCGGGATGGCTTGCGACTCAGGGCACCAGCCGCCAATGCTTTGCTCCAGGAAACCCTGGCCCGGCTGAAGCCGGAATTGTGGACCGGAACAGTCGCGTCCGTGCCTGTACCGCGCAGCAGCCAGGGGGACCCTGCGGCCATCATCCACGTCCTGCCGATCCGCGGTGTTGCGCGGGACATCCTTTTCGGGGCTACTGGGCTGGTGCTGGTTGATCGCGTTGCAGAGCGCGCCGCGCCATCGGATACGATCCTGCGGGCCCTATACGACCTGACCCCGGCCGAGGCGCGGGTCGCTGCAACGCTGGTGCAGAATCGTGGTCGCCATAAGGAAGTGGCGGACATTCTGAGCGTGTCGCCCGAAACCGTGAAATCGCACAGCAAGGCGATATACCAGAAAACCGGCCTGTCTGGCATCATCGAACTGGCAGGCGTGCTTGGGGGGCTGCTGCCTAGCGACATGGACGGGCAGGACTAACGGGTGCACAAGATCGGGTGGACCGGCGTTTCTGGCGCTTGCCAATAGGCAGCCTTGGGCTCAATGTCTGCCCGGCAAGGCAAGGGAGATTGGTCATGGTCACGGTAGAAATGAAGCGCCGGTCGTTTCTGGGAGGCTCGCTGGCATTGGCCGCCCTTGGACTGGCGGGTTGCACGACCGGCGGCATGAGCTTTGCCGAGGCCGAGCGTGTCTATGGCCCGCTGCCCAACGAGCGTTTCCCGGTTCCGGCTGTCGACATCAACAAGGTCGACCCCAAATACCTGCGCCGGCGTGTGCGCTATGCGTCAAACGAAGCCGTCGGCACGATCATCGTCGATCCCAAGAATTACTACGTCTATCGCATAGAGGGCGACGGCATGGCGACCCGCTACGGCGCCAATGTCGGGCGGCAGGGCTTCCTGTGGAGCGGCGACGCCTATATCGGGCGCAAGGCCGAATGGCCGACCTGGACGCCGCCCAAGGAGATGATCGCCCGCCAACCGGAGGTGGCCCAATATGCCGGTGGCATGCCACCGGGCCTCGGCAACCCGCTGGGCGCGCGCGTGCTCTATCTCTACCAGAACGGCAAATACACGCTCTACACCATCTACAGCACCATCCAGCCCGAGACGATTGGCAGGGGTGTCTCTAGCGGCTGCGTGGGCCTGCTGACACAGGACATGCTGCACCTGTGGGAGCAGACGCCCGTCGACACCAAGGTTATCGTGCTGCCCGCCTGACGTGAGGGTGTAGCCCTCGAGGCAGGCCCGATGCCTACCGCCCGCTGCGATAGTTCGGGGCTTCGCGGGTGATGGTCACGTCGTGGACGTGGCTCTCGCTCAGGGCGGCGCCGGAGATCTTCACGAAGACCGAGTTATCCCGGAAGTCCTTGAGATTGTGGGCGCCGGTATAGCCCATGGAGGCGCGCAGGCCGCCGGCCAACTGGTGCAGCACGGCGCCAGCCGAACCCTTGTAGGGCACTTGGCCCTCGATGCCCTCGGGCACCAGCTTCATCTGGTCGCGCACGTCCTGCTGGAAGTAGCGATCGGCCGAACCCGAGCCCATCGCGCCGACTGAGCCCATGCCGCGATAGGATTTATAGGAGCGTCCCTGGTAGAGATAGACCTCGCCGGGGCTCTCGTCGGTACCCGCCAGCAGCGAGCCGACCATGACGCAGGACGCGCCGCCGGCCAGGGCCTTGGCCATGTCGCCCGAGAACTTGATGCCGCCATCGGCGATGACGGGAATGCCCTGGCGGGCCCCCTCCTCCGCGCAGGCCATTACCGCGGCGAGTTGCGGAACGCCAACGCCGGCCACGATGCGGGTCGTGCAGATCGAGCCAGGGCCGATGCCGACCTTAACCGAGTCGGCGCCGGCATCGATCAGCGCGCGGGTGGCCTCTGCGGTAGCGACATTGCCAGCCACGATACGGGTGGAATTGCTCTCGCGCTTGACGCGCTCGACGGCCTCGGCGACGCGGACGGAGTGACCATGGGCGGTGTCGATCACCAGAAGGTCGACGCCAGCATCGATCAGCGCCAGCGAGCGCTCGAAACCCTGGTCGCCCACGGTGGACGCAGCCGCCACGCGAAGGCGACCCTGGTCATCCTTGACCGCGTTGGGATTGAGCTGCGCCTTTTCGATGTCCTTGACCGTGATCAGGCCTGTGCAACGGCCGTCGGCGTCGACCACCAGCAGCTTTTCGATGCGGTGCTTGTGCAGCAGGACCTTGGCTTCATCCTTAGAGACGCCGTCGCGGACGGTGACAAGGTTGTCGTGGGTCATCAGCTCGCGGATCGGCTGCGCCGGGTGCGAGGCAAAGCGCACGTCGCGATTGGTGAGGATGCCCACCAACTTGCCCACGGCACGGCCGCCCGTGCCGCCATTCTCGACAACCGGGATACCGGAAATGCGGTTGGCCTGCATCAATGCCAGCGCATCGGCCAACGTGGCATCGGGGCCGATGGTGATGGGGTTCACCACCATGCCCGACTCGAAGCTCTTGACCTGGCGGACCTGCTCGGCCTGCTCGGCGGCAGTGAGGTTCTTGTGGATCACGCCCATGCCGCCGGCCTGCGCCATGGCGATGGCCATGGCGCTCTCAGTGACGGTATCCATGGCCGAAGACAGAATGGGAAGATTGAGCGCTATGTCCTTGGTGACATAGGTGGAAATATCGGTCTCACCCGGCAATACATCGGATCGCGCCGGCTGCAGCAGCACGTCGTCGAAGGTCAGCGCGTAGTCGCCGGTTGCGGTGCTAATAATCTTCGCCAAGGCCAGACCTTTCCTGCCTTCTGATACAATCAGAAATGTTGGAGTGCGAACCGGACGAGGGACTCTTCCGGGCTCAGGTTGGCGAGGGTCAATAGCACCGGCTGCCCGGCTTGCATAGGGGTGCAGGCGGCTTCCCGCATGCAGGGCGGCGCTGCATAAATAAGCTGGCTGCTGCGGGGCGACCGTTGCGGTTCGGCGACAGGTAAAACCTCTAAACCCATGGACCGGGTCAATTAATCTTCCATACAAGGCTGAACTCTGCCTTTTCACCGGCGGCGTGGCGCTCCATAGTGTCACGGTACCGCGTTCGCGGTATCCTTCGATTCTTCCCGGTCCATCCCAGTGATCCGCGTTACTCCCCTCATCCTCGCGGTTGCCCTGTTCATGGAACAGATGGATTCGACCGTCATAGCCACGTCGCTGCCAGCGATTGCAGCCGATATCGGGACAGAGCCGATCGCGCTCAAGCTGGCGCTGACGGCCTATTTCGTGGCGCTGGCCATTTTCATACCCATCAGCGGCTGGATGGCCGACCGGTTTGGCGCCAAGAACATCTTTCGCCTGGCCATCTTCGTCTTCATGCTCGGCTCGCTGGCCTGCTCGTTTTCCTATTCGCTGGAAACCTTCGTAGCCTCGCGCTTCTTCCAGGGGATCGGCAGTTCGATGATGACACCGGTCGGGCGCCTGCTGCTGGTGCGCTCGACCCCACGCAGCGAGCTGGTGTCTGCCATGGCCTGGCTGACCGTTCCGGCGCTGCTCGGTCCGTTGACCGGGCCGCTGATCGGAGGCTTTCTCACCACTTACCTGAGCTGGCACTGGATCTTCTGGATCAACATTCCGATCGGCATTGCCGGGATCATCCTGGCCGGGATTTTCCTCAAGGTGCCGGATGCCCGCAATCCGCGCCCCATTGATATGGTGGGCTTCGTGCTGGCTGGGGTAGCCTTTTCGGGAACTGTGTTCGGCCTTTCGGTGGTCAGCCTGCCGGCCCTGCCGCTGATCTATGGCTATCTCACGCTTGCCATCGGCGTTACGTCGGGCCTGCTCTACCTGCTGCATGCGCGGCGAACGAGTTTCCCGCTGCTGGACCCTGCCCTGTTCCGGCACAAGCTCTTTCGCTCCTCCATCACCGGTGGCTCGATGTTCCGCATCGGCGTGGGTGCGGTGCCCTTCCTCCTGCCGCTGATGCTGCAACTGGGCTTTGGCCTCTCGCCCTTTCAATCGGGCGCCATCACCTTCGTTTCGGCCATCGGCGCCATCTTCAGCAAATTCATTGCCGAGCGTGTCTATGCCCGGTTCGGCTTTCCGCGCACCCTGGGCTTCGCGTCTTTCTTCGGCGGAATCCTGATCGCCCTGCAGGGCCTGTTCGACGTGTCAACGCCCGTGCCGCTGATCATGGCGGCGCTGCTGGTGGGCGGCATCCTGCGCTCGGTGTTCTTCACCGGATCCAATGCCATCGGCTATGCCGACGTGGATGACGAGGAAGCCAGCCAGGCCACTGCCATCGTCGCTGTGGGCCAGCAGCTGAGCGTAGCCTTCGGCGTGGCGGTCGCGGGGGCCATCCTCGAGATCAGCACGCGGCTGCGCGGCGCTGAGCTGGCGCTCATCGACTTCCAGATCGCGTTTTTTGTCGTCGGCGGGCTCAGCGCCCTGGCCGGCATCATTTATTGGCGGCTGCCGGCCGACGCCGGCAGCAACGTGTCGGGCCACCGAGCCGCCACCGTCCAGAAGGAGTGACCGGGAGTTTTTCCCGGCGATATTGCCGTGTCTCGAGCCATGCCCCTCATCCTGGCGACCGCGCTGTTCATGGAAAACATGGACTCGACGGTGATCGCCACCTCGCTGGCAGCCATTGCTGCCGATATCGGCACTGACCCGATCTCGCTCAAGCTGGCGCTCACGGCCTATCTGGTGGCGCTGGCCATCTTCATCCCCATTTCGAGCTGGATGTCGGACCGCTTCGGGGCGCTCAATGTGTTCCGTGTCGCCATGGTCGTGTTCATGGTTGGGTCGGTGGCATGCGCGCTGTCGAGCACGCTGGCGCAGTTCGTCGGCGCCCGCTTCCTCCAGGGCATGGGCGGGGCCATGATGGGACCGGTGGCGCGGCTGGTGCTGGTGCGGGCCACCCCGCGTCACCAGCTTGTCGATGCGATGGCGTGGCTCACTATTCCAGCGCTGATCGGGCCGATCGTCGGGCCGCCTTTTGGCGGCTTCCTGACCACGTTTTTCAGCTGGCACTGGATTTTCATCATCAACGTGCCGATCGGGATCCTTGGCATTATCCTGGTCAGCTTCGTCTTGCCCAACACCCCCGAGCGCAACGAGCCCAGGCGGATCGACCGTACCGGCTTCGTGCTGGCAGGCTCGGCCTTTGCCCTATTCGCCTTTGGCTGTTCGGTCATGAGCCTCCCCGCCCTGCCGCCGGTCGTTGGTGCGGTGGCGGCGTCAGTCGGGATTGCCCTCGGGGCACTCTATGTGCGCCATGCTCTGCACACCGAATACCCGCTGTTGGACCTGCGCCTGTTGCGACTGCCGGTATTCCGTATCTCGGTGGTGGCTGGCACGTTCTTTCGGCTGGGCCAGGGGGCCGTCCCGTTCCTGTTTCCGCTGATGCTGCAACTCAGCTTCGGCATGACGCCGTTCGAATCGGGGATGATCACCTTTATCGGCGCCGTCGGCGCCCTGATCGCCAAGTTCATGTGCAACTGGCTGTTCGCGCGCTTCGGCTTCAAATACCCGCTGGTGCTGGCGACTGGCATTTCGTGCCTGGGCATCCTGGCCATGGGCCTCTATACGCCGGCGACGCCCCTGCCCCTGATGCTGTCGGTGCTGTGCTTCGTCGGCTTCTGGCAATCGGTCTTCTGGACCGGCTCGAACGCCTTCGTGTTTGCCGATGTCGAAGACAAGGATGCCGGCCAGGCCAATGTGATCAGCCAGGTTTGGGGTCAGCTCATGTTCGCTATGGGCGTGGCCTTGGGCGGCGGCACGCTGGAACTGGTCCACCGGCTGCGCGGCGAGGGCCCGCTGCAGCTGGCCGATTTCCAGACCGCATTCCTGGTCGTGACGGGTGTCGCTGCCATCGCCACCGTCCTGTTTCTGCGACTACCCAACAATGCCGGGCATCAGCTGACCCAACGCGACGGTGGCGGGCACTAGCGCTCTTCGTGCTCGCCGTCTTCTTCGCCGTTTGTCCGCTCGTCGGGGCCCTTGAAACCCTTGGCAATCAGGTAGGCCTCGGCCGAATCCTGCCGGCTTGATGGCGGTTTAGCGTGGAAGGTCGTCTTGAAGTGGCGCTTGAGCATGTGCAGCAGTTCATGCTCAGTGCCGCCCTGGAACACCTTGGCGACAAAAGCGCCGCCGGGTGCCAGCACGTCGATGGCGAAATCGGCGGCGATCTCGATCAGCTGGACGATGCGCAGGTGATCGGTGGCCCGATGGCCCGTGGTGGGCCAGGCCATGTCCGACATCACCAGGTCCGCCTTCTTGCCGCCCATGGCATCGATCAGCAGTTGTGGCGCGTCATCCTCGGTGAAGTCCTTGCGAAACAGGACGACGCCGGGAATGGGATCCATTTCGAGATAGTCGATGCCGACCACCAGCGGATTGGCATCGGTGGACCCGACCGCCTTGGCCGCCACCTGCGACCAGCCGCCGGGCGCAGCACCCAGATCGACGACGCGCGTGCCCTTGTGAAAGAGCTTATGCTTTTCGTCCATCTCCTTGATCTTGAACGCGGCACGAGACCGGTAACCCTCGGCGCGGGCGCGCGCCACATAGGGGTCGTTGAGCTGGCGCTCGAGCCACTTGGTCGAGCTGACCTTGCGGCCCTTGGCCGACTTCACGCGGATCTTGAGGTCCTTGTCGGACTTGCGACCGCCATTGCCGAGCGCTTTATCCACCATTGCCGTTCCTCCGCGGATAGCGCGACGCGCGGCTGTGGACGCGGTCGGCATCCATCAGCGAAATCAGGATGCCCTCGCGCAGGCCGCGATCAGCCACACGAACGCGTTCGGTCGGCCACTCGCGGCGGATGGCCTCGAAGATGGCGCAGCCGGGCAGCACCAGGTCGGCGCGATCGCGACCGATGCACGGATGGGCGACGCGGCGGTCGAATGGCATGGCCAGCAGCACCTTCATGGTGTCGTCGACCTCACCGCGCTTCATCCACAGGCCGTCGACCTTCTGCCGCTCATAGCGCTCGAGCCCCAGATGCAGGCCAGCCAAGGTTGTCACGGTCCCCGACGTGCCGATCAGGTGCACCGGATGATTGGCGATCATCTGACGCAACTTTTCGCGACCACGGAACTGGCGCAGGTGTTCGGACACATAGCCGACCATGGCCTCGAACACGTCGCGGGTCACATCAACGCCGCCGAATCGCTCGGCAATCGAGACCACCCCCACCGGCAGGGATTGCCAGGAGCGGATCGAGGCCGACATGCGTCCCTGCGACTTGGGCCGCCCGCCGCGGAAATCGAGCCAGGCCAGTTCGGACGAGCCACCCCCGATGTCGAACATCAACGCGCCCGCGGCGGTGCCCTCGATGAGATCGGCGCAGCCGGTCACCGCCAGTTCCGCCTCGGTGCGACGATCGACGATTTCGAGCTCGAGCCCCAGCTCTTCCTTGACGCGCGCCAGGAAGGCCGGGCCGTTTTCGGCAGCGCGGCAGGCCTCGGTCGCGATCAGCCGCATGCGGGTGGGCTGGTGTTCGCGCAGCTTGTTGCGGCACTGGCGCAGTGCTTCAATCGTGCGCTCCATGGCGGCATCGCTCAGCCGCCCGGTGACCGACACACCCTCGCCCAGCCGGACGATGCGGGTAAAGCCATCCAAAACGCGGAAGCCATGGTCATGCGGACGGGCGATAAGCAGCCGGCAATTGTTGGTTCCCAGGTCGAGCGCCGCATAGATGGGGCCGCGATGCCGACGCGGATTGGGGGCGGCTTGTGTCCGCTTATCCGATCCAGGCATAGGCGCATGGCCCCCTGCCCGCCCCGCCGGTCCGGGAACGGACGGGGCACGGATTGCCGGTTCGTCTGGCGACGTCAGCCCGGCGGCGGACCGATCGGAATCGGTCACAGTGGTCTCCTGTCGTGCACGGTCGCCGAACTGGCCGAGCCAATCGCGCCCGAACGCACTGTTTATTGCGTGTCGCCGATGACGGTAGTGCATGGGGGTCGCAAGCGCAATGCCGCCGACATGGGCAGCAGCAATGTCGGAGGCGCTTGCAATCTCGATCCGCATTGTCTATGCAGTGCCCGCGCCGGACGCCCTGCCGCTCCGCGCCACACCGACGGGCCCCGCCCGGTCCCTTGCTGGGGAATAGTTCAACGGTAGAACAGCGGACTCTGACTCCGTCAATCTTGGTTCGAATCCAGGTTCCCCAGCCAATCCTCCTGATGTTCCCCATCCCCCGGATAAGCCGCTTACAAACAAGTCTCCTGCGCGCCCCTGCGTCGCCGCGATGATTCTAAATTCCCTGCACCGATCCGGCATGTTCGTAAGACGTATTTAAGCCGTACGCCCTAGGGTGTCGGGTGATTGAATACTTGGATGGCGTGTTGGGCCCGCTGGTTGATTTCTTTCTTGTTGGGCATGATCCTCGCCTTGTTGCGCTTGCGGCAATGGTTTGCCTCATCTCGGCCTATGCGTGCGTCAGCTTGCTGCGGCACGCGCATAAGGCGACTGGGCGGACGCGACATCTTTGGACCGGCGTCGCAGCGCTGGCCGTCGGCTTCGGCATCTGGGCGACCCATTTCGTCGCCGTGCTGGCCTTTCGGCCGGGTTACACCTTTGCCTATGACCTACTGCTGACCGCGGCCTCGCTGGCCATCGCCATCGGCCTTTGTGGTCTGGGCATTGCCATGGCCATTCGCGGCACCAACCGCTGGGACCATTTCCTGGGCGGCGCAGTGGTGGGCGTCGCCATTTCCAGCATGCACTATACCGGCATCGCCGCCCTTGTGATGGGCGGCACGATCGCCTGGAACGCGCCAATGGTGGGCGCCTCGATCGTCGGCGGAATGGTGCTGGCCGGGCTGGCAGCGGTGAGCGCAATGGGCGTGGGCTGGCGGCGGCTGACGCTGGGCGCGATCCTGCTGACGCTGGCCATCTGCGTGATGCACTTTACGGCCATGGGAGCGGCCAATTTTGACCGCTGCTTCCCGCTAAGCGCCGATGGCGAGCTCAACGGCGGCTGGCTGGCACTGGCCGTGGCCTTTGTCTCCATGCTGATCCTGGGGGCAGCCTTTGGCAGCGTGGTGCTCGACGAGACGGATCGCCGCCGGACGGAGCGCGAGCGGGCGCGCGAAGCGGCCGACGCGGTTCGGTTGAGCGAGGTATCGGCGCGGCTGGAACTGGCCATGACACATATGTCGCAGGGCTTGGCGCTCTACGATGCCGAAGGCATTTTGCGACTGCACAATCGGCGGCTGCCTGCAATGCTGGGACTGGATCCGGCGCAGGACCTGACGGGCCTCAGTTTCCGCGAGGTTTGCCGTCTGACCATCATCGGTCCCGGCGGAACGGAAGCGGCCGATACGGAGGAGCGTGTCGAGCAGGCCCTCAGCCAGCACTTGCCGCTGATTTCGGGGCAAGGCGGCGACATCCAGCACAGCTTTGGCGACGGGCGGACACTGCGCATCAACCATAGCCCCATCGGCGATGGCTCGTGGGTCAGCACCACCGATGACATTACCGAGCGCCAGCGCACGGAAGCAGCCATCTTCCACCTCGCCCATCACGACGGGCTGACCGGCCTGCCCAACCGCGAGCAATTCAACGAGCGCTTCGATATGGCGCTGCAGGCTGCCAGCGCGGGAGACGACAACGTGGCTGTCATCGCCATCGACCTCGACCGCTTCAAGGAGGTCAATGACGGCTATGGCCACGCGGCCGGCGACCAGGTGCTCAAGACCCTGGCCGAGCGCCTCACCCATGGCCTCAAGGACGGCGAACTGGTGGCACGGCTGGGCGGCGACGAATTCGCCGCCATCAAGTCGTTCGTCTCGATGGATGCGCTGCGCGACTTTCTGGCTCGCATCGAAACAGCGCTGTTCACGCGGGTCTCCATCGGCGACACCACGGTCGGTACCGGGGGCAGCATCGGCGTGGCCATCTACCCCGAGGACGGCGCGGAACGCTCCAAGCTCCTGAGCAATGCCGACCTCGCCATGTACCGGGCCAAGGCCGAGTTCGATCGCCACATCTGCTACTACGAACGCGAGATGGACGAGCATGCGCGGCAGCGGCGCGAAATGGCCAAGGACATCTGGACCGCCCTCGAACAGGACGCGTTCTACCTGGTCTACCAGGTACAGAAATCGGTCGCGACCAACGAAATCACGGGCTACGAAGTCTTGCTGCGTTGGGACCGACCCGGCCATGGCCTGGTTTCGCCGGCCGATTTCGTGCCCGTGGCCGAGGAATGCGGCGCCATCGGCGCCATTGGCGCCTGGGTACTCAAGATGGCGTGCCTGGATGCCGCAAGCTGGCCCGAGCCGCACAAGGTCGCCGTGAACATCTCCGGGCTCCAGCTCAGCCAGGTCGACCTGATCGAAACCGTTCGCGCGGCCCTGCTGCGTTCGGGCCTGTCGCCCAAGCGGTTGGAGCTGGAGGTCACCGAAACGTCGATCATCGCCGACAAGAACCGCGCGCTGCATATCCTGCGCCAGGTCAAGGCGATGGGCGTTTCGATCGCCATCGACGATTTCGGCACCGGCTATTCGTCGCTCGACACGCTGCGCAGCTTTCCATTCGACAAGATCAAGATCGACCGCTCGTTCATGAACGAGGTCGAGGTCAACGAGCAGTCCAAGGCCATCGTGCGCGCTATCCTGGCGCTGGGGCGGAGCCTGCATGTGCCCGTGCTTGCCGAGGGCGTGGAGACCACGGCGCAGCTCGAAGTACTGCGGGCCGAAGGCTGCACCGAGGCCCAGGGCTTCCTGCTCGGCCGGCCCGGCGCGATCGACTGGAACGATGCGCTCGAACCAACGCTGCGGACCAGTGCCGGCTGAGTGCTAATCGAGCACGACTATGGCCTCGGGACGCGCGTTCACCAGAAGCCTCAATTTCCTGCTTGATGGCCTGGCTCCGCACACGGCAGCAGAACGCTGATAAGGCCCGGCGAGCAAAGAGCGCCCTGCCGGCCGCAGACCCCGGGTCATTATTCTTAGGCGGCGCGCGATGTCTCGACCAGCCGCACGCCCGAGGCGGTGGCTATGGAACGCAGTTCATCCAGGGTGCAGCGGTCGGTGACGAAGGTATCGACCTGCGACAGGTGAGCGATACGCACCGGCGCCGTGCGCTCGAACTTGGTTGAATCGGCCACCAGAATAACGTGCCGCGCGTTCTCGATGATGGCTTGCGCCACCTTTACCTCGCGATAGTCGAAATCCAGCAGGGCGCCGTCGGCGTCGATGGCCGATGCGCCGATCACGGCATAGTCCACCTTGAACTGCCTGATGAAGTCGACCGCCGCCTCCCCGACGATGCCGCCATCCGAGCCGCGCACCACGCCGCCGGCAATCACCACCTCGATGCCACGGTAGATACGCATCCTGTTGGCAACATTGATGTTGTTGGTGATGACCATCAGTCCGGAATGGTTGAGCAGAGCCTGGCTGACCGCCTCGGTGGTCGTACCGATATTGATGAACAGCGAGGCGCTGGATGGAATCAGTGCGGCGGTAGCGCGGCCAATGGCGGCCTTCTCCGGCGCTGCGATGCGCCGCCGGGCTTCGTATTCGACATTCTCGACCCCGGACGGAAAGACGGCACCCCCATGCGTGCGGGTCAGGACCCCGTGTTCGCAGAGTTCGTTGAGGTCCTTGCGGATGGTCTGTACAGAAACATTGAACCGGCTGGCGAGTGCCTCGACGGCCACCTGCCCGTCCTGCCGCGCCAGTTCCACGATTTCGCCGCGCCGCCCGTCAAGCATGTCGCACCCATAAGACCAGGCCGCCGGTGGGCTAAGGCGGTACACTTTCGTTTCGAGAGCATTTTTCCAGCAAGCGAAGAGATTTCGCAAGCGCGGCGCAGCCCAAGGATCAGTCGATGCCGATTATCTCGAGTTCTTGCTCGCCCAGGGTCACGATGTCACCAACCGACTTGCCCATGAATGCGACGGCAAGGGGAGAGACATATGAGATGGATCCGGCCTTTGGATCGGCTTCGTCCTCACCGACGATGCGATAGCTTTGCTGGCGGCCATCATCACGCGTGAAGGTGACGGTGCAGCCGAATGCTACGCTATCTGTGCTAGTTGGAGCGGGCATGAGCTGTGCGGTCCGCAGTCGCTCGGCATAGTAGCGCAGGTCGCGCACCGGTCCGGCCGATTGCCGGCGGCGCTCATTGACGTCCTCGATGAGGGCAGCGGCCTCGTAGGCAACGCGCGCCTCATGAAGCCGCGATTCCAGCGCCCGCAGTCCGGCCGCCGTCACGAGGTTGGGATGCGCCGAAATGGGGCGGTCCGGCAACTGGGTTTCAGCGGCCGTCTCAGCACTGTCTTCCTTGGTGAAGGCGACACTCAATCTGGCATTCTCCTTCCCGCAGCCCCTGCGCAACAGGGAGCCGTTCACCAGAGAACGGTATTACGAGGCTGCGGGTTCGCCTGCTTCTCACATAAAGGAAGTCGCGCCAACCGCCCGGTGTTCCCAGGTCGATCGGCCTACTTTCTTCCCTGGCGAAGCGGCGCGTCAGCTTGCTCCGTCATCCACCGGAAGTTGCGCGGTCATCACCACCAGCGCATCGAACAAAGCCGCGGCGACCGGATCGGCACCCGGCGCTTCGCGGGTCAGGCGGAAGGTGGTGGCGACCACCCCGCCCCGGCCGACGCGCTTTTCGCCGATGATGGCGGCTGGCTTGTGCACCCAGCCCACGACCATGCCGGCATGGACGTTGTTGCCGAATTCCCAGGGCCGGAAGCCGGTCAGCAGGTGATGCGGCACGACGCCCGAGAAGCTCAGATCGAAGATCGGGCCACCCGGAATATTAGCGAAGGGGCCATCGCGACGAATCCAGGAGAAGCCGGCGATCCAGTCGCCCCGCCAGATCGTCCCGTCGCGCTCCACGAGGCTGATGCCCGGCAGATGCTGGTCGAGGCTGGGGCGGAACTGCTTGCCGTCGGCAACAATGCTGCGATGCGGCAGTTCGCCATCGGGCATGTCGGTGCGCAGGTTTTTGTTGGTCGCCACCGAACCATCCGCGAGGATGAGGAAACGACCGCCGGCCTTCATCACCTCGACATCGGCGCCGTCCACGGCATAGCACAGCACGATATCGGCCTTCTCCTGCGGCACCACGGTGTAGCCCAAACCCCTGGCATAGGTGGCAAGGGTCGCATCGGCAGCCGCGATGGTCGGCAGGGCTGACGTGTCCCGCGTGGGATAGAGGGCGATGTCGCAGCTATTGCGCGCCACGACATCGCCGCCAGCTTCGAGCACGAAATCAAGTCTGGCCATGCGGCTCGTGCCGGTGGCAGGGAGGTCGACCTTGAGGGTGCTGGGGCTGGTAGTGGAGACCGGGCCGGCAGCCGGCACGGTTATGGAGCCGGAGGCATCACCGCTCCAGCGCAGGACGGCGCCTTCCGGCAGGGGGTTGCCGCCGGTGGCCACGGTGATTTCGACATCGAGCGTTTCGCCCCCATAGGCTGCATAGCGGGCCGGGCGCGGCACGATGACGGTATCGGTATTGATCTGGGCAAAGACGTCGTGGAACACGCGCGGATTGCGTTCGATGTCCATCAGGCCGTTGGCCTCCCAGTGGACGTCGGTCAGTTCGGTGATGACGTAGCCCATGATCGAGGGATAGCGGCGCATCTCCTCGATCTGGTAGCGCAGGTTCATGAACTGGTACCATTGTACGTTCTCGATGAAGCCATCGAATGAACCGAAGGTGCGGTGCAGGTCGAGCGAGGCAAACCGCTCCTCGACGCCATGCGGCAAGGCCACGCCATCGCCCCAGAGCGAGCCGGTTTCGAACCAGTCCGGCTCGCTGCCATCGGCACCGCGCAGGAGCTTCGGATCGGGCAGGCCCCAAACGCCGAATTCCGAAACGATCAGCGGTTCGTCGCCGCGCCTCTCGGCATCGCCGAGTGGGGAGAAGGTCCAGTCGGCACCGGCGGCGAACTGGGCCGTGATGTCGTCCCATTCCTGGCGGCGTTCGGGCACCGAGCGGTAATAATGGTAGTCGTTGAGGTCGGTCTTGACGTGGAAATTGGGGAAGCAGGCGGAGTTGTCGACCACCAGGCGCGTCGGGTCTTCGGCCTTGAGCCAATCGTAGCTGTCCTTGAGCCACTGGCGGTGCTCGGCATTTTCCACCAGCCGGGTGCCCCAATCCTCGTTGATCAGTGTCCATGCGATGATCGAGGGATGGTTGCGGTCGCGGTCGAGAATGCCCTGCATGGTCTGGCGCATACGGTCAGCCGACTTGGCGGTGAAATTGGCGACGTTGGGTACTTCCGTCCAGACCAGCAGGCCCAGGCGGTCGGCGACCTCGTAGTAGCGCGGGTCCGGCACCTTGATGTGACAGCGCAGCAGGTTGAGGCCCAGATGCTTGGCCTTGCGCGCCTGATCCTCGATGAATTCCAGTGAGGGCGGCGTATAGATACCTTTGGGATAATAGTCCTGGTCCAGGGCCCCGCGCATGTAGATGGGCTTGCCGTTGAGCAGGATCTGGCCGTCGCGGGTTTCGACCGTGCGGAAGCCGAAGGTTTCGACGCGCTTGTCGGTCCCTATGTTCACGACAAGAGAATAGAGGTTTGGCGCTTCCGGCGACCACAGCAATGCGTTGGCAACGCGGAGGCTGGTGACGCCCGCGCCCGAGGTGGCTTCGGCAACGACTGAGCCATTGGCATCAATGATCGACAACTCGGCCTGCCTGCCCTGCGCAGCACTGGAAAATGCCAGCTCGACCTGGGCCACGCCATCCATGCCGGCAGAGATGACGACGCTCTCGATATGGGTCGGATCACGCGCCTCGAGCGCCACCGACTGCCACAGGCCGCCGATGCGGCCATACCAGCTGATCTTGCCATGCGGCACTTCGCCGAACGGATAGTCTGGATAGGCGCGGTGATCGGCCGACGGCATGGTCACCCGCACTTCCAGCTCGTTCTGTGCCTTGATGGCCGAAGCCGGCAGCACGAACTCGAACGGCAGGAAGGCTCCTTCATGGCAACCGATGGCCTGGCCGTTAAGCAGCACTTCGCAAAAGTAACTGACCGCGCCGAACTGCAGCGCCAGCTCCTGATCCGCCCAGCCTTCGGGCACAGAAAAGTTGCGCTTGTAGACAGCACGGCCGCTCGTATCCACTACGTCGGAGAATTCGGCCTGCCAGGGCCCGGGGACATGCGCCTCGCGCCATGGTCCGTCCTCATGCCGGAATTGCCAGACTCCATCCAGCGACAGCCGGCGGCGCGTACCCGGACCCGTTCCTGTCACCTGCATGACCCTCTCGCCAGCCATCAGCCATTCCTCAGCAATATTAGTTATATCTTTATCACCTTAGGTCCATGACTGGATGGTGGCAAGAGCGTCACCGATATGCCGCCTTAGGATTCGCAGTCGGTGATCATTTCCGGCTAAGAAACGACTGCTGCTCAATGGATTGACGACAGGGTGAACGGTGGAAAAGCGCGCGACGATGGTGGACGTGGCCGAACTGGCCGGCGTGTCGCAGGCGACCGTTTCGCTGGTGCTCAACGGCGTCCCTAACGCCCGAGTGTCCAAGGCTACGCGCCGCCGCGTGATCGAAGCCGCGGAATCGCTGTCCTATCGCCGAGGCAAGGCGCATCCGGTTCCCGAAGGCCGCAAGCGCGTCATCGGCCTGATGCTGGATGAAGTTTCAACCACCCCGTTTGCCGCGCAGTTTATCGAGGGCGCCCGCGACGAGGCGGCGCTGCAGGAGGTCACCGTGGCCATGTTCTGCACGCGCTCAGAGCCCGCCCTGGAGCAGGCGGCGATTGACCTGCTGGTGTCGCAAAAGGCCATCGGGGTCATCTATGCGTCGCTCATGACGCGGCAGGTCTCAGTTCCGGACGCCTTTTCCGAGCTGCCGCTGGTGCTGCTCAATTGCTACGAGCGCAAGCTGCGCTACCCCTCGGTCGTGCCTGGCGACATTGTCGGGGGCTATACGGCCACCCAGGCCCTGCTACGCGCCGGCCATCGCCGCATCGCCCATATGGCCGGGGAGCGGTTCGTCGAGGCCGCCGTCGACCGCGAAAAGGGCTTCCGCCAGGCCATGTCCGAGTGGAACGTGCCGGTCGATGACGACCTCGTAGTACAGGCCGGCTGGACCATCCGGGCCGGTCGCGAGTCAGCGCTCAAGCTGATGTCGCACCCCCATCCGCCAACCGCCATCTTCTGCTTCAACGACCGCATGGCCATGGGCTGCTATGAGGCGGCACAGCGGCTTGGCCTGGCGGTGCCGGGCGATATTTCGATCGTCGGTTTCGACAATGAAGACCTGGCAGCCAACATGGATCCGCCGCTATCGACCATGGTGCTGCCGCACGATGAAATGGCCCGCTGGGCCGTTGCCGAATTGCTCGACGGCTATAACGGCGCCGACCAGGACGAGCGGCAGCAAAAGGTCAAGATCGAATGCGAATTCCTCGAGCGCAGCTCGATAGGCCAGGTAAAAGCGGCTGACTAAGCCTTTGGCTTAGCCACGGAATCTCGCTCAACCAGCGGACATTCCAGTTTGACCAGGGGGTAACGCCCCTGCCCTGGCACGAACTCGTTCAGTTGCTCGACGATCCACTGCCCCATGGCACGATGCGGCAGGATCGAGGTGGTGAGGCGGGGATGCAGGTGGCGGGAAATTTCCTCGTCGTCATAGCCCACCACCGACATGTCGGTCGGAATATCCAGGCCTGCTTCCTTGAGCGCCTCATAGCAACCGATGGCTGTGCGATCGTTCTGGCAGAAAATGGCCGTGGGCGGCTGTGGCAGCGCCAGCAATTGCCGCGTAGCATCGTAGCCGGCGCTGGCCGACCAATCACCTTCCACCACAAGGGTCGGATCGAATGGGATATCCGCCGTCGCCAAAGCGCGGCGATAACCTTTGAGCCGATCCTGCGCCGCTTCCATCCAGATCTCGCCGGTAATGGTGGCGATACGCCGATGGCCATTTTCGATCAGGTGACGGGTGCTGCGCTGCCCGCCGGCAATTTCGCTTGGCACGACAGCGGGATAGGCCTGGCTTGATGTGTAGCAGTTGAGCAGGAAGACCGGCATGTCGAGGCCCATCAGCTCCCTGGGAAGGTCCACCTCCCGAGTGAAGATCGTCATGTAGACCAGTGCCGACATCCGCTGATTTGCAAAATCGCGGATCAGCTCGGCCTCCAGCTCACCGTCATTTTGCGTCTGGGAGACAAGGACGATATCGCCGCTTGCCCGCGTCGCCTGCGTCAGGCCTTCGATCGCCACCATCGCCTCGGGGCTGGTGGCCAATTGGTCTGCAATGAAGCCGATGCGCCGCCCGCGCGGGGTGGCGACCGCCATCGGCATGGCCGGCAAGGCGTAGCCCAGCCGCCGCGCGGCGTCGAACACCCGTTGCCTGGTTTCGGCCGCAAGCTTGATGCCCGGCGCGTGGTTGAGGACGAACGACACGGTCGCCTGGGAGCATCCCGCTTCCCGCGCCACATCGGTCATGGTCACGCGCCGGCCACCGCCGCGCTTCCGGCGGGTCGCCTGCGGCGCAACTGTTTCGACTGAACCGGCCATTCAAGACTCGTCGGGATTGAGTAAAACTAATGCACTTCAGCGCGCCCGATCAAGTATCGCGGTCATGCACCGACCAGCGGCCTCGGCGGTTGATTGCCCGTAAATAGCTGGTAGACATAGTAACATGTCAGCACCAATTTACCGCGATCCGATCGCCGACGGCGCAGCCGATCCTACCGTCATCCGCAAGCAGGGCACCAACGAATGGTGGATGTTCTACACCAATCGCCAGCCTGCAGCGCCGGGGCCTAAATTCACCTGGATTCACGGCTCGCCCATCGGCGTCGCCGTCAGCACGGACGATGGGGCCAGCTGGCACTATCGCGGTACCGTTGCGGGGCTGGACGATCCCAGGGATGCCGGCCAACGCAACACGCATTGGGCGCCGGAGGTCATCTGGGCCGAAGGCCAATACCATATGTGGCTCAGCTATATCCCGGGCGTGCCGGATAACTGGCCTGGCATACCGCGCACGATTACCCATTTCACCAGCCCCGACCTCGAGAACTGGACACGCGTCGGCCCCCTGACGCTCAATGGGCCGCGGGTGATCGACGCCTGCGTGCTCAAGTGCCCGGATGGGCTCTGGCGCATGTGGTACAAGGACGAGGATGCCGGATCGAGCACCTGGAGCGCCGTCAGCACCGACCTCTACACATGGAAGCAGGAAGGCCTTGTGCTGTCTGGCTCGCCCGACGCGCCGCCGCATGAAGGGCCCAACGTCTTCGTGCTCGGCGGCTGGCATTGGCTGATCGTGGACGAATGGCGCGGACAAGGCGTCTATCGCTCCCAGGACGCAGTCAATTGGGAGCGACAGGGCATTATCGGCGGGGAGCCGGGCACGGACCCGATGGACATCCGCTTCATGCGCCATGCTGACGTGGTTGTCGCTGGCGATCATGGCGCGGTCTACTATTTCACGCATCCTGAATGGGACGAGCTTAACGCGAAGGAAGGTCCGCCCGACGTCGCGGCCCGCAAGACTGCCGTGCATCATGGCCGCGTAACGGTGGTGGATGATGTGCTGGTATTCGAGCGGAATATCGCTGCTGGCATACCGCTGCTGAAGCCCTAGGAAGACAAGAGTCGCGCTACAGCGCCGAGCGGGCATGCAGGATGGTGGGATTGTCCTTGTAGGTCGTCCGGTCATACTCAACATAGCCAAGCTTGGCTGCCAGCCGGAGCGAGGGCGCATTGGCCGGGTCGATCATGCATACGGTGCGGGGCATGGTCGCATCGGCCCAATCGAGGACTGCGCTCATGGCTTCGTGGGCAAGACCTTTGCCGTGATGGCCGGGCAGCATGATCCAACCTGCTTCCGGCCTATCGCCAAGCGGCGGACTGATGTCGCGATGAAAGTCGGCCAGGCCGAATTCGCCCACCGGTAAGCCGGTCTGGCGATCGGTGGCCAGGAAGTAGCCATAGCCAATTAGCGACCACATGCCGGCGTAGCGCAGCAGGCGCTGCCACACCTCCTCGGGCGTGGAAGGACGACCACCGATGAATCTCGTCAGTTCAGGGTCGGCCCATAACGCGCAGCAGGCGGCGAAGTCATATTGCGTGTGGGCACGCAGAATTAGGCGTTGCGTGGCGAGAGTTGGCGCAGCCATTAGCTGCCGCCGGCAACCGCCGCGCGCGGCATGTCCGACAGGATTTCGGCCCGGCCATTGCGGATAATAACGATCTCCTCGAGCCGCAAGCCGAACTGGCCCTGCAGGTAAATGCCCGGCTCGATGGAGAAGCACATGCCCTCTTCGAGCACGGTGTCAGACGTCGCGGTGATGTAGGGCGTTTCGTGGACGTCGATGCCCAGGCCGTGGCCGGTGCGGTGCAGGAAATTGGGGCCGTAGCCTGATGCGGTGATGACGTCGCGGGCGGCTTTGTCAACATCGCTGGCCTTGACGCCCGGCTTGGCGGCCGCAATGGCAGCTTCGACGGCGCGATCCAGGATCGAGTGGATCTGGCCGAACCCTTCCGGTGCCGTGCCCAGGAACCCGACACGGGTCATGTCGGAGGGGTAGCCGTGGATGCGGGCGCCGGTATCGATGAGGACGGCGTCGCCTTCTCGGAGCTTGGTCTCGCCGGTGTGGTGATGCGGGAAGGCGCCGTTGGGGCCGAAGCAGACGGAACAAAACTCAGTAGTGGCGCCGTTGGCTTTGTAGAAGTCACGAATGACCGTTGCCACCTCGCGCTCGGTGATGCCGGGGCGGAGGGCGGCGAAGCCGGCCTTCATGGCAACGTCATTGAGCACGGCTGACTTCTTGAGCGCGCTATATTCGGCATCATCCTTGCGCGAGCGGAGATAGCCGACGGTGTCCTGGGTGAAACGCCTGTTCGCCTCCGGTAGTGCGTCGAGCACCAGGAGAGCAAAATCAGCGCGCATGGTCTCGTCGAGCACGACGGAGGGACTGACACGCGACACGCCGGTCGCGTCGAGCAGTTGCTGCAGCGCGGCGTGCGGGCCGTCGGCATCGGTCCAGGGGAAGAAGGGCAGATCGGTATGCTGGCGCGCGCTGTCGACATTGAGCGCGGGCATAAGGAAGCCGGCGTAAGTCGAGCTCACCATGAGCAGCACCGGGCGCTCATCGCCATGGGGCGACAGATTGGCCAGGTAAAGCATGTGGCTCGATGGGCCGATGACGACGAGATCGGTATTGGTGGCGGCCATCCGGGCGCGGAGGTTGGCCATGCGGGTGGTGAGGGTGGGGTTCATGCTGGGTGCTCAACAGGGTACGGTGCGTGTGGCTCCCCCCTCCTAGCCTCCCCCATCAAGGGGGAGGTACAGCTCCACTCCGTGGCTTGATCGTGTCCGGCCACAGAACGGCACCTCCCCCTTGATGGGGGAGGCTGGGAGGGGGTGGGGCGACAAGCGCCAGGCTTTTGGTAGGAGCCGGACCGGAGGGACTGAGCCCGGCTCCTGTGGCGGTGGCGCTTGGGCACCACCGCTGTTCGAGTGGCCTACTGCTTGGTCACGAGGCGGTAGTAGACGAAGTCCGACGTCGCGCCGTTGACATAGCCTTCGACATTGTTGGCCATGGCGATGGTCAGGGCAGCCTGGAACATGATGACGATGGGCGAGGACGCCTGGGCTTCCTTCTGGATTTCGACATACATCTCATTGCGCTTGGCCTGGTCGGGCTCGGCCAGGGCAGCCGTGACCTTGGCATTTAGCTCTTCCGGCACCGCCCAGGCGTTCCGCCAGGTGGTGGTTGCGGTGTAGTTCTCATCCGAATTGTCGGAATTGTAGGCGAAGGCCTTGGCGTTGGAATGCGGGTCCATGAAGTCCGGGCCCCAGTACAGCAGCATGGCCTGGTGGGTACGCTCGCGATACTTGGTGATGACCTGAGCGCCGGTGCCGGGCAGGATTTCGAAGTTGATGCCGGCTTCGGCAAAGGTGGCCTGCAGCGACTGCGCCATGTCGGTGAACGGGGTCGAGTTGATCACGTCCAGGGTGACATTGATCGGCGTCTTGACGCCGGCATCGGCCAGGATCTGCTTGGCCTTTTCGACGTCGAGCGTGTAGGGCGTTTCATCGTAGGAACCGGGGAAGCCCTTGGGCCAGAAGGCCTGGTGCACTTCCATCTGGCCCTTGAGGAAGGACTGGGTCATGCCGTCGTAGTCGACGAGGTAGCGGGCGGCTTCCCACACGGCCGGCGGAGTCAGCTCTTCGTCCTTCTGGTTGAAGGAGAGGAAGTGGACCGCGGCTTGCGGATAGGTCTCGACCTTGACGGTGTCGGCGGGCAGGCCGGCGATCTGGTCGGGGGTGAGGTTCTTGGCAATGTCAACGTCACCCGAGGTCAGCAGCAGTTGCTGAGTGGCGGCTTCGGCGACATGGCGGATGATGATCGATTTCATCGCCGGAGCGCCGCGGAAGTAGCTCTCGTTGGCGGTGAGGCGGACGATCTCGGCCGGGCGGTAGTCTTCCATCACGAACGGGCCGGAACCGGCCGAATGGGTATTGAGCCAGGCATTGCCCAGGTCTTCGCCTTCGGCATGTTCCATGACCAGCACTTCGTCAACGATCGAGGCCGGACGCGAGGCCAGGACGTTGAGCACGAAGGCCGAGGAGAAATCGCCCTCATACTTCACGACCACCTTGCCATCAGCAATGGTGACCATGTCGTCCATGTTCTCGGGGGTCCAGCCGAGCTGGGCGAGAATGAAAGCCGGGGTCAGGTTGAGCTTGATGACGCGGGAGAACGAGAAGACCACATCTTCCGGACGCACCGGATTGCCGGAGGCGAACTTGGCGTCGCGCAGGGTGAACGTAATGGTCTTGGCGGCGTCGTCGGCGACCCATTCGGTGGCGAGGCCCGGGGCCAGGACCGTCGTATCCTCGGCTTCGTAGCCGACCAGGCGGTCATAGACGTTGGTGTTGATCTCGCCCGAGGTAAATTCATACGCCTGGGCGGGGTCGAGCGCGACGATGTCGTCGATATTCTGCGCAATGACCAGCGCATCGGCGGGGGTAGCGGCATAGACGGCGCCGGCTGCCAGCGGCAGCGAAAGCGCAGTTGCAAGCAGAGCAGCCCTAAAGAGCTTCATCAGCGTTTCTCCTGTTTGACGATCTTCTTGTTCTTCACCGGCTTGGGGCCGGGTTTTGCTGCCGCGGCGACCTGCCGCGATGGCTTGGCCGACGAGCGGAAGAGGGTGAGCGTGCCCGTCCAGAGGAGGCGCGCCGGCTGGTCGGTATGATTGGACCAGGAATGGGGACGATTGCCGCGGAAATGCAGGCTATCGCCAGCGCTCATCACCATTTCCTCGTCGTCGAGACGCTGCGTAATGGAGCCTTCGAGCACGTAGAGGATTTCCTCGCCCTCGTGGGCCACCGTCTCGGAGCGGTAGCCGGGCGGAACCGTCATGATGAAGCTCGACAGGGTATTGCCGGGGAATTCGGTACCGAGCCGCTCATAGACGATGGACGAGCCATCGAGCGAAAAGCGGTTGCGCTCGTTGGCGCGCGTCAGGGCAGTCTGCGCCGATGGGGCGGAAACGAAGTAATCGATGCCGACGCCCAGCGCCCGGGCGATGCCCGCCAGAGTGCCGAGCGACGGCGTGGCATGGTCGCGCTCGACCTGGCTGAGATAGCCCACCGAAACTTCCGCGGCCTTGCCCAGTGCCTCGAGCGTCAGATGCTGCTGGCGCCGGCGGGCACGGATCAGCGCCCCCACCTTGGGATGCCCCTCCGTCTCAGCTCTGGTCAGCGCTACACCCGCCATCCATTCCACCAAAATTTTTTTGATATAAGCAAAGTTTTCTGTATGGTGAAAGCGAAATGTGAAGCCCCTCACAATCCGCACGAGAGTCATCTTGCGGCACTAGCGCCTTGTTTTCACGGGAGAAAATCTGCTTGAGCCTGGAGCCGCAAATGGCCCTATCACCTGCCCCCGCCGTCGTTGCCCGGCGGCGCTGGGGCCGTGGCCTGTCGGCGTTGCTGGGCTTCGTAGCGACGGTTTTCCTCACGTTTCTGGGCTTGCTCGCCATCACCTTCTTCATCGGCCGGGTGATCCCGATCGATCCGGTGCTGGCGGTGGTGGGCGACCGGGCGACCAAGGCCGTCTATGAGGCGGCGCGGGCGCAGATGGGGCTCGACCAGCCGCTCTACATGCAGTTCTTCAACTATGTTGTCGGCGTGCTGTCGGGCAATCTGGGGCAGTCGGTATCGACCGGGCGCGCGGTTGCCGAGGATATCAGCCGGTTCTTCCCGGCGACGCTGGAAATGGCAACGATCGGCATCATCATCGGCGTGGTGATCGGGGTGCCGCTCGGGGTGATTGCGGCGAGCCGGCAGGGATCGATCATCGACCAGATCATCCGCGTGGTGGGCCTTCTGGGCTATTCCATGCCGGCCTTCTGGCTCGGACTCGTCGGGCTCGCGGTGTTCTATGCGCGCTTGCGCTGGGTGGGCGGACCGGGGCGGCTCGACATTTTCTATGATGGGTTGGTGGACCCGGTGACCGGGCTGACCCTGATCGACAGCCTACTGGCGGGCGAGATCGACATTTTCTGGAATGCGATCAATCACTTGATCCTGCCGGCATCGGTGCTCGGCTTTTTCAGCCTGGCCTATATCGCGCGCATGACGCGCAGCTTCATGCTGGATCAGCTCAGCCAGGAATTCGTCACCACCGCCCGCGTCAAAGGGCTGCCCGAGCGCGTTGTGATCTGGCGGCATGCATTCAATCCCATCCGCGTCCCGCTCATCACCGTGATCGGGCTCAGCTATGCCGGGTTGCTCGAGGGTTCGGTGATGATCGAGACCGTGTTCTCGTGGCCGGGGATCGGCAACTACCTGACCACGGCCCTGCTCAATGCCGACATGAATGCCGTGCTCGGCTCGACACTGGTGATCGGAGCGGTGTTCATCTTCATCAACAAGGTGAGTGACGTACTCTACCGCGTGCTGGATCCGAGGGCTCGGTGATGGCAACGCGCGATTGGCTGCTTGACGATTCCCCCACCTCTCGCTGGCAAGCCAATGCCGGACGGGCCTATCGGGTCTTTGCATCGCTACTGCGTAACCCGCTGTCGGTGCTGGGCGGGATCATCATCCTGCTCCTGCTGCTGACGGCGATTTTTGCCCCTTGGCTGGCGCCCTACTCGGCGACCGGTCAGGACCTGGCCAACCGGTTGGCACCGCCATCGGGGACCCACTGGATGGGTACCGACGAGCTGGGCCGCGACATCTTCTCGCGGGTGATCTGGGGTTCGCAGATCACGCTGACGATCGTGTTGCTGGTGGCGCTGATTTCGGCGCCGCTGGGGCTGCTGATCGGCGCCATTTCAGGCTATTTCGGCGGATGGACCGACCGCATCCTGATGGGCGTCACCGACATATTCCTGAGCATGCCCAAGCTCATTCTGGCCCTCGCCTTCGTGGCCGCCCTCGGGCCGGGCATCAACAATGCGATCATCGCCATCGCCATCACCTCCTGGCCGGCCTATGCCCGCATCGCGCGAGCAGAGACGCTGACGATCCGCAATGCCGAGTTCATCGCCGCAGTGCGCCTGCAGGGGGCAAGCCCGGTTCGCGTCATCCTGCGACACGTCCTGCCGCTCTGCACCTCGTCCATGATTATCCGGGTCACCCTCGACATGGCCGGCGTGATCCTGACGGCAGCCGGCCTGGGCTTTATCGGGCTGGGCGCGCAGCCGCCGCTGCCGGAATGGGGTGCGATGATCTCGCGCGGTCGCACGTTCATTCTCGACCAGTGGTGGGTGGCGACGATGCCTGGCTTTGCCATCATCGTGGTATCGCTGGGATTTTGTTTCCTGGGCGATGGGTTGCGCGACGTGCTCGATCCCAAGAGCGAGGGCAAGTGATGGCGCCGCTATTGTCGGTTCAGAACCTGCGCGTTTCCTTCCCGACCCATCGCGGTCGGGTGGAGGTTGTGAAGGGAATTTCGTTCGATCTGCGCCGCGAGCGGCTTGGCATCGTCGGTGAGAGCGGGTCGGGCAAGTCGATGATGGGCCGCGCCATTCTCAAGCTTATCCGCAAGCCGGGGCTGGTCACGGCGGATCGGCTGGATTTCGATGGCGCAGACATTTTGAGCCGGTCGGAAACGCAGATGCGGGCTATCCGCGGGGCGCGCATCTCGATGGTGATGCAGGACCCGAAGTTCTCGTTGAACCCCGTCATGACAGTAGGCGAACAGATCGCCGAAGCGCTGGTGACGCACGAGAAGCTGCCGCGGCAACAGGTTGATGAGCGGATCATGAGCATGCTGGAGGCGGTGCGGATCAACGACCCCAGGCGCGTCGCCAAGCTGTACCCGCATGAAGTATCGGGGGGCATGGGGCAGCGCATCATGATCGCCATGATGCTGATCCCCGAGCCCGAGTTGCTGATCGCCGACGAGCCGACCTCGGCGCTGGACGTGAGCGTGCAGGCGCAGGTGCTCGACATCATCGACGACCTGGTCAGAACGAAGGGGATGGGGCTGATCCTCATCAGCCACGATCTCAACCTCGTCAGCCGCTATTGCGACCGTATCCTGGTCATGAATGCAGGGACGGTGGTGGAGGAATGCGCGGCGGGAGAGCTGGAGCGCGCGTCCCACCCCTACACGCGAGGGCTGCTGGCGGCGATGCCTGTTATCGACGAGGTGAGGGTTGAACTGCCTGTGCTGGATCGTAGCCAATGGGCCGGCACATGAGCGCCATTCGCCTCAACAATCTCGACATTGCCTATGGCGACACCAAGGTCGTGCATGGGGTGAACCTCGACATAGCCGAAGGCGAGAGCTTTGCGCTGGTCGGCGAGAGCGGCTCGGGCAAGTCGACTATTCTGCGTGCCATTGCAGGGCTCGCGCCGGATTGGACAGGCGAGATTGCCGTGCTGGCCCGTCCGCGCAGCCATGCCATCGAACGCGCCGTAGCCCGACAGGTGCAAATGGTGTTTCAGGACCCCTATGGCTCACTGCATCCGCGCAAGACCATTGATGCCGTGCTGAGTGAGCCGCTCGAAATCAACAGCATCGGCAATCGCGGGGATCGGGTCGAGGCGATGCTGCAGGCGGTTGGGCTGGATCGCCGTTTCCGCTTCCGCTTTCCGCACCAGCTTTCGGGAGGGCAAAGGCAGCGCGTGGCGATTGCGCGGGCGCTGATGCTGGAACCCAAGGTGCTGCTGCTGGATGAGCCGACCTCGGCCCTCGACGTTTCGGTGCAGGCGGAGATCCTCAACCTGCTCAAGCGGCTGAGGCGGGAACAGGGGCTGACCTACCTGCTGGTGACGCACAATCTGCCGGTGGTGAGCTTCCTCTGCGACCGGCTGGCGGTGATGCGGCATGGGCGAATTGTCGAAGTCGCCGACGTCGCGTTGCTCAAACGCGGAGACCTCGCCGAACCCTATTCAAGGGAATTGCTGGCAGCCACCCAGGGCCGGGCCAGCCTGACTGTCTAAGGACCAAACCATGACTGACTATTCCAAAGCCGTCGCTCAGTTCGACGCCGCTATTGCCAATGCCAAGGACGCCGACGCGGCGTTCGGCGCCTTGCAGGCGCTGGTGCAGGCGACTGTCGGCGCGAAGCTCTTCACCTTCATGACAGTGGACATGGAGGCAGAGGTGGCGCGGCGTGCTTACACAAGCGACCCGTCCAACTACCCAACATCAGGCACCAAACCGATCCGCTATGACAGTTGGTTCGACATCGTGCACAAGGAGCGGCAGTATTTCGTGGCGAACACCATTGCCGATATCGCCAAGGTGTTCCCCGACTATGGGCTGATCAATTCGCTCGGCTGCCAGAGCGTGGTGAACATGCCGGTGGTGATCGGCGGGGAGCTGGTGGGCACGGTGAACATGCTCGACGTGGACGGCTATTACACGCCGGAACGGGTGCAGGCGATCCGCGACGTGATTGCGGTGCCCGCGAAGCTGGCGGCTGTGCTGGCGCGGGGGTAGCTCACGCCCACTGAGCGTCACCCTCGGGCATGACCTGAAGGGGCTGTACTTCGCGACGGGCCCTAAAGTGAAGAGCCCTCGGGTCAAGCCCGAGGGTGACGGCTGGTGGGTGGGCTATAATGCGCCTAACCTTCCTGCCCTACCCCGTTCCTGCCCTACCCCGCCTGCGCCATGAGCGTGGCGTTGCCGCCTGCGGCCGTAGTGTCGATACAAACGTGGCGTTCGACGAGTAGGCGCGCACCCTCTTCCTCTTTAGTCAGCAGCGGGATGATTGCGCCGTGTCGGCCGCTGAGGGCGCGGCGGATGGCGCGGAGGTTGGCGTCGTCGGCAAAATAGGCCACGGCGTCGAAGGTTTTGGCGTGGGCCAAGGTGTCGAGATCGAGCTCGGCCAGGATCGCGGTGTTGCCCAGCATGGCGGCCATGGCGGCCTGGACCTGCTGATCGGCAGTCGTTGGGCCAAGACACAGCAGGGTGCCACGCGGTGCCGTGTGCATGACGTTGCTTTCCCCGGTAGGCCCGGGGAGCGATAAGGGGGCGGTCTCGGCATGGCCCAGACCCAACGTGAACCGGGGTAGGTAATGCGGACCGCCGGCCTTCGGACCGGTGCCCGAGAGGCCTCCGCCACCGAAGGGTTGCGAGCCGACCACCGCGCCGATCTGGTTGCGATTGACGTAGATATTGCCGGCACGCACCGTGTTCGACAGCTGGCGAACACGCGAGGAAATGCGCGTATGAAGGCCGAAGGTGAGGCCGTAGCCGGAGGCATTGATAGCGGCAACCACCGCACCCAGCTCATCGGCCTTGAAGGTGGCGATGTGGAGGACCGGGCCGAAGATTTCCTCGGCGAGGTCGGCGATGCCGCCTATGCGCAGGACTGCCGGGGCAACGAAAGTGCCGCGCCCCGGCGTCTTCAAGCGATGAATCAGATTCCCGTTCTTCTCGTAAGTATCGATATGTGCTTGGATTTTTGCGCGGGCCGCTTCGTCGATTACCGGGCCGATGTCGGTGCTCAGATCCCAGGGATTGCCCAGGGAGAGCTCGTCCATGGCGCCCTTGAGCATCTCGATGGTGCGTTCGGCAGCGTCCTCCTGGACGTAGAGCACTCGCAGCGCGGAGCACCGCTGGCCGGCCGATTGAAAGGCTGAGGCGAGGATGTCGCGGACTGCCTGTTCGGGAAGCGCGGTGGAATCTACCACCATGGCGTTGAGGCCGCCGGTCTCGGCGATGAGCGGGACGGTTGGCGCGAGGTGTTCGGCCATGACGCAGTCGATTTTGCGGGCAGTCGGCAGCGAGCCGGTGAAGACGACACCGGAAATTGCTGCGTTACTCGTCAGGGCTGTGCCGACTTCGCCGGCTCCAGGCAGCAACTGGACGGCGTCGGTGGGGATTCCCGCCTGATGCATCAGTTGGACGGCGCGGAAGGCGATGAGCGGGGTCTGTGGGGCTGGCTTGGCGAGGACCGGATTGCCGGCGACGAGGGCGGCGGCAATCTGGCCGGTAAAGATGGCGAGCGGGAAGTTCCAGGGCGAGATGGCGGCGATGGGGCCACGCGCTGCGCCGAGCGTTTGGCGCTCCGCCTCGGCGGCGTAGTAGCGCAGGAAGTCGACCGCTTCGCGAACCTCGGCGACGGCATCCGCCCAGGTCTTGCCCGCCTCGCGGGCGAGGAGCGCGAAGAGTTCGGGGCGGTTGGCTTCGTAAAGATCGGCGGTCGCCCGGAGGAGTTCGGCGCGGGTGTTGACGGGGGTTTGCAGCCACGTGGAGTTGGTGGCGGCTGATATGGCGGAGGCGACGTCGTCGGGCGTGGCGTTGGTGACGGTGCCGAGGCGGTCGCTGGGGTCGGCTGGGTTGCTCAGATTAACGGAAGGCCCCCTCACCCGACCCTTCGGGTCGACCTCTCCCCCAGAGGGAGAGGTGAAGAGCGGTTCGGCGTGCCACTGCGTGGTTTGGAAGGCGGCGCGGGATTTGGACATGGCCGGGAACGCAACCGGGTCAGTGAGGTCGAGCCCGGCGGAGTTCAGGCGCGGGGCGAAGATGGCTGCGGGGGATGGAATGGCGGGGTTGGGGATGCTGTCCAGCGCCGCGGCCTTGGCGATCGGGTCTTCGGCCACGGTTGACGCCGGGATGTCTTCGTCTGCGATCTGGTAGACGAATGAGCCATTGGCTCCATTTTCGAGCAGACGACGGACGAGGTAGGCCAGCAGGTCCTTATGGGCCCCGACCGGGGCATAGATACGCGTACGGGTGCCGGCGGTGGTCCGCAGGACTTCGTGCAGACGCTCGCCCATGCCGTGGAGACGTTGGAACTCGTAGGTGTCGGGGGTCCTTCCCGCTTCGGCGGCCATATGGAGGACGGCACTGGCGGTATGCGCGTTGTGGGTGGCGAATTGGGGGTAGATGCTCGCTTTGGCGAAGAGCCGTTTGGCAGCCGCGATATAGCTAATATCGGTGGCGGCCTTGCGGGTGAAGACCGGATAGCCGTCGAGGCCCATGACCTGCGCGCGCTTGATTTCGGCATCCCAATAGGCGCCCTTGACCAGCCGGACCATGATGCGGCGATCAAGCGACCTGGCAGTGGCATCGAGCCAGTCGATCAGCGGCAGTACGCGCTTGCCATAGGCCTGGACGACCACGCCGAAGCCGTCCCAGCCCGCAAGGTCCGGCGTTGCGAGCACGTCGGCGATGATGTCGAGCGAAAGGTCGAGGCGGTCGGCCTCCTCGGCGTCGATGTTGAAACCCATATTGGCAGCCTTGGCCGCAAGGGCCAGTTTGCGCGTCGCCGGAACGAGTTCCGACATGACGCGGTGGCGCTGCGCGAATTCGTAGCGGGGATGGAGCGCCGAAAGTTTCACCGAGATACCCGGATTGTCCCGCACGGAGGCCGCGGTGCAGTGTGGGGCCAGGGTCGCGATGGCGCGCGCGTAGGCGTCGAAGTAGCGGGCAGCATCCGCGCCGGTGCGGGCGGCTTCGCCGAGCATGTCGTAAGAATAGCGGTAGCCCTGCGCTTCGGGCTTTCTGGCGTTCTGGATAGCCTCGTCGATGGTGCGGCCGAACACGAATTGGCTGCCCAGCAGCCGCATCGCCTGGGCGACCGCCGTGCGGATAACCGGCTCGCCCAGGCGAGCGACCGCGCGATGCAGTGCGTTACGCAGACCGACTTCGGGATCGCCGAGAACGTCGGCGGTAAGGCTCAGCGCCCAGGAGGAGAAGTTGACCAGGGCATTGGGCGAGCCGCCGAAATGGGCGGGCCAATCGGCACCGCCGACCTTGTCATGGATGAGGGCATCGACGGTCTCCGCGTCAGGGACGCGCAGCAGAGCTTCGGCAAGGGACATCAGCGCCACGCCTTCGTCGGTCGCGAGGCCATATTCGGCGAGGAAGCTTTCCATCAAGCCCAGGCGGTTACCCTTGCGCACCGTGGTGACCAGGGTTTCGGCGTGGGAGGAGATGGCCTTGCGCGCGGTGTCGTCGAGACCGGTGGCGGCAATGAGATCACGGACGAGCGTGGTTTCGTCCGCGAGGGTGTGGGCGCGGAGGGCCTGGCGGGCGGCGGTGATGCCGGTCTGATTCATTATGGCTCCGTATCTTGCAATCACGATCATGATAATACCGTGACCTCAGCAGGCGTTTCGCCTGATATGGTGGCGCATGGCAGCGCGAAGCGTTATCGTGAAGGCCAGCGACAGGATAAATGGCCATGAAGATTGTCACTTACGAGACTTTGGACCAGATTGATCGCAATATTCTGGCTGAGCTGGCCAAGGACGGGCGGATCAGCGTGGCAGAACTCAGCCGGCGGGTGAACCTGAGCAAGACACCCTGCCAGGCGCGGATCACGCGTTTGGAAAAAGCCGGCTATATCCTCGGCTATCGGGCAGTAATCGATCCCCGGCGGCTGGGGCTGCTACATGTGGCGTTTGTCGAGGTGAGGCTGTCGGATACGCGGAAGGCGGCGCTGGATGCCTTCAACAAGGCGGTGCGGGCGATACCGGAGGTGGAACAGGCGCATATGATTGCGTCGAGCTTCGATTACCTGCTCAAGGTGAGAACCAAGGATATAGCGGACTATCGTGAAGTGTTGGGTGAGAAGATCAGCGCCCTACCCCATGTGGCGCATACGAGTACGCATGTGTCGATGGAGGCCGTGAAGGGGGACGAGGACTAAGCGCTCGCTCCCAGCATGCCGCAAGATTGCTTGCTGATTGCTGGCGTTAGCCGGTTCAAGTGGCTGGGAACAGCGTCCAACGCTTGGGACGGAAGGCCAGGCGCGTCTTTTCGCCGGCGGGGTGATCGAACGGCAGGTCGACTTCGACGAGGTGACCGGCGCCACCGATTTCGAGTTCGACGCGACGCGTGCCGCCGACGCGGCGGCTGGTGCTGACAACCCCGGCGAGGGAAGCATCGGCTTCGATCAGTTCGACATCGTGCGGGCGGAAGAACAGTCGGGCATTGCCGGGCTTGGCGTCGCCGGCAGGCAGGCCGATGGCACGGCCGCCAACCCACAGTTCGCCATTTTCGACGGTGACGGGCAATTCGCTGGATTCGCCGATAAAGCCGAATACAAAGGGCGAGGTGGGGTGATCGTAGACGGTATCGGGCGTGCCGACCTGCTCGATCCTGCCCTGGCTCATGACGCAGAGGCGGTCGGAAAGCTCGAGCGCTTCTTCCTGGTCGTGGGTCACGAAGACGGTGGTATGGCCGGTGCGGTCGTGGATCTCGCGCAGCCACTTGCGCAACTCGCGGCGGACCTGGGCGTCGAGCGCGCCGAAGGGTTCGTCCAGCAACAGCACGGCCGGTTCGATGGCGAGCGCACGCGCCAGGGCGACGCGCTGGCGCTGGCCGCCGGACAGCTGGTTGGGATAGCGCTTCTCGAGCCCGGAAAGCTGGACGAGATCGAGCAGCTCCATGGCGCGACGGCGGATTTCACTGGCGGGCGGGCGGGTGGAACGCGGGCGAACCTTGAGGCCGAAGGAGATGTTCTCAAGGATCGTCATGTGGCGGAACAGGGCATAGTGCTGGAACACAAAGCCGATATTGCGCTCCTGCACGGTCTTTTCCGACGCGTCGGTGTCGCCAAAAAAAATCTTGCCGGCGGTGGGCATTTCGAGGCCGGCGATCAGGCGCAGCAGGGTCGTCTTGCCGGAACCAGAGGGGCCTAGCAGCGCGATCAGTTCGCCCGAGCGGATATCGAGCGACACGTCATGCAGCGCCGGGAACCGGTCGAATTCCTTGCGCACATTTTGAACGCGAACTTCCATAGTCACTCGATCCTACGCGTCAGTGTTTGGCGCCGGCGGCGATTTCCTCGCCGAAGCGCCATTCCAGAAGAGTCTTCAATACCAGGGTGACCAGCGCAAGCATGGCCAGCAGGGAGGCGAGGGCAAAGGCCGCCGTGCCGTTATACTCGTTGTAGAGCATTTCCACCTGCAGCGGCATGGTCGTGGTCTGGCCTCGGATCTTGCCGGAGACGACAGCGACGGCACCGAATTCGCCCATGGCGCGGGCGTTGCAAAGGAGCACGCCATAGAGCAGGCCCCATTTGATGTTGGGGAGCGTGACGCGCCAGAAGGTCTGCCAGCCATTGGCGCCCAGCGACAGCGCCGCTTCCTCGTCACCGGTGCCCTGATCCTGCATCAGCGGGATGAGTTCACGGGCGACGAAGGGGAAAGTGACGAAGATGGTCGCCAGCACAATGCCGGGCAGCGCAAACAGGATTTCGATCGGCGGCAAGTGAAGCGTAAAGAGGCCAAGATCGAAGGAATGGCCGGCCTTGAGCCATGGCCCCAGCACGCTGCCCGCGCCGAACAACAGCACGTAGACGAGGCCAGAGATGACCGGGGAGACCGAGAATGGCAGGTCGATCAGGGTGATGAGGAAGGCCTTGCCCTTGAACTCGAACTTGGCAATGGCCCACGAGGCGGCCAGGCCGAAGACGACGTTGAGCGGCACGGCGATGGCCGCCACCAATAGTGTCAGGCGAATGGCTGCCTGGGCATCCCGATGGGCGAGGCCGGCGAAGAAGGCGCCGATGCCCTTGATGAAGGCCTCGTGGAATACCGCATAGAGCGGCAGCAGCAGGATGACCGCCATGAACAGGGCGGCGATGCCGATCAGCAGCCACTGGACCGGACGGCTTTCGCTGGTGGGCGAGACGCGGCGCCTGCGGCGTGCGGTGAGCTTAACTGCCATAGCCATACCTCCGGCGCGACCATGCCTGGATCAGGTTGATGGCAAAGAGCAGCACGAACGAGATGATCAGCATGACCGAGGCGATGGCTGCGGCTCCGGCATAGTTGGTCTCTTCGAGGCGGATGACGATCAAGAGCGGGGCGATTTCCGAGACGAAGGGAATGTTGCCGGCAATGAAGATGACCGAGCCGTATTCGCCCACGGCGCGGGCGAAGGCGAGGGCAAAGCCGGTGAGAATGGCAGGCATCAGGCTGGGCAGGATGACATGGGCAATGGTCTGGAAGCGGTTGGCGCCGAGCGTGGCGCTGGCTTCCTCGACCTCGTGGCTCACCTCCTCGAGGATCGGCTGGATGGTGCGGACCACGAAAGGCAGGCCAATGAAGATCATCGCGATGGTAATGCCGATGGGCGTGTAGGCTATGCGCCAGCCCAGAGGCGCGAACAGGCCTCCAATAACGCCGTTGGGGGCGTAGATGGCGGTGAGCGAAATGCCGGCGACAGCCGTCGGCAGCGCGAACGGGAGGTCGATGATGGCATCAAAGATGCGGCGACCAGGGAAGCGGTAGCGCACCAGGACCCAGGCAATCAGGGTGCCGAAAACGACGTTGATGGCGGCCGCGAAGAGCGCGGTGACGAAGCTGACCCGCAGCGAGCCGAGCACGCGCGGATCGGTGGCGGCTTTCCAGAAGCCCTCCGGACCGAGGCCGGCGGAGCGAACCGCAAGAGCGATCAGCGGAATGAGGATGATCAGGCAGAAATAGGTAAGGGTGAAACCCAGGGTAAGCCCAAAGCCCGGGATGACGCTCTGCTGGCGAAAGCGCGGGCCAGCGCGCCTGGCGGTCGAGACGGCGGTGCTCAAGCGGCAGCCCTGAAGGCAGCAGTTCTGGCGGCGCAGTGCATGTCGACCTCTCAACCCGGTTCGGCGGCGGTGACCCTAGTGGAACGGTCGGGTTTATCAAAGCGAGGCGGTGGCGTTTGGGATCAGCGCGGCGGAAAAAAATTCTGCGCCTGCGGTCAAGGAGAGATTCAGCACGTGAGGCGCGCGGTGACTTTACCGCGGAGGGGTCCACACCGGCGTCTCGCGCTCCAATGGCGCCATTCGGGTGATGTCCTCACCGCGCCGCATGGCGATGTTCATGCGGAACGAGTTGCCGATGCGTTCGGAGCGCTCGATAAAGACGGCGGCGATTTCGGATGGGCAGAGCTCTTCCACCGTCCGCCGGAACAAGGCCAGCCAGCGCATGAAATGGCTGTCCGACAGTTCCGGGATCGCCAGATGCTTCGGCATGGGCCGCCCGGCATAGCGGCCGGTACCGAGCAGCATCGAGCTCCAGAAATCGGCGATGGTGGCAAGGTGATGCGGCCAGGCCTCCGGCGCGATGATCCGATTGAACACCGGACCGATCAGCGGGTCGCGCCGCGCGTCGGCATAGAAGCGGTCGACCACCGCGCGGATCATGGCCTCGTCGAGGCCCTCGGGCGTCTCCCAGCCAACGCGCTGGTGCCGCGTACCGACAGGCGGGCGAGGATTGTCGTCGCTCATGGGGCCGTCTCGCGGATCGAGTAGCTGCAGCGACGCCCACCTGCAACGATATGCTCGGTGCGCTCGACTTCGGTGCCCGTGCCGAGAACCGAGCGGAAGACGTCGAGTTCGGCACGGCAAAAGCCCTGGCAGGCAACCGCCGCGGCGCAGATGGGGCAATGGTTTTCGACCAGGACCAGGGTGCCGTCGGCCTCTTCGCGCCAATCGGCCATATAGCCTTCGGCGGAGCGCAGGTCGGCGAGCGCGGCTACCTTTTCCCGCAAGCTGACACGATCGGCCAGCGCGGTCTCGTAGATCATGCGGGTCTCGGTCTCCCGGACGGCGATCAGGGTGTCGAGGGCCGCCTCGCCCAAGGAGTTCCGCACGATGCCCAGCAACTGCACCGTGAGAGCGGCATGGGTGTCGGGAAAGCGCCCCTGCGCGGCCGGCGTCAAACTCCAGCTCTGGGTGGGGCGACCGACGCCCTTTGCCTCGCTGCTCGGCGCCACCAGCCCCTCTTCGGCCAGGCGCACCAGTTGCTGTCGCGCCGCCTCGCCCGATGTGCCCAGCTTGGCTCCGACCGCGGCGGAGGACAGGGCGCCGTGCATCTTGAGGACCATCAGCACCCGCTCGGCGGGACTGCGCGGCGACCAGGCTACATTTTCCAAGTTCGGCCTTGACATATCGGTGGGAGAGGTTTTCAAAGTCATTGCTTGGAAATTAGACGGCACGCTGACGGAATGCAAGCGCCAGCGTTGTCGCAGACCCGAACGCGCTGGTTGCGCTGACCAACAGGAGCCGGAAATGGCCTTTGAACTCCCTGCCCTCCCCTATTCGCATTCTGCCCTTGCCGAACGCGGCATGAGCCAGGAAACGCTCGAGTTGCATCACGACAAGCATCACCAGGCCTATGTCACGGCCCTGAATGGCTTTGTGGAAAAGAATGCCGACCTGCAAGGCAAGTCGCTGGAAGAGATCATCGCCTTCGCCAATGGCAAGGCGGACCTGGCGCCGGTGTTCAACAATGCCGGACAGCACTGGAACCACATCCATTTCTGGAATGCGCTGTCGCCCAAGGGCGGCGCCCTGCCCGGCAAGCTCGAAGCCAAGATCGTCAGTGACCTCGGCTCGGTCGACGCCTTCAAGGAACAGTTCAAGACGGCGGCCACGACCCAGTTCGGCTCGGGCTGGGCGTGGCTGGTGCTCGGCAGTGACGGCAATCTCAAGGTGACCAAGACGCCGAACGGTTCCAACCCGCTGGCGACGGGCGAGGGCAAACCACTCCTGGGGCTGGACGTGTGGGAGCACAGCTACTACGTCGATTTCCGCAACCGGCGGCCGGACTACGTGACCAACTTCCTCGACAAGCTGGCGAATTACGAGTTCGCCGAAGCCAATCTGGGATAGGCTTTTCGCGCAGGCGGGGTCGCCGTTCGCCGACCTCCCGAAACGGTGATTCCCGCCTGCGCGGGAATAACGTAGTGGTTTGTTGGAGCGCAGCGCCGCTCACCAGGAAGACTTGGAAGCATGACGGCAGCAATGGCAGATTTCGAACTGCCCGATACGATGAAACTGCATCCGCCGCGCCGCCCGGTCGTGAGCAATGTCGAATTCCGTGCGGCCATGTCGGCCATGGCCTCGACGGTCAGCCTGGTCACGGCCCGGCGTGGCGAGGAGCGGATCGGACGAACGGTGACCTCGATGCTGTCGCTGTCCATCAACCCGCCGACGATCCTGATTTCCATCGACATCATGAGCCGCCTGGCGGACCTCATCACCAAGACCGGCGGGTTTTCTCTGGCCATGCTGGCCGACGACCAGGCGGATATAGCCGATGCGTTCGCCGGCCAGGTTGCTCCGGAAGACAGGTTCAACCTTGGCAGTTGGAGCCAGTGGCCCTCTGGCCATCCGATGTTGCTGGGTGCCGTGACCGCCCTTGATTGCGACATGATCGGATCGATCGAAACGGGTACGCATGTGCTGTTTGCCGGGGCGATCATCGAGGCCGAGACGACCACGAGCCGGGCGCCGCTGCTTTGGCAGCGCCATCAATACCGAGGCGTCAGCGGGGTCGACTGAACGGCGCCAAGCTGCCAAGCTGGTGGAACCGCTTCGGCAACCTCGCGCCGAATGCGACGTTTCCCCTGTCGAGGGAGGCCGACATGCCCCGGTTCTTTTTTCACTATCGCACTGACGATGAACTGATCCGCGATGCCGATGGCAGCGAGCTGCCCGACATCGAGGCCGCCGAGCAGAATGCGGCGGCGATGGCCAAGGCCATCGTCGAGCAGGCGGCCAGCACCGGTGGCGATACGCGCATCCCGCGCTCGATCGAGATCACGGATGCTGCGGGAGAAGAACTGCTCTATCTGGTGTTCTGGGCCGGGCCCAAGATTGGCCAGGATGGCGACGAACAGGACGTCATCGCGCCCACTACCGTGCATTGACGACGGACGGGCCCCGAAAGCAAAACGCCGGCCACGAAGGCCGGCGTTGCTGCGTCGGGGAGGACGATCCTATTGCGCCGGCGTGCCGGTATAGATCTGGTCGAACACGCCGCCGTCGCCGAAGTATTTCGGCTGGGCTTCGCGCCAACCGCCGAAATCGGCGATAGTCACGAGGTTGACTTCGCCGAAGCGGGCGATGTCTTCCGGGCTGGCGGCTTCCGGCTTGAACGGACGATAGTAGTTTGCGGCGGCGATCGCCTGGCCTTCGTCGGAATAGAGATATTCGAGATAGGCCTTGGCCAGGTCGGTCGTGCCCTTCTTCTCGGTATTACCGACAACCAGGGCGACCGGCGGTTCGGCCAGGATGGATACCGAAGGCGTCACGATATCGAAGGCGTCGGGACCCAGTTCTTCCAGAGCGAGATAGGCTTCGTTTTCCCAGGCGAGAAGGACGTCGCCAATGCCGCGCTGCACAAAGGTGGTGGTGGCGCCGCGAGCGCCGGTGTCGAGCACCGGAACGTGCTTGTAGAGATCGGTCACGAACTGCTGGGCGGTTTCATCCGAACCGCCTTCCTGTGCCCTGGCCCATGCCCAGGCGGCCAGGAAATTCCAGCGAGCGCCGCCCGAGGTCTTTGGGTTGGGGGTGATGACCTCGACACCATCCTTGACCAGGTCACCCCAGTCGTTGAGCGCCTTGGGATTGCCCTTGCGCACCAGGAAGACAATGGTGGACGTGTAAGGGGCGTTGTTGTTTTCGAACGTGCCGCGCCAATCGGCCGGGATCAGCGCCGGGTTGGCATCGGAAATGGCGTTGATGTCGCTTTCGAGCGCCAGGGTCACGACGTCGGCCTCGAGCCCATCGATGACCGTGCGGGCCTGGGCGCCCGAGCCGCCATGGGTGTTTTCGATGCTGACCGTCTCACCCTTTTCCGCCTGCCAATGGGCGATGAAGGCCTCGTTGAACTGCTGGTAGAGTTCGCGCGTGGGGTCATAGCTCACGTTGATCAGGCTGCGATCCTGAGCATGGGCGGTGACCCCGAAACCGAGCACCAGCGCGGCGGCAAGGGCCGTATAGGCGATGTATTTGGACGCGTTCTTCATCTCTGTCTCCCGCTGAGATCGATAGCCAAAACACTACCAGACCACTCGTGTATCGCAAGGCGAAGCCGCGCTTCGTTGCGGCATTGCGGAGAAACGCTTTGCTCAAAACGCCAACAAGTCGAGAAAAAGCGCGCCACGGACTCCGAAACGGGGCCTTGTGCGCAAACTGGTTCCAATTATTGCGCGCTTGCCGGGTTGAGGGTGGGCGGCATGATCTAAAGGGATGGCAGACAGATGCGCCTGGGCTGCCTAGAGTGGATGGGCGCTTTGGGGAGTCGTTCGATGGACCTGGGACAATCAAGCCGCCTGGCACTGTTTGACCGTGCTGCCGCCCTTGCCGGGGAGGACGCCAGCTTCGCCCGGTTCTTCAAGGCCGCGATCCTGGCGACTGATGGTGAGGACCTGAAGCGGCAGTCACCCCAGGGGTTCGAGGCCGGTCTGCGACACGCCTACCAGCGGCTGCTGAGCTATTCCGGCGACGGCAGCCAACTGACGGTCACCCCGCCGGCCAGGCCGGATGATCCGCTGGTGCTCGATATCGTCTCCCCGGACATGCCGTTCATCGTCGACAGCGCGCTGGCGGCAGTGCGCGCCGCGGGCGGCACGGTCAGAATGTTTGCCCACCCCGTGGTCCGCCTGGAGGCGGGAAAGGTCAGCGACAAAAGCGGGCGGGCGCTGAGCCTGCTGCATATCCACAGCGATCCGGTGGCCGATCTCGAGGCGCTCACGGCCGAGGTCGAGGCTACCCTGGTCGACGTGACCCGCGCGGTGCGCGACTGGCAGCCGATGCTGGAACGGCTGCGGCGCGGCATCGGGGCGCTCGAGGGCAGCGCGAATGCGTTCAAGGACGAACCGCTGCGTTTTCTCGACTGGCTGATCGAGCATAACTTCACCTTCCTGGGGATGCGCGAATACCGGCTGACCGATGGCGGACTGATGCCTGTCGTGGGCAGCGGCCTGGGCATTCTGCGCGACCCGGACCTCAAGGTGCTGCGAAGCGGTTCGAGCTTCGTTGAATCGACGCCGCAGCATACGGCCTTCATGAATTCGAGCGAGCCATTGCTGGTGACGAAGGCCAATGTGCGCGCCCGGGTGCATCGGCGGGTGCATATGGACTATGTGGGCATCAAGATATTTGGTGCGAGCGGAGAGGCGGCGGGCGAGCTGCGCATCGTGGGTCTGTTCACGGCGCAGGCGCAGGCGACCCCGCATACCGAGGTGCCGATCATCAGGCGCAAGATTGCCGAGGTGATGCGCAAATCCGGGGTGGATCCGCTGGGCCATGATGGGCGCACCCTGCTCAGCGCCCTCGACTCCTATCCGCGCGACGAGCTGTTCCAGATCGGCGTCGACCAGTTGTTCGAGTTCGCCACGGCGATTGCCGGGCTCTATGACCGGCCGCGCGTGCGGGTGTTGCCGCGTATCGACCGGTTCGACAACTTCGTGTCCGTGCTCGTCTATGTGCCGCGCGACCGCTATGACGGGGAGGCCCGGGCGCGGATTACGCGCTACCTGGCACAGGCGTATGACGGGCGTGTCTCGGCTTTCTACCCGCACTTTCCCGAAGGGGAGCTGGTGCGCCTGCACGTGATCATCGGCCGCGTCGCCGGACCGACCCCGCGCCCCGAACGGGCGGAACTGGAAGATCGGGTCAATGCGCTGACCTCCAACTTCGGGGATATGCTGGCGGCGGCAGCGATCGATCCAGCCACGATCAGCGACTATCGCGCAGCGTTTTCGCCTGCCTACCAGTCGCGCAATTCGGCGCGCGAGGCGCTCGATGACATCGATATGCTGCGCGGGCTGGGCGATGGCTCCGGCGTGGCGATGCGGCTTCATGCGCGGACGGGCACCGACGGGACGCTGGGGCTGAAGTTCTACCACCGGGAAAGCGCCATCCCGCTAAGCGATCGCGTGCCGATGCTGGAGGCCTTCGGCTTCCGGGTGATCGACGAACGCACCTATACGATCGTGCCCCGCGATGGGGTGGAGCGCTATCTGCACGACATGGTGCTCGAACCGCAGGATGGCAGTGCCTTCGATGTCGAGGCGCGCGGAGCGGCGGTCGAGGCGGGCCTCCTGGCCGTGTGGGAGGGGTTGGCGGAGAGCGACCAGCTCAACACGCTGGTCAGCCGGACCGAACTGGCCTGGCATGATGCGGCCTTGTTGCGGGCGCTGGCACGCTATCTGCGGCAGATCGGGATTTCCTATTCCCAGCGCTACATTGCCAACGTCCTTGTCAAGCAGGCCGAGGCGGCGTCGGCGCTGGTGGCCTTGTTTGGGGCGCTGCATGACCCCGCCGAAGTGAACCGCGACGCCAAGGCTGGTGCGGCGCGGGAGCGGCTGATGGCTGCACTGGACGCCATGGAATCGCTGGACGAGGACACGATCGTCCGGCGTTTCCTCAACCTGGTGGACGCATCGGTACGAACCAATGCGTTCCAGCGCGACCCGGATGGCAACCGGATGCCGGCGCTGGCCATCAAATTCAACAGCAGCCTGGTGGATGGAATGGTCGCGCCCAGGCCGTTCCGCGAGATTTCGGTCTATTCGCCCGTGGTCGAAGGCGTGCACCTGCGGTTTGGCGCCATTGCCCGCGGCGGCATCCGCTGGTCGGACCGGCCGGAGGATTTCCGCACCGAAGTGCTCGGCCTGGTCAAGGCGCAGCAGGTCAAGAATGCGGTGATCGTGCCGGTCGGCGCCAAGGGTGGATTCGTGCCCAAGCGGCTGGTGCCTGGCATGGCGCGTGAGGCGTTCGCGGCGGAGGGCATGGCGGCCTACAAGATATTCATCGGCGCCCTGCTCGACGTGACCGATAACCTGGTCGACGGCGCGGTAGTGCCGCCGCCTGACGTCGTCCGTCGGGACGGGGACGACCCCTATCTCGTCGTCGCGGCCGACAAGGGAACCGCCAGTTTTTCCGATACCGCCAATGGCATTGCGACATCGCGCGGCTTCTGGCTGGGTGACGCGTTCGCGTCGGGCGGCTCGGCCGGCTATGACCACAAGAAGATGGGCATCACCGCGCGGGGCGGCTGGGAGGCGGTGAAGCGGCATTTCCGCGAGATGGATCGCGACATCCAGCGCGAGCCGTTCACGGTTGCCGGCGTGGGTGACATGAGTGGCGACGTGTTCGGCAACGGCATGCTGCTATCGCCGGAAATCCGGCTGGTGGCAGCCTTCGACCACCGCGACATCTTCATCGATCCCAATCCCGATCCGGCGCGCAGCCTCGCCGAACGGCAGCGGCTGTTCGCTCTGCCCCGGTCGAGCTGGCAGGATTACGACAAGGGCCTGATCTCGGCGGGCGGCGGCGTATTTCCGCGCAGCCTCAAGTCGATCCCGCTGACGCCGGAGATGCAGGCGCCCCTGGGCTTTGTGGCCGACCATGCAACGCCAGCCGAGGTTATGACCGCAATCCTCAAGGCGCCGGTGGACCTGCTGTGGTTTGGCGGCATCGGTACCTATGTGCGCAGTTCGCTCGAGACCGACGCCGATGTGGGCGACCGGGCCAACGACGCCATTCGCATTACCGGCAGCGACATCCGCGCGAAGGTCGTTGGCGAAGGCGCAAATCTAGGTGTGACCCAGCGCGGACGCATCGAATATGCGCTGGCCGGTGGTCGCATCAATACGGACGCCATCGACAATTCGGCCGGGGTGAATTCGAGTGACCTCGAGGTCAATATCAAGATTGCGCTGGCGCCGCTGCTGGCCGATGGACGGTTGGACCTTGCCGCGCGCAACGCGTTTCTCGTGACCATGACCGACGAGGTCGCGGCGCTTTGCCTGCGCAACAACTACATGCAGGGACTGGCGATATCGCTGGCGCGGCGCGCAGGATTGAGCGAGCTGCCCGACCATCGTGAGCTTATCGGGCAACTGGAGGAGCGTGGGCTGCTGGATCGCGCGGTGGAGTTCCTACCCGGCGATGCGGCGCTGGATGCGAGGGCAGCCACGGGCAAGGCACTCACGAGACCGGAGCTGGCGGTCATCCTGGCTTATGCCAAGCTGACGCTTTATGCCGACCTGCTGGAGAGCAAGAGCATCGATGATGCCTACCTGGCGGGAGAGCTCTATCGGTATTTCCCGGAAACGCTGCACCAGACCTATCCCGACGCCGTAGCCCACCATCGGCTCAGGCGCGAAGTGATCGCGACCGTATTGGCCAATGCCATGATCAATCGCGGCGGCCCGGCATTCGTAACCGAGCTGACCGCAGCGACCAGCGCCAGCCCCGGCGAGGTCGCCCTGGCGTACGCCGCCACGCGCGACGTCTATGGGCTGCCTGATCTCAACAGCGCCATCGATGCGCTGGATGGCGCCGTGGCCGGCAAGGTACAACTGGCGCTCTATGCCGAGGTGATGGAGGTGCTGCGGCAGGAGAGCCTGTGGTTCCTGCGCAACGCGGATGTGACGCAGGGCCTCAAGACCCTCGTCGAGCGGCATGCAGCAGGCGCAGCGGCCCTGCGGTCGATGCTGGACACCACCCTGCCCGCTTCGCTGGCGCAGGACGTTGCCGGCCGGGTGGCAGAGCTGATGGCCAAGGGCGTGCCGGGGGAAACCGCCCGGCGGATCGCGGAGCTGCCGGTGCTCAGTTATGCCAGCGACATCGTGCTGGTCAGCGAACGGTCTGGCGTGTCGGTTGGCGACGGCGCCGCGGCCTTTTTCGGGGTGTTCGCGGCGTTCCAGCTCTGGCCGGTCATCGAGCAGGGACGTGGCATCCAGCTCAGCGACCGGTTCGACCGCATGGCGCTGGACCGGGCGCTGGCCAATGTCATGCGCGCGCAGCGCGACCTGACGGCCGACGTGCTAAAGAGCGACGGTGGCCTTGCCGGGTGGGCCGCCAGACCTGCTATCGCGCGTACGGCTGCCGCGGTGGCGGAGCTGACGCAGGGCGAGTTGACCGTGTCTCGGCTCTCGGTGGCAGCAGGCTTGCTGGCGGACCTTGCACAGGAGGCTTGAGGCTCGAGGGTTCTACCAACCACGATGTCATCCCGGCGAAAGCCGATATCCATGCTGTGCATCCACCGCGAGCGCTGTGGTCGAGGTGGGATGCGGACCTGGATTCCGGCCTTCGCCGGAATGACATCGCGATAGTTGAAGCAGTGGGACCTCCTTCACCCATTGCGAACAAAAGCAGAATAGCCTTGTGTGAGGGTCCGCTCTCACAAGGTCTCGATTCGTGCTCGCCAGCCTCAACTACCTCGATGCGCTCAACCCGGAACAACGCCGGGCGGTGGAGCATGGCACCGGGCAGGAACGGCCGGGGCCACTGCTGGTGATCGCGGGGGCCGGGTCGGGAAAGACCAACACACTGGCTCATCGCGTCGCGCACCTGATGGTGAACGGCGCCGACCCCAGGCGCATCCTGCTGATGACATTCTCGCGGCGCGCAGCAAGCGAGATGAGCCGGCGGGTAGAGCGAATCGCGGCCCAGGTCATGGGCAAGAATTCGAGCTTGCTGACGGACGCGCTGACCTGGGCGGGCACGTTCCATGGCATCGGTGCCCGGCTGCTGCGCGAGCACGCCGCACAGATCGGCATCGATCCGGCTTTCACCATCCATGACCGGGAAGACTCGGCGGACCTGATGAACCTGGTTCGGCATGAGCTGGGCATGAGCGAAGCCAAGAGCCGGTTTCCGACCAAGGGGACGTGCCTGGCCATCTATTCCCGCGTGGTCAACGCACAGGGCGAATTGGAGACTGTGCTCAAAGAGACGTTTCCCTGGTGCGCGATGTGGGCGGGCGAATTGCGGACGCTGTTCGGCGCCTATGTCGAGGCCAAGCAGCGGCAGAACGTGCTCGATTACGATGACCTGCTGCTCTATTGGGCCGGCATGATGAGCGACCCTGGCATTGCGGCCGCCGTGTCGGGCAAATTCGATCATGTTCTGGTCGATGAGTACCAGGACACCAATCGGCTGCAGGCCAGCGTGCTGCTCGCGATGCGACCCGGCGGCGAAGGCCTGACAGTGGTCGGTGATGACGCGCAGTCTATCTATTCGTTCCGCGCCGCCACCGTGCGCAACATCCTCGATTTTCCAGCGGCATTCACCCCAGCGGCCGACATCGTGACGCTGGACCGGAATTACCGCTCGACGCAGCCCATACTCAGCGCGGCCAATGCCGTGATCGACATGGCCAGCGAGCGTTTTACCAAGAACCTGTGGACCGACCGCCTGTCGGACGCCAAGCCGCTGCTGGTGACGGTGCGGGACGAGGCGGACCAGGCGCGCTACGTGGTGCACAAGGTGCTGGAGGCGCGCGAGGGCGGCATGTCGCTCAAGAACCAGGCCGTGCTGTTCCGCACCTCGAGCCATTCCGGACCGCTGGAAATCGAGCTGACCCGGCGCAACATTCCGTTCGTCAAATTCGGCGGGCTCAAATTCCTCGACGCGGCGCACATCAAGGACCTGCTGGCCATTTTGCGCTGGGCAGAAAATCCGCGCGACCGGGTGGCGGGCTTCCGGGTGCTGCAACTGCTGCCGGGCGTCGGCCCCGGAACGGCGGGCAAGGTGCTCGACGCCATGGCCACCGGCCCGGACCCGATCTGGGTGCTGGGGGAAATTCCGGCGCCGCCGCGCGCCGCCGAGGGCTGGACTGGCCTGGTCGATATGTTGGGCCGCCTGTCGCGCAAGGATGCCGGCTGGCCCCTGGAGCTCGGTTATGCGCGGCTCTGGTATGAGCCGCTGATGGAGCAGGCCTACGAGGACGCTGCGATCCGCATGCAGGATATCATGCAGCTCGAACAGATCGCGGGGGGCTATCCGAGCCGCGAGCGGTTTTTGACCGAGCTGACGCTGGATCCGCCCGATGCAACCAGCGACCAGTCGGGCGTCCCGCATCTGGACGAGGACTACCTGATCCTTTCCACCATTCATTCGGCCAAGGGGCAGGAATGGAAGGCGGTGCATGTGCTCAACGTGGTGGACGGCTGCATTCCCTCGGACCTGGGGACCGGCTCGACGCATGAGCTCGAGGAAGAGCGGCGGCTGCTCTACGTGGCGATGACGCGGGCACGGGACGAGTTGAACCTGATCGTGCCGCAGCGGTTTTTCGTGACGCAGCAGCACAAGCATGGCGACAAGCATCTCTACGCACAGCGGACGCGGTTCATTCCCCGCGCGATGGTGCCGCTGTTCGAGGACATCCTCTGGCCACCGGTGACGCCGGCCTATATCGAGGGCCTGTCGCCGGCGCCGGTCAAAATGGATATCGGCGCACAGATGCGGGGCATGTGGAGCAAGTAGCGCCTTATGCCAAAGTCTGCCTTGTGCCGGTGAGCGGCATGGGGACAGTGGGGGTACCCTGCCCCAATGCCGAGCTCACCATGACCACGCTTTCCGACTGGCTTGCCGCCCAACCCGTGGACCCCAAGCTGGCCTCCGTGGTCGCCACAATGGCTGCCGCCAGTGCCGAAATCGCCGAGGTGCTGCGGAGAGCGCCGATCACCGGGCAAACGGGGCTGGCGGGCCATACTAATGTGCAGGGCGAGGCGCAGAAGGCGCTGGATGTGATCTCAAACGACATTGTTTTGAATCACATACGCCATAATCCGGACATTTCGCTTCTCGTCTCGGAGGAGCTGGATGAAGCGGTTCACATCCAGAATCAGGGCCGCTTCATGGTGGCGACCGACCCGCTGGACGGATCTTCAAATCTCGACGTAAACGTCACCGTGGGCACGATTTTTTCCGTGCTGGATGCCAGCAAGGGCCTGCTGCAGCGCGGATCGTCACAGTTGGCCGCCGGCTATGCGGCCTATGGACCCGCGACAAGCCTGGTGGTGACGTTCGGCCAATCCACCACCGTCTTCACACTGGACGCAGACGGCACGTTCCAATTGACGCAGGAGGGGCTCCAGGTGAGCTCCAGCTCCGGCGAATATGCGATCAACACTGCGCGCGAAAGGCTGTGGGACGCCGCGACTCGCGGCTATGTCGCCGAGAATGTCGCGGGCGAAACCGGCCCGGCCGGGAAGCGCTACAATATGCGCTGGGTCGGCTCCATGGTGGCCGATATCCACCGCATCCTGATGCGCGGCGGCATCTTCATGTATCCGCTCGACAGCGAGACGGTGAGCAAGGGCGGCCGGTTGCGGCTGCTCTACGAGGCCAATCCGATGGCGCTGCTGATCGAGGCCGCGGGCGGCCGCTCCACCACCGGCAGGGAGCGCATACTGGACCTGGTGCCCACGGGCATTCACCAGCGTGTGCCGGTCATTCTCGGGTCTGCTGAGGAAGTGACGCGGGTGGAGGGCTGGTATGGGAGGGGATAGTCGCAATTGGACTGCTCTTGCGGAATTGCAACGTTCTTATTGACTGGCTATAGCTCGCCGTCATGAGGAGCCGGTGATCCTTCCGCCGGCCGGGAGCTATCATGACCGACGCCAAGCTGACGCTGCCCAAGACCAATTCGAGCCCCTGGTCGAACCGTCCTTTCCACCGGCAGTATCTGATGCGGCAGGCCAACAACCTGTTCGATTTCTTCGAAGCCCCGTCGATGAATGCCAAGGGTGGCTTCTTCGAGCTGGACGACGAGGGCAATCCGCTGGACGCCGACAATGCCAATCGCCAGATTCACGTCACCACGCGCATGGTGCATTGCGCTGTGCTGGGTAGCCTGATCGGCCGGCCAGGTTCGGACGAGATCGTCGACCACGGCATGCGTTACATCTGGGAAAAGCATCGGGATGGGCGGCATGGCGGCTATGTGTGGAGCCTGGACGATGACGGCGTGACCAATGGCGCCAAGCAGGCCTACGGGCATGCCTTCGTCCTGCTGGCGGCATCGAGCGCCAAGCTCGTGGGCCATCCGCTGGCAGACCAGATGATCGCCGACGTGACCGGCATCATCAATGCGCGCTTCTGGGACGAGAAGAGCGGATCGGTGAAGGACGAATACAACCAGGACTGGTCGCAGCTGCTGCCCTATCGCGGGCAGAACGCCAACATGCACATGACCGAGGCGCTGATGGCGGCGTTCGAGGCGACGGGCAATCGCGACTACCTGGGCAAGGCGGAACGGATCGCCGAGCTGATCATCGCCCGCAATGCGGTGCCGCTGGGGCATCGCGTGGCCGAGCATTTCGACCAGCATTGGGTGCTCGACAAGAATTACGAGGGCAACGAGATGTTCCGCCCCTCGGGCACCACGCCCGGGCACTGGCTGGAATGGGCGCGACTGCTGTACCAGCTGTGGGTGCTGGGCGAAAAGCGGCATTCGTGGATGACCGGCGCGGCGCGGGAGCTGTTCGTCCAATCCATCGAGCTGGGTTGGGACAAGGTGCATGGCGGCTTCTTCTATACGCTGGACTGGGACAACAAGCCCATCATGCGCGAGAAGCTGTGGTGGCCGACCAGCGAAGCCATCGGAGCGGCCGCCTATATCTCGGCCTTTGACAACGGCGACTACTTCCAGGCCTGGTACCGCAAGCTTTGGGACTATGCCGAGAACCACGTGATCGACCACAAGCGCGGTGGCTGGCTGAGCGAACTGACGGAAGACCTGCGGCCGACATCGCGGCTGTTCGTGGGCAAGCCCGATATCTACCACGCATTGCAGGCCTGCCTGATCCCGCTCTATCCCGCCAATGGCAGCCTGACCAAGGGTATCATCGAAGCAGACCACACCATGAGGCAACACCACTAGTTGCCAGTGCTGCACGGCGCGCGTACATCAGCGCGAGATTTGAGAGACCTCGACGATGTCGCGCCCCGATCGCCTGCCCGCCCAATTGCCGCGCCTGCTGGTGGAGCGCGCTGTTGCCGCCGCGCTCGAGGAAGACCTCGGGCTGGCCGGTGACCTGACGAGCCAGGCGACCCTGGCGCCAGAGGCCCGGGCGACGGCGAGCCTGTCGGCCCGAGAACCGGGCGTGATTGCCGGGCTCGACCTGGCGGCGGCGGCGTTCCGGCTGGTGGGAGACGGCGTGACCTTCACCCCTGCACTGGCCGATGGCGATCGCGTCGCCGCCGGCGGCCTGGTAGCTGAAGTGGCGGGCCCGGCCCGGCTGGTGATGTCGGCGGAGCGGGTGGCGCTCAATTTCCTCAACCACCTGAGCGGCATTGCGACGCTGACGCGCGAATATGCCGATGCGGTTGCCGGCACGGGCGCGCAGATCTGCGATACGCGCAAGACGACCCCAGGGCTGCGGGCTTTCCAGAAGTATGCGGTGCGCTGCGGGGGCGGCGCCAATCACCGCTACTCGCTGGATGACGCCATCCTGATCAAGGACAACCATATTGCCGTGGCCGGCGGCGTTTCCGCGGCTTACCGGGCAGCCGAGGCCTTTGCCGGGCACCTGGTCGCGATCGAGATCGAAGTGACGAGCCTGGCCGAACTCGAGGAAGCCTTGGCGGCCGGAGCGAGGGTCGTGCTGCTGGACAATATGGACAATGACACGCTGAGGCAGGCCGTGGCGATCAATGCCGGGCGCGCCAAACTCGAAGCGTCGGGCGGAGTGAAGCTGGATCGGGTGCGCTCGATCGGCGAAACAGGCGTCGACTATATCTCCACCAGCCAGATCACCATGGCGGCAAAGCCGCTGGACCTAGGGCTCGACGTGGTGGTGGAACGCTGATGACCGCTGTCATGCAGGCGCCGACCGACCATCACCTCACTACGCTCGCCCTGGACGCAGCCATTGCGGCAGCACGGGTGATCCTCGAAGTCTATGCGCGGCCGATTGCGGCGATCGCCAAGGCCGATGGCTCGCCCGTGACGGAGGCAGACGCCGCAGCCGAGGCGGTGATCCTGGCGATGCTGCGACCGACGGGCATCCCGGTCTTGGGCGAGGAGAGCGTGGCTGCCGGGATCATTCCCGTGCTGGGGGATCGCTATTTCGTGGTGGACCCCCTGGATGGCACCAAGGAATTCATCAAGCGAAACGGCGAATTCACGGTCAATATCGCGCTGGTCGAACATGGCGTCCCCGTGCTTGGCGTGGTGCTGGCGCCGGCAACGGGCGAGACATTTATCGGCGATGCCTCGGGCGCCTGGTTCTGCAACACGCAGCCCGGTTCAGATCCGACACGTACCAGGATTGCCGTGACCTCGGCAGAGCGACTGCGGATCGTGGCGAGCCGCTCGCACGGGCATGCCGCGCTGGCTGCGTTGTGCGAGACGCTTGACGTGGAAGCCGACGTCTCGGTCGGTTCGTCGCTGAAGTTCTGCCTGCTGGCGCGCGGCGACGCGCAGCTTTACCCTCGCTTTACCCCGACATCGGAATGGGACACGGCGGCCGGGCAAGCGGTGCTAGAAGCGGCAGGCGGGGCCGTGGTGACGCTCGATGGTGAGCGCATGCGCTATGGGAAGGGCGACCTGGCGTTCCTCAACCCCTATTTCGTTGCGGCATCGGGCCGCGAACTGGCGCAGCGCGCGGCAGCGGAAATGACAAGGCTCCTCGCCCTCTGAGGCTAGCCATGCAACCTGCTCTTAACTGCTCTGCCGGAACTGCTGGGTAGCAGAACTTGCGCGATTCATCGCGGGACTATACAGAACCGGCATATATCGGTCCGGCATATGTCCCGGCGGAGCCAGCGCATGAACGTCAGAACTCTCTGTCTATCGATCCTCTATGAGGGCGAAGCGACCGGGTATGAAATCCGGCGGCTTTGCGTCGAGGGGGAATGCTCGTACTTCATCGAGGCCAGCTTCGGCTCGATTTATCCTGCTCTTGCCCGGCTCGAGGAAGAGGGGCTGGTGGTCAGCCGCACCGAGCAGCAGAGCGGCAAGCCGTCCAAGAAGGTCTATTCCATTACCGAACAGGGCCGCGCCGCCTTTGCCGAGGAGCTGTCCGGCCCGCTCGGCGATGACGTGTTCCGCAGCCCGTTCCTGCTGTTTGCGCGCTTTGCACACATCCTGCCGCGCGACCTCGTCGAGGCGCGCGCCAATGAGTTCCTGGAAAGGAACATCGCCAATCATCGTCAGCTCGAAGAAGCGTTTTCCGACCGGGAAACCAGTGCTTCGGACCGGTGGGTAATTAATTACGGACGTGCAGTGATGGAGGTTGCCGAACGGCACATGCGCTCCCATATGCACGAACTGATCAACTTGGCGCGAGCCGAGCAAAAAAAAGACGCGGCTGAGTAAAGGGGCTTATCTCAATGCGTGCACTGTTTTCCTACGGCATTGCCTTCCTGATCCTGGTTTTGGCAGGGATTTGGCTGGGCACCGGCACCCTGGTGATGGGTGGCAACGGTCCGGGCAAGGGCGAGCGGCCCATCATCTCGGTGATCGAGGGTGAAGAACATGGGCCGATCGCCACCCAGCTGGCTGAATCGGGCGTTCTTGCCGAACACAAGACGGAGCACGCGGTCGACCCGCACCTGACCATCGCGCAGCGCAACGAGCAGCAACTGGGCGCCAATACCCAGCTGCAATCGGTGCGCACGTCCACCTATGTCGCCAAGCCGATGCCGATCGAAGTGCCGCTGCGCGGCCGTACCCGCGCCAAGGCTTCGGTCAGCGCCGTCGCCGAGACCGCCGGCGTCGTCGACACTGTCCATGTGACCAAGGGGCAGAACGTGGCCGTCGGCGACCTGTTGTGCACCCTCGACCAAGGCACTCGCGCGGCCGCCGTGGCGCAGGCCAAGGCAGGCCTGGAGCAGGCCAACGCGTCGCTGGCACAGGCCCAGTCCGATTTCGACACCAATGCAGAGTTGCGCCAGAAGGGCCTGGCTGCACCCAACACCGCCCGCCAGCTCGAGGTTGCGCTGAGCGCCGCCAAGGCGGCCATCAGTTCGGCACAGGCCGGCCTTGACAATGCCCAGGCCGAACTCGACCGCACCGAGGTGCGGGCCAAGGTGGCCGGCGTGGTTGAGGACCCGCTGGCGACTGCTGGATCGATGCTTGGCATGGGGCAGCCTTGCGCTACGATCGTCCAGCTCGATCCGATGGTCTTTATCGGCCAGGTGCCGGAAGCCCGCATTGGCCTCGCCAAGCTCGACCTGCCCGCCAAGATCTCGACGATCACCGGGCAGGAAGTCAATGGCAAGGTGACCTTCATTTCGTCGACCGCGGACCCGGCAACGCGTTCGTTCCCGGTAGAAATCGAGATGCCCAATGCCGGCGGCGCCATTCGCGACGGCATCACCGCGACCGCCACGGTCAACATGGGGACCGCGCCGGCGCACCTGCTGCCACAATCTGTCCTGACGCTGAACGACGATGGCGTGCTGGGCGTGAGCTCGGTGGTCGACAACGTGGTCAAATTCCTGCCCGTGACCATTGCCAGCGACACCCGCGAGGGCGTGTGGGTGCTGGGCCTGCCAGTATCGGTCGACGTGATCACCGTCGGCCAGGAGTATGTCACCGACGGCCAGACCGTCGATGCCACCAACGTTCCTGCCGAAGCCACCAACGTAACAGCGAGCTGATACCATGCTGGACTTTATCGAACGCATCCTGCGGATGCCCAGAGTTGTTCTGACGGTCATGGTATTGCTGCTGGGCGCAGGCCTGGCAGCCTATACCTCGCTGCCCAAGGAAAGTTTCCCGGCCATCGACATCCCGTATTTCTACATCTCGGTTGCGCAGACCGGGGTGTCGCCGCGCGATGCCGAACAGCTGCTGGCCAAGCCGATCGAAGACCGGATCAAGGAAATCGACGGGCTCGAAAACTACTCGTCCACCGCGACGACCGGCCATGCCTCGGTGTTCCTCGAATTCAACGTCAATGCCGACAAGGACAAGGCGCTGGCCGATATCCGCGCCAAGATGGACGGCATCTCGGCGGTGTTGCCTGACGACGCCACCGAACCGACCGTGACCGAAATCTCGTTCTCGGACATGCCGACCATTTCGGTCGCCGTCTATGGCACCGTTCCGGAGCGCGAGCTGGTCCGGCGGGCCAAGGACCTGCAGGACGAACTCGAAGGCATGGGCGACGTGCAGAGCGTGACCCTGGGCGGGTCGCGCGACGAGGTGCTCGAGGTCACGATCGATCTCAATCGCCTGGAAGCCTATAACCTGACGGCGGCAGAGCTGTTCGACGCGCTGTCCAAGAACAACATGGTTGTTCCGGGCGGTACGCTCGACAGCGGCCAGGGATCGTTCAACGTCGAAGTTCCAGGCCTGATCAAGAATGCCCAGGACGTGTTCACCCTGCCGCTCAAGACTTCGGGCGACACCGTGGTCACCTTCGGCGATGTCGCGACCATCACCCGCACGTTCGAGGACGCGACGTCCTATTCCCACGTGAATGGGCAACCGGCCATCACCCTTGGCGTCATCAAGAAGCTCGGCACCAACGTCATCACGGTTTCGGACGACGTGCGCCGGGTGACCGAGGAATTCACCGCCGACTGGCCGCAGGGCATTGAAACCAGCTTCCTGATCGACCAGGCGGATTCGACCAAGGGGCTGTTCCGCTCCCTGGAAGCGGCGGTGCTGACCGCAGTGGCGCTCGTGCTGATCACATGCGTGGCCACCCTTGGCTGGCGCGCAGCCATCATGATCGGCATGTCGATCCCGATCTCATTCATGATCGCGTTCCTCGTCGTCCAGATGCTGGGCATGACCATCAACATGATGATCATGTTCGGGCTGGTGCTCGCGGTGGGCGTGCTGGTGGACGACCCGATCGTGGTGGTGGAATATGCCGAGCGAAAGCTGATGGAAGGCGTCTCCAAGAAGGAGGCGTTCATCCTGGCTGCCCGCAAGATGTTCGTGCCGGTGGTTTCGGCCACCTTCACGACGCTCGGCGCCTTCGTGCCCCTGCTGTTCTGGCCGGGCATCATCGGCAAGTTCATGAGCTACCTGCCGATCATCGTGATCGTGGTGATGTGCGCCTCGCTGGTTTCGGCGCTCATCTTCATGCCGATCATCGGTGCGCTGATTGCATCGAGCAAGGTCGATCCGCATCACAAGGAAGCGGCAGACATCGTTATGTATGCCGACAAGTTCGACCCCAAGAAGGTCCGCGGCATCACCGGCATCTATGTGCGGACGATGCAGCACCTGCTGCACCAGCCCGTCCTGACTCTCGGCGTCGGCTTCGCGCTGATCGTGTCTATGTTCGTGATCTACATGAACAGCAACCCGACCACCGAGGCATTCCCCGCTTCGGAGCCGGAATTCGGCACCGTCAACGTGATCACGCGCGGCAATTACTCGCCGATCGAAATCCGCGACATGCTGGTCGAGGTGGAGAACGAAATCCTCCAGGTCGAGGGCATCCAGGACGTCATCATGAGCTTTGGCGGTGGTGGCGACGCGATGAGCTCGGGCGGCCCGCCGGATACGATCGGTTCGTTCAACCTGCAGCTGCTGCCCTATAACGAGCGCGTCAAGGCGGCGGAAATCTTCCAGAACATCCGTGACCGGGTGGCCGATATATCGGGTCTGGACGTGCAGATTGCCGCCCAGGAGAACGGCCCGCCGGCCGGCAAGGCCATCAACCTGCGCGTGGAAGGCACGGTCTATGACGACATCGCTCCGGCCGTCGCCAAGCTGCGCGACTATGTCGAGAACGAACTGGGCGACACGATCGACATCGAAGACGGCCGCCCTGCCCCGGGTATCGACTGGCAGGTGACGATCGACCGCGAAGCCGCGGCCAAGTATGGCATCGGCGTGCGTGAGCTCAGCCCCTATGTGCAGCTGGTGACTTCGGGCGTCAAACTGGGCAGCTATCGCCCCGACGATGGCGGCGACGAACTGGACATCCGCGTCCGCCTGCCCGAGGGCGAGCGTACATTCGATGCCCTGGACTCGCTGCGGATCGTGACCCCGCAGGGCCTAGTGCCGGTGAGCAACTTCATCGAGCGCAAGGCCGTGCCCAAGGTGGCCAATATCTCACGGCGCAATGGCGTCTATGCCATGACGGTCGCCGCCAACCTCAACCCGACCAATGCGGCCGGTGAGCCCGTGACAGCCGATGCCAAGATCGAGCAGATCAAGGCCTGGCAGGCGACGCAGGATTGGCCCTCCACGGTCGAGATCGTCTATGGCGGCGCGGCGGAGCAGGTCGATGACACCAATGCCTTCATCGTGTCGGCATTCGGCGCCGCGATGTTCCTGATCTTCCTGATCCTGCTGCTGGAATATAACAGCTTCTGGCAGGTGCTGGTGACGCTCTCCACGGTGATCATGTCGCTGGGCGGCGTGCTGCTGGGCATGGCGGTCACCGGGATGAGCTTCTCGGCGATCATGACGGGTCTGGGCATCGTGGCGCTGGCCGGTATCGTGGTGAAGAACGGCATCGTGCTCATCGATACCTACAACCACTACAACCGCGACGAGCATGTCGAGCCGATCAAGGCGATGCTGCTGACGATCAGCCAGCGCGTGCGGCCCGTGCTGCTCACTGCGACGGTGACGGCGCTTGGCGTGATCCCGATGGCGATGAATGTCGAGTTCGACTTCATCCGTCGCGAGATCGTGGTGGGCGGTATTGCCGGGTCGTGGTTCATCCACCTCAGCGCCGCGCTGGTGTCGGGCCTGTTCGTTTCGACAGCCCTGACGCTGGTTATGGTGCCCGTGATGGTGGTGGCCCCCAATGTGCTGTGGGGCCAGATCAAGTGGATCGGCCATCAATTCGCCCGCCTGGGCCGGTTCGTCACCGGTCGCGGACGCCAGCCGGCGATGGCCGTGCCCGCGGGTTTTGACGGCATGGCCGTGGAAATCCCGGCCGATGCCGACAGCACCAAGCGCTACATCGTCAGCAAGGATGCTGGCCTGGTGGAGCAGGAAAAGAACGGCGTGACCGTGGTCAGCCGGCCGGAAGCCGCCGAATAGGCTGGCGCATACGAATTGAAAAGGCCCGCAGCGATGCGGGCCTTTTTGTTATAGGCGGTGCATTGGGGCGTCACCGTCAGCAGTGCCTGTGGCTTGGTGGCCGTGGCAGGCGCAGCATCTGCTGGCGATCCTAATGGTCGGACTGAGGCCGTCGCGCCGCACCAACAGGCGCGCAGCGTTTGCAGGCCCAATCCTGTTCCGGGAGCCAATGACCTAGTGAGACCGGCACTGGCGAAGTGGTGACCGGCGAGCTACGCTGCAGCAGTGGGAAGGAGCTCCGGCTAGGCGAAGGCGTCACTCCGCTGCCGGCAGGCCGCGCTTGACGAAGCCGTCCGGATCGTTGGCGGTCTGCAGCAGCTTTTCCTCGGCCTCGGTGGCCTCGCGCTGGCGGTTCCACATCTGGGCGTAGAGCCCGTCCTTGGCCAGCAGGGCCACATGGTTGCCGCGCTCGGCAATCACGCCGTCGCGCAGGACCAGGATTTCGTCGGCATTGACGACGGTCGACAGGCGGTGGGCGATGACCACGGTGGTGCGGTTCTTGGACACAACATCGAGGGCCGACTGGATGTCACGCTCGGTCTTGGTATCGAGCGCCGAAGTCGCCTCATCGAGGATGAGGATGGATGGCGCCTTGAGAATGGTGCGAGCGATGGCGACGCGTTGCTTCTCGCCACCCGAGAGCTTCAGGCCGCGCTCGCCAACCGGGGTGTCATAGCCCTTGGGCAGCGTTTCGATGAACGGCCCGACCTGCGCCATGGCGGCCGCGTCACGGACCTCGTCCATGCTTGCCGTGGGTCGGCCATACTGGATGTTGTAGCCGATCGTGTCGTTGAAGAGCACGGTATCCTGGGGGACCATGCCGATGGCCGAACGCAGGCTTTCCTGCGTGACCTGGCGCAGATCCTGGCCATCAATGGTGATCGAGCCGCCAGTGACGTCGTAGAAGCGGTAGAGCAACCGCGATATGGTCGACTTACCAGCGCCGGTGGGCCCGACAATGGCGACGGTCTTGCCGGCGGGGACCTCGAAGCTGACGCCCTTGAGGATGGGACGCTCGGGATCGTAGTGGAAGCTGACATTGTCGAAGCGGATGACCGGACCGGTGACCGCCAGCGGCTTGGCGTCCGACGCGTCCTGAATTTCCGGATCCTGGTCGAGCAGCTTGAACATCTCCTCGATATCAGTCAGGCCCTGCCGCAGCTCGCGATAGACGAAGCCGATGAAGTTGAGCGGCCGGTAGATCTGCATCAGGAAGGTGTTGAGCAGGACGAAATCGCCCAGGGTCAGCGTGTTGTTCATGACGCCGACAATCGACATCACGGCAATGATCAGGAAGCCGGCGTAGAAGATCAGCGCCTGGCCGAAGTTGAGGAAACCCAGCGAGGTCCAGATGCGGATGGCGGACCGCTCGTAGCCGGCCATGGAGGCGTCGTAGCGCTCGGCCTCCATCTTTTCGTTGGCGAAATACTTCACCGTCTCGAAATTGAGCAGGCTGTCGATGGCCTTGCCGTTGGCGTCCGTGTCGGAGTTGTTCATGTCCCGGCGGATGGAAATGCGCCAGTTGGAGGCCTTGATGGTGAAATAGAGGTAACCCCAGATCATCAACACCAGCACACCCAGATAGGTGATACCGAACATCCAGACGAAGATGATCGCGGTGACAACGAATTCGACGATGGTGGGGGCAATGTTGAGCATCGTGAAGCGCACGATGGTCTCGATGCCCTTGGTGCCACGCTCGATCACGCGGCTGAGGCCGCCGGTGCGGCGGGCCAGGTGGAAGCGCAGCGACAGGCGATGCAGATGATGGAAAGTCTGCAAGGCCAGCTTGCGCACGGCATGCTGGCCGACGCTGGCGAACAGCACATCGCGCAACTGCTGGAAGCCGGCATCGATGATGTTGCCCAGCACATAGGCAACCACCAGGACGATCGGCACGGCCAAGCCAAGGATCACGGCGCCATTGGGCGCAGAACCATCCAGGCTGTCGATGATGCCCTTGTAGGCGAATGGAACAAGGGTGGTCGCGACCTTGCTGACCAGCAGGGCGCCGATGGCGAGGATCACGCGCAGCCGCAGATCGGGACGGTCCGATGGCCACATATAGGACCAGAGGTGGCGGACCGTAGCAAACAACGATCCTTCGTCCGCGCTAACGGACGGCTTGGGCGCAGCGCTGTCAGATGACATCAGGCGGGTTCCGCTTCCAGTTTGGATGGTGCGGGAGAAAAGCCCGCGACCATGCCGGAATAGGCGTCGCCCAGGGCGGCCAACCGGTCATGCTGGACGATGTAGCAATTGCGCGTGCCACGCGGCTTGCGCACGATGAGGCCCGCATCGAGCAGGACCTTGATATGCTGGCTGACCGTCGACTGGGCCAGCGTCAGCTCGTCGGTAACGTCGGCACAGCAGCACTCGCCGCGCTCCTGCTTGGCCAGGATGCGCAGAATGTTGAGCCGAACGGGGTGGCCCATCGCTCGCATGATGGTGGCAATATCGTCGTCGCGCATCGCTTCGCCATGGTTGATCGTCATTTGACGATAAAATGGGGTGTGGTGCGCAAATAATCAATGGCCCGCCGGAGGGCGGGCCATTTTGTGCGCAGTTAATTGGGCAGTTCGAATACCTGCCCGGGATAGATGCGGTCCGGATCCCTGATCTGGCCGGTATTGGCATCGTAGATGGTGGTGTACTTGATACCCTCGCCATAGACGCGGCGGGCAATGGTCCAGAGGTTGTCGCCGCGGCGGATAATCGCCTTGCCGGAGGCAAAGCGTTCCGCGTCGGGACCACCCACGGCGACCGCCACGAGCGTAGGCACTTCGGGTTCGGCGGCAGGCGCCGGAGCCGGCGCGGCGGGTGCCGGTTCAGTAGCCGGTTCCACTGCCGGCGGGGTCGGCGCCCCAGGCTCAGCAACGGCCACAGGTTCAGCGGGCGCCGGGGCAGGCTCGGCAGCGGGAGCCGGTTCGCTCGGCAGTGCCGGCTCTGCAACAGGTTGCGGTTCCGCCGGGGGCGTAGCAGCGGGTGCAGGTTCGGCCGGTGCTACGGGCTCAGCTGGCGGGGTCGCAGGCTCGGCCGGTGCGGCGTCCGGCTCCGCAGGTACTGCGGCCGGCTCTTCAGGCACTTCAACCGCAGGTTCGCCTGGCGCCGGGACGGCGGGCGTTTCGACTGCGGCCGCGGGAGCCTCGGCAACCGCCACTTCCGGAAGGTCGACAACAAAATCGACCTCGGCGCGGGCGGCGACGTCGGCCGTATCGCCTTCGAGCATATCGATGCGCACGCGCTGCTCGGGCTTGGTGAGCACCTTGCCAGCTTCGACAAGCCAGCGGCCAGCCTCGACCGTTGCATCGGCAATGTAGGAATCGTCGACGTAGAGCCGCATGGTCGCGCCTTCCGGGCCAGCGCCGGCAAAGAAGGTGCGATCGCCCTCGATCTCAATGGCGTCGATCGTGGGCGGCACGGCGGCAACGACGGCCGCCGGAGGTTCGGGCGCGGGGGTGGGAGCAACAGGGTCCGTGGCGGCGACGGCCACGGGTGAGGCCTCGGGCGCTGGCTGCTCGTTGGGCGCAGGCTCTTCAGGCGCGGGCTCTGCGGCTAGAGACTCGGCGGGCTCGGCAGCAGGGTCTGCCGCCGGCTCGATGGGTGGTGTCGTGGTAGGCGCCGCGGCGGGCTCGACGGCTGACGCCGGGGCGGGCTCGACGGGTGGGGCCGTGGTCGGGGCGGCAGCCGGCTCGGTTGCCGCAGGTTCTGCCGGCGGGACAGCGGCCTCGGTTGGCGGAGGTGTCGAAGGCGCGGAGGTGGGCTCGACCGGCGGGGCCGTTGGGGTGGCGGCGGGTGCTGCCACCGGTGGCGTGACAGGATCGGCGGCAGCGAGCTGGGTCGTGGTCCCGGCGCTTGGGCGATCAAGGCCCTGCAGGACCTCGCTGATGGCACCAGGGGTGCTGGCGACGACCAGCGGTTCGCTGGCCTTGTCTTCGTTGATCACGACGACGAAGGACTGGGCGGCGCGGCCGGTCTTGCCTGCTTCGGCCAGGGTGATTTCGGCGCCGCCGGGCGGGATCGGCGCGTCGGGGACCAGGACCCAATCACCGCTCGACTCGACCGTGGCCTTACCGAGCAGGGACTCGCCGGAATAGACTTCGACTTCAGTACCCGGCGTGCCGCTGCCGGCAATGACAACCGAGCCATCGGGCTCGGCGCGGAGCAGGCCAAAGGTGGCCGCGATCAGGTCATCGGGAACGTCAGGCGCCGGAGTGACGTCCAGCGCCGGCTCACCCACCGCGGTTTCAGTCTGCGGCTCGACGACGGCAACGTCGGTGGCAGGTGTTTCGACATCAGTCGTGGCAGTGACCGTGGGCCGGGGCAGGATGCCGGCGTCCGTCATCTTGCCGCGCAGGCACACGCCCATGCCGTCGGTGGAATTGAAACAATTGACAACGGAAGGACCAGCCAGAACACCCACAATGACGGCCAGGGTAACCGCTGCTGCCCCAAGGGTCAGTGCAAGCGGTCTTTTCGGAGCGGTTTCGGCCAGTTTGTCCTCCAGGACGATTGCGGCGGCTGTCCCCGCGGACGGGCCACCCGGTTAAGCCACTTTTTCTGTCGTCCCCTGCGCCGCTTCAGTCTTCAACAGCTTATAGGTTATCGATTCATACAGAGCTTCAAAGGACGCATCAATGATGTTGGCGGACACGCCGATCGTGTACCAGCGCTCGCCGGACCCGTCGCGACTCTCGACCAGTACACGGGTGACCGCGCCCGTGCCGCCGTCCAGGATACGCACCTTGAAGTCGACCAGTTCCAGGTCTTCGATGCGGGCGGAGTATTTGCCGAGATCCTTGCGCATGGCCAGATCGAGGGCGTTGACCGGGCCGTTGCCTTCGGCCACCGACATCAGCAACTCGCCTTCGACGCGGATCTTGACCACCGCTTCGGTGACGGTGATTTCCTCGCCCTGCGCGTTGTGGCGGCGCTCCACGCTGGCACGATAGTTTTCGACGGTGAAGTAGCTGGGCAAAGTGCCAAGCACTTCGTGGGCGAGCACCGCAAACGAGGCGTCGGCTCCATCATAGGAGTAGCCGCGCGATTCGCGTTCCTTGACGGTGGCCAGGAGCTTTTCGAGCCGGCGGTCATCCTTGCTCAGTTCGATGCCGTGGCGCGCCAGGGCCGTCAGCAGGTTGGACTTGCCGGCCTGCTGGCTGACCATGATGGAGCGTTCGTTGCCGACGCTTTCGGGCGGAACGTGCTCGTAGGTCGAGAAGTCCTTGAGCAAGGCGGACGCGTGGATGCCGGCCTTGGTGGCAAATGCCGAAGCGCCAACATAGGGAGCCTGCCGCATCGGGGCACGATTGAGCCGATCGTCGAAGGCGCGCGAAATCTGCGTCAACCGGGCCAGGCGCGTGGTGTCGATGCCGGTTTCGAACCGTTCGGCAAAATGGGGTTTCAGCACCAGGGTCGGGATGATGGTGACGAGATTGGCGTTGCCGCAACGCTCGCCAATGCCGTTGAGCGTTCCCTGGATCTGACGAACGCCGGCTTCCACCGCCGCCAGCGTGTTGGCGACGGCCTGGCCGGTATCGTCATGGGCATGGATGCCGAGGCGATCGCCTGGTGCAACCGACAGCACCTTGCCCACGATATCGCGTACTTCGGACGGCATGGTGCCGCCATTGGTGTCGCAGAGCACGACCCAGCGCGCACCGGCATCGAGCGCAGCCCGGACACAGGACAGGGCATAGTCGGGATTGGCCTTGAAACCATCGAAGAAGTGCTCGCAGTCGATTAGCGCTTCCTTGCCGGAGGCGACAGCGGCGACCACGGTGTCGCGCAGGTTGGCGAGGTTTTCCTCGAGCGAAATCTCCAGCGCGACCTTGACCTGGTGGTCCCAGGTCTTGGCGACAAAGCAGGTGGCATCGGCTCGCGAATTGAGCAGTGCCTGCACGCCAGGGTCATTGGCCGCGGAGCGCCCTGCCCGCTTGGTCATGCCGAAGGCTGTGAATTTTGCACGCCTGGTGCGGCGCTGCTCGAAGAACTCCGTGTCAACCGGGTTGGCACCGGGATAGCCGCCTTCAACATAGTCGACGCCGAGATCCTCCAGCAGGCCGGCAATGGAGATCTTGTCCTCGAGAGAGAACTCGATGCCGGCCGTCTGGGCGCCGTCGCGCAGGGTGGTGTCGAAGATGTAAAGGCGTTCTCGGGACATGGCTACTCAGGACTATTCTGGCCAGCTGGCGGTGTCGTGGTCGGGATGCTGATGGTTGGTGGACTTGATGAAGGCAGCCGTATCGGGCGCCTCAGACTCGGTGCTTTCCCGATCGGGCAGCTGGCCAAGGCCGTTGGCCCAGCTCAGGCGGCTTTCGACGCCGTGCTGGTCGACAGGTGGGAAGGCCGCGGGATCATCGAGCGAGCCGATGGAGACGCTCATCCAGTCCCCGTCTGTGTAGGCGAAGGTCAGCGGGGTGCCGCAGCTCGCGCAGAAGCCGCGCTCGGCCTGGTCGGACGAGCGGAAGATGCTCACCGCGCCGCGGGTGAGCTCGAAGGTTTCCGCTGGGCCGCCGACCAGCGGGGCGTAAAAGGCTCCGAAGGCCTTCTGGCACATGCGGCAGTGGCAGATATGCGCGCCGGAGGGCTTGCGGGTGAAGCGATAGCGGATTGCGCCGCACTGGCAGCCGCCGGACCAGGTCTGGCTCATGATTGTGCTCCCCGCGGCGGCCAGTCATCGGTGTCGTGGTCCGGATGCTGGTTGGAGTGGATGCCGGCAAGGAAATCGCGCCATTCGTCGGGTGCCTCGCTACGGAGGGGCAGCGCGGTCAATCCGTCAAAGAAACTCAGCTTGTCGGCGGGATTGACCTGGATGACCGGCGCGGCGACTTCGGGATCGTCGAATGCGCCGATGGCCAGTTCCAGGCCAAAGCGGGTTTCATAGGCCAGCGGGGTGCCGCAATCGCCACAGAAGGCGCGGCGGGCGGCGTTGGATGACTGGAACCACTTGGGCACGCCACGGGTCCATTGCGCGTTGTGGGCAGTGACCAGCGGACCGAAGAAGCCGCCAAAGGCCTTCTGGCACATGCGGCAATGGCAGATCGACGGGCGGCCCAGGCGGGTGACGCTGAAGCGCACGGCGCCGCACTGACAGCCACCGGTATGCGCCTGTGACGGCGACTTCACCGCTTCATCTCCCATCGGGTACGGCGCTGGCCTGCCTCGTCCTTGTAGTCCATCAAGGCGATACCCTGCTCTGCCAGTTCGTTGCGGATGGCATCGGCGCGGGCAAAATCCCTGCTGTCGAGTGCGGCCAGGCGCTCGGCAATGGCATTGGCGATGTGGGGCGGCTCTTCCCAGCCGTCATCGGAGGTCAGCAGTGTATCCAGGCCAAAGCCGAGGAAGCGGAGGGTGGCGGCAAGGCAATGGCGGGCATTGCCTTCGTCGCGGTTCGCCTTCTTCGCGATGAAGTCGAGCGCCACCGAGGCGCGGTGGAAGTTGAGGTCGTCGGCCAATTCGCGGACCACCGATTCGTCGGGCGCGTCGCCATCGGCCAGCTCCGCGCCGCGGGCGGCGCGCTGCCAGTCGCGCAGCTTGGCTTCGGCTTCTTCGAGGCGCTTGACCGAAAAGTCGATCGGTTCGCGATAATGCGTCATCAGCATCGCCAAGCGCAGCACATCGCCGATCCAGGCACGGCCGCCCATGGCGCCGGTTTCAAGCAGATCGTTGATGGTGACGAAGTTGCCCAGCGACTTGCTCATCTTCTGGCCTTCGACCTGAAGGAAGCCGTTGTGCATCCAGACATTGGCCATGGCGTGGGTGCCGTGGGCACAGCGCGACTGGGCAATTTCGTTCTCGTGGTGCGGGAAGATTAGGTCAAGCCCGCCGCCGTGGATGTCGAAGGTCTGGCCGAGATAGCGCTCGGACATGGCCGAGCACTCGATATGCCAGCCGGGGCGACCGCGACCCCAGGGACTGTCCCAGCCCGGCTCGTCGTCGGAGGACTGCTTCCACAGGACGAAATCGGCCGGGTTCTTCTTGTGCGCCTCCACTGCGACCCGGGCGCCGGCAAGATTGTCCTCGAGGTTGCGGCCCGAGAGCTGGCCATAATCCGGCATCGAAGTGGTGTCGAACAGCACCTCGCCAGCCGCGTTGTAGGCGTGGCTGCGCTGGATCAGGCTGCCGATCAATTCCTGCATCTGGGCGATGTTGTCGGTGGCGCGGGGCTGGACCGTCGGCTCGAGGGCGCCGAGCGCGGTGGCATCCGACAGAAACTGGGCTTCCGTCTTCTCGGTCACCCGGCGGATGGCGTCGTTGAGCGGCAGGTCCGGAAAGTCGCGCAGGGCGCGCGCGTTGATCTTGTCGTCCACGTCGGTGATGTTGCGGACATAGGTGACGTGATCGGCGCCATAGACGTGCCGCAACAGGCGGAACAACAAGTCGAACACGATAACCGGGCGGGCATTGCCGATATGGGCGAAGTCATAGACCGTCGGACCGCACACATACATGCGCACATTGTTCGCATCGAGCGGCGTGAAGGCCTGCTTGCTGCGGGTGAGCGTGTTGTAGAGCGTCAGCTGTGGCGTCGTCATATGGTCCGTCCCTGGCCATGCGAATGGGCGCTGGCAGACGGCTCTTCGAGTATCAGGTTATTTGGATGAAGAAGACCGCGCCGCCAACAGTTGGTTAGCAGGTAATAATGCAGCGGGTAATCAGAATGATGCCGGTCTTCATGGGCCGGAGATTGACTGCAGGCGCAACGGAAAGCAAGCGGAAAGAAAAAAGGCGGCCCGGCGGGCCGCCAATCGCTTTGGAGGCGATCAGTGAAACTGGGCAGTTCAGCCGCGGAACTGCTGGTGGCAGGCCCCGCAGGTACCGCCCAAAGTCTTGAGGGCCGCAGCGTAGCCATCCGCGTCCCCCGCTTCGGCCGCTGCAGCAGCTGCCGCCGCGGCGTCTTCGCCGGATTTGGCAATGGCCACGAAGGCGTCCCAGTTTTCCCAGATGGCGGGCAAGGCCTCGCTGTCGCCCACGATCGAGCCTTCAGGGAACAGGGCCGGGATGTGGCTGTAATTGGTCTTGATGGTCTGCATGGCAGCGACGGCCTCGGCGCCGCTGAGGCCGGCAGCGCTGCGCAGAATGCCGCCATCTTCGCGCATCAGGGCCTGGCGGGCTTCAACAGCTTCCTCGGGAGTAGCGGGAGCCACAAACGCATCCTGCGCCACGGTCGCGACAACGCTGGCAGCCAACAGCCCGGCAATTGCGATGGCAGAAATCTTCTTGATCGACATGAGTGCACCCTCAACAAACACACAGCGACAACGCCGCAGCCTGGGCAAAGTGGCATGTGAAAATGACATGCCCAACGTCTACACGGGAATGTTACCAGGTATTGCAAGGCGTTAGCGCTTGCCTGGTGGCGTCAGGCAAGCGCCACCCGTTGCACGATGTCCCCGAAAACCGACTGGCCGTCGCCCGCAACGGCCGCGATGCGGACCGTATCACCGGGCTTGAGGAAGGGTGTGCGGGCACGGCCGTATTTGAGTTTCTCGACAGTGCGCGCTTCGGCGATACAGGCAAAGCCGATGCCGGTGGCCTTGATCGGTAGGCTCTCATCGTGGCGAACCGATACGGTACCGCCGCCCACGATCGTACCCGATGCAAGGTTTCGGGTGCGGGCAGCCTCGACGATCAGGTCGGCGAAATCGAAGTGCATTTCCGCGCCGGCATTGGGTTGGCCATAGAGGGTGCCGTTGACCTCGATGCGCACCGGGAGGTGAAGGCGATCGTCGCGCCAGGCACCGCCCAAGCTTTCGGGCGTAGCCACGATTGGCGCGAAGCTGGTGGAGGGCTTGGCGTGGAAGAAGCCGAAGCCGTTCTGCAGGTCGTCGGCGACGAGGCGCCGAAGGGATACGTCATTGCAGACGGTCACCAGCCTGATGGCTGCGGATGCCTGGTCCCTGGTGGCTCCCATGGGCACGGCGCCGATGATGACCGCCACCTCTGCCTCGAAGTCGATGGCCAGGTCGGGATCGGTCACCCGGATGGGGTCGGTCGGCGCCGAGAGCGAATCGGAACCGCCCTGATAGAGCAGCGGCCTGACCGACTGGAGTTCCTCGTCCTTGCTACCCTTGAGGCTGCGAACGCGCTCGAGGTGGCTGAGATAGCCGGCGCCGTCGATCCACTGGTAGGCCCGCGGCAACGGCGCCAGAGCCATGGCCGGGTCGAATGGCTGACCGGCGATAGCGCCGGCGTCAAGCTGGGCGGCAAGCGCGGAAAGGCCCGGCAACAGGGCGTTCCAATCGTCCAGGGCTGCCTGCAGCGTGGGAGCGATGCGGCCGGCGGAGACGAAGCGGGTGAGGTCAGCCGAGAGAACGACAAGCTGGCCGTCCGGGCGGCTGTTCCTGAGCGTGGCAAGCTTCATCGGCGCAATCTCGCAACTGTGTGGCCTTGCAGCGCTACCACGTGGGCAGCCGCGCCACTATAGTGTTGCAATCGGTCCTATCGTTGTCTTAAGGGCCGGGTGGATCGGCGCGCGGCGCGCCGCGAAGAGGATAGTTCGCAGCTTGGGCAGGAACGGCGTACGCGCCCTTGTATTGATGGTGCTGGCGGCGATCTGCCTGGTGCTGGACGTGAACACGGCCTATGCGCAGGCAGCGCAGTGCTTCCAGCTCGAACAGGCCCTGCGCCAGTTCGACAACAACTCGTCCTACCAGCAGATGGGCGGCAATTCGCAGGCTGCCCGGCAGGCCCAGCGCGATGTGCAGGCCATGGAAAGCCGCTATATCCGTGACGGATGCAATGACGATGCCAAGGCCGGTCGCCAGCTGACGCCGGAATGCCGGCAGATCGGTCGCGAAGTGCTGCGGCTGCGTGAAGTGGCGGCCGGCGTGAACCAGCAGGTGGAAACGGCCAACGCCGTTGGCGCCCAGCGCGAGGCAATCCTGCAGGAAATGGCGCGCTTCGGCTGCGGCGCCAACCAGGGTTCGAGCGCGACTTTCACGACCGAGCGGCAGTCGGTGTTCGACCGGATCTTTGGCACCACGTCGCAGGGCGACTTCACCGATGGGCAGATGATCGATGGCGGCGACTACTGGGGCTATTCCGGCTACCAGACCGTGCGCACGGTGTGCGTCCGGCTAAGCGATGGCTATTTCTGGCCCATCAGCTACGCAACCCTACCCGACTATGTCAGCAATGATGCAATGACCTGCCAGCAGAGTTGTCCGACCACGGCGGTCGATCTCTACTTCTATGACAATCCGGGCCAGGAGCCCGAGCAAATGCGCAACATGTATGGCGAGCCCTATACGGCGCTGCCGACGGCGTTCCGCTATCGCGAGGCAGTCGACACCAGCCCGGGTGCGAACTGCAAGGTGGCCCCGAAATCGGACGGTGCGCTCAGTGTTGCGACCGGCGCGGATGGTTCGACGCGCACGATGATCGAGGTCAATGGCGTGACGTTCCCCCTGCCCTTGCGTGATCCGCGCGGCGTGGCGCCCGTGCAGGCGGCCGAGGTGCCGGTTCAGGCGCCGCTCGAAACCGCAACCCTGGTCGATGTGCCGCTGCCTCGCCCCCGCCCTGCTGGCCCGGGGGAAACGCCGGTGACCCGACCGGTTCAAGCCAAGGCGGAGACCGAGTTGCGCCTGGTGCAGTTCGGCGACAAGGTGGTCAGGGTAGTCGGTCCAGACACGCCTTACGCCCAGCCAACGGGAGCAGGGACTTAAGCTCGGGGCCGTCGTGACGGCCGGTAAGGGCCAGTCGTAGCGGCAGGAAGAGGGCCTTGCCCTTGCGACCGGTGGCCGCCTTGATGGCCTCGGTCCACTGGCTCCAAGTGGTCTCGTCCCACGGCTCGGGCGGCAGCAGCGCCTTGGCCAACGCCAAGAAGTCTCGATCTTCATCGGCAATGACGGGCTCTATCGGTCCGGTCACCAGCCTGGACCATTCGGCGATCTCGTGGAACTTGCGCAGGTTTTCGCGCAGCAACAGCCACATGGCCTCTCCTTCGAGACCCAGCGCCGAAAGGCGGGCACTGGCACCCTCATAGGGCAGCACATGCAGCAGGCGGGCGTTGAGGCTATCCAGCTCAGCCGGATCGAAGCGGGCAGCACCATGCGAGATCATCGAGAAATCGAGGCGGTTGGCGATCTCATCGAGGGTTTCGTAGGCCTCGATCGGCAGGCTGGTGCCCGTGAGGCTCGCCATGATGGCTACAGCCATGGGCTCGTAGCCCTCGTCGCGGAAGTCGCTAATGGACTGGGAGCCAAGACGCTTGGAGAAGCCCTGCCCGTCCGCGTCGGTCAGAAGATTGTGGTGCCCAAAGACGGGTGCCTCGGCCCCCAGGGCCTCGAAGATCTCGATCTGCGTGCCGGTATTGGACACGTGGTCCTCACCCCGGATGACGTGGGTAATGCCCAGATCGATGTCGTCGACGACCGAGCAGAGCGTATAGAGGTAAGTGCCGTCCTCGCGCACCAGCACCGGATCGGACATCGAGGCCGTGTTGACGGTCTGCGGACCCTTGATGAGGTCTTTGAAATGGACCGGGCGGCCATCGAGCTTGAAGCGCCAATGCGGCTTGCGGCCTTCGGCCTCGAAACGCGCGCGATCCTCTGCCGTAAGGTTCAGCGCGGCACGATCATAGATTGGCGGCTTGTTGAGCAGACGCGCCCGGGCGCGTTTGCGATCAAGCTCTTCCTCGGTTTCGTAGCACGGGTAGAGCCGACCACTGGCGATCAGGCGGTCGCGCGCAACGTCGTAGAGTTCCAGACGCTCGGATTGGCGCACCAGAAGATCGGGCGTGATGCCCAGCCAAGCCAGGTCACGCTCGATGCCATCGGCGGATTCGCGCGTCGAGCGGGCGACGTCGGTATCGTCCATGCGCAGCACGTAGCGGCCACCGTGGCGACGGGCGAAGAACCAGTTGAGCAAGGCCGGGCGGGCGTTGCCCAGATGGATGCGGCCGGTGGGAGACGGCGCCCAGCGAACGGTGGGTATCGGGCTGGTCATCCTATCGTCCGATCCTTGTAACCGTTGGTGATCGGGTATTTGCGGCCCAGGCCGAAAGCCTTGACGGTCAGCTTGGGGCCCGGAGCAGACTGGCGGCGCTTGTATTCGGCGATATTGAGCAGGCGCTCGATGCGCTCGACGAGCGCCTGGTCATAGCCTTGGGCGACGATCTCGGCGAGGGACAACTCATCCTCGACGATGCCCTTGAGAATGGCATCGAGCACCGGATAGGGCGGCAGGCTGTCCTGATCGGTCTGGTTGGGGCGCAGTTCGGCAGAGGGCGCCTTGGCAATGATGGCTTGGGGAATGACCTCGCCTGCCGGGCCCTTGCAGTCGCCGGGCACATGGCTGTTGCGCCAGCCGGCCAAGCGATAGACATCCATCTTGAACATGTCCTTGAGCGGGTTGTACCCGCCATTCATGTCGCCATAGATGGTGGCATAGCCGACGCCCATTTCCGACTTATTGCCGGTGGTCAGGAGCATGGAGCCCAGCTTGTTGGACACCGCCATCAACACAACGCCACGCATGCGCGACTGGATGTTTTCCTCGGCAAGGTCCGCAGGGCGGTTGTCGAAAATCGGGGCCAGCTCGGCCAGTGCCTGGTCGACGGGATCGCCGATGGAAACGACGTCGTAGCGAACGCCCAAGCGCTCTGCGCAATCCTTGGCGTCCTTGAGGCTGGCCTCGGATGTGTAGCGGTAGGGCAGCATGATGCAGTGGACGTTTTCAGCGCCGAGAGCATCGACGGCCATTGCCGCAACGACGGCGCTGTCGATGCCGCCGGAGAGACCTAGCACGACCTGCTTGAAGCCATTTTTGTGGACGTAATCGCGCAGTCCGAGCACGCAGGCGAGCCAGGGCGCTTCGTCGGTGGTGGTGAGGTCGACGACCTCGCCCTGGACGCAGACCCAACCGTTGTCGCCGCGCACCCAGTCGGAGACGATGAAGTCGGTCTGGAACGACTTGCCCTGGAAGACCAGTTTGTTGCCCGGTTCCATGCCGAAGGAGGCACCGTCGAACACCAGTTCGTCCTGGCCACCAACCTGGTTGAGATAGAGCATGGGCACATCGTCTTCGGCGACGCGGGCGCGGACGAGGTCTTTGCGGACATGCTGCTTGTTGGTCCAATAAGGAGAACCATTGGGACAGAGCATGATCTCGGCGCCGCGCATGGCCAGGTGCTCGCAGACGCTCGGGTGCCAGATGTCTTCGCAGATCGGGATACCGATCGGCACGCCCTTGATCAGCACCGGCTCGGTCAGCGGGCCCGGCACGAAATAGCGCCGTTCGTAGAAGACGTCGGAATTGGGCAGTTCGCGCTTGAGGCGGGTAGCGATGATCCGGCCGTCTTCAGCAACCACGACCGCGTTGTGAAGGCCGGTCTTTTCCAGCCACACGGTGGGCAGGATGAGGACAACGTCGGTCCCCGCCGTGTCCGCGACAAGGTCGCGCGCTGCCTGCATGGCGTCGGCGATGAATTTTGGCTTGAACAGCAGATCGTCAGGGAAATAGCCGGTGAGGAAAAGCTCGGAGAGCAGGAGGATGTCGGCCTTGGCGGCAACGGCATCGGCCAGGGCCCCACGGGCCAATGCCAGGTTGCCGGCGAGGTCGCCGACCTTGGGATTGAGCTGAGCAAGCGCAATTCGGAGGCGGTCGGTCACGGGCTGGCCTAACTGGGTGGTGGGCGGACGCTGTCGGTGCCTTGCCATACCGCCCCCGCATCCGGTACCGCAAGGGGAGAGTAAGCGCGTGGGCGGTCGCTCCAGGAAACTTGCGGCGACGCAACAGGTTGGGACTTTGGTAACCCCCTGCGCGCAAATTGGCATTGTGATGCACCTCAAAAGCAACCCGGCAGATCGCGGGGAGTTGCCCAGAGGCCAGAAGGCAGAGTGCGACGAAGAGTTAGTGATGGTAACCAGGGTACTGGTGGTCGAAGACGAGATTTTCGTCGCTACCGAAATCGAACATGTGATCGAAGAGATGGGCCTGACGTCGGTGGGCATAGCCCATGACGAGCGTTCGGCGATGGTGCTGGCCTCGCAGGCAGACGTCGCCCTGGTCGATCTCAACCTGCAGGATGGACCCAGCGGAATCCGCATCGGGGGCACGCTGGCCCAGGCGCATGGCGCCACCGTGCTGTTCCTGACCGCAAACCCCAGCCAGCTCGGAAACGGCGTAGCCGGCGCCTTGGGCGTGCTGGCTAAACCGGTCAGCGACGGCGACCTGCGCGAAGCGCTGACCTATGCCCTGGGCCGGCGCGCAGGCATTGAAATTGCGCCCCCTGCCCGGCTGCGCCTGTTCGAGGAAGCTACCGCGCTCAGCGCGACCGGTTGAGCTAGGCGAGCCGCGCCGAACGCCGGAGCGCGTCGGTCGGCATGTCGATCTCGACCCGGAGCCCGCCGGGCTCCCACAACCGCTCCATGCGCCCGCGCAGCTGTCCCTCGATGCTCAGCACGATGAGGCGTGATCCGAAGCCGCTCAGTTCCACTTCCCCGGTTATGGGTGGACCGCCTACTTCCTTCCAGGTCAAATGGTAGCGCTCGCCATCCGCGCGGCCGGAAATCTCGACCCTGCCGCCAGCGGCAGACAGGGCGCCATACTTGGCGGAATTGGTGCCCAGTTCGTGAAACAGCAAAGCCAGGGGCGTCGCCGCCCCGTCGTCGACGACAGCATCGTCCCCCTCGAAGACCAGGCGGCCTTCACCGTCCTGGCGATAGGGTTGCATCAGGCGGTCGATCAGCGACTTGAGCGAACCCTGGTTTTCCGGCGGACGCGAAATGTGGCTGTGCGGACGGAGGAAATCGTGTGCTTCCCCGAGGGCATAGATGCGCTGGCGCAATTCGTCGGCGAAGACCTTGGCCTCGGGCCGGCTGCGCGCGGACAGGCTGATGATGCCGGTCAGGACGGCGAAGATGTTCTTGATCCGGTGGCTCAGTTCCTGGGCCACAAGTTCGCGTTCCTCGGCAGCCAGGCGGGTCTCGTGGATATCGGTGCAGGTTCCGAACCAACGGACGATCTGGCCACTGGCGTCGCGGATAGGCCGTGCCAGGCCCAGCGTCCAGCGATAGGCACCGCTGTGGTGCCGCAGGCGATATTCGATCTGGTACGGCTCGCCGGTCTCCAGCGAGTGACGCCAGGCCTGCCAGGCGCGTTCCTGGTCTTCGGGATGGAACATGCCGTTCCAGCCTTCGCCATCGGTCGTCCCCTCGGGGACGCCGGTAAATTCGTACCAGCGCTTGTTGTAGTAGTCGTGGAAGCCGTCGGGGAGCGTCGACCAGACCATTTGCGGCATGGTGTCGGCCAGGGTCCGGAAGCGCAGCTCGCTGGCAGCCAGGGCGTCGGAGGTACGACGCTGCTCGGTGACATCGACGACGACGCCAGGCAGGCGGATCGGCGCCCCATCGGCGCCGAGGCGCGGTCGGCCCGAAGCGATGACCCAATGGACTTCCCCGTCGGTGGCGGAGACGAGGCGGTATTCGCTGCGGAAGGGGATGCGATCGCGCAGGGCAACTTCGATCTGCTCGTTTACGCGCGCAACATCTTCGGGATGGATCGCGGCCAGGAATTCGGAGATCGGCACGCCCAGGCCGGCACGGAGCGGGTCGAGATTGTACAATGCCGCAAACTTGTCGTCGGCTGTGACGATGTCGTTGGCAATATCCCAGTCCCACGTGCCGACGAGGCCCGATCCATCGAGGGCCAGCGACAGTCGCTCCTCGCTGCGCGCGAGGGACTTCTCGGTCAGCACGCGGTCGGTTGTCTCCTGCACGATGCACAATGTGCCCAGGGACTGGCCGTCATCGCCCATGATGGGGCTGTAGTGGAGGTCCATCCAGCCCGATTCCAGCTGGCCGTGACGGTTGAGAACGAGCTCCTGGTCGCGCAGGCTCCAGGACTGTCGGCGGAGGCCGCGCTCGATGTTGTCGCGGTTGAAATCGGCGATTTCCGGCCAGGCCTCGAGCGTCGGCATGCCGAAGATGGCAGGATGCCGGTTGCCGGCGAATTCGGCGTAGGCGTGGTTGTAGATAAGGATGCCCTGGTCTCCGACCATCATGACCATGGGGGTGGAAGCCACCATCATCAGCCGAACGGCGCCCTTGAGGCCTGCAGGCCAGTCGGGAATCGCGCCCAGCGGCGTGCTCGACCAATCGAAGTCGTTGAGCAGCTTGAGCGTCGGGTCCTGCTCGAGGCGGGCGCGTGCCTCAGGACTGGCCGAGGGGAACAAGGACTGGGGCATGCGCGGCTTTCATGGACGGGTCGGCGGATAGCCCACTATGAAGGCCGCGCGTTGATCGTGCAACGCGCGGCCCACCAAGCGGTTCACGAACCGAGATAATTATTCGCCGGCAGCAAGACGCTGGCGCGGCGGCTTTTGCGCATGGACTTCTTCGGCGACGAGGAAGGCCAGTTCAAGGGCCTGGCTGGCATTGAGGCGGGGATCGCAATAGGTGTGGTAGCGATCCGACAGCGAGGCCTCGGTAACGGTGGCAAAGCTGCCGCCGGTGCATTCGGTGACGTCGTCGCCGGTCATCTCGATATGGACGCCGCCGGCATACGTGCCCATCTCGCGGTGGATTTCGAAGAAGGACTTAACTTCGGACAAAACCCGGTCGAACGGGCGGGTCTTGTAGCCGGTCGACGCCTTGATGGTGTTGCCATGCATGGGATCGGAGCACCAGACGACGGTGCGGCCGGCCTTCTGCACGGTTTCGATATGGCGCGGCAGGTGATCGGCGATCTTGTCGGAGCCGTAGCGGCTGATCAGGGTGATGCGGCCGGCCTCGTCGGTTGGGTTCAGCCGATCGAGCAGGCGCAGGAGATCATCGGCCGACAGCGACGGGCCGCACTTGATGCCAATGGGATTTTTGATGCCGGCGAAATATTCGACATGAGCGGCATCGGGCTGGCGGGTGCGGTCGCCGATCCAGAGCATGTGGCCGGAAGTGGCGTACCAGTCATTGGTGATGGAGTCGCGACGGGTGAGCGCTTCCTCATAGCCGAGCAGCAGCGCTTCATGGCTGGTGAAGAAGCTGGTCTGGCGCAGAGCCGGGGTATTGTCGGGGTTGAGGCCGAGGGCACCCATGAAGGTGATGGCGTCGTCGATCTTGCGGGCGACTTCCTCGTAACGCGGATACCAGTTGGAGCCCTTCATGAACCCGACGGTCCATTCGTGGATGCGGGTCAGTTCGGCGTAGCCACCCATGGAGAAGGCGCGCAGCAGGTTGAGCGTGGCCGCCGACTGGCGGTACGCCTGCAGCATCCGGTCCGGATTGGGCAGGCGCGAGGCCTCGGTGAAGCCGATATCGTTGATGATGTCGCCGCGATAGGAGGGCAGTTCGACGCCGTCGATGGTTTCGGTATCGGCGGAACGCGGCTTGGCAAACTGGCCGGCGACGCGGCCGACCTTGACCACGGGCTTGGATGCGCCATGGGTCAGCACAACGGCCATCTGCAGGAATACGCGGAAGAAGTCGCGGATATGGTCGGCACCGTGCTCGGCAAAGCTCTCGGCGCAGTCGCCACCCTGGAGCAGGAAGGCCTCGCCGCGGGCGACGGCGGCAAGCCGCGCCTTTAGATCACGGGCTTCGCCGGCAAAGACCAGCGGCGGGAATGTGGCAAGCTGACGCTCGGCTTCGGCCAGGGCAGCAGGATCGGGATAGGCCGGAACCTGGGAGATGGGCTTATTGCGCCAGCTATCGGGGGTCCAGGTGCTCATGTCAGGTCTCGTTCACGCGGCGTTACGCATTGTTGCGGGCGGAATACCAAGGGCAGCGGCGACGGACAAGGATATTCGGGGTGAGATATTGGTCGCATGCGGACGCGCCGCCGGATCGCGGGTTTCAAAGTCGCATGCCCAAGAGCGCAGCGAGCCGTATGCCAGATGGCAACGGGCGGACCCCGAGACGGCCTTCGCGCCGAAAGTGAAAGTTAGTGAGACGGAAGCCGTCTCGGGGTGCCGGTTTTTGGAGCAGCACCGGGCCGGTCGCGCACACGCTTCCGTCCGGCCGGGGGTTGTCGGAGATGGTGCCTCACAGTCGGTCAGCCGCCCACCTTCTGCCCGTTGCGATAGGTGTAGCTGGGGGCCTTGAAGGTCACCAGTTCCTCGGCGGCGCTGGGATGGAGGGCCATGGCGCGGTCGAAATCGGCTTTGGTGGCGGCCATGCCCAAGGGGATGGCGACGAGCTGGATCATCTCGGCGGCGCCCGGGCCCAGGATGTGGCAGCCAAGGACCTTGCCGCCATTGGCGCCGACGATGAGCTTGAGCACCATCCGCTCGGTGCGGGTGGAGAGCGTGTTCATCATGGGCCGGAAGCGCGCAACATAGACGTCGATATCGCCATGGGTGGCGGCTTCGGTCTCCGTCAGGCCGATGACGCCGATTTCAGGGTCAGCGAATACGGCGGTCGGGATCTGGCTGTGATCGACGGCCAGGGGATTGTTGTTGAAGACCGTCTCGGCGAAGTACCAGCCCTCCCGGATGGCGACCGGGGTGAGCGCGGCGCGGCCCGTGACATCGCCTACCGCGTAGATCGAGGGCACGGATGACTGTGAATAGGCGTCGACCGCGATCGCGCCCATGGCCGTGAGCTTGACGCCGACCTTCTCGAGCCCAAGACCCTTGACGTTCGGGGTGCGGCCCGTGGCGAACATCACCGCGCCATAGGGGGCGGAGACGCCATCGCTGAAGGTGGCGACGATGTCGTTGCCCGACTTGGCCAGCGATTTGATCGTGGTCTGGTAGATGAGCTTGATCCCGCGGTCGGTGAGGCCGGCTTCAAGGCCGATGGCCATGTCATCATCGAAGGTGCGCAGGATGCGCGAGCCTCGATAGATGATGGTGGTATTGACGCCAAGGCCGGCGAAGATGGTGGCAAATTCCACCGCGATATAGCCACCACCCTCAATGAGAATGGAATGGGGCAGAGCGGGAAGGTCAAAGGCCTCGTTGGAGGTAATGCCCAGCTCGGCGCCCGGGATGGGGGGGATATAGGGATGCCCGCCAGTGGCCACCAGGATGTATCTGGCGGTCAGGTCGCGATCCTGCCCCACCAGGTGGACGCTGTTGGCGCCGGTGACCACGGCACGATCCTTGATGATCTCGACGCCGGGCTTTTCCAGGTTGGCCGTGTAGGCACTTTCGAGCCGGGTGATTTCCTTTTCCTTGTTGGCCACGAGCGTGGGCCAATCGAAGGACGCGTCGACCTGCCAGCCGAAGCTGGACGCGACGTCGAACATGTCGTGGAAGCGCGAGGCATAGACGTAGAGCTTCTTGGGCACGCAGCCGCGGATGACGCAGGTGCCGCCAACGCGGAACTCCTCCACGATGGCAACCTTGGCGCCATAGGTCGCGGCCATGCGGGCGGCGCGAACGCCGCCGGAGCCGGCGCCGATGACAACAAGATCATAGCTATCGGCGGACATGGATGGCTCCTTGGGCAATATTCATCGGCATATGACGATATATCGGCAGGCACTTCGCATAAACAAAGGCCCCGCACAAGGCGGGGCCGGATGGCTGGTGTGCACCAATAGCTGGGCTCGAGCGATCAGACGTCGAAACCCTTGGCGCGGAGTTCGGCGCGGACCTTGGCGTAGAATTCGGAACGCGTGTTGTTGGTGAATACCTGCAGGACCGCCTGGAGGTCGGAATTGACCTCGGTATTGGCCGAGGCAAGCTTCTGGCCGGTGGGCGATTCATAGAAGGTGACGATCTCCTGGAGCTCTTCAACAGTGAAGCGCGTGGCATAGACGCGCGCGAACTGGTCGAGCAGTTCACCCTTGCGGCTCTGATAGGTCTCCAGCACGGCGCCGATCGCCAGATCGATTTCCTTGGCCAGTTCGGGGTTCTGTGTCGTCAGCTGGCTCAGCGTGCCCATGCCGATGTCGACCAGCGCGATCTCGTAGACACCCGCGCTATCGGTGAGCTCGACATATTTGCGCGCCAGAGCGAGCTGGTCGGGCGGAACTTCCTGTGCGGCTGCCGGCGCAGCCACGGCGATAATGGCGGCGCTCAGCGCCACGGCCAGCAGCGCCTTGGCGCGCATGATCATACTGGTCATCGTTGAAAAACCCATCTTGTCCCGATCCATCAGTTCGTGCCGCTCGTCAGGGTTCTTACGCCATCCGGGGTCGCCACATAAGCCGTCTTGCACATTTTGAGGAACAGCCCGTGCTGTACAACCCCGGCAATGTCGAGCAAGTCGCGCGACAGCGCTTCTGGCTGCGAAATACGGCCAAAAAAAGCATCCAGCAGGAGATGTCCCCCGTCCGTCACATAGGGGGAGCCAGGCGCGGTTTCGCGCAGGCGCAGCGGGCCCTGGGCGCCATGCCTGGCCATGACGTCGGCCACCGCGCGCTGGGTGGCACCCAGGCCAAAACGATTGACCTCGATCGGCAGGGGGAAGCGCGGACCCAGCGCGGGAACCAGCTTGGAGTCGTCCGCGATCACGACCATCGCGTCGGAAGCCGCGGCGACGATCTTCTCCCGCAACAGGGCGCCACCGGCCCCCTTGATGAGGTTGAGATCGGGGTCGATCTCGTCGGCGCCATCGACGGTCAGGTCGAGCCGGTCCAGCGTTTCGAGATCAGACAGCGGGATATTGAGGGAGAGCGCCTGGCGCGCGGTGACTTCGGAGGTCGGCACACAGATGCAATCGAACCCGGCAGCAACCTTTTCGCCCAGCAGGTCGACGAAGTGCCGAGCCGTGGAGCCCGTCCCCAGACCCAGGCGCATGCCGGGTCGCAGGTTGGTCAACGCCATCGCAGCGGCCTGACGCTTCAGATCTTCGCTCATGGGCCCTCCAGTGACACCGGCAATGCAGGGGCGCGACGTGCGTGTCAATGCCGAAAAAACCGCGAAATCACGGATTGGTGAACGAGAACTGTAACCTCGCAGCAACACACTTTTGCGAAGGTGGCGCGAGTGTGGCGATTCCGAGGCACCCGCCTCTTTTCGCTATAACGCAAACCGCGTAAGCAACCGCAATTGTCACGTGGGCGAGTCGAATGCCCATATGTTCCAGAGGCCAAGTCGTCAGATGTTCAATATCAAGTCAACGATAGCAATCGGGCTGTCGATTATCTTGTCGGCTAGCAGCGTCATGCCTGCCACGGCTGCGCTGGTATACGACCGCAACACCGGCGGCTGGGTGGACGAGGCGACCATCGCCGCGCCAAGCCCGCGCAGTGGCAGCCCCATCCGCAAGGAAATCGTCGACTACGTGACCAACCACAAGCCCGGCACGATCGTCATCGAAACCGACGAACGCCGCCTCTACCTCGTCCTCGAGGGTGGCAAGGCGATGAAGTATGGCGTCGGCGTCGGTCGCGACGGCTTCACCTGGTCCGGCACCCACCGCATTACCCGCAAGGCCGAGTGGCCAGGCTGGACGCCCCCGCCGCAGATGCGCAAGCGCGTCCCGGACCTGCCGGCCTATATGGAAGGCGGCCCCAACAACCCGCTGGGCGCCCGCGCGCTCTATATCGGCTCGACGCTCTATCGCGTGCATGGCACGTCCGAGCCGTGGTCGATCGGCCAGGCCGTCTCGTCGGGCTGCATTCGCCTGACCAACGACGACATCACCGATCTCTACGATCGCGTTCAGGTGGGCGCCCTCATCGTCGTCAACCACTAATACCGGCGCTGAGCAGGTGATGCTGGCCTGACCGACTTGGTACTGGCGCAGAATTGACAAGGGCCGCCTTTTGGGGCGGCCTTTTTGTTTGCGGGTGGCTTTGAAAAGTCAAAGACGGGGATTAGGTTGCGGCCATGACCGCATCCGCCTCCCCTGCCCGCCCGCTTGTCGACCGCTATGGGCGGCATGTTTCCTATCTGCGCATATCGGTGACGGACCGGTGCGACTTCCGCTGTGTCTATTGCATGGCCGAGGACATGACGTTCCTGCCCAAGCGCGATGTGCTGAGCTTTGAGGAAATCGAGGCGATCGCGGGTGCGTTCATCGCCCGCGGGGTGACCAAGATCCGGCTCACGGGCGGCGAACCGCTGGTGCGGCGCGACATCATGGAGCTGGTTACGACCCTGGGCGGCCAGATCGGGCATGGCCTGGAGGAGCTGACCCTCACCACCAATGGCAGCCAATTGCGCAAGCATGCGCGGGGGCTGGCCGATGCAGGCGTACGACGGCTCAACGTGTCGCTCGATACGCTCGACAGCGACCGTTTCCGCGCGATTACCCGCCGCGGGAGGCTCGAAGACGTGCTCGACGGGATCGACGCGGCACAGGCGGCGGGGCTGACGATCAAGATCAACATGGTGTCGATGCGCGGCGTCAATGACGACGAAATCGAGCCCATGATGGCCTGGGCGCATGGCCGCGGCATGGGCCTGACGCTGATCGAGGGCATGCCGCTGGGCGAGGTCGGCATCGACCGGGTCGACAGCTACCTGCCGCTGCGCGAACTGCACGACCAGCTGGCAAGGCGCTACACGCTGAGCAAGCTCGACAAGCGGACGGGGGGACCGGCGCGCTATGTGCATGTGGCCGAGACCGGCGGCGTGCTGGGCTTCATCACCCCGATGAGCCACAATTTCTGCGAGAGCTGCAACCGCGTGCGCCTGACTGCGACCGGGCAGCTCTACCTCTGCCTGGGGCAAGATGACCAGGTGAACCTGCGCGACGCGCTACGCGATGGCGGACCGCCGGCGCTGGATGCCGCGCTGGACCACGCCATGCTGATCAAGCCCAAGGGGCACGATTTCGTCATCGACCGGACCCGCCCCGAGCCGGCGCTGGGCCGGCATATGAGTGTGACCGGAGGCTAGGATGGGCGAACGCATCACATTGACGGCCAGCGACGGCTTCACGCTCAATGCCTATCGCGCGATGCCCGAAGGCAAGCCACGAGCGGGCGTGGTGGTGATCCAGGAAGTCTGGGGCCTCAACAAATTCATCCGCGACGTGGTAGACCGGTATGCCCGGCATGGGTTCCTCGCGGTGGCGCCGGCGATGTTCGACCGTGTCGAATTCGGCTACGAGAGTGACGATTACGGGCCCGAACAGTTCGTCATCATCGGCGAGCTGATGAAGAAATTCGACCACAAGACTGCGCTGCTGGATGTGGCGGCAGCGATCGGGGCTGCCGCTGCCGGCGGGAAGGTGGGCATTACCGGCTATTGCTTTGGTGGTGCGGTGACCTGGCGGGCGGCCGCCCACGAGGGAATGGGGCTTAGCGCAGCATCGGGTTACTATGGTGGCGGGGTGCCGAACTATATCGACCTCATGCCCCGCATTCCCATCCAGATGCATTACGGCGACCAGGACACCGGCATTCCGCTCGAGCAGATCGAAGCGCTCAAGGCCCGCCATCCGGAAGCCGACATCTACACCTATCCGGCGGCACACGGCTTCTGCAACAACCAGCGGGCATCCAACTTCAACGAGGCAGCCTGCACCAGAGCCTCGGCCCGCACGCTCGACTTCTTCCGCCAGCATCTTGGATAGGCTGGAGGCGCATCGCGACTATCTCGACGCGGCGTGGCGGGCTGCACTAGCGGCGCCACTGTCGGTGCGCAAGGCGATGCTGGTGGCGGCGCTGATCGACGCCTATGTGGACCGGCAGTTCGCGGCGCTGCCGGAGCCGGACGACATCCTGGAATTCCGGGCGGGGCTGGCGGCCAGGAGCCCGGCGCTGGCGCCGGTGTTCGCGCTCTGTGCGTGGCGCGAGGGTGGGCCGCGGCCGGTTATCGAGGCGGTGCCAGTGCCAATTGCCGACTACGGCACCCTTTCGGTCGAAGACTTCATGGTCAGCCTCTACAACGACCACAGCGTACAGCGGCTGCGGCTGGTGCTGCCGGATGGAACGCGCCTGGACATGCTGGCGACGCTGGGTGAGGCGATCGCGGCCCTCGGCTAGGCCCGCATGGCATCGCGGAAGCCGCGCATGCCGATGATCTCGACCCCGGCCGCGTCGAGCAACTCCTGCGCACGACCGGAACGAAAGAGCTCGTATTCGGCTACGCGCATGGGCGCGTCATCGGAATACATCTCGATGTCGCCGGGTTGGGCGAAGTGGAAGGCGCCCCAGTTGAGGCCGGGAACAGCGCGGCGGAAAATCCCGGCATAGGTGGTGGCATCAGGCGCCAGATTGCCGAAGGGCGACATGATGAAGCGCTGGAAATCCGGATTGCCGCGGGCGACCAGCCGCTCGACGATCGCATCATATGCGGGGCCGGACCCAGCGCTGTCCCCGACATCACGCGCAAAGACCACCGGCAGCCGAAACTCCTCGCCCAGCCTGAGGTAGATCTCGACATATTCGGGCATGGTCACCGTGCCCATGTGGGAATCGAGGTGGGTGACGTCGATGCCGGCGGCGAGCGCCGTTTCGACTTGGCGGCGCAATTCGGCCTCGACGGCGGCTACATCGGCATGACGGGCGTCCTGAACGCGGCGCCACATGAAGCCGTCGGTGTCGGTGAGGCCGTTTGTGGCGACGCCCGTCAGCGGACGCCAGCGAAAGCCGGCAAACTCGGCATTGAGGGTGAGATGGACGCCCACATCGAGATCAGGTCGATCACGGCAGATGGCGGCCATTTCGGGAAACCAGGGGCACGGCACCATGACCGAGCCGCAGGTGACCACACCCAGGTCGGCCAGCTCGACAAAGGCCAGATTGGCTCCGTGGCTGGCCCCGAGATCGTCATGATGCACGACGAGCTGGATATTGGACACTTGTGGCCCCCCTATCGCCAGTCGGCCCGTTCGACCAGCTCAACCAGAATGCCATCGGGGTCGCGGACAAAGGCGACACGGCGGATCATCTCGGTGAAGAAGGCCGGACGGGGCGCTTCGATGACTTCGATGCCGGCGGCCTCGCATTTTTCGACCATCGCATCGACGTCGTCGAAGGCAAAGGTGATATGCCGGACGCCCGCTTCGTGGGGTGGCACGTCGCGCGAGCGCGAGATGTCGGCATTGGGGCAAGCGATTTCGAGCATGCCGCTGCCCGTATCGAGGAAGACCATCTCACCGCGGTCACTCGTCTTGCGCAAGGCCAGGGTCAGGCCCAGCAGGTCGCAATAAAAGGCGATGGTGCGGTCGAGGTTGCTGCAGGTCATGCCGACATGTTCGAAGCCAATCAGCATCGGGCGCTACTTGTCGTCGTCCACGACGATGGCAAAGTCGAGCGGCAAGGCAGTGGTGTATTTGATCTGGCCCATGGCGAAGGCCGAGCTGACGTCCGTCAGGTTGATCTTGCTGATGAGCTTTTTGTAGAAGGCGTCATAGGCACCGATATCAGGCACCACGACCCGCATCAGGTAGTCGACCTCGCCGCTCATGCGATAGAATTCGACCACCTCGGGGAATTCATCGATGACGGCGGAAAATTTGCGCATCCAGGCGTCGTTGTGCTCGTTGGTCTTGACCGAAACAAAGACCGTGACGCCGACATTGACCTTTGCGGGATCGAGCACGGCCACGCGGCGCTGAATGACGCCGTCTTCTTCCATCTTCTGGATGCGGCGCCAGCACGGCGTGGTGGACAACCCCACCTTGCGGCCGATTTCAGCCACCGGCATGGTGGCGTCCTTCTGCAGAAGGGTGAGAATCTTCCGATCGATCTTGTCCAGTGCCATATCGCCCCCGCGAAATCAGATTTCCAATTCCGGCTCAATTCACTCCGAAATTGGCGGGTTACCTGCCACGTCCCGACCTGATTAGCAATAATCTTGCGCGGGCGAACTGTGTGATCGGCAACTACACATTGTTAACCTAGAGTCCGATCGTCGCCAACCAGCCCAGCAATCCCCGACCCTGCGGATGATCGTCCCGCCACTGGCGCGGGGCGTCAAAGTCCCCGGCCCAAATCCCCGCGCGGTCGCGACGCGCGTTTGCCTCTTCGCTCCAATAGCGTCCCGAGGAGACGGCGAGGCCCTCCGCCACCATCATGGCCCCGATATCGTGGCCGGACACCTGGCAGGTGGCGAGCAGGCGACCATACTGGTCGACATCCTCGGGGCGGCAATGGACCGGGCCTCCAGCCAGCAATCGCGCCATGCGATCGCGCGCGGCGCGGCCGCATGGCCAGCTCTGGCCATCAGCATGGAAACAATCCTGCGACAGTTCGGGGGCGTCCAGGCCAAGCAGCCTGACGCGATCCGGACCCAGGCGGAAGCTGTCGCCATCGCTGGCCCTGGCTGAGCCCGAGACAGGCGCCGGCGGCTGATCGAGGGCCGCTGCGACCATGGCCGCGAGGATGAGCACTCCGATCGCGACGATTGCGCCGCCGGGGCCACGAAACAGAGATTTGCGATGGTTGAGTCGGGGACCGATTTCATCACCCGTTAACTACGTGCTGGCTAGTGTTGGCACCAGCGTAGCGAATGCGTGTTTTGTTCGCATCATTTAGTAACGAGTACCGAGTCCATGGCTTCGCAGCCGGCTGTCATCGATGACGTTCGCTCGCAAATGGGGCGGGACAGCAAGCGCACTGCGCAGAAGACCGTGCTCGACGCGCGCCAGCGCCTTACTTCGAGCTCGGGAACGCGCGCCGACTTCGATTTCGAACTGATGCACGACTATGCGCAGTCCCGCCTCAACGCGGCGCTGCCGATGGCGGCCATCGTCGCTATCCTGGGCATCATGGCCAGCTTCTGGGTGCCGGTGGTGTTCACCACGCTATGGGCTGGCCTGGTGACCCTCAGCCTGCTGATCGTGGCCCTGATGGCGCAGCGCTTCAAGGGCACGGAGGCGGCCAAGTTCAATGCCAGCCAGTGGACCGCAACCTTTGTGGCCGGTGAGCTGGTCTATGGGCTGGCCTGGTCCCTGCTGGCCATGTTCACCCTGGTGGCACCGGCCGATGCGCTGACGCCGGTGATGTTCGCCATGGTGCTGGTGAGCGTTGCGGCCAATGCGATCACCACCCATACCCTGCCGCCGGCCACCCTGATGAGCACCCTGCCCGTCACGCTCACGGTTTCGGGCAACCTCATCGCGCTGGGCGGCACGCTCAACTACACGCTGGCTGCCGTGGCGATCTGTGGCGAAATCTTCTTTGTGTACCTGGCCCGCCAGATGCATGGCACCGAACTCGAGACCATTTCGCACCAGGCCGAAAAAGACGCCCTGATCAGCGAACTGGAGGAGGCCCGCCATATGTCAGACGAGGCGCGCCGCCATGCCGAGCAGGCCAATATCGCCAAGTCGCAATTCCTCGCCACCATGAGCCACGAGCTCCGTACGCCGCTCAACGCCATCATCGGCTTTTCCGAAGTGCTGAAATCGGAGCTGCTGGGGCCGCACCAGGTGCCCCAATACAAGGAATATGCCGGCGACATCCACGGTTCGGGCCAGCACCTGCTCAACCTCATCAACGAGCTGCTGGACCTCAGCCGCATCGAAGCGGGCAAGTACGAGCTCAACGAGGAAGTTGTGTCGCTGGTCGACATCGCCGAGGACTGCCGCCGCATGATGGAGCTGCGCGCCAAGTCCAAGGGCATCGAGCTGGTCTACAATGTGGGCAACAACCTGCCCAAGCTCTGGGGCGACGAGCGCGCCATCCGCCAGGTGATCCTGAACCTGCTAAGCAACGCAATCAAGTTCACCCCGCAGCACGGCAAGGTGACGCTGGTGGTGACGCGCAGTGGCGATGGCGGACAGTTCATTTCGGTCAAGGACAACGGCCCCGGCATTCCAGAGGACGAGATCGAAACCGTGCTCAGCTCATTCGGCCAGGGCTCGCTGGCGCAGAAGACCGCCGAACAAGGCGCTGGCCTTGGACTGCCCATCGTGCAGAAGATCATGGAACTGCATCAGGGCCGCTTTGACCTCTTCAGCAAACTGCGCTTCGGCACAGAGGTCATCGCTACGTTCCCGCGCGCCCGCGTGATGGATGCGCTGGCGCCCGTGGTGGAAAAGCGCAACCGGCTCGAAATATTTTCGGAAGCCGGCTGAACTATAACTTAATATAGTAGAAATACCTACGTCCTATATTTGCTGAATTGGAGTAATTCGGCAATTGCGTCATCACGCCGCTCGCGACGCTTTATTTTATGTGGTTGCCGGTTCTCCTCGCGAACGGCAAAGCCTATTTGCAAGCGGCATCGGTGCCAAGGCCGTCGCATTGTCGAGCCTTGCCCCCGCGGACCTGCTGGTCGATCCCAGTCTCATCATCGACTTGGATTTGCGGTCGCCCGAGACGATGCGCAAACTGAAAGCGATCCTGCCGCGCGTCAGTGGCGCCTGCCGCCTGTTTCTGGTCGATCCCCTCGCGCCCGCAGCAGCCGCAAACGCGCGAGCGCTGGGCGCCACGGCCGTGTTGCCAACCTCCGCCAGCGTCATCGACATCCACGCGGCGATCGCCACTCACTTCGGCATCGAGCAGGGCGATGGCGCCATTGGCGCCGCCGTGCGCCAGTCTGTGCAGGCAGGCGTGGATGCCATGGACGGCAGTTTCCAGGCGCTGGTCGAGGGGAAGGCGTTCAGCATGGCCGGAATGGACGGCGCCAGCCGGCAAATTGCCGACGCGATCAGGGGCGTCGGGGCGAATGAATGGCTGGCCACCGTCAAGAGCTACCACGTGGGAACCTATCAGCACTGCATGCTCGTCACCGGCGTCGCGTCGGCATTCGGCATCGGTTCGGGCATGGCCCGCCGCGACGTGATCAAGCTCACGGTGGCCGGATTGCTGCATGATATCGGCAAGGCGGCAATTCCAATCGAAATCCTCGACAAGCCAGGAGCACTGACCGACGACGAATTGAAGGTCATGCGCTCTCATCCGGTGGTGGGCAGCACCTACCTGATGGAGAAGAGCGGGATCGACTCGGACATTCTCACCAGCGTCCGCAGCCACCATGAACTGCTTGATGGGAAGGGCTATCCCGATGGCCTGGATGCCCCGCAAATCGACGACCTGACCAGAATACTGACGGTCTGCGACGTCTATGCCGCACTGATCGAACGGCGCAGCTACAAGCCAGCCAGAAGCCCGGCGCAGGCAATGATCGTGATGGACGCAATGGCCTCGGTCGGCAAGCTGGAAACCAGCCTGGTCCGCGAACTTGGCCGCATCATGCTGGCGCCGCGAGCCGCCGCCTAACCTTCCCTGCCGCTCACCGCCGCGCTCTCGAACGTCGCCATGTTGTTGTGCAGGTGCAGGGCGGTCTTGGCCAGCACGGCTGCCAGAGCTGCCCCGCTGCCTTCACCCAGGCGCATGCCGAGATCGAGAAGGCCCCTCTGGCCCATGGCCTGGAGCGCGCGGGCATGGGCGCTTTCGGCCGAGACATGGGCGAAAATGCAGTGGTCGATCGCAGCCGGATTGACCGCATGGGCGATGGCGGCGGCCGAGGTGGCGACGAAGCCGTCGACGATGACGGGCACCTTCTGGTGGCGGGCGGCCAGCAAGGCGCCCAACATGGCAGCAATCTCGCGGCCACCGAGGCGGGCGAGGATGGCCAAGGGGTGGCCGAGCTCGCCGGCGTGGCGGGCCAGCGCACGATCGACGGCGTCCGCCTTACGGGCAAGACCTGCATCGTCGACGCCGGTGCCTCGACCGACCCAGTCGGCGCCGGTTCCGCCATAGAGCGCGGCATAGAGGGCGGCGGCCACGGTGGTGTTGCCGATGCCCATTTCGCCGATGCAGATCAGGTCGGGCTTACCGGCAATGGCCTCCATGCCATAGGCGATGGTGGCGGCGCACATCTTGTCGTCAAGCGCGGCTTCCTGGGTGATGTCGCCGGTGGGCAGTTCGAGGGCGAGCTCGAACACGCGGAGGTTGATTTCGTGCAGGGCGCAGATTTGGGAAATGGCCGCGCCGCCATTGGTGAAGTTGGCGACCATCTGGGCGGTCACTTCGCGCGGAAAGGCCGAGACGCCCTGATCGGTGACGCCATGGTTGCCGGCAAAGATGGTGACCATGGGATTGTCGAGACGCGGCTGTGCCCTGCCCTGCCAGCGCGCCAGGAACTCGACCAGACCCTCCAATGCGCCGAGCGAACCGGCCGGCTTGGTCAGCTGCGCATCGCGGGCGCGAACCGCGGCCACGGCAGCTTCGTCGCCATCGGGGAGGATGGTCAGGAGCTCGATGACGTCGGCAAAGGCGGGGCTGAGCTGGGGCATGGCGAGTCGGTCTTGTTCAGGTTAGGAAGGACGCGACTTGTTGCCGATTGCAGGATGAAAAGCAATTGAACGCCGAGGAACCTTCGGTCCAGCCCGACGAGCCCAGCAGCCCACGTGCGCCCGCTGGCGGCGTCGGATTGCGCGACGATTTCATCATGGCACTGCGGTTCTTTTCGCGGCTGCCAACGGGCGAGACGCCGCATCAGACGCCGGATTTAGGCCGGATCGCGATGGCGCTGCCCCTGGCCAGTGTCGCCATCGGCATCGGCCCGGTTCTGCTGCTGATCGGGGCGACGCTGATCGGGTTGCCGAGCTATTTCGCAGCAGCTCTGGCCGTGGCGGCGATGATCATCGCCAGTGGCGCCATGGCGGAGGATGCGCTGGCGGATGCCGCCGATGGGCTGTTTGGCGCGCATAGCGTCGAGCGTCGCCTCGAGATCATGAAGGACAGCCGGCACGGCACCTATGGGGTGGCCGCGCTGACGCTGTTCATTCTGCTGCGGGTGACGGCGCTGGGCGCTGTGACGGCGATCAATCCCCTCGCTGCGGGCGCGATTTGGCTGGCGGCCAATATTGTGGGTCGCTCGGGTGCGCTGTGGCTGGCCGTCGCGCTACCGCCGGCACGAAACGATGGCGCGTCGGCGACCGCCGGACGATTGCCGCCCCAGAGCTTTGCCATCGGCGCGGTTCTGGCGGCCATCCTGCTTTTCGTGCTGGCTGGGCCGGGGACGAGCGTCGTGGGGCTTGGCATGGCAATGCTGCTGGCGGTTGCTGTCATCGCGGGGTGGATGGCGCTCTGCCGGCGGCTGGTAGGCGGACAGACGGGCGACCTGATCGGGGCGCTGGGGGCATTGGTAGAGATCGCCGTGCTGACGGCGCTGTTGCCATTTGCCTGATGGCCTTGAAAACGCCCTCGCTTATGCCTTTATCGAGACTATGGACACAAACGTAGGCGAGGCGCGGGCATGATCTTTATCGGCATTGCGCTGGTCATCGCGGTTGGCATCGCCCTGCTCATCAGTGCGGATGCCGGCAGCATGGTGGGCCTGACCCAGGCGCAGACAGCACAACTGGTCCCGCTCCTCGTCATCCTGATCATCTTTGCCGGCGGGCTGTTCACGCGGCGGCGCAAGATGGGCGAACTGGTCGGCAGCGTGTTGCTGTGGGTCGGGATCTTCGGGGTCGCGGCGCTCACCTACGCCTATCGCGACGAACTGACCGGCGTGGCAGCGCGGGTGGCAGGCGAATTGCAGCCCGGCGTTGCCGTGGTCGACAGCGAGGCCGGCATTGCCACATTCCGCCGCGGCATTGGCGGGCATTTCGAGATCAACGCCACGGTCAACGGACACACGACGCCGATGATATTCGATACCGGCGCGAGCGCAGTGGTACTGACGGTAGCCGACGCGGAGGCCGCAGGCATCGATACCAAGGGGCTGAGCTACACCATCCCCGTATCAACCGCCAATGGCACCGGCCGGGCGGCGCGGGTGCGGATCGACCGGATGGAAGTGGGTGGCATCGTGCGTGAGCGCGTAGTCGCCTTCGTCACGGAGGACGGTGCGCTGGACATGAGCCTGCTGGGAATGACGTTTCTCGAAACGCTCAGCCGCTACAGCGTGACACAGAACTCGCTGGAACTGGCCGACTAGCTGGCTTCGGCAAGACGCGGGCGGTTGACGGCTTCGAGGGCACGGAACATCACCGCGGAATCGGCACCGGGCTTGCAGGCATCCACGCTCATGATCTGGCGGAACTGGCGCGCGCCGGGCAGTCCGTTGGCGAGGCCCAGCATGTGGCGCGCGATATTGTTGATGCGCGTGCCCTCGGCGGCGGCGTCGCGGTCCGCGTAGTCGGCCATGGCTGCGATGATCGCCTCCAGTGTCGGCGCCGGGGTGGTGGCGCCGTAGAAGCGTCGGTCGACCTCGGCCAGCAGCATGGGGCTGTGATAGGCGGCGCGGCCGAGCATGACACCATCCATATAGGCCATTTCCGCTTCCGCTGCCTCGAGCGTCTCGAGCCCGCCATTGATCATCACCGGCAGCGGCGCCAGGCGCGTGCGCAGGCGATGGACACGATCATAGTCAAGCGGCGGGATGGTGCGGTTTCCCTTGGGGCTGAGGCCCTTGAGCCAGGCCTTGCGGGCATGGACATAAAGTGCGTCGGCGCCTGCGGCGACCATGGCATCGGCAAAGCGGTCGAGGCTTTCCTCGGTGTCCTGATTGTCGATGCCGATGCGGCACTTGACGGTGACCGGGCGGTCAGTGGCGTCGCGCATGGCACGAACGCAGTCGGCGACCAGGTCAGGCTCGGCCATGAGGCAGGCGCCAAAGCGGCCCGATTGCACGCGATCCGATGGGCAGCCGACATTGAGATTGATCTCGGCATAGCCCCAGTCGTGCGCGAGCCGGGTGGCCTTGACCAGCTCGGCTGGATCGGAGCCGCCCAACTGCAAAGCGACTGGCTGCTCGACAGGATCGAAGCGCAGGTGCCTGTCGGCATCGCCATGCACGATAGCGGCGCTGGTGACCATTTCGGTGAACAGCAGGGCGTGGCGCGTCAGCAGGCGATGGAGGAAACGGCAGTGCCGGTCCGTCCAGTCCATCATCGGTGCGACGCTGAAGCGCCTGTCAAGCTTGGGTGCAGCGGTCATGAGGCCGCTGCCATACCATATCCGAAAGCGCGATGAACAGCGTTGCGAACACCTGCTGACCGGTTAGTGAATGAAGCGCACCTCAGACTGGCTTGACCGGGTTGAGCCTGCGCCAGGCCTGATATTCTTCCTCGGCATCGGGGTGGAGCGGGTAGTAGCGTTGGAGGGACTGGCCGGCCATCAGCTTCATGCGCGAGAATTCTTCCCATTCGGCATGCTTCTGGCCATCCTCGAGCACGCGCTCGGCCATCGAGACCGGCACCACCACGGCGCCGTCGTCATCGGCGACAATGATGTCGCCCGGCACCACGGTGACGCCGCCGCAGGCGATCGTGACGTTGACGGCATTGGGGTAGATGTCGGTCTGCACGTGATAGTTGGGCGACCAGCCCTTGAGCCACAGCGCCAGATCGAGCTTTTCCACATTGGGCCGGTCGCGCATCACACCGTCGATAATGATGCCGGCGCCGCCGCGGCCCTTGAAATAGGTGCTCATCATATCGCCGAAAATGCCCGAGCGCATGTCGCCGCGCGCATCCACCACCACTACGTCGCCCTCCTGCACGTGATAGAGCACATGGCGATGGAGTTGCGTCTCGGGGTCGGCATATTCGCCTTCGCTGAACAGGTCCGGGCGCTGTGGCAGGCACTGGAGCGTCAAAGCAGGACCGCAGATGGCCTTGCCCTTGGTCTGGGGCAGGATGCCGGTCATGTGCGGGTTCTTGAAGCCCATATGGCCGAGCGTGCCGGCGATGGTCGCAGCACCCAGGCCGCGAAGCCCTTCGATCAGGTGCTTTGCCGGCCGCGTAATTTCGGCGCCTATAGCCATCGTCATTCCTCCACTTGAATTGCTGATCTACCAGTTGGTGACCGAACCGTCGTTGCGCCGCAAATGTGGCGCTTCCCAGAACTTGAAGCTCTGCCTGGCCAAAAGGTCTTCATTGACTTCCACACCCAGGCCCGGCGCGTCGCTGACGGGGTACACCGCGCCCTCGAGCTGGGGTTGAACAGGGAAGAACTCGCTGTTGTCGAAGCCGAGCGCGCGCTCGGGGGCGCGGGTTTCGAGCCAGGCAAAATTAGGGACCGCGGCCGCAAAGTGCACGGTCGCGGCCGTGCAGACCGGACCGAGCGGATTGTGGGGCATGAGGTCGACATAATGGGCCTCGCTCCAGCCGGCCACTTTCATGGCCTCGGTCAGCCCGCCGACATTGCAGACGTCGAGGCGGTTGAACTGGTGGATGCCGCGTTCAATGTAGGGCACGAACTGCCACTTGCTGGCGAATTCCTCGCCGATGGCGAAGGGAATGTCGGTCATCGAGCGCAGCGACTCGTAGGCTTCCGGCGTCTCGTCGCGGATGGGTTCCTCGAGGAAATCGAGCACACCCTTGTCCAGCTTGGCACAGAAGCTGGCGGCTTCGGCCACCGACAGGCGGTGGTGATAGTCAATGCCCAGCACCACCTCGTCGCCCAGCTCTTCGCGTGCCTTGTTGAGGATGCGCGCGGTGGCGGCAATGGACTGCCGCGGCTCGAAGATGTCGCGGCTATCCTGGCCGATGGGGAAGAAGCGGATGGCGTTGAAGCCCATTTCGCGCAGCTCATGAGCGCGATCGACGGCCCCCTCCCCGGCGCTGTCGCCGGTGGAGGCGAAGGTGGGAATGGCGTTGCGCTGCTTGCCGCCGAGCAGTTCATAGACGGGAACGCCGAGGGCCTTGCCCTTGATGTCGTGCAGCGCGATATCGATGGCCGAAATGGCGGCCTGCAGCACACGGCCGCCCTCGAAATACTGGCTGCGATACATTTCCTGCCAGATGCGGCCGATCTGCATGGCATCCTGGCCGATCAGGAACCGGCTGTAGTGCTCGATGGCGCCGGCTACCGCCTTCTCGCGGCCCGAAAGCCCGCTCTCCCCCCAGCCGCTGATGCCCTGATCGGTCTCGATCTTAAGCAAGAACTGGTTCCGGATGCCGACCCAGACCGGATAGGGCTTGATGGCGGTGATCTTGAGCTTGAGGGACATGGTGGTCTCGGTGATCAGTCGGCGCGCAGGGCCATTTCTGTTGCCCCATCGAACAGGTGAATGCGGTCCTGGTCGAATTCCAGCCAAACCATTTCATCGGGTGCCACCGAAGCGGTAGGCGGCAGGCTGATATTGACGATGGCGCCGGACAGGAATGCCTGGACGAAGGTGATGTCGCCGGTGGGCTCGACGGTATAGACCTTGGCCGGGACCGACCCGGCGACCTGCGACTTGTGCAGCTTGATGGTGGAGTGGCGGGCGCCGAGGACGACCTTGCGGGACGTGGCGCCGGCAACCCTGCGGGCATTGGCATCGGAGAGCGGCAGGTTCCAGCCTTCGGCACTGGTCAGCACCGTGCGACCGTCCACCTCACCGGCTTCCAGCGGCACCAGGCTCATCGCCGGGCTGCCGATGAAGCTGGCGACGAACATGTTGACTGGATTGGCGAAAACGTTGGCCGGAGTGTCGTATTGCTGCAGCAGGCCACCGTTCATGACGGCCATCTTGTCGGCCATGGTGACGGCCTCGAGCTGGTCGTGCGTCACATAGATGATGGTGGCGTTTAGATCCTGGTGGAAGCGCTTGATTTCGCTGCGCATCTGCACACGCAGCTTGGCGTCGAGGTTGGAGAGCGGTTCGTCCATCAGGAACACGGCGGGGTCGCGCACCAGGGCGCGGCCGAGGGCGACGCGCTGCTGCTGGCCGCCCGAGAGTTCGCGCGGCTTGCGTTCGAGCAGGTGGGTGATGTCAAGCACGCTGGCAGCTTGCTTGACCTTTGCTTCGATCTCGCTTTTGGGCAGCCGTCGCATCTGCAGCGGAAAGGCGAGGTTCTGGAACACGGTCTTTTGCGGATAGAGCGCGTAGTTCTGGAACACCATGGCAATGTCCCGATCCTTGGGATCGAGGTCGTTGACCACGCGGTCGCCGATAACGATGTCGCCCGAAGTGATTGGGATGAGCCCTGCCACGAGGTTGAGCGTCGTGGTCTTCCCGCAGCCGGACGGGCCGACCAGGGCAACGAATTCGCCATCGTTCACGGTCAGCGACACGTCCTTGGCGGCATAGACCGAGCCATAGGTCTTGACGAGATCCTTGAGAACCACCTGGGCCATTGGAGAGCTTTCTAGTGTTTGACGGCGCCTTCGGTGAGGGCACGCACGAAGTATTTCTGAAGGACGAGGAACAGCACCACGACCGGTACGCTCATCATGAAGCTGGCGGCCATCAGGCCCGGGAAGTCCGTCGTGTTCTCGGAGAAGAAGCGCTGGATGCCGACGGGGAGCGTCAGCTGCTCGTTCTTGGTGAGGAAGGTGGCGGCATAGATGTATTCGTTCCAGGCGCCGATGAAGGAGTAGATGGCAGTGGCGATGATGCCGGGGACCGATAGCGGCGTGACGATGAGCAGGAACGCCTGGAAGCGGGTAGCGCCATCGATGCGGGCGGCCTGTTCGAGCTGGACGGGAATGTTGTCGTAGAAGCCCTTGAGCAGCCAGATGGCGAGCGGCAGGCCGAAGGTGAGATAGGTCAGGATCAGCGAACCGTGGGTGTTCACCAGGCCAAGCACGCGCATCAGGATGAAGAGCGGCACGAGGAAGATCACCGCCGGGAACATGTTGCGCAGCAGGACCGCGAAGAACAGGAAGCGGCGGCCGGGAAAACGGAAGCGGGAGAAGGCATAGGCGGCCGGCACCGCCACGGCGACGGCCAGGATGGTGGTACAGACCGAGACGAAGAGGCTGTTCCAGAAGAAGCGCAGGAAATCCTGGCCCACGCTGTTCTGCGGATCGAGCAGCTTCTGGTAGCTGGCGAGGGTGGGCTCGGTCGGCCACCATTGCGGCGGAAACTGCATGGCGGCGAAGCCCGATTTGATCGAGGTCAGCAGCATCCAGACCATGGGCAGGGCGGTGTAGAGCAGCATGAGCGCAAGGAAAATGCGGCCGGCCCAGCGCCAGCCGTCAATCTTCCGGCGGCTGCGGGATGTTGCGATATCGGGAGTGGTGGTCATGCGCCCTGCTCCTTCTCGTTGCCGCTCAGAGCCCGGACATAGAAGTAGCCCAGCGCCATCAGGATGACGAAGAGCAGCACCGAATAGGCCGCCGCGACGCCCCAGCGCTGCCGCCCGAAGGCGAGCTCGTAAATGTGGGTGATCCAGATGTGGGAGGCATTGGACGGGCCGCCGCCGGTCATGATCCAGGGGATGATGAAGGAATTGAAGTTAGCCACGGCGAGCAGGAGGATGGTGACGGTCGAGACACCGCGCAGATGCGGGAAGGTCACATGCCAGAAGCGCTGCCAGGCCGAGGCCCCATCGACCTTTGCCGCGCGCAGGAGCTGTTCGGGCACGGTCTGCAAGCCGGCCATGATCATGATCATGGCGAAGGGAAACTCGCGCCAGATGTTGACCACGATCAGGGAGGGCAGAACGGTGTGGACGTTGTCGATGAAATTGGGCTGGCGGTCGAGAATGCCGAACTGCACCAGAACGGCGCCGAGGATGCCGAAATCGGAGTGGTAGATCCACTTCCAGATGTAGGAGGCGGCAACGGCGCTGATGACCCAGGGGATGATGAGGATGGCGCGCAGGATGGCGCGGCCGGCAAAATCCCGATGCAGCGCCAGCGCGGCTGCATAGCCCAGGACGAAAGCGATCAGGGTCGAGGCAAAGGTCCAGATCGCGGTGTTGAGGGTGACGCGCCAGAAGACGTCGCTGGAAAGGATGGCCGTGTAATTGTCGGCGCCGACAAAGATCTTGTCGCGCAGCTGCAGCCCGGGCGGGGTTTTGAAGAAGCTCAGGTCGATGGTGTAGTAGATGGGATAGGCGATGACGACGAGCATCACCACGATGGCCGGCAGCACATAGAGGTAGTCGGCGCGATTGAGCCACATCTGCCGCAGGATGCTCGGTCGCGCGGGCATACCGGCATGGGGAGCGTTGGCATGGCTGGTCATGGAAATGCTCCGGCGCCTGGCGAACTGGGGGTGACCGGTGGCACGAATGCCACCAGCCGGTTTGCATGGGAGGGTGTCAGAGGCCGCCGCCCTCGGTCAGGTCCCTGACCTTCTGGGCGGCATCATCGGCGGCTTCCTCGACAGTCATCGCGCCGGTGAGGGCATTCTGCAGCATGTCGGGAATGATGATGTTCATGATCTCGGGCGTTTCAGGCAGCGTCGGGAACGGGACGCCGTAGGGCAGCATCGAGGTCGTGACGTCGAGGAACTTGATGGAGTCCAGGCGCTCCTTCATCCACTTGGTCTTGAAGCCATTGAGGTTGCCAGGATTGGAGCCGGCATAGGCCATCTTCAGCGACCATTCGGGGCTGGTCCAGAAGCAGACCATCGCCTTGGCCGCCGCCTCGTCCACCTCGCCGCCCTCGACATATTCGGGGTTGAGGATGTGGATGTTGGAGCCGCCGAACACCACGGCACGGCGACCGTCCGGACCGGTCGGGACAAGGCCGTAGCGCATGTTGTCGATGACGGTCTGGGCCGTGTCCTTGTCGGCGCCGGTGGCCTTGGCCTGGAGGTCGAGCATCACGTTGTAGTCGGACGGATGGCTGATCATCATGGCAAGCTGGCCGGCCAGGAACAGCGGCTGATTGTCGGCCTGCTGGTTGGTCAGGGCCGAGACCGGGACCGACTGATCGCGGACATACATGTCATAGGAGGCCTGGAGAGCACGCTTGCTCTCTTCACTGTCGAGGCGGACCTCGCCGTAAGTCGGGCTCGGATCGGCCTCGTCGAAGACGCCACCGCCATAGCCCCAGAGCTGCGGCATGAAGCGGTAAGGCGTGTTGCCGGCATTCTTGCGGGCGACCAGGCCGTAGCCTGATATGCCGAGCTTGTCGTGGATCTGCTTGGAGTAGGCGACCACATCATCCCAGGTCGCGGGCGGGGTTTCGGGATCAAGTCCGGCGCGCTCGAAGATGTCGGCATTCCAGATGAGCGCCATGGTCTCGTTGTTGGTGGGGATGCCGTAGGTCTTGCCTTCCCACATCACCGACTTCATGGCGCCTGGCCAGAAGTCCTCAGTCTTCCAGCCGACATCCTCGGGGCTCAGTTCCTGCAGGTAGCCCTTGGAAGCGAATTCGACGCCACCCAGGATCTGCAGGCGCACGACCATGGGGCCGGCATTGCCGAGCAGCGCGGTGCGGAACTTGTCGAGCAGGTCGTTGTAGGTCAGCGCCTGTTCCTGTAGGTCGATATTGGGATAGGTGGCGCGGAAGGCCTCGAAAAAGTCCTTGTAGTACTGGCGCAGCAGGTCGGGGTCGCCCTCGAAGACGCCTTGGTACCAGAAGGTCAGCTTGCCCTCGTAATCGAGCGGGGTGACGGCCCCGCACAGTTCGGCAGTATCGAATTCCTCGGTGCCGGCGATCGAACGGACATATTCAGGCGACCACTGGCTCAGGTCGACCGGGGGGGCCGCCTGCAAAGATGTCGACATGGTCGACGTCATGAGGGCAGCGACGACAGCACCGCGCAGAACGGCACCGAATTTCAGGCTTGTCATTGATTCCTCCAGATTCCTCCTCCGCCATGCGGTTGCATGGTCGGGCCTCCTGGGGGCGGGCCGGCTTCGCGCTCTTATGTACACCCCCGCTGGTGTCATACGCTTTCAGATCGCGAATTGCGTGTCAACACGTCAAGATCGTACATTGTTTGCGGGCGGCCATGTATGCTATCAACCGGAAAACGCCGGATTGGGAGCGCGGTTTGGCCAGTACCAGCGAGTTCAAGATTTCCCCGCCCGAGGGCTTCGAGGAGATCGATGTCTCAAGCCAAAGAGCGGTTTCGCTCTACGAGACCATTCGGGAAGACATTCTTTCGGGCCAGCTCAAGCCTAATGAGCGCCTGGTGGTGGCGGACCTCGCGGAGCGGCTGGGGACATCGACCAACCCGGTGCGCGAGGCGCTGCAGATGCTGCGCGGGGAAGGCTATGTCGTGTTCTCCCCCAATCGCGGCGCGCGGGTGCGCCCGATCGACCACGACTTCGTCAGGAATATCTATGAGATCAGCGTGCTGATCGAGCCGGCCCTGACGCGCTGGTTCGTGGGCATGGCCACCGAAGCCGACATTGCCGAACTCGAGCGTATCCAAAGGTTGATCGAAGAGAACAATTTCGTCGACCCGGTGCTGCATAGCGGGCTCGACGTGCAGTTTCATACCGTCGTCTACCAGCGGCACTACAACCGGCACGCTGCCGAAATCTGGTGGAAGCACCGGCAGGTGCTGCGGGCCGTGACGCAACGCTTTCCCTATACGCTGGCGCGCCGCAGCCAGGTCATCCGCGAGCATCGCGAGCTGATCGAGATGGTCAAGGCGGGGGAAGCCGACAAGGCCGCGGACTGCGTTGCCCGCCATGTCGAGGCCTCGGGCCGGCATATCCTGGAGCAGATGCGGGCCTACAACGCCGCCAAGGCCGGGTAGATCGCGGCGGACCAACCCTTACCAAGCTCACCGAAAAGGCAACACAGATGAAAATCACGGGGGTCAAGCCGTGGCTGATCAAGTCCTCGGCGTCGTATTGGGGCGAGTTTCTGTTCGTGGAGGTGACGACGGACGGGGGTGTTTCCGGCTGGGGCGAGATCACCACCACGACCTTTGTCGCCAATCGGGCGCTATGCGTGATGCTGCGGCAGATCAGCAAGATCGTAGAGGGTGACGACCCTGCCCAGATCGAGCGCATCTGGCACAAGGTGTTCCGCAACTTCACCTATATGGGCAGCCGCGGCGCCGCGGTGGAATGCGTGAGCGCGATCGACATCGCCCTCTGGGACATCAAGGGCAAGGTGCTGGGCCGGCCGATCTACGAACTGCTGGGCGGCCCGGTGCGCGACGACATCGAGCTCTACACGCATCCCGACCAGCGCAAGTTTACCAGCAAGGAAGGCGTGATCCAGGAGATCCGTGACATTGTCGCCTCGGGACACACCGCGCTCAAGTTCGACCCCTATGCCCAGCAGGGGCAGAAGGGCAAGAACGGCATCGCGCGGGAGCAGTCCGAGGGTTATCTCGAGGGCTCCATGACCCGAAAGGACGAGCGCGAGGCGGCCGAGCTGACGGCGCTGATCCGCGAGACCGCGGGGCCGGATATCGAAATCCTGATCGACGCGCATGGGCGCTTCGACGTGCCGACGGCCATCCGCCTCTGCAACTCACTGGAGGAGGCCGGCGACATCGACTGGTTCGAGGAGCCCTGCCCGCCCGAAAGCGTCAACGCCCTGCGGCAGGTGCGCGACAAGGTCAACGTGCCCATCTCCTGGGGCGAGCGCGGCCATACGAAATGGGACTTCGTGCCGATCCTCGAAAACCGGCTGGCCGACTACATCATGCCCGACGTGACGTGGACCGGCGGGATCACCGAACTCAAGAAAATCTCGGCACTGTGCGAAGCCTACTACATCCCGGTTTCGCCGCACGACGCAGCCGGGCCGATCAACGTGGTGGCCGGCGCGCAGGTAATGATGACCGTGCCGAATTTCTACAAGCTCGAAACCTCTGAATGGAACCTGAGCAAATACGACCACCTGATCGATAAGCCGCTCGACAATTCCGGCGGGAGGCTCAAGCTCAACAAGACGCCGGGGCTCGGTATCGAAATGAACCGGGACTATCTGGCGGCAAACCTGGTGGCGTTCGATTGAGCGCCCCGGCGAGCGCGATAGGCATTTGAGGAGAAGCCGTTTCAATGACGAGTGAAATGAGCGCCGGAGAGCGCATCGAGAACAATGTCCGCACCAGCTCGAATCCGAGCGATCTACGCATTACCGACCTGCGCGTGGCGGAGATCGTGGGGGCGCCCTTCACCTCGGCGCTGATCAAGATCTATACCAATCAGGGCATTGTCGGGCTGGGCGAGGTGCGCGATGGCGCTAGCGCCACCTACGCACTGATGCTCAAGAGCCGGCTGCTGGGTGAAAATCCCTGTGACATCGACAGGCTGTTCCGGCGCATCAAGCAGTTTGGCGGGCACGGTCGGCAGGGCGGCGGCGTGTCGGGCATCGAGATCGCGCTGTGGGACCTGGCCGGCAAGGCGTATGGCGTGCCCATCTACCAGATGCTGGGTGGGCGGTTCCGCGAGAAGGTGCGCTGCTATTGCGACACCGATGCCGAAAAGCCCAGTGGCACCGAGACCGGCAAGCGGCTCAAGGCGCGCATGGACCTGGGTTTCACCTTTCTCAAGATGGACCTGGGCCTGATGCAGATCGCCGATGTGCCCGGCGCGGTGGTGGCGCCGGCGGGTTCGCTGGAAGGCTATCGCGTCCACCCCGGCCGCGGACCCGTCAAATCCATGGAGGATCGCCGCGCCCGCAATGCAGTCTATGACACGCATAATGTGCGGCACCCGTTCAGCGGTCTGCATTTCACCGACAAGGGCATCGACCTGCTCGAGCAATATATCCACGAGGTCCGCGAGGTGATCGGCTACGAAGTGCCGCTGGCCATCGACCATGTGGGCCATATCTCGCTGCAGAACGGCATCAGGCTGGCGCGGCGGATCGAGAAGTACGTACCCGCTTGGCTCGAGGACGTGATCCCCTGGCAATATACCGAACAGTACCGCCAGTTGCAGGACGCCACGACGGTGCCGATCTGCACGGGCGAAGACATCTATCTCAAGGAAGGATTCCAGCCGCTGCTCGATAGTGGCGGGGTAGCGGTGATCCATCCGGACCTGCTGACCTCGGGCGGAATTCTGGAAACCAAGAAGATTGGCGACATGGCGCAGGACCGCGGTGTTGCCATGGCCATCCACATGGCCGAGAGTCCGATCGCAGCCATGGCCGCGGCGCATGTCGCGGTGGCTACAGAGAACTTCATGGCGCTCGAATATCACAGCGTCGAAGTGGACTGGTGGGACGACATCGTCACCGGGCTGCCCAAGCCGCTGGTCAAGGACGGCTTCATCGACGTTCCGGACCGGCCGGGACTGGGGATCGACGACGTGGTGGACGAGGTCATCAGCCAGCATCTGCAGGAGGGTGTCACCGGCATCTGGCAGCCGACCGATCGCTGGGACGACGAGTATTCATGGGACCGGACGTGGAGCTAGGCGGATGATCTACGAACTGCGCATCTATGACTGCCTGCCGGGCAAGCTGCCGGCGCTGCTCAAGCGGTTCAGCGAGCATACGCTGGGCATCTGGGAACGGCATGGCATCCGGCAGGCGGGTTTCTTCACCACGGTCATCGGGGAGAGCAACAACCGCCTGACCTATCTGCTGGCCTGGGAGTCGCTGGCCGAGCGGGAGCGGAAATGGTCGGCCTTCATCGCCGATCCGGCATGGCTCAGTGCGCGGGACAGTTCCGAGCGTGATGGGCCGATCCTCTCCAATGTCAGCAGCCAGATCCTGGCGCCTACCGCCTTCTCGTCAGTCAAGTGAGCCCGCCATGAAGATCACCGACCTGCGCTGTGCCGTCATCGGCCGCCATCCGATCGTGCGCATCGTCACGGACGAGGGCCTCTATGGGCTGGGCGAGGTGGAATTCACCAAAACCTACCTCAAGCCATGGGTGCTGCATTTCCGCGAGGCGCTGATCGGGGAGGACCCGACCGATGTCGAGCGCTGTATGCTCAAGATTCGCCAGCGGGGGTCGTTCAAACCCTATGGCGCGGCGGTTTCGGCGATCGAGCATGCTCTGTGGGATATTGCCGGCAAGGCGGCCAACGTGCCGGCCTACAAGCTGCTGGGCGGCAAGGTGCGCGACAAGGTGCGGGTCTATAACGGCTCCATCCGGCAAAAGCGGACCGGTGACCGGCCGGAGGACTATGCCGCCGACGTCAAATGGATGATGGAGCGGCCCGAAAAATTCTTCATGGTCAAGCAGGGCATCAGCTTCCATTCCAACATGAAGGATACGATCGACGACTTCCACTATGGGGTGCGGCAGAACAATGCCGGCTACCATGGCGCCATGGACCAGGGGCAGATCAGCGAGCGCGGCTTCAACCACATGCTCGATTGCGTGGCGGCGATGAAGGAGGTGCTGGGCGACAAGGTTTCGCTGGCGCTCGATTGCGGGCCCGGCTGGTTCCTCAATGACGCCATCCGCTTTGCGCGCGCCGTCGAGAAGTATGACCTAATGTGGCTGGAGGACATGCTGACGGGCGACTATGTGCCCTGGGTGAACCCGCAGGCCTATCGTGAACTCACGACCTCGACCTCGACGCCGATTCATACGGGCGAGCAGATCTACCTGCGGCATAATTTCAAGGAACTGATTGAAACCCAGGCCGTCCGCGTCGTCGGGCCTGATCCAGCCGATATCGGCGGCATGGCCGAGCTCAAATGGGTGGCCGAACACGCCTACATGCACTCGATAATGATGGCGCCGCATGGCACGGCCAATGGCCTGCTGGGCCTGGGTGCGCTGATCAATGTGTGCGCCACCCTGCCCGCCAACTACATTGCCTTCGAATATCCGAGCGCCTCGGACCCGTGGTGGGAGGACATCGTGATCGGGCTGCCCGACAGGATTGTCACCGACAGTCATGTCGACCTGCTGCCAGGCCCCGGGCTGGGGCTGGACATCGATCCTGAAGGGGCGAGAAAGTACCTGCTGGAAGAGGATGCGGGCTTCTTCGAACCGTAACCGCCACCCCCATCGCTGCGCATCAAGTCACCCTCGACCCTCACGGCTCGGGGGTGCTGCATTTGGTCGTCACGCTGCGCGCAGGATAGCTATTGCGCAAGAATGAGACGCATGTATCATATTGGCATGGTCGTCTCACAACAGAACCCAACCAGGCGGAATTCCGGTGCGGAACGCGGCGTAAAGGCGCGGACCCGCCGACTCATGCTCGACGCGGCGGTTGCGCTGATGCAGTCGGGCATGACGCCTTCGGTGACCGGCGTTGCGGAAATGGCGGGCGTGTCGCGGGCAACGGCCTACCGCTATTTCCCCAGCCTCGCGGCCCTCGTTCATGCTGTGGTCGACGAGGCTCTCGGGCCGATACTGGACTGGTCTCCCAGACATGACAGCGTCGAGGCGCGGGTGGCCGACCTGCTGGCGACCGCCATGCCTCGCATCGAGGAGTTCGAGGCAACATTCAAGGCCTCGCTGCGCCTGTCGCTCGAACAGTGGGCGCAGCGCCGGGCCGGTACGCTGGGCAGCGAGCCGCTGTTCACCCGCGGTCACCGCGTGGACTTGCTGATGCAGGCCACGGCGCCGCTGGCCAATCGCCTATCGCCCGGTGCGCATCTGCGCGTGGCCCAGGCGCTGTCGCTGGTCTACGGCGTCGAAGTGCTGAACGTGCTCAAGGATATCTGGGGCCTCGGGTCAAGCGAGGCGCAGAATGTGGCCCAATGGGCTGCAAAGGCGCTGATCAACGCTGCAGAGGCAGAAGCCGGCGAAGGCCCGCCGACCAGGAACAATACCGCGGCCGAGCGTACGAAAGATGCGCCAGCAGCAGCCAACCGAAAGGGAGGCAAGTAATTTGCGCTGTCGGCAGCCGCACCGCTGGTGCGGATGGCTGGTCCAGAAGCGCAGATGATGGGGAGCGACCTGCCGAGCAGATCGGCGCGGTTCCGCGAGCCACAGAGGGGGATGACGATCCGAAGAGCGAGCAGGAGGTTTCGCTCGATCGGCATCCGGTGAGACGCGGCGTCATACGCCCAGGTTCACCAGGCGAGAATGTGCATGTGAGGGAGATGATACAATGCGCAAGACTATGGTTGGACTACTGGCCGGAGCGAGTCTCGCGGCCATAAGCAGCCTGGCTGCCCAGGCCCAGGAGCTCACGATCCTCTGGGCAGAATGGGACCCGGCAAACTACCTGCAGGAACTGGTGAACGAATACCAGGCGGAAACGGGCGTCACCGTGACCGTGGAAACCGTGCCGTGGCCGGACTTCCAGACCAAGCTGTTCACCGAGCTCAACGCTCAGGGTTCGGCCTACGACCTGGTGGTGGGCGACAGCCAGTTCCTGGGTGCGGCCTCGACGGGCGGCCACTATGTGAACCTGACCGACTTCATCAACGAGCATGACCTGACCAAGACGATGGCTCCGGCCACCATGGCCTATTACTCGGAATATCCGGGTGGTTCGGGCCAGTACTGGTCGGTGCCGCTGGAAGGCGACGCGCTGGGCTGGGCCTACCGCAAGGACTGGTTCGAAGATCCGGCCGAGATGGCTGCGTTCAAGGAAAAGTACGGCTATGACCTGGCCGTGCCGGTCACTTTCCAGCAGCTCATCGACATCGCCGAGTTCTTCCACCGTCCGGATGAAAACCGTTACGGCGCGGCCATCTATTCGCAGAATGCCGGCGACGCGATCGTGATGGGCGTCGAAAACTCGATCTTCGCCTATGGCGGCTCGCTCGGCGACTACAATACCTATGAAGTCACCGGCCTGCTGAACTCGCAGGCATCGATCGACGCGCTGACCGACTATCGCAAACTGTTTACCTTCGGCCCTCCGGGCTGGGGCAATGCGTTCTTCGCCGAAGTCAACACGGCGATCGCGCAGGGTCAGGTGGCGATGGGCATGAACTTCTTTGCGTTCTTCCCGGCACTGGTCAACGAGGCGACCAACCCGCATGCCGCCAATATGGGCTTCTTTGCCAACCCGCCCGGACCGCGCGGTGATGACTTTGCCGCTCTGGGCGGCCAGGGCATCTCGCTGATCTCGTACAGCCAGAACCAGGAAGAGGCGATGAAATTCCTCGAATGGTTCGTCAAGGAAGATACCCAGAAGCGCTGGGCTGAGCTTGGCGGCTACACCGCCAATGCGGCCATCCTCGAATCCGAGGAATTCCGCAAGGCCACGCCGTTCAACGAGGCCTTCTTCCAGACCATGTTCAAGGTTCGCGACTTCTGGGCCCTGCCCGAATATGCCGAGCTGCTGACCGAAGCCGCCGACGCCTTCTATCCCTATGTGGTGAACGGCGAAGGCGACGCCAAGACGACGCTGGACAACCTGGCAGCGACCTGGGTCGATACGCTCAAGTCCGCGGGCTACGACGCAAAGTAAGGCACCAAACCTGTCCGGAGAGGAGGCTCGCTTCCTCTCCGGCTCTGCCAACCGGGGGACTACGCCTTGACCAACCTCATTACGACGCTCGATCCGGCGTCGCGCGCCGCGTCGCGCGGCTGGAGCGACATCACCATCCGGAATGTCTTCGTCATTCCGACGGTGGTTTTCCTCATCGTCTTCAACGTGTTTCCCCTGCTCTATTCGCTCGGGTTTTCATTCACCGACTTCCGTGCATCGAGCAAGGCGCCGGTGAATTTCGTCGGCCTCAAGAACTATATCGACGTGCTGGCCGACCCGGTCATCTGGCGGACCTTCTCGACCACGCTGTGGTACGTGATCGTTTCCGTGACGGGGCAGTTCATCGTCGGCTTCGGCCTGGCGCTGCTGCTCAACCGTCCCCTGCCCTTCAAGGGCCTGCTCACCACGCTCCTGATGCTGCCGATGATGCTGTCGCCTGTGGTGGTGGGGCTGTTCTGGAAGCTCATCTATGACCCGTCCTGGGGCATTCTCAACCATGCACTGGGCCTCGGTCGCACCGCCTGGCTGACCGATGCGAACCTGGCGCTCTACGCCGTCGCCATCACCGATATCTGGATGTGGTCGCCTTTCGTGATGCTGCTGTCGCTGGCGGGCTTGTCCGCAGTGCCCAAGCACCTCTACGAAGCTGCCTCGATCGATCGCGCCGGCAAGCTCTACACCTTCTTCCGCATCACACTGCCGCTGGTGGCGCCGATCCTGCTGATCGCGGTTATCTTCCGCACGATGGAGGCCTTCAAGACCTTCGACATCGCCTTCGTGATGACCGGCCAGCCGGCCGCCGAACTGATTTCGTCGCGGCTCTACAAGATGGCGTTCCAGCAGTGGCAGACGGGTCCGTCCTCGGCCCTCGCCTACATCATCCTGATCATGGTGCTGTGCATCACCAACATCTACGTCAAATACCTCAACAAGGCGAAGGAGCGCTGAGATGGCTGTCGTTTCAACGCGCGCGGGCCGGCTCGGCAATCGCCTGGCAATTGCCGCGGTTATCGTGGTGACCCTGATCTTCCTGTCGCCGATCTACTGGATCACCTCGACGGCCTTCAAGCCGCTCGTGCTGGCCACGTCGGTGCCGCCCACGGTGGTCTTCCAACCCACCATCACGCCCTTCGTCAAGCTCTTCACCAAGCGGGCACAGCTGACGGGGCCGGTGGCACCGGAGGTCTATGAAGCCGCGCCATGGTGGGAGAAGCTGATCCTGGATGGCGGCGAGCGGCTGTCCCGCGATGGCAATGGCGAGGTGGTCTACTCGGCCTATCCGGATCGCTTCGTCAATTCGCTGATCATCGCCGTCACTTCCACGCTGCTGGCGGTTTCACTGGGGACAATCACGGCCTATGGCTTCTCGCGGTTCAGGGTGAAGGGCGAGGCGGATCTGCTCTTCTTCATCCTATCGACGCGCATGCTGCCGCCCATCGTGGTCGCCATCCCGATGTTCCTGATGTATCGGGCGGTAGGGCTCAACGACACCCATATCGGCCTCATCATCCTCTACACCGCGTTCAACGTCTCGTTCGCCGTCTGGCTGATGAAGGGCTTCATCGACGAGATTCCGAAGGAGTACGAGGAAGCGGCGCTGGTGGACGGCTATACCCGCATGCAGGCCTTCTTCAAGATCGTGCTGCCGGAAGCCGCCACGGGCATCGCCGCCACCGCAGTCTTCTGCTTCATCACCGCCTGGAACGAGTACGCGTTCGCGCTGATCCTCACCAACCGCCGGGCCCAGACCGCACCGCCGTTCATTCCCAGCCAGGTCGGTACGGGCCTGCAGGACTGGACCGTGATTGCCGCCGGAACCGTGCTGTTCCTGCTGCCGGTCGCCATCTTCACCTTTCTGCTCCGCAACCACCTGCTGCGCGGCATGAGCTTTGGTGCCATTCGCAAATGATCAGTCGAGAATTCAACCAGAAATATTTCGGCCCTGGCGCCATCACCCTGATGGTCTTGGGCATCCTGTTCCTGTGCCAGCCATGGAGCGCCGAGTTGCATGCCTGGAGCGTGCTGGTGATGCTGATCGGCCTGATCGGCTTCAACATCTCGGTGCATATACCGGCACCGGAAGCAAAGGTGGACGAAGACGACACCGGCCCGGTGTCCATCTCGCAAACAGTGGCATCGGGTGGTGGACATGACTGAAATTCAACTGAGCAACATCGACAAGCATTTCGGTCCGGTCCATGTCATCCGCGAGATCAACCTGACGGTGAAGGACCGCGAATTCGTGGTTCTGCTGGGGCCCTCCGGCTGCGGCAAGACCACGACGCTGCGGGCCATTGCCGGGCTCGAAGACATCGATTCCGGAGACATCCTGATCGATGGCAAGCCGGTGCAGAACGTGCACGCATCGGAACGCGACGTGGCCTTCGTGTTCCAGAACTACGCGCTTTATCCGCACCTGACCGTGTACGAGAACATGGCGTTTCCGCTGCGGGCCGTGCGCCAGAGTCGGGAGGAGATCGACCGGACCGTACAGTCGGTTGCCACGTCACTCGGCATTACCGGCCTGCTCAAGCGCCGGCCGTCAGCACTGTCGGGCGGCGACATGCAACGCGTTGCCATTGGCCGCTCGCTGGTGCGCCGGCCCAAGGCGATCCTGCTCGATGAGCCGATCGGCTCGCTCGATGCCAAGCTGCGCGAGACCATGCGCGTCGAACTCAAGCGCCTCCACATCGAAAACGGCTCCACCTCCATCTACGTGACGCATGACCAGGTCGAGGCCATGTCGCTGGCCGACCGCATCGTGGTGATGCATGAAGGATTGCTGCAGCAGGTGGGTACGCCCGACGAGGTCTATCGCTATCCGGCCAACATGTTCGTCGCGCAATTCGTCGGCAGCCCGGTAATGAACCTCGCTGACGCTGCGATCAGCGAAGGCGCGGACGGTGTCAGCGTCGGCCTGGGCGGCGTAAACTTCGCCTTTCCGGCCGCATTGTCAGGTGAACTCACCAAGGCCGGCGCGCAACAGCGCAAGCTCAAGCTCGGCGTACGCCCTGAGGGTGTTCTGCTCTCGCACGAGCCCCGCGAGGGCTATGTCGCGGTGACATCGGGCATCATCGAGCCGCTCGGCTCGCATGACATCGTCGACCTCAAGGTCGGCGATATCGTGCTTCGGTCCCGCACTAAGAGCGGCTTTGTGGCTGGCCCAGGCGACCAGGTCTGGGCGCGGATCGACCCGGCCCAGGCGCATTTCTTCGACACCACCTCCGGCATTTCCTTGGGGATCAGGCTCTGATGGCGCATATTCAACTCAAAGGGATCTCCAAGTCCTTCGGCAACCATGTGGCGCTGAAGGACCTGAACCTCGAAATCGCCGACGGCGAGTTCTTCGTGCTGCTGGGCCAGACGGGAGCCGGCAAGACCACGACGCTGCGTCTGGTCGCGGGCCTCGAAAAGCCGAGTGCAGGCCAGATCTTCATCGACGGGCAGGATGTCGGCGAGTGGGGCGCAGCCGAGCGCGACGTGGCCCTGGTGCTGCAGCAATATTCGCTCTATCCGCGCTACACGGTGCGGGAGAACCTGGAATTCCCGCTGAAGTCGCCCATCCGCAAATCGAGCCCGGCTGAAATCAAGTCGCAGGTCGATCGCGTGGCCAAGACGCTGCGCATCGAGCATCTGATGGATCGCAAGGTCGACCGGCTATCGGGCGGCGAGATGCAGCGCGTCTCGATCGGCCGCGCCATCGTGCGCCGGCCGCGGGTGTTCCTGATGGACGAGCCGCTGTCGGCGCTTGACGCCAAGCTCCGCGAAGCGCTGCGGACCGAGCTCAAGAACTTGCAGGTCAACCTGGGCGCAACGTTCCTGTTCGTGACGCATGACCAGGTTGAGGCCATGGCCATGGGCGACAAGATCGGCGTGCTCAACAATGGGCAATTGGTGCAGAAGGGTACGCCGCGTGAAATCTACAACAACCCCATCAACACGTTCGTGGCACGGGCCGTCGGTTCGCCGCCGATGAACCTGATGGATGGGAAACTGGAGCAGGGAGCGGCGGTGACCGCGGCGGGCCAGCGCCTGCCGCTGGACGGGCGCGAGCCGCTGGCGGGTCGCCCGCTCACCTTCGGTATTCGCCCCGAAGATCTTTATCTCGAGGGCGGCGCACCCGGATCGGCCCGGGTGCATGACATCGAGAACCACGGGGTGGAGAAGATCATCACGCTGCGCACGGGCGACAGCCTGCTGCAGGCGACTGTGCCCAGCCAGACGACCCTGAGGGTGGACGAGGAAGTCCGGTTCTCATGGAACCCGGACAAGGTCGTCCTGTTCGACGGCCAGAGCGGCATCAACCTGCGTCACGCCGGCTAGCCAGGCTGGCGCCAACGGGAGCCGGCGGTCTTCCCGACGCTGGCTCCCACCAATAGAAAACGCCCCGACTTTACGTCGGGGCGTTTTGCATTCCGGACCTCGATCAGGCGTGCTTGATTTCGGTGCCCAGCACCTTGAGGCAATCGCGCATGAACGCGGCCAGAGCCGTCCAGCCCTTGGCCGACACCATCTTGCCGTCGATCAGGGAATCGGTGGGGCTGAGGTCGACATAGGTGCCGCCGGCCAGGGTCACTTCGGGCTCGCAGGCAGCCAGGGCACCGACGCGCTTGCCGCGCACAACGCCATCCACCGCGATCAGGATCTGCACGCCGTGGCAGATGGTGAAGATGGGCTTGTCGGCATCGTGGAAGTGCTTGACCATCTGCTGGATGCGCTTGTCGGTTCGGATATATTCCGGACCGCGCCCACCGGCGCAGTACACCGCATCATACTGGTCGAGCTGGGCGAGGGCCTCGGAGAACGTCTTGTTGATGTCGGCATAGTGACCGACCTTCTCGGTATAGGTCTGGTCGCCCTCAAAGTCGTGCAGGGAGGTCTTGATGCGATCGCCGGCCTTCTTGTCCGGGCACACCACGTGCACCGTATGCCCGACCGCCATCATCCCCTGCTGAAAGACGAAGATTTCGTATTCCTCGGTGAACTCACCGGTCAGCATCAGTATCTTCTTGCCAGCCATTTATCTGCTCCTCCTTGTTTTCAGATATCGGTTTGCCCGCCTGGCGACCAACTCCCTGGGTCGATCAGACAAAAGCCGGCAGAAGCCGGGTGCGGGAATTCTGGATGTGGACATGCATCGCCTGGCGGGCGAGCTGCGGGTCGCCGCGACGCATCGCGTCCATCAATGCCTCGTGCTCGTCCAGCGCCTCGGCCGTCACCAGCCGGTGGTACATCAGTCGGAAGATGTGAAAGTGCGTGTGCTGCATCCGGAGCACATCCCGCATCAGCCCGTTGCCGGCGATATCGAGAATCTTGTCGTGGAATTCGGCGTCCTGCCGGGCGAAATCGGAATAGCGCAGCCGCTCGTCGGGGCCGTCATTGGTCTTGGCCATGACACCGGCCAACTGGTCGAGCGCGTGCAGGCCGGCTTCATCCATGCGCGCGGCCGCCTTGGCCGCAGCTTCGGGCTCGAGCATCAGACGCAGTTCATAGAGTTCGTCAAAGCGGTCGCGGCTGACCTGGGGCGCGGCACGGTAGCCCACCAGGTGCGCCCTCAATACGAGACCCTCGCCCTCGAGCCGTCCGAGCGCTTCGCGGATGGGGGTATGCGAGACGTTGAGTTCGCGAACCAGATTATCGACGGTGATGCGTGCGCCCGGCGGAATCTGCAGCGACATCAGCTGCGCGAAGATGGCGTCATAGACCGTACCCGCCAGGCTGCTGGGCCGCGCCAGGCCGGTTGGCATCTCGTTGATCACCGTCGACTTCATTCGCGCCGCTCGCCACTTGACATGGGCAGTCATCTAGCATGATGGTGGCGAGCCCACAATACTATATCCTATACGATCTGATATCAGAATGGGTGGCTGTGGGCGGGGAGGACTTCTGATGGGGCTGTTTGGCGCGCTTCGGCTGCCGGGCGAAATTCTGTTTGGAAATGGCCAGCGCCGGGCGCTTGGAGCTGTCGCAGCCAAATCGGGCAAGCGGGCGCTGGTCTGCACGGACGAGCGCTTCGCCGGCACCAGCAGCTTTGCCGAAATGATGGCGGACCTGCGCAGCGCCGGGGTGGATGTGCTCGTTCACGATGGTGTGCTACCCGACGTGCCGAGCGAAACAGTGGGGACCTGCGTCGCGGCAGCAAAAGGATTTGCGCCAGACATGGTCATCGGTATCGGCGGCGGCTCGTGTATGGACATGGCCAAATGCGCCGCATTGCTGCTGACCCATGGCGGGACGCTGGCGGACTATTACGGCGAATTCAAAGTGCCCGGCCCGGTATTGCCCATCATCGCGGTGCCGACGACGGCGGGAACAGGCTCCGAGGTCACGCCGGTTGCCGTTATTTCCGACCCGGTGCGGACGCTCAAGGTCGGCATTTCGAGCCCACACCTGATCGCCACCGCGGCCATCTGCGACCCAGAACTGACGCTGACCTGCCCGCCGGGTCTCACGGCGGTGGCGGGCGCCGATGCGCTGACCCACGCCATCGAGGCGTTCACCGCCGTGCGGCGAACGGACGACGCGGCCCTGCCCCAGCGGCACGTTTTCATCGGCAAGAATGCGCTCACCGACCACTATGCCCTGTTGGCCATTCGGCTGCTGGGTAGGAGCCTCGAAACAGCCGTCAAGGATGGCGGCAATGCGGAGGCCCGCGCGGACGTGATGCTTGCCGCCATGGCCGCTGGTTGCGCCTTCGGATCAGCGGGAACCGCGGCCGCGCACGCCATCCAATACCCCGTCGGCGCACTCACCCACACGGCGCACGGCCTGGGCGTGGCATGCGTGCTGCCCTATGTCATGGCCTATAACCAGCGTGCCAGCGTGGCGGAGATGGCCGAAATCGGGACGGCACTCGGCGTTGCCGGTGGTGATGTCCAGGAGCGGGCGCAGGGCGGCATCGACATCGTCAGCCGGATATTCGGCGCCATCGGCATAGCGCCGACACTGGCCAAGCTGGGCCTTGCCGAAGACAAGCTGGATTGGACGGCCGAGCAGGCGCTCGGCATCGACCGCCTGATCAAGAACAACCCCCGGCCTTTCGACCTGCCGGGCATGAAGAGACTGCTGCGCGCTGCCTTCGATGGCGACATGGCGGGCGCGGCGGCATGACGGGACTTTCGCAATGACCACCACACCAGACCTCAAGGCAGCCTCGCGCGGGCTCTATATCGACGGACAGTGGCGCGGCGCCGACGGCGGCGCGACCATCGATGTCGTCGACCCGTCGACCGAGGCCGTGCTGGCCACGGTGCCCGATGCCACCCTTGCCGATGCCGGGCTTGCCGTCGAGGCGGCGGCCAAGGCGGCCCCCGGTTGGCGCAACATGGCCCCGCGCAAGCGCTCGGAAATCCTGCGCCGCTGCTTCGAACTGATGACCGAGCGGGCCGAGATGCTGGCTACGCTGATCTCCCTCGAGAACGGCAAGGCGCTGCGCGATGCCAGGGGCGAGGTCGCCTATGCCGCCGAATTCTTCCGCTGGAATGCGGAAGAGGCGGTGCGCATCACCGGAGAATTCGGGATCGCCCCCGCCGGCACAAACCGCATTGTCGTCGATTACCAGCCCATCGGCATCTGCCTGATGATCACGCCGTGGAACTTCCCGGCGGCGATGGCGACGCGCAAGATCGCCCCCGCCCTGGCGGCCGGCTGCACGGTGATCCTCAAGCCGGCTTCGGAGACGCCGCTGACGGCCTATGCGCTGGCCGCGATCTATGAGGAAGCCGGCGTACCGCCCGGCGTGGTCAACGTGTTGACCACGACCTCGCCTGTCCCGCTTACAGCGGCGATCCTGGCCGATCCACGGGTGCGGAAACTTTCGTTCACCGGCTCGACCGGCGTCGGCCGCGCCCTGCTGGCGGAGGCCTCCAAGCATGTGATCTCATGCGCAATGGAGCTCGGCGGCAATGCGCCCTTCATCGTGTTCGACGATGCTGACCTTGAGGCAGCGCTGGACGGAGCGATGATCGCCAAGATGCGCAATGCCGGCGAGGCCTGCACCGCTGCAAACCGGCTTTACGTGCAGTCGGGCATCCATGACGCCTTCTCCGCAGGCCTCGCCAAGCGGATGGAGGCGCTGCGTGTCGGAGCGGGCGCCGAGGCAGAGACCGAATGTGGTCCGATGATCACGCGCAAGGCGGTCGAAAAGATCGAGCGGCTGGTCGAGGACGCCATTGCCAAGGGCGCCAAGGTGGTGACAGGCGGGAGCCGGCCCAATCGGCCAGGCTTCTTCTATCCGCCCACGGTGCTGACCGAAGCGACCGATAGCGCGGAGATGGCAACCGAGGAAATCTTTGGTCCGGTCGCGCCGATCTATCGCTTCGCGGATGAGGCGGAGGTCGTCGCCCGCGCCAACAATACGGAATACGGCCTGGCGGCCTACATTTTTACGCGCGACCTCTCAAAGGGCCTGCGCGTGGCTGGTGCGGTGGAAGCGGGAATGATCGGCCTCAATCGCGGCTTGGTTTCCGATCCGGCGGCGCCGTTCGGGGGGGTGAAGCAAAGTGGACTTGGACGTGAAGGTGGCCAGCATCACGGCATCGCGGAGTTCATGGAGGCGAAATATATCGCCACCAGTTTCTAGGAAGACAGACGCCATGGAAACGGACGCATTTCGAATACGAGGGCATGTCGCAAACTTCGACGACATCGTTGCCGATATCGTCGCCCGCAGCGCGGCGACGCGCGCCACTGTGCCGATGCAGGCCGACATTGCCTATGGCCAGGGACCGTCCGAAACCGTCGACCTGTTTTTCCCGGCGGACATGAAAGCGCCCTGCCCTGTCCACATGTTCATCCATGGCGGATACTGGCGCGCCTTTTCCAAGCGCGACTATTCGCTGGTGGCTGACACCGTTGTCGCCGCCGGCGCCATCGCTGTCATCGTCGACTACGCGCTGATGCCTGCGGTTCGCATGGCGACGCTGGTGGACCAGGTGGGGCGTGCCAAGCAGTGGGTCCTGGACAACATCGCCCAATACGGCGGCGACCCCGATAAACTGACCATCAGCGGCCACTCCGCCGGAGCGCATCTGGCGACCACGCTGTTTCAGCACGATCGCGGCCCAAGCCGCGTGAAGTCTGCCCTCCTGCTGGGCGGGCTCTACGATCTCAAGCCGCTGCAGAAGTCGTTCCTCAAGGACGAGATCGCGCTCACGGATGACGAGGTGGCGGCATTCACGCCGATGAAGAAGCAGTATGACGCCAGCACCAAGGTGATGGTGGTGGTTGGCGCCCGGGAAACCGCGCCGTTCCACGAGCAGGCCAACACTTTCGCACGCAAGCTGTCGGGCCAGGGCCTGGCCGTGTCACAGCGTATCGTGGTCAGCCGCAACCACATGGACAGCGTGCGCGACCTGGGCGTGCCCTATTCGCTGACCGGGCGGTATCTGGCCGAGCTTATCACGCAGTAGGCCCGCATTCAGCGCTTGGCGAAGTCGGGCACCTTGACGATCTCGCCGCCCTTGAGCGCGGATTGGTGCGCGCAGATACCCACCGATGTCCAGTTTGCCGATTGCTCGACATTGGGGAACGGGTCGCGGTTTTCCAGCAGCGCGTTGACGAACTCGTTGACCATGTGGGGGTGGGAGCCACCATGCCCGCCGCCCTGGATGAAGGACAGGTGGTCCGCATCGACGATGGCGCGCGTGAACTTGCGGATCTCCGCGGGCAGCAGGTGGGCGTAGTCGGGCACTTCGACCCTTTCGGCAATCTCGGTTTCAGGCCGTTTGGCGGTGTGCAACACCGGGTGCTCGCCGGTCATCAGCTCCCACTCGAAGGATTTCTTCGAACCGTAGACGTCGATGCTCTCGCGATATTGCCGCGCCGTGTCCCAGAGGAAGCGCCACACATGGGCGGCGACGTCGGAATCCTTGATCTTGATGTGACAGGATTCGACGGCGAAGCTCGAGCCGGAGCGCCGGGCGATCTCTTCGTTGACCGCACCCGAGCCGAAGCAGCTGACATACTCGGCCATGCCGTCGACCATGGCCATGAGTGGGCTGACGACATGGGTGGCATAGTGCATGGGCACCATATCCTTCCAATAGTCCGGCCAACCCTCCATGTCCTGGGGATGGGAGGCCTGCAGATACTGGATGCGGCCGAGTTCACCCTTGTCGTAGAGCTCCTTGATGAAGAGGTATTCGCGGCTATAGACCACGGTCTCAGCCATCATGTATTTCAGCCCGGTTTCGCGGACGAGGCCCACGATCTCGGTGGCCTCTTCGAGCGTGGTCGCCATGGGAACGGTGCACATGACATGCTTGCCGGCTTTGAGCGCGGCGATGGTCTGCGGCGCATGGTCGGGAATGGGGCTGTTGATGTGGACGAAGTCGACATTGGGGTCGGTTACCACGTCGCGGAAATCGGTGTAGCGGGCCGCGATGCCGAACCGGTCACCGATTTCGTCGAGTTTGGCCTGCGACCTCTGGCAGATTGCGGTGACTTCGGCATTGGGATGGGCCTGGTAGATCGGGATAAACTCCGCTCCAAATCCCAGCCCGATCAGCCCTACGCGCGCCTTGTCCATGGTCCCCTCCTGGTTGATGGAACAAATATTGCTGCCCTGCCGGCCATAGCCATGAGCATTCGCGCGAGATTTCTGAGATATTTCCCGGATGAACGGCTCAGCTGCTGGCCTTGAGCAGTGATCGCGCCCTCGCCTGGTCGCGGTATTCGCGCGGGGTCAGACCGGTCTCCTTCTTGAAGAAGACGCTGAGATATTCGGGATGCTCGATCCCCATCGCCGCGCTGATCTCGGACAGTGACAGGTCCGTTTCGACCAGCATTTCGCGCACGGCATTGGCACGGACGCGCAGGATTTCCTGGTGTGGCGTGCGATTGAGCGCCTTGCGGAAACGCGCCTCGAGCACGCGGCGAGACAGGGGGATGGAGCCGAGCAGGTCCTCGACGCCGATATTGTTGCGGGCATTGTTGCGGATGAAGGCCACCGCCTCGGCCACGTGCCGGTCGCCGACGGCAAGGACATCGGTAGACACGCGCTTGCGCACCCCGAGCGGCTCGATCGAATGCTTGCGGCCAGAGAGCTTGTCGCCACGCAGCAGCCGATCAAGAATTTCGGCAGCGTAAACGCCGGTGCGGAAGGCGTTGGGAACGATGCTCGACATTGTGGGTGTGGTGATCTCGCACAGCAGCTCGTCGTTATCGACGCCGACAATGGCGACATCCCCCGGCACCGCGATGTCATAGTAGCGGCAGATTTCGAGAAGCTGCTGGCCGCAGCCATCGTAGCAGGCAAAGATGCCCACTGGCTTGGGCAGTCTGTCGAGCCAGGCGCGGATGGCTTCGCGCTGCGTCCACCAGCGCACGCGCGGCTCCTGGCGCGCGGGCAGATTGAATATCTGCGACTTGAGCAGATCGCGTCCGAGGAGGCGCTCGAAGGCCTGCTGACGCCAGATCGACCAATTGTAGAAGGGGTCGCCGAAGTAGGCGAAGTTCTGCAGGCCGCAGTCGCGCAGATGCTCCAGGGCCAGCCGCGCAATGGCCTCGTCATCGGTTTCGACCCAGGGAATCCCCTGCACGAGGCGCGCGGCACTCACGTCGACAGTGGGCACGCCCATGGCGGTGACGATGCGGGCCATGCTGTCGGTTTCGATGCGGGCGATGATGCCATCGAATTTCCAGTCGCCCGCGAAGGATTCGTCCAGTTCGTGCCGGCCATGCTCGGTCAGGTAAAGAGTCCAGCGGCGGCTCTTGGCATAGTCGTGGATGCCGCGCAGGATGCCACGGGCATAGCTGTTGGACGTCTCGACGATAACCGCAACGTTGAATTCGTCGACCACGGCTCCTCCCTTTGCCGGGCGGGCGCCGACGCCCGCGGCGTCCACTATATCCGAGTTGTGGCGCTTGCCTACGCCGTCGGCGGGCTAGCCGAGAAGTTGGCGCAGGAAGCGCGCGCCATCCCGGGCCAGTTCATCCTGCGACGAGGCAAGCGGACGCCAGATGGCCGCGGCCTTGGCGATCTCGACAATGCCGGGGGTAAAGGATTCGATGACGACGGGGCCGGCGTAGCCGACCCCGCGCAGGGCGTCGCGGACCCCAACCCAGTCAATGCTGCCGGTTCCGGGCGTGCCGCGGTCGTTCTCGCAGGCGTGGAAATGACCCAGTAGATCCCCTGCCCGGCGGATGGCATCGGGGATGCTCCTTTCCTCGATGTTGGCGTGGAAGGTATCGATATGCACCTTGAAAGCGGGGTCACCCACTTCGTGGATCAGCTCGATGGCCTGGTCGACAAGATTGATCATGTCGGTCTCGAAGCGGTTGAGCGGCTCGATAGCGATAGTTATGCCCGCGTCGGTTGCGATCTTGCCCAGGCCACGCAGGTTTTCCACGCACCAGGCGCGCTCCTGGGCCTTTTGGTCGGGCGAAACCATGCGCGTCTTGCCAACCGCCGAGTAGACCGGGCCGGCAAAGAGCGAACTGCCCACCGCCTCGGTGAGGCGCAGACAGTCGGTGATGTAAGCCACGCCGTTGCGGCGGATGGCAGGATCGTCGCTGGAAATGTCACGTGTCGTGCCGAAGGCGCCGCAAATGGTAAGCTCAAGGCCTTCATCGCGGGCTGTCTTGCGCAGGAGCGGGACGTCGATGAGCGCAGTGTCCTCCACCGCGACCTCGATGATGTCAAAGCCCATGGCCTTGATCTTCGGCATCAGGGTGAAGTCCCTGGTGGTGAAGGGCGAGGTCCAGACAAAGGTGTTTACGCCGATTTTCATGGTCGCTCCCTCCCCGACACGCCGCCCGTCAGGCAGAGCGTGCGCTTGCTTCCCTACAGTTTTTTGGGTGTGTGGGAGCGTGGCGTAAAGGAGTATTCGCGCTAAAAACCTGAGATTTCTGACCAGACTGGGCTAGCGGCGGGGCGGCGGTCCGACCGAGGCCCGCTCCACCAGCGGGCATTCGAGCTTGGTGATCGGGTAGCGGTTGGTGTCAGGCGTGGGCGCCGAGAGCTGTTCCACCGCCCACATTCCCATGGCCCGATGGGGCAGGATGGACGTGGTCAGCGGCGGGTGCATGTGGCGGGCGATTTCCTCGTCGTCATAGCCGACCACCGACATGTCATCGGGAATGGAAAGGCCGGCTTCCTTCAGCGCCTCGTAGCAGCCGATGGCTGTGCGATCGTTCTGGCAGAAGATGGCGGTGGGCCGATCCGGCAAGGCCAGCAGTTGCACCGTTGCCCGGTAACCGGCGCCGGCGGACCAATCGCCTTCAACCACGAGATCGGGGTCGAACGGGATGTCCGCCGAGGCCAGCGCACGACGGTAGCCCTTGAGACGATGCTCCGCTGCCTCCATCCAGGGCTCGCCGGTAATGGTGGCGATGCGGCGGTGACCATGTTCGATGAGGTGGCGGGTCGACATCTGCCCGCCTACGATCTCGCTGGGCACGACGGCCGGGAAGGCGTTGTCGGCGGTATAGCAGTTGAGCAGCACAACAGGGATGTTGAGGTCGGACAGGTAGGCCGGCGCCACGATCTCGCGGGTGAAGATGGCCATGTAGATCAGGGCGGAAACCCCTGGCCCGGTGAGGGCGCGGAGGGTGCGCGGCTCCATTTCATCGTCGCAGAGCGTCTGCGCCACCAGAACGATGTTGCCGGCATTCCAGGAAGCCTGGCGGACGCCTTCGATGGCGACCACTGCTTCAGGGCTGGTGGCGAGCTGGTCGACGGCAAAGCCGATAATGCCGTCGATCGGCTGCACGCCGGCGGCTGAACTGGCGGTTCGCACGGGAAAGGTCGGGGATGCGTAGCCCAGCGCCCGGGCGGCTTCGGTAACTCGGTCACGGGTCTGCTGCGACAGCTTCATCCCGGGGGTGCGGTTGAGTACGAAAGACACGGTGGCCTGGGAACATCCGGCAGCCTTGGCAACGTCGGTCATGGTGACGCGCCGCCGCTGCTCCTTTGGTCCGCTGCCGTTTCTGGTCGCCGATGCCCTGTCAACCATGGTTCGCGCGTCTCTCAATCAGAATTCTTTGCCGAAAGCCGATTGCCCCGGACAAGCAGCAGATTCGCGCTTGGAACAATAAGTGGGCGCAACGACGTGCGCGCGGGAGCGAGGGTGGTGGACGCATCGAGACGCGTCCACCGTTCGCGGGAGGAGACTACGGAGCGCAGATGCCCGGGTCTTCCAGCGTGCAGAGGTCAAGACCGGTGAACTTGGGGTCTTCGACGGTGCCGCCACCGATGAGCTCGATCAGGATGTCGGGCGCCTCGTTGCCCATCTGATAGGGCCGCTGGCCGATCTGGAAGTGGCTACGGCCCTCATTGAAGGCCTGGACCTGCGGCGGCAGAGTGTCGCCGGCAATGATGATCAGGTCCTTGCTCTTGAGCCGATCCATGACCTGGTCGGTGTTCTGCGCATAGGCTTGCGGGCCGAACTGTGCCCAGCCGCCGACCAGGATAAAGGCGGTCAGATCCGGATTGGCGGTGAATACGTCGGCCATCTGCTGGTTAGCAGTGGGGATATCGTCATTGGTGAAGACCGGGCAGCCTTCGATTTCGGTCCAGCCATTGGTGTCGGCCAGGCGTTCGATGCCCTTGGTGCCGGCAATGGTGTCGCGGAAACCGGCAGCACGCTCGTTGATGTTGGCTGCCGCGACGTTGCCCAGCTGCAGGCACACGGTGCCGCCTTCGGGCTTGAGCTTCATCAGCTCGTTGGCCATGCCGACACCCATGTCGTAGTTGTTGGTGCCGAAATAGGTCTTGCGCAGATCGGCGTCCGCCGGAAGCAGATCAGCGTCGACGGTGATGATCGGCATGGTCGGCGCGACCGAACGCAGCATGTTGGCCATTGCCGGCGCATTGGAAGGCGAGATGGCGATGCCAGCGACGCCACGGCTGATCAGGTCCTGCACGATCTGAACTTCGCCGGCTTCGTCCGAGCTCAGGGCCGGGCCGGTGTAGAGACATTCATATTCGCTGTCGGGATTGGCGGTGTTCCAATCCGCACAGCCCTGCCCCATGACCGTGAAGAACGGGTTGTCCAACCCCTTCACCACGACGGCCAGGATTTTCTTATCCTGGGCATGAGCGCTGCCGGCGAGCGCTCCCACGATGGCAAGTCCGGCCAAGGCAATCATAGTCTTCTTCATAGCGTCCTCCCTATGTGACTTCGTCCGTTATCGGACCCCCGGTTGGTTCAGCCGACGTACCAGACCTTTCGCGGATCATCCGCGGCCCTTTGGTAAGCGAAGGCTGCATCAACAAGACTTATGGCGTCATGCGCCGGCTCCCAGTTCAGCGCGTGCCGCGCCTTGCTGTTGTCGAGCCAGTTGGAATGGAATGGTGTCTCGATGCGGACGCTGTGCAGGCCGCGGCTGCGCTCGAGATGGGCCGCCACGGTGCCGTAGTCGAGCGGCCGGTTCATGGCGATGTTGAACAATTGCTGCCGCGCGGCCGGGTTGTCGAGAGCGGCAAGCATGGCCTCGACCAGGTCGGTCACGTGGATGAAGCTGCGCCTGAGCGGCTGGCCGGCGCTGTCTATCAGAAGGGGCACCCGTCCCTCCCCCGCGTAGCGGGCCTGCTCTTCGGTCGAGATGACCTCGGTCCATGCCGGTCCACCAAACTGGTCGGCGCCGAAACTCAGTGCATAGCGGAAATCGTCCTTCTCCATGATCCACGGCGCGCGCAGGCAGCAGCCATTGATGTCGTACTGGATATAGTACTGCTCGAGCATGACCTCCTCGAGCACCTTGGAGAGGGCGTAGACGCCCGGATAGGGGCGGCGCGGCGAGGTCTCGGTGATCGGTTCATCATAGGCGACCGAGATGTGCCCTACCGAGCAATCACCGCCGATCAGCATGAACTGTTCCGCAGTCGTGCTGCTCCGGAACGCTTCAAGCAGCCAGAACATGCCCTTTACCGACACGTCCATGGCCTGCTGGGGGTCTTCCTTAACGGTCGCCATGTGGATGACATGGGTGACGCCAGCCATTGCCGCTTCAACGGTATCACGATCGGCGATCGAGCCCCGGATGCTCTCGACCCGGGCATGCGGCGGCAAGGTGCGATTGTGGCAGATGGCGCGAATGCGCGTCTCGGCCCAGCGCGGGTCCGACAGGATGCGCCCAAGCAAAACCTGCCCAACCTTGCCGGTTGCCCCGGTCACTAGCAAAAGCATCAGCCCCTCCGTTGATTAATACTAATTAGCTGCTTCGCCGCCCGTCAATGGAAAATTATCATTCATATTATTTGACAGATTGCGTCAGCATCCCTTACGCAATCCCCGTTTTCCTGGCGCGCTGCTGATTCAGCCGAGTCTGGATTGACGACGAAAGAAGACGCTGCAATATATTGATTACTAATAGAACGCAGGATCGAACCTGCTGACGTGAGGGGGCTCACCGCATGGCGGTTCTGGAACTTGAGGGCATTTCCAAGCACTATGGCGCGATAACGGCGCTGACCGATATTTCACTGACGCTGCAGGCCGGCGAGGTCGTTGGGCTGGTCGGCGACAATGGCGCGGGCAAGACCACGCTCGTCAAGATCATTGCCGGGAACTTCCACCCCAGCGAGGGCCAGATCCGGCTCAACGGACAGCCGGTGGAACTGCACGGGCCTAAGGATGCGCGCTCCAAGGGGATCGAAATCGTCTACCAAGACCTGGCGCTGGCCGACAACCTGACTGCGGCTGCCAATATCTTCCTGGGCCGCGAGCTGACCACCTTAGCCAAGACGACCGCGCAGGCCGAACTGCCTTGGTACAAGCGACGCAAGTGGTGGCAATTCGTCCTGCCCGAACTGCTGGACTACCAGGCCATGTATCGCCGTTCGGCCGAATTGTTCGCGGAACTGAAGTCGGAAACCCGGCCGCGCGACCTGGTACGGCGCATGTCGGGTGGTCAGAGGCAGGCGGTCGCCATTGCCCGCACAAGGCTGTCCAATCCGCGCATCGTGCTGATGGATGAGCCGACCGCGGCCATCAGCGTGCGGCAGGTGACCGAGGTTCTCAACCTCATCCGTCGCCTGCGGGACCAAGGTATGGCGGTGGTGCTGATCAGCCACCGTATCCCGGACGTATTTGCCGTCTGCGACCGTTTGCTGGTGCTTCGGCGCGGGCGGATGGTGGCGAACAAGCGGGTTGCCGACAGCTCGCCCGAAGAGGTGACCGGCCTCATCACTGGCGCGATCGAAAGCGCCTAGAAGGAACGATCATGAGCGCCGATACATCCCTGCAAAAGGCTATCGACCAACAGACCCACACCACGTTCGGGTCATGGCTGGTCAGCCGCCAGATATTCTGGGTTCTGCTGGCCGCCGTGCTGTCCGTCATCGCCATGTCGATGCTGACCAGCACCTTTGCCACGCCGAACAACCTGTTTAACGTCACGCGCAATTTTGCATTTGTCGCCATCGTCGCCATCGGGATGACGGCCGTGATCATCACCGGCGGGATCGACCTGTCCGTCGGCTCGACCGTGCTGATCTCGGCGATGACAACGACGGTCATCATGCATGCCGGGTTGCCGATCGCGCTGGCCTTTCCGGCGGCCATGGCCGCTTCGCTGCTCGTTGGCGCCATCAACGGAACGCTGATCGCCATCGCCGGCATGCCCAGTTTCGTGGTGACACTGGGCATGATGTCGATCGCGCGCAGCATCGGCATGGTGATGTCGAACAATGCGCTGATCTACGAATTCGGACCCGACCAGGCCATCCTCTTTGCCATTGGCGGCGGCTCGGCGAATCTGTTCGGCCTACCCATACCCAATCCCGTGCTCGTGATGGTGGGTTTGGGCCTGGTGACGGCATTCGCGCTGCGCTGGACGCGCTGGGGACGCTATCTCTACGCCATCGGCGGCAATGAGCGGGCGGCCATCCTCACGGGCGTGCCGGTCAAGGCGGTCAAGGTCTCGGTCTATATGTTCGTCTCGTTCTGCGCCGGCATTACCGGGTTCCTCGAGGCCGGCTGGCTCGGCTCGGTGACGACGGGCCTGGGCACCGGCATGGAACTGACCGTCATCGCCGCGACGGTGATCGGCGGCGCCAACCTGGCCGGCGGCAGTGGGACGGCGGTAGGCGCGGTGGTCGGCGCGGCGCTGATCGAAATCATCCGCAACAGCCTGACCCTGCTGGGTATCAGCACCTTCTGGCAGGGCACGTTTGTCGGCAGCTTCATCGTTCTGGCGGTCGCATTCGACCACCTGCGCAACAAAGACATAGGCGAATAAGAGGGGAAGACAGACAGGAGCCCTGTTTACTAATATTCATTATCTGCCTATCATTAATATGACGAAGGCCTGCAGTTTCCTGGAGGAGGCGACTGTAGCGAGAGGCCGGGTCAAGACCGCTCAATCGTGAGAAAGTCCGGGCCGATGCTCGGCGAGGGAGGATAGACTATGAAGCATACCGTGACGTTTGCTGGCCTGTTGGCAGCCAGCCTGATGCTGGGCGTTTCCGCCCAGGCACAGGACAAGCAGCAGCTCGCCTTCGTGGTGAATGCCGCGTCCGATTTCTGGAAGCTGGCCGAAGCCGGCGTGAACAAGGCTCAGGAAGAGCTGCCCAATTATGAAGTGCAGTTCCGCTATCCTGCCCAGGGCACGGCAGCGCTGCAGAACTCGCTGATGGACGACCTGGTTGCCGCCGGCACCGACGCCATCATGATCTCGTCGGCAGATCCGGCGAACTCGATCGACGCCTTCAACCGCATTGCCGCCCAGGTGCCGCTGTTCACCACCGACAGCGATGCGCCGCAGAGCGATCGCATTGCCTACCTGGGCTCGTCCAACACGCTGGCCGGCGTGCAGGCGGGCGAAGAAATGGTCAAGGCGATGCCTGATGGCGGCAAGTGCATGGGCTTCGTGGGCTTCCTGGGCGCCGATAACGCCAAGGAACGCATTGCCGGCTTCAAGCAGGCAATCGAAGGTCACAACATCGAGCTCGTGGACGTTCGCGGCGACGACGTGGACTTCGCCCGTGCCCGCACCAATGTCGACGACGTTCTGGTCGCCAACCCGGAAATCAACTGCATGGTCGGGTTCTATTCCTACAACCCGCCCAAGATCTACGAAGCCCTGCAGGCAGCCGGCAAGCTGGGCCAGATCACCGTGGTCGCCTTCGACGAAGACCCGGTCACCCTGGGCGCCGTGCGTGAAGGCAGCTTCGCGGCGACCATCGTGCAGCAGCCCTATGAATGGGGTTATCAGGGCATGAAGCTGATGGCAGCCTATCTCGAGGGCGACAAGTCGCAGATCCCCGAGGATGGCCTGATCATCGTGCCGACCAAGGTCATCAATGCCGAGAATGTCGATGAGTTCGAGGCGGACCTGAAGGCCAAGATCGGCGGCTAATTCCCTTGCACCGATCGTCCGGCGGCGCGGCTTGTTGCTACGCCGCCGGTTTCTTGTAGTCTCGGACCTGCCATGACCCTGAGCCAACCTGCCACCGGCGCCCCTGCCCCGGCTGCACAAGCAGCTGCGGAGCCATTCCTGCGGCTGACCGGCGTGCGAAAATCCTATCCCGGCGTACAGGCTCTCGACGGCCTCGACCTCGAGGTTCGGCCCGGCGAGGTCATTGGCCTTGTCGGCGAGAACGGCGCCGGCAAGTCGACGCTGATGAAAATTCTCGGCGGCGTCACCACGCCCGATAGCGGCAGCATCGAGGTAGACGGCGTCCCCTATGCCGCACTGACCGTGGGCGGTTCACTGCGCGCCGGCATTGCCTTCGTGCACCAAGAACTCAACCTGTTCGACAACCTGGACGTCGCCGCCAATGTGTTCATCGGGCGTGAGCCGCGCCGCTTTGGCGTGCTCAACCTGGTCGATACGGCCAAGCAGCGCGACGCGGTGCAGCCGCTGCTGGACCAGTTGGGCGCCAACTTTTCTCCTGAAACGCCGGTCAACAAGCTGTCGCTGGCGCAGCAGCAACTGGTCGAAATCGCCAAGGCCCTGTCGCAGGACGCCCGGCTGGTGATCCTGGACGAGCCGACATCGAGCCTGCCCATCGCCGAAACCGAGAAGCTGCTGGCCGTCATCGAGCGCATGCGCGCCCGCGGCATCGCCGTCATCTTCGTGTCGCATCGCCTGGGCGAAATCGAGCGCGCCTGCGATCGCGTGGTGGTGCTGCGCGACGGGCGGCTGGTGGGCAAGCTCGCCAAGGACGAGATCAGCCACGACCGGCTGGTCAAGCTGATGATCGGCCGCGAACTCAAGGTCGTCTACACTCCACCCCAGGGCGGGCGCGGCAGCGTTGCCCTCGCAGCGCGTGGGGTGCGCACGGCCGCCTATCCCGGCCATCCCGTCGATCTGGAGCTGCATCGCGGCGAAATTCTCGGGCTGGCCGGGCTCGTCGGCTCGGGCCGCACCGAACTTGCCCGCGCCATGTTCGGCATCGATCCGATCTACGGGGGCAGCCTGGTCAGCGATGGACAGCCGATCCGGCTGACAGGTGCAAATGACGCAGTGCAGCATGGCATTTTCCTCGTCCCCGAGGACCGGAAGGGCACTGGCATCCTGCTCGACCTGTCGGTAGCAGAGAACATTTCACTGCCCAATCTCAGCGCCTATTCGGTGGCGACCCTGGTGTCGGCCGAGCGGGAGAACGGACAGGCCGAGCAAAGCCGCAGCCAGTTGGCGATCAAGGTACCCACCGTGGCCACGCGGACCGGGTCGCTCTCGGGGGGCAACCAGCAGAAGGTGGTGCTCGCCAAGTGGCTGGCCATGGCGCCGCGCGTCATCATTTTCGACGAGCCGACGCGCGGTATCGATATCGGCGCCAAGTCCGAAATCTACCGCCTGATGCGCTCCCTCGCCGATTCCGGCGTCGCGGTGCTGATGATCTCGAGCGACATGGAAGAAGTGATCGGGGTCTCGGACCGGATCGCCGTCATGCATGAAGGTGGCATTTCCGGCATGCTGGAACGCGACCAGTTCAGTGAAGAAAACGTCCTCCTGCTCGCCGTCGGCAAGCCGGTTGGTTCCCGGAGAAACGTGCAGTGAGCAAGAAAGACATCGGCCTATTGGTGCTGATCCTGGTGGTGGCGGCGGGGGTTTACCTGCGCAATCCGCTGTTCCTGTCGCCCAACAACATCTCCAATACGGCCAACCTGATCGGCCTGTTCGGCCTGTTTTCCATCGCCCAGGGCTTCGTCATCATCACCGGCGGCATCGACCTGTCGTCGGGCTCGATGATTGCGCTGCTTGGCGTGCTGTTTGTCGACCTGGTTGGCAACAAGGGCGTGCCGTGGCCCATCGCACTGCTGATCGTGCTCATCCTGGGCATCCTGCTGGGGCTGGCGCATGCGCTGCTGATCACCCGGCTCAAGATGCCGCCCTTCGTGGTGACACTGTGTGGCCTGCTGATCTATCGCGGCGTGGCGCGCGGCTATACCGGGGATGCAACGGCAGGTTTCCCGTTCGGCAGCACCTATCCGGGCCTCGATTTCTTCACCGCCCGCGTCTACGGCATCCCCACTTCGCTGCTGCTGCTGGTCGTCGTCGGCATCATCGCCTGGATCGTCCTCCATCGCTCGGTATTCGGCCGCTACCTCTTCGCGGTGGGCAAGAACGAGGAAGCTGCCAGGTTTTCCGGCATTCGCACGAACCTGGTGATCGGCGCCGCCTATGTGATCTGCGCGGCGCTCACCGCCCTCTCTGCCGTGTTCTTCGCCATGTATACGCGGTCGGTCTCGCCGTCTTCTCAGGCCAATTTCTATGAGCTCTATGCCATCGCGGCTGCAGTGCTTGGCGGGTTCTCGCTCCGTGGTGGCGAGGGGTCGATCATCGGCGTGATACTTGGCGCGATCCTGCTGCAAATCCTGCAGAACCTGGTCAACCTGCTCGGCATTCCCTCGTCGCTGAACTTTGCGGTGATGGGCACGGTTATCCTGATCGGCGTGCTTGTCGACCAGCAGTTGGGCGTCTATCGGGCGCATCGACGCCTGGTCGAGGCGGCACGAGAGACAGCCGCCGAGTAAGGCCCCGGCGGCAGGCATATCAGCCTTCAGACGACCACGGGAAATGGCAGGTCAACCGGCTTGCCGCCCGGGAGCTCAACCTGCTGCTGCCCGCCCGCCCAAGTGACGGTCACGGTCTGGGGTCCCGAGGAGACGAGGCGGGCTGCGGTCACCCTGCCATCGGCCCAGCTCAGATCGACCTCGATGCCGCCCATGGCGCGTACACCGCGCAGCCGTCCCTTGGGCCACGCCGAGGGCAAGGCCGGCAGCAGTTGGATACTTCCGGGCCGGGATTGAACGAGCATCTCCAGGATGCCGGCCGCACCGCCAAAGTTGCCGTCGATCTGGAAGGGTGGATGGGCGTCGAAAAGGTTGGAATAGCTGCGCTCGGGATGCAGGAGGCGCGCCAGCACGGAATAGGCGTGGTCGCCGTCGAGCAGCCGGGCCCACAGATTGATGCGCCAGCCGATGCCCCACCCGGTGGCGTCGTCGCCGCGGATCTCGAGCGAACGACGAACGGCGGCAAACAGATCGGGCGTAGCGGCGGGGTTGATCTGCTGGCTTGGATAGAGGCCATAGAGGTGGGAGACGTGGCGGTGATGGATTTCGGGCACGTCCATGTCCCAATCCTCCAGCCATTCCTGAAGCTGGCCGGCGCCGCCGATGCGGTCGGCGGGCAGGCGCGAACGGGCGGCGGCACATTCGGCGCGCAGGTCGGGATCGAGGCCGAGCTGTTCGGCGGCAGCGATGGTGGCGTCAAACAGGTCCCGCAGGATCTGGCTGTCCATGGCTGGGCCGGCGCAGATGGTAGCACCAAGGGGGTGGACGTTTTCCGGCGACAGCGAGGGGTTGGTGACCAGCAGGTCAGTCCCCGGAAGCGGGACAAGCGTATCGAGGAAGAACTCGGCGGCCCCCTTGAAGGCAGGGTAGAGGCGGCGCACCAGTGCTTCGGGGTAACCCTGATAGGCGGCGTGGCTCCACAGGTGAGCGCAGAGCCAGGCGCCCCCGGTTGGCCACAGGCCCCATTGCGCGCCATCGACGGGACCGGTTGCGCGCCACAGGTCGGTATTGTGATGGAGGACCCAGCCGCGGGCCCCATAGTGGCTCGACGCCATGGCGCGACCAGTGACCGTCAGGTCATCCAGGAGATCGAGCAAGGGCTCCATGCACTCGGCCAGGTTGCCCGGATCGGGCAACCAGTAATTCATCTGGAGGTTGATGTTGGTGGTGTATTTGCTGCCCCAGGGCGGGCTGGTCTCGCGATTCCAGATGCCTTGCAGCGTTGCCGGCTGGGTGCCGGGGCGACTGCTTGTGATCATCAGATACCGGCCATACTGCACATACAGCGCCGCCAGGGCCGGATCGTCCCCCTCCGCAAAATCCCTGATGCGGAAATAGGTCGACAGGTCTGCCGCCGGGGTCCGGCCAAGATCGATATCGAGCCGCCGGAACAGTCGGCGGTGCTCGGCCAGGTGGGCCTCAAGCAGAGCATCGAAGCCTTGATCGACGGCTGCCGCCATGCGGTCGGCAATGCGAGCTTGTGGGTCGCCCGAAACGTCGTCGAAGCGAACAAAGCTGGTGGCAATATCCACCAGGATGGTCACAGCATCGGCCTTCGCGACGATCAGACGCGTTGGCTCGCGCGACAGGGTCCCGCCTTCCGGCAGCACGCGAGCCTCCATGGCAAAGGTCAGGGCGCCGGCAATGCCATGCTCGCCACCGTTGTGCCCGGCGAAGCGCACGGCATCGCCGGAGACACTAACCTGCCCGTGCTGCGGACTGGTGAGCCCCACGCCGACATCGACCGCGCCCGCTCGGTCGGCACTGATGCGAACGACCAGCACACCGTGCGGCGCCGAGATAAACGCCTCGCGCGTGTAGGTCACGCCCTTCACACGGTAGGTCGTCGTGGTCACGGCGCGATCGAGGTCGAGCGAGCGCCGGTAGTTGCTGAACAGCTCGGGATGAACGACATCGAGATAGAGGTTGCCGGCCGGCTGATAGGACATTTCGAGGTAAGGCCGCGCCATCGAGTGGGCGTTGGCCAACGCTTCGGCCTCGGCATAGCGCCCGGCAAAAACGAGCTGGCGAACCGCATCCAGATTGGATTTGGCCTCGGGGTTTATCGGCTGGTAGGGGCCGCCCGACCAAAGCGTCGACTCGTTGAGCTGAAATTCGTCCCGCGCGACCCCGCCAAACACCATGGCGCCAAGCCGCCCATTGCCCAGAGGAAGGGCATCGGTCCACTTGGAGGCGGACGAATTGTACCAGAGTTCGAGGTCAGTCACGGAAGATACTCCAAAGTCGTCAGCGGGCGGGCCTGGCGGAGCCCCGCAGGATGATGTCGCAATCGATCGCAATCGTGCTGCGTCCCAGCGTTTCGGGATTGGCGAGGCGATCGGACAAGAGATCGGTCATCGCTTCGGCCAGCCTTTCCAGCGGCTGGCCAACGGCGGTAATGCCCGGGCTATGCATGCGGAAGGCCGGTACGTCGTCGAAACTGACCAAAGACAGATCGTCGGGTATGCGGATGCCGTGTTCGCGCGCCCAGGTGAGCGCGCCAAGCGTCATGTTGTAGTTGGCACAGAAAACGGCGGTCGGCGGCGAGGACATGGCCATGAGGTCGCGAAGGCAGGCATAGCCGCCGGTTTCCCGCCAATCGCCGCTGACCACCAGTTCCGGCGCCGCGGCCATGCCGTGGCCAGCATAGGCATCGTGAAAACCCGCCAGCCGGTCACGCGCCGCGGAGTCCCGCAGGTTGCCGTGGATGGTGGCTATCCGTGTGTGGCCCAGATCGAGCAGGTGATCGACCAGTCGCGCGCTGGCCCTGCGGTTCTCGACAAAGACCCGGTCGACCGGAAGGCCCGGGATGTCGTTGTCGTAGAGCACGACGATCAGGCCATCGTCGACATATTTGAGGATCTGCGACCGCAGCCGCTCCTCGCCATCGATGATAAGGGCATCGACACGGTGCGAGGCAAAGAATTCAAGGCCCTCGGCAATCGATTGCGGCTGCTGGTCATGGCAGAAAGACAGGACCGCCCGACCCGTCAGCCGCATCTTGCGACTGAGTTTTTCGAGCAATGCGGCATGGAACTCGCCCAGCGACGGCACCATCAGCCCAACAATGTGGGTCGTGTCCGTTTTCATGGAAACGGCGACGGCGTTGCGGCGATAGCCCAAATCGGCGATGGCGCGCTCGATCTGGTCGCGATTGCTCGTGCGCACCGGCAAGCCATTGAGATGCCGTGATACCGTACCGATCGCGACGCCTGCCGCTTCGGCGACATCGACGATGGTTGCTTGCCGCTTGCGAAGTCCGGGAGGTTTAACAGGCTCCATTCAGACGCTGTCTTCGAAGACGAGGGCGGTATGGATGTGAAGGCTCGGCAAGGTGACGCGATAGGCGCCCTGCCCTGCCTCGCTCCAGGCGATATCCTGGCCACTCAGCGCGTCATAGACGCGGCTGGGAGGATTGGGCAGGCGAACCGTGGCGGAGACCGGGCCAAGGGCGGGGATGTCCTCAATCATTTCCATGACCCGTGTCGTGTCGCCCGCTGGCACCGCTTTGCCGCGCACCTGTGGCGGACCATAGAGCAGATGCAGCACATGGCGGCCCTGCGGCTCCTGCCGAACCAGGGTGGCGCGGCCGGCCGAGGGAAGATCGGTGGTCAGGGCCGGGTTGGGGACCAGCGCATCCAGCAGGCCGCGCACGATGTATTTGTACAGAGGCTGGCCCATGGCGTGGTAGATCGAAAAGATCGGGTAAGCGACATAGGCGACGCCATCGTGTAGGGTCACCCCCGCCCCCAGTGGTGCGGCGTCGGGGTCGTCCGGCGTATGGGCATGGGACGAAAAATGCTGGTAGGTCCGGTTGAAATAGGGCCGGACGACCTCGGCAAGAACCTGCGCCCCCTGGGCCTCGATGACCTGCGCGGTGCCGTAGACCACGAAAGGTGAGTTCGTCATGCCGGCATCGAGCTGCTTGCTGGCGCGCAGGTATGACGGAGTGAAGTCCGCTGGCCCGCGACTGACGATGCCGGCTGAAACGGCGAAGCGGCCGTCGTCACCGAGGGCCGACTTGCCTGACACCAGCAGTTTGCCGCCGGCGGCAAGGTACGCATTGAGGCGCTGTGCGAGCTCTGTGTCGACGGGCACCTCATCGGGCAGGATGATCAGGCGATAGTTGGCGAAATCGGCGCTCGGATCGATGACGTCGAACGGGCGCTTGAGTTCGAGCAACATCTGGGCCGCGCCATCATCGGCGCGGTTGTTGTGGTCGCCGGCGCTGTGGAAATATTCGGCCGTGAGGATGGCGACTTCCGAAACCTGGCGGGCGCCTTCGAGATAGGGCTCAAGCTTCTCGATGCGGGCATAGGCCGGGGCGATCGAGGCATAGGTGTCCGGGTTGATGGCGCCGCTGGGGTGCAACTGATCCCCGACCAGGCATTTGGCACCCAGGGCTACCATCTGCGAAACTTCGTATTCCAGCGCGTGCGGGTGCTTGAAGCCGCCGAACTCGCCCCATGACGTGTGGAACTTGCCCGTCTGGCCGAGGAAATCAAATCCCAGCGTCGCGGCGTAGCGGGCGCTGGAGGGGAAGTGATCGTAACCCCAGCCGCCCGTGGGGAGGCTTTCCAGTTCGAGATGCGAATAAGGGGCAAAGCGTTTGGGCCCCTGCTTATGGATGTGGCCGCAATTGTAGAAGATGCGCAGGCCAGGAAATTCGGGGCGCAGCGCGGCGCTCATCTCGCTGCGGAAAACCTCGTTGACCCACTCATCCTTCTTGAGCCGATCTTCCGGTTTTTCGGGGTCGAGGCCCTGTGCCGCCATGGTATCCAGGCATGCCTGGCACACGCAGTCGGGGGCCAGGACGATGTCGAAGAACAGGCCGGGCGTGGCGTAGCCCGAGGCAATCTCGCGCGCCTGCGCCAGCAACTCGTCGCGATACTCCTTGTGGTTGAGGCATAGCGTGTGCCAGCCGGCTTGGAGCTGACCTGGATCGAAGCGGTTCCGGGTGGCAGAACGGACGCGCCATTCTGGATGCAGGCGAGCGTTGCGCTCATCCCATTGCACCGAAATGTAGATCGGACACTCAATATCGGCTGCCGTCAGCGCTTCGACCATGTCGCCCATCAGGTTGCGCGTCAGGTGCGGATGAGGCGCGCCAACCTGGGTGGGGTAGTAGGACCAGCCATGGTGGCACTTGGCAAAGATGGTCACTGAATCCACATGGGCCGCCTTGAGCGTCCCGACGAACTCCTGGGGATCGAAGGCCGACCCGATGTTCGGGATATGCTCGGAGGTGTGAAAGTCCAGGTGGATCTGGCGGTATCGCAGCGGCTTGTTGGTACGGGCAGGCATCATTGCTCCATGAACCCGGCGCATCTGCAACCGGCACAAACTGGTGTCAAAGATGGGGAAACCAGCATCAGGCCGCCCCCCTGCGGCAATCGACGCTGCGGTTTCGATCAATTAAGTTGAAACGTTATCAACTTCCGCGGTTTTGGCAAGAGTTCGATGGATCGCCGTGTGGGCGGCGAGCCTGCCTACTATGGCCCCGTCAGGCGGCCGCGATGAAAGGCCGCCCGATTGTGATCTAGATCAAAGAAGGCCCCGTCCGAGTCGCATAGGCTCGATCCAAAGCGAAAGGACACACCATGTACACACGTATCGTTGTCGGCATTGACGGCTCCGAACTGGCCGGCAAGGCCTTGCGACATGCACTGGCGCTGGCGAAGAACAGCGGCGCAAAGCTGTTTCTTGTGACTGCAACCGAACCCTCCGTGCTGGTCACGGCAGGTGCCGAGTTCATGGCGGTGGATACCGGGGCGATTGTCGCCGATCTCGAGGAGATCAAGGCGAAGTCGGCTCAGGCGACGCTGGCTGCCGCCGAGACCCTTGCCGGGGCCGAGGGCCTTTCCGTCAGCAAGATCCATGTCCCGGCCAGCATTGCAGCTGACGCCATCCTCAAGACCACCAATGACCAGGGCGCCGACCTGATCGTCATGGGCTCGCATGGCCGGCGCGGCCTGGGCCGCTTGCTGCTGGGCAGCCAGGCCGCCGAAGTGCTGGCGCGTGCCCAAGTACCGGTATTGGTCGTTAAATAGGCGCGTTGCCGCCGCTAACATGGTAGCTGTGGCGCGCTTGGCTGATTTCCAGTATTGGCGCTGCACAACCCTGCCGAGTGTGCACCATGCCCCTGCCCCGCCTGATTGCCGTCATCGACATCGGCAAGACCAATGCCAAGGTGGTGCTGATCGACTCCAGCACGCACCTGCAGCTGGCAGGGCGGAGCACGCCGAATGCAGTACGGCGCGACGGGCCCTATCCGCATGCCGACGTCGACATGCTGTGGCGCTTCATCCTCGATAGCCTGCGCGCATTGCATGCCGAGCATGGGGTGGACGGCATTTCCATCACCACGCATGGTGCCACAGCGGCGCTCATGGCGGGTGACCAACTGGCCATGCCCGTGCTGGACTATGAGCATGGCGGGCCGGAGGAAACCGCTGCTGCCTATGATGCCGTTCGGCCGGACTTCACGGAGTCGCTGTCGCCGCGCTTGCCCAACGGGCTCAACCTGGCGGCACAGCTTTTCTGGCAGGCTCAGGCTCATGCCGCGGACTTTGCGCGGGTAACCGCAATCCTGACCTATCCACAATACTGGGCCTGGCGGCTGACCGGCGTGATGGCCAGCGAGGTCACGTCGCTTGGGTGTCACACCGATCTATGGGCGCCGGTGCGGACGCAGTTCTCGAGCCTGGTGGCCGCCGAAAACTGGGACAAGCTCTTCCCCCCGGTCAGGCCTGCCGCATCGGTGCTCGGGCCCATCCGGGGCGAGGTCGCTCGGGACACCGGTCTGCCTGCAGGGACGCCCGTAACCTGCGGCATCCACGATTCCAATGCATCGCTGCTGCCGCATCTTGGTGCGCATGCAACGCCCTTCACGATCCTGTCGACGGGGACCTGGACCATTGCCATGACTGTTGGTGGCGATACCGACAAGCTCGATGCCGACCGGGATAGCCTTGCCAATGTCGACGCTTTCGGCCGGGCCGTGCCCACGGCGCGATTCATGGGCGGCCGCGAGTTCGACCAGCTGGTAGGCGACGTCGTTGTGCCCAGCCCGACCGAGGTGGCCCGGGTGATCGCTGACGACATTCGGGTGCAACCAAATTTCACGCCAGGGGTAGGACCATTCCCACATGCAAGGGGTCGATGGACGCATGACCCCGACGGACTGACCGCCGGGGAGCGCACGGCAGCGGCATCGCTTTACCTGGCGCTGGTGACCCGCGCCTGCCTCGACCTCTGCGGCCTGGGGCGCGATGTCATCATCGAGGGGCCGCTGGCGCGCAACGCGCTCTTCGGCCAAGCGCTGGCCAAGCTCAGCGGCGTGCCGGTACACGCTTCGGGCGACGCGACCGGAACAAGCCTGGGCGCCAGCATGCTGTTCGGTGCCGGCAAGCGTCGTGCCGTGGCCGGACCGGCGGCCGCGCCGCTCGATATAGCCGGCTTCGACGCCTATGCGGCGCGCTGGCGGGCAGAGATCGCCTAGCAGCCTTGCGCCCGCTGACGATGCGGCTCAGCCTGCCGATGCCAATATTGATGGGGACAGGAGGTTGGCATGGCTCAGCATCACGTTGTTATCGTCGGTGGCGGTTTTGGCGGCTTGGCGGCAGCGCAGGCGCTTGAGGGCGCCGGCGTCCGGATCACGCTGATCGACCGGCGCAACCACCACCTGTTCCAGCCCCTGCTCTACCAGGTGGCGACCGCGGCGCTGGCTACGTCGGAAATCGCCTGGCCGGTGCGGCACATCCTCCGCCAGCGCCGTGATGTCACGACACTGCTTGCCACGGTGACTGGCGTGGACGTCGCCGGAAGAGCCGTGCTGCTCGATGAAGGCAGCCGCGTCGGCTATGACAGCCTGATTATCGCCACTGGCGCGCGCCACGCCTATTTCGGTCATGACGCGTGGGAGCAATTCGCACCCGGTCTCAAGACATTGGAGGATGCGACCACCATCCGTCGCAAGCTGCTGACGGCTTTCGAGGCGGCGGAGCGCGAAACCGATCCAGAACGCCGCCGGGCATTGCTGACCTTTGTGCTGATCGGCGCGGGACCGACCGGCGTCGAAATGGCAGGCGCCATCATCGAGCTGGCGCGAGTGACACTGCGCGGCGAGTTCCGCAGCATCCGGCCTGATGAAGCGCGCGTCGTGCTGATCGAGGGCGGCCAGCGGGTACTGGCCAATTTCAGACCGGAACTATCGGACTACACGCTCAAGGCGCTGCGACACCTCGGTGTCGAGGTGGAATTGGGCGCAGCGGTGACCGAAATCGATGCGAACGGCGTGGTCTATGGTGGCAAGCGCCTGGATGCGGCAACGATCATCTGGGCGGCCGGCGTACAGGCATCGCCTGCCGCCAGGTGGCTCGGCGTGGAAGCGGACCGGGCCGGCCGGGTCAAGGTGGAGCCCGACCTGACGGTGCCCGGGCATCCGGAAATTTTTGTCATCGGCGATACGGCTACCATCACCATGCCCGACGGCAAGCCGGTGCCGGGCGTCGGCGACGCCGCCAAGCAGGGCGGCAAGCATGCCGCGCGCGTCATCCGGACGCGACTGGGCCGCTTCGGCAAGCCGGTGCCGTTCCGCTACAACCATGCCGGTGACCTGGCGACGATCGGCAAGCGCGCCGCCGTGATCGACTTCGGCTGGACGCAGTTGAGAGGATGGCTGGCCTGGTGGGTCTGGGGCCTGGCGCACATATACTTCCTGATCGACACCAGGAACCGGCTGGCAGTGGCGATGAGCTGGCTATGGATCTATCTCAGCGGCCAGCGCAGTGCCCGGCTGATTACCCAGGGCGACGCGGTCGCAATGGCCCGCGAACCCGCCAAGCACTAGCGCTCCACGGCTTCGTCCACCGAGGTCGCCTGCTTGTGGAGGCTGCGTTCGCGCAACCAGATGTAGAGGCCGCTGCCGATGATGATCGCAGCGCCCAGGAAAAACCACCTGTCGGGAGGCTGGTTGAAGATGACCCAGCTGGCCAGCGCCAGGTAGAGCAGTTGCAGGTAATTGAACGGGGCCAGCGTGGCCGGGGTGGCGTAGTGGTGCGCCACGGAAATCAGGACGTGGCCGAGGACACCGGCCGTACCGAGGGTGAAGAAGGCAACCCAGCCAATCGCATCGCCCGGCCATACCCAGCCACCGGTGACGGCGAAGGGCGTTATGGCGACCAGAGCAATGGCGCCGGCATAGAACTGCTGCGTCATTGCGCCATCCACCCCTGCCAGCTTGCGGGTGAGGATGCCGAAGACGGCCCCGGAGAATGCGGCGAAGAGGCTGAGCAGCGCAGCCGGGTGGAACGCCTCGGTGCCCGGGCGGATGATGACCAGGATGCCGACGAATCCCACCGCAATGGCGAGCCACCGGCGCCAGCCCACTGTCTCACCCAGCATCGGCCCCGACAAGGCGCAGACCATGAGCGGCATCGTAAAGAGCAGCGCACCGGTCACCGTCAGCGGGAGGTAGCGCATCGACAGAAAGTTTCCCGCCGTCGACCCGAGCAGGCAGAGGCCCCGCCCGACCTCGAGCTTCCAGTTGCCGGTCCTGAGCAGGCTCCGCCCACGAACCGGCAGAACCAGCAGCAACAGCAGGCCGACATGGATGCCATAGCGAGCGAACATGATCTCTGTCGTCGGAATCCCCACGGTGGAGAGCCACTTGGCGGAGACATCGAGGAAGATCAGGATCGACTGGGCCAGCAGCAGGATGAGGATGGCCTTGTTGGCATTGTGTGAAACCGGGGCCGCCATCAGCGTTCCTCGGTTACCGGGCTGGCCACCTTCGCCAGGGTGCGCTCGCGCAGCCAGATGTAGAGCCCGCTGGCCATGACGATTGGCGCACCGACATAGAGCCAGGCGTCAGGCGGTTGGTTGAAGATGATCCAGCTGGCGGCGGTGAAGAACAGGATCTGCACATAGCCAAAGGGCGCCAGCGCCGAGGCCGGGGCGAAACGTGACGCCACCGTCAGAAACTGGTGGCCGGAAAAGCCGATCACGCCGATCAGCGCCAGCACGGCCCAGTCGACGGCACTGACCGGCCATACCCAACTGGCAATAGCGAATGGCGCCAAGGCCAGCGTCGGCAGGGCTGCGCCGTAAAACTGCTGCGTACCGGCGGAATCGACGACCGCCAGGCGCCGGGTCAGCATGGCATAGCAGGCATAGGACAGGGCGCCGCCTAGCGACAGCAGCGTTGCTGGATGGAACACCTCGCTGCCGGGACGAACGATGATCAGGACGCCGACGAAGCCGACTGCGATCGCCGTCCATCGCCGCCAGCCCACACGTTCGCGCAGAAAGACCACCGAAAGCGCGGTGATGATCAAGGGGACGGTAAAGCCGATAGCTCCGGCCACGGTCAGCGGCAGGTAGCGGACCGCGGTAAAGTTGCAGAGGGTGGATCCCACCAGGGCAGCGGCGCGCGCGATCTCCAGCCAGAAATTGTTGGTGCGGACCAGACCCACCCCCTTGGTCGGGAGATTGATGGCGGCGGCAAGGCCCAGATGCACGGCATATCGGACGAACATGATCTGCAAGGCCGGCAGACCCGCCAGGGCAAGCCACTTAGCCGAGCTGTCGAGGCAGACGAACAGGAAATAGGCCGCGAGCGCGAGCCCGATTCCAAGCAGGCGGCGCTCCTCGATAGGCGCTGGGGTGGTCGACATGGCTGGTCCGAAAAGGCGCGCGCAAGGGCGCGAAGTGGTCTGCTAGCGTTGAGTGATGCGCCGGAGCATGTCAATGCGGCGGAGGATAAATCTTGTATGGAAGTACGAGTTCCGAGCTTGCGGCCCCACCTACCTCCCCAATCTAAGGGGAGGTTCTCTCCACTCGTGGGGAAGATGCAGCCTTGTCCACCGGCCGGCACCTCCCCCTCGATGGGGGAGGCTGGGAAGGGTGGGGCCGAGCGCGGGAAGCTTTAGAACGTCTCGCTGAGGTTCCGGACTTTCAACGACTTGACCAGTTCCGATGCGGTCGGCTTGGCGCCGTGCCGTGGGGTGAAGGTGAGGTCGGTGTTGCGGCCTGGCAGCAGCGTCACGGCGTTGTCGGAGAAGTAACCCGGCACATCGACCGTGGCGGTGACGAACAGCGCGGGTTGGTCGCTTGTGAGTGTGAGCACAAGCTGGCCATCGACATCGGACCATGCAGCCCGCACCTTGGGCTGGACGAGTTCGTAAGCCTTGTAGGGCTTGGGGAAATAGTCGTTTTCGCCCAAGAGGTTACCCTTGGCATCGCGCCAGGAAAAGAACAGAAACTCGTCGGATGCGAGGTCCTTGAACGGAATGGCGGCAATGGTGATTGCGCCATCGGGACTGATGGCCGTATTGCCCGAGAAGACCACCCGGTCACCACCCGCAATCTTCACCGCCCGCACTTCGAGCGAGATACTCACCGGCTTGGCGGTGTCGTTGATCCCCCGCAGCACGATGCTGGTCGGGGGCTGATTTTCCACCGGCGTGCCGCGAGAATTCGTGCTGATTTCTTCGATGACCGGCACGGCGACCACGTTGACTGGCAGGAAGAAGCGCTTGGCCATGTATTGCAGCAGCTTCCACTGCCCGCCGTAGTCGAGGCTGGACCAAGAGGCGACCGGCCAGATGTCGTTGATCTGCCAGAACAGGGTGCCCATGCAGCGCGGCTTGGTAGAGCGCCAGTATTCAATCGCGGTCTTGATGGCGAGGCCCTGCTGGATCTGGCTGAGGAACACCATCTGGTCGAAATCGCGCGGGAAACGGAAATAGCGCGTCATGGTCTCGAGGATGCGCGCATTGCCGCCGGCATTGCGCTGGTGGTTTTCCATGACCGGCGAGGATGGGTTGCGGTCCTTTTCCTCGGCGAAAGTCTCGATGACATTCATCGAGGTGAAGGACTGGAAGCCGAATTCGGAGGCGAAGCGCGGATTGACTGTGCGGTAGGCCTCGAACGGCTTGGCCGAATGCCAGACGTCCCAATAGTGCGTGTCGCCGCGAGTGTCGGCGTGCCAGCCGTCCGAGAAATCGAGATAGCCCATGGACGGAGACGACGGCCAGAAGCGGCGGGACGGGTCCTCGTCCTCCACGATATTGCCCAGCATGTTGTTCAGGCGGTCGTAGTTGGCGACATAGCGCTCTGGCGCCGCCTTGGTCTCCGGATACCAGTGCAGCGAGCCGATGACTTCGTTGTCACCGCACCACAAAGCAATCGAAGCGTGGTGGCTGAGACGGCGCACCTGCTGGGTGATTTCGGTGCGGACATTGTCGAGGAAGGGGCGATCGGACGGGTAGCTCATGCAGGCAAACATGAAATCGTGCCAGATGAGGATGCCGAGCTCGTCGCAGAGTTCGTAGAAATAGTCCGGCTCGTACTGGCCACCGCCCCAGATGCGGAGCATGTTCATGTTAGCGGCCTTGGCGCTTTCGAGCAGGTCGCGGATGACGTCCGGGGTGATGCGCGAAGGGATCGCGTCGGCCGGAATCCAGTTCGCGCCCATCATGGTGATGTCGCGGCCGTTGATGCGGCACTTGAAGGTGTGATCGATCTCATCGGGCTCGACCACCCATTCGAGTTGCCTGAGGCCGATCTGCCTCACAGTCTTTTCGCCTTCGAGATTGGTCACGAGTTCGTAGAGCGGCTGCTCGCCCTGCCCCGCCGGCCACCAGAGTTTTGGTGCGTGGATGGTGACGTTATGGGTGAAGACGTTTTCGCCCTTCTGCACCACGACCTTGTCCGTAATCACCTGGCCATCGATGGTGTGTTCAAGTTCCACCTCACCGTGAGCAAAGGCGAAAAGGCGAGTCTTTATCGAGAGTTCGACCGAGTTGCTGCCATGGGCCTGGTCGACCTGGACGCTCTCCTGGCGGGCCAGGCGCGACTTGCGCAGGCTCATTGTGCCATAGACGCCGATCGGCATCAGGCAGATGCCCCAGTCCCAACCCGCGTGGCACGCCGCCTTGCGGATGAAGTTCATGTGGATGCCCTTCAGGCCATTGGTCTGGTAGTTCTTAGTGAAGGGGATGGGGAACGGATGGGCGTCGGCGCGAGCCTTGGCCACGTCGGGGGCAATGTCGAATTCGATGCGCAGCGTGTTGTCGCCCGCGCGCACCTTGCCGGTTACGTCGATGTCGTTGCGGATGAAGCTGTTCTGCGTTTTGGCGACGACCTCGCCATTGAGCAGGATGGTGGCGATGCAATCCACCTCGGCCAGGGTCAGCGTCAGGTAGCCGTCGATATCGGCGGCGCTGGCTGTAAAGCTGCGCTCGACCGCCCAGGCGGTCTCGTTGACCCACATCACCGTCTTTTCGTTTTCACCGAAATATGGATCGGGAATGCGGTTGGCAGCCAGCAAAGCGGTGTGCACGTCACCCGGCAGGGTGATCGGCGCCTGGACGTCTGTGGTCGGCGAGGACAGGGCGAAAGTGCCCGTCAGATCAAGGGCGGAATAGGTGGCGGTCAGGGCCATTGCAGTCTCCTCGGGACCGTCCGGGACGGGGTCGGTCTAAGCTGGGTGGCGATCCGGTGTCCGGATTGCAATCGATTTCGGCAGCGTTCTAGCTGGTCTCGGCCCGCCTTCCAATGGGTCTAAAAACGGATTTCCGAGAGAATTGCATCGTTGCTATGCGCAAATTCCGGCGAATGGCACATTCGAGTCGGCCGGTTTACGTTTGTATTAGGGTTTGCTCGCATAACCTTTGACCGTGGGCTGGAGGGCTCGTCCGCCATGTCGGCAGTAAAGCGGTTGGTGCAGTTCTTTGCCGTTCCGGATGATCCGGACCTGGTGCAGGCACAAGCGCGCGCCTTCAGCCGCCAGGTTCCGCTTATGTATGGGATGCTGCTGGTCAACTCGATTGTCCTGGCAGCCACTCATTCGGACGCCCCCGACGCGCTGCGTCTCTATGTGCCCGGCGTGCTGGCAGCGATCTGCGTGGCCCGGATCACCATGTGGTGGCGCTCGCGAGACGCCGGCATCTCGGTTGAAAAGGCGCGGTGGCTGCTCAACAGCACCGTTTGGGCAGCCGGCATTCTCGGTATCGGATTTTCGACCTGGGCGCTCAGCCTCTATCCCTATGGCGGGCCATATGCGCAGTCGCATATCGCCTTCTACATGGGCATTACCAGCATTGGCTGCGTCTTCTGCCTGATGCACCTGCGCGGCGCGGCCATGATGGTGGCGCTTTGCGTGATGGTCCCGTTCACCGCATTCTTTGTGGTCACTGGCAATCCGATCTACGGCGCGCTGGCCTTCAACCTGGTGCTGGTCGTCGCGGCGCTGATGACGATCCTGCTGAACAACTATCGCGACTTCAGCGACCTGGTGGCATCGCGCGCCGAAATGGCCCGCAAACAGGCCGAAACGCAGCGGTTGTCCGATGAAAACTACCGCTTGGCCAATGTGGACAGCCTGACCGGCCTGCCGAACCGGCGGTCATTCGACCGGCAGTTGCGGCTCGCGCTCGAGCAGGCCGAGGCCGAACAGCGGCAGATCGCGGTAGCGCGGCTCGACCTGGACAGCTTCAAGTCGGTCAACGAGATTTTTGGCCAGATCACCGGCGACCTGGTGCTCGAAGAGGTGGCGCGCCGGATCAACCGGCTGCGCCAGCCCTCGACCTTCGTGGCGCGCCTGGGCAGCAACAATTTTGCACTCATCCTGAGCGCGAATACCGACCGGGACACGCTGCAGGCATGCGGCGATGTGCTGACCGCCGCCATGCGCCCATCATTCGAAATGCCGCTGGGCACGGTGCATCTTACGGCTTCGGCGGGCCTCGCCGCTTCCAGACCTGGCGACACGGCGGACACCCTGTTCGATCGTGCCGACTATGTGACCTGGGTGGCCAAGCACGAGGCCCGTGGACGGGCCCTGGTGTTCACTGATCGGGATGCGGAGAATCTGAGCCGGGTGCGTCGCATGGAGCATGCGCTGCTGACGGCCGATCTCGACAAGGAAATCCATATCCTGCTGCAGCCGCAGTTCGATATCGCACTCAATCGCACCACCGGCTTCGAAGTGCTGGCGCGCTGGCGCAGCCCGATCCTGGGCGACGTCTCCCCGGTCGAGTTCATCCCGCTGGCCGAACGGATGGGGGTCATCTCCAAGATTACCCAGGCCGTGTTGCGCAAGGCACTGAGCGTTTCGGCGCGGCTACCCAAGACGGTGCGGCTGTCGGTAAACCTGTCGGCCCAGGACCTTGGCTCTACCACCGCAATGGAGGCCATTGCCAAACTGGTGCAAGAAGCGGGCAAGCCATGCCGGATTGACTTCGAGATCACCGAAACCGCCGTGATGGGCGACATTGCCCGGGCGCATGAAGGGCTGCTGGCGCTGTTGGCCCTGGGTTCGCGCATCGCGCTCGACGATTTCGGCACAGGCCATTCGAGCCTTACCCATGTGCAGAAGCTGCCGCTCGATCGCATCAAGGTCGATCGCAGCTTTGTCAACGAAGTGACCAGTGACCCCACCAGCCGCGCCATCATCAAGACGACCCTCGACCTCTGCCGGAACCTGGGCATTTCCTGCGTCTTTGAAGGCATAGAAACCGAGCAGCAGCTTGACGCCCTGCTCGGGCTCGGCGGCACGGTCATGCAGGGCTATCTCTTCGGCCGGCCGATGAGCGAGGACAAGGCCGTCGAGCACCTCAAGGGTGAAGGCGCCGGTTGGCAGAATCGCCGCCAGCAGCTGTTCGGGGCCGCCAGCTAACGCTGGGCCATAGGCAACCCGGAGCCGAGCCCCGGGTCGCTTGATTGCTATTCCGCCGCAGCTGCGTCCAGGTCCAGGAAGCCGCCGGACTGGCGTTCCCACAGATGAGCATAATGTCCGCCGGAAGCGAGAAGCTGGGCGTGGGTGCCCTCCTCCACGATCTTGCCCTGTTCGAGCACCACCAGACGGTCCATGGCGGCGATGGTCGAGAGACGGTGGGCGATGGCGATCACCGTCTTGCCCTGCATCAGCGTCGTCAGCTGCTCCTGGATGGCCGCTTCGACCTCGGAATCGAGGGCGGAGGTGGCTTCGTCGAGCACCAGTAGCGGAGCATTCTTGAGCAGCACGCGGGCAATGGCAACGCGCTGACGCTGCCCGCCCGAGAGTTTGACGCCGCGTTCGCCGACATGGGCGTCGTAGCCGCGGTTCCCCTTGGGATCGACCAGGCCCATGATCACATCATGCACCTTGGCCTGCTCGGCGGCCTGCATCATCTCCTCGTCGGTCGCCGACTGACGGCCATATTTGAGGTTTTCGCGAACCGAACGATGCAGCAGCGAGGTATCCTGGCTGACCAGGCCAATGGCGGCGCGCACGCTTTCCTGCGTGACGTCGCGCACGTCCTGCCCGTCGATGCGGATCGACCCGTCCTGCACGTCGAACATGCGCAGGGCCAGGTTCACCAGCGTCGACTTGCCCGAGCCGGAACGACCGACCAGTCCGATCTTCTCGCCCGGCGCGACCTTGAGGTTAAAGGCGTCGATGACGCTGCCTTCCTTGCCGCGCCAGTAGTTGAAGCTAACATTGTCGTAGGTCAGTTCACCCTTGGAGACGTCGAGGTGCTTGGCTCCGGGCTTGTCGAGCATGGTCAGCGGCTGGGCGATAGTATCCATAGAGTCCCTGACGTTGCCGACCTGGCGGAAGATGTTGGAGCCGATTTCGAGGATCCAGCCGCTCATGTTCATGATCTGGAGCGCGAACGGAATCGCCGTCGCCACCGCCGCAGCGGTGAGGTTGCCATTGTTCCAGCCCGCCAGGGCCAGCCAGGTGACTGAGACCACGAGACCCGCATTGAGCATGAACAGGGTCGACCACATGTAGGTGAATACCCGCATCAGCTTGCGGAAGCTGACGGCGTGATCCTGGATGGAGTCGGCCACGTAGCGGTCCTCATGATCGCCGGTGGAGAAGGTCTTGAGCGTCTGAATATTGGTATAGCTGTCGACGATCCGGCCCGTCATCACGGACTTCGATTCCGAGAGTTCCTCGGAATAGCGGGCGATGAGCGGCATGGTGATGGTGAAAAGGATCGCATAGAGCAGCAGCCATACCCCGATCGGCACCAGCAGCACCGGATCGAGCTGGGCCAGCACGACGATGGCAACCACCACGAAGACCAGGGCATACCAGGCAGCGTCGATGGTCAGATTGACCCCGATTTCGATGGCTTCGCCGGCCTGGATGATCTTGTTGGCGACCCTGCCGGCAAAGTCGTTCTGGAAGAAGGTCCAGCTCTGCCTGATGACGTGCCAATGGCTCTGCCAGCGCACGAGATCGACCAGGTTGGGAACGATGCCGTGGTTGCGGATGAGCGTGTCGAGCAGGAAGGTCAGCGGACGCACCAGCACGACGACAACGATCATCCAGAGGAAGGTCTGGCCGTGCTGCGTGAACATGTCGCCAGGATTGGTGGTGGCCAGCATGCCGACCACCAGGCCGACAAACACGGGCATCAGCGCATCGGCAACCGAGCCGATGGCCACCAGCACGATGCGGATGGCGAAGGCGACGCGGAACTGGCCGATGAAGTAGCTGACGAAGGGGCGGAGGCCCATGGGCGGCTGCCTGATATCGGCGAGCGCGGTGGGCGAATAGAGATGGTCGAAATAGTCGATGACGCGGTTGAACATTTTGAGCTCATTATCTTGAGCCGCGCCTGACGGAGGTTTCTGTAACGCTCAGGTCAGGTTCGGAATCGGTCCATGGGTTTGCGTTGGTCAGCGCAGGTCGCCGGATTTGCGGGTAGCGCGGTCGCGATGATGGCCGTTTCGATATTGTCACCCATCGTGGGTTCTCCTTGGTTGGTTAGAACTGAATTCTTCAGCTCTCCCGTTGGGGGAGAGGTACGAAATCACTGTGCCGCCTCTTCCGGCTGGTCCATCTCGAGGAAGCCGCCGGACTGGCGGTGCCAGAGCTGGCTGTAGATGCCGCCTGTGTCGACCAGCTGGGCGTGGGTGCCTGACTCGACCACCTTGCCCTTATCGAGCACTACCAGCCGATCCATCATGGCGATGGTGGAGAGGCGGTGGGCGATGGCGATCACCGTCTTGCCCTGCATCAGCAACTGCAGCTGGCTCTGGATTGCCGCCTCGACCTCGGAATCGAGGGCGGAAGTGGCTTCGTCCAGCACCAGGATCGGCGCGTTCTTGAGCAGCACGCGGGCGATGGCGATGCGCTGGCGCTGGCCGCCGCTGAGCTTGACACCCCGTTCGCCCACATGCGCGTCGAAACCCTTGCGGCCCTGGGGGTCGGCCAGGCCGTCGATGAAGGCGGTCGCTTCGGCGAGTTCGGCCGCTTCGCGCATCATCGCCTCGGTCGCATCGGGGCGGCCATAGACGATGTTCTCGCGGACCGAACGATGCAGCAGGGACGTGTCCTGCGTCACCACGCCGATATTGGCGCGCAGGCTATCCTGCGTGACCCTGGCAATGTCGTGCCCGTCGATCAGGATGCGGCCATCGGCGCGGTCGTAGAAGCGCAGCAGCAGGTTGACGATGGTCGACTTGCCGGCGCCGGAGCGGCCGACCAGCCCGATCTTCTCGCCCGGACGGATATGCAGGTTGAGATCGTCGATCACCCCGGACTTCTTGCCGTAGTGAAACGAGACATTCTCGAACTTGATGTCACCCTTGACCGTGCCAATGGGCGCGGCGCCCTTTTCGTCGGATACGACGCGCGGCAGCGAGATGGACGAGATGCCGTCCTTGACCGTGCCGATATTCTCGAACAGCGAGGACATCTCCCACATGACCCATTGGCTCATGCCCTGGAAGCGCATGACCAGTCCCAGCGACACGGCGAGCGCGCCGGGGGTCATCAGCCCGCCCATCCACAGCCAGATCCCAGTGGCGCCGACCGAGAACAGCAGGAGGGCGTTGGACCACAGCACGAGCATATTGAGCACGGTGAACAGGCGCATCTGCCGGTAGACGGTGTCGAGGAACTCGTCCATCGCCTCCTTGGCGTAGGTTTCCTCGCGGTTGGAATGGCTGAAGAGCTTGACCGTGGCGATGTTGGTATAGCTGTCGACGATGCGGCCGGTCATCATCGAGCGGGCATCGGCCTGCGCCTGGGAAATCTTGCCCATGCGTGGGATGAAATAGACCATCATCGAGACATAGGCGGCCAGCCACACCAGGAACGGAATGGCCAGGCGCCAGTCGGCCGACGCCGCCAGCACCACCGCGCCGGTGAAGTAAACGACGACATAGACGAGCATGTCGAGCAGCTTCATCACCACTTCGCGCACGGCGAGCGAGGTCTGCATCAGCTTGGCGCCGATGCGGCCGGCAAACTCGTCCTGGAAGTAACTCATCGACTGACGGATGAGGTAGCGATGGCTCATCCAGCGAATACGCTGCGGGAAGTTGCCCAGCAGCGTCTGGTGCATGGTGAGCGTCGAGACCAGCGCCATGCCCGGCAGGACGATGACCACCATCGCGCCCATCAATGCGAGCTTCCATCCGTCGGTCTGCAGGAAGGTTTCCGGATTGGCGCCAGCCAGCCAGTTCACCACATCGCCGATGAAGCCGAAGATGACGATTTCGCCGGCCGCCACCGCAGCGGCGGCAAAGGCCATCAATGCCAGCCACTTCTTGGCGCCATGGCTGTAGTGCAGGCAGAAGGCCAACAGGCCCTTGGGGGGCTCTACCGGATCGCCACCGGGATAGGGATCAAGACGTCGTTCGAACCAACGCAGCATGGGCTTCACCATCAGTGGACCGGAGAGGCGTCAGTTGTGCCGTTCCACCAAAGACAGAAGCTGTCAGTAGCGCATGGCTGTTGATGCCGACCAGAAATAAAGGATACCGCGCTCGATACGTCCGCAATTGACGCAGAGGAGCAGCGTGCCGCGGCCGGCAGGAGCCCTCTCCCCAATGCCGTCCCAATTGGCGTAGAAGAGTGGACCGAAGCGGTCGCTGGACGATCAGGATACACGACGCCGCCGAGTTTACTGTTGCGGCGCAGACACAGTTAATTTCAGACCGACGAATTTGACGGACCCATTCATGCGCACTGAAACCGAGCACACAGTCTATCTGAAGGATTACGCGCCGAGCCCCTACCGGATCGTGGCGGTCGACCTCGACTTCAGGATCGGGGCCGAAACCACGCGCGTAACCGCTCAACTGACGGTGGAGCCGCGCGAAGACACCGAGCCTGGAACGCCGTTGGTGTTGGATGGGGACGAACTGAGCCTGGGTTCAATCGCCATCGACGGCGCGCCGCTGATCCTGTCCGCCTACGCCGCCGATGCAAACGGGCTGACTGTGTTCGAACCGCCCTTGCGCCGATTCGTGCTGGAAACCGAGGTCACGCTGCGGCCTGAGGGCAATACCAGGCTGATGGGCCTCTACCGCTCCAGCGGCACCTGGTGCACGCAATGCGAACCCGAAGGCTTTCGCCGCATCACCTACTATCTCGACCGACCGGACAACCTGGCGGTATTCAAGGTGCGCATGACGGCCCCGCTTGATCTCGCTCCGGTGCTGCTGGCCAATGGCAACCTGATCGACAAGGGCGATGCCGGCGACGGGCAGCATTACGCGGTTTGGGAAGACCCTTTCCCCAAGCCGGCCTACCTTTTTGCTCTCGTAGCAGGCGACCTCGGGTCGATCACCGACAGTTTCACCACCGCTTCTGGTCGCAAGGTGGACCTCGCCATCTATTGCAGCCACGGCAAGGAGAACCAGTGCCTGTGGGCAATGGACAGCCTCAAGCGCTCGATGGCCTGGGACGAGCGCCGGTTCGGTCGTGAATATGACCTTGATATCTTCAACATCGTGGCCGTGAGCGACTTCAACTTCGGCGCGATGGAGAACAAGGGGCTCAATATCTTCAACGACCGGCTGGTCTTTGCCGAGCCCGAGACCGCGACCGACGCGAATTACGATGGCATCGAGCGCGTGATTGCGCACGAGTACTTCCACAACTGGACCGGCAACCGCATTACCTGCCGGGACTGGTTCCAGCTCTGTCTCAAGGAAGGGCTGACCGTCTATCGCGACCAGGAATTCACCAGCGACGAGCGCAGCCGCGCGGTCAAGCGCATCTCGGACGTGGTGACGTTGCGTTCTGCCCAGTTTCCCGAGGACGGCGGGCCGCTGGCCCATCCACCGCGGCCGGACCAGTATCGCGAGATCAACAACTTCTATACGACAACGGTCTACGAGAAGGGCGCCGAGATCGTGCGGATGCTGGCGACGCTCTTGGGCGAAGCCGGCTTCCGCAAGGGCATGGACCTCTACTTCGAGCGCCATGACGGCGAAGCGACCACCATCGAGGCGTTCCTCGCCGTCTTCGCCGAGGCCAACGGCATCGACCTCGAGCAGTTCAAGACCTGGTATCTGCAGGCGGGGACACCGCGGCTGACCGTTGCCGAGCAGTATGATGCCGACAAGCAGACCTATACGCTCAGGCTCCGCCAGGAGACGCCGCCGACACCGGGACAGCCGGACAAGGCTCCGCTGGTGCTGCCCATCAAGTTCGGGCTGATCGGCCCCAATGGCAGCCCGATGGCCTGGAGCGGAGTGAGCGGCGCGGAGGTACGCGACGATCTGATCGTGCTCAAGGATGCGAGCGCGGAGGTCACCTTTACCGGCATTCCGAGCCGGCCCGTTCCGTCGCTGTTGCGCGGCTTTTCGGCGCCGGTCATTCTGCAGACGGAAGCCAGCCAGCAGGACCAGCTGTTCCTCGCGCGGCACGACAGCGATCCGTTCAACCGCTGGCAGGCATTGCAGGATGTCGGCATGGCGCTGGCCCTGGATGCGATTTCGGGCGCGCCCTTGAACGACGGAGCGCTGACGGCGCTGAGCCAGGCCATGAGCGACACGCTGGCTAGCGACTCGCTCGACAACGCTTTCAAGGCACTGGCGCTGAGCCTGCCCGACGAGCAACTGATCGGCCGGACGATTGGCAAGGATATCGACCCGGACAAGATCCACGCGGTGCGCGAGCGCCTGCTGCAGGCGGTGTTCGAGCCGCTGGCCGACCAGATGCTGGGCACTTATAACGCGCTGGCCAGTTCGGCGCCCTATGCGCCCGATCCGGCCAGCACGGGTCGTCGCGCCCTGCGCAATCGCATGCTGAGCCTGCTTGTAGCCAGTGACGCCGCCGGCGCTTCGCTCCTGGCGCTCAAGCAATATGAGGGCGCCAGCAACATGACGGACCGGCTGGCGGCGCTGTCGGCGGCCTCCAACGCCGGGACGCCAGATGCGGCCGGCATGCTGGCCAACTTCCGCACGCGCTTCGGGGCCGACCCGCTAGTGCTCGACAAGTGGTTGACCGTCACCGCGGCCGCGCCGCGCGAAGGGGTGATCGAGGACATGAAGGCAATCCTCGCCGATCCGTCCTTTCCGAAGACCAATCCCAACCGGTTGCGCTCGCTGGTGGGTACCTTCGCGATGGGCAATCCGACGCAGTTCGCCCGCGCCGACGGCGCCGGATTCCGCTTCGTGACGGACTTCGTGAGCGATGTGGACAAGGTCAATCCGCAGGTCGCCGCACGCGTTCTAACCGGATTCCGGATATGGCCGATGCTGGAAAGTGGCCGACGCGAAGCGGCTAATGCCGCCCTTCTTGCCCTGCGGGACAAGGGTAGCTTGAGCCGGAATACGGCGGATATCCTGACGCGCATGCTGGCAAGCTGAGCTGGAACACCTGCGGCGGGCTAAACGTCCGCCATTGTTGGAAGAATTTTTCTTCACGCGCTAAGTGATTCAGACGACTCGTGATTTTCCGCAGCGGCCTCCCCGGCTCACGCCGGGGGTCTGGACAGGCGAGTCGTGCTGATTCATTCTTCGTTAACGGCAAATCGGGGCTGGGGCTCGATACCCTCATGATGGAGAATTTCATGCGGTCGGCGGAGGAATCCGGCGCCAGCGCTACCGGATTCGGCGCGGGCAAAGGTCAAGCAACATCCCGCCGCCCCTCCAGCAAGGACCGATCGCCCCGCTCGTGGCCGTTTGGTATATCCTTCACGCCGATCGCGACCGCGGTAGCCCTGACGGCCCTGGCGGCGGCCACGCTGTTCGTCGTCTATGACACAGCCCGCACCTTCGAGGATGCACGGCGGGAACTACTGATTATCGGACACGTCCTGGCGGCCGAAATGGCCAACCTCTCCGCCGAAGAGGCCAACGTTGCCCTGGCGGCCTCCACCCGGCGCTTCACCGGCATCTCACGCGCAAGCTTCGTGACATCCGCGACCGCCTCGGGGTCGACCGGCCAGGTTGTCCCCGCAGGACCACACGGCGTGCTTTCGCTCGAGACGGAGCAGGGTCGCAGCTGGATGGGGATCGGCCAGCGCGGCGCCGTCGCCTTCGCCATGGCGGGCCTGCTGGCGCTCCTGGCGACACGGCGACGCCGCGACGACATGCCGGATATGGTGCAGCGCCACAACTACCGGACGCTGGCCGCGGCAATCCCGATGGGCGTGGCGTGCTGGACCAAGGCCGGCCGCTTGATCGTCTGCAACGAGCAGTATCGCAACCGGCTCGACCTCACCAACCTCAACACCACCTATGCCGAGGCGGTGCGACGGCTGACCATGGGCGGCTACATCAAGCTGGTGAACGAGGATGGCGGCGGCAAGGTGCTGGAGCTCCACCGCGAGGACGGTTCCTGCCTGCTGATCGACGAGCGTCCGCTTGGCGACGGCGCCATCATGACGCTGATCAGCGACGTAACCGAGGCCAAGAAGGCCGACACGATGCTGCATGCGATCCGCCAGGAGCAACGCCTGCTAGCCCGACGCTATCACGAGGAAAAGCTCAAGGCCGAAGCAGCCAGCCGCTCCAAGACCAACTTCCTGGCCCATCTCAGCCATGACATCCGCACCCCGCTCAACCACATTATCGGCTTTGCCGAGCTGATGCGGCACCAGACCTATGGACCGCTCGGGGATGCCCGCTATTCGGACTATGTGCAGTCCATCAAGACCTCGGGCGAACATCTGCTGGCTTCCTTCGCCACGATCCTCGACCTCGCCGAACTCGAGAGCGGGCAAAAGCCGCTGCGCAGCGAGCCGGTGGATATCGACGAATTGCTCGATAGCGTCATCCAGCGCTTCCGGGCGCAGGCCTCGCGGTCTGGCGTATTGTTTATCCTGGGCGAACCCAGCCACGCTGTGGTGCGGGGCGACCGTCTCGGCCTCACCCGCATGATTGCCAATATCGTCGACAACGCCCTGCGCTTCACCCCTTCGGGCGGCAAGGTCACCCTGAATGCCTATGCGGCACGTGATGGCGTCGTCATCGAGATTACCGATACCGGCCTGGGCATGAGCGAAGAGCGTCTGGCCAGCGTGTCGCAGCCCTTTGCGCTGGGGGATTCAACCTTCACGCGCGAAGGCGTCGGGCCAGGCCTTGGTATTTCCATTGCCCGGGCCATTGCCGAACTGAGCGGGGGCAACCTAGCCATCGACTCGAGCCCGGCGCTGGGTACCACGGTCGCCATCTCCCTGCCCCTCCCACCGGCCAGCTCAATGCAGGCGGCATAGAATGAACCGGGATTGGCACGAAACCCATCGCCTGCCCGCCAATGCAAAGCTTGAACAGCGGATCGACTGGCATATCGAGCACGCCGCGCAATGCGGTTGCCGAGAAATACCCGACAGCGTGAAGAAAGCGCTCGAACAACGCGGCATTCCCGTGCCGCCGCGGCGAGCGGAGGGGCGCTAAAGGCTCCGCGCCTTCTCGTACCATTTTTCAGCCGCGGCGCTGACTTCGGCCCGCATGGTCGTGACATCGAGCTCAAGCAGCTCGAAACTGGGATAGTGCGTCAACCCGGCCAGCAATTCCTTGAAGGCATCGGTCCAGGCCTCGTCCTTGAAAGGGCTGACCAACGCCGAACTCATGACCTGCAGGATGGTCGAATAGACGCCGTGGATTTCGGCCAGCCTCGCGCCCTCGGGCACCAGGTCGGCCGCCGCCAGGCGGGACAGGACGGTGGCGGTCAAGGCCTGCGGCAGACCGAGCAGGTGGCCGGCGACAAGCTGAGCCGATTGGGCAATGAATTCAAGGTCGACCAACCCACCCTCGGCGAGCTTCAGGTCGAATGGATGGCGCGCCGGGCGCTCCTTGGCCATCAGCGCGCGCATGGAGACCACGTCATCGATGGTCTTGCCCACGTCGCGGCTGCGCGACATCACCTCGGCAATGGCGGCGTCCACTTCGGATGCGAAGCCCCGGTCGGCGACGATCACGCGAGCCCGGCTCAGCGCCAGATGCTCCCAGGTCCAGGCATTGTCCCGGTGATAGGCGCTGAAGCCCGACAGGCTGGTGGCGAGCGGTCCGGCATTGCCCGAAGGCCGCAGCCGCATATCGGCCTCGTAGAGCACGCCTTCCGCCGTGGGTGACGTCACCGCCGCGACGAGGCGCTGGGTCAACCTTGTATAATAGTGGTTCGTGCTCAGAGGCTTGCCGCCGTCGGATTCACCATCGGGCGCATCGTAGAGCAGGATGAAATCGAGATCGGAGGTGACCGTCATCTCACGGCTGGCCATCTTGCCGAAGCCCAGAAGGGCGACGCGGCCGCCAGTGATCACGCCGTGGCGGCGCTCGAACTCGGCGCGGACGCTGCCGAACAGCCGTGTTACCAGCGTTTCGGCCAAAGCCGTGAACTGCTCCCCTGCCCCGCTGGCGCTGACGGTGCCCGAGAGCAACCCGGCGGCGATGAGGAATTTCTGCTCCTGCCCGATGATGCGGGCACGATCGATGATTTCCTCGTAGGACCGCGATTCCGCGAGGAAGGCATCGACCTTGGCGATCAGCACGTCGCGGTGGGTCACGTCATTGGCGAAGGCCGGGTCGATCAGTCCATCCATGACATGGGCGCGGTGAATGACGGCCTCGGACATGCGCGGGGCCGACGCCATCAGCTGCACCAGCAGGGTGCGCAGGCTCGCATGGCTGCGCAGCAGCGCGAACAGCTGCACGCCGGTGGGCAGGCGCGAGAGGAAGCTGTCGAATTTTGCCAGCGCCTCGTCCGCATTGCCTGCGCCGCTCAGCGTGGTCAGCAGGGCCGGCAGCAGTTCGGTCAGATGGGCGCGGGCCGCAGCGGCGCGGGTGGCCGGATAGCTGCCATAATGCCACTTGCGCACGGTCTCGATGGCCTTGGACGGGTCGGCAAATCCCATGCTGGCGAGGGTTTCCACCGTGCCAGGATCGTCGTCATTGCCGGTAAAGACCAGGTTGCCCCCGCCGGCGCCGAGGCTCTCGCCCTCGGTGAACAGTTCGGAATAGTAGCCGACAACCCGTTCGAGCGCGGCGCGGTAGCCGGCTTCGAACGCCCGCAGGTCCGGCTCGCCAACCAGCCGCCCGATGGTCGCGACCTCTTCGGGCGAGGCCGGCATGACATGGGTCTGCTCGTCGCGCAGCATCTGGAGGCGGTTCTCCACAGCCCGGAGATACCAGTAGGTCTGGGTGAGCTCGGTCGCCGCCTTGGGCGTGATCCAGTTGGCGTCGGCAAGAGCCGCCAGCGCATGGGCGGTGGGCTTGACGCGCAGGGTCTTGTCGCGGCCGCCTGCAATCAACTGCTGGGTCTGGGTGAAGAACTCGATCTCGCGGATCCCGCCGCGGCCGAGCTTGACGTTGTGGCCCTCGACGCGGATATCGCCGACATTCTTGGTGATGTTGATCTGGCGCTTCATCGCCTGGATATCGGCAATGGTGGCGAAGTCGAGATGCTTGCGCCAGACATAGGGCGCCAGCGCCCGCAGGAAAGCCTCCCCCACCTGCCGATCGCCGGCGCAGGCTCGTGCCTTGATCCAGGCGGCACGCTCCCAGTTCTGCCCGCGGCTTTCGTAATAGGCGAGAGCCGCGTCGAAGGAGATGGCGACCGGGGTAGAGCCCGGATCGGGACGCAGCCGCAGGTCGGTGCGGAAGACATAGCCGTGCGCCTGCCGGTCCTCCATCAGCGCCACGAGCTTCTGCACCATGCGGGAATAGAACTTGGTCGCCTCGGAAGGGTCGACGAGCACGCCCTTTTCAAGATCGTAGAAGGCGACGATGTCGATATCGGACGAGTAGTTGAGCTCCTGCCCGCCATGCTTGCCCAGGGCGAAGATGGCGAGGCCCGAATTGGCAGCCGTGGCCGCGGCGGCGGGAATGGCCAGCAGGCCCTTCTCGGCGGCCTGGCGCATCAGCAGATTGAGCGACGCCTCGAGCGCTGCGTCGGCAAGGTCCGATAGCGCCGCGGTGGACTGAGCCGTGGTCCAGGCGCCGCCCGTTTCTGCCACGGCGGCCAGCAGCGCCGTTCGCCCCTTGGCGATGCGAAGCACCGGAGCCAGCGCGTCCTCGGTGGAGGCGGTGCGGCCCAGGGTCTCGACGATGTCGATAATGTCAGAAAAGGCGCCGTCGGCAGTGTCGGCCAGGGCGGAAACGAGCCATTCGGCATTCTGCTGGGCAAGCGAGAGCAGATAGGGTGCCGACTCCAGCAGTGGGCCGAGTGTGGCACTGGCCACGCGCAAGGCCGCCTGCTGATCGGGGGGCAGACCACCCAGCCAGGCATCAAAGCGCGGGGTGGCAATGCTGGGCAAGGGGGCGAGTTTGATGGGCATGGTTGAGGGATAGCGTGATGGCTGGGGTGGGGCAAGCCGGGGACTTCGCTGTACGCCCAGCCTAGCCACAGGTCCGAGCCATCAACCCGGGAGGTCGATCACCGCCCGGACACCCGGCGCATTGTCCTCGATCCTGAACTCACCGCCATGCAGGCGCGTCACGGCGTCGACCAGCGACAGGCCCAGGCCCGAGCCGGTTTCCGAGCGGCTCTTTTCCAGCCGGACGAACCGTTCGAGGACGCGCTTGCGATCGGCTTCGGGGATACCAGGACCATTGTCCGCCACTTCGATCAGCACCCGTCCGCCGGCCCGGCGCAGGCCGACGGCAATACGCCCCTGCCCTTCTCCTTCAGGCTTGGCATATTTCACGGCGTTTTCCAGCAGGTTGACCATGGCTTGGCCGATAAGCTCACGATTGCCGCGGAGATGGACGCCTTCGGCAATGGCCGTCTCGACGACGATGCCTTCGTCCTCGGCCACCGGGCCGTAGAGTTCGGCAAGGTCGGCCACGACAGTGCTGACGTCGACATCTGCAAGCGCGCCCGAGGGTGCTCCGGCCTCGGCCCGCGCGATCATCAGCAGCGCGTTGAACGTCTGGATCAGCCGATCGCTTTCGGCAATCGTCGTCTCCAGCGCCCGCTGGCGGCTTTCCTCGCTGGCTCCGTCCCGCAAGGCGGATTCAGCCTGGTTGCGCAGCCGCGTCAGCGGCGTCTTGAGGTCATGGGCGACATTGTCGGTGACCTCCTTGAGACCCTGCAGCAGCTGTTCGATGCGGTCGAGCATGGCGTTGAGGTTGGTGGCCAGCCCGTCGAACTCGTCATTGCGCCGGGTGACCGGCACACGCTCGCTGAGATTGCCCGACATGATCTTGGTGGAGGTATCGCGGATCGTATCGATTCGCTTGAGCACGCGGCGCGCCGTGACCCCGCCGGCAATCACCGAGAACAGGATGATGCCAAGCACGCCGAACATGAAGCTCTGGACGATGATGGCGGAAAAGCCCCGGCGTTCAACCACGTCGCGCCCGACGACCAGCCGCATGCCGTTGCTGAGTTCAACCGAGCGGACCACGGCGAAGCCGGGCCGTGGCGGCGGCGCCAGGTCCCCGGCCGGTCCTTCGGGCGGAGGGTCTGCCAGCGGGTCGGCGCGCTCGTAGTCGAAGCTGTAGATGCCCGGATCGATCAGCACGTTGGCCGGTATGTCGGTCACATTGCCCAGCAGATACTGGCCTGATGTATCACCCAGGAAATAGACGCCCGGCCCCGGATTGCGCGACAGCCGCTCGACGGCAAAGGCCAGGGCGCGAATGCCCTGGTTGGTGTCGATGCGCTGCAGCACGCGCACTTCCCGGTCGATGTCGTTGGCCTGCTGGCGCTGGATCTGCACGCTGGACTGCCAGGTGATAAAGGCCAGCAGCAGGATGGAGAAGATCGAGAAGATCAGGATGAACGTGGCCGTCAGCCTGACCGTCGAGGTGCGCCAGAGTTGAACGAGACGGCTCAAGGTCTAGTCTCGGATCATGTAGCCGGCGCCGCGCACGGTATGCAGCAGCGGGGTGGCATGACCCTTGTCGATCTTGGAGCGCAACCGCGACATATGAACGTCGATGACGTTGGTCTGCGGGTCGAAATGGTAGTCCCAGACATTTTCGAGCAGCATGGTGCGGGTTACCACCTTGCCGGCATTCTTCATCAGGTATTCGAGCAGGCGGAATTCGCGCGGCTGCAGCAGCACGGTCTCGCCATCACGCTCGACCTTGCGGGACAGACGATCGAGGCTGAGGCCACCCACTTCATAGCTGGTGGCAGCTTCGGACGGGCTGGAGCGCCTGGCGAGCACTTCGACGCGCGCCAGCAGTTCGGTAAAGGCATAGGGCTTGGTGAGGTAGTCGTCGCCGCCGGCGCGCAGGCCCGTCACGCGGTCATCGACTTCGCCCAGCGCGGAAAGGATCAGCACCGGCGTCTTGTCGTCCTCGGCACGCAGGGACTCCACGATGGAGAGGCCATCGCGGCGCGGCAGCATGCGATCAATGATGAGGACATCGTAATCCATGCCCGAGGCCATGGCGTAGCCGGTTTCGCCATCGGCTGCGTGATGGGTGACATGGCCGGCTTCGTCGAGAGCCTGGATCAGGTAGCTGGCGGCCTCGCGGTCGTCTTCAATCAGCAGGATCTTCACCGCGACGCTCCTTGGTGACGCTAACGCCTGACTCTTTGTCGTCACCATCGGGCCTGACCCGAGGTCACTGATTTTCTCGATATATCGTCAAGTGAAGAGCCCTCGGGTCAAGCCCGAGGGTGACGATTGCGGTTGGGTGGTCGGCCCGGGTGGAAACCCGGGCCGTGTCACTTAGTCGGCAGCCAGCGGCAGGCCGATGAAGCGGTCGTTGCCGTCGCGGCTGGCCTTGATCAGCGCGGTATTGCGGCCCTGTTCCTTGACCGCATCAAGCGCAGCCTCGAACTCTTCGAGCGAGTTGACCGGCTTGTTGTTGACCTCGAGGATCGCATCCCCAACGGCTAGTCCCTTCTGGGCAGCGGCCGATTCCGGCTCGACGTCCTGGACCAGCAGGCCACCAGCGCCATCGGCGTTCGGCACCAGTGTCAGGCCGACGCTGGTTTCAGCCGGCAGCGGAGCGGGCGGAACCGGAGGCTGGCCCTGGTCGGCCTGGGCAACCTGCTCCTCGTTGAGCGTACCCAGCTTCACCGAAACCTTGGTCTCGGCACCATCGCGCCAAATGGTCAGCTCGACACTGGAGTCGGGTGACTTGCCGGCAATGGTGCGGCTGAGGTCGAGAGCGTCGTCGATGGGGTCGCCGTCGACAGCGGTGATGATGTCGCCCGACTTGACGCCGGCAGGACCGGCGGGGCCGTCTTCGGCAACGTTGCTGACAATGGCACCCTTGGCATTGGCCAGGCCGACGCCGTCGGCAATGTCCCGGTTCACGTCCTGGATGCCGACGCCCAGATAGCCGCGGGTCACGGTGCCGTCTTCGATCAGTTGGCCGACGATGCCCTTGACGGTTGCGGCCGGGATGGCGAAGGCGATGCCGACATTGCCGCCATTGGGCGAATAGATGGCGGTATTGACGCCGACCACTTCACCCTTGGTGTTGAAGGCCGGGCCACCCGAATTGCCGGTATTCACCGCAGCGTCGATCTGCAGGAAGTCGCCATAGTTCGAGCCGCCGATATTGCGGCCGGAACCCGAAATGACGCCGACGGTCACGGTGCCGCCCAGGCCGAACGGGTTACCCACGGCAACCACCCAGTCGCCAACGCGGCTGGCCTCGGTCTCGAAATTCACGAAAGGCAGGTCGGTGCCCTCGATCTTGAGCACGGCCAGGTCGGTGCGTTCGTCGGTGCCGACGATCTTGGCGACCTGCTCGGTGCCATCGTCGAACACTACCGTTACCTTGGTCGCGTCCTGCACAACGTGGTTGTTGGTGACAACATAGCCATCAGCCGAAATCACGAAGCCGGAGCCTGCCGCCATGAAGTGGCGGGGCGTCGGCTGGCCACCATTGGGACCGTTACGGCCACCGAACTGATCGCCGAACTGATCGAAGAAATCGTGGAAGGGGTGGCCCTCGGGCAGGTCAGGGAAATTGAAATCGAACTCGCCGCCGCGGCGCTGCATGTTGCTCGGGCTTTCCTCGGCTTCGACAAGGATCGAGACCACCGCTGGCTTGACCGCCTCGACGAGGTCGGCAAAGCCGGCCTGGGGTTGCGTGGCCTGGGGAACGGTGATCTGGGCGGCGTTCTGCACCTGCGCAGTCGCAGCCTGACCGGTCATCACGAAGGCGGTGGAGACACCGCCGATACCGACCAGCAGCGCCAGGGCGGAGGCCCCGAGCCAGCGGCTGGTACGCTTCAGAATGGTCGAGCGCATGTAAGTCATTCTCCTTCGGCAAGCCCTCAACAGCTTGTGGGCCTAGATATGGAATGCGCCGCCTTTCTTGGAAGTTGCGCCAACATTAAACCTTGGCAATGTTGGCGGCGGGATTGGGGCAATCCCTACTTCAGCTCGTCCAGCGCTGCCTGCTCTTCGGCACTCAGGCCCGACTCCGCCACCCGCCGCCTGCGGGCGGTTACAAGCAGGGTCCCCAGTCCCGCCAGCAGCAAGACCGGCGCGGCGATCCACAGCAGCAGCGTGTGCCCGTTCACGCGTGGATTGAGCAGCACATATTCGCCGTAGCGGTCGACCAGGTATTGCCGCACCGCCTCGTCGCTGTCGCCGGCTACCAGCCGCTCGCGCACCAGCACGCGGAGGTCCTTGGCGAGGTCCGCGTCGCTGTCGTCGATGGACTGGTTCTGGCAGACCAGGCACCGCAGCCCCGCCGAAATATCCCGCGCCCGCTGCTCGAGAACGGGATCGTCGAGGATTTCATCGGGGCTGAGCGCTAAAACCGGAGCAGCAAGGCATAGAGCCAATAGCAGTGCGCGAAGCCAGGTCATTGCGCGGCCTGTGGCATCGGTTTGGCAGCGCGCCGGGGCGCACCGACACGCAGCTTGCGGTCGGTCAGCGACAGGAAGCCGGCAAAGGCCATGAGCAGCGCACCCAGCCAGATCAGCGTGATGTAAGGCTTGTGCCAGATGCGGATGACATGAGTGTCGTCCAGCGGCTCGCCGAGTTGCAGGTAGAGCTGGGAGAAGCCATAGGTCTGGATCGCCGCTTCGGTGGTGGGCATGCCCGAAGCCACATAGGTCCGGCGATCGGCCAGCATCTGGCGGGTTCCACCGTCCGGCGCGGTCACCGTGAAGCTGCCCTCGTCGGAGACATAGTTGGGGCCCTCGACCGTGTCGAAGCTGTCGAACGCTACGACATAGCCCGAAAGCTCGGCGCTCTCGCCCGGGTTTAGCGTGGTCACGAGCTCTGTCTCCCAGGCCGTGGTGGCGACAATGCCGAGCACCGTGATGCCGATACCGAAATGGGCGATGGCGGTGGACCAGGCGGTACGCGGCAGGCCGGTCAGCCGGCGCCAGCTTTCGCCCAGCGGAATGCGTCCGACGCGGCTGCGGTCCACCAGTTCGGCAATGGCTCCGAAGGCCACCCAGAAGCCCAGCAGCAGGCCGAGCGGCGCAAGGGAAATGGTGGCACCGCCCAGCGCCGAAATCAGGATCGCCGCAAAGATCGCCAGTGCCGCGGCGCCGATCAACCGTTGCGCGGCGGCCACGATATCGGCGCGCTTCCAGGCCAGCAGTGGACCGAAGGGCAGCACCAGTAACAGCGGCGCCATCAGCGCGCCGAAGGTGAGATTGAAGAACGGCGCGCCCACCGAGATGGTCGTGCCGGTGAGGGCGTCGAGCAGCAGCGGATAGAGGGTGCCGACCAGCACGGCGCCGACCGCCGTTGCCAGGAACAGGTTGTTGAGGATCAACGCGCCCTCGCGGCTCACCGGAGCGAACAGCCCGCCCTGCCGCAGCGACGCCGCGCGAAAGGCAAAGAGCGCGAATGCCCCCCCGATGACCAGCGCCAGCAGCGTCAGGATGACCAGGCCGCGGGTCGGATCGCTGGCAAAGGTATGGACCGAGGTCAGGATGCCCGAGCGCACGAGGAACGTGCCGAGAAGCGACAGGGAAAAGGTGATGATCGACAGGAAGATCGTCCAGATCTTGAGCGCGTTGCGCTTTTCCATCACCAGCGCCGAATGCAGCAGTGCGGTGCCCGCCAGCCAGGGCATGAAGCTGGCATTTTCAACCGGGTCCCAGAACCACCAGCCGCCCCAGCCGAGCTCGTAATAGGCCCAGTAAGAGCCCATGGCGATGCCCAGGGTGAGGAAAGTCCAGCTCAGTACCGCCCAGGGGCGCACCCAGCGCGCCCAGGCCTGGTCGATGCGGCCAGATACCAGCGCGGCGACTGCGAAGGAGAAGCAGATCGAAAATCCCACATAGCCGGCATAGAGCAGCGGCGGGTGGATCGCGAGGCCGATATCCTGCAGCACCGGGTTTAGGTCATTGCCTTCCAATGGCGCGGGGATCAGCCGGGCGAAGGGGGTGGACGTGAAGATGGTGAAGCCGGCGAAGGCCGCGGTCAGCAGGCTCTGCGTTGCCAGCACCAGCGTCAGCAGATCGCTGGGCAGCCGGCGTCCGAACGCTGCGACCATGGCGCCGAAGGCGACCAGGATGGAAATCCAGAGGACCATCGAGCCCTCGTGATTGCCCCAGACACCGGAGATCTTGAAAATCAGCGGCTTGAGCGAATGCGAATGGCTGGCCGCCAGCAAGAGGCTGAAATCGGAGGTGACGAAGGCCTGGATCAGCGCAGCAAAGGCCACTGCGACCAGGATGAACTGGAGGATCGCCCCCTGGCTCAGCACCAGTGCGATGCGCTGGCCCGACCGCCAGAATACAAAGCCGCCGATCGCGGACAGGGTGGCAACTGCAAAGGCGAGGATGAGGGCGAAGTGACCGAGTTCGATGCTCATGGACCGGCAGCCTCGACATTCGTGACTGCGGCGGCATCACCCTCATCCTTGATCCCTCCCCACAAGGGGGAGGGAGACGACTGCACCACTGGTGCCCACGATAACCCGGCAAACACTGAGCAGGCTTCCCTCCCCCTTGTGGGGAGGGAATGAGGGTGGGGGTCGGTTCCGCACGAAAGCAAGATCACTCCCCACCCTCCGGCCGCCATTCGCCGCTGGCTTTCAGCGCGTCGACGACTTCTTTGGGAATGTAGTTCTCGTCGTGCTTGGCCAGGACATTGGTGGCCACAAACGAACCATCCGGCCCCAGGCTCCCCTCTGCGACCACGCCCTGCCCTTCGCGGAACAGGTCGGGCAGAATGCCAGTATAGCGGGCCGCAATGTCGGTAGCGCCATCGGTCACGGTGAAGCTGTTGTCCTGCCCCTCGCGAACCCAGGAGCCCTCCTTGACCAGGCCGCCGAGGCGGATCGGCGTGCCCGCGGAAACCTCGCGCGCCACAACGTCGGAGGGTGAATAGAAGAACACGATCTGGTCGCGCAGCGCTACCAGCACCAGCGTCGTGGCCAGCGCCACCACCACGGCCAGGCCCGCGATGACCGCAAGCCGCTTCTGTTTGCGCGACCAGCCCTTCTTGCGGACGATGGTGTCGGTGGTCATGGCTGGGCTCCATTGATGGTGAGGCCGGCGCCGAGCGCCAAGGTGTCGAGGTCGCCGCGGTCAAACGCCTGTGGATAGGCGGCAACGGCATCGTCAAAGGCTGCCTGGGCGCGCTCGGTGTCGCCAAGCACGAGATAGGCGCGCACCAGTTGGGTCCATTCCTCGATCGTACCGCCGCTGGCCGCCAGGCGCTCGGCGAGCCCGCTGACCATCTGGCCGATCATCTCGGCCTCCTGGTCGTTGGTCGACGCCACCCCGCCATTCTGCGCCACAGCCAATCCCTGCTGCGCGCTGGCCAGCCACGGCTCGTCGCCCTTGGCCAGAGCCAGGACCTGCGTCCATACCGGAACGGCTTCGGCATATCGCTCCGCCCCCGTCAGCACGGAGGCGAGATAGAGCCGTGACATCACATGGCTTGGGTCCGCCGCAGCGGCCGCCTGCAGCAGCGTCGTAGCTTCGCCGATGTCGGTATCCTGGCCTTCCAGCAGCAGGGCTTCGGCGAGGCTCGTCTGTAGGTCCGGGGTCGCCCCGCCAAGCTCGATGACACGGCGATAGGCGCGTATGGCGTCGGCATAGCGCGCCTGCTCAACATAGGCCGGCGCGATGACCGTCCAACCGCGCAGGTCATCCGGCGTGGCCGCGAGCTGCTCCTCGATCCGCGCAATGGCGGTGTCGAGGTCAAGTTGCTGCGCCGCGACATCGGCCCTGCCGCTGAGGGGCTGGCTGGGCAGGTCGGGCTTGCCGAGCCAACCATAGACGGCGAAGGCCAACAGTCCGACAAGCAGCAGTCCGCCAAGCAAGGGGCCGCGTCCGAAACCAGGCCCGGCAGGCGCGACATGGCCGCTCTCGGCCTTGAGACGCAGGATTTCCCGGGCAAGCTCGCCCTTGGCCGCTGTCGCCTCGCTCTCCCCGAGCTTGCCGGCAGCCAGATCGGCGTCGATCCCCGCCAGAACGAGGCGAAAATGGCTGTTGGCATCGTCCGATTCAGGCGTGTCTGCGTTGACCACGCGCCAGCCGGCTGCGTAGTAGAGTGCAGCGCAGGCAATGGCGGTAACGGCGATGGCGATCAACCAGAAAAGCATGGCCCCTGGACGCTCAGGCAAGGCGCGAAAAGGTGCAAACCGGCTTTTCGCTGATAACCTTGCGACAACAAAACCTAGAGCCAGCCATCACTATGGCTCGGATGGCGAAAGGCTCTGCCCGCCGACGCATGGCAGGACGGCGTCATCTATAAGCCCACTGCGCGGAAAAACCACCAAAACACGCGATCGTGGGGCGGACGCATTGCCACAGGCAGACGAGCCGATGCCAACGCCTGCATCGGCAAGCATTGTGGCATGAACGAAGCCCGCATCGACTTCGCCATCGTCGGATCGACCCCGACAGCCCGGTTGGTCGCCGGGCTGCTGGCCTCCGTGCACGGCAAGAGCGTCGTGTTTTCCGGCGAGAGCCAGTCGAGTTATCGTCTGCCACGCGGTCTGGACCTGTCCGTCGCGCCGATCACGCGCCCGGAGACCTGGTCGCTCCTCAAGGCGGGCCTGCCAGAAACCCTCAAGCTGATCACGCGTTTGGGTGGTCGAAGGGCATGGTCGCGGGTCGATCCCATTCTGTTCAGCGAGGCCGCGGCCGGTCGGGAAGCCCTGGCCCACATCCGGCACATGGCAGTGGCCTTTGGCCACGCGGCCGAGCGGCTGCATGCCAAGACGATTGGCGCCGGGCGGGACGGCTTGATGTTGCGAGACGCGGTTCTGCTGCACCGACCAAGCCTCGAAGTGGCCCTCGACAGGTGGCTGGACCAGCAAGGGGTACGGCGGTTGCGCGACGAAGAGGTGCTCACCGTCCGTGACGACGGTAGCGCCGAGCTCGTCTCGGGCGAGGATCGCGTTGAAATCGCCCAGACCATACTGGCCGACGATCCGGCAATCCTGGCCCATGTGCCCGCCGCGCGGTGGCCCGCGCTGCTGGTCCCGCGCGTTGCCAGCACGATCCAGACCGAGCCCACCCGGCCCATCGCCGCGCCCGTCATGCACCAGCTCGAAACGGGTCTTACCCTTGTGCAGCAGCAGACACGGCGGGGCGTTGCGGCCATGGGGCCGGGCGCGATCGATCCATTTGCCGCGGCTTTGGGCATACTGCTCGACAAGGAAAGGCAGTTTCGCCAGGCGGGGCAGTCCAGCTACCAAACCCTGGTGACGAGCGACTTTGCGCCGGCCGTGGGTCGCCTGGGCGGCACCGGCCCGGACGTGCTGGCAGGCCTGGGTCCAAACGGCGCGTTCCTCGCCCCAGCCATTGCCCGCTGGCTATGCGGCAAGGCCACCCCGGCGGAGAGCGCCTGGCTTGGCGCGCGCCTGGTAAATCGCAATGCCGCTTCCTCTCCGGTTGCCGATTTCGGGGCGGCGGCATGAAGGATCAACCCAACCGCATAGGCGTCGACCGGCCGCATCAATTTCATGGCAGCGCCATCGATCGCGGTCGGCCCCTTAAGTTTAGACTGGATGGCCGTTTGATATCCGGCCTTGCAGGCGACACGGTGCTGAGCGCGGTGCTGGCGTCTGGCCTCGACACGATCGGCGAGCACAACGGCACTGCTCTGGCATTGTCGCAGCGTCACGCGCCGACCATCAGCTTTGCTGCCCTCGCCGCCGACCACCAGCGTACACTGCCGATGGAGCGGACGCCGGCCACCGACGGCGCCGACTACATCTCCACGGCGCGCAAGCTGCAGCGCAACCCACTGCTGCGGCTCATGCGCCGCGGCCGCTCGCTCAACATTGACCTCGATCGCGGCGACGCCCTGGCTCGGCCATGGATCGGCAGCCCCGCCGAGGCGGGGCCAGCGGCCGATCTTGTGGTCGTGGGCGGGGGCGTGGCAGGCCTCTCGTCCGCCCTGGCCGCAGCCAAGCGGGGCCTGCGCGTGGTGTTGATCGAGGCCACGCCGATGCTCGGCGGCAATTCGCGGCTGTTCGGTACGCTGGAAGGCGAGCAGACGCCCGATGAACAGATCGACCGCCTCGCCACCGCGGTCACCAACGCAGAAGCAATCACCGTCCTTACCAATGCGGAAGCATTCGCGTTGCGACCGGGCGTGGTGCGGCTGCATCAGGTGGAGATGATCGACGATACGCCGACCGGTCGCGTCGTCGAGATCAAGGCGCCCCATATCGTCCTTGCTACCGGATCGTTCGAGCGGCTGCCGATATTTCCTGGCAACCGGCTGCCCGGGACGATTGGCGCGCTGGAGGCGTTCGAGCTGGCGCATCGCTACGGTGTGTGGGCCGGCAGTTCGGCCTTGGTAGCGACCAGCAGCAGCCCTGCCTACCGGCTCGCCATGCTGGCGAACGATGCCGGCATTACCGTGCCGCGTATCATCGACTCGCGGCCAAATCCGCAGTCCCGGTTCATTGAGTTCTCCAAGGCCTATGGCATCACCCTGGCCGCCGGAACACTGGTTGCCTCGGCCGCCTCCGCCTCCAAGGGCCGCGGACTCGTCGCGACGCCGCTGGTGGCACTCGGGGCCTTTCAGCGGTCGGAACCGGCCATTTCGGTCGACCGGCTGGTGCTTTGCGGCGGCTGGCAGCCTGACCTGACGCTCTGGCACATGGCAGGAGGACAAAGCGCCTGGAACGCCGCGCGTGCTCGTCTTGAACCCCGCTCCGGGCCAGCCGGCATCGCGTTGGCCGGCAGCGCGGCTGGCTGGTTCAGCCGCGGCGCCTGTGTCGAGAGCGGCGGTGATGCGGTCGACGCCCTGCTCGGTCGTCAGCGTCGGGTCGTCGAAGAGCGCCTGATCGACCCGATCTACGAAACGCCGGATGCGCCTGCCCCGATCGGGGAGGTCCCCGACGAGGTGGCGCCGCCCTCCTATCTCGATGGCGGCTGGCGTCATATCGAACGACCGCGCCTCAAGGCGTCCCGCTGGCCCTCCTGGCTTCCCTTCGCCCCGGCGCTGCCGGGCTGGTCGCTCGCCGACACGCCGCAGCCGCTCGACATTGCCGATATCGCCGCCGGCGTGCAGCTCGGCGCCATTCCGGCGGCCAGCGCCGGCATCGTGGCGCAGGAGCGGGTGGCCATGGTCGTCATCGAGGCCGGCGGCAATGACCCGCAGCCGTCGCAGGCGCTTGCCATGCCCCCACCCTATCTCGAGGGCCGTTACGATGGTGCCAGCCTGTGGCTCGTGGCCCCGAAAGAAGCGCGGGCGCTCGATGTCGGCGCCCTTATCTATCGCGATGCCGATGAAACCGACCCGCTCAAGGCGATTGGCGTGGTGGTGCGGATCGTCGATGGAAAGGCCGTCGCCCTGGTTGCCGGCCAGCATGGCCAGTCTGCGAGCGTGCGCGAGCCGGGTCGCGCCGTCGGCATCACGCTGGCCGCGCCCTATCGCGAGGGCGGGTCGGCAAACGCCTAGTTGCGGCGCTCGGCGGAAGCGCGGGCCCGCCGCAGGGTTTCGGCATATTCGGGGTTGAAGCGCACCTCGGCCATCTTGATGCCCGCATCGAGCCGCGCGCCGATGACCGGATCGGCTGGGTACTGGCGGATCAGGTCTAGGTTGCGCTGCAGGTGCATTTCCAGCGCTTGCCCGGTCTGGCTCCAGGCCTGCTCGAACAGGGCGTTGAGCGCCAGCGAGTCGCGGCATTCGCGTATGGTGCTGAGCAGGTAGACGCCGTTGATGGCCGCCAGGATGCGGTCGTCGTCGAGCCGGTCACTGCCCTCGCGGCCCCGGCGCAAGGCTTGGTTGAGGTCGGAGACGACGTCGCGCAGGCGGGGCTCGATGCGGTCCGAGGCCTGCTTTGTCACCCCGGCCAACACCGTGGCCCAGCGGCTGCCGCGGGCAAACTCGATATAGCCCGTCAGCGAACGCACCAGCCGGTGGAAGCGATCGAGGCTGCGGCAGACCAGGTCGATATCGGCAAAGGCGCCCATCGGCTGCAGCACATGCAACTGGTTCTGCGCATGCGCCAGGATGGCGTCGATCACGGGCGTGAAGCCCATGCGGATCATCGAGGCCTCGGTGGCGTTCCCGGCCAGGCGAATGAGGGTGGTGATCAGCCGTGTCGGATTGGCGACCTGTCCGATGGCCGCGTGGAACAGCAGCGCGGCGAGCGGCGGGTCCTGGAGGGGCATAGACTGGAGGGCGACGCCCAGCGCCGCCTCGTCGGTGATGGTGTTGATAGCCTTGCCGAAGGCCTGGGCCTTGGCCAGAAGGGCCCGGTTGCGCAGCGCGGACACGATGACTGGAATGGCATCGCGGGCTTCGTGGCTGCCGAGCGCCGAGCGCAGCCGCTGATCCTTCTCGGGGTCCTGGGCGACCACGGCCAGCGCTGCCTTCACGCGCGCCAGCACTTCGGGTAGCACCACTTCGAGGTCGGTGGCCACGAAATTGCCGTTGGCGACACCGTCGGCCGAAATCAGGTCGGGGCAGAGATCGCGATAGACCCAGGTCCAGATGGCGTCCGCATATTTGCGGGCCACGGAGCCGGCAAACGGAAATGGCACCGGATCCTGCACCAGGATCACGTCGATCAGGCCCGCAAACGGCCGAGCTGCGACACGCACAGCCCGGCGGGCGACCGTCGAGACGGGCATTTCAGTTTGTTTGGCGGCTTGAGACATCAGCGCTGCGGGTACGGAAAGCTTGGCTAACCGACACTATAGCGCGTTGGTAAACAATCCTTACCAGCCGCTGCTCGAACTGTGTCAGGCGGCGCCCTGCACCACGGCCCAGTTGCCGTTCTGCTCGCGGCAGGCAGTGCCCTTCTTCACGTAGTCCTTGCCACCGGCCTTGACGGTGTGGGTGAAGTCGCGGCAGTCCAGATTGTTGACCCGGACATAGGGGCCGACCGCCACGGTGCCGGTCGTGCCCTTGTCGCCGGCCCACTGGCGCGGTGCGCCGGGGCGGCCGAACTGCAAGGCGTAGAACTGGGCGCTGTTGGCCTCGGCAGAATCCTTCGCCGTCATCAGCGCCAGCGCTGCCGGATCGACGAAACCATTGGAGACGCTGGTCGTCAGCAGTGCCTGCTGCGTCGTCTGGGCAGGGCTCGCCACCAGCGGCTGCGGCGTAACGGGCGCCGCCACGACCGGGGCCTGCACCACTTGGGTGGGGCCAGTGCTGGCGCAACCAGCCAGGGTCAGGGCGAGCAGCGGAGCGGCGATCAGGGCAAAGCGGTTCATGGGTGCAATCTCGTGGTCGGTCAGAGGCTCTTGTTGTCGTATTGCGGCAAAAGTGCGTCAGGCCGCGTTGGGCCTGGCCATGGCGCCCAGGCGCGCCGTCGGCAACCGCAATTCCACCAGCAGGCCGCCCAGCGCGGAGCGTTTCAGCGCCAGGCTGCCGCCATACACATCCACCAGTTCCTTGACGATATCGAGCCCCAGTCCGCTGCCAGGCGTTTTCTCGTCCAGCCTGACACCGCGGCGCAACACTTTCTCCACATCGGCTTCGCTCAGCCCCGGACCATTATCATCGATCCGAATCAACAGCATGGTGCCGGTATTGCTGCGCTCGGCATCGAGCCGCACGCCCACCTGCCCCTTGGACCATTTGCAGGCATTGTCGAGCAGGTTGCCCGCCATTTCCTCGAGATCGGCCTCGTCCCCCCTGAACCAGGGCAGCGATGCATCCGGGCGCTGGAAGGCAATGGTACAATCGGGATTGATCTTGCGCATCACCCGGGTCAGCCGAAGCATGATCATGGTTGCGTCGGCCTTCTTGCCCACCACCGACGTGCGCGCGGCCAGCCGGGCGCGCTCGAGATAGGTGGCCACCATCGTGCTCATCTTCTCGGTTTCCGAGACCACGACGTCGGCCAATGCCCCCTTCTTGTTGGCCGCCTCGTTGCGCAGCACGGCGATGGGCGTCTTGAGGCCATGCGCCAGGTTGCCAACCTGGTTGCGCGCGCGCTCGATGATCTGCGCGTTGGAGCGCAGCAACTCGTTCACCTCTTCGGCCAGCGGCGCGATTTCGCGCGGATAGGTGCCGGTCACGGTCACGCTGTCACCCTCGCGCACGCGTTCGACGGCGGCGCTGAGCCGATCTATCGGCCGCATGGCGAAGCGCGCCACAATGGCGCTCATGATAGCCAGCATCACACCCACCGCACCCAGGACGATAAAGGCCTGGCCGCGGAAATTGCCCACTAGGTCGAGGATCTCGCTCAGATTGCCCGTGACCACGATCTGGTAGGTATTGGGCGCCAGGGTAACGGAGCGCTCGACCACGCGCATCCGGGTGCCGAACGCATCGTCGAGGATGGCCGTGCGACGCCCGCCACTGAATGCGCCGCTGATGACCGGCAAGCCAATGCCGACCACGGAGGTGGAGAGATTATAGAGCTTGCCGTCGGCGTCGCGAATGGCCCAGTACCAGCCCGAGCGCGGCCGCTCGAAGCGGGGGTCGCTGAGCACGATGTCAGGGCTTGATGGATCGCCGGCCTCGAGCAGGTCGCCGGCCAGGGTCTCGAGGTGGAAGTCGAGCGTATCGGACAGGGATCGGTCGAGCGCGCGTGAATAGAGATCGGTCAACAGGAACCCGGTCGCCACCAGCGCCACGACCAGCCAGCCGGCAGAGAGCCAGAACAGCGAAGCTGCAATCGAGCCTTTTCTCAACGGGGCACCAAGGATGGGTCGAGATTTGGATCAGGGCGAGCCGAAAGGGTCGGTTTTTGAGAACCGGCGCGCAGCGTATGTAAACATACGTGAGCACCGGAAGCGGAGAAAACCGGCGCTTGCAGGCCGGCCTCATCCAAATATCGACCCATCCTAGTCTTCCGCTATCTGATAGCCCAACCCGCGCACCGTCTGGATGCAGTCATCGGGCAGCTTCTTGCGCAGGCGGCCGACGAACACTTCGATCGTGTTGCTGTCGCGGTCGAAATCCTGGTCATAGAGGTGCTCGGTCAGCTCGGTGCGCGAAATGACCTTGCCCTTGTGGTGCATGAGATAGCTCAAGAGCCGCAGTTCGTGGCTGGTGAGCTTGACCGACTGGCCATCGACCGTCACCTTGCCCGAGCGGGCATCGAGCCGGACCGAACCGGCGACGATCTCGTTGGATGCCAGGCCTGCGGCGCGCCGTACCAGGGCGCGGATGCGGGCCAGCACTTCTTCCATGTGGAATGGCTTGGCGACATAGTCGTCGGCACCGGCATCGATGCCCTGCACCTTGTCGCTCCAGCGGTCGCGCGCCGTCAGCAGCAGCACCGGCGTGGTCCGGCCGGCACGGCGCCATTCCTCGAGCACGCTGAGCCCGTCCATCTGCGGCAGGCCGATATCGAGCACGATGGCATCATAGGGTTCGGTATCGCCGAGGAAATGGCCCTCTTCGCCGTCGAAGGCGACATCGACGGCATAGCCCGCCTCTGTCAGCGCTTCCTTGAGCTGCCGGTTGAGATTGGTATCGTCTTCGACAACAAGAATACGCATGCTGGCCCCCGGTGCGTCTTACTGCGCGCTCAAGACAAGGTTCTGTGCATCCCCGTCCGGCGTCAGTACGCCGATAATATAGACCAGGCCACCGCCTTCGTCACATACCTGAACGGAAAGGATTTCGGCGCTGCCATCGATGCCGGCCGAAGCCAGCACATCGGCAAGCGACATGATCTGGCCCGACGACACCGCTTCCTGGATCTGGCGGTTATCAAGACAGGCCTGGGCATGGGCCGGCGCAATGCCCGCCAGCCCGATGGCCAGCGCGACGGTCACCGGCGCAAACAATTTTGAGGTCAAGGTTTTCATGCCGGCACCATAGGGCGCTGTTGCTGAATGGGACATGAATGAGGCAAAGCCGGCCAAATCTTACAATTTCGTTTTGCTGCCGGCATCGCGCAGAATGGAATTCGCTGTGTGCCGGCTCATCAAATTGCGTGGCACGATCAGGGTTGTGCCCTGCGCATTCGTCCACCTTTCATGGAACCCTTTGGCATTGTTCACGTAGTGAAAGCCATGGGCTCGCAATACTTTGACGACGGCTGAATAGTAGCCGTCGACCTATTCAGGCTGCCTTGCCCGTTGGCCGCTGCCAAAGGATGGCCGGGATGAGGTCTTCCGGAGCGGAGGACTCCCATTCAGCCTTGCTCACGTGATTGGCGATGACCAATCCGGGGGCAACCTCCATCATCACCGATTCGAATTCCTCGATGGTTTCAGCCTCGATGTGGAGGCCGACAATGTCGCTGTCCGAGTAGAAAACCTTCGCCTCGTCATCCCAATGAGCGGTGACGCTGAACATGCGCTTGATCATGCATCACTCCCTTTGTTATGCCCCTGGGAATATGAGTTAGCCTCCTGCCCTTGGCAAGCACCTCACGCCCGCTCGATATCCGCCTTCAGCCCCTTGCGCAGGAACAATACCGCCAGCGCTTCCATGATCAGGTGACCAGCCGAGCCACCATCGAGCGCCGGTAGGTCGATGCCGAGCACTTGCGCCACGCCAGCCAACAGCATGAAGGCAGCGACGAGGTAGGTCTTGTAGCCGTTGAGCATATCCATGAGCAGTCTCCATTGGGAAATTTTGGTTTGAGGGTTTGCCGTGGTGCCGGCGGACGCGATGGCCGCCTTGCGCACGGCCGCGACGCGCGCGGTCCAGCCCCTGCCGAAGGTGGCAAAGGTCGGCAGGCGATGGAGGAAGGCGAGCCGCCGGTCGCAGAAGGCGCCGATCAAGGTACCGAGCCCCTTGCGATCAGCGTAGGCATCGATAGCGTCGAGCGTCAGCGGCCCGACCTGTCCGTCCGTCGCCACACCGAGTTCGGCCTGCAGGGTGCGGATCGCCCGATCCGGCCCGGAATTGACGGCAAAATCGAACAGCGCCAGGTCGAGTCCGTACGGCAATTGCCCGGCGTGAACGCGGTCCCAATAGCTGGCGCGATAGATCTTTGCCGCTTCGCTGCGCTGCAACTCCATCACCGCGCTTTTGGGCAGCTTCCACCACGGCGAAATCCGTCGCCAACGCGCCAGGGTTTTGTGGGTGATGCCCAGATTGGTGGCGCCGCCGGGGTCGGACGGGTGATCGGCATAGCCGCCCTCATGCCGCAACACCTCATCGAGGCAGATGTCGAACCGGCTCCTAGTCATGAAATTCTCCCTGTGCGGTGTGCCCGGCGCCCAGCACCGGGCTCATCTGCGCGACCGTGAAGACAAAGGCGCCGGGCGGTGCGCCGAAATCGGCAAGCTGCTCACTGCTGGCATAGACCGCCGCCGGCGCGCCGACCTCGATCGTCCGGACGACCGAGCTGCCGTCGAAAATCGTCAGCCGGTAGCGCTCTGGCACGTGTTCGAGGGGGCTCTCCGCCGCGCCCCATCCGTCGCCATCGGCGCGGCTCCGCCGCACCCAGCGCAAGCCAATGTCGCCACCGCTGGTGCGCACGGCGCGCAGATGGACCGGTGCCAATGGCAAAGCCGGTTTCACCGCGGTCGCAACAGTCATGGGCACGCCTTCGATGTCAGCTGCGCCTGCATAGACGCGAAAGTCCCTGGTCTCCCCGAGCCAGCTCGGCTCGACCGGCAGCGTCGTGGCCCGCGCATCGATGACGATGACGGAATTTCCGATGGCCGCCGTGGAAACCTGCGTCCCATCCAGGCCGCGCAGCAGGCGGGTCAGCCGATAGCGCCCGGGAGACACCAGGTTGGCCTGAGCAAAGCCGACGATTTCCCAGTCGCCGCCATCGGCCTGGATAGCCAGCCGATTGCAGCCCGAGAGCACCGCCATGGTTTCCGCCGAACTCAGGTGCCCCGCCAGGAGGTTCACTTCGACGACGCCGCCCTTGTCCCAAACGGCATTGGGGCCTGTCGGCATCGGCGCCGCCAGGGCCCCCAGTGTCCCGCGCCGCGGCAGGTTCGCAACCAGCGCCCCCGACGCCTCATCCACCATTTGGACGCTGCCTGGCCAGGGCTGCGCATAAGCAACGAAAGCTATTCTCGAATGCGCTGGATCGGCCGGCAAAGGCGGCAGGTGCGCGACTTCCACATACGGCAGAGACCGCGCGGCAGGGCCGCCACTCATGGAAATCGGCCGATCGATGCCGGTCGCAACTGCCGTGCCGGATGGCAGCGTCCGCGCGGTGACGCGTCGCGCCAAACCATCGCGGATTTCGCTGATTTCGAACGGCCCCTCGGCAAGGCCATCGATCTGGACAAGGTCGCCCGGTTCCAGCGCCAACGCCGTCGGCGGCAGGCTGAACTCGATCGTTTCGCGTCGCCCGTTGCGGGTATCCAGCATCCGCTCGGCAGCCAGTCTTGCCCCGGAGGCATCCAGCGTCATGCCGCTGGCCTCACCCGCCAAGGGTCCCTCGGCGCGGCTCAGCGCCGTCACCGTGCCCGTCAGGTAGTCCCGCTCCCGATCGAGATAGGTCAGCGCCAGCCGGCCCGGCGCCTCCGCCGGATCAACGCGCCGCCGCGACAGCGTGGCACCCTCCTCCTGGGCCAGTCCATCGGCCTGGATCATCACGGCTTCGCCGCGCCGAGCGAGGCCCAGATGCAGTCCGGCATTATGATTGCGCAGGCTGAGACCACTCGCGGCAATCAAGGGCTCCAGCGCCTCGCGCGCCGTGGTGGCCTGGCCCAGCACCACCCCACCCACCCATGGAGGCGCGGGTTCGGCGGTCAGCGCCACGCCATGATCCCTGGCGATCGCCGCGGCCAGTTCGTCGCTCGCCAGGCCGCCCAGCCGCCCGGTCAGCCAATGGCCATTGCGGTGGTTCGGGCCATCGGCCCACACCTCTGTCAGGCCAGGAAAGGCGGGATAGGGCCGCGCGTCCCAGGTCCAGAGATACATCCGGTCCACATCGACCATGCCAGCCGGATTGTTGACCGGATCGCGCCACCAGGCCTGATGCGCGCGCAACACCTGCCGCTGGATCAGTGGATCGGGCAGTCCGCTCGAGAAATACGGCCGACCATCTTCGGCGCTCTTGGCGTCGCCAAAGATGTTGGGCTGGTTGGCGCCCTTGTCGACCGCGCCGCAGCCCAGTTCGGTGAACAGCACAGGCTTGGAACCCGGCACCCACGCCGTCGGGCTCGCATTGCGTACCCCGCCCGGCCGGTCGTGATGAGCGTGGCTCCACCAGTTCCTGATATCCTTGAACCGCCACACCCACGGTTCGCCATGCGCCCCATCGGTGATCGGCGTCCGCGCCTGTGCCTGCCGATCGGCATCGCTGGCGTAGAACCAGTCGTACCCCTCCCCGCCGGCAATATTGCCCTTGAGATAGGCGAGGTCATAGCCGTCAGCCGACAATGCCGCGTCCAGGTGCCCGTGCCCGTCGCGCCAGTCAGCCAGCGGCATGTAGTTGTCGATGCCAACCGCATCGATATGGGGTGAAGCCCAGAGCGGGTCGAGGTGGAAGAACTTCTCGCCGCCGCCCGGTTGGTAGCCCGAATATTCGCTCCAATCGGCCGCATAGGTCAGGACCGTTTCCGGTCCCACCACCGCCCGCGCATCGGCGGCCAGCGCGACAAGCGCCGATACGAACGGAAAGCTGTTGCCCAGGCCACGGACCGTCGTCAGGCCGCGCATCTCAGAGCCGATAATCAAGGTATCGACCCCTCCAGCCGCCACTGCCAGCCCGGCATAGTGCAGCACCATCTGCCGATAGCTCGCCGCGAACGCCGCCACCTGTGCCGCCGCGGCCGCCGTCTGGTCGGGAGCACCCGCCCGCCCCGGCGCTGGATGGCAGGTGATCCGCCCGCGCCAGGGATAGGCCGACTGCTCGGCGGCACCATGGGGATCCGGCAGTCCGTTGCCGGCAGGAATGTCCATCATCACCATCGGATAGAGCGTCACCTTGAGTCCGCGCGCCTTGAGGTCGGCGATGGCCGCCAGCACCGACGCGTCGCTCGGCGTGCCGCCATAGGCCGCGCCACCGCCATGGCTGGACACGACCGGCACATCGCCCCGGCCGAGCCCCATCACGCTCCACTCTGTGCCCTGCACCACGCGCTCGGCAGCCTCGACCCGCGGCCCGATGCTGCAGTGGCCGCAGCGCAGGTCGTTGCCAAACCAAGCCACGACCAGGGCCACAAGCTCGAGGTTGGGGCAGAGCGCCACCAGCTCGTCGATCGATGCCGTCCAGTCGCTTACCGATGCCGACAGATGGGTATTCTCGGCCTCGGTGTGCCCACGACCGGCAATCCGCACCCGCGGCACGGGGTCGTATCCGAACTCGGTCGCCCCCGGGATCACAGTCACGGCCCTGATATCAGGCTCCAGATGACCCACCACGCGGCACAGTTCGACGCTGAGATGGGGAATGCGGTTGCCGAAGCGGTTGAGCGGCAATTGCTCGACCACGAGATAGCACAGTCCCCGATATGCTGGCGCCACCCCGCCCTGCGTTGCCGCGATCAGCCCGTCAGGCAGCTGGTCCTCGGTGCCGCGATAAAAGCGCACTGTCAGCCCGGCCGTATCGAGCAGTTGTCCGTCGGCCCAGATGCGGCCCAGCCGGTGCACCTCGCCCTCGCAGAAGGCCACCGCAAAGCTGGCGCCGACCACGTCCTCGTCCTTGCCGAGCCCGAAGCCTTTGGCTCCGGCATTCTCGCCACCGAGCAGCTCGAGTTCACGCGCCCAGATGATATTTCCGGAAAGCCTGCTCCAGCCATAAAGCCGCGGCACCGCGCCGCCCTCGCTCGAGCCCTGCAGCCTTATATCACTGCCCGCGCGCTCCGGCTTGTCGCCAAACAGCAGCCCATCCACGGCGCTCCCCGCGAGTGCCCCGAGCGCCCGCCCGATGGTCGCGCCGAGAGGCCCGCCCACGAAGCCGCCGACAAACTGCCCGGCCAGGGACAGAGCAAGTGTGGCCATGCCTCAATTCCTCTCCGGAAACACAAAACGCCCGCTCACCCGCCGCGCCCAGGGCTCGGTCAAATCCGCCTCGACCACGCCAAGCCTCTCCTGCGCATGGATGAAGCGCGTATCGCTCAGCAAAATTCCGCAATGCTTGGGCTCTGCCATGCCGCCCAAACGGAACAGCACCACCTGCCCCGCCGCCAGCGGACCGTGTTCGGCAACCAGCAGCGTCTCCGCGGCCCGGCGCAGGGCCCCGGCATTGCCGGGGTCGCGCATATCGGCGCGATAGGGAGGCACCACCATCGGCTCGCCCCCATAGAGCGCCCGCCACACCCCGCGCAGCAGGCCCAGGCAATCGCAGCCCGCGCCCGCCAACGACGCCTGGTGCCGATAGGGCGTGCCGAGAAACTCGCGCGCCGCCGCAACGACCGCGTCGCTCACTTCACCACCGCCCGCCCATCCAGCGCATCGCCATTGCGCGGATGGCGCAACACGAAATCGCTGCCCGGAATATGCGGAAAGCCGCGGAAATTGACGGCATTGGCGAACTTCTCGCGGCAGGTGGCAAACCGCCGGTCGCAACCGGCAGTCACCTCGAGCGTATCGCCCAGCACGACCCAGTCGCCCACGGCAACGCCAAAGGCCAGCACGTCGCCGGCAGCCATGCGCTGATGCGTCACCACGCCGTCGCGCAGCCCGACGCGCCGCCCATCCGTCCACAGCGCCGAACCGAAGCCGAACCAGCCCTCGGCGAACCCGCCGAGGCCGGTGACCACGATGCGGTGGTCGTCTTCGAGCGCCGTTACCGTGGCAAATCCCAGGAACTCCGGCCCCGTCAGGTTCACCCCACAGCGCGCATCCCCCACCACCGCATCGCACAGGCCCTGATAAATCCGCCCAAGCGTCGCATTGAGCCCCTGCTGCGCCGAGCGCAGCTCCGCCCGGAACACCCCATCCTCGCGCACAATCTCGCCGATCGTGTCGCTGCGCAGCCTTACGCGCTGGCTCACATCGGCCCAGTTGACGCGCCAGGTCTCGACCACGGCGCCGTCATAGCGCCCGAGCAGGATGTCATCCTCGGTGATATCGTCGGCGCTGAGCACGCCCAGCACCTCCGACGTCTCCACCTGCGCCCCCAGCCGCGCCGGCACCTCGCCCCCGTCGAGGCCATGCGCCGGCACGAAATCGGTGCCACCAAAGCTCAGCACCCCGTCATGGTCGGTAAAGCCCAACACGACGCCATCGCCGCGCACCAGCTTCCAGCACGTCGCCAGCGTCGTCTCGCTCTGCGCCAGATGCGCCGCCAGCCCGATATCGAGCACCCTCATGGGATGATCTCCACCAACGGAATGCTGGGCGCCTCGGCCCCATCGAAGCTGCTGAGCTCCACATCGAGCCGGTCGGTATCGAAACGGACAGGCACGTCGAACAGGAACCCGGCCGTCAGCGCGGCACCATTGGCCGGCGGGACCGTGAAGCCGACCACGCCCGTGGCGACATCGACGCTCCAGCCACTCACCTGTTCGACGCCCGCAACCGCCACTTTCACGCTGCCCGCAACCGGCCGCGTGATCGGCCGGAAATACGGATCGAAGCTGGCGCCATAGCGCTTGGTCAGCTGGAAGCCCGTGCGGCTGCCATTGCCGGTCCCGATGGGCTGGTCGAGGGCAGTCGGCACCGGGCCGCCGCTGGAATAATCCAGCCCGTCGCGCCAGAGAAAGCCATGCAGTCGTCCGCGACGCTCCTCGAAAAACGCCAGCACATCAGCCATGTCGGCCCGCGATTTCACGCCATAGCCGGCATTGTAGCGCCGCCGCGAGTGCTGCCAGCGCCCATTGCGCTGCTCGCGCCCCGAGGCCAGCGTGACCACGTCTGTCCGGCGCTCCGGCCCACCGCGGGAGCCAAGGGCGACATCGAGCGGAAACCGCACTGCGTGAAAGGCCATGGTTTACTCCTCAGAATTGGGAAACTGATCCGCAGCCTGCCCTACCCGCCGGCCGTCACCCTCGGGCTTGACCCCAGGGCTCTTCACTTGCTCTGGGTTCGGGAAGTGTAGTGCCCTCGGGTCAAGCCCGAGGGTGACGATCGAGTTCTTGAAGCGCGCTCAGCCCATCAAGCGCTGCGCGTCCCGCGCCTCACCGCCCGCAACAGCATCGCGCTGATCTCCGCCTCGCTCGCGGCAAAGCTGCGCGCGTCGGTCGCGGTCACGTTGAACGTCACATTCACCGCGCCGCCGCCACCGGCGACGCCCAGCCGGCCGTCGGGGCCGCGGGCCAGAGGCATGATCGCCTCCGGCCCCGCTTCCCCCGCCAGGCCGACAGGAGGGGATGAGCCCAGCGGAAAGTAGCTCGGCGTCGCGATCACCCCACCCTTGGCGAAGGGTGTGACATTGCCGAGCGCCGGATTGGTTCCGGCAAACAGGTTGCCGATCAGCCCGCCGACCATGTCGCCCAGCGGCTTGATGGCGGCCTTGAGGGCGATATCGGCGAAGCTGCGGGCGATATCGCCCAGTACGGATTTGAGCGACTTGCCCTCGAGCAGCGCGCCGCGAAAGCCGGCGCTGATCGAGCGCGCCACGCCATCGGCCAGGTTGCCGATACGCCCAAGTTCGATCTCCACGCTGTCGAGTTCATCGTGGAAACTGTCGGGAAATAAACTATCGGCCATCGGGAAAGCGCTCCATCAGTCCATCGAGTTCATTGCGGGCAAGCGGCCCCCGGTCGCCCATCACCGCGCCCCAGGCCGAAGCCAGCTCGCGCGGCGTCATGCGCCAGAAGTCGCGCGGCGGCAGCCGCAGCACGCCCAGCCCGAAACGCATCGCCGTGTCCCAGGGAAAGGGTGTCATGCCGCGTCTCCAAACGTCGCCTTGAGCAGCCGTGCCGCGATCTCCGCCGCGCCCTTGAGTCCGCCCTCGATGGCAAACCGGGCCAGATCATCGTCGGTGATGGCATTGCCCCCGCCACGCAAGCCGGCCCCCAGGATCGCCGTCAGGTCGCGCGCCGACACCCGCCCGGCCGAAAACCGCTCCGCCAACCCAACCAGATCCCCGGCCTGCAGCCGGCTCTCCAGCTCCGCCAGCGCCCCCAGCGTCAGGCAAAGCGTCCGCGTCTCGCCGCCTATGACGGCATCGATCTCACCACGCTGCGTGATGGCCATGTGTTTGTTCCTTGCTTGATGAAGCCCGCCCACCGGGTCATTCCGGCGAAGGCCGGAATCCATGTCCGGCAACCTCCACAGACACCTTGTTCGGGGCGACATGCGGATCTGGATCCCGGCCTTCGCCGGGATGACACCGTGGAAAATCAGATCGCCGTAAACGTCACTTCCCCAGCGCTTTCCAGCGCCAGGTCGAAGGTCACTTCCCCCGCATGGTCGGCTGCAAATTCCAGCGCCACGATCTGGAAAGGTCCCTGCACCGTGCCGAAATCGGGGATGATCAGCTGCCAGTTGCGGATGGTGCCGCCAAAGAACAGCGAGCGCACCTGTGCGTCCGACGTGGTGTCCTTGAACACGCCCGCGCCGGTCACAGAAGCCCGCTTCACCCCGCCGCCGGCCAGCAGTTCCCGCCAGCGTCCCGCGCTTTCCTGGTCGGTCGTATCGACCGTCGGGGCATTGAAGGCCAAAGCCCGCGTCCGCAGGCCCGCCACCGTCAGAAAGCTCCCCGACCCGGCCTGGTCGAGCTTGAGCAGCATGTTCTTCCCGCTCTGAGCGGCCATGTGTTTGTCCTTTGTCAGTGCCCAAAACCTCACCCCCTCCCAACCTCCCCATCAAGGGGGAGGTGCCGTCCGGTGAGTGGACCGGATCGAGTCAAGTGAGCGGAGAGAAACCTCCCCCTCGATGGGGGAGGTAGGAGGGGGTGACCATCCGCTTGCGCGGCACTAAGCGCCCTCGCTCAAAAATCGCAGCCCCACCGCAGCCCGCGCCAGCCCAGTATCCTTGTCGATCACCGTCTCGGTCCGCACATGCTCGCGATGCGTCACCATGATCCCGGCGGACGGAAACCCTAGCGCCACCGCGACCACGCGCTCGGCCATATCGAGCGCACGTTTCCGGCTGGGCTGGTCGCCCCAGCAATGCAGCAGCAGCCGGTGCTCCTGGCCCGGCGTCTCGTCGCCGTCCCGCTGCACCACGTCATGCCGCGCGATCACCACATAAGGCGCCGGCCGGCCCTGGGGCGCTGCGTCGAACACGCCGTCGGCGCCCGCAATCGCCATCAGTGCCGCGTCGGCCTTGAGCGCCGTCACCAGCGCCCCCTGCAACATCGAAATCGGATGCATGGCCCTACCCCGTAAAGCTGGTTTCGCTGCAGGCGCAGCTGAGATAGGCCCGCCGCCCGTTGAGGTCGGCGGCGCTCACCACATCGAGGTTCCGTCCGCGATAGACGATGCGGTCGCCCGGCTTGATGTCGTTGCGAAAGCGGAAGACCACGGCATGCGAAATCTCCACCGCCCGGCCATCGGCGCTGGTGCCCTGGCGCCCGGTCAGCGAGCGCACGCGCGCCCAGAGGTTGGTCACCGGCACGAACATGGCCACGTGCCCGCCCTCGGTCTCCCCGGTCATTTCCCGTCGCTTAAGCTGCACGCGATCGGTCAAGCTCCCCAGCGTCGGCGTCTGCTCGTTCACAGCCGCACCCGCTTGTAGCTCGCGACCATGCGGTCGAAGCCCGATGGCACCACCGCGCCCGATCCAGCCACGATCACGGCATCGCGGTGTTCGAACCAGTACCCGACCAGCAGCAACAGCGCCTGGCGGATATCGGCCGGCACGTCCCCCGGCTCCGTGCCGAAGCCGGCGACATAGTCGATCTCGATGCCCTGCCGCTCGCGCAGCACGGGCATGCCGCTGACCGTCGCCGGCAGCAGCAACCGATCCGGCGCGCGCAGGAACTGCGCCAGCGGAACGTCGTGCCCCGCGCCATTGGCGTCATAGGCGGTGACTTCGGTCAGCGCGATGAAGGGCGACACCGGCAACTTGACCTGCCGATCGTCCGGCCAGCCGTCGAGCATGACGCGCCAGCTCTGCGCCAGCAGGGCCCGCCCTGTAACGCCCTCGACATGCAGCCGCGCCGCCCCGATCAGCGTCGTGATCAGACCGTCCTCGGCACCGTCATCGACGCGAAGAAATGCCTTGGCCTCGGCAAGCGAAACCGGCTCCTCCGCGGGCCCCGCGAGAAGGTATGAAGTCATGGTGTTGCCTTTGGCTTGTTTGTCTTTACCAACCACCGGGTCATTCCGGCGAAGGCCGGAATCCATGTCCGGCAACCGCCACGAACACTGGGGTTTGGGTGACATGCGGACATGGACCCCGGCCTTCGCCGGGGTGACACAGCGTTTGGGGAGGAAGGGTGAGGGAGGCACGACGCCGCGAAGTAGGAGCCGTCAGCCTGAGTCAGATAGCGCGGAAAGCCGAGCACCGGAGCGGAGCGTACATAAGTACGTGAGCACCGGAGCGCAGGCTTTTCGCGCTAGATGGCCGCGCTCGGGGACTTAGCTTGCGGCGAACTTCAGCAGCTTGATCGCGTCATAGTCCGCGATGCCGCCGCCAACGCGCTTGGTCGTGTAGAACAGCACATAAGGCTTGGAACTGAACGGGTCGCGCAGCACGCTCACGCCCTGGCGGTCGACGATCAGATACCCGCGCTTGAAGTCGCCGAAGGCGATCGACAGCGAGTTGGCGGCGATATTGGGCATGTCCTCGGCCTCGACCAGGTCAAAGCCCATCAGCCGTGCCTTGCCGTCGGCGGTCAGCGCCGGCTGCCACAGGTAGTTGCCATCGGCATCCTTGAGCTTGCGCAGCGCGCCCTGCACCTTGCGGTTCATCACCCAGGTGGCGTTCTGCCGGTAGCCCGCCTTGAGCGCATAGACCAGGTCGATCAGCACGTCGCTGGCATTGCTGGCCGGCAGCGCGCCGGCCGAGCCGGTGGCGATGTAGCCGAGGTTACCCCAGCTCCAGCTGGTTTCCGCCACGGTGGTCGCCGCCAGGAAGCCGGTCGGCTTGTTAACGCCATTGCCGGAAACGAATGCCGTGGTCTCCTGCGCCGCAAAGGCCGCATTGACCTCATCGGCGATCCACTGGCCGACATCGACAGCCGCATCGTCGAGGAAAGCCGAGGTCGCCGCCGGCATGGCATAGAGTTCCATGGTCGGATAGCTGAGCTCGGCCAGGGTCTGCGAATTGGTAGTCGGTCGCGCCCCCGTTTCACCCACCCAGCCGGTCGCCGGACCGGTGACCGAGATCGGCCGCTTGTAGACTGCGGCGCTGACCTGGCGGATGCCAGCAATGGCGCGGATCGGCGACACCGCCGTCATCAGCCGGGTGATTTCCGTTTCGGTCTCGGGCGGCACCACATAGCCGCCATCGGCGGCGACGCCGATCGACAGCGCCTTCTCCTCGCCGCGCTTCACATAGGAGGCAAAGGCTTCCTTGTACTCGCCGTCGACCTGGCGGCCCTTGCCGTCCAGATGGATCGCCCTGCCGTCGAGCAGCGGGCGGGCGCGTTCCACCAGCGCCCGATCCATGGCCGCCTTCTGCCCGTCGAGCACGGCGTTGAGCCGGTCCAGCTTGTCCTCGAGCAGCCCATCGGCCGAACCGCGCTTTTCGATCTCGCCCAGGCGCTGGTCGTTGGTGCGCTTGAATTCCTCGAAGGCCGTCGAGAATTCGGCGAAGAGCGCGGCAATGTCGCTCCCCGCGCCGGCCTTGGTTTCAAGGCCGTCACTGGTCATGTCCATGTAGGGTGTCCCTATCGGTTGCGGATGGTGTTGGTGGCGGCCACGATGGCGGCGCCGGTCGAGTAACCGGAGGGCGCGATGCGGGCGTCCTCCATCATCGGAAAAGTCACGATCGAGATCTCGAACAAGTCGATTTCCCAAAGCTTGCGGTGCCCACCCTCGCGGGTGGCCTTCACCGTGCGGAAGCCGATGGAGAGCCCATCGAGCGCCCCGCCCTCGATCAGCCGCCTGAGCGCATCGGCCCGCTCGACGCCGGGTACCAGTCGCCCGGCCACAAAGAGGCCATGGCTGTCCTCGCCAATGGCGTCCCAGGTGCCCACCGGCTCCTTGGGGTCATGCTGGAACAGCAACCGGATCCGGTCGCGCCGCTTGCCGAGGCTCTTCGCAAACGCCCCCGGCATGACGATATCGCCACCGCCATCGAGCCGGTTGAAAATGCTGGCATAGCCGGAAAACCGCCCCTCGCCGTCGATGGGTATTCCCGCCATCAGCGCTTGCCCGGCTTGGCGATGGCCGCCTTGCCGGGCTTGGCCAGGGTGCCCGCCAGGTTCCAGGCGAATTGGCGGAACGTCTGCTGCGCATTGTGCACATTCTGCTTATTGGCCATGGACTTAGTCATCCTTCCTGAAAAGCCGATTCAGAGATGCGATCTCCTGCACGAAGTCGTTGAAGTGTTGATTCACCTTGGCCATCTCGCGCAGCGCCCACACCAGCAGCGTGCTTGCCCCCGTCGCCCACAGAAATAAGGCAAGGTGCGCGAGATCGCCCCGCTCGATGACCGTTTTGGTCAGCTCGTCCATGTCGGCCTCCGCTCAAGTTTTGCACTTCTGGCAAAGAGTTTTTGCACCCGGCGCAAAAGCAGCTGTGCTTCATTGACTCGAACTCAGCGAGCACTAGACATGCCCACAGTCCTTCGCCTCGACGGCTACCGGTTCTTTTTCTTCAGCAACGAGAATGACGAGCCGCCGCACATCCACGTTGAATTCGGCGACAAGCTCGCCAAGTATTGGCTTGAGCCTGTGGAACTGGCATCATCGCAGCGCGTCCGCTCCCACGAGTTGGGCGCGGTCCGGCGACTGGTCGTCGAACACCGCAATGAGTTCCTGAAGGCCTGGCATGACCACTTTGACGCTGCAGACTGAACCGCTCGCCGTTGACGTCGCCGTCACCGCGACGGTGCTTCGCGTCACCCTCGATGACGGCCGCGAACTCTCGGTGCCGGTTGAGTGGTTCCCACGCCTGCGCGATGCGTCCGACCTCGACCGCGCCAACTGGCGCCTGATCGGCCGCGGCGAAGGCATCCATTGGCCCGCCATCGACGAAGACATTTCCGTCCGCGGCCTGCTGGCCGGCCACCGTCAGACGCGGGCGGCCTGACCGGTTTGGATATCTTCGTTGCGCTCCTGCCCGTCATGCTTTTGCCGTTCGTCATTGCCGTCGGCGTGGTGGCGATTGCTCGCGGGGTCTATAGGATTGGGCTTCCACTCCTGGGTCTGGCGGTCGTGATAATCGCCTACTACGGCCTCTAAACCCCCAACATCGCCCGCTTCTCCGCGTCGCTCAGAAACTCCGCTCCGCCCACCCTTGCCCACAGCGCCGCGCGATCCTCCGCCAGAGCCTCCACCCCATCGAAATCCGGGCTGACCACCGCCCCGCCAAAGGCCGGCGACAGCCAGTTGCTCAGCTCCTCGGCCACCCGCACCACCAGCGGGATCAGCGTCTGCCGCCATAGCGCCCGGTTGGCCTCGGCCAGGTTGGCATAGGTATTGTCGCCCGGAATGCCGAGCAGCATGGGCGGCACGCCGAAGGCCAGCGCGATGTCGCGCGCCGCGGCATGCTTGGCCTCGATGAAATCCATGTCGCGCGGCGACAGCGCGAGGGCCTTCCAGTCGAGACCACCCTCGAGCAGCATCGGCCGGCCGGCATTGGCGGCGCCGGAAAAGTTCTGCTCCAGCTCCGCCTTGAGCCGGCTGAACTGGTCCTCGGTGAGGCTCTGCCCCGCCGCCGAATAGACCAGCGCGCCGCTGGGCCGCGCCGCGTTGTCGAGCAGCGCCTTGTTCCACAGCCCCGCCGCATTGTGGATGTCGAGGCTTGTCTGCGCGGCCTCGAGCGGCGCCATGCCGTAGTGGTCGTCGAGCGGATGGAACAAAGCCATATGCAGCACCGCGGGCACCACGCCCTCGTCCTGCCGCAGCCGCGCCGTCCGCCCGCCGGCGGTATAGTCATAGGCCACGGGCCAGCCATCGGCCCCGGCCACCACCTTCATGCGGTCCGGCCTGAGCCCAAAGATGCCGCGCACCTCGCCATCGACGATGCCCGCCTGCAGGTAGGCATTGCCCGCCGTCTGCAGATAGGCATAGACCGCCTCGAGCAGCTCTCCGCCCGATTGCCGCCCATTGGGCCGCGCCAGCAGCGTCGCCAGCGGGTGCTCATCCACCCGCCTGCCCCCCTCGCTCACCACCAGCGGCACGCGATTGGCCGTCTCGGCAATCAGCCTTACGCAGCGGTAGACCACCGGATTGCGCGCAAAGCCCTGGTTGACCAGGCTGGCAAAGCCCCGATTGCTCCAGCTCGCCGCGCCAAGTTGGCTGAGGCTCAGCAGCGTATGCCCGGCAAAGCTCTTCCGCTCCGCAGGCGTGTTCATTCGCCCGCCCAGGAGGCGGCTGATCCAGTTCGGCATGAGTTTGGTTCCTCGCCCTACAATCCGCGTATCCGCGGCCGCATCTCGTTGAGCAGCAGGTCCGTCACCGCCCAGACCAGGGCATCGACCCGGTCCGGCGAGTGCCCGTCGCTCCGCCCATCCACGCCAAAGGCGCACATCTCGTCCTCAAGGGCCGTCAGCCCGTCGGCGTGGCTCACCAGCCCGCGGCCATAGAGCGCCGCGACGGGTTCGGCGCGCAGCCACTTGCCCCTGATAGCCCGCACTTCCCGAACCGGCACGGCGCCGTCGACCTGGGCGATCACCGAGCGCACCAGGTCGCCGCCCTGGTTCACCTCCACCACGATGGCATCGGCCTGGTGTGCATGAAACGCCGCCACCGCCCGCCGCGCCCAGGCCAGCGGCGCCGCCGGCCTGACCGTGCAGTCTTCCAGCACCGCCACCCCCTCGCCCGCCCGACCGGCCACGACAATGCCGCAGGCATCCGAGCTGGCATTGCCCGTCACCGGTGGATCCACCGCCACGACGATCCGCCCGATCTGGCCGCCCTCGAAGCGCCGGAACATGCCACGCTGCCACAGCGCCCCCGGATCATCCTCGATCAGCTCGCCATCGAGCTCCTGCCGGCCGAGGAGCGTCCCCTCATAGCGCCCGACAACCGCCGTCATGAAGTCCGGCGCCAGGTGGGCGTGGTTGTCCGCGGTCCGCATATGGGTGAACACCGTATTGCTGTCGGTCAGCAGCCTTCTGAGCAGCGGTATCGGTCGCGGCGTGGTCGTTGCCAGTTGCCGTGGCTTGTCGCCAAGGCGAAGTGCGAACTGCAGGTTGTCCCAGGCCGAAGTTGCGTTGGGCCACTTCGCCACCTCGTCGCACCATGCTGCCGCAAATTGCGGTCCACGAAAGCGATCGGGGTCGGAGGCCGACATCAGCATGGCTTCCACGCCATTGGGAAACAGCAGCGTTCCCTGCCGAATGCGCGGCTGCGCGTCATCGGGAAAGACATCCAGGATGCCGCTTTCGCCCCGCACCATGATGGCCATGGCCTCCGTCATTGTTTCGCCGACCAGGGCGATCGGCCCCACCCCGGCATTGACCTGTTCCCTTACCCATTCCGCGCCCGTCCGCGTCTTGCCGCAGCCTCGTCCACCCATGAACAGCCAGGTCGTCCAGTTGCCCGCCGGCGCCCGCTGCGCCGGATAGGCCCAGTCCTGCCAGTCGAACAGCTGCTTGATGACCTCCTCGTCGGAAAGCTTGGCGACGCGGCGTTCGAACTTAGCGACGGCTGCGCTGTTCAAGGCGCTTGGCCAGCTTGGCACGCAGTTCCTGCATGTCGCGACGCGGCCGTGGTGCCTCGTCCTTGCTGTCATGGCCTGAAAGATGCGCCATCTTCTCGAAGTTCTTGATGATGTCGGCCAATTGCTGTGTCTCCTTGTCGCCCAGGGTTGCGCCGGTCGCACTGGCCAGCTTGCCCACCTGCTGTTCCAGCACGCCGAAAATCTTGTCGAAGGTCGCGGTCTGGCGTTCCCTCAGGGTCGACCGTCGCGACGGCCAACGCTCCCGCCTCTGGCGATGCTCGAGCTGCCCCTTGGTTACGCCGAACCGCTCGCAGATCGTCCTGAGCGTATCGTCACTGTGCTCATAGGCATGCCGGATTGCCGCCCAGTCCGGCGCTTGCGTTTCATCCATCCAATGACTCACTTGTGAATCGTCCCGACATCGCTGCCCGGAACCCATCGAATCCGCCACGGATTCGTCCATGCGGAGTCCAACCGGGAGAGACCCCCGATGTCCGCTGCCATCCGCCATATCCATTACAAGCCTGCCGACGAGGAACTCTCGATCTGGTTCGGACCCGAAGGCCGGCGCTACAAATATTTCGGCGTGCCCGAATTCATCTACGAAGCTTTGCGCGACGCCGAGTCGCGCGGCCGGTTCTTCAACCAGGCCATCCGCGGCCGCTTCGAATGCCGCTATGTCGACCCCGCTGAAAAGCGTAACCGCCGCTCGGCTTCGTGACCCAATTTCGTGACCATGCCTGAACTATAGCCGATCACCGTGACGCGGGGATAAGTCAGGGTGATTTTTCTGGCAAACGGCGGTGAACTGACCCTCTCCCGCCGGTCGTCACCCTCGGGCTTGACCCGAGGGCTCTTCACTTGACGATGTTGGGGATCGTGCCGCGGATGGCCCATCACCCGTGCTGAAAGTGGAGATCCCACGGGTCAAGCCCGAGGGTGACGGCAGGTGGATTTCTAGGGACGCTGCCCTCCCCCAGCCTCAGATCCTTACGAAATCCACGTTCTGGCAGGCGATCAGCTGGCAGCCGCGCAGGCTCATCTTGTTGCGGTTCACCAGGGTCACCGATCCGGACACCGTCTGGCCATCATACTTCACCGTGCCGCGCCATTTGTTGGCGCCGGTCGACCGCGCGCCCTGCACCACATGCTTGTTGAGCAAAGCCAGGTTTTCCGGAGTGCGGGCATCCTTGCGCAGCCAGATCAGCTTGGCGCAGAGCGCCGTGCCGTCCCCGCAATAGCTGACCGAATAACGCGACTCGCCCGTCGTGGTCTGCCAGGTGCCGACCGGGGTCAGGTCCTGGGCAAAAGCAGGGGCCGCTGCACAAAGGGCAAAGGCGGCGGCGGCGATGGTCTTGAACATGGTCATGGTCATCTCTCCTCTGTTGCAGCACAGAGTCGCCGCCCCGGGTTGAACGGGTTGAGAACCAATCGTTCGGATTGGGTTCATGTTCGGGCTTCCTTCACCTCTCCCTCTGGGGGAGAGGTCGACCGAAGGTCGGGTGAGGGGCCCTTTCTTTTATACCGCTGGGGAAAGGCCCCCTCACCCGCGGCTTCGCCGCCGACCCCTCCCCTAAGGGGGAGGTGCCCCCTCACCCAAACTTCCGGGCCGCATCCATGGCCAGCCCCAGACCCACGCTGCCCAGAACGTCGGTGCGCACCAGTTCCGCTTCGGGAAACAGGCCCCTTAGCCGGCTGGAGATCGCCGGCACCTGGGTCGAACCGCCCGTCAGGATCAGGCTGTCGATGGCCGCGCCGGCCACCCCTGCGCGGCGCAGCGTCTCGGCAATGGTGTCCTCGATGCGCTCGACCGAATGCTGCAGCGCCTTGGTGAGGTCGCCCTTGCTCATCACGGTCTCGATCCGGCGCTCGCGCACCGGAAAGGCAAAGTCCGTCGTCTCGTCATCCGAAAGCGCGATCTTGGCGGCTTCCACTGCCCCAACCAGCCGGTGCCCGAGGCGATCCTCGATCAGCTCGATCATCATCTCGACGCGCCCGGGCGCGCGCGCCTCGCGCTGGGTACCGCGCAGGTCACGCAGCGTCTGCGCGTTATAGAGCCGGTTGATCCGGTGCCAGGTGGACAGGTCATAATAGGGCGCCACCGGCAGGTGCCGCTTGCCATCCAGCGTCATCGTGCCCAGGCCCAGTTCGGGCATCACCTTGCCCATCGACAGCAGCCGATCAAAATCGGTGCCGCCGACATGCACGCCCGCCGTCGACAGGATGTCCTGGCTGCGGTCCACCGCCCGCGCCCGCTCCGGCGAAACGCGGATCACCGTAAAGTCCGAGGTGCCGCCGCCCAGGTCGACGATCAGCGCCAGCTTCTCGCCCGTCACCTGCCGCTCATAGTCGAGCGCCGCCGCGATCGGCTCGAACTGGAAGTCGACATGCTTGAACCCCTGCGCCCGCACAGCGCCCTCGAGCTGGCTCTGCGCCGCCGCATCGGCCACCGGATCGTCGTCGACGAAATGCACCGGCCGGCCGCACACCACCGTATCGACTTCCCCACCCAGTTCCGCCTCGGCGCGGCGCTTCAACTCGGCGATGAAGATACCCAGGATCGCGATGAAGCCATAGCTGCGCGCCTTGACGCGGGTGGTGTCGCCGATCAGCGCGGTGCCCAGCACGCTCTTGAGCGAGCGCATCAGCCGGCCCTCGGCCCCGGTCACATATTCGGCCACCGCCTGCCGTCCGAAATGGATGCTGTCATCCTCGAAGCCGAAAAAGATCACGCTGGGAATGGTCTCGCGGCCATCCTCGAGCTTCAGCAATTGCGGCACGCCGCCGGAATCGCGGCGCGCAATGGTGGAATTGGACGTGCCGAAGTCGAGGCCGCAAACAAGGGTCATGGCATGCCGTCCATCTGGGAAATGCGCCAGGTCGGCGCGAGGGACGGGCTTCTTAGTGTCTCAAGGCGGCGATGGCAACCTCAAGCCGCGCGGGCCGGTTTCCGCTTGCGTTCGAGAGCCGGGCGGAGGTCGACGGCCTCCATGCGGCCCATGCCGCGGCGCTGGGCCTTCTTGAGCGCCTCGGCCCCGGCCTCGAAGAACTTGCGGTCATAGTTGCCGCTCGGATTGGTCACCGCCAGGCCCATGCTCAGGGTGACGATCCCGGCATGGCTCTCCTTGTGCGGCAGGGCGAGGTCCCGCACCGCGTCGCCCATCTTGGCCGCGATGGCCCGCGCCATCAGTGCCGGCAGGTCGGGCATCACGATGACGAAGCTTGCCGCGCCCAGCCGCAGGCAACTGTCCCCGGATCGGGGCAGGATATCGGTGATCGCGCGCATGACCGTGAGCAGGCAGTCATCGGCCTCGGCACGGCCATAGGCGGTGAAATAATCGGCGAAGCGGTCGATCTCGATCACCACCAGGCTCAGCGATACCCGGCGCGCCGCCGCCTGGCTCCAGCCCTGGTGCAATTCTTCCTCGATCCGCGCCCCCAGCTTGGGCTTCATGCCGATCGACCGCGCGATCGCCGCCTGGCCATAGGCCGGCGCCCGCTCCTGCTGCACCGGGCGCATTGCCCCCAGCGCCGCGCGCACGCGCGTCCAGAAGGGTTCACTTGGCTCTTTGCTGATCGCAGTGTCGGTCATGGTAGCCGCCTGTCCTGGGCTGGGGCACCGCAGGATCAGGCCACAACATGGTTAACGGTGTGTAAAGATCACAGCCGCTCGGGCGGTTCCCATTCGGGCCAGTCGACCGCATGGTCTTCCCATTCGCCCGGCGCCACGTCCTGTTCGGCGAAAGTGCGGCCGCGGGCGGAGACGCCGACATCGACCACCGTCTGCGGGTCGCCCGAGATCAGCGGGTGCCACCAGGCCAGGCCCTTTCCCTCGGCAATGCGGCGATAAGCGCAGGTCGTGGGGATCCACTTGATCTCGGTGACATTCTGCGGCGTCAGCTTGATGCAGTCGGGCACCTTGGCCTGCCGGCCCGGATAGTCGGTGCAGGTGCAGGTATCGCCATCGAGCAGCTGGCAGCGGACGTCCGAGGTTATCAGCAATCCGCTGTCCTCATCCTCGAGCTTGATCAGGCAACAGCGGCCGCAGCCGTCGCAGAGCGCTTCCCACTCCGCCTCGGTCATTTCGTCCAGGGTTTTTTCGTCCCAGAAGGCCATCTTAATCCGTTGCTGTTATCGCTGTTGCCGGTTTGCTCTTGTCGGCAGCCGAGTGCAATCATATTCCAGCGATCATGTTGCGTTGATCGCGACGCGCGGACAACAGTCCGTGACCAAGTCAGGGGCCGTTGGTGCAGGATCCGTTCTATACCAAGGAAAAGCGCAAGAAATCGGGCGGCATGCTTGCCGCCGATGCGTGGCTGGATTCCTCGCTCTACGAATTCTGGCAGGCGCTGGGCCGCGGCTATACGCGCTTCCAGGATTTCATGAGCATTTTCCACGTCGCCGGCTTCAAGCGCCTGTTCGTGGAACTGCTCAGCGACGGCTTCTCGTTTTTCGCCATCGGCTGCGTCCTGATGACGGCTCTGGCCCTGCCCGCCTTCGACGCCACGGCGTCGGGCGAGTTCAACAAGGCCGAGGACTACTCCGTTGTTTTCCTTGATCGTTTCGGGACGGAAATCGGTCGCCGCGGCATACGCTCCGACGACTCGGTGGCGCTCGATGACATGCCGGACTTCCTGATCAAGGCGACGCTCGCTACCGAAGACCGCCGCTTCTACGACCATTTCGGCATCGATGTGGTCGGCACGCTGCGCGCCCTCGCCAGCAATGCCGGCGGCGAGAACTCCACCCAGGGCGGCTCCTCGATCACCCAGCAGCTGGCCAAAAACCTGTTCCTCAGCTCGGAACGAACCATCGAGCGCAAGATTATCGAGGCCTTCCTCGCGGTGTGGCTCGAGTGGCACTACACCAAGGACGAGATCCTCAAGCTCTATTTCGACCGCGCCTATATGGGCGGCGGCAATTTCGGCGTAGTGGCGGCGTCGGACTACTATTTCGGCAAGAAGGTGCAGGACATCAACCTGGCCGAGGCCGCCATGCTGTCGGGCCTGTTCAAGGCCCCCACCCGCTACGCGCCGCACGTGGACCTTGCCGCAGCCCGCGGCCGCGCCAACCTGGTCCTATCCAACATGGTTGCCGCCGGCTTCCTTACCGAAGGCCAGGTGACCGCAGCGCGGCGCCATCCGGCCACCCCGGTGAGCCGCGCGGCCGATGCCAATTCCCCCAACTACTTCCTCGACTGGGCATTCGAGCAATCCAAGCTGCTGATCGAGCGCAGCCACCATGCCACCAACAATTTCGTGGTGCGCACCACCATCGACACGACCCTGCAGAAATATGCCGAAGAGGCCGTCATTTCGACCGTGCTCGAACAGGGCGAGCAGTACAACGTGACGCAGGCGGCCATGGTGGTCACCGATACCCAGGGCGGCATCCGCGCCATGGTCGGCGGCACCGACTATGCTAAGAGCCAATTCAACCGCGCCATCGTGTCTACCCGGCAGCCGGGCTCGGCCTTCAAGATTTTCGTCTATTCGGAAGCCTTCGAGCAGCTCGGGCTCACCCCGTCGGACACGATCACCGATCGCCCGGTCTGCATTGGCGACTGGTGCCCGCAGAACTATGGGCGCAGCTACAAGGGCACGGTCACGCTGGCCTCGGCGTTTGCGCAGTCGCTCAACACGGTGCCCGTCACGCTCTCGATCAAGACCGGCCGCGATCCCATCGCTGCGCTCAGCCACCGCATGGGGCTACAGGCCGACTATCCCGTCACGCGTTCGCTGGCGCTCGGTGTGGCCTCGGTGTCCGTGCTGGACATGACATCATCCTATGCGGTCCTCGCCAACCACGGCTACAAGACACCAGCCTATGGCATCACGCGCATGACCACGCTTACCGGCGAGCTGGTTTACGAAGTCGATCCTGATGCACCACGCGAGCGGATCCTGAGCGAAACCACCGTCGCCAACATGAACTCCATGCTGCGCGGCGTGATCACCGGGGGCACCGGCCGTCGCGCCGACGTGCCCGGCGTGCCGGCCGTCGGCAAATCGGGCACGACGTCGTCCTATCGCGACGCCTGGTTCTGCGGCTTTACCGGCAATTATGTCGCCGCCGTTTGGTTCGGCAATGACGACTATCACCCGACCAACAACCTGACGGGTGGCACCCTTCCGGCCATAACCTGGCAGAAGTTCATGGCCTATGCGCATACCAATATCGACATCCAGCCGGTATTCGGCGTCGATTTCGCCATCGAACCCACGGTCGTGGCCGAAGCCGACCCAGCCGCGGTGGAAGAGGAAGTCGCCCAGCGCCCGCCCAGCCTCACCCCTGCCGCGGCTCGCAAGCTCGTCGACCTCGCCGATCGCTTCGCGGCGAGCCTGGAGTCGCAGGCGCCCCCAGTCGATCAGGCGAGCGTGCAGGCCGGTACGCAAGGACTTTAGTGGCGCTACGGCCGTCACTTGACCCTTCCGCGTCCATGGCCCCCTTGCTACAAGCGTCATAGCCATTCCGCGCGCAGGTCTCCCGTCAATGCCGTCCACCGCATCTCCGAGCCGCTAGACCCGTGCGTTTCGTCCTCTACCTTCTCATGATGATCGCGGTGGCGCTGGGGGTGGGCTTCGGCCTCAGCTACTATGCGCTGACTGATGGACGCTTGTTCGGCGTGGCGCAGGTCGGCCCCTGGCATGCCTGGCCGGATGTGGGCTCCAGCGCGCCCAACCCCTATACGCGAGGCCATCTGGCCCGCACCGCAGCCCTTGAACTGGGTCAGGCCGAGGGTCTGCAGTTCACCGCGACAGTCGACAGCGATGGCGAGCCGCTGACGCGCAACTGCGGCTATCGCATCGATGGCAAGACACCGCTCGCCACGTTCTGGACGCTGGTGGCGGTCGACGAGGCCGGCATCAACATTGCGGCGCCCGATGTGGCTCCGGCCATGCACAGCAACGCCATTGCGCGCGCGCCGGACGGGTCGATCATCATCAACGTGGGCACGCGGCTGCTGCCGCAGAACTGGCTCGAGCTGACCGGCGAGGGGCCGTTCAAACTGGTATTGACCCTCTACGACACAGCGGCCTTTTCCGGCTTCTCGAGCGACGCCTCGATGCCATCGATCGTGCGGAGAGATTGCGCATGATCCGTCCCCTGCTCTGGCTTATTGGCGGCGTGGTGCTGGGCGGCATCATCCACATCATCGTGATCCTGACCCTGCCCGCCCTGGCCGAACAGTCGGTCTGGAGCCGCGTCGCATCGCTTGACGCCGACAATCGCATGGTCATCCTGCCTGCCATTGCGGCGGGCGAGCCAAATCCCCTGGGCCTCGATCCGGAGCTGGCCTACGGCCTGTGCCGCATCGACCTGGCCAATGGTCCGGCCTATATCAGCGGCGTCCTGCCCGATGCGTTCTGGTCGGTTGCGCTGTTCGACCCCTCAGGCATAGTCACCTATTCGACCACCAACCGCGACGGCATCGGCCAGACGCTGGAGCTTGGCATCTTCAACGCCGCCCAGACTAGGCTCCTGGCCCAGCAGCAGCTCGATATCGCCGAGGGCCTTCTGGTCGTCGAGTCGGCAAGCGACAAGCTCCTCGTCCTCGTCCGCCTCGCCCCTCCCCACCAAGCCATGCGCGCCCGCTTCGAGCAGCAACTATCCGCTGTAAGCTGCGGAACGCGAGGCTGAGGCGGGCATCTCCACGACCGAAACCTTCGGAGATGCGCAGGGGGCGACTGGAACAGTCATTCCAGCGCGAACGGACCGACAACCCGGCACGAGTGCTAGGTCGCAGGACCATTGTGACCTTCAGAAGATAAAGTCGTCCGCTGCCAGGTTGCCCTTCAGAAAATTCGTGATGACGAGAACGTCGTCGGGGTTGATGCGGATTTCGACGTTGTTCCCCACCTGAATGGCAGAAGCCATGGCCGCGCTGTAATTAGCGAAGCCTGCACCTTGCAGGTTTATTCGATCGCCTGCTCCAGTGCCGCCCTCGAACCCGTAGATTGTATCGCGGCCATAGCCGGCGCCGCCGTAGCGGTAGATGTCATTTCCGGCACCGCCGGTAAGGCTGTCGTTGCCGATACCACCATCAAGATAGTCACTGCCGCCCCGCCCATCGAGGGTGTCGTTCCCGCCCAGGCCATACAGGTAGTTGTCGCCAGCGGTGCCGTAACCGTAGTCCGAGTTCTTGGTAAGGATAAGGCCTTCTATGTTGACGTAGGTATCGCCCGCCGCCGCACCGGTTCCCGCAACGATGTTGGCGAGATCCGCGGTAAGCCCACCATATCCGGCATCGTCGAAGCGAGCATAGTCTAGACCATTGCCACCATCGAGATAGTCTGCGCCGTTCGAGCCGAACAGGTTGTCATTGCCATCCTGGGTGTAGATGTAGTTGTTACCTCCATCACCGTAGACGTAGTCATTGCCATAATAGGTGATGATGCCTTCAATGCCGGTGAAGGTGTCGCCCTTGGCAGCCCCAGTGCCGACCGCAGCGCTGGCGAGCGAAACTCGAATATCGCCATAGGCCGCGTCATCGTAGCGGGCATAGTCGACGGTACCGTCGCCGCCATTGAGGGCATCAGCCCCCCACCCGCCGAAAAGCTGATCGTTGTCACTTCCCCCAAACAAAGCGTCGTTGCCCGTGCCGCCATACAGCCTGTCGGCTCCAGCATCACCACGTAGGGTATCGGACCCGGCGTCACCCTTGAGCAGGTCCGCGCCGCCGCCGCCTGATACCGTGTCGTCCCCATCACCGGTGATGATGGTGTCTACGAATGTTGATCCAACATAGTCGTCGTTGTCGCTGGTACCGGCAAGTTCGATCCCTCGCTCCCGGGGGTCAAAGATTTTCATTACCAAATCCCGGGCGTTTCCGTCTGCTACACCATTAGACGAGTAGGATACCGCAAAGCGGCCATCCGCCAGCATCGCAAGGAACGGTTGGTTTTGAACGTACCCATTGCTTTCAATAGTGAACGCGTTGCTGTTCGCTGTCCCATCGGCGTTGAACATTTGCCCGACGATGTTGTCATTGCTGGCCGTTACAATGACAAACCGGCCATCCGGCAATCCTAGAATTTGGGGGGAAAAGTCGGAGCCTCCCAGCTGAGCTGGAGTCAACAACCCCGTAACAGGTTGACCGACTTGGTCAAAAATCCTGTACTGCAACACGCCGTCGACGCCTGACCCCGCCCGATAGGCAATCGCAAAGCCACCACTCGCTAGGCCGGTAACACTGACTTCATGGTCCTGGCCACTAGCGGCTGGTACTGAGTTAGCTAGAAGCAGCGCCTCCCCAAAACGCGCGCCCTCATCAAGGCGCGAGCCGCGGATCGTATTATCGCTCCGATCGATCCACACAGCAATCTGAAGGCCATTTGCAAGTACGGCGATGTCCGGGTTGTCTTGAACGCCAGCAACCCCAACTCCGCCAGTGACCTCGTCCGGGCTGAATCTTAGATTGCCGAAGCTATCGTATGCCGATCGATAGATATCTCCCTCGCCGGCGCCAGGAGAACTATTGACGACAACAACATATCCTCGGCTTGACGCAATAGCTACGCTGTCCTGCTGTCCAGCCGTTGCCTGTGTAATGACAGCAGACCTCATCCCACTTACTGCCAATGTTTGAAGGTTGACGTCGCCAGCTTGGTCGATCCAGGCCACTCCCACTCGACCTCCACCGAGGCTAGCAACATCGATGCTTTGCGTGCCCCCCGAAGGAGCCGCAAATGTCGAGATCAGGCCGTAGCTACCAAAGAACCCACCCTCGTATCCGTTTACCGACTGCCAAGCAGCAAATATATGTCCGCTAGCGGTACCCACAATATGTGGGAAATACTGCCCACCTGCCGGCGGAAACCATCCAACGTTTAAATTGATTGTTCCGCCGACCTGAACAGGCACACCCATTTTGACCTCCGCAATCAAGGAAGATGAGGCTATGCCGACGTGCGGCCGGAGGCAAGAGACGGTCGAATATTATAGCGCAGTGAGCCCAATAAGAAAGGCACTCTGACGTGCACTGTCAGACAAGGCCATTCCTGCAGACTACGGGCAAATAATACAATGTCTTGGCCTTAGTAACTCTCACTTTGGGCCCGCGCCTTACAGCACCCCCAACACCCCGCCCGCCACTCCCAGTGACACGACTACGATCCAGGGCGGTGACTTCCAGGCCACCAGCGCGACGAAGCCGACCAAGGCCAGGGTGAAGTCGGTTGGGGTGAGCACGGCGCTGGTCCAGACGGGGTTGTAGAGGGCGGTGCCGAGGATGCCGACCACCGCGGCATTGGCCCCCCGCATCCCTGCCTGCATGAGTGGCCTAGTCCGCAGGGCATCCCAAAACGGCAGCACACCCACAAGCAGCAGGAAGCCGGGCAGAAAGATCGCCACCAGCGCAATAGCCGCGCCGACGAGCCCGCCATCGGCCGCGCCGAGATAGGCCGCGAAGGTGAAAAGCGGCCCGGGCACCGCCTGGGCCGCGCCATAGCCGGCAAGAAAAGTGTCCCGGTTCACCCAGCCGCTCGCCACGGTCTCCGCATCGAGCAAGGGCAGCACCACATGCCCGCCGCCGAAGACCAACGCCCCGGCGCGGTAGAATGCATCGAACAGGTCGAGCCAGTGGCCACCAGACGCCGCGGCAAACAGGGGCAGTCCGACAAGCAGGGCCGCAAAGAGCGTGAGGCTGGTGAGCCCAGTCATGCGGCTGATGGTAAAGCGGCTGGCCGATGTCGCGCCTTGTCCGCCATCACGGCAAATGACCAGCCCAGCCAACGCGCCCAGGGCAATAGCCGCCACCTGCGCCAGGGCACCGCCCAGAATGGCGGTGATAGCGACGGCGACCACCGCAATGGCGGCCCTGTTGGCATCGGGCGCCAGGGTCCGGGCCATGCCCCAGACGGCCTGCGCGACCACCGCGACTGCGACCAACTTCAGCCCGTGCAGCACGCCCTCCGCCGCGGCCCCATCCAAGGCAGCAGAGCCAAGGGCCAGCATCGTCATCAGCAGTGCCGAGGGCAGGGTGAAAGCGGTCCAGGCCGCGAGGGCGCCTAGTGGGCCAGCGCGCCAGAGCCCGAGGGCGAAACCGACCTGGCTCGATGCCGGTCCGGGCAGGAACTGGCAAAGCGCCACCAGGTCGGCATAGGCCACTTCGCCCATCCAGCGCCGACGGACGACGATTTCGTCGCGAAAATAGCCCAGATGGGCGATCGGCCCGCCAAATGAGGTGAGCCCGAGCTTGAGGAAAGCCAGGAATACCTCGCCCGCCGAACCGATTCTGGCTGCTGGCTGCTCCACACCCGCCCCTTTTGCCGCGCTACTTGGGCAGCACGACCTCGGTGTCGCCCATATGCTGGAAGCGTGACGGTATCACGACATCGCCGCCGCCATGGGCTGCACTGGCGTCGGAGCAGAAGTCCCGGCGGTTGGCCCGGTTCACGTAGACCGACATGCGCCGCAAGGCCTCGTCCACCGCAAGCGACTGCTCATGGGGCGTTTCGACCAGCAGGTTGTCCAGCGCGTAGTCGTAGCTCGAATAGCGGTAGTTCAGGGCCCGCACGAACCAGTCGATGAAGGCCGTGTTCTCATACTTGCGCGCCGCCACTTCCTGGCCGATGCGGGGCGGCAGGTCGTGGCCCAGCCCGTCATAGGCAATGGCGCGCTGGCGGTCGATTTCAATCACCTTGCAGATCGCGAGGAAGGTGGTGGGCAAGGTGTCGATATCGGCGGTGATATGCCGGCCAACGGTTGAATAGCGCGTGCGCGAGGACTGGTATTCGGTTCGGCTCAGCCACTGGTAGTAGCGCTCGATGGTGAAGGTCTCGTCGCGCGGCGCGACGATGCGGGTGCGCTGCAGCTCGACGGCGCTGTCGAACTGCCAGTCCTGGGCGTGGGCCGCCACCAGGAAGCGCCAGACGCGGTCATGCATCTCGTCTTCCTGGTCGGTCTTGTTGAAGCGCGACACCGGCTCGCCGCGATTGGCGGCGATGAAGTCGCCCACGGCCGGCATGGCCGTATCATGGGTCCAGCTGGGGGCGGCGCGGCCGAAATCGCCCACCGGGCGCGCAACGCAACCGGCCAGTATTGCGGTCAGGGCCAGAGCGACTGTCGAACGAACGAGGTTAGCCACGCCTGCGCTTTGGCCGCGTCGGATCGAGCCTGGTATTTGGCGGCTGCGACGTCCCGCGCTCATAACGCACCCCGGTAAAAATCAGTATCTGGGCACCGCCGGGCCGGTCGGCCCCGCTGGTGGCAGCTTTGCGCCGCCGATCAAATTTGACGAGCTTTCCCAAGCTGTCCTCCAGTTGCTCGCTCCTCCATTCCCATTGGAGGCCACGGTTCGCGTTGCAAATCGGTGGTGTGACGCCCCTCGCACCCCTTGCTCAGGTCCCTATTAAGAGATCGTCAAGGTTAACAGTCTGCTAACGAATTGGCGGCAAGAGTGAATGCGCACCGAATGTGGTGCGATTCCGAATAGACGGTTGCCCGGACATGCTTGGTTTTCAGCCTTACGAGACGTTTCAACTGCTCATCGAGACGGGTGGCGTCGACCGTACGAATACCTTGCTGATCGCGGCCTGCGACGCCTATGCGCGGCGCGGCAAGCCCACGCCTCCCGAAATGGAACAGTTCGAAGCCCTGGCCGGCCGGCTGTTCCCCATTGCCGGCCCGCAGGCCCGCGCCAAGGGCGCTGCTATCCTGGGCCGGGCCGAGATGCTGTCCCCTGCCCTGGAGCAGCTGGTGGTCGATCATATCGGGGAAGACCTCAACACCTTCCTGGCCGGCGCTGCGGAATTGAGCGAGCCGACCATGCTCGAGATCATCGCCCGCTATGACGTGCCGGGTGCCGCCACCATTGCGGCGCGCGACGACCTCAGCAATGTCGTGCTGGCCAAGCTCTTCCAGATGAATTCGCGCAAGGTTTACCGGGCCTTGGCGTCCAATCTCGCCATCGTGCCGCGCGGCGCCTATCTCAGCGCCCTCGCCCGATCCGCGCAGATGGACCACCTGGTTGCCGATTCGCTGGCCAAGCGCGCCGATTTCGATGCGGCCCTGCTGGCTCCGGCCTTTTTCGACCTGTCAGATATCGATCGCGTCAAGGTCATCCAGGCCTTCGCCCATCGCGAGACGCCCAAGGCGCCGATCAGCAAGACCATCGAGCAACTCACTGTCGCCAATCAGGAATTGACCAAGGCGCTGATGAAGCTGTTCTCCGAGAACCGCCGTCCCGAGGTCACGCGCCTGTTGTCGCAGATTACCGGGCTCGATGAGGTGCGGTGCGGGCAGATTGCCCATGACGTGACCGGCGCGTCGCTCTTCGTCATCCTGCGGGCCTTTGGCTGCACGGCCTATGACGGTCTCAAGGTGCTGATCCATGCCACCAGCCACGACGCCGAGCGCTCCCGGGCCCTGGCGGATTTCGCCACCTTGTTCGGCAATGTCAGCCCGGAATCAATGGCTTACCTGATGAGCGCCTGGCGCGGCGAGGTGAACCTGCTCGAGCTCAACAAGCCCGAATACAAGCCCTTCGTCGAAACCAGCCGTCGTACGCCGGCCAATACGCTGGCGCCGGCGCACAACCCGGTGGTGGACCAGGCCATCGAAGCCCTGGCACGCATCGGCGTGCGGCGTGCCGGCTGATTGCTGCAAGACTTCTTGCGGATTGCCTGCACGTGCACGCTAGACGACTTCGATGCCGAGGTCATCGCCGCGCAGGTCGATGCTGAGCACCCACAGGTCGGGATCGAACTCCACCTCGCGCGCGATGCGCTCGCTGACCTTGGCCGGCTCGACATGGTCGAAGCGGCGTTGAAACACCAGGCTGGCATCGTCTTTCCGGCTGGCCATGGGCGCGGGCGTGAACAGCGATCGCGTCCCGTCGAGATGGTCGACCTCGATGAACACCTGGCCGGCGATGGGGTCGCCCCGCCGGGCGACCACGCACATATGGCCTAAATCGTTGTGACGGCGCACGAAGACGCTGCACCACAGGTCGCTGCGCAGCGTGCTCACGCTAGATGGCGGCCCCGGCCTGGCGCAGCAGGCCAACCAGATCGGGGTTGACCTGGCCGGTCACCCGGTAGCTGTGGAAGTTCTCGAATTCGCGGATGGCCTTGGCCGTGGCATCGCCAGGGTGGCCGTCGATCGAGCCGTGATAGAAGCCCAGGCTCGCCAGGCCCCGCTGGATGGTGCTGACCAATTGCACATTGTTGGCCGGCGCCACATTGGCTGCCACCGCCTGCGTCGGCTGGGCCTCTACGGCGACTGCCGGCCGTGGCGCGGCCATGGGTTCGAGCGAGGCGACCTGCACGGGGGCGGGCATCTGCTGGGTCTGCGGCGTCGCCATCAGCGGCAGCGCGGGAACCGGCTTGACCGCGGGAGCGGGCGGCGTGGTGCGCCCGCCATCCACGGCGGCCACGATGGAATCAATGGTCTGGGCGGCAGCGTTGCCGATCGTGTCGACGGCCTGATCAACCGGAGACAAGGTCGGCAGGCGTGCCACCATGCGGTCGGGCTCGGGCGCCGCGACAAGTGCGGCCTGGGGCTGGACGGCGGGCTGGACAGCGATGGCCGGCTGAACCACGGGGGCAGGCTGAGATGCCGGCGCCGCCATCGCCACGGGCACCTTGCCGGCGGCATCGGAACGCAGGATGGCGTCGATCACGTCCGGCGTCAGGGCGCCGGTTGGCTCAAGCCCATTGCGCTGCTCGAAGGCGCGGATGGCATTGGCCGTCATCGGGCCATAGAAACCGTCGACGGTGCCGCTGAACAGGCCAAGCTCGGTGAGCTTTTTCTGGACGGCGAAGGCATCGGTGTTGCCCACTGGCGTGCTGGGAACCGGTGCGGGAGCGGAGGCAACGCTGCCCGTCGTTTCCTGGGTAACCGGAGCAGGAAGGGTTGCGGGAGGGGCCGTTACGACAGCCGTCTGGCGCTGTGGCGCCGGCATTGGCTGCGGCGCGGCTTCAGGTTCGGCAATCGCTACATTGGTGGCCGGCGCGAAGAACGGCGCCGGATGGCGCGCTGTCTGGAAATAGAGGGCATTGCTGGCCGCCAGGGCGGTCAGCGTGACGAGAGCGAGCATGCCGGTCGAGGCGAGCGGCGTCCGCATGTAGCGTGAGATGGTCCACAGGCCGGCGCGGCCAAGGGTGGCTGCGACGGCGCTACCCGCCAGCAAAGGCAGGCGCGAAAGGGTGGTTGCGGTCATTGCGCTTTTCTTTTTTCGTCTTGCCATGAATAGGTCTGGGCAGTGGCCGGTTCTTTGCGGAATGGTGTGACCGAGGCAGTTTCTTCGGACTTGGTTGCCGGACCGTTTATGGGCAGCAAAACAGTTACCGTTGTCCCCGCCCCAATCTCGGACATTGCGCGCAGCGTGCCCTGGTGCAGCTCGACCAGGCCCTTGACGATGGAGAGGCCCAGGCCCGTCCCTTCATAACGGCGGGACAGGCCATCCTGCACCTGGAAGAAGGGCTCGCCGATTCGGGTCAGCGCTTCTGGCGCCATACCGACGCCCTGGTCGGCGATGGAGAGGTTGAGGCTCTGGCCCTGGCGCTTGAGGCTGACCGTCACGCGGCCACCGGGATGGCTGAACTTGATGGCATTGGACAGAAGATTGAGCAGGATCTGCCGGCAGGCGCGCTCGTCCGCAACCAGCAGCGGCAGGTTGCCGGCAATGTCGGTAACCAGGGTAACCTGCTGCTTGGCTGCCATGGCCTCGACCATGCCGAAGCAGGGCTCGATCATGTCCTCGACCACGAACGGCTCGGTCTGCAATTCAAACTTGCCGGCCTCGAGGCGCGACATATCGAGCAGCATGCGCACCACTTCGAGCAGATGCTTGCCGCTCTGGTGAATCAACCCGGCATATTCGCGGTGGGTCGTCGACAGTTCGCCGCCAATGCCTGATGTCATCATTTCCGAAAAGCCGACCACGGCATTGAGCGGCGTGCGCAACTCGTGGCCGATGGTCGCCAGGAAGCGCGATTTGGCAGCTGACGCTTCTTCGGCCGCGCGTCGGGCTTCCGCCATGGCAATCTCATTGTCCTTGCGGCTGGTGATGTCGCGGAACAGCGCCACGACCTCGTGCCGCTCACCCGCGGTTTCGGCGTCCAGCACGGGCGACAGGCTGATTTCGACCCAGATGAAGCGTGGAACGCCGGTGGCGGCGCGGGGATCGTCCTGCCGCATGCGGACTTCGATAACGCGCGACTTGCCACCTTGGTTGGCATCGGCGAACGCCGTCAGGTAAGCCGGCCGATCGAGCACATGCAGGCGATCGCCCAGCCCGCCATTGGACAGTTCGTAACGGCGGCAGCCGAACAACTGCTCGGAGGAATGCGATGCCAGCAGAATCTCGCCATCGCTGGAGAAGCGGATGACACCATCCTGCACATGTTCGAGCAGGTGCCGGTAGGCGGTGACCTGCGCCTTGTCATGCACTTCATAGGCAGTGTTGATGCGATTGGCCGTGTGCGCCACCAGGCAAACACTGGCCACGAAGGCTGCGAAGTTCGTCGCCATCAAGGCGGCCGAACCGACGGGAATGGTGGGCAGGGCAAAGAGAGAGGCAAGGCCAGCCACCAAAGCCAAGGCGGCGAGCAGGAGCCAGCCCTGGCGACGGAGGGGCTCGCGCCCCACCAGCGAGGCCATGATCGGCGCCATGGCCGATATGGCAAGGCCCGTGTCGCCAAACCGGTTGTCCGCCAGCGTCAGGATGCAGCCCAATATCAGAAGGGTATAGACCTGGCCGGCGGCCGCCTCTTCGAACAGCTTGCGCTGGTGCAGCGACAGCGTGACCATGCCGCCGGCCAGGCCAAGCGCGGCAATGACGAAAGGAAGGGCAGCGCCCGTCACCAGACCATAAACGGCAAACGGCATTGCCAACGCGCCAAGCCCGATCAGGATGCGGGAATTGTTCGCAAGCGTCTTGCGGCGAAGCATCTCGGGGCGGTGGCCGGTGCCGGCAACGGCCAGGGACATCTCTTTGCTTGCGCCAAAAGAGAACAGCCTACGCATTACGCTTTTACTCACTCATCACGACGCCAGCAGTCATGGAATGCCTTGGGAAACTTGCTGTTTCCGTGGCGCACCAGTCGCCTGAATGGCTTCAGGTCTTGTTGGGCTCACAGTGCGGGGGAAGAGTTGAAGGCGACCTTAAATCTGGAGCCACGCGGGTGCCTGGAGAGCAAACCGCGGGGTGGTTTCTCGGGTTAGCGTAAACAACATATTGCCCGTGTCGGAGCGGTCGCCGGCATTTGCCTCAAATTTTATCGAAATGTCCCAGCGGCGCTTAAGAGGGGCGGCCTAGGGTGGTTGGTGCAGGTCGAGCTTGCACCTGTAAAGTTCTGGTAGAGGCTATGTTTCTGGTCGTTCGCTCCGTTTTCTGGCTGACGGTCGCCTATATGGTGATCAAGCCCGGCGTTGATTTTGCCGACGCCCAGCAGGTGTCATCCCAGGCGATGGCCGCCGGCCAGCAGGTCATTGCCGAGCAGATCCAGGCGATCGATTGCGACAGTTTGCAGTGCCTTGGCGGCAAGGCCGTCATTGCCGCTGCCCTTCAGACTTCCCCGCCCGTCGGCACACCCATGCATGCGTTGCCGCCGACCCGTACGGCCCCAATCCCCCGACCTCGGCCGGACTGGGCGGGATAGCGGGAGCCCTGCCCCAGGGCCCCGATCCAGACCCCAGGGATCGCGTCACTTCCCCAAGCGACGCACTCCAGCGATCCCTGGCCTTAGCCGCAGGCACGCTGCCCCGTGCTTGCGGCTTTTTCTTTTGCCTTGTTATGGACACCACAAGCGCCTACATGATGCGCATACGTTTGAGCTACATGGCTATTTGATCCCCGGTTCGCCGGACATCGTATCCCCTGTTTTTGTGAGCGTTTAGGCCTGTCCGGCATGTTGCCGGGCAGCAATGATGCTTGCTGGCCTCAGGCCAGGGCACGATTTGAAAGACATCAACCATGATCACCGGCACCGTAAAATTCTTCAACGCAACCAAGGGTTTCGGCTTCATCTCGCCCGAAGACGGCAGCAAGGACGCTTTTGTCCATGTGTCGGCTGTCGAGCGCGCAGGCCTGCAGGGTCTGTATGAAGGCGACAAGGTTACCTATGAGCTCGAGACCGGCCGTGACGGCAAGGCTTCGGCCGGCAACCTGACCCTCGTAAAGTAAGATCTGTGCCAGGCCCGCTTCGGCGGGCTTGGCCACGCTTCGCGCCACTGGCCGAAGCCTAGACAAGGTCCTGGGCACCGCTCGGGCCATCAGAGACAATAATGACATTTCCAGACTTTCACGCTCGCGCCGAGCTTTATCTCGGCAGCGATCGTCACACTGCAATCGAACAGGGTGCGCGCCGTTTTGCGAGCGCCGCCCAGGCCATTCGCTTCGCCTTCGAAGAAGCGGCCCCCGTGAGCCTTCATGGCGCAATGCTGAAGATCGGCGAGGCGACATTTGCCGGCGATGACCTTGCGGCCCTCTACCGCAGTGAGGCCTTTCCACTGCCACGCAAGCAAGATATGCGGCGCGCCCGCAGGCATCGAGTCGCAGGACGGCGGACCTGGGCACGTGCCCTGACGCGCCTTGCGCATGCTTCACACCAGAACGCTGCCACTGCCTGACGATCAGGTACCAGGGCGGTACTCCGCTCTGGTAATGGCGCCCGGCTTTGACTAGATAACCGGCCATGAGCGAGCCCCAGGCCTTCCAGGACATTGCCGAAAACCTTTCCTTTCTCGACGATTGGGAAGACCGGCTGAATTATCTCATCGAACTGGGCCAGGCCCTGCCCCCGATGGCGGACGAAGACAAGTCGGCCGAGAACAAGGTCAAGGGATGCGTGTCCAATGTCTGGCTCGTATCCAGCGTCGACCGGTCCGGCGGCTCGCCGGTCATGTGCTTCCGGGGGCAGTCGGACGCCATCATCACCAAAGGATTGGTGGCCGTGCTGATCGCGCTCTATTCGGGGCGGCCCGCCAACGAGATTGCCGATACCGATGCCATCGAATGGTTCAGGAAAGTCGGCCTGAGCGAGCATCTGGGCATGCAGCGCTCCAATGGCCTGGTGGCCATGGTCAACCGGATCAGGACGGAAGCGAAAGCCCTGAGCTGACCTATTCGGCCGGAGCCTCGGCGGCCTTGACGGGTCTGCGCCGTCCGAAAATGGCATTTGCGGCGCGCAGCACGGGCTGCTCAACGAAGCGATAGACCACCAGGCCCGCAATCGTGCCGCCGGCGATCGAGACGACCGCGACGGAATAGTCAGCCACGAGGTCGGCCGGGTTCAGCAGCATGAAGGCTAAGCCGGCCAGCACGGCTACTTCGTAGATGTGGACCAAGTAGATCGAATAGGACGCATCGCCGATGCGCCCGAGCAGCGTGACGCGTGGCAGGCTGCGCTCGAGGCGAACAGCCAGCAGGACCAGCGCCGAGGCAAAAACCACGAAGCCCGTGAACGCCAGGCCGTCCTCGAGCAGGCCGGCGCGATCGACCGCGAAGCCTTCGCCCAGCCCTGCAGCACCCAGTGCAAGCGCAATCCAGATCCCGGCGCGTGGCAGGGCGGCGACCTGGCCGCGCAGGGTACCCAGACCCAGCCAGGCGCCGGCGCAGAAGGCCAGCGGCATGAAACTCGTATAGAATTGGGGAATGGCCGGTTGCGGCTGGAACAATGCTCCCAGCACGGCGAGCAGCGAGAAAGCGGCCGTCAGCCCCACTACGCGCGCCTTGGCGCCCAGGAAAGCCAGCACCGCAAAGCACAGGTAGAAGAACACTTCGTAGTTGAGCGTCCAGCCCAGCTTGTAGAGCGGATGAATGCCGCCACTGACCGGGTTGTAGAACGGCACGAAGAGCAGGGACAGCAGCAGCTGGCCGGTGTCGTAGACCGTGGTCTTGAACAGGTGCGGCGCCACCAGCGCCAAGGCGGCGGCCAGCAGGGTGGCGCCCCAATACATCGGCACGATGCGGATGAAGCGGCGGCGCAGGAAATCGAGGGGCGAGAAGCGCCCCTCTCCCGTCACCACCACCATGATGAACCCGGAAATGACGAAGAACAGGATGACGCCGAGCCAGCCCAGCCGGCTATATCCGAGGTGGGGGCCGGTCAGCGGATAGAGCAGCGCATGCGATGCCAGCACCAGCATGGCGGCCAGTCCGCGCAGATACTGTATCGAGATGAACTTGTGGCGCATGGCGCCATTCTACCGCGCAAGACATGCAGCAAGTGTTACCGAGCGTCGCCAAGTTCGGGTCTATCGTCAGCGATCAGCGGCAGGCGCTCCTCCAGCCAGTGCCGTGATGCGGTCCCGGTGCCGGTGGCATGGGGGGAAAGGCCGAACTGGCCGGCGAGCTGGTCGAGCCCGATGCGCAGCACCAGCTTGGCGCTGCGCCGCGGCCAGCGCCGTTCCGTCTCGACCAGTTGCAGGCCCTTGCCCAGGCCGCAGACATCGAATAGCACGCCCCAGCAATCCGCCGGCAGCGCCGCAGCCAGCCGGCTGAGCTTGAGCCGCGCATCGGCAGCCGCGTCCGAAGCCGTCTCCACGCCATTGGACCGCCCTCGCCCGCCGACATGGGCGGGGCTGTAGGACATGGTGACCCGCGGGGCCAGTTGCGCCCGCTGCACCAGCCGCTCGAACCGATCGGCCGCTGCCAGGTGATGCGGGGCGAGGAAGCTTGTCCCGTCGCGGCCCGAAGACAGGCGCGCAAGCACGTCGTCGTCGCGACCACTAGCCATGGGTCACCGTTTCGATCTGCTGCTCCAGCATGGTGACTTCATCGTCGAAGCGGGGGTCGTCGCGCATATCTTCGATCAGCGCACAAGCATATGAGACCGTAGTCCTATCCCTGCCGAACACTTCGCCGATTTCCGACAGCGTCCGACCCAGGACGACATGGGACAGGTACATGGCCAGCTGACGCGCGCGGGCAATCGGCAAGCGATTGCGGCGGCGGTTGGTAAGCGACTGTTCCGGCACGTTCTTCTGCCGCGCAACCAGCGTGATTACCTGATCGCAGTTGCGCGGCGCGCCAGGGGAACGCCGGCCGGGCCGGCATGGTGCTGCGCTGGATACTGAATCGTACATCCGTAGGCCTCATCACATTCAAGGAATTTATTCCTAGATACTGCGATGGGTAAAGCCAGACGGGGATAAGTGTGCGCAACAAAATCAAACGGCCGCCTCGCGGCGACCGTTTGATCTCATTTGTCGCCGGGGCCCGGAAAGGCGCGACGTCTCGTAGCGTAAGAGGGGCTCAGGCGGCCTTGCGGCCCAGGCCATTGTCCTTGGCAAGCTTGGAGCGGGTCGCCGAGTAATTCGGAGCAACCATCGGGTAGTCGGCCGGCAGGCCCCACTTCTCGCGGTATTCTTCCGGCGAGAGATTGTAGTGGGTACGCAGGTGGCGCTTCAGCGACTTGAACTTCTTGCCGTCTTCCAGGCAGACGATGTAGTCGGCGGCGACAGACTTGCGCACTGGCACGGCCGGCTTGAGCTCTTCGACTGGGGTGGGGACTTCGTTGTTCTGAAGAGCGCGCAGGGCACCGTGAACATCAGCGATAAGCTTGGGCAGATCGGTAACGTTGACGGAGTTGTGGCTCACATAGGCTGAGACGATTTCAGTGCTGAGCTCGATCAGGTCGTGCTCGTAGCCGTTCGCCGCGCCAGCGGTGTCACTCATATTTCAACCTTTCATTGTTCTTATTGGGTCGCGACGACGCATAGTCACGGCCATGTTTCATTCCTATGGCCGTTTAACCGTATTCGCAACCCAATATGCCGCAATTAACATGCTACAATAGGCATGTTCATGCGCCGGGACTTTGGCCGGTTTTAGACTTGAGTTCGTCCAGAACCATGTTCCCGCCCAATTGATCACTGGTGCGATAACTTGCCCTTGCTAGCAGATGCGCCCCGACAGGCGTGGTGAGCAGAAGAAATACGACGCCGACTATTGCTCGCAATGCAACGCCGGCATCGCCGCTCAACAGCGCGACCGCAATCAATACGAATCCGGCGCCGACCGGCCCGGCCTTGGAGGCGGCATGCATGCGGGTCAGCAGATCGGGCAGCCGAACAACGCCGATGGCGGCGACCAGGCTGAACAGCGACCCCACCAGCAACAGGCCGCAGCCGGTGTAGATGGCTATGGCTTCCATCATGGTGCGCCTCCATCGCGCCCGGCAGCGCGGGTCATCACATAGCGGGCCAAGGCGATCGTGGCGAGGAAGCCCAGGAGGGCCAGGGCGATGGCGATGTCGACATAGATCATCTGTCCGGTCCGCAGGGCAATCGCCCCGACGAAACCCATGGCGATCACCGTCATGAGGTCCAGCGCCAGTACGCGATCGGACAGCGTGGGGCCAACAACGATGCGAACCACCGAAATCAGCAGCGCCAGGCCCAGCACGATCAGCGCCACCAGCGTCGTCCACTGCAGGGCGTCGGCCGGGGTCATGCGTAGACCTCCCGCACCTTGGCCTCGAAACCGCTGGCAATGTCGGCGATGAGCGCCTCCCGTGTGTCCAGCGTCAGCGTGTGCACGTAGAGCAGGCTGCGGTCTGCGCTCACATCGACGCTCAGCGTTCCCGGGGTCAGCGTGATGAGGTTGGCCAGCAAGGTAATCTCGGCATCGGACTTGATGGTGAGCGGGAAGGCGACGATGGCAGGCCGCAAGGTCGCCCGCAGGTTTGGGCTCAGCACGACCAGCGTCACCTTCACCGCGCTGACGAGAAGCTCATAGATGAACAGCAGGCCCAGCGAGATGGCGCTGCGCAGCCTGCGCAAGCTTCTGCCGGAGCCAGAAATGCGGCTCAGCAGGACCACGGCGATCGCGCCGATACCGGCGCCCAGCAGCAGGTTCAGGCCGCTGAAATTGCCTGAAATAGCCCCCCATACCAGAGCCAGAACGATGACTGTCATGAGCGGGTTCATGGCGTGCCTCCTGCCAGGCCAATGGCGGCGACGTAGCGCGCGGGATCAAGCAGATCGGGCGCCCCCAGCCGCACGGCCTCGAACATGCCGTTGGGCCAAAGCCCGGCGGCGACCACCAGGACAACCAATGCCCCGGTTGCCGCAATGCGAAGCAGGTGACCCGTCCCAAGCTGGCCGGGGGCAAGCTCCGCCGGAGCAGAGCGCCAGAATATGTGCGCCCATAGACGCGATCCGGCGATCAGGGTCAGCACGGCATTGACGACCAGCGCTACCGTGACCAATCCGCCAATCCAGCCGTTTTCCGCCAGGCCTGCCTGCAGCAACAACAGCTTGGGCCAGAAGCCGAGGAAGGGTGGAACGCCCGCCGTTGCCAAGATCAGCACGAGGAACGCGATGGAGACCGGAGCACCGGCAGCATACAGCCCGCCCATGCGTCGCGTGTCGAACTGGCCCGTCTGCCGCTCGATGAGACCGGCCACCAGGTAGAGCGCAGTCATGGTCAGGATGGCATGGAACACATAGAGCCCCGCGCCGCTGACGCCGGCCAGCGACGGAATAGCGATGCCGGCCAGGACGGAGCCAATGCCGCCGATGACCAGGAAGCCGATGGCTCGGCGCAGGTTCGTTTCGGCAATGGCACCCAGGGGCGCGACCAGCAGCGTCAGCACCGCAACGGATATAAGGACGGGCTCGAGCAAGTCCCGGCTGGCCGGCAGCAAGACTACCAGCGCCCGCAGCAGGGCATAGACGCCGACCTTGGTGAGCAGGCCGGCGAACAGGGCCGATATTGCCGCCGGGGGCGTGTGATAGGCCGCCGGCAACCAGGCATTGACCGGGAACGCCGCAGCCTTCATGCCGAAAGCCAGAAGGAGCAGCGCCGCCACCCCGGCCATGGCTGCCGGATTTGCAGCGGGCGCTACGCGGAGGATATCGGCCATGTTCAGCGTACCGAGCAGCCCGTAGAGCAGGCCCAGGGCCATCAGGAACAGGGTGGTCGCGAGGAAATTGAGGAAGCCGTATTTGACCGCGCCGTCGAGCTGCGACGGACTGCCGCCCAGCACGATCAATCCGAACGAAGCAATCAGCATGACCTCGAACCACACATAGAGGTTGAAGAGGTCGCCTGTCAGGAACGAGCCGGTCACGCCCGCGAGGAGCAGCAACACCATCGCATGGAAGCCGTCGCGGCCGTCTTCTGCGCCGCGCTCGCCCTTGGCGTAGATCACCACCACGAGCGTCACCACAGCCGCGGCGAGGGCAAAGCCGGCACCGAAGACATCGGCGGCAAAGCTGATGCCGAAGGGCGGCAGCCACTTGCCCATCGTCATGCTCAACGGACCGGCATCGACCACCCGGAGCAGCAGGCTGACCTCGCAGGCAATGACCCCTGCCAGGATGAGCAGCGAGAACACGAAGGTCAGCGCGCCGGCGCGGCGCAGCATCAGCGTGGCGGCAGCACCGATCAGGCACAGCACCAGCGGCAGCACCACGACCCAGTCGGCCGCGGCGGTCACGGCATCGATCATTGCAATTGGCAGTGCCTGTTCCACCATGTCAGTAGCTCAAGGGTGGATGGGGCTCGTCGACCGGTTCGGCGACGCGCATGTTGTCGGTGTTGTCGGCGTCGAGGCTCTGATACGCGCGGAAGGCCAGCACCAGCAGGAAGCTGAACATGGCAAAGCCGATGACGATCGCGGTCAGGATCAGCGCCTGGGGCAGCGGATTGGCAATAGGTCCGGTGGGTTGATCGAGACCAGCGGGCACGATGGGCGCCGCGGCCCTGGTCAGCCGACCGGCGGTGAAAATCAGCAGGTTGACCCCATTGCCCAGCACCACGAGCCCCAGCAGCATGCGGATGACCGAACGCGACAGCAGCAAGTAGATACCCAGCGCGACAAAGAAGCCGACTAGGGCTGCGAGCACATAATCCATCAGAGGCCGTCCCCGCCATCGCTCTCGAGGGCCAGTGCAATTGTCGCAATGGTGCCGAAGACCACCAGGTAGACACCGATATCGAAGACCATTGGCGTCGAGATCGGCACGGTGGTCTCGCCAAGCTCAAGGTGAAGCCAGATGCTGGTCATGAAGGGCGAGCCGGTGAACAGCGACAGCAGCCCCGACATGCCGGCGATGACGACGCCAAAGCCGGCAATGGCCATTGGGTCGAGACGCAGGGCGCGGCGGGCCGCCTGCGCACCGCTGGCCATGCCCAGGACGGCGATGGCCGAGGCGGCAATCAGGCCACCGATGAAGCCGCCACCCGGCTCGTTGTGGCCACGCAGGCAGACATAGGCGGAAAAGACCAGCATGATGGCCACGATCAGCGGCGCGATGGTGCGGAAGATGATCGTGTTCATGGCGCCACCTTTCCCCGCCGGGGGGCGCGGATGGGCGTGGGTGCGGGTGGGACAGTACGCCTCGCCCGGCTCCGCAATAGCGCCATGATGGCTATGCCGGCGCCCATGACCACGGAGATTTCGCCCAGGGTATCCAGACCGCGATAATCCACCAGGATCACGTTGACGATGTTGTGGCCATGGGCGATCGGGACACTGGTGGCCGCAAAAAGATCCGACAGCCGACTGTCGAAACTGCCGGAGAGGATGACCATGAGGAACAGGCTGACACCCGCCCCGCAGACCAGGGCCAGCGTTCCATCGCGCGCCAGATCCTCGAATTGCCGGCTATCACGCTCGTCGAGTTGCAGGCGGGTCATCACCAGCGCCAGAATGACCACCGACAGGATTTCCACCATCAACTGGGTGAAGGCGAGATCGGGCGCGCCGAACAAGAGGAAGATGAGCGCCACAGCCGTGCCCTGGATCCCCAGGGCCACGATGGCCACCAGACGATTTGCGGAAAACAGCACCGCCCCCAGGCCCAGCAGGGCCAGTGCGATCACGCCCCATTCATGGACCTGCAAATCTGGCCAGGTAAGCTTGGCCGACCAGTTGCCCAGCTCGGCCGTAGGTAGCAGGGCCGCATAGCCGTCGAGCATCAGCAATGGCCCGACCAGCGCCAGCGCCAGCATGACGAACACGGTGACCAGATAAATCTCGAGCAGGCCGTGATGCAGCAAGCGGGTCACCGCGCCCGAGAAGCGGATCAGCCCGAACATGGCGCCATCGAAAGCCGTATCGGCCGTCCAGCCAAGCGCCACTTCGAAACGACGGGACAAAGTGCGGAGCGCTGCTGCCTGGCGATAGACGAGGTAGCCGAGCGCCCAGGTCGCCACCGACAGCCAGAGCAGCGGGTTGGTGGGATCGACGGCAAGCGACAGGTGGCCGCTGATGGCCTCGCCCAGAACGGCCAACGTGCCGGGCTCGAGCAACGCAAGGCCCAGCCAATCGGGCATCACCGACGCGACGATGCCAGCGGCGCCCAGAACGATGGGCCCGACCAGCATGGCAATGGGGGCCTCATGCGCCGTTTTCGGCGTCGACAGCACCGGCCCCAGGAACGGCCTGATGAGGATCAGCATGGCCACACCGGCCAGCATGGCATTGCCCACAAGGAGCACGGCCAACGTGGCGATGTCGGGCCATTGCAGGCTCAGAAGCCCCAGATACATCTCTTCCTTGGCAAAGTAGCCCAGTGTCAGCGGCAGCCCGATCATGGCCAGGCAGGCCAATGCAGCGGCAATAAAGGTCACCGGCATGCTGTCGGCAAGGCCACCGAGCACGGTGATGTCGCGGGTGCCCGCCTCATGGTCCACAGCCCCCGTCACCATGAACAACCCGGCCTTGTAGAGGGCATGCGCCACGAAATAGAGCAGCATGGCCGAAATGGCCGCAGGGGTGCCCAACCCCAGCAAGAGGACTGACAGTCCGAGCGAAGCAATGGTAGTCTGCGCCAGCATCTGCTTGAGGTCGGTTTGCCTGATGGCGCCGATTGCGCCCCACAGCAGCGTCGCTCCGCCAAGGCAGACCAGGATCAGCGTCCAGGCCTGGGTATTGCCGAGCCAGGGCGTCGTCCGCGCCAGCAGATAGACGCCGCCCTGCACCATGGTGGCCGAATGCAGGAACGCCGAAACCGGCGTGGGCGCTTCCATGGCGTTGGGCAGCCAGAAATGGAATGGCAGCTGCGCCGATTTCGTGAACGCTGCCAGCAGGAATACGGCCAGCACCAAGCCATAGAGGCCGCTGGAACGGACTTCGCCTCCCAGCGCGCTCATGTCCCAGGTACCGGTGAGCTGATACACAGCGATTGCGCCGATCAGCAGGCCCATGCCCCCGATATTGGTGATGACGAGGGCCTGGATTGCCCCCCGGCGGGCGGCCTGCCTGGTATGGTCAAACCCGATCAGCAGGAAGGAGGTGACCGAGGTCAGCTCCCAGAACATGAACAGCGCCAGCAGGTTGTCTGACAACACCAGGCCCAGCATGGCGCCCATGAAGGCCAAGAGGAACATGAAGAACCGGCCCAGATGGGGATGGCCTTTGAGATAGGCACCCGAATAGAGGACAATCAGCATGCCGATGCCGCTGATCGTCAGCGCGAAGGTGAGGCTGAGCCCATCGACCATGAACGAAAGGTCGAGGTCGAACGCTGGCACCCAACCGATGCGTGCAGATATCGCGCCGCCGGCCATGACCGGCTCCACCAGGCGCAGCAGGAGCATGAACAGGCTCGCCGGCACCAGGGCCAGGACCCAGCCGGCAAAGGGTCTGGCGATGCGCTGAACCAGCGGCGCAAGCGCAGCGGCAGCAAATGGCGCTATCGCCACCAGCGCAATGCTTGCGTCCAAACCAGGCCCCAACTGCCGATACTCCCCACGCCGACTCTGTGTGGGCCGGCTTGGGCAAGACCTTACCGATTAGGTCCCCATCGACAAGCCAAAACGGCCGGGCGCGACGCGTTGTCCAAGGAAGCTCGCTTGCCCCTTTCTTTCGCGGAAGGCCGAGCCTATGTGAATGGACCCGCCTAACGGATCTTCCCATGACCAAAGCCGCCCCGCCCGTTGCAGCCACCAAGCCGCATGTCGTCACGTTCCACAATATCCGGCGCGATGACCCCTATCACTGGCTGCGGGCCGACAACTGGCAGGAGGTGATGCAGAAGCCCGAGACGCTGGACGCGGAAATCCGTGCCTATCTCGAAGCGGAAAATGCTTTCTACGAAGCCGAATTCGGCGAGCCGACCAAGGCGCTGCAGGACACGATCTACAAGGAAATCCGTGGCCGCATCAAAGAGGATGATAGCGGCATTGCCTCGCCCGACGGCCCCTACGCCTATAATTCGCGCATGCTCGAGGGCAAGCAGTACCCACTGATCGTGCGCACCCCGCGCAACGGCGGGCCCGAAACGGTGCTGCTCGACTGCAATGTGGAAGCCCACGACGCCTATTTCGGCTTTGCCGGCGCCGAACACGATCGTTCGCACCGCTTCCTCGCCTGGGCGGCCGACCGCGCCGGCTCGGAATATTATGACATCGTCATCCGCGATATCGAGACCGGCGTCGACAGCGCCGAGGTCATCAAGGAAACCGCCGGCTCCTATGTTTGGAGCAATGACAGCAAGGCAATCTACTATACCGAATATGATGACAACCACCGCCCCTACAGGGTGCGCCTGCATGTCATCGGCACCGACCAGGCCAACGATCCCATCGTCTTCGAAGAGCAGGATCCGGGCTTCTTCGTCGGCGTGGGCCGCACGCTCAGCGACAAGTTCATCGTCATCGATGCGCATGACCACCAGACATCGGAATGCTGGCTTATCGATGCCGAGCACGGTGGCGAGCCGCGGCTTGTGGCGCCCCGGGTCACCGACCGCGAATACGACATCGATGAGCGCGATGGCATGCTCTTTATCCGGACCAATGCCGATGGCGCAGAGGACTTCAAGGTCGTTACCGCGCCGGTGGACAATCCGGGCGCCGAGAACTGGACGGACCTGGTGCCGCATAACCAGGGCGTGCTGATCCTTGATACCATTGTCATCCGCAACCATTTGCTGCGCCTCGAGCGGCATGATGGCCTGCCGCGCATCGTCGTCCGCGACCTCAGGACCAACAGGGAAGAGACGGTCAAGTTCGACGAGGAAGCCTATTCGCTGGGTATGTCGGTCGGTTACGAGTTCGACACCTCGGTGTTCCGCCTCACCTATTCGTCGCCCACGACGCCGTCGCGGACCTATGACGTCGATCTCGAAACCGGCACGCGGACCTTGCTCAAGGAGCAGGAAGTGCCCTCGGGCCACAATTCCGATGACTACGAGACGCGCCGTCTGTTCGCACCCGCTCCTGATGGCGAACTGGTGCCGGTCACCGTGCTCTACCGCAAGGGCACTAGGCTCGATGGTTCTGCCCCAGCTTTGCTCTACGGCTATGGCGCCTATGGCATGTCCATGCCGTCGTCCTTCTCGATTTCGGCGCTGTCGCTCGTCGATCGCGGCTTCATCCACGCCACGGCGCATATCCGCGGCGGCATGGAGAAGGGCTATCGCTGGTATGTGCAGGGCCGGCGCGAGAACAAGACCAACACCTTCACCGATTTCATCGCCGCCGCCGAAATGCTGGTCGATCGCGGCTACACGGCCAAGGGGCGTATCGTCGCCCAGGGCGGCTCGGCAGGCGGCATGCTGATGGGTGCCATTGCCAATCTGCGGCCGGACCTGTGGGGCGGCATCATCGCGCAAGTGCCGTTCGTCGACGTGCTCAACACGATGCTGGACGAGACCCTGCCGCTGACGCCGCCCGAATGGCCTGAATGGGGCAATCCCCTGGCTTCGGCGGAAGACTATGCCCGTATCGCCGCCTATGCGCCATACGAGCAGGTGGCGGCCAAGGACTATCCGCCCATCTTTGCGCTGGCGGGGCTGACCGATCCGCGCGTCACCTACTGGGAGCCGGCCAAGTGGGTGGCCCGGTTGCGGGCAACCAAGACCGGCACGGCGCCATTGTATCTCAAGACCAATATGGGCGCCGGCCACGGCGGCGCCTCGGGGCGGTTCGACCGGCTGAAGGAAACTGCCGAATGCTACGCCTTTGCGCTGAACGCGGTTGGTTTGGAAGGATCGTTCCCGTCCAACTGATTGTTGCAGCGTCATAATCGGCCTATACCAGGGCCACTCCCCTCAGCGTCTATTCCAACCGGAGGCCACAATGTCCACCAAGTTCACCCTGCCGCCCCTGCCCTATGCCTATGATGCACTGGGCCCCTACATGTCGGCGGAAACGCTCGAATTCCACCACGACAAACACCACCAGGCCTATGTGACCAATGGCGAGAAGCTGCTGGAAGGCTCGGGCCTCGAAATCCTGCCGCTGGAGGACATCGTCAAGGAGAGCTACGGCAAGAATGCCGGCCTCTTCAACAATGCCGGCCAGCACTACAATCACGTGCATTTCTGGAACTGGATGAAGCCCAATGGCGGCGGCAAGAGCCTGCCGGCCAAGCTGCAGGCGGCCATCGATTCCGACCTGGGCGGCTTTGACAAGTTCCGCGCCGATTTCATCGCCGCCGGCACCACCCAGTTCGGTTCGGGCTGGGCCTGGCTGTCGTTCAAGAACGGCAAGCTCGAAGTCACCAAGACCCCGAACGGCGAGTCGCCGCTGGTCCATGGCGGCAAGCCGATCCTGGGCGTCGACGTATGGGAACACTCCTATTACATCGACTACCGCAATGCCCGGCCGAAGTATCTTGAGGCCTGGTTCGACAACCTGGTGAACTGGGAGCATGTCGAGCACATGTTCGAGGAGGCCCGCGGCTAAGCGCCAGCAACAGCCATGGCAATCAGCCCGCCGCGCCCTGCGCCGGCGGGCTTTTTGCTGCGCCGCCGCCGGGCTTTTCCCCAGCCGTTAGCCATGTCACAAACCCGACACTTCAATGCCCCGCCGCCACATGGTAACGGTCTGTTTACCATTGGGGGAAATCAGTGTCAGAGCCGACCAAGGTCGTTGCCATCATTGCGGCGAACACCGCACTATCGTCCTTGCTGGCGATGGTGGTGGCTGGGGACTCGCGCCTGCGGGTCAGGCAGTTCGATAGCGATATCGACCTGATGGCCTATATGCGCATCGCGCCGATCGACATGCTGGTGTGCGATTTCGACCGTGAGGGGCGTCCGGCCTATGAGATGGTGGAAGCCATTCGCCTCAACAATGCCCTGCTCAGCCAGGAAGTGCCGGTCATCGCCCTGACGCGCACCATTACTCCACCGATGCGCCACCAGGCCATCAGCGCCGGCATTGACGAAGTCATCATCAAGCCGATGTCGCCGCGCCACCTGCTGCAGCGCATCCAGACGCGGCTGCGGACACGCAGCGTCGTTGGCGTGCTCGGTGGCTATCGCGGGCCGGAGCGGCGCAACCGCATGCCGTTGCCCACACCCCATCCGGTGCCGACCCGCCGCAGCAGCGACAATGTGGTGCCGCTGTTTCCGGATCGGCGCAAGCCGCGCCAGCCGGGGTTGGACGCGTAACTGCGGGCCTACCGCCCCTCGCCCACCAGCCGCATCAGCCGCGCCCACAAGTCCTCGATCGTGTCGGCAAACTGCACGGCGCGATCGTAGCCAGGCAGGCCCGGCGACAGCACGTCGGCAGCATAGCCACGCATGACTTCATAGGCCCGGTGCCGGTTGAGCATCACCACCGGCGGGGTGCGCCCCTGTGCCTTTGCGGCGGCCCAGGCACCGAACAGGGAGGAGGCCGAGGCCAGCGACCCGGGCAGCGCCACATAGGCCTCGACCCGCTGCGCGATGCGGGTCAGTCGCTCGGCCTTTTCGGCCAGCACCTCCATCGTCACACCGGCCAGCGCGGGAGGCAGGGTGATCGAGGTGTCGGCGATAATCTCGACGCTGCCGCCCGCCGTGCGCGCAGCGGTAATCAAGGGCACGGGAATGATGCCGTTCTCCGCCAGGCACACGATCCGGGCGCCGCGCTTGGCAAAATAAGTGCCCGCCTGGCTCATGATGGAGGCCCTTTCGGGATCGCCCGGCCCCTTGTCCGACGCGAAGACAGCGATAACCGGGCCGGTCACGGTGGGCTCCATCATGCTCATCGCCCCCGCTTCAGACCGCCGAGAATGCCCCGCACCAGCGCGCTTCCAAGCCGATTGGCTACCGTGCGAGCCAGCGAGTTCATCGCCGCCTCGGCCGGTGTCTGTCGGCTCGACGTCCGGCGCGGGCGGTCGTCCTGGTAGGTCCGCTCGGCCTTGCGCAGCTCGTCGTCCTGCCGCTGCCGTTCTTCTGCGAGCTGGCGGTCGCGGGCGCGCCTGGTCAGGATCTCAAAGGCCGACTCGCGATCGGTCGGATTGTCGTAAAGCCCGGCCACCGGCGAACTGGCAATGATTGATTCGCGCTCGGCCGGGCTGAGCGGCCCCACCTGCGCCGATGGCGGACGGATCAGCGTGCGACCGACGACGGACGGAATGCCCTTGGCTTCGAGCACCGAAACCAGTGCCTCGCCGATGCCCAGCTGGGTGATGACCTCTTCGGTGGAGAAATCGGGATTGGGCCGGAAGGTCTCCGCTGCAACCCGCACTGCCTTCTGTTCCCGCGGCGTGTAGGCGCGCAGGGCATGCTGCACCCGGTTGGAGAGCTGCGCCAATACGGTCTCGGGGATGTCGACGGGGTTCTGGGTGACGAAATAGACGCCGACGCCCTTGGAGCGCACCAGGCGCACGACCTGCTCGACCTTGTCTATCAACACCTTGGGCGCATCATCGAACAGCAGGTGCGCTTCGTCGAAGAAGAAGACCAGCTTTGGCTTGTCCGGGTCACCAACCTCGGGAAGCTCCTCGAACAGCTCGCTCAGCATCCACAGCAGGAAAGTCGCATAGAGCCGCGGCGCCCGCATCAGCTCGTCAGCCGCGAGAATGGAGATGAACCCGCGCCCGTCGCGATCCGTCCGCATCAGGTCGGCAATCTCCAGCGCCCGTTCACCGAAGAACGATTCGGCGCCCTGCTGTTCGAGCACCAGCAGAGCGCGCTGGATGGAGCCGATGGAGGCGGTGGTGACGTTGCCGTAGCGGGTCGAGATCTCCTTGGCCCGCTCGCCGATATTGACCAGCAACGCGCGCAGGTCCTTGAGATCGAGCAGCAGCAGGCCCTCGTCATCGGCCAGCTTGAAGGCGATGTTCAGCACGCCTTCCTGGGTATCGTTGAGCTCGAGCATGCGGCTGAGCAGCAAGGCGCCCATTTCGGAAACGGTGGCACGAATCGGGTGTCCTTGCCGGCCGAACAGGTCCCAGAAGACCACCGGGAACACGTCGTCCTTGAAGTCAGCGAAGCCGATGTCGGCGGCCCGTTGCGTCTGCCAGCCCTGGGCCGCGCCCATCTTGCCGACGCCGCTGAGGTCGCCCTTGATGTCGGCCGCGAACACGGGCACGCCAGCGGCCGAAAAGCCTTCGGCCAGCACCTGCAAGGTCACGGTCTTGCCGGTGCCGGTGGCGCCGGTGATGAGCCCGTGCCGGTTGCCGTATTTGAGCGCCAGATATTCGGGGTGGGTGCTGGTCCCGAGAAAAATCTTGTCGTCAACGAGCATGCGCCGCTACCCCTGTGAGTTCGTTCTTATAGCCGCCGCCATCGGAGCGGGACAACTCGTAACTCTGTTTTCCATTGCCGATGGCGGAGTGCCCGCGCGCAAGGCATCATGGCGCCATGATCAAACGCCGACATCTCCTTGCCGGACTGGCCGCCATGGCAGCCGTCCCCGCGCGCGCCCAGGGCAGCCTCGATTCCATCATGGCGGGCCTGGTGCCGGACTCCGAGGCCGATCAAAGCCAGATCCTGCAGGACGCAATCGACCATGCAGTCGGTTCCGGCCAACCGCTGCGCCTGCCGCCGGGCAATATCCGGGCCCAGGGACTGAACCTGCCCTGGGGGCTGGTCATGGAAGGCGTGCCGACGCTGTCGTCGATCACCCCGCATCCGGACAAAGGCAATTTCGCCATTGCCAGCATCTATGAGCGGGGCTCGGTGCTGTTTCGCGACATCACCTTCTATGGCAACGCGGCAAGTGGCGGCGAGCCGGCGAGCCTGTTCAGCTTTGAATATACCGACGACGTGGTGTTCGAGCGCTGCAGCTTCCGCGAGGTGTCGGGCAGCGCGATCACCAGCTATGATGCAGGCCTGATCGTCCGGGACTGCGAGTTCAGCGATATCGGCGACGCCGCCATTCACTCCATGGATGGGCGGGGACACACGATTGCGGGCAATCGCATCGCGCGGTGCGGCAATGCGGGCATCCGTATCTGGCGCGGCGAGAGTGGTCCGGATGCCTCGATCATCACAGGCAACCGCATCTCCGACATCGACTGGAAGGGTGGCGGGAACGGGCAGAACGGCAATGGCATCAATATCTACAAGGCGGACGAAGTCATCATCGCCGACAACCATATCGCCGATTGCGCCTTCACCGCCATTCGGCTGAACGCGACCAAAAATACGCAGGTGAGCGGCAATACCTGCCTGCGCTCGGGCGAGGTGGCGATTTTTTCGGAGTTCGAATTCTCCGGCTCGGTCATCGCCAGCAACATTGTCGACGGTGCCGCAACGGGCATTTCCATCACCAACCTGGACAGTGGCGGACAACTGGCCGTGTGCCAGGGCAATATCGTGCGCAACATCGCCCCGGCTTCGGCGGTAAATCCCGACACGATCCCGATCGGCATCTTTGCCGAGGCGGAAACCGCCATAACGGGCAACACGGTTCAAGGTGTGCCTGGCATCGCCATCGCCGCCGGCTACGGCACCTTCCTGCGCAATGTGCTGATCTCGGGCAACGTCGTCAGCGAAAGCGATATCGGCATCGGGGTCAGCGTGGTGGATGAAGCCGGGCCGGTCCAGATCGGCAGCAATGCGATCGCGGCGCTCCAGCATGCCATGGTCGGCCTCGCCTGGACAGACGTGGTCGAAACCGACCTCGCCGCCAATGCCGGGCGCTATCCGAATGTGACCATCAGCTTCTAGTCGACCGACCGCATCTCGCCCACTTCGGCGCCGCGCACATTCTTGATGGGCTGGTGGGCGAGCGTTTCGATCAGCGCCAGCTGGTTTGCATCCGGATCGGCAAATCTACGCAGCACGCCAGCGAGCATGGCATGGGATGCCGCCATGTTGCCGTCGTCGCATTTGAGGGCATAGCCCCAGCCCTTGTCCCTGATGGCGCCGCACTGCACGCCTTCGGCGCCGCCCTTCTGCATCAACCGGCCCTTGAATGCCTGCATCAGCAGCGTATCGGGGTGGCCGGTGCCAGCCACCAGGTGCGGGTGGGTGGTGGCCGCGTTAAACAGCCGCTGTGCGGCCGCGGCCAGATCCGCGGGCAACCCCTTGCCGGTCGACATGCGGGCGAAACCATAGGCAAAGGCGCGCAGGGGCGCGGCGAAAGTGGGGATCGAACAGCCATCGGTGCCGCACTTGCCATCGGTCAGGCTCTCGCCGATGACCGCTTCGACGGCGGCGCGAACCACCTTCTGTACTTCGTGCTCCCGGCTGACATAGCCCGCGGTGGGTACGCCCATGGCCAGGGCCACGCTCAGCATGCCGGAATGCTTGCCCGAGCAATTGTTGTGCAAGGGGCTCGGCTCCGCGCCGGCGGCCCGCAGTGCCTCGCGCGACGCGGCATTGGTTGGGGCATGGGCGCCACATTCGAGATCGGCGGCGGAGAGCCCGATCCGGGTCAGCAATCCGTTGGCGGTGGCGACGTGGACCTCCTCGCCGTGATGGCTGGCGCAGGCCAGCGCCAGCTCCTCTTCGGTGTGATGGAACTTGCCCTCGGCCTGGCGCGCGAAGATCGGCAAAGCCTGCATGGACTTGATGGCGGACCGCGGAAAGACCGCACGCTCGATATCGCCGCCCGAGGCGATGATCGTGCCATCGGCATCGACGACCACATAGGCGCCACGGTGGCGGTTTTCGACCCAGTTGCCGCGAACGGCTTCGGCAAGAATGGGATTGGCTTCCATCAGAAAAAACTCCGGTCCAGGCCGTTCTCACGAACAGCGCAGGACCGGAAAAGTCAACAGAGCATGGGAAGGAGGTAGGCACGAAAACTTGGGGGAGGCGCTGAGAAGCGCCTCTGGCGGGAGCGCCAAGGGGCGCCCCGGGTATCAGCGAGGGTGGAGACCCGGAAGGCCTGCAACGGTGATCTGCGGCGATGTTGAGCCACAAGCCAGCCGGGTCTCCGCCATCGCCGATACCGGGGCGCATCTTCAGCGCCCCTTGGCTCCGACTGGGATCAATGGCCCCAGTCGGGAACGGCGCTCAGGTAGCGCGAATTGACCCAGCCTGTGACGTGATGCTGGCCAACCAGGCACCAGTCCGAACCAGTCTGGGCTTCGATGCAGCGCTCGACCCAGACATGGCTGCCGGGTGCAAACGCAGCAATCTTCTGCGAATAGGAGGCCGGCCACTTGCGGACATTGAGCTTGTCCCACTGGGCGACGCCGGTAACCTGAGCCACCTGGTCGACCTGGTAGCCGGCGGCCATCGCGGGCTGTACGGCAAAAGCACCAGCGGCGGCGATCACCAGGCCACAGAGGGCGGCGACCAGAACTTTTTCCTGCTGCTTGTTCATGTTGTCCTCGGGACAGTTCGTTTGTTGAGATCACCCTGCCCGATGCGGCTTGAACTGATCGTGAGAGCGACGTTCAGAAACCGTTCATCTGGGCAGGATCGGGATGGCCCTTGCCTCAGCGCATGTTGCGCTGATGGACATAGAGCATGATGCTGTTGCCGCCGCCGACGCGCAGCGAGATCACGTCCTGGTGGTCGTAACCCTGGGCCTGGAGGGCAGCCATCAGCGTCGAATTCTGGGCGATCGGCTGGCGCAGCGTGCTCACGTTGCCCGAGATGAAGAGCGAGCCGTAGTCGTCGTTCGGGTTGCCGGTTTCGCAGACGGGGATGAGGTAGACAGACTGGTCATTGATCCCCTCGATGGTCGCGCGGGTCACGCGGGCCATGTAGTCGAGCTGGTAGCCGCAATTGTCGGTCGAGGACGCCTTGGGCTTGGGCACGAGGACGGCCGCGTTGCTGGGCAGAACGGCGGTGGCGGTGAGAATGCCGACGAGGGCGGCGAGAACGGTGGTCTTGATCATTTCAGTCTCCGGTGAGTTGAGCGGCCATGTGGCGCTATCGATGTTCGTCATCGACCTTGATGCGGGTTTTGCACGATCGCCTTTGAACCGCCCCTGAGGCGGACATTCAGGTTTCGTTTACCTGGTCCGACAAGGGCGGTTCTGCTGGCTCGCCTCAGCGCAAGTCGCGCTGGTGGACGTAGAGGACGACGTCGCCGTTGCCGCCGAAGCGCAGCGAGATGACGTCCTGGTGGTCGTAGCCCTGGGCAGTCAGCGCGGCCATCAGCGTGCGGTTGTTGGCGATGGGCAGGCGGAGCGTGCCGACATTGCCTGTGGTGAACAGCCAGCCGTAGTCGTCGCGACCCAGGCCGGTTTCGCAGACCGGGATCAGATAGACCGGCTGGCTATGAATGGATTCGATCAGTGTCCGGGTCATGCGCGGCATGTAGTTGAGCTGATAGGCGCATTCGTCTTCCGAGACCGTGGGGGCCGGCTTGTTCTGCGGCACACCCGCAATGAACTGGGCATTGCTGGGCATGATGGTGGCAGCGGTGGCGATGCCGGCGAGCAGGGTGAGAACAGTGGTCTTCAACATTTCCAATCTCCTGGTTGGGCCGCTGCGTGCGGCCATGTCGATGCCTGTGATCGACCTTGGGACCAGATATGCTCCGGTACGCTTGAACCGGCGCTGAGACGGCCATTCATCATTTGTTTACCCGCTGGACGCGCGTTGGAACCGTTGGCATCGGCGCCGTTCCGGCATAGGCTTGCGGCCAGCCACAACGAAAAATCGCATGGAAAAAGAGGAGGTTCGCATGGCCAAGGTTCTGGTGACGGGTGGGAGCGGCAAGCTGGGGCGCGCGGTGCTGCGCGACCTGGTCACGCATGGCTATGACGTGCTCAACATCGACCAGCAGGCGCTGCCCGAACCGATCTGCCGCAGCGTGCGGATCGACCTGACCAATTTCGGCGAAGTGGCGTCGGCGATCCTTGGTGGCGTCGACGAACATAAGGGGCCGTTCGATGCGGTGGTGCATCTGGCCGCGATTCCCGCCCCGGGCCTGGCGGCCAATGCGCGCACCTTCGCCAACAATGTTCCGACCACCTACAACGTGTTCGAGGCTTGCCGCCTGGCCGGCATCAAGAACGTCGTCTTTGCGTCCAGCGAGACCGTGCTCGGCCTGCCCTTCGACACGCCACCGCCCTATGCGCCGGTGGACGAAGAATATTATCCGCGTCCCGAAACAGCCTATTCACTCGGCAAGCTGCTCGATGAAACCATGGCGGCCCAATTCTGCCGCTGGGATCCGACCCTGCGCATGGTGGGCCTGCGATTCTCCAACGTGATGTATCCGGAGGACTATGCGGCCTTCCCGCGCTTCGATGCCGATCCGCGCAGCCGCAAGTGGAACCTGTGGGGCTATATCGACGCGCGCGACGGCGCCCAGGCCGTGCGCCGCTCCATCCAGGCCGATTTTACCGGCTTTGAAGCGTTTATCATCGCCAATGCCGACACGGTCATGAGCCGCTCCAACATGTCGTTGATGGCGGAGGTATTTCCCGACGTTCCGACCAAGGGGAACCTCAGCACCAACGGAACGCTGCTTTCGATCGAGAAGGCCAAGCGGATGCTGGGTTATTCGCCCCAGTACAGCTGGCGCAACGAAGTCGGACAAAAAGGCTAGAGTGCCAGCGGCGTCAAAATTGCATACGAATTGTGCATGACGACCTCTTGTGCTTTTTCTGGGCACCGGCATAACTGCCGCCGATGCCCAGCCCCGACCTCTCCGTCCTGATCATTGACGAGAACCGCATCCGTTCCTCAATCATCGAGGACGGGCTGCGGGAGGCCGGACATTCGCGCGTTGCTGTCATCCATGACGTCAACGAGGTGGGCCGCACCATCCAGGCCACCAAACCCGACGTGATCGTCATCGATCTCGAGAATCCCAAGCGCGACACGCTTGAGCACTTCTTCTCGCTGTCACGCGCCATCCAGCGGCCCATCGCCATGTTCGTGGACCGCTCGGATCACGGGATGATCGAAAAGGCCGTCGAGGCGGGCGTCTCCGCCTATGTGGTTGACGGGCTCAAGAAGGAGCGCGTCAAGCCGATCCTCGACATGGCCATTTCGCGCTTCAATGCCTTCTCGCGCCTGACGCGGGAACTGGAGCAGGCGCGCAGCGAACTCGAGGATCGCAAGCTGATCGAACAGGCCAAGGGCATTCTCATGCGCACCCGCAATCTCAGCGAAGCCGATGCCTATGCCCTGCTCCGCTCCACCGCCATGAACCAGAACCGGCGCATGGTCGACATCGCCCAGAGCCTTGTGACCGCTGCCGACCTTCTGGGACCATAGGAAAACGCAATGTCCCTTACCCGCCTCACCGCCGGCTTTCTTCCCCTGCTCGACAGCGTCCTTCTGGTGCTGGCGCAGGAGAAGGGATTCGCGGCAGCAGAGGGGCTGGACCTCCGCCTGGTGCGGGAGACGAGTTGGGCCAATATTCGCGATCGGGCAGCGATCGGCCATTTCGACATTGCCCAGATGCTCGCGCCGATGCCGCTGGCGGCAAGCCTGGGCCTGACCCCGATCGCTACGCCGATGATTACGCCCATTGTTCTTGGCCTGGGCAACAATGCCATCACCGTCAGCTCAGAACTCTGGAAGGCAATGGCCGATGAGGGAGCACGGGACGATCTGGCCGCCGGCCCCACTGGGGCTGCATTGGCGCGGGTCGTCGCAGCCTCGTCGCGCAAACTGCGCTTCGGCGTGGTGCACCAGACCTCGTCGCACAACTACGAGTTGCGCTATTGGCTGGCGGCGAGCGGCATCAAGCCCGACCGGGACGTGGAGATCGTCGTGCTTCCCCCGCCCCTGCTGCCCGATGCGCTGGGTACGGGCGGCATCGATGGCTATTGCGTGGGCGAACCCTGGAACAGCATCGGGGTAGCTACAAAGGGCGCCCGTATCGCCACGGTCAAGGCCTCGATCTGGCAATCCAGCCCCGACAAGGTGATCGGCATGCGGACTGCGTGGGCGGAGGCGCATCCCGACCAGGTTGCCGCCCTGGTTCGCGCCATCTATCGAGCCGGCATCTGGTGCGGCGTTCCGGAAAATCATGCCGAGGCCGCGCGCATCATGTCCGGCGCGGCCTATCTCGACACCAGCACCGAGATCGTCGCCCGGGCGCTTACGGGAATGCTCGATATCGGGGCGGGTGTGGTCCGCCACGTGCCGGATCACTTCGTGCCGCATGCCTATGGGGCCAACTTCCCCTGGAAGAGCCATGCCCTCTGGTATTACTCGCAAATGGTGCGCTGGGGCGAAGTCGCGGCGAGTGCGGAACACGCCACGCTGGCCGCCGCCTGCTTCCGCCCAGATCTTTATCGCGCCGCACTCGCATCCATCGGCGCCGTCATGCCCGCCGATGACTATAAGACCGACGGCACAAGAGCGGCGGCCGCTCCCATCACGGCGATCGGCGGTACGCTGATTGCCGGTCCCGATCTGTTTTTTGACGGGAAGGTGTTCGACCCCACGCTGATCGACGCCTATATCGACAGCCAAAGAGACTGATCAGGCCCACGCTGCAATGTTGAGCAACGTGGTTCGCCTGCCAGAATAATAGGCAGTTTGGCGAGGTTTTGGGCCAACCTTGTCGGCGATGGCTCTACCCTCATTAACTCGGCCATCTCCGCAAATCCCTGACCGCTCACGATAATCCACCGTCCGGCCAAGTTGGCACGCTTCATGCAATGCTCCTGGCGAAGGAGCTCCTCCCAAGACGCTCTTCAGTCGACGTTCCAAAGATGGGGCGTCTCCAGGCAAAGCTGCCAACAGGTTCCCGCAAAACGGTCAACGGACCGGCTGCGTCGATCCCGTTGGCAGCTTTTTGTTTTTCCTATCGGTGCAGATGGAGAACTACATGACGCAGACGACGACCAACGGGCGACTGACGCCGAAGCTCCGGAGTCCTATCGCGGCCCTGGCAGCCGGCTTCCTGGCCGCCTGTGTGATGGCGCCACTGGGCGCGCAGGCCGAAATGCTCGATGTCGAAAAGGACGAACTGAAGTTCGGCTTCATCAAGCTCACGGACATGGCGCCCCTGGCTGTCGCCTACGAGCTTGGCTACTTCGAGGACGAAGGCCTGTTCGTCACGCTGGAACCACAGGCCAACTGGAAGGTGCTGCTCGACGGCGTAATTACCGGCGAGCTGGACGGTGCCCACATGTTGGCTGGTCAGCCGCTGGCCGCGACGATCGGCTATGGCACGCAAGCCCATATCGTCACGCCGTTCTCGATGGACCTCAACGGCAATGCGATCACCGTGTCCAACGCCGTCTGGGAATTGATGAAGCCCAGCCTGGCGACCGATGCGCAGGGCCTGCCGCAGCATCCCATCAGCGCCGAAGCGCTGAAGCCTGCGATTGAGTCCTTCGCCGCCGAGGGCCGCCCGTTCAACCTGGGCATGGTTTTCCCGGTATCAACGCACAATTACGAACTGCGCTACTGGCTGGCGGCGGGCGGAATCAATCCGGGATTTTATTCGCCCGAGGATGTGTCCGGCCAAATCGGCGCCGACGTTTACCTCTCCGTGACGCCACCACCGCAGATGCCGGCCACACTGGAAGCCGGCACCATTGATGGCTACGCGGTCGGCGAGCCGTGGAACCAGGCGGCGGTGTTCAAGAAGATCGGTGTGCCCGTCATCACCGACTACGAGATCTGGAAGAACAATCCCGAGAAGGTGTTCGGGATGACCGCCGACTTCGTCGAACAAAATCCCAATACCGCCATTGCCGTGACCAAGGCGCTGATCCGCGCTGCCAAGTGGCTTGACGAGAACGACAATGCCAACCGCGGCGAAGCCGTGGATATCCTCGCCCGCCCCGACTATGTGGGCGCCGATGCGGCCGTCATCGCCAATTCGATGACCGGCACGTTTGAATACGAGCAGGGCGACAAGCGCGAGGTACCCGACTTCAACGTGTTCTACCGGCACTTCGCGACCTATCCCTACTATTCGGATGCCGTCTGGTACCTCACGCAGATGCGCCGCTGGGGCCAGATCGCCGAGGACAAGCCGGACGACTGGTATGCAGACGTCGCCAAGTCCGTTTATCGCCCCGACATCTACCTCAAGGCCGCTCGCATGCTGGTCGACGAGGGCCTGATCGACGAAGCCGACGTGCCATGGGACAGCGATGGCTACCGGCCGGCCACGGCCGACTTCATCGACGGCGTGTCCTATGACGGCCGGACGCCCAATGCCTACATCGACAGCTTCGCTATCGGTCTGAAGACCGGCGAAACCCCCTGACACAACCAGATGGGTGGTCGGGCCAAGCGGTCCGACCACCGGATCGCGACGAAAACAGGATCAAGACATGAGCATTGTCAGCGACGTTTCCGGCAGGAGCCGTTCCGATCAAAGGCGCCAGAAGCTGTTTGCCGCCATTAACCGGGCATCGGCCTGGCTGAGTGCCCTCGGACTGGGCTGGCTCACCCCGTTGCTGAAGATCGCCGCCGGCGACGATCCGCGCGAACAGCTGGGCGAGTTGCGGGACAGCCTGGTCTTCCCGCTGATGGGCATTGTCCTATTCCTGACGGCCTGGGCCATGCTGGCGCCGCAGGTACAGACCTCGCTGGGCGCCATTCCGGGGCCCGCCCAGGTCTGGGAACAGGCCGGCGCCCTCTGGCAGGATCACGTCGCCGAGCGGGAGAAGGAAGCTTCCTTCTATGCGCGCCAGGACGAGCGCAATGCCGAGGCGGTTGCCGAAGGCCGTCCGGAAGACGTCAAGTTGCGCGCCTATACCGGCAAGCCGACCTTTCTCGACCAGATCCTCACCTCGCTTAAGACAGTGGGGCTCGGATTCCTGATCGCTACCGCGGTTGCCGTTCCCCTGGGCATTGCCTCGGGCCTCAGCCGCCCGTTCAACGGCGCCCTCAACCCGCTGGTGCAGTTGTTCAAGCCGGTGTCGCCGCTGGCCTGGCTGCCGATCGTCACCATGATCGTTTCGGCGGTCTATGTCGACGTCAACGAAGCCTTCCCCAAGGCGTTGGTCATTTCCGCGGTTACCGTGACGCTGTGCTCGCTGTGGCCGACACTGATCAATACGGCACTGGGCGTGGCCTCGATCGACAAGGACCTGGTCAATGTCGGCAAGGTGCTGCAGCTCTCGACCCTCACCACCATCAGCAAGCTGGTACTGCCCTCGGCGCTGCCGCTGATCTTCACGGGTCTGCGCCTGTCGCTGGGTGTGGGCTGGATGGTGCTGATCGCTGCCGAAATGCTGGCGCAGAATCCGGGCCTGGGCAAATTCGTCTGGGACGAGTTCCAGAACGGGTCGTCCAACTCCCTGGCGCGCATCATGGTGGCCGTGCTGACCATCGGCACCATCGGCTTCATGCTCGACCGGGTGATGTTCACCCTGCAGACCGCCTTCACCTTCTCCTCCAATCGCTAGGAGGGTTCGATGACCAGGACCATTCTGCAGCTTTCCGATGTCTCCAAGCACTATGGCGAAGGCGCCAAGCGCACGGATGTGCTTTCCGGTCTCAACCTCGATGTCGAGGAAGGCGAATCCGTCGCCATCCTGGGCTTTTCGGGCGCCGGCAAGACCACGCTGATCTCCCTGCTGGCCGGGCTGATCGGGCCGGACCAGGGTGGCGTCCTCTTCCGGGGCCGCGAAATCGACGGCCCCGGGCCGGAACGCGGTGTCGTGTTCCAGTCCTATTCGCTGATGCCCTGGCTGTCGGTGGGCGGCAATGTCGACCTGGCAATCAACGCCGTGCACAAATCGATGAGCCGCGCCGACCGCCTGGCTCTGCGCAAGCGTTATATCGACATGGTCGGGCTGGCCCATGCCGTCGACCGCCGCCCGTCGGAACTGTCCGGCGGCATGCGGCAGCGCGTGGCGGTTGCCCGGGCGCTGGCCATGCAGCCCGAAGTGCTGCTCATGGACGAGCCGCTTTCGGCGCTCGACGCGCTGACGCGCTCCAAGCTGCAGGACGAATTTGCCCTGATCTCGGAAGCCGAAAAGAAGACCATCATCCTGATCACCAATGACGTGGATGAGGCCATCCTGTTGGCCGACCGCGTCATTCCGCTGACGCCCGGACCGGCCGCCACCTTGGGGCCAAACTTTTCGGTCGGCATCGAACGGCCTCGGGATCGCGCTGCGCTCAATGGCGATGACCGGTTCATCGCCCTGCGCCGGGAAATCACCGAATACCTGATGGACGTGGGCGCCGGGCGCAATGCGGCGGGCGAGCGCGAAGTGTCGCTGCCCAATGTCGTGCCGATCGAGCGGGGCAAATCCGCCAGGATGCCGGAGGCCTATGCCAAGGCCGCGGCCTCGCCGACCAAAGCGGGTTATGTCGAATTCTCGCAGGTGTCCAAGGTCTATCCGACTCCCAAGGGCCCGCTGACGGTGGTCGACCGCTTCGATTTCAAGATGAAGAAGGGCGAGTTCGTCACCCTGATCGGCCATTCGGGCTGCGGCAAATCCACTGTCCTGTCCATGGTCGCGGGCCTCAACCCCATCTCGGCGGGCGGCATCGTGCTCGACAATCGCGAAGTCGTCGGCGCCGGTCCGGATCGGGCCGTGGTGTTCCAGGCGCCGTCGCTGATGCCCTGGCTGACGGCGCGCGAGAATGTCGCGCTCGGCGTCGACCGGGTCTATCCCAATGCCAGCCCCGCCGAACGGCGCGACGTGGTGGAATATTATCTGGCGCGCGTTGGCCTCGGCGATGCCATGCATCGCCCGGCCGCCGAATTGTCCAATGGCATGAAGCAGCGCGTCGGCATTGCGCGCGCCTTTGCCCTCTCCCCCAAGCTGCTGCTGCTCGACGAGCCTTTCGGCATGCTCGACAGCATCACGCGCTGGGAGCTGCAGGACGTGTTGATGGATGTGTGGGCCAAGACGCAGGTCACCGCCATCTGCGTCACCCACGACGTGGACGAGGCAATCCTCCTGGCCGACCGGGTCGTCATGATGTCGAACGGCCCCAATGCCCGCATCGGCAATGTGATGGAAGTGAACCTGCCGCGCCCCCGCTCGCGCAAGGCGCTGCTCGCCCACAAGGACTACTACGCCTATCGCGAAGAGCTGCTCGGGTTCCTGGAAGCCTATGAGGGTGGCGCCAATCCAGACCAGGAAACGCTCGACCGCATCCGCAACAAGCGCGCGGGACGCCTCGAAGGGCAGATCGAGGCGGCTGAATGAACCAGCAGGTCGCCAGCCCCACGGTCCGCACCACCTGCCCTTATTGCGGGGTGGGCTGCGGTGTGCTGGCCACGCCGCAGGCCGATGGTTCAGTCGCCATTGCGGGCGATCCGGACCATCCCGCCAATTTCGGTCGCCTCTGCTCGAAGGGCTCGGCGCTGGGCGAGACGCTGTCGCTCGATGGCCGCCTGCTCTATCCGGAAATCGCGGGGGACCGCGCCAGCTGGGACGAAGCGCTCGATCGCGTCGCCGGCACCTTCAGGCAGACCATCGACCAATTCGGTCCGGACTCCGTCGCCATCTTCGGTTCCGGCCAGTTGCTGACCGAGGACTATTACGTCGCCAACAAGCTGATGAAGGGCTTCATCGGCTCGGGCAATATGGACACCAATTCGCGCCTGTGCATGGCCTCGTCGGTGGCCGGCCACAAGCGCGCCTTCGGCTCCGACACGGTGCCGGGCAATTACGAAGACCTCGAACTGGCCGACCTCATCGTGCTGGTGGGCAGCAATCTGGGCTGGTGCCATCCGGTGCTTTACCAGCGCATCGTCAAGGCCAAGGCCGAGCGTCCCGACATGCGCGTCGTGCTCATCGACCCTCGACGCACGGTTACTGCCGACATCGCCGACCTTCACCTGGCGGTGCAATCGGATGGCGACAGCGCCCTGTTCGTCGGGCTGCTCGCGCACCTGGCGCAACACGGCCTGACGGCGCCCGACTTCATTGCCGACCATACCAGCGGCTACAGCGCGGCCCTGATGGTGGCTGAGGACTGGCCATTGGAGCGCGTTGCCGAAGCAGCCGGCGTTCCGCCCAAGGCCGTCGAAATCTTCTACAGCTGGTTCGCGCAGACCGAGAAGGTCGTGACCGTCTATTCGCAGGGCGTCAACCAGTCCGCCTCGGGCACCGACAAGGTCAACGCGATCATCAACTGCCACCTGGCGACCGGCCGCATCGGGCGGGCCGGCATGGGGCCGTTTTCGGTCACCGGCCAGCCCAATGCCATGGGCGGGCGGGAAGTCGGCGGCCTCGCCAACATGCTCGCGGCCCATATGGATTTCACCCCCGAGACCATCGACCGGGTCGGTCGCTTCTGGGGCAGCAATACTGTCGCCAAGGCACCCGGCCTCAAGGCCGTCGACATGTTCGCGGCCATGGCGCGCGGCGAGATCAAGGCCGTCTGGATCATGGCCACCAATCCGGTGGATTCCATGCCCGAGGCCGACGCCGTGCGCGCCGCCCTGGTCGCCTGCCCCTTCGTCGTCGTCTCCGACATGTCGGCCCGTACCGATACCGGGATCACCGCCCATGTGCGCCTGCCGGCGGCCGGCTGGGGCGAGAAGGATGGCACGGTCACCAATTCGGAGCGCCGGATTTCCCGTCAGCGGCCCTTCCTGGCTTTGCCGGGCGAAGCGCGCCCCGACTGGTGGATCGTCAAGGAAGTCGCCCGCCGCATGGGCTTTGGTCAGAGCTTCGACTATGAGAGCCCGGCGCAGATCTTTGCCGAGCATGTGGCGCTGACCGCATTCGAGAATGAGGGCAGCCGCTCGCTCGATCTCACCGGCCTGGGCGGCGCCGATTATGCCACCCTGGCGCCCACGCAGTGGCCTGTCCGCCGCAAGCCGACCGCGCGCATGTTCGGCGACGGCCGCTTCCTGACCCCCGATGGCAAGGCCCGTTTCGTTCCAGTATTGCCGCCGCCACCGTTTGCGCCGCCGCCGGGCAGTTTCATCCTCAATACCGGTCGCGTGCGCGATCACTGGCATACCATGACGCGCACCGGTAAAGCCGCGCGCCTGTCGGCCCACTATGCCGAACCCTTCGTCGAGCTTCATCCGGCCGATGCCGAGCGGCTCAATATCCGGCGCGCCACGCTGGTCCGGCTCAGCAATCGCCACGGCAGCGCCGTGGTCCGTGCGCTGGTGACCGACCGGCAGCGGCCTGGACACCTCTTTGCCCCCATGCATTGGACGGATCAGTTCGCCTCGAGCGGACGCGTCGATGCGCTGGTGACCGCCAAGGTCGATCCCGTGTCGTCCCAGCCGGCCTTGAAGATGGCGGAAGTCCACGCCGAACCTGTCAATGTCAGGCTCTATGGCTTCTTCGTCGCGGCCAGCCGCCCGACACTCGACGCGGGCTACTGGGCCATTGCCGAAGCTATCGGCGGCCTACGTGGCGAACTCGCCTGGTTCGAGGAACCGGCCGATCTGGCCGCATGGCTCCGGACCGCCTTTGCCCTGCCCGATACGGCCGCTGTCCAATCCGTGCGCGATGCGCGTTCGGGCCGCAGCAGCTTTGCCGTCATCAAGGATGGGCGGTTGGTGGTGGCGCTCTACGCCGCGCCCGATCCGGTGCTGGTATCCCGCCAATGGGCGTCCGGCCTGCTCGAAGCCGACGATCTCAGCGCCGTGGCCGTGCTGGCGGGCCGTCCAGGGGCGGACATGCCAGATAGCGGCGCCATAGTCTGCTCATGCTTTTCAGTGGGCATCAACACCATCACGTCCGCCATTACCCAGCAGGGCTGCAGCACGGTCGAGGCCGTGGGCGCCTGCACCAAGGCCGGGACCAATTGCGGTTCCTGCCGTGCCGAAATCAGAGGAATCATCCATGCACGTGGTCTCCAGGCAGCAGAATAAGTCCCGTCCCGACCGGGTCGCACCGCTGGCGGTGCTGCCGGTATTCTTCGATCTGACCGGCAAGCGGGTCATCGCCATAGGCGGGTCGGAAGCCGCAACGTGGAAGATCGAACTACTTGCCGCGGCCGGCGCGCATGTGCAGGTGCTGGCGCCGATCGACCAGTGGTGCGACGACCTGATCGCGCTCGCGGAAAGTGGTGCTTCCGCCGGTACGATCAGCCTGGTGGACTGCCAATGGTCACCGTCGGACTTGTCAGGCGCGGCCCTGGCGGTGGCCGATATCGAGGGTGACGCCGAGGCTCTGGCCTTCGTCGAGGCCGCGCGGGACGCAGCGGTGCCCTACAATGTCATCGACCGGCCCGAATTTTGCCAGTTTCAGTTCGGCACCATCGTCAACCGCTCTCCTGTCGTCGTGGGTATTTCCACCGCCGGCGCCGCGCCGATCCTGGGCCAGGCCGTCCGCCGCCGCATCGAGACCCTGCTGCCGGCAACGCTCAGCGCCTGGGCGCAACTGGCCCGGCAGGTGCGCGCCAGTGTGATGGACCGGCTCGAAGCCGGCCCGCAACGCCGCGCCTTTTGGGAGCGACTGGTCGACCGCGCCTTCGGCGACGCCGCGCCGACACCCATGGATGGCGACATCGACGCCATTGCGGCTGCGCCGCCTCTTGGTCGCGTGACGCTGGTCGGGGCCGGGCCGGGTGACGCAGACCTGCTCACCATCAAGGCGGTGCGCGCACTGCAATCGGCCGACGTCATCCTGTTCGATGACCTCGTCTCCCCGGACGTCCTCGAACTCGCCCGCCGGGAAGCCAAGCGCATGCTGGTCGGCAAGCGCGCCGCCCGCGAAAGCTGCCGCCAGGAGGACATCAACGAGATGATGCTGACCCTGGCCCGCCAGGGCAAGCACGTGGTCCGGCTCAAGTCCGGCGACCCGATGATCTTCGGCCGGGCCGGCGAAGAGATCGACATGCTCGAGGGCCACGGCATTGCTGTCGGCGTCGTGCCGGGCGTCACTGCCGCGCTGGCGCTGGCCAGCCGGCTGGGCATTTCATTGACCCACCGCGACCATGCGCAATCGGTGCGCTTCGTCACCGGGCATTCCCGTAAGGGCGTGCTGCCCGATACGCTGAACTGGGTCGGGCTCGCCGACCCCGCGACCACCAGCGTCTATTACATGTCTCGCCGCACCCTGCCCGAGATCGTCAGCCAGCTGCGGGCCCAGGGCATGGGTCTTGGCACGCCCGCCATCATTGCCGGCAATGTCGGCCGCGCCGACGAGCAGGTCTGGCGCGGCACGATTGGCGAAGCGGTCGCAGCGGTGGAGGCGTTCCCCCTCTCGGCGCCGACGATCTTCGCAGTGGGCGACGCGCTGAGGCAGCGGACATCTGCCGCGGCAATCGCGGTCAGCGCCTGACGGTCTTACGCACCGCGCGTCACCCTCGGGCTTGACCCGAGGGCTCTTCACTTGCCGCGTTCAGAAAGTGTAACGCCCTCGGGTCAGGCCCGAGGGTGACGATCGAGTGCTAACTGCCCCGGTAGGATCAGCCCACCCTGATATGCCCAATGCCCTTCGCCGCGATCTCTTCCAGGCTTTCCTCATAGCCCGCATCGGCATAGCGCATCACACCGAGCGCCGTGTCGTTGGTCAGCGCGTGGGCGAGCCGCTCGTCGCCGCCAGCGGTACCATCGGCCACCACGGTGACGCCCGCGGAAGTCATGTAGCCGGCATAGCCTCCACCGCCGGAATGAACCACGACCAGATCGGCCATGGACGAACAGAGCAGCATGGCGTCCAGGATGGGCCAGTCCGCGATGGCGTCCGAGCCGTCCTGCATGCGTTCCGTCATGATGTTGGGGTGTGCCATGGCCCCGGCATCGAGGTGATCGCGGCTGAAGGCGACCGGGCCGGCCAGCGTTCCGTCGGCGACCATGGCATTGACCGCGCGCGCCAACGCCGTGCGCTCGCCATGGCCCAGCCAGGCGATCCGCGCCGGCAGGCCTTCGAACGGCACATGCTGCCGCGCCAGCGAAATCCAGTTGGTGACGATCCTGTTGTCCGGAAACATCTCCAGCAGTTTGTCGTCGATCTTGCGGATGTCCTCCGGATCGCCCGACAGCGCCATCCAGCGGAACGGGCCAATGGCGCGGGCGAATAGCGGCCGCAGATAGGCCTCGGTGAAAATCTTGATGTCGAAGGCGTTCTCGACGCCCCCTGCCTTGGCATGGGTGCGGATCAGGTTGCCATTGTCGAACACTTCGCTACCCGCCTGCTGAAAAGCCAGCATGGCGCGGACATGGTCGACGATCGACGCCCGGCTTGCCGCCATCAACTGACCGGGCCCCTCGACGCGCAGGCGACGAACCTCGTCAAGCGACATGCCCTTGGGCACATAGCCATAGACGAGGTCATGCGCACTGGTCTGGTCGGTGACGATGTCCGGAACGATGCCGCGGCGGGCGATTTCCGGATAGATTTCGGCCGCATTGCCGACCAGCCCGATCGAGGTCGCCCGTTTCTCGGCGACGGCTCTGTCGATCATCGCCAACGCAGTATCGAGATCGGGAGCGATCGCTTCGAGGTAGCCGATCTCCTTGCGCTTGCGGGCGCGTTCAGGGTCGATATCGACGCAGAGGATGGCCGCCCCCGCCATGCGGCCGGCCAGGGGTTGCGCACCGCCCATGCCGCCGAGACCAGCGGTGAGGATGAAGCGCCCCGCCAGGTCCCCGCCGAAGCGGTTTTCGGCGATGCGCATGAAGATTTCATAGGTGCCCTGGATAACGCCTTGGCTGCCGATATATTGCCACGCGCCGGCGGTGAGCCCGCCCCAGCAGATCAGGCCCTTCTTCTCCAGCTCATAAAACACCTCCGCCTTGGCCCATTGCCCGACGATGTTGCAGTTGGCCATGATGACCAGCGGCGCCTTGGCGTGGGTCTTGAGCAGTCCGATCGGCTTGCCCGACTGGATGATCAGGGTCTGGTCCTCGTCCATGGCAAGCAGGGTGTCGACGATTGCCTTGTGGCTGGCCCAGTTGCGCGCCGCCTTGCCCAAGGCGGCATAGACGATCAGCTCATCCGGGTTCTCGCCAACCGAGAGCACGTTCTCCAACAACCGCAACAGCGCTTCCTGCCGCCAGCCCTTGGCGCGCAGCTCCGGGCCGCTCGGAATAGGGAAGTTGGGATGACGGGGATTGGCTGTCGGCATGGTGATCTCAGAGCTTTGCAGGTTGGGCGCGGACGAAGGCCAGCGCTGCATCGAGCAAGCGAAGCCGCAGGGCATCGTCGGCATAGGCCTCCGGCCCGGCCACGACCCAGCCGGGATAGGGCCGGCTGCCATCGAGCTGGTGGATATCGGGCAGAGCCAGTGCCCAACCATCGTTGCCCTTGCCGAGCCGCACCATCAGGCCACGGTCGCTGGCGCCGCAGAGCAGATGGCCGTCCAGCAGCCAGGTGCGCCCGCCGAACATAGCCTTTTCCGTCAAGCCCGGCAGCCCGCCAATACGTTCCAGAACCAGTTCCTCCAGCCCTGCGTCGCGCATCAGGTGGCTCCATCCAGCGCGTAACTTGCCAGGTCGATGCCCATGCGGTCCTCGACAAAGGGGTAAACCGCCGGATCGAGCACGCTCGAGCTCAGCGGAATGATGGTCTTGGGCACGTGGAGCACGAAGACATACATGCCTCGTCCGAGCTGGCCGACGGACAGTGCCTGCCCGGCCGCGTCGAGCGTTGTGATGACGTCGGGGAAGGTCGCGAGCCGCGTGCCCCCGGCATCCTCCACCGCCATATATTCGTTCATGATATGGAGGGTCGTTGCCTTGTCCCCTTCGCCGATCGTTACCTTGCCGATATCGAAGGCTTCCTTGGTGTAGGTCACGTCGATGGCGGTTATGTAGCCCTTGACGAGGATCGCGCCACCGGTCGTCTTGACGATGGCGTCGATGACCGAACCCGGTCCCTTGCCCTCGGCCGCGATCATTGCCTCACCCAGCTTCAGCGCCAGCGAAATGCCGCCCAGGGCTGCGTGCTTCTGCACATAGCTGGCGCGCAGGGGATTGCGGCATGAAGCGATGAAGCCGCCCGACATATCCGCCGCCGTGCGCAGGATGGGCGACACCTTGGCGGTGGCACCGCGCGTGACCAGTTCGATGTAGCGGTTTTCGGCGCGGTTGCCGCCGACGGCGGTCTGGATCATCTGCTCGGGCGATCCGGCCATGCCGATCGAGCCCATGTCGCCGGTCGGGTGGGCCCGGATGTCGCCGACCGCATCGACGACCTTGGTGCCCAGGATCGCCGAGGGTAGCCAGCCGTTGAGGGTCGAGGATTTTCCGTTCTGTCCAACCATGAGGCCGCTGAGCTTTTCGCCCAGAGCATCCTGCAGCAACTGCACGGCCTTGATGTAGTCGACGCCGCGCATCTCCCAAGGCGTTGTCGATGCCGGCGCACCGATAGCCGCGGCCGTGGCGACCCAGTCGTCGGGGTCGAGTTCCTCGATGCTGACCAATTCCGGCTGCCCGGCCCGGACGGCAGCCGTGCCGAGCATGCGGCCGTGGTCGGCCCAACCGCCACCGCCCGCCGCATAGACCGAGCCGCCACGCACGGCGGCTTCGACGTCCTTTTCAGTGAGGATGCGGCCCATTCAGGTGTTTCCTTGCAATTTGCTGTCGAGCGCCAGCACAGCGTCCAGCAGAACGGCCGCGCCCAGCGCAATGTCGTCTGTCGCCGCGAACTCGTCCGGCGCGTGGCTGCGGCCATCGACGCAGGGCACGAAAATCATCGCAGCGCGGGTGATCCGGGCCATCCAGGCCGTGTCATGCCCGGCACCCGATGCCATGCGCCGATGGCTGGCGCCCGCCGTTTCGCAGGCCGCGTCCAGCACCTCGAGAAGGTCGGCGTTGCAGGGGGTCGGCGGGTTGTCCGAGACGATGCGCGGCACCGAGACGGTCACACCGGTCTTTTCGGCAATGGCAGCTGCGCCGCGGTCGAGCTCATCGATGAAACGGTCCATGTCCTCACGTTGCTCGGCGCGAGCGTCGATCAGCATACGCACCCGGGCGGGGACGACGTTGGCAGCATTGGGCGTCATCTCGAACTCGCCCACGGTGGCAGCGAAATGGGCGTCGCCGCTGGCCAGGGCCCGGGCCAGTTCCTCCACCCCAAGGGCGATCCAGGCGGCGGTGGTCAGGGCATCCTTGCGCGAGCCCATGGGCGTCGTCCCGGCATGGTCCGCCCTGCCCTCGACGATCACTTCGATGCGCGTGATACCGGCTATGGCGGTCACGACGCCGATGTCGAGCTTGTCGTTCTGCAGCACGGGGCCCTGCTCGATATGCAGTTCGAGGAACGCCTTGATATCGTCGCGGCGGGCCGATAGCCGGGGGTCACCGCCGACCTGGGTGATGCCGGTTTCCAGTGTCAGCCCGTCGCTGGTCCGGTCCAGCCACTCCGCCGGCCGCGTGCCGGTCATCCCCCGGCTGCCGATACAGGAGACGCCGAAGATCGAGACTTCTTCGGCAAGGAAATCAACCACTTCCAGTGTATGCTCCAGCACCATGCCGCGGTCGCGCATGGCCCTGGCGACCTCCAGCGCGGCCACGACTCCGGCAATGCCATCGAACCGTCCGCCATCAGGGACGGTATCAGAATGGCTGCCCAGCATGATGGTGCCCAGTTCAGGGCGCGTGCCGGGAATAGTGCCGATCAGGTTGCCGGCAGCGTCGATGCGGGTGACGGCCCCGGCATTTTGCATAGCCTTTTCAAGCCATTGGCGACCCTCAAGGAACATCGGGGTGAAGGCACGACGCGTCCATGGCCGCCCCGGCTCGGTGATGGCCGCCAGGGCGTCGATATCGGCGGCAATGCGATCGGGGCGGATAGGCGTGTTGGGAATCAAGGCCTTAGCTCCGGCCTGATGAACCTTCCGGTGCCGGGTTCGGCGACATTGGTGCCGTCGAACACCTGCTGGCCGCGGAGGTAGGTCAGGCCCACGGTCCAGGGCAGTTCGATGCCATTGTAGGGCGACCAGTCCACGACGTTATGGCCGCTGGCGGCCGCGTCGTACCGGACAGGGCGGGAGAAAAGCACTGTGATATCAGCATCTTTGCCTGCGGTAAGCGCGCCCTTGCTGTGATCGAGGCGGAAATGGCGGGCCGGATTTTCCGCCATCAGCCTGGCGGCCCAGGTGAGCGGAATATCGCGCTGAAGCGCACCCATCACGAAGAGCGGCACCATGACTTCGAGGCCGGGAACGCCGGAAGCATTGGCAAGCATGCTTGGAGAATTCTTGCGGTTTTCTGACCAGCTGACGTGATCGGTGCTGACCATCGTCACATTGCCGGCCCGGACATGCTCCCAGAGCTTTTCGACTTCGGCACGCGGGCGGATCGGCGGGTTGATCTTGGCCTTGCCGCCGAGCCGGGCGACGTCGTTTTCCTCGTCCAGCGTCAGGTAGTGGATGCAGCACTCGATGGTGGCGGCGTAGCCCTGGTCACGATAGGTGCGGGCGATTTCGTAGCCGCGGCCGAGCGAGCAATGGACGACATGGGCGGGGCAGCCGGTCTGGGCGCCGGTTTCGTAGATTTGCAGCGAGGCCAGCAGTTCGGTCAGCGGGGGGCGGCTCAGGGCATGGGCGCGGTAGTCGGTGATGCCAGCGGCCTCGACCTTGGCCATGGCGGCGCGAACCATCTCGTCGTCCTCGTTGTGGACGCCGGCGGTCAGCCCGGTCCTGGCGACCGCGGCGAAGCACTCTTCCAGCAAAGCGGGCGGGATGCGCGGAAAGCGGATCGGGTCGGTACCGAACGTCGAGAACTTGAAGGCGGCGACACCGGCCTCGGCCTGCTCGGCAATGCGGGCGGCGCCTTCCTGGGGGTTGATGGTGCCATAAAGGGCGAAATCGACGCGGGCTTGTGGCTCCGCATGGGCGACCTTGATGCGAACAGCCTCGGCCGAGCAGACGAGGTTGCCCTCGTCATAGGGCATGTCGACGATGGTGGTGACGCCACCTGCCGCGGCCGAGCGGGTCGACCAGATGAAATCTTCCTGATTCTTCTGGCTGAGCGAATGGGTCTGGGCATCGATGGCGCCGGGGAGGATCAGGGCATTGCCGAGGGCGTGGCGGCCGCGGGCAGATGGGGCGGTGCCTTCGCCGACGTGATCTATCTTGCCCTCGCGAACGGCAAGGTAGCCGTTTTCGACGATGCGGTCTGGCAGCACGACGGTGCCGGAGAGAACGAGATCGAAATCGGACATCATAAGACTCTCAACATACGCAGTGTCATTCCGGCGAAGGCCGGCTCCTCACCCCGCTGCTCTCCCCAATTGCCCGGTGCGAGCCATCAGCCAGCGCTCCAGGGCCGAGAGGGCATCATAGATCAGCACGGCCAGAACGCCGACAATAAGGCCGCCCTGGAGAACGAAGGCGGTATTGCTTGAGAGCAGGCCGGCAATGATGACCTCGCCCAGCGTGCGGGCCGCTACCGTCGAGCCAATGGTGGCGGTGGCCAGCGAGATGACTACCGACAGCCTGATGCCGGCCAGGATGACCGGCAGCGCCAGCGGCAGCTCCACCTTGACCAGCCGCTGCCAGCCGGTCATGCCGACGCCCTTGGCCGCATCGGTGACCGCCGGCGGCAGATTGCCGAGGCCGGTCAGCGTGTTTTCGAAAATGGGCAGGAGGCCATAGAGGAACAGCGCGACCAGCGTTGGCGCCGTACCGAAGCCAAGCATTGGCACAGCTAGAGCCAGGACCGCCACGGGTGGAAAAGTCTGGCCCACATTGGCCAGCGAGCGCGAGAGCAGCAGGAACTCGGCGCCGAACGGTCGGGTGACGATAATGGCCAGGCCGACGGCAATCACCGTCGAAGCCAAGGTCGCGGCCAGGACGATGGCCAGATGGTTGAGCGTGATGTCGAGCAGGCTGCCCTGGTTGTAGATTGCAGGCTGCCCGTTCTTGGTGAAGATACCGAAGAACCCGGCAAACAGCTCCGGGTTGACCAGGAACAGCATGAGGATGACGAGTGCCGCCAGCCTGATGAGATTGCCCGCGGTCATTGCGGTCGCGCCGCCAGCCGGCTGAGGGCGTCGAGCGTCACCTGGCCGATGATCTGGCCATCGCGCCGCACCGGAAGCGCCGGCCGGCCCGACCAGAGCAGTTCGGCGTAGGCATCGCGCAGCGAGGCGCTGGCTTCGATAGGCTCGCCGGACACCTCACCAGCTTCAATGTGATCAGCGACCTTGGCCAGCGACAAGAGCCGGAACGGGCGCTCGCTGCTGCCGATCAGTTCAGCCACGAAGGGCGTCGCCGGATTGGCGATGATCTCGGCCGGCTTGGCAAATTGCAGCAGCTTGCCCTTGTCCATCACGGCGATCTTGTCGCCCAGGTGAATGGCCTCTTCCATGTCGTGGGTCACCAGCACGATCGTCGTGCCCATCTTGCACTGGATGGCCAGCAGGTCCTCCTGCGCCTTGGCGCGGATCACCGGATCGAGCGCGCCATAGGGCTCGTCCATCAGCAGGATATTTGGCGATGCCGCCAGGGCGCGCGCCACACCGACGCGCTGCTGCTGGCCGCCCGAGAGCTCATGTGGCAGTCGATCACGGAACTGGCCCGGATCGAGCTGGAACAGGCTCAGCAGTTCGTCGACGCGGGCGGCGATTTTGGCCTTGTCCCAGCCGAGCAGCTTGGGCACCGTTGCGATATTCTGCCCGACGCTGCGATGGGGAAACAGGCCGTGGCCCTGAATGGCATAGCCGATGCGGCGGCGCAGCTCATAGGCAGGGATGCCCGCAATGTCCTCGCCGTCGATGCGGATATGGCCCGAAGTCGGCTCCACCAGCTTGTTGATCATGCGCATCAGCGTGGTCTTGCCCGAGCCCGACGTGCCGACAATCACGCAGATCGTGCGGGGTTCGATGGTCAGGGTCACGCGATCGACTACGGCCGTGCCGTTGTAAGTCTTGGTGATGTCGTCGATCTCGATCATGGGCTGCGCCCCCCGCGCGAAGTCATCTCCACCAAGGCATCGAGCACCACGGCGGCAGCAAAGGCCAGGGCCACGGTCGGGACCGCGCCCAGCAGCACCAGGTCCATGGCCGTCTGGCCGATGCCCTGGAACACGAAGACACCAAAGCCACCGCCGCCGATCAGCGCGGCAATGGTGGCGAGGCCGATATTCTGCACCAGGACGATGCGGATGCCGGTGAGGATGACGGGAAAGGCCAGCGGCAGTTCAACCTGAGCCAGCCGCTGCGTGCCGGTCATGCCCATGCCCCTGGCGGCGTCCACTGCCGCGGGCGAAACGCTTTGGAGACCCACGACCGTGTTGGACACGATCGGCAGCAGCGAATAGGCAAAGAGGGCGACCATGGCCGGTGCCGCGCCGATCCCCGAAATACCGATGGCCGAAGCGCCCGGCACGTTGGCCGCGACCCAGGCGAGAGGAGCTATGAGGAGGCCGAACAGCGCGATGGAGGGGATGGTCTGGACGATATTGAGCACGTTCAGGACGGCGGCGCGCAATGGCCTTACCTTGTAGCACACGATGCCCAGGGGCACGCCGACGACGGTGGCGATCGCCACCGAGCCGAAGGCCAATGCCAGATGGGTGCGCGCTTCGGCCCAGAAGGCGGGCGCGCGGGTGGCATATTCCTTGAGGATCGAAAGGTCGTTCCAGTTGCCGCTCCACAGCAGGATACCGGCGGCAATGCCGACGGCGAGCAGGATACCGATGCGGATCAGCGGCGCCAGATGCAGGCGGGTCAGGGCATCGGTCACCAGGAGGGCAAAGGCGAAGACCAGCAGCCAAAACCCAGCTCCGGGGGAGACGCGGGCAAAGGTATCGCCCTCGGGGGTGAGATAGAAGCCGGCCCAGCCGACGGAAACGAAGAGCACTGCCAGCACCAGGAAGCCGGAAACGAGCTTTGCCACGACCGGGAAGCGCAGCAGCGCGGTGACGAAGCCTACCACTAGCACGCCGATCATGAGGCCGGAGGCGAAGCCGGGGAGTGCGTCGAGCAGCGAGCGAGGCTCTCCCAGCACGATGCGATTGGCGCGGAACAAGGCAAAGGGCAGCGCGGCCCCCGCGGCAGCGATAAGTGCGATCAACACGCCGAGCTTGTCGAGGGCGAGCCAGCCGGGACGGTCTGCCGAGGTCGTCGTATCGGCGATGCTCATGCTGGCTCCGGGTTTGGTCACTGGCATCGCTGGAGGAGGATGGACCCCTCACCCTACCCTCTCCCCGGAGGGGCGAGGGTTTCAGATCCGTGCTTGTGGCAATATTTCGCCACAAGCGCTGCGCAGGCTCCCTCGCCCCTCCGGGGAGAGGGTTGGGGTGAGGGGTCTACCCCCACCCCGTCAGCTTACTTCAAAAAGCCGCCCTTGGTCAGGTAGTCGGTTGCCACGGCGGCTGCAGCTTCGCCGCCGACCTGGACGCGGCCATTGAGGTCCTGCAGCACTTCGAGGGTCAGGCCTTCAAACACCGGCTTGAGCAGCTCTTCGATCTGCGGGTATTCGGCCAGCACTTCCTCGCGGATGATCGGGGCGGGCTGATAGACCGGCTGCACGCCCTTGTCGTCTTCGAGCACCTTGAGGCCCGAAGGCGCGATGCCGCCATCGGTGCCATAGACCATGGCGGCGTTAACGCCGTTGGTCTGCTGGGCAGCAGCAGCGATCGTCGCGGCCGTGTCACCGCCGCTCAGAGTCACGAGCTGGTCTGGCTTGAGGGTGAAGCCATAGACTTCCTGGAACTTGGGCAAGGCCGCCGGCGAGTTCACGAACTCGGCGGAAGCCGCCAGCTTCACCTCGCCCCCGCCGGCAACCCAGGCACCGAATTCGGTGAAGGTATTGAGCTTGTTGGCCTCGGCCACATCGTTGCGGATGGCGACGGCCCAGGTGTTGTTGGCCGGGGACGGGGTCAGCCAGACGATCTTGTTGGCATCGAAGTCGAGCTTGGCGGCTTCGGCGTAGGCCGATTCAGCATTGTTCCACAGCGGGTCGTCCGCCTTTTCGAAGAAGAAGGCCGCATTGCCGGTATATTCGGGGTAGATGTCGATTTCGCCAGCGGTGATGGCCTCGCGCACGATGGGCGTGCCACCGAGCTGGATGCGGTCTTCGACCGGGATGTCGTTGGCTTCGAGCACCTGCTTGATGATGTTGCCCAGCACACCGCCTTCGGTGTCGATCTTGGAGGAGACGACGACCTGGGCGCTCGCCGCGGTCATGGTGATGGCGAGTGCCGCAACGGCAGTCAGCAGCGTGGAAGTGAGGCGCATTGATTTCTCCGTTTTCTCCGGGCTCCAAGCCCGGCTGTCCCTGTTGGGCGCATGATCGTGAAACCCGGAACCCGCTTTTCCGATCATGCCCTAGCGTAACCCTTTGGCAGAATTGGGCGAGGCTCTGGTTGCTAGGCGACCGGGCCCAGCGCGAAAAACTCGTCCAACTCCATAATCGTCGAGTGAGAAATTAGTTCGTTCATAAGTGCATCGGCGGCCAGTGCCTGTTCGACGGCTTCCACCTCGGCCGATAGCGGGCGGTCCTGCCAGTATGTGTCAGCATGCTGGCGTACCAGCCGGTAGATGATGGCCGGGACATTGCCCGGCGTATCGCCCGATATATCCATGGCCTGCGCGGCCAGCATGGCTTCGAGGGCCGCCAGGCGCCGCAGGGCAAGCACCTGGCGCTCCAGCCGCTCCACGACCAGGGGCAGGAAGGCGGCCTCGTCCTCGAGGCCATCCGCCACGACCATGGAATTGGCCGAGATGGGATTGGTCATGGTCAATACGCGGGCGAAAAGCTCGCCGGCCAGCTTGATGATCGGCCCGAAGCCGGTGGCGATGGCGCCGGGCTTGACCAGGTTGACCGGCAGGTCGCGGCGGCCCCCGTTGCCCAGAAGGACGCAACGGTTGAACGAATTTCGCGCGATGTGGGCCAGCCCCAGTTGCGCGGTCTGCAAGAACACCGTGACATCGAGCGGCAGCGAACCGCCCGAGGTCAGCACCTGCCCGCCGGCAACGACGGGATTGTCATCGGTCCGCCCGGTGGCGGCCAGCAGGATTTTTCCCGCCGCGACCAGGGTTTCGAAACCGGTGGCAAAGACCTGGCTCATCATGCGCAGGCTGAGCGGATCCTGGATATGGGTGGCGTTGGGCCAGTCCCAACCCTTGGCGTTGAAATAGAGCCAGGCGCCGATCCCTGCTTCGCGTTCGGTGCCGACATGGGCTACGGCCTTCCACGGATCGCGCGACGCGCCCAGGGCGCCTGCCGTGGTGAGGCCGGTCGCCAGCATGACCCTGACCGCGCCAGCGGCGTCGCGGATTGCATTGGCGGCGGCGGCGTAACCCACCGCATTGGTCGAAATCGAGGCCAGGCTGTCGCGCGGAGCCAGGCGGAATGCCTTGAGCCCGGCGGCGGCCAGGGCATCGCCGGCCGGTTGGCGTCGGCCATCGAACATGGCCTCCCCTGCCCCGGTCAATACGGCGCCGATCTGCCCCATCAGGCCGATATCGGCGCAGCCGATGGAGCCCGTGCGGCGCACGACGGGCACGACGTCGGCCGAGAGCAGCGCAAGGTAGGCATCCACCAGATCGGTGGTGCAGCCGACGCGACCGGTCAGCGCCATGTTGACCCGGATGGCCATGGCAATGCGCACGATCTCGCTGGAAAAAGCGTCGCCCGTACCGAAATGATGCGCCCGCACCAGGCCCATATTGAAGGCATCGAGCTGGTCATCGGTCCATTCGATGTCCTTCATGGCGCCAACGCCGGTGGTCGAGCCGTAGACCGGCTGGTGATGGGCGATGGCGTCCTCGACCACACCGCGCGCCTGGGCCACGCGCACCAATGCATCGGCATCGGCGACCAGACGCGCCTTGCGCGCGCCGATGCGGGCGATGTCGGCGAAGCTCAGCGGCTTGCCGCTGAGGGTGATGGGCGCGCCACGCATGGTCATGGTCAGATCGTTCATGACGCCAAGCTAGCGGCCCTGTTGTCCGCAAGCAATTGGAGTCGGTGCCGGGCGCCCGTCACTTCATCCAGAACATGGGCACGAGGTCGACGGCGATCGGCTCGTTCTTGTCGTTGGTCGCCATCACGTCTGCCATATGGGCCCACCAGCGCTGCATGACGGCGGTATTCGGCAGGTCGGCCATGCCGTGGTCCTTGCGGCGCCACAATACGCCAAAGAGGATGTTGGTCTCTTCATCGAGGTGGATCGAATAGTCCTTCACGCCGGCCTCATGCAGCAGGTCGACCAGCTCGGGGAAAATCTCGTCATGGCGCTTCCGGTATTCGGCGGCCATGCCCGGATTGAGCTGCATCTTGAAGGCGTGTTTCTCGTAGCCGCCATCCTCGATCATGCGCGCTGCCTCCACATGCGGAACAGGATCGGCAGCGCGATCACGACGATCAGCAGCGTGCCGGTGAAAATGGTCATGACGATGCCGGGCACGTTGAGCAAGCCCAGGCCGAAGGTGACGAGGCCGACGATCAGCGCCGCCAGCACCACGCCCAGGATGGAGCCGGCGCCGCCCAGGATGGATACGCCGCCCAATACTACCATGGTGATGGCCTCGAGCTCGAAGCCTTCGGCGATCGACGGGCGGGTCGAGCCGAGCCGGGCCGTTAGCAGCACGGCGGCAATGCCGCTCATCAGGCCCGTGAGGCAGAACAGGATGAACTTGATGCGGTCGACGCGGACGCCGGAGAATTTCGCAGCGACGTCGTTATTGCCGATGGCGAAGATACGGCGGCCGAAATTGGTGCGATGCAGCAGCACCCAGTAGATGAGCGCACAGACGAGGAACAGCACCAGCTCGAACGAGATCACCCACCAGACATAGCCCTGTCCGAACCAGGAGAAGGTCGCCGGATAACCCTTGAAGCTCTGGTCGCCAAGGATGATGAAGGCGATGCCGCGGAAGAGGCTCATGGTACCGATGGTGACCACGATGGATGGCAGCTTGAGACCGGTCACCAGGAAGCCATTGAAGGCGCCGCAGAGGATGCCGATACCGACGCCGACGGCAACCAGTGTTGGCGTGTCGGCGCCGTATTGCAGCGCCAGGCCCATCATGGTCGAGGCCAGCGCGATGATCGCAGCCACCGACAGATCGATCTCGCCTGCGATGATGAGCAGCGCCATGGCCAGCGCGATCAGCGCCTTCTCGGTGAAGTTGAAGGTGAGGTCGGAAAGGCTCCAGGCGTTGAGGAAATAGGGCGAGGCGAAGGAATTGAGGATGAAGATCGCTACGACCACGACGACGAGCAGCGATTCCCAGCTCAGCACGGCGGACTTGAGCGGGTTGTCGAGGCGGTTGGGGAGCGAGCGGTGGAGGGATGTGTCGGTCATTTGTACACGTGCCCGATGATCGAGAGCCACGGTGCGGGCCTCCCTCCCCCTTGAGGGGAGGGAATGAGGGTGGGGGTCGTTCGGTGATCCACTGATGGACCCCCACCCCCAACCCCTCCCCTCAAGGGGGAGGGGAGCCTTGCGCTCAGCGTATTTGACATCACACCGCCTCCGCCTTCTTTAAAATAACCCGGCCCTGACGGCGTTCGCCGCGCGCGTTGAGGACGACAGCCAGCAGGATGGCCGTACCGGAGATGGCCATCTGCCAGAAGGGCGAGATGTTGATGACCGGCAGGGCGTTGTTGATGACGCCCAGGAAGATGGCGCCGAGCAAGACGCCGGCGACGCTGCCGATGCCGCCGGCGATCGAGACGCCGCCGATGACGCAGGCGGCGATGATGGTGAGCTCATAGCCACCGGCGACTTCCACCGAGGCGATGACGTAGCGGGAAATCCAGAGGTAGCCGCAAAGGCCCGCGACCGCGCCCGAAATGACGAAGGCGTAGAACTTGGTGCGGCCCACATTGATGCCGGTATAGACCGAGGCCGTCGGGTTGACGCCGATGGCGTAGAGCGAGCGTCCCAGTGGGGTGCGCGTCATCACCACCCAGAACAGCAGCGCGGTTACGATCGCGAACCAGCTCAGCAGCGGCAGACCGAGGAACACGGCGCGCTGCAGGTTGATGAAATCGGGGCTCATCTGCGCCGCGTTGACCCAAGCGCCGCCGGAAATGACGAAGACGAGACCGCGGTAGATAGTGAGCGTGCCCAGGGTCACCACGATGGGCGGAATATTGAGCTTCCACACCAGGACGCCGTTGAAGGCGCCGAGGCCTGCCCCAACCACAACGCACATGGCCATCAGCAAGGGCACCGGCACGCCAGGAAAGGCCGCATTGGTCATGGCGACGATCATGCCCGTCAGGGCCAGGTTGGCGGCCATGGAGAGATCGATGGAGCGCGTCAGAATGACGGCCATCTGGCCCAGCGCCAGCATCATCAGGATGGAGGTGTCGTTGAAGATGGTCAGCAGGTTGCCCGGCTGGGCGAAGCGCGGGAAGCGCGCCGTCACCAGCACGAGAACGAGCAGGATCGCCAGAAAGAGGAAGACTTCGCGATGCTTGAGGAGACGGCTCATGCTGCCTGCTCCTCGGCAATGCCGGCAGCCAGCCGCACCAGCGTTTCCGGCTTTAGGCCCTTGTTGTCGAGCGTGTCGATGACCCTGCCCTCGCGCATGACGACGATGCGGTCGCTCATGCCCAGCACTTCGGGCAGTTCGGACGACACCATGATGACGCTGAGGCCCTGCGCCACCAGCTCGGCCATGAAGCCATGCACTGCGGCTTTCGAGCCGATGTCGATGCCTTTGGTGGGTTCGTCCAGAATGATGACCTTGGGCAGCGTGGCCAGCCACTTGGCGATCACCACCTTCTGCTGGTTGCCGCCCGAGAGAGTCGAGACGTTCTGGCTGAGCGAGGAGGCGCGCAGGTCCAGCCGCTCGGTGTAGGTGCGCGCCAGTGCAAACTCCTCTGCCATGCGCAGGAAGCCGCTCTTGCTGGTCTTGCCCAGCGAGGGCAACGAGACATTCTTGAAGATGGGCTCGCCGGTAATGACGCCCTGCTTGCCGCGCTCCTCAGGCACATAGACGATGCCGGCATCGACGGCATCGGCCGGGGACCTGGGTGCAATGGCGGCGCCGTCGAGGCTCAACGTGCCCGCTGAAGTCCGGGTCAGGCCGAAGACGGCCTGCATCACTTCGGAGCGCCCCGCCCCGACCAACCCGTAGAAGCCAAGGATTTCGCCCTCGCGGACGAAGAAGGAAATGTCCTCGAACTCGGTGGGGTGGCTGAGGCCCTTGGCCTCCAGCACCGTCTGCCCGATGACAGCAGTGCGTTCGGGGAAGATCTGGTCGACGGCGCGTCCGACCATCATCTGGACGATCTGGCCCTGGCTGGTGTCCCTGATGAAGCCCTTGCCCACCTGCTCGCCATCGCGGAACACGGTGAAGCGGTCGGCGATGCGGTAGATTTCGTCGAATTTGTGCGAGATGAACAGGATCGCCTTGCCGTCCTGCTTGAGCAGTTCGATCAGGACATAGAGGTCCTCAATCTCCTTCTGGCTCAGCGCGGCAGTGGGCTCATCCATGATGACGACCTGCGCGTCGATACTGAGCGCCCGCGCCACGGCCACCAGGTGCTTCTTGGCAATGCCGAGTTCCCTAAGCTTGATGCCGGCATCGATACCTGCGGCCATGGAATCCAGCGTTTCCTGCGCTTCGGCGCGCATGGTGCGCCAATCGATCAATCCGAAACGGCCGCGCGGCGCGTGGCCCAGATAGATGTTTTCGGCGACCGTCATCTCGTCGAACAGCACGGTTTCCTGATGGATGGCCGTGATGCCCAGGGCCGAAGCAGAATGGGCAGTTGGCAGGGTGACGCGTTGTCCACCGACGCGGATTTCGCCGGCGTCAGGCTGGTAGATGCCGGTCAGGGTCTTGACCAAGGTCGACTTACCGGCCCCATTTTCGCCGATCAGCGCGGTGACCTCACCGGCATAAAGCTCCAGCGACACATCATGCAGCGCCCGCACGCCGGGAAAGCTCTTGGATATGCCTGACAGCGTGAGGATGGGGTCGGTCATAGTCTTCGGTTTCATCCTTCACCGCCGGGCGCGATAGTGCAGTCGACACCCTCCCCCTTGCGGGGAGGGATCAAGGGTGGGGGATGTTTGGCCACGATGTAGATCGGGGCTCTCAACACCCCCTCCCAACCTCCCCCGTCAAGGGGGAGGTGCCGTCCGGTGGTCGGGTTAGATCGTAGCTCATTCAGCTGGCTCGGCGCCGAAGCGCCGAGCCGAAGACAGATCAGTAGATCTTCGAGAATTCTTCGATGTTGGACTTGTCGAAGGTGAAGGGGGCGGCCATGGCGCCCGAGTTGGTGTCGTCGAGGGTCAGTTCACCCATGCGGCCCATCGACAGCACGGCACCCGGCTTGGCTTCGCCGCCCTTGACCAGGTCATTGGCCAGCATGACGGCGGCGTAACCCAGGTCGATCGGGTTCCACAAAGCCACGGCCTGCGAAGCGCCATTGTCGATGAACTGCTTGAACTCGGACGGCAGGGCCAGACCGGTCACGTTGATCTTGCCGATCAGGTTCTGGTCGGTGACGACCTGGGCAGCAGCCACGACGCCGACGGTGGTCGGCGCAATGATGGCCTTGAGGTCGGGATAAGAGGCGATCAGGCCCTTGGCTTCGTCGGTCGACTTCACCGAGTCGTCGTCGCCATAGACGACCGAGACGAGGTTGATATTGGGGAACTTCTCGGGCAGCACGGCCTTGGCGGCTTCGATCCAGGCATTCTGGTTGGTCGCGGTCGAGGAGGCCGAAAGGATGGCGACGTCGCCACCATCGGGCAGGTAGTCGGCAGCAAGCTTGATGATGGTTTCGCCGATCAGGGCAGTTTCCGACGGGTTCAGGTGGAGCTGGCGGCCTTCAGGGGCAACGCCCGAATCCCAGCTGATCACTTTGATGCCGCGTTCCATGGCCTTCTGCAGGGCCGGGACGAGAGCGTCCGGATCGTTGGCCGAGATGGCGATGGCGTCGACCTGCTGGGCGATCAGCGAGTTGATGACTTCGATCTGGGCCTCTGCGGTGGCAGCGGTCGGGCCGGTATAGATGACTTCAACGTCACCCAGTTCGGCGGCGGCTTCCTGGGCGCCCTTGTTGGCGGCATCAAAGAAGCCGTTGCCGAGCGACTTGACGACCAGCGCGATGCGGGTCTGGGCAAAGGCCGGGCTGGCCAGCAGGGCTGCGACGGCGGTGGTGGCCGCCAGGAGCTTCAAGAATTTCATTTGTTGGATCCCTCCCTGGGACGTTCTGGTCTTGTGGTCGTCTTGATCTCAGGCAACCGTCGCTTGACGGTCGCCCAGAGCACTTGTTTCCGCCACGATGAGCCGCACACCTGCCGTTTCCAGCATCTGGCGGTCTTCGTCGCGAATGCCGCTGTCAGTTATGACGGCGGATATCCGGTCGAGCCCACACAGGATGAGGCTCGATCTCCCCGAAAACTTCGATGAGTCAGCCAAGACGATCAGTTCGTCGGCCTGGCCGATCAGGCCCATCTCGGACTGGACGACCATGGGGTCGGCCTCCATCAGCCCGTGCGCGCCGATCCCCTGGCAGCCGATGAACATGCGCTTGGCGTAGAAATGCGATGCCACCACGCCGCCAAAGGGCGAGAGGATGACATTCTGCTCGCGATAGACCGTGCCGCCGGGGATGACGACCGAGTTGCGCGAGTTGTGGATCAGGAATTCGGCGATGCCGAAGCTGTTGGTGAAGACCGAGAGCCGGCGGCCGGTCAGGTAATGCACCATCTGGTAGGTGGTGGTGCCGCCATTGATGATGATGGGCTCGCCGTCCTTGCACAGTTCGGCTGCGGCGCGGGCGATTGCCCGTTTCTGCGCGATGTTGATCGTTTCGTTGACGGAAAACGGGCGCCCCATCAGCCCGCCCTGCTCCGGCGGCGTGAGCGCCTCGGCGCCACCGCGCACCCGGCGCAGCTTCCCCTGGACGTGCAGCGCCGAAATGTCCCGACGAATAGTGGCTTCCGACGAGCCGGTGATCTCACAAAGCTCGGCCACCGTCACGACCGGCCGGGTCTGGACGGCGGCAATGATCACTCTCTGACGCTCTGTTTCGTGCAAGGCTGCTATCTCCCTGGGGCATTCCTTCCCACCCATTTCGATCAGTGTCAATCATCCTCCGTCATTATTTGAGCGAAGTGAGCGTTGTTGATTGTTTCTGATTGACAGGTGTTGTCGATCATGGCCATGTCCGGCCAATCCGCGAACTACCCTCTGGGAGGAGTCCAATGTCCACAACCGCGCCCAAGCGCCTCGCGAACCTCTGGGACGACGCCAGGGCGGCGGCGATGAGCGAGCCCGAGCGCCTCGTCTATCGCTCCAACCTCCTCGGATCGGACAAACGCGTCACCAATTATGGCGGCGGCAACACCTCCTCCAAGATCTGGCAAAAGGATCCGCTGACCGGTGAGGATGTCGAGGTTCTGTGGGTCAAGGGTTCGGGCGGCGACAATGCATCGATCAAGCTCGATGGCTTTTCGACGCTCTACATGGACAAGCTGCGGGCGCTGAAGGGCCTCTATCGCGGCGTCGAATTCGAGGACGAGATGGTGGGCTACCTGCCGCACGCCACCTTCAACCTCAATCCACGCGCCGCCTCGATCGATACGCCGCTCCATGCGTATGTAAACCGGCCATTCGTCGACCACATGCATCCTGATGCCATCATCGCCATCGCCGCTTCGAAGAACTCCAAGGAACTGACCAGGCAGATTTTCGGCGATACCATCGGCTGGCTGCCGTGGAAGAAGCCAGGCTTCGAACTCGGCCTGTGGCTGGGCAAGTTCTGCGAGGAAAATCCCAATGCCAAGGGCCTGATCCTCGAGTCCCACGGCCTCTTCACCTGGGGAGATACCCCCAAGGAGTGTTACGAAACCACCATCGGCATTATCAACCAGGCCATCGAGTGGTTCGAGCAGCAGACCGAGGGCAAGACGATTTTCGGTGGCGCCGCCGTGCAGTCCCTGCCGGCGGACCAGCGTCGGGCCATTGCCGCGCGGCTGATGCCGAAAATCCGTGGCTTCATCTCCGAAGACAGCCACAAGCTGGGGCACTTCGATGACTCGGCGGCCGTGCTGGAATTCGTGAATTCCAACGATCTGCGCCCGCTGGCAGCGCTGGGGACTTCCTGCCCCGATCACTTCCTCCGCACCAAGATCCGCCCGCTGGTGATCGATTTCGATCCGGCCAACCCGGATGTGGACAAGGTGATTGCGGGCCTGGGTGACCAGATCGCAGCCTACCGCGTCGACTACCAGGCCTATTACGACCGCTGCAAACACCCCAATTCGCCTGCAGTGCGCGACCCCAACGCGGTGGTCTACCTGATGCCGGGCGTCGGTATGTTGACCTTCGCCAAGGACAAGGCGACCGCGCGCATTTCCGGCGAGTTTTATGTCAACGCCATCAACGTGATGCGCGGTTCGTCGACGGTGTCGGAATATCAGGGCCTGCCCGAGCAGGAGGCCTTCGATATCGAATACTGGTTGCTCGAGGAAGCCAAGCTGCAGCGCATGCCCAAGCCCAAGTCGCTGGCTGGCAAGATCGCGCTGGTGACCGGTGGCGCCGGTGGCATCGGCAAGGCAACGGCCGTCCGCCTGCTGCGCGAGGGTGCCTGCGTGGTGCTGGCCGATATCGACGAGAGTGCGCTGGGTGAGGCCACGGCCGAGTTGGGCAAGGTGTTCGGCGCCGATTTCGTGCGGCCGGTGAAGCTCAACGTGACGCAGGAAGCGGTGGTCATCGCGGGCTTTGCCGAGGCGGTGGTCGAATTTGGCGGCCTCGATATTCTGGTGTCCAATGCCGGCATCGCCTCTTCCGCCCCGATCGAGGAGACCTCGCTCGAGCTGTGGAACAAGAACATGGATATCCTCTCGACCGGCTATTTCCTCGTGTCGCGCGAGGCATTCCGCCTGTTCCGCCAACAGAAGATCGGCGGCAATGTGGTGTTCGTGGCCTCCAAGAACGGCCTCGCGGCCTCGCCCAACGCCTCGGCCTATTGCACCGCCAAGGCGGCGGAAATCCACCTGGCCCGGTGCCTCGCCCTTGAGGGCGCGGCCGAGCAGATCCGCGTCAACGTGGTCAATCCCGATGCGGTGCTGCGCGGCTCGAAGATCTGGGCGGGCGAATGGCTGGAACAGCGCGCCTCGACCTACAAGACCGACAAGGACGGCCTCGAGGAAATGTATCGGGAGCGCTCCATGCTCAAGCGGAGCGTGTTCCCCGAGGACATCGCCGAAGCGATCTACTTCTTCGCCTCGGAAGCCTCGGCCAAATCGACCGGCAACATCATCAATGTCGATGCGGGCAATGCCCAGTCGTTCACGCGCTGAGGATCGAGAGATGACCGAACACATCATCGACCCATCCGTCGTCGAAGCCGAGAACGCCAAGCGGATTGCCGACCTCAAGGTCGACTACGACACGCTGGGCGAACGCCTCGACCGCCGCGGGATCAGCATCGACGCGATCAAGGACAAGGTCGCGGGCTTCTCCGTGGCTGTGCCGTCATGGGGTGTTGGCACCGGCGGCACCCGCTTTGCCCGCTTTCCTGGCAAGGGCGAGCCGCGCGATATCTTCGACAAGATCGAGGACTGTGCCGTCATCGCCCAGCTGACGCAGGCGACCAAGACGGTTTCACTGCATATTCCCTGGGACAAGGCCGATCCGAACCGGCTCAAGCAAGCGGCGAGCCGCTTCAATCTCGGCTTCGACGCGATGAATTCGAACACCTTTGCCGATGCCAAGGGGCAGTTGCAGAGCTACAAGTTCGGCTCGTTGTCAGCCGCAGACAAGGCGACGCGGGACCAGGCCATCGAGCATAATCTGGAGTGCATCGAGATCGGCAAGACTATCGGCTCCAAGGCGCTGACGGTGTGGATCGGAGATGGCTCGAACTTCCCGGGGCAGGTGAACTTCACCCGCCAGTTCGAGCATTACCTGGACTCCATGAAGGGCATCTACGCCGCCCTGCCCGACGACTGGCGCCTCTATACCGAACACAAGATGTATGAGCCGGCCTTCTATTCCACGGTCGTGCAGGATTGGGGCACCAACTACCTGATCGCCAAGGAACTGGGCGACAAGGCCTATTGCCTGGTCGATCTCGGCCACCACGCGCCCAACGTCAATATCGAGATGATCGTCGCCCGCCTGGCCCAGTTCGGCAAGCTCGGCGGCTTCCACTTCAACGACAGCAAGTATGGCGACGACGACCTCGATGCCGGCTCGATCGACCCCTACCGCCTGTTCCTGGTATTCAACGAGCTGGTGGATGCGGAAAGCCGCGACAAGGATTTCCACCCGGCCCATATGCTTGACCAGTCGCATAATGTCACCGACCCGATCGAGTCGCTGATGCTCTCGGCTGCCGATGTGCAACGGGCTTATGCGCAGGCTCTGCTGGTGGATCGCAACGCGCTGAAGGCGGCCCAGGAGGCCAATGACGCGCTTGCCGCCACGCAGGCGCTGCGCCTGGCCTATCGCACCGATGTCGAGCCGATCCTGGCCATGTCCCGGCACGAACAGGGCGGCGCCATCGACCTGCTGGCGACCTACCGCGCGGCGGGCTATAGGGCCAAGGTGGCCGAAATCCGCCCCGAAGTGGCCGCCGGGTCGAGCGGCATCGTCTGAGCCCCCACGCCATCGCATATAGACAAGGGCCCCATGCAGCGCTGCGCGGGGCTCTTGTCGTTCAGGTCTGCTCGAGCGCGCGCAACGGGGCGGTGGCCGGAATGATCCAGTCGCGAAATGCCTTGATCTTGGGCCAGTTTCGCCGCGCCTCGGGATAGACGAGGTAGTAGTAGTGGCCATCCCAGCCCGATGGCTTGAACGGCTGCGCGATGCGGCCGACGGCGATTTCGTCGGCATAGAATGGCGGGGTGAGCATGGCCACGCCCCGGCCGGCAAGCACGGCCGCGGCTTCCATCATCTGCGTGCCCAGCCGGGCAAAGGGCCGCGGCTCGAGGACCGTATTGGGAACGCCGAACAATTGCAGCCAAGCCGGCAGCCAGGGGTCATCGGGGGTGATCTGTGGCAGGCGCAGCAGGTCGACGGGCTCGCGAACCTGATATTGATCGAGCAACGCCGGATGGACCATGGGCGCGAACTCGACCTTGAGCAGTTCGTGCCCGATCAGTCCCGGACCAATGCGATTGGTCGCGCGAATGGCGACGTCAAAATCCTGCTGGGCAAAATCGACAATGTCGGGGCTGCTGTCGACCCGGACCGCGATATCCTGATGCGCGAGCTGAAACAGACCGATATTGGCGGCCAGCCAACGGCTGGCAAAGGTGGGCACGACCGTGACGGCCAGGGTGCCCTCGGTGCGCTCGCGAGTCTCGGCAAAGGCATGGCGCAACTTGTCGAACGCCTCGCTGACATCCGGCGCCAGCCGTGCCCCGGTCTCACTCAGCGCGATCTGACGGGGGCGGCGCAGGAACAGGGGCGCGCCGACCCGCTCTTCCAGGATCCTGATCTGGTAGCTCACGGCGGCCTGGGTCATGCCCAGCTCGTCTGCGGCCTTGGTGAAGCTGAGGTGGCGCGCCACCGCTTCGAAGGCGCGCACCGCGGTCAAGGGCGGCAACGCAGACATGGATCAAATCTCCTTATGCATGCCTATCGAGCTTTAGTTGGAAATGAGGCCAAGCGCCAGTCATTCTCAAACAATGGAGAACACAGCAAGGAGCCGCCCCATAAGGACGGTCATAGCCATGATTGCCATCGCCAAGCCCGTTTCTGCCCTGTTTCACCTGACCCGCTGGGTCATGCCCCGCCTGGTCAATGTCGAACGCCAGCGTCGGCAGACGACCGTGGACCTGATCCATTCTTCGCCGCACCTGCTGCGCGACATCGGCGCCACGGCGGACCATTTCGACGGGCATCGGTAGACAACGCAGATCCCACCAGCCGTCACCCTCGGGCTTGACCCGAGGGCACTTCACTTGGGGAACATCCGGTAAGTACAGGCCCCTCGGGTCAAGCCCGAGGGTGACGCGGTGGGTGCGGTCGCGAGGGTGCCTCGCCCCTTGCATAGCGTCATTGCCGCGCTAAAACTCGCCCAATGTCCAAGACCACGCCCGCCACGCTGGCCCTCACCAAGGCCGGCATCCCCTTCGCCACTGCGACTTATGACTACGATCCCGACGCCGACCGCGTGGGGCTGCAGGCTGCCGAAGCCATGGGGGTGTCGCCCTCCATCGTCCTCAAGACCCTGATGGCCGAGGTCGATGGCAAGCCGGTTTGCGTGGTCGTGCCCTCGGACGAGGAAGTGAACATGAAGAAGCTCGCCGCGGCCTTTGGCGGCAAGTCGGCGCACATGATGAAGCCCGCCGATGCGGAGCGCCTGACGGGCTATAAGGTGGGAGGCATCAGCCCGTTCGGCCAAAGGAAACAAGTGCCCACAGCGGTGGAGGAACTGGCGACGCTGGAAGACGAAATCTTCCTCAATGGCGGGCAGCGCGGCCTGCAGATCCGCATGAAGCCCGATGATCTGATTACCGCCCTTGGCGCCAAGGCAGCCGACCTTATCCGCTGATACCCCCTGTTCAGGGATAGGCGGAGCCGACTGCCGCCAGCATGCTGGTTCCAATTTGGGGAGAACAGCATGAATCAGTTTTACAAGATGGCGGGTGTCACAGCTCTTGCTGCTGTCATGGCGGGGTGCAGCGTGACGGGTGGCGATCTCATCCGACCGGGCGAGCCGACGGCAACGTTGATCATCATCAATGGCAGCGCCAACAACCTCAATGCGATTGTCATTTCCGACTGCGACAACTTCACCTACGGTTTTAATCGCCTCGCGTCCGGAGACTATATCGCACCCGGGGAAGCACGGAGCTTCACGCTTTCGGCCGGATGCTGGGATGTGGGTGGCGGCTCGTTCGTGGCAGGAGAAGCCTACGAGCGCATGACGCTCAGCGCCGGCGATGTGATGCGCTACACGCTCTACTGAGCTCCACCTCGCCAACGTCGAGGTGCAGAAAAGACAAAAGGCGCCCGGATGGACGCCTTCATCTCAAGTCTGATTGGTCGGCTATTCGCGATTAGCGAACGGCGCCGCCGCGAGCGATGTTCTTGATGTCGCCCTTGGTGATGCCCAGATCGTTCAGCTGACGGGCGTCGAGAGCGTTGAGCTCGCGCATCGTGCGCTGGTATTGGGCAAACTGTGCGATTTTCTGGCGGATGTTCATTTTGGTTCCCCTTCGTTTTCGATGGCCAATATCTATAGCCAGCCAGTCGTGATTAGAAGATGGACTCTCTGCACATCCGTTATGCAGCTGGTGCAAGCAAAAGAGGCAAAACGTTCATACTGGCTTCAGACAAATCCGGCCCCACACCAGCAGGCTGCCGCGACTTCTTGCTGCTAAGTTCTTGACATAAAAAAGAAAACGAGCGCTAGCTAAGCTGGCGCCCGCGTTAAGGGATTTTTGACCATTTGGTCACGAGCCATGCGGCGGGCGCCTGGACGAATCCACGTTTTGTTCCGAGACCCGCCGATCCTCACGCAGCTCGAACCACATGGCGTTGAGAATGGCGAAGCTGCAGGCCAGGCCCACGCCGAGAATCCAGGAAAAATACCACATGGCGGGCTCCTAATAGGCGTTGGGGTTCTTTTCGAGCGACTGGGTGCTGACCGTGCCGCGCATTACCCGGAACACCCAGGCCGTATAGGCCAGGATGATGGGCAGGAAGAAGCAGGTCACCAGAAGCATGATGAAGAGCGTGAGGTGGCTCGAGGAGGCATCCCACAGGGTGAGGCTAGATTCCGGCACGGTCGAGGACGGCAGCAGGAAGGGGAACAGCGATAGCCCCGCCGTCGAGACGATGCCGAAGATGCCCAGGCTCGACGCAAGCAGGGTGGGCAATCGCAGGCGAGCCAGGAGACCAAGCACGGCGCCGATCAGGCCAACAAAACCCAACACCGGCGCCGCCACCATCCATGGATAGTGACTGTAGTTGGCCAGCCAGCCGCCGCGGGTCAGTGCCACCGCCTTTGCCAGCGGGTTGATCGCGGCATTGCCGTCCACGGCGCTCGTGATGGCGTAGCCGTCAACTCCAAGGGCCACCCACAGACCGCCCAGCGCAAACAGGGCAATGGTCAGGATGCCGGCCAGCGTGCCGTAGGTCCGCGCCCGCTCTGCCAGCGGCCCGGTGGTACGGCCGGCAATGACCGCCGCGCCCTGGGTCACGATCATGCCCAGGCTGACAAGCCCGCTGAGCAGTGCAAAGGGCATCAGCAGCATGAAGAAGTTGCCGGTATAGAAGGCACGCATGGTGTCATCGAGGTGGAACGGCGCGCCGAGTAACACATTGCCCACCGCGACACCCAGGATCAGCGACGGCACGACGCCGCCGATGAACAGGGCCCAATCCCAGGCCGCCCGCCACCTGACATCCTTGATCTTGCCGCGAAACTTGAAGCCGACCGGCCGCAGGATGAAGGCCAGGAGAATCACGATCATGGCCAGGTAGAAGCCGGAAAAGCTCACCGCATAGAGCGGGGGGAAGGCTGCGAAAATGGCGCCGCCCCCAAGGATCAGCCAGACCTGATTGCCCTCCCAGGTCGGGCCGACCAGGTTGAGCAGCACGCGGCGTTCCTCATCGGTACGGGCGGCAAAGGGCAGCAACGCGCCGACGCCGAGATCGCGTCCGCCCATGATGGCGAAGCCGATCAACAGGACGCCGAGCAGGACCCACCAGATCAGACGCAAGGTTTCATAGTCGAGCGGGATAGTGCTCATGATCCGAGCTCCTTGGTGGCTGGTGTGACCGGGAGGGCTGCGATGACGAAATCCTGGTCATCGGCCTCGGCGGCAAACAGCTTGTCCTGCGGCCCCGCCTTGATGATCTTGACCATCAGCATGATCATGATGACGAAGAGGATCGAATAGAGCGTGACGAAGAAGCTCAGTGAAATGACGAGATCCCAGAAGTGGAGACCGGAGGCGGCATAGAAGGTGGGCAGCACGCCTTCCACCACCCAGGGCTGACGGCCGAACTCGGCGATAAACCAGCCGCTCTCAATGGCGACCCAGGGCAGCGGCAGCACGGCAAAACCAAGCCACAGCAACGGCCTGTTGGTGGTGAGCCAGCCCCGCGAGGCCCGGTAGAACCACAGCGCGAAGAAGGCGATGAAGAAGAAGCCCAGCCCCATCATGATGCGGAAGGTCCAGAACAGCGGCCAGACGTCGGGCACCGTGTCTTCGGCGGCCATCCGGATTTCCTCGTCCGTGGCGTTGCCGACATCGTCGCGATACTTCTTGAGCAGCAGGCCGTAGCCGAGGTCGGGCCAGACCTCCTCGAACCGGGCACGCGCCGCGGCATTGTCTGGATTGGTGCGGATCTCCTGCAGGGTGTCATAAGCGACCATGCCCTCGCGGATGCGGTCCTCGGCGCGGCCCACCAGTTCCTCGATGCCCGGTAGCTCCTGGGTCAGCGAGCGCGTGGTGATCAAGCCGCCCATCCAGGGGACCTGGATGGAGAAGCTGGGTGCACCCCCATCGGGCCCGGGAATGGCAATAACCGTCCAGGGGGCCGGCGCGGGTTCGGTGTGGTAGCTCGCCTCGATGGCGGCGATCTTCATCTTCTGATGTTCGGTGGCGACATAGCCGCTCTCGTCGCCCAGCACGACGACCGAGAGCGCGGAGGCAAGGCCAAAGCTGGCGGCGACCACCATGGAGCGCTTGGCCAGTTCGACGTGGCGCTGCTGCAGCAGGAAGAGGCTCGAAATGGCGAAGATGAATACCGCGCCGCACAGGTAGCCGGCGCTCACGGTGTGGACGAACTTGGCCTGGGCCACCTGGTTGAAGATCACCGCCACGAAGTCGGTGACTTCCATGCGCATGGTGTCGGGGTTGAACTTGGCGCCGACCGGGTTCTGCATCCAGCCATTGGCGATCAGGATCCACAGCGCCGAAAAATTGGCGCCAAGCGCCACCAGCCAGGTCACGACCAGGTGCCCGACCTTGCTCAGCCGGTCCCAGCCGAAGAAAAACAGGCCAATGAACGTCGCCTCGAGGAAGAATGCCATCAGCCCTTCGATGGCGAGCGGCGCGCCGAACACGTCGCCGACATAATGGCTGTAATAGCTCCAGTTCATGCCGAACTGGAATTCCATGACGATGCCGGTGGCGACACCCATGGCGAAATTGACGCCGAACAGCGTGCCCCAGAACAGGGTGGCCTTGCGCCACACCTCGCGCCCCGTCATCACATAGGTGCTTTCCATGATGGCCATCATCACGGAGAGGCCAATGGTCAGCGGCACGAAGATGAAATGGTACATGGCGGTGGCCGCGAATTGCCACCGCGAGAGTTCGACAACAGTCATGTCGATCATGGCGATACTGCCCTTTTGGCTGGCAGCGCCCCGAGTCGGCGCCGTCACTGCGCACTCTATGCGCCACCAGACTTGCCGATGCCTTGATTCAGATCAAGGGCTGTTCCGGCATTCGCTATAGTGTTGAGCCATGACCGATCAGGATCGCCAGAACGGCAAGACCCTCACCAGCCTCCGTCGCTACGGGGGCGTCGCGCTGTGGGTGGCCGTCCTTGCCCCGTTGGTCGGTGGTGCATTGCTGGTGTGGCAGGCCTGGAGCCTGGCCGATGTGCTGGGGGGCGCCATCGAGGGCGGGGCGAAGCTCGACACCTTGGCCCCCGGCGCAGCACTGATCCTGGGCCTGCTGGTGATGCGCGCAGTATTGGGCGCCATTGGCGAGCAAGCGGGGACCAGCGCGGCGGAAGCGATCAAGCTCCAGCTCCGCACGACATTGTTCGCGCAGTTGCTGGCCCGCTCGCCGCGCAGTGCCGACCAGCCGCAGTCAGGCGCAGCCTCGGCGGCCATTGTCGACCAGGTCGAGGCGCTCGATGGGTTCTTCGCTCGCTACCTGCCGGCCATGATCCAGGCCAGCGTCTTGCCGATCGCCTTCGGCGCTATCATCCTGCCGCTCGATTGGCTGGCCGGATTGCTGTTTCTGGTGACGGCGCCGCTGATCCCGGTCTTCATGGCGCTAGCCGGCTGGGGCGCGCAGCATGCCACCAACAAGCAGGCCCGCGCGCTCAGCCTACTCAGCGGCCGCTTTGCCGATCGGCTGCGCGGCCTGCTAACGCTCAAGCTGTTCGGCCGGGCGGCGGCGGAAACATCAGGCATCGTCGCGGCCAGCGACGAGTTGCGCCGCCGCACCCTGCGCGTGCTGCGCATCGCCTTCCTCTCATCGGCGGTGCTCGAATTCTTTGCCGCGCTGGGTGTTGCCGGGGTGGCGCTCTATGTCGGGCTGACCTTCATCGACTATCTCCACCTGCGGTCGACGCCGATGAGCCTCGAACTGGGCCTCTTCCTGCTCCTGATGGCGCCCGAGGTCTACAACCCGCTACGCCTGCTTGCCGCGCATTATCACGACCGCGCCGCTGCCAAGGCTGCAATAGGCGAGATCGAGACGCAGCTTTCTTCACCTCTCCCTCTGGGGGAGAGGTCGACGGCGAAGCCGGCGGGTGAGGGGGCCTTCGCTTCGTTCAATGAGCAGGACAGGCCCCCTCACCCGGCCCTGCGGGCCGACCTCTCCCCCAAAGGGAGAGGTGAAGGAAGCGGGCCACTTGGCCTCACCCTTGCCAATCTCACGCTACGCACACCCGACAGTGCGCGCGTCATCCTCGTCGACACCGACCTCACCATCACCCCCGGGGAGCATGTCGCCATCCTCGGCCCAAGCGGAATCGGTAAGTCGACGCTGTTGGAGGCCATCGCCCGGCTGCGCACTTATGAAGGCTCGATCGTGCTCGACCAGCGCCCGCTGGCCGACTGGCCGGAGGTTGATTTGCGCCGCCGCGTCACCATGCTGGGGCAGAAGCCGCGCATCTTTGCCGGTTCGATGGCGCATAATATTGGCCTGGCGCGGCCCGGTGCATCGATCGCCGATATCACGCGCGCAGCGGAACTCGCCCAGGTCGCAGGCTTCGCCGATGCGCTGCCCGAGGGTCTTGATACAAGGCTCGGCGAAGGTGGGCTGGGGCTCTCCGGCGGCCAGGCGCAGCGCGTCGCCCTGGCGCGCATCTACCTGCGCGATGCCGGGCTGATCCTGCTCGACGAACCCACGGCCCATCTCGATTCCGAGCTCGAACAGGCGGTGCTGGACGCGCTCAAGCACTATGCCCGCGGCCGCACACTGGTGATTGCCACCCATTCCCTCGCGGTGGCGGCACGCATGGACAAGGCCTGGCGCATGGCCGGGGAGCGCCTGCTGCCGACGCCGCTCCCCAAGCACAGCGGCAGGAGCGTCGCATGAAGTCGCTTCTCGCCTTCCGCAGCTTGTTTCTGAGCCAGGCCAAGGGGTTCGGCCTGGCGCTGCTGCTGTCACTGGTGGCATTAGCGGCAGGCGTTGCCCTGCTCGGCACTTCTGGCTGGTTCATCACCGCCGCGGCGCTCACCAGCGCCGGGCTCGCCTTCAATCTCTTTGCGCCATCGGCACTGGTGCGCGGCTTCTCGTTCATCCGCATTCTTGCCCGCTATGGCGAGCGTCTCAGCGGCCACGATGCGACGCTGCGCCTGCTCGCCGAGTTGCGCGGCTGGCTGTTTGCCCGCCTGTTTCCGCGCCTGCCGCTAACCGATCGCAGCCTGCGCCATGGCGATCTCGTCAGCCGCCTGACATCGGATGTCGACGCGCTGGATACGGCGTTCCTCGTCGCTATCGGTCCGGTCATCGCGGCGCTGGTGATTGGCGGCACATTGACTGGCATACTCATCTGGCTGCTGCCGCCGGCCGCCCTGCTCCATGGCATCTGTTTTGCCCTGGCCGTCGTGGCGTTACCCGCCGGTCTCGTTTTCGTCAGCCGAAGGGCCGGTCGTGACGTGGTGACGCGCGCAGCCGAGGCACGCGCCGCGGTGCTCGACGGCATCGACGGGCATACGGACCTTACCGTCTTCGGCATTCGGGATACGGCAGAGGCCGGGTTCACCGACACCGCCCGCCGCCTCGCGAAAGCAAAGCGTCACCTGGCACGTCTCGCCGCCGTCGCAAGCCTGGCCGTGCAGGTCCTCGCGGCCCTGGCGCTGGTCGGCACGCTCTGGCTGGGCCTCCGCGCCTTTACGACGGGCGCGATCGACGGCCCGGTGCTGGCCGGTCTGCTGCTGGCCGTGGCAGGCAGCTTCGAGGCTACCGCCGTCATTGTCCGCAGCGTGAGCAAGCTGACCACCGCCATGGCCGCCGCCGAACGCCTGACAGCCATCGCCGAAGCGCCGCCTACCGTGCTGGACCCACCGGCACCGGCCGCCTTGCCGGTCGAAACCAGCCTGGCCCTGACCGATGTCACCTTCGGCTATGGCGGCCCGCCGGTTCTGGCCGGGCTCGATCTATCCGTGGCGCCGGGCGAGCATGTCGCCATCACGGGACCGAGCGGCAGCGGCAAATCGAGCCTTCTGGCACTACTGCTCCGCCTCGCCGATCCGCAAGCCGGCACGGTCACGCTTGGCGGCACGGGCCTGCCATCGCTTGCCCAGGCCGATATCCATGCCAGCACGGCCCTGCTCAGCCAGGACAGCCCGCTGTTCCACGACACGATCCGCGCCAACCTGCTCATCGCTCGTCCGGATGGCGACGATGCCGCCTTATGGTCGGCACTCGCTGCGGCCGGCATCGAGAGCTTCGTCCGCGCCCTGCCCCTCGGCCTCGACACGCTCGTCGGTGAGGGTGGGCGCACGGTCTCGGTCGGCCAGGCGCGGCGGCTATGCCTGGCCCGCACGCTGCTGTCGACGGCGAAAATCCTGCTGCTCGATGAGCCGACCACCGGCCTCGACCGCGCTGCGGAAGTGGCCTTCTTCGAGACGTTGCATGTGGCAGCGCGAGGCCGCACGGTGATCGTGGTCACCCATGCGGCGATCCCGGAGGGGAGCGTGGATCGGGAACTGGTAATGCGGGGTGGCAGGCTGGAGTGAGCCCCGTCACCTTTCCCACTCTCGATCGTCACCCTCGGGCTTGACCCGAGGGCACTGTACTTAGCCAAAGCGCCGCCAGTGAAGAGCCCTCGGGTCAAGCCCGAGGGTGACGTCCGGTGGGGGTGGGGGCGTAGTCCCCTACCCGCAGCGCAGCCGCAGCCGCGCCAGATCGGGCACGGATACGTGCCGGTAATTCTCGATCTCGATTACCCCATCTGCCTTGAGCCTGCTCATCTGGCGGCTCACCGTCTCGATGGTCAATCCGAGGAAATCGCCGATATCGGCGCGGCTCAGCGGCAGGTCGAAGGTCGTCACCTCGCCGGTGGGGTCGATATGGCTGGCGATGAGATAGAGGAAGCTGGCCACTTTCTCGGCGGCGGTCTTGCGGCCCAGCGTCACCATCCAATCGCGCGCTTCGTCGAGCTCGCGCAGGGTCTGCAGCATGAGCCGATGTTCCAGCGCCGGATTTTCCCGCACCAGCGCTTCCATGGCCTCCTTGGACACCAGGCAGAGGTCGACATCGGAGGCAGCCTCAGCCGTGACGCGGCTTTCCTGCGCGAAAAGTCGGCCGACCAGATCGGGGGCAAACTGCAGTCCGACGACCTGATGACGGCCGTCCTCCAGTACCTTGGAAAGTTTGACCACGCCGCGCAGCACATTGCCGTAGCTGGTAATCGGCTCGGCATCGGCCAATAGTTCGTCGCCAGCGTCGTGGTGGACGCGTCGGGTATGGCGCGACAGTGCCAGCAGCTGCTCGGGAGACAGCGCGCTGCAAATGCCCTGGTGACGGGACTGGCAGCTCTGGCATAGCACGGGGGTAGCCGAGTTGTGGATGTCACTGCGGACGTGCTGCATGGCGTCGTCTCCTGAACTGTCGGAGACAGGCCCGCCGTGTGCGGATGAGTGCGGCGGGCTGTTCTCGCCGCGGGCATCTCGTCTCCTGACAGCCTCGATATAGGCCTCCCCCGTCAAGCGTTTAAGCCGCGCAACTGTCGCAGCGCCAACCTGCCGCAGGCACCCTCTTGACCTTCCCATGATTGGAAGGTCTATATGCCTGAGGACGAGGTGAAACACCATGAATGAACACGTCCATACCAAGCCCGTTTCCATCGATATCGAAGGCATGACCTGCGCCTCCTGCGTAGCGCGGGTTGAGAAGTCGCTGCTCAAGGTACCTGGCGTCACATCGGCGTCGGTCAACCTGGCGACCGAGCGCGCCACGGTCAGCGGCGGCGACGACGCCGCGCTGCTCGCGGCCATTGCCAAGGCCGGCTACAAGGGCAGCAAGACGCCCGAGATGCACCATCACGCCCATGGCGGGCATCAGCATCACGACGAGGATGCGGCCATCCTGCGGCGCGATACCCTGATCGCCGGCGTACTGACCCTGCCGCTTTTCGTGCTCGAAATGCTCGGCCATCTCTATATGCCGTTCCACATGTGGCTGATGTCCGTCGTTTCGATGGACGTGCTGTGGACGGCCTATTTCATCGCCGCCAGCATCGTACTGTTCGTGCCCGGCTGGCGCTTCTTCAAGATCGGCATTCCCGCCCTGATCCGCGGCGCGCCGGAGATGAACTCGCTGGTCGCACTCGGTTCGGGCGCCGCTTACCTCTATTCGGTGGTCGCCACCTTCGCGCCGCAGCTGTTGCCCGAAGGCACGCGCTACATCTACTACGAGGCCGCCGCGGTCATCGTGACGCTGATCCTCGTCGGTCGCTGGCTCGAGGCCCTGGCCAAGGGCCGTACCGGCGAAGCCATCCAGCGGCTGGTGCGCGAACAGGCCAAGACGGCCCGTGTGCAGCGCGACGGCAAGGCGGTGGAAGTGGCGATCGAGCAGGTGGTGGCCGGCGATATCATCCTGGTCCGCCCCGGCGAGAAGATCGCTGTCGATGGCGAGATTGTCGACGGGGCCAGCCATATCGACGAGTCGATGATTTCAGGCGAGCCCCTGCCCGTCTCCAAATCAGTTGGCGCCGATGTCATTGGCGGCACGCTCAACACCTCGGGCAGCTTCAGCTTCCGTGCCACCAAGGTGGGCGGCGACACGATGCTGGCGCAGATCATCCGCATGGTCGAGGAAGCCCAGGGCGGCAAGCTGCCGATCCAGGGCGTCGTCGACCAGATCACCGCCTGGTTCGTGCCTGCGGTGATTGCGCTGGCCGTCGCCACTTTCGCGGTGTGGGCCATCTGGGGCCCCGACCCTGCCTATACGTTCGGGTTGGTGAACGCGGTGGCGGTTTTGATCATCGCCTGCCCCTGTGCGATGGGCCTGGCCACGCCGACCTCGATCATGGTCGGTACCGGCCGCGCCGCCGAACTGGGCGTTCTGTTCCGCAAGAGCGAAGCACTGCAGCAGCTGCGCGACGTCAAGGTGGTGGCCTTCGACAAGACCGGGACGCTGACCCAGGGCAAGCCCACGCTGACCGACCTCATCCTCGATGATGATTTCGAGCATGACGAGGTGCTGGCGCTGGTGGCCGCGGTCGAGGCGAAATCGGAGCATCCGATCGGCGACGCCATTGTGGCTGCCGCCGAGAAGGCCGGGCTGACCCTCGGTGCCGTTACCGACTTCCAGGCGGTTTCGGGCCATGGCGTCACCGCCCGCGTCGATAGCCGGCTGGTCAGCATCGGTTCGCAGCGCCATCTGGGCCATCTCGATTTCTCCGACTTCGCGGAAGCCATCGACAGGCTGGCCGATGAAGGCAAGACGCCGGTTTTTGCCGCCATCGACGACAAGCTGGCCGCCGCCATCGTGGTGGCAGACACGGTCAAGCCCTCGAGCAAGGCGGTGATTGCGGCTCTCCATGCCATGGGCCTCAAGACGGCAATGATCTCGGGCGACAACCGGCGCACTGCCCAGGCCATCGCGAGGCAGCTCGGCATCGACGAAGTCCGCGCCGAAGTGCTGCCGGCTGACAAGGTGGCGACGCTCAAGGGCCTGCGCCAACTCGGCCCGGTCGCCTATGTCGGCGACGGTATCAATGATGCGCCGGCCTTGGCAGAGGCCGACATCGGCATCGCTGTCGGTACCGGCACCGATGCCGCCATCGAGAGCGCCGACGTGGTGATGCTGGGCGGTGACCTCAAGGGGGTGCTCAACGCACTCACGGTCAGCCGCGCCACGATGGGCAACATATGGCAGAACCTGTTCTGGGCCTTCGGCTACAACGTGTTGCTGATCCCGGTCGCAGCGGGCGCGCTGTTCCCCGCCTTCGGCATCCTGCTCAACCCGATGATCGGCGCCGGTGCCATGGCGCTCAGCTCGGTCTTCGTTGTCGGCAATGCGCAGCGCCTGCGGGCAGTGAAAGGAGTAACCCCATGAATATCGGCGAAGCCTCCAGCGCCACGGGCGTTTCGGCCAAGATGATCCGCTACTACGAATCCATCGGCCTGATCCGCGCGCCGCTGCGGACCGACAGCAACTACCGGGTCTATGGCGAGGACGAGGTACATGTGCTGCGTTTCGTCAAGCGCGCCCGGACGCTCGGCTTTTCGGTCGAGGAAACCGCCACGCTGCTCGGGCTGTGGCGGGACAAGACCCGGGCCAGCGCCGAGGTCAAGGAGGTGGCGACCGGCCACATCGTGGCGCTTGAAAACAAGATTGCCGAGCTGCAGGGCATGGTCAAAACCCTCAAGCACCTGGCCCATTGCTGCACCGGCGACAATCGCCCCGATTGCCCCATTCTCGACGACCTGGCGGGCGAACACCCGATCTCGAAAGGACACTAGATATGACCGACAAGACCATTTTCACTGTCAACGACATGACCTGCGGCCACTGTGTCGGCACGGTACGCAAGGCGCTGGAGGAAGCGCTGCCGGGTGCCGAGATCTCGGTGGACCTGGACACCCACAAGGTGAGCTTCACCGGCGACCGCGCCAAGGGCGAGGAAGCCATTCGCGAGGCGGGGTATACGCCCGAAGCTGTGTGATTGGTGGGCCTCAGCGGCACCAAATCGTCCGGCGTCGCCCGAGGCCCGTCCCCCAATGCTCGGAGGGCCACCGGGTTCCTGCGACAAGTTGTGCAGGTGTCCCACCGCAACACCGAACCTGGGTCACCGGTGATCCCCAAAAACAAAGGGCGCCCAGTGGGCGCCCTTCGCATTTCCGTTCCGCGTTGGGAGATCAGAACGGGCTTTCCGGATCGAGGAACTCGGCAGCGTTGTCCTTGGTGATGACGGTCGAGTCCAGGATATAGCGACCGGCAACCTGGATGCCGCCGGTGAAGTGCGAGGTGGTCAGCTCGATGGCCGTGGCGATCATGGCCGGGCTGTAGCTGACGTCGATCGGGGTCAGGGCGCTGCCATCGGCAACGGCCTGCAGGATCTGCTGCATGCCGGCGCCGCCGACGATGAACATCTCGTCTTCACGGCCAGCCTGCTTGATGGCTTCGATGGCGCCCAGGGCGATGTCGTCGTCCTGTGCCCAGACACCCTTGATGTCGGGGAAGCGGGTCAGGAAGTCCTGCATCACCTTGAAGCCGTCATCGCGGTTCCAGTTGGCGAATTCGTCGTCGAGCACCTTGATGTTGGTGCCTTCGATGCCGGCCATGAAGGCGTCGAAGCGCTGCGCGTCGATCGGGATCGGCAGGCCGCGCAGGATGACGATGTTGCCGCCGTCGGGCATGACTTCCTTGAAGTATTCAGCCGAGTTGGCGCCCAGGCCCGGATTGTCGCCGGCCACGTAGAGGTTCTCCACGCCGTCGATCGACAGCTGGCGGTCCACCACGGTGACGAACTTGCCGGCATCCTTGACCTGCTTGATGGCCGAGGTCATCGCGTCCGGGTCGCCGGGCAGGATCACCAGGGCATCGATGCCGCGGGTGGCGACCATGTCTTCGATATCGGCGATCTGCTTGGGAGCGTCGGGCGCCGAGGCAAAGACGAACTCGACGTCCGGATAGGTGGTGCCTAGGCGTTCGATAGCCTGCTGGGCGAAGTAGTTGACGCCACCGGTCCAGCCATGGTCGGCCGCCGGCACGGAAACGCCGATGGTCACCTTGTCCTGGGCGACAGCCGCCCCGGTCAGGCCGCCGACGAGAACCGTCGCTGCCATGAGGGATTTAGCTAGTTTCATTCGTAGTCCTCCCGAAAGTGCCCTTGGTTGGGCGATGTAAATGGTTGTCTGGTCAGGCCGTGCGACGGCCGCGTTGCAGCAGCACTGCCAGAATGATGATGACGCCCTGGAAGGCCCCGTTGAGATAGGGGCTGATGAGGCTTTGCAGGTTGAGGATGTTGCCGATGAGCCCGAGGATCACGACGCCGACCACGGTGCCCCAGATGCGGCCATAGCCACCCTTGAGGGTCGTGCCGCCGATGATCACGCCGGCAATGGCTTCGAGTTCCCAGAGCACGCCCGTGGTGCTGGAGGCCGAGCCGAGGCGCGGGACATAGAGCAGCACGGCGACGCCCACCAGGATGCCCTGGAGGATGTAGGTCATCAGCCGCACATTATCGACATTGATCGAGGAGTAGCGGGCGACCTGCTCGTTGGAGCCGATGGCGGCGCAGTAGCGGCCGAAGGCGGTGTAGCGCATGACCAGCTCGCCGCCGATCGCGACCAGCGCGAAGACGATGATCGGCCATGGCACGCCGAGCAGGCCATCGTAGTAGACCGGGCGATAGACGTCGGCGACTTCGAAGTTCAGCGACAGCGTGCCGCCATTGGCGAGGAACGTCACCAGCGAGCGGAAGATGCCCATGGTGCCCAAGGTCACGATGAACGCTTCGATGCGGCCGCGGGTGATCATCACGCCGTTGAACACGCCGGCCACGCCACCGAGCAGGATGCCCGCCGCCATGCCCGCCAGCACGACGCTCCAGCCGATGCCCATGCTGGGGATGAGCCAGTTCATCACCATGATCATGACGCCGGCAATGACCGCGGCCATCGAACCCACCGACAGGTCGAGCCCGCCAGAGGTGATGACGAATGTCGCGCCGATGGCGATGATGCCGATGAAGCTCGAGCGCGCCAGGACGTTGGTCAGGTTGTTGTAGGTCAGGAAGTTCTCGTTGAGCGTGATGCCCAGCAGGATGAGCATGGCCAGCGCCAGCAGCGGGCCGACGGTCTTGAGGTCGACGCGGAAGCCGCGCGAGGGTTTTGCGGCCGTATCAGGCGCTGATGCGGTCATGATGCTCACTCTGTTTGATGCCTGCGGCGTACCGCATGATTTCCGATTCCGTGATTTCGGCGCCTTCGAGCACGCCGGCCAGGCGCCCCTCGCGCATCACCACCACGCGATGGCTGAGGCCGATCACCTCCTGCATTTCCGAGGAGATGAGGATGATCGATTTGCCCTCGGCGGCCAGGGCGGCGATGATGTGATAGATCTGCTGCTTGGTGCCCACGTCGATGCCGCGCGTCGGTTCATCCATGATGATGATGTCCGGCTCGCTTTCCATGGTCTTGCCGAGCATCAGCTTCTGCTGGTTGCCGCCTGACAGGCGGCCCACGGCGACCGCAGCGTCGCGCGCCCGGATGTCGAAGCGGCGCACCGCGCGCTCGAGCGCCCGGGTCTCACTGGAACCATCAAGGAACCCGGCCTTGATATGCTTTTTCAGCGTCAGCAGGGTGAGGTTCGGCCGCAGTCCCATGTTGAGCAGCAGACCCTTGCCCTTGCGGTCCTTGGTCATATAGGCGAGGCCGGCATCGACCGACTGCGCGACGCGCGAGAAGTTGGCCGGCTTGCCGTTGAGGGTGATGTCGCCGCCGCTGCGATGGGTGAGGCCAACCACGGCCTCGGCAACGGCGGTGCGGCCTGAGCCGATGAGCCCGGCAAAGCCCAGGATTTCGCCCTTGCGCAGGTCGAACGAGATATCCTTGACGCCCTTGGCGACCAGATTGCGCACGCCCAGTACCACCGGCGCGTCGACGTCGGGCTCGTGCTTGGGTGGGTAGAGGTTGGAAAGTTCGCGGCCCACCATCATCTGGGCGATGGAATCGGGCGTCAGCGCCTCGGTGCCGACAGTGGCGATCAGCTGGCCGTCGCGCAGTACGGTGACGCGGTTTGCCAGCGCCATGATCTCGTCGAGCTTGTGGGAAATGAAGATCACCGCCACGCCGCGCGCCGTTAGGCGGCGGATCTGCTCGAACAGGGTCTCGGTTTCTCCTACCGACAAAACGGCGGTCGGCTCGTCCATGATCAGCACACGGGCGTCGCGGCTGATCGCCTTGGCGATCTCGACCATCTGCTTGTCGGCGACCGAGAGCGTGTTGATGCGTGCATCGGGATCGACATGCACATGCAGCATTTCCATTACGGCATGGGCGCGCCTGCGCATCTCGCCGATGTCCAGGAAGCCGAAGCGCTTGAGCTCGCGGCCCAGGAAAATCGACTCGGCAACCGTCAGGTGCTCGGCCAGGTTCTGCTCCTGGTGGATGAGCACGATGCCCAGGGACTCTGCGGCGCCGTTGGGCGGCAGGACAACCGTCTGACCATCGAAGCTGATGGAGCCTGAGGTTGGCTGCTCGATGCCGCTGAGAATCTTGATGAGGGTCGATTTGCCCGCGCCGTTCTCGCCGATGATGGCGTGGACTTCGCCGGGGCGGATGTCGAAGTCGACGCTGAACAGCACCGGAATCTCGCCGAACGACTTCGATATCCTGTTGGCTGACAGGATGATCGGCGCGGGCGTGCCTTCGGCGCTGGACATAGCTGAACCCCTCCCCCGGACGCTGGCGGCTGACCCGCTTCTTCGTCCTTGAGCGAGTGATGTAAAGGTTTTCATGAATGATGTAAAGGTTTACACAATTCGAAATCTGTATAACCGTGTGCCGTAGGTCTGGCGCAACCCGCGCCTTCTGCTAAGGCAACAAAAGCGGGACGCCGAGCCGGTTCGCGCGGGGCGGAGCGCCAATTGCAGCATCAGAAGCTGGCCACCATCGAGGACGTTGCGGCGATCGCCGGCGTATCCATCGCCACGGTCAGCCGCGCCATCAACGAGCCGACCAAGGTGGCCGACGAAACGCGACGGCGCGTCAACGAAGCCATCGCCCGCACCGGCTACACCACCAATGCCATGGCGCGCTCGCTGCGCATGCGGCGCTCCAACATGATTCTGATCCTGGCGCCCGATGTGGGCGACCCGAACTTTTCCAACATCCTGGTCGGGCTCGAGACGGAGGCCAGCAAGCGCGGCTATGGCGTCCTGATCGGCAACACGCAGAACGATGCCACCCGCGAAACCGATTATCTGCGCTTCATCAGTTCCAACCAGGCCGATGGCCTGATCCTGTTTACCGGCCACCTGCCCTATGGCTTCGGCAGCGAGGGCGGGGAAACGCGCCTGCCGCCTATCGTCGCGGTCAACGAGCCGGTGCCCAATAGCGACGTGCCGTTTGTAGGCGTCGACAATTTCGAGGGCGCCCGCGTGGCAGCCGAGCACCTGATCTCGCAGGGGCACCGTCGCATCGCCTTTATCGGCCACTCCACCAGCAAGGCCGTCAACCAGTTACGCGAGCAGGGCTATCGCGCCGCCTTGCTGGGCGCAGGCATCACCGTCGATACGCGGCTGATCCTGGATGGCGACGGCACCACCGAGTCTGGGCGCGCCGCCGCCGAGCAGATGTTCGTGCGCGACCTGCTGCCCACCGCATTTCTATGCGTCAACGATGCGACCGCGCTGGGCGTCATCATCTCGCTCAATGCCCGCAAATACGACCTGCCGCGCCAGTTTTCGGTGATGGGCTTTGACGACATTTCCTTTGCCAGCTTCGTCACGCCGTCGCTGACCACCATGAAGCAGCCACGCCTCAAGATCGGCGAGGAAGCGATGGACCTGCTGCTGGCTTTGCTGGAAGGCAAGAAGCCACGCCGGTCCGAAGTGTTGCTGCGCGCCGAACTCATCGTGCGGAATTCGGTCAGCCGGCCGGAAGGGAGCGACCATGCCAGACGATCGTAGCGAGTTACTGTTCTCTTATGGCACGCTGCAACTGCCCGAGGTGCAACTGGCGCAGTTCAAACGCCTACTTGAGGGCGAGGACGACGCCATGCCCGGCTTTGGCCAATCAATGGTCGAGATCACCGACCCCGAAGTGTTGCGCAAGAGCGGCCAGCGCTTCCACCCCATCGTCATCAGGACCGGCGACCCCGCCGACAGCGTCGCCGGCAAGGTCTTCGCCGTTACTCCGGCCGAACTTGATGCGGCGGATGAATACGAAGTTTCCGACTACAAGCGCGAACTGGTGACGCTCGCCTCCGGCCGGGCTGCGTGGGTGTATGTGAAGGCTTAGGAACGAGCGTGGCCGGTCTTCATCTCTCCGTTTTGGGCGAGAGGTGGTAGCCCTCACATCCCATGCTTGGCCAACCAGGCCTGCATCCAGGCGATTTCTTCTTCCTGCGCCTTGATCACACCTTCGGCCAGCGCCTTGACCTCGGGGTCGGTGCCGTGTTCCAGCACGACCCGCGCCATGTCTACCGCACCCTGGTGATGGGGGATCATGCCGCGGATAAAGTCCACATCGGCATCGCCGGAATATTCGATATCCATATCGGTGTGCATCTTGGCATTGGCAGCCTTGTAGCCCTCCGTGGCCGCGCTCCCTGTCCCAGCGGCCATGCCGTGTCCGGCATGATCCTGTGACCAGGCCGGGGCGACCAGAGCGAGTGCAAGGGCAGATGTGAGCAGCAAGGTCTTCATGTCGGAACTCCAGTATCGAGGCTGATGCAGGCTTGTGCAGCTTTCCCCAATGGGAAGGTCAAGCGCGTTGACATCGCTACCTCTCATTTGTTACTTAATATTATGCTTAACCAACAATCCAATCTCGACCTGATGTTCCAGGCGCTGGCCGACCCGACGCGCCGGGCGATGATCGACCGGCTGAGCCGCGGCCCGGCATCGGTCAGCGAATTGGCCAAGCCCTTTGCCATGTCCCTGCCCGCGGTCGTGCAGCATCTGCAGGCGCTGGAACATTCGGGGCTGGTCAGCTCGCAGAAAGTTGGGCGTGTGCGCACCGTGCAGATCCAGCCCGAGGCGCTGAGCCTGGCAGAACAATGGCTCAACGATCGCCGCACCATGTGGGTCAAGCGGCTCGACCGGCTGGGCGACCTGCTTGCTGCCGAAGACGAGGACAGCAAGACGTGACCATGCGCACCATCACCCATGGCAGCTTCACCCTGGAGCGCCGCTGGAAGACTACGCCGGCGCGCCTGTTCAAGGCGTTGAGCGACGAGGCGACCAAGCAGAAGTGGTTCAACCCGCCTGAGGCTTGGGGCAAGGACGAGCACCACATGGATTTCCGCGTGGGCGGCATCGAGACCAGCGTCGGCGGTCCGCCCGGTGGCGCGGTGCACAAGTTTCGGGCGATCTACCAGGATATCGTGCCCAACGAGCGTATCATCTACAGCTATGACATGCACCTGGACGATGTGCGCATCTCGGTGTCGCTGACGAGTTTCGAGATCAGGCACGATGGTGACCACACCACCCTGGTCATGACCGAACACGGCGCGTTCCTTGACGGCTTTGCCGGCGACGGCAATGACATTCGCCGCCAAGGCACCTCGCAGCTGCTCGATCAGCTGGGGGCGTTTCTGGCGCGCGAAGGGGCGAATTGAGCCTCGATTTTTCAGTCGACACCCTCCCCCTTGCGGGGGGATCAAGGGTGGGGGGTGTTTGGCCCGAATATTCGGGCCAACCGACACCCCCTCCCAGCCCATCGAGGGGGAGGTGCTGTCCGGCGGGTGCGGAAGCTTCCGGGCTCAGGCCCCCGTCTTCAGCCGCTGCAAAATCTCGTCGACCTTGACCATGCTGGCATTGGCGCCCCATTCCATGCCGGTGGCGACGATGGCGTCGCGCGCTTCGATGGAATCGACCTTGCTGACCGAGCGGTAATAGGTCTTGCCGTCGCGCTCCTCGAAGCGGTGCTCTTCATAGAACCGGCTGTCTTCCTCGAACTGGCCCTCGACGACGAAAGTGTTGCGGATCATGGTCTTGGGCTCGACGGCGAGATAGGTGCCGAAGAAGACCACTTCCGAGCCATCGCTCATGGTCGAGACGATGCGCCACTTGCCGCCGGCGCGGACGTCATATTCGACGACTTCATTGTCCTCGCGCGGGCCGAACCAGTAGGCGACGTGCTCCTTCTGGGTCCACACCGTCCACACCAGGTCGAGCGGCGCGTCGAAGGTGCGCGACATGATGATCAGGGGTTCGTCGGCGGGCAATTCGGTCTTGAAGGGATTGGGGAAGGTCTGGGCGTTCATGTCGTGTCTCCTTGTCAGTTCTTCGTTTTCGTTTCGGGGGTCTGCAGTTTGGTGAGGTAGGCATCGAGTTGGTCGAGGTTCTGCTCCCAGAACTTGCGGTAGAACTCGACCAGGGCGGCCACGTCGCGCATCGGCGCGGCCTCCAGCTTGCAGGGGCGCCATTGCGCCTGCCTGCCGCGACTGACGAGGCCCGCGCCTTCGAGCACCTTGATGTGCTTGGAGACGGCGGCCAGCGTCATGTCGAAGGGTTTGGCCAGCTCGTTGACGCTGGCCTCGCCCAAAGCCAGCCGGGCCAGGATGGCGCGGCGGGTGGGGTCGGCGAGGGCAGCGAGCGTGGTGCTCAGGGGGTCGGCCATCTAAATTCAACCGTTTTGTATAATACTGATTGGTTGAATACTGCGGCTGAGTTGCCTTGTCAACACTCCTGCCCTGGGGCAAGGAGAAGCCATGAAGACCATTCTCATCGTGGGCATCGGCACCGGAAATCCCGAGCATCTGACGGTGCAGGCCATCAACGCGCTCAACCGCGCCGATGTGCTGTTCATTCCCGACAAGGGCGCCGGCAAGGGTGACCTCGCCGAGCTGCGCCGCGAAATCGTCGCCCGTTATGTCACCAACCCGGCCGGCCGGACGGTCGAGTACGGCGTCCCCAAACGCGACGCCGCCAATCCCGATTATGGCGCCGGCGTCGATGACTGGCACGCAGCGCTGGCGGGCCGCTTCGAGGCGCTACTGGCCGACGTGCCGGACGGTGGCGCCTGCGCCTTCCTGGTCTGGGGCGATCCGGGCCTCTACGACTCCACCATCCGTATCATCGAGCGGCTGGGGACCCGCTTCGCGGTCGAGATAATTCCCGGCATTACCGCCATCCAGGCGCTGACCGCCGCCCACGGCATCGCGCTCAACCGCATCGGCGAGCCCGTGCACATCACCACCGGCCGCCGCCTTGGCCCCGTACACGATGACACCGTGGTCATGCTGGACGGCCAGACTGCCTTCCTGAACGCCGACCCCGATCTCGACATCTTCTGGGGTGCTTATCTGGGCACGCCGGACCAGATCACCATTGCCGGCCGGCTGGGCGATGTCCGCGATGAGATCGTTGCCACCCGCAAGGCTGCACGGGAACGTCACGGCTGGATCATGGACACCTATCTGCTGCGCAAGCGAGATTAGTCATCGTTCGCTTGGCCCCGCGCCACCAATCCGCTACACCCTTGCCATGTCTATTGCCCTGCCTATTGCCGGCGCACGCCGCGGCGCCTGTCCGTCGCTCGATGCGCCCATGCAGACTGGAGACGGCCTCCTGGCCCGCCTGCGTATCGCCGGTGGCCGGTTGACGCCCGCAGCGCTGGGCAAGCTGGCCAATATCGCCGGCAGCTTCGGCAATGGCGCGGTCGAGATCACGGCGCGCGGCAACCTCCAGGTTCGAGGGCTGCGCGCTGCCGGCGCTGGCCCCTTTGCCCGCGCGGTAGAGGCGGTGGTGGGCATCGAGCGTGGTCTGGTCGTCGAAACACCACCATTGGCCGGCAACGACCCCTATGAGATCCTTGACCCGCGCCCGGTGGCTCGGCAAATCCGTGATGGTTCCACAGCGCTGGCATCGCGCCTTGGCCCCAAGGTGACTGTCATCGTCGATGGCAATGGCCAGCTCAACCTGGCCAACCTCAAGGCCGATATTCGCCTGGTCGCTACGCCGGACGGAAGCTGGACCATCACTGCCGGCAAGCAATATTTCGGCGCCACGGCGCAGCCGGCACAGGCGGCGCTCGCGGTGCTGTCGCTGCTGGCAAGCCATGGACCAGACACGCGCGCCAGCGACCTGGCACATATCCAGTTGCTGGCCGCCCTTGGGCATCTCTGCATCGATGCAGCCATGCCGCTGCAGCCAGGCACTACGCCGATCGGGCCGCGCAGCCTCCGGGCGGTGACAGTCATCGGCCTGGGCCTTCCCTTCGGGGCCAGTCCGTGGCAGGCGCTGGTCGACCTTGCGGCCCTGGCGGAGACCCATGGCGTCACCGAATTTCGACTGGCGCCGCACCATGCGCTGCTGGCCATCGGCGCCGAGGACGGATTCGTCGACGAGCTGGACGAAACCGATTTCATCGTCGATCCGGCCGATCCGCGCCGGCGCATCAGCGCCTGCATCGGCACCGATGGCTGTGCCTCCGGGCATATCCCGGCCCGCCAGGTTGCCGACCGCCTGGCCGGCATCATGGAGCACCACGCTGACCTGCATGTGGCCGGCTGCGCCAAGGGCTGTGCCCATCCACGCCGCGCCGCATTGACGCTGGTGGGCCGGCCGGACGGATACGGCCTTGTCATCGACGGAGTGGCGGGCGATACGCCCGTGACGGTGCTCCGCGCCGACCAGCTCGCGACCGCGCTCGGTCCCGCTGCGCAAGGATGACGATGCCCAAATACGACTACATCAAGGATGGCGACGAGATTTACCGCCATTCCTTCGCGATCATCCGTGGCGAGGCCGACCTTGCGCGTTTTTCCGCCGATGAGGCCGATATCGCCGTCCGCATGATCCATGCCGCCGGCTCGGTCGAGGCCGCGCAGTATTTCGAATTCGGCCCGGGTTTCGTCAGCGATGCGCGCACTGCGCTGGCTGCCGGCGCGCCGATCTTCTGCGATGCCGAAATGGTGGCCCGCGGCGTTACCGCTGCGCGCCTGCCGGCCGGTAACGACGTGATCTGCACCCTGCGAGATCCGCAGACGCCCACTATAGCCGCCGAAATCGGCAATACCCGCTCCGCCGCGGCCTTGCGCCTGTGGCTGCCGCGGCTTGCCGGTTCGATCGTCGCCATCGGCAACGCCCCCACCGCCCTGTTTTTCCTCCTCGAACTGCTGCGCGACGGCGCACCAAAGCCCGCCGCCATCATCGGCATGCCGGTCGGTTTCGTCGGCGCCGCCGAATCCAAGGCCGCCCTGGCCGAGAATTCCTATGGCGTGCCCTATGCCATCGTGCGCGGCCGCCTGGGTGGTTCGGCCATGACGGCAGCCGCGCTCAATGGCCTGGCGAGATCAGGCATATGACCGGCAAGCTGATTGGCGTTGGCACCGGTCCTGGCGATCCGGACCTGCTCACCCTCAAGGCCGTGCGGGCCATCGAGGGCGCCGACGTGGTGGCCTATTTCGCCAAGCAGGGCAATGCCAGCAATGCCCGCGCTATCGTCGCCGATCTGCTCGACGGCAAGGTCGAAGAGCAGCTCGGCTACCCGGTCACCACCGAGATCGATCGTCGCCACGACGACTACAAGGCCGCCACTTCGGCCTTCTACACCGAGGCCGCCGCGCGCATCGCCGCTCATCTCGATGCCGGTCGTAGCGTGGCCGTCCTCAGCGAGGGCGACCCGCTGTTCTATGGCAGCTACATGCATATCCATGTGCGTCTGGCCCCGCTCTACACCACCGAGGTCATCCCCGGTATCACCGCCATGTCGGGCTGCTGGTCGGCCTCCGGCCTGCCGCTGGTGCAGGGCGACGACATTCTGTCGGTGCTTCCCGGCACGCTGGACGAGGTCGATCTCCGCACCCGGCTCGAGGGCACCGATGGCGCCGTGATTATGAAAGTGGGGCGCAACCTGCCAAAGATCCGCCGCGCCCTGGAACTGGCCGGCCGGCTTGACACCGCCGTCTATGTCGAACGCGGCACCATGGCCAATGGCCTGCATATGCGCCTGATCGACAAGGCTGACGATGTTGCGCCCTATTTCGCCCTCGTGCTCGTGCCCGGTTGGAGCACAAGGCCATGAGTGGCAAGCTGTTCGTGGTCGGCACCGGCCCCGGCAATCCCGACCAGACCACGCCGGAAGCGCTGGCGGCCATCGAGGCCTCCCATGTTTTCTTCGGCTACGGCCCCTATCTTGATCGCCTGACCCTTCGCCCGGATCAGCGCCGCGTCGCCTCCGACAACCGCGAGGAACTGGCCCGCGCCAAGGATGCGCTGCACACCGCCGCCTCCGGTGAAAGGGTCTGCGTCGTCTCGGGCGGCGACCCCGGCGTCTTCGCCATGGCCGCCGCCGTGCTCGAATCCATCGAAGCCGGGCCGCCGGCCTGGCGCGCCGTGGATCTGCAGATCGTTCCCGGCGTCACCGCCATGCTGGCGGTCGCCGCCCGCGCCGGCGCGCCGCTCGGCCATGATTTCTGCGCCATTTCGCTCTCGGACAATCTCAAGCCGTGGACGGTCATCGAGGCCCGCTTGCGTGCCGTGGCCACCGCAGGCCTCGTGATTGCGCTCTACAACCCCATCAGCAAGGCCCGCCCGTGGCAGCTGGGCACCGCTTTCGCCATCCTGCGCGAAGCGCTGCCCTGGTCGACCCCGGTCATCTTCGGCCGGGCCGCCGGCCGGCCCGACGAAGCCATCACGATCATGACGCTGGCCGAAGCAGACCCTGGTCGAGCTGACATGGCCACGTGCGTCATCATTGGCTCCCCCGAAACCCGCATCATCGAGCGCGACGGCATGTCCCCGCTGGTGCTGTCGCCACGCTCAACGGGCGGTGGCACGTGAGCTGGCTGAGCATCGTTGGGATCGGCGAGGACGGTCTTGCCGGCCTGGGCGACGCCGCCAAGGCCGCCATTTCCGGTGCCACACACGTCTTCGGCGGCGCGCGCCACCTCGAACTCGCTGCGTCGGCCATCAAGGGTGAGCCGCACCCGTGGCAGTCGCCATTCTCTGCTTCGATTGATGCCGTCCTTGCCTTGCGCGGCCATGCGGTCTGCGTACTCGCTTCGGGCGATCCGTTCCACTACGGCGTCGGCGCCACCCTGGCGCGCCACGTCGATGCCAGCCAGTTGCAGGTCTATCCGCATCCGTCCTCGTTCAGCCTGGCAGCCGCCAGGCTTGGCTGGCCGCTGCAGGAGGTTGTCTCGCTTTCCCTGCACGGCCGTCCCCTCGACCTCGTCCGGCCGCACCTCCATCCCGGTGCCCGCATCCTGGCCCTGACCTCGGACGAGCATGGCCCGGCGCAATTGGCGGCCCTTCTTACCGAAGCCGGCTTCGGCATTTCCATCATTACCGTCCTCGAAGCCCTTGGCGGCCCCGAGGAAACCGTGCGCTCGCATGTCGCCATGCGCTTTGCGCTCGATGGCATTAACCCGCTCAACATCTGCGCCATCAGCGTCGTCGCCCTGCCCGGCGCCCGCGTACTACCGCTGACACCGGGCCTCGACGACGCCCTCTTCGAGCATGACGGGCAGATCACTAAGCGCGAAATCCGCGCGCTGACCCTGGCGACCCTCGCACCGCGGCGTGGCGAAACACTCTGGGACATTGGCGCTGGTTCGGGCTCGATAGCCATCGAATGGATGCTCGCCGATCCCAGCCTTAAAGCGATTGCTATCGAGGCCGATGCCGAGCGCGCCGCCCGCATTGCCCGCAATGCCACCAGCTTCGGTGTGCCTGACCTTGCCGTCATCGCCGGCACTGCACCGGGGGCCCTGGCCGGGCTCGAACCGCCCCACGCCATCTTCATCGGGGGCGGTGGCTCCGATCCCGGCGTGCTTGATGCTGCCATCGCGGCCCTGCGGCCCGGCGGACGCCTCGTCGCCAATGCGGTGACGTTGGAACTGGAGGCCATGCTGCTGGCCCGCCATGCAGACCTGGGTGGTAGCCTAACCCGCCTCGCGGTCGACCGCGCCGACACCATCGGCAGCATGACCGCCTGGCGCCCCGCCATGCCGATCGTGCAATGGGCATGGAGCAAGTCATGACCGCGCATTCTTTTTTCACCTCTCCCCCCGGAGGAGAGGTCGGCGCGCAGCGCCGGGTGAGGGGGCCTTCTCCTCGTACCGAGCGCGGGAAAGGCCCCCTCACCCGACCCAAGAGGGTCGACCTCTCCCCCGAAGGGAGAGGTGAGAAAGGGCACCACCCATGACCATCCATTTCATCGGTGCCGGGCCCGGCGCGGCAGATCTCATCACGGTGCGCGGGCGCGACCTGCTCGCCCGCTGTCCGGTTTGCCTCTATGCCGGCTCCATCGTGCCCCCTGAAATGCTCGCCTGGTGCGGCCCCGGTACGCGCATCGTCGACACGGCACCCATGTCGCTCAACGAGATCGAGGCCGAGTACCTCCGCGCCCACGAAGCTGGACAAGATGTGGCGCGCCTCCATTCGGGCGATCTCTCCGTCTGGAGCGCCGTTGCCGAGCAGATGCGGCGGCTGGACCGCCTCGGCATCCCCTATTCGCTCACCCCCGGCGTTCCGGCTTTCGCTGCCGCGGCTGCCGCCATGGGCCGCGAGCTAACCATCCCTGCCGCCGCACAGAGCCTCGTACTCACCCGCGTCTCCGGCCGCGCCTCGCCCATGCCAGAGGGCGAAAACCTGGCCGCCTTCGGCGCGACGGGCGCGACGCTGGCCATTCACCTGGCCATCCATGCGCTCGACCGCGTGGTGGCCGAACTCACACCGCTCTATGGCGCCGATTGCCCGGTGGCAGTGGTGTTCCACGCCAGCTGGCCCGACGAAAAGATCATCCGCGGAGCCCTCGGCGATATCGAAGCGCGCTTTGCCGCCGACCCGGTCGAGCGCACCGCCATTATCTTCGTCGGCAAGGGCCTGGGCACCGAGGATTTCCGCGAGAGTTCGCTCTACGATCCGGAATACCAGCGGCGCTTTCGCGATCGCTCCTAGCTGCCGCTGGAACTCTCGCGCACGACCAGATCCGGCTCGATCAGCGTAACCCGGGCCCCGGGCAGGCCATCGCCCGCCTGGATCAATTCGATCAGCCGGTCAACCGCCAGCTCGGTCACCGTGTCCACCGCGTAGTCCACACTGGTGATCGGCGTCGCGGCATGTTCGGCAAATTCGATGTTGTCGAAGCCCACGATAGCCATGTCGCCAGGCACCTGCAGGCCATTTTCCTTTGCCCAGCGCAGCGCTCCCAGCGCCATGGAATCGGTCGCCGCCAACACGGCCGTCATGCGGTTGCCACGCGCCATCAGCTCGGCCATCGCCGCGTGGCCCGCCATCACCGAATGCGTTCCGGGCTCCGCATGGAGAACCGCGTCATCGGCAATGCCGGCCTCGGCCAGCGCCCTCAGATAGCCTTCTCGCTTCTCGAGATTGCCGCGCTGCTGGCCGCCATCGATCAGTCCAATGCGACGGTGACCGCGCTCGATCAGGTGGCGCGCCGCCTTGTAGCTGCCCTGCCGCGTGTCCATGCTCACCACATCCACATCGGCGTCGGGGTCGCCGGCCAGCAGCACAACCCGATGACCCGCCAGCCGCACGCGCCGGATATGGTCGAGCTCGCGATGGCTGCGCGGATAGATCAGCATGCCGTCCACCTGGCGCGAGCGGAACATCTCGATAACTTTCTTTTCCTCCTGGGCATCGCCGTTCGAGGTGGCGAACAGCGTCAGGTAACCCTTCTCCGCCAATCGCAGTTCGATGGCCTGCGCCACCCGCGTCAGGATGGGATTGGTGATCGAGGTCAGCACCAGGCCGATCGTCCTGGTCTCCCGGCTCACGAGTGACTTGGCAATATGGTTGGGCAGGTAGTTCAGCGCCTCGGCCGCGTCGCGGATCAGCTGCCGCGTATCGGCGGGAATGCGCGGACTGTCGCGCAAGGCGAGCGACACGGTATTCACCGAAAAGCCGGTCCTGTCCGCAATGTCCTTCAGCCGAACGATCGGTCTGCCCATGCCTGTCCCTTGTATTAGCGCTAACAGCCTCCTATCACTTCGGCATCCCATCACCAAGCCGAGGCCAGCATGACGCAGCTCACAATCCCCGATCTTGCCGGCAAGGCCGTGCTCGTCACCGGTGCCTCGACCGGCATCGGCGCCGCCCTCGCCAAGGCGCTCGGCGCCCAGGGCGCGCTGGTCGGCGTGCACTATAATTCAAGCAAGGATGCTGCCGAGGCGGTCGCCAATGCGGTCAAGGATGCCGGCGGCAGCGCCTTCCTCGTGCGCGCCGATGCCTCGCGCTCCACCGAGATCGCCCGCGCCGTCGAGGATACCGCCACGGCCTTCGGCCGGCTCGATGGCCTGGTCAACAATGCCGGCGGCATGGTCGGTCGAATGGCCTATGCCGATATGGACGATGCCTATTACGACAAGGTCATGGACCTCAACGGCCGCTCGGTGATCGCGGCATCACGCGCCGCCATCCCCCACCTCAAGCGCCAGGGGGGCTTTATCATCAACACCAGCTCCATCGCCGCGCGCAATGGCGCCAGCAATGGCGCCGGGCTCTATGGCTCGTCCAAAGCGTTGGTCAGCAACATCACCCGCGGGATGGCCAAGGAGTTGATCGGCTTCGGCATCCGCGTCAATGCGGTGGCGCCCGGGGTGATCGATACGCCGTTTCACGAGCGCTACTCGACCGAAGCCCAGCTCAAGGCCAACATCGCCACCGTGCCGCAGGGCCGCATGGGCACGCCCGAGGAATGCGTCGGCGCCTACCTCTTCCTCGCCTCCGAAAGCCTCTCCGGCTACATCATCGGCCAGGTCATTGAGGTCAATGGCGGCCAGCTGATGCCCTGATCGCATCGGCTGGAAGCCTCATGGTTCAATAGGTGGTGCGCCCGCCCGAGAGGTCGAACACGCTCGCGGTGGTGAAGCTGTTTTCCTTGCTGACCAGCCAGGCGACCATGGCTGCCGCCTCGTCGACCTCGAGAAAGCGCCCGCGGGGGATACGCACCAGCATGTAGTCGATGAATTCCTTGGTCAGCGTATCGAGAATGCGCGTCTTGGCGGTTGCCGGCGTGATGGCGTTGACGGCGATGTCGTGCTTGGCCAGTTCCTTGCCCAGCGACTTGGTCAGCCCGATGACGCCCGCCTTGGCCGCGGAATAGGCCGAGAGGTTCGGGTTCCCCTCCTTGCCGGCCACCGAGGAGATGTTGACGATGCGCCCATAGTTGCGCGCCTTCATCGAGGGGATCACCACCTTGTTGACATAGAAGGTGCCGTTGAGATTGATCTCGACGACGCGCCGCCATTCTTCGGGGTCATAGTCCTCAAGCGTCGCATTCTGCCCAGCTATGCCGGCCGAATTGACCAGGATGGAAACGGGACCAAGCTCGGCCTCGACCTCGGCGTGGACACGCTCGAGGCCGGCCAGGTCGGTGATGTCGACCAGCTTGCTGGAGGCCTCCGGTCCGAGGTTGGCGACGGCCAATGCCAGCACTTCGGCATTCATGTCCCACAGGCTCACGCGCGCCCCCGAGGCGATCAGCCGCTGGGCGATGGCAAAGCCGATCCCCTGCGCGCCGCCGGTGACGACGGCAATCTGGTTGTGAAGGTCGATAGCGTTCATGATGCGCTCACAGTCATGGAGCTCATCCTGGCGCCAGGGCGTGGCACGCGGAACTCCCCGATTCAGCTAACCTGCTGCTCAGACAATACTGCCGGCAGCGCCTGAAACAAGGGTGCCATTCGAGGGGGAATTGGCTGGGGTGCTAGGATTCGAACCTAGGAATGTCGGTACCAAAAACCGATGCCTTACCACTTGGCGACACCCCAACGTGGCGCGGTTCCTACACGGTTTGGCAGGGCTTCGCAACACGGCGACGCCACCATAAAAAGCCTGTGTTAGGCGCTTGAACGGCAGGGCAAGCGCAGCTATAACCCGGCCCATCGCGACAGCCGGTGGCAGCCCGAAATGGCTGCCCCACCGCACAAATCCCGTGTCGCTTTCTGACGGAGTATAGCGCAGCCTGGTAGCGCACCTGCTTCGGGAGCAGGGGGTCGAGTGTTCGAATCACTCTACTCCGACCAATCAAGCCCGGCCTCTCGCGAGGCCGGGCTTTTTCATGATCCATCCGAACCAGGCACCACCAAGAGATCGCAATTTGCTCGCCGGGCAAAGCGACCTTTTAACGATGGCTGTGGCGCGGCGTTGTTCGTGGTATGATTGGGTCGATATGGGAGGGGAAGAGTGACCACGGTCGGCTCTTGACGCCTGAGCGCCGAGACCGCCGCGCGCCTGCGGAGTTGGCTTTGCGGTCCCAATCGACATCGTCGCTCGCCGAACTGCTCGAGCTTACGGCACGCATGTTGCATTCGCGCGGCTATGCGGCGGACCTGTTTCCGGCGCAATGGGCGGCGCTTCGTTATTTCTCGCGCGCGCCCCGCGCCCAGTGCACCGCCAGCGAGCTGGCGCGCTTCCAGGGCCTGGCCAATGGGCCGGTCAGCCGCACGGTGCGAACGCTGGTGCAGAAGGGCTTGCTGGCCAAGGCCGCGGAGCAGCCAAGGGGGCGCGCCGAACTGCTCGAATTGACCGAGCGCGGCCGCAGCATGCTCGAGCAGGATCCCACGCAGGCGGTGGAGACGGCGATCAACGAGCTCGCGGCGAGCGATCGAGAGTGCTTCGCCCGCTCGCTCGAGCTCATCATGCGCCGGCTTTCCGCAAGGTGACGTTCTGCTCAATGAGCAATATCCCAGCAAACAAGAGGCCGGCACCAGGCCGGCCTCCCGAGAAATCATGCCGCGGGCTTAGCGCCTGGACAGCAGGTTCCAGGCGCCAGTCACGGTCAGCGCCGCCAGGGCCATCTTGAGGATGTCCCAGACGATGAAGGGCTGCACGGCCTTGGCGAAGGCCGAAGCGACGACATTGGTCTGGTCGATCCACTGCGCCTGGCCGGCCATGAACAGCAGCCAGGCAAAGCCGAGCACGAAAAGCACGGCGTCGCCGGCGAGCATGGCGGCGAACAGGGCGAGCGGCTTGCCCGAGGCGCCACGATCGGCTGCGTAGCCGATGATGGCGGCCATCAGCAGGAAGCCGATGAGGAAGCCGCCGGTCGGGCCCATCAGGTAGGGGATGCCAGCGGTGGCACCGGCAAAGACGGGCAGGCCAGCCGCGCCTTCGATGAGGTAGAGGGCGACGGTGGCAACGCCGATGCGCAGGCCAAAGGCGGCGGCCAGCGCTGCGATGGCAAAGCCCTGGAGCGTCACCGGCACCGGCCAGACCGGAACGTTGATCTTGGCGCAGATGGTGATGAGCAGCGTCCCAAGCACGACCGTCACAAGATTCGAGGCGAGACGGGCGGCATCGCCCTTGGGCTGGAATACACCGAGCAGCGTATTGGGCGTGGTCAAAGTCACGGCCATTTCATACCTTCCATGCTTAAGCTGAACCGGCGCCCCGTCCCGGGCCGCACTGTCGTTCAAGTGATGACTGTTTAATCTCTCGGTAAAGTGAGTGCAATGGCGTCACCTGCCCCCGCTTTGTCCTTCGATCGGGAGTTCGATCCCCAGGCCGGCCGGGCCATCGTCGTCGCCGATGGGATCACCCGGGTCACCGCCCCCAATGCCAGCGCCTATACCTTTACCGGCACCAACAGCTTTCTGCTTGGCCGCGAGCGACTTGCCGTGCTCGACCCGGGTCCCGACGATGTGAGGCACCTGGCCGCATTGATGGATGCGATCGGCGGGCGCGAGGTCGACGCCATCATCCTCACGCATACCCACCGCGACCACAGCGCATCGGCCGGCCGGCTGGCGCGAGACCTGGGCGCGCCCCTGTGGTTCGGCGGGCCGCATCGGCTGTCGCGGCCGCTGCGCCGATTCGAACGCAACCCGATCCGCGGGTCATGCGACTGGGACCTGGTGCCGGACCGCACACTGACCGACGGCGAAATCATACTGGCCGGTGACCTCGCGCTGACCGTCCATGCGACACCCGGGCACTGTGCCAACCACCTCGCCTTCAGCAGCGGCAATATCCTGCTCAGTGGCGACCATGTAATGGGTTGGAACTCGACGTTGGTATCGGTCCCGGATGGTTCAATGGCCGAGTATCTGGCCTCGCTGGACAAGGTCATCGCCCTGCCCTGCCGGCAATACCTCCCTGCGCATGGCGGCCCCATTGCCGAGGGTCCAGCCTATGCGACGGCGCTGCGCGCGCATCGCCAAATGCGCAACGCGCAGGTCGTGGAGGCTGTCCGCGCCGGCGCCCGCACCGTGGCAGCCGTCGTGGCCGCCATTTATCCCGCCCAGTCGCTGTCCGTCCGCATGGCGGCGCGGATGACGATCACAGCGCATGTCGAAAATCTGGAAGGTCTGGGGGAAATCCACGTCTCGCGCGGACTGTTCGGGATGCGTCTGTCGCCGTAGCGGCTCTTCCCCCGCCGCTTCGGCGGACGCGCGTCTATGCCCTATTCGGTATCCGCCTCATCCCCGGTCGCCACCGGCGCTGCTTCCGGCTCTGCTTCGATGGGCTGGTTGGCGTTGGGATTGTCGCGCAGCAAGGTGGTCACCGCCTCGTCGAGTGCGGTCAGAAATTCCTCGATGCGCGTGCCATTGGATCCAAAATCATGCTGCGCATTGAGCGAGGCCGAGCGCATGTCGACCACCGAGGTGGTCAGGTTGCCCGTCACCCGGATCACGGCCTCTTCGCGCCAGCCAGGAATGGTCACGATCTGCGCGTTGAGCTGCCCGAATTCCGCCTCGGGCGCGGGCTCCCTTACCAGTTTTACATCCCAACCGCGATCGTCCACCATAGCCCGGATCAGGCCGAAGGTAGGCACCAGGCCCAACGGGTAATTGCGCGTTTCGACGTTGGGAAACGTCGCCGCCATCTCCAATGCCGACAGCATTTTGGGCGGTGGCATGGCCTGGGTGCCCGGCTCGAAGATCAGCGGCATCAGCCCGCGATCGGTCGTGGCGATGTCGGTTACGGCGGGGTAGCGCAGCAGCAGGTTGCCATACCAGGCAAAGGGGAAGAGGCTGAGGGCGCCCAGTGAGAGACCGGCCAGAGCCCTGCCCCACCCCTGGTCTCCCGTTTGCCACAGGCGCGCCAGCGCGATCAGCGCGGCCAGCACGGCAAGCAATGCCACTGCGCCGGCCACCAATGCGACGACCACGAAAAGGTCGCTGGTGATGAGCCGCAGCCAATGCAGACCCACCGAGGTAATGACGAGCGGGACCGCGACGCTGCCAAGTCGGCGCGCCCAGGTGGCCCATCGCGATGTCCGGATCAGTATGCGCACCGTACCGCCGTCAATTCACCGACTGCACGATATAAGCAAGGTGTTGAGTTAATTTGAAGATTTCCCGGTCCGGTCATTTGCGTTGGTCTTTGCCTGAGGCAGCGCCCCGGGCTGCTCGCACATCGATCGGATGGCAGTCCATTCTGCGGCGGTGAAAGGCGGTTCCAGCCCGGTCGGCCGCTGCTGGCTCAGGATTTCCAGCGCCGCCTTGCGGTCGTCGGTGAGCGGGTGGGTGCTGAGGAGCGCAAGCGCCCGGGCGAACTCGTCATCGGCGCCGACGCGGTTGATCAGGTCGGCGAGGCCCGCCGGGTTGAAGTCCATGCGCTCGGCGGTGTGGGCCGCGAAGGCATCGGCCTGTCGTTCGGCATCGCGCGAAAAGCGCGCATCGATGATCATCGACCCTAGGCCTGCCGCCACCGAAATGCCTGTCATGTCGCCCAGGATGAAACCGATCAACGCGCCAGTACCGGCGGTCGAAATCAACTGCTCCATGCCATGCCGATGCGCGACGTGGCCGACTTCATGCGCCAGCACGCCGGCGAATTCATCCTGCGTCTCAGCCTGCTCCAGCAACGCTGAAAAGAAGAACACCTGGCCACCCGGCAGCGCGAAGGCGTTGGGGATGTCGGACTTGACGACCTTGATGTCGATCGCGAATGGCGAGCCGGTCCCCTCCAGCGCCGCGGCGCCGAAGCGCGCGATGGCGTGGTTCGCGACGCTATCGGGATCAGGGTCGCAGACCTCAAACCCGCCGCTCTCGTTGAGGCTGGATTCCATCTGCGTCGCCACCGTCTCGCCCAGGCTGCGCTCCCAGGCTGGGGGTACAAGACCCACGATGCGGCCTGCCAGCAGCGGCACGCCGTAGAGATAGGCGCCGATCACCGCGGCCAGCGCCAGGGTGGCGGTCACGGCAAGGCGCACTTCCCGGCCGGTCTGCTGCCGGCGCTTTTCGGTGAGCACGGGAAGCGTCGCCAGCACGCGCGCCACGTCTTCGCGGCCCCGCACCGCCACGCGCGCGCCGGTGCGCTGGCCATTGGCACCGAGCCGCAACTCATCCTTGCGGCTGGGCACAGCGTAAAGATCGGCGGCCGGCCAGCGCGCCAGCTCGCTGCGATCCTCGGCGCGGATCACCAGCGTGCCCGCCGAGCCGGCATGCTCGTATTCGAGCCCCACTTTGTGCACATCGGCCACGAGGCCATCATGGAAGCGCCCGGCAATCGCCATCAATAGGCTCCCACGTTGAGCGCATCGGCCAGACCTTCGCCGGCCAGGGACGTGTCCTCGCCCCGCGCCCGCACGCTCCGCAAGCTGTCTATACCGGTGATCGCGGCGCCATTTGCGACCATTTTCCAGAAGCCCAGGCCGAGAAACAATTCCACCATCAGGCTGAAGGCGCCCAGCAGCAGCAGGTAGCCGAACACGATGGCCAACAGCACCGTCATGCTGCCCTGCAGGGACTGCATGAAGATCTGTGGATCGAACTCGCCGCCGGCAAAGGCGTCGCTGGCGGCCGCGCCCAGGACGATAATGCCCCCAATCGCCAGCACCAGATAGCTGGCCGTCAGCGCCAGGCCGAACAACAGATATTGGCCCAGCAGGCTCCTCGTCCGGATAGTTACGGTCAGCGCCGCAGTGCCCAGCCGCACGGCTGAAAACATGCGGGTCAACTCGCGCGATCGGTAGTAGAGCCACAGCACCCCGATAAGGGCGGCCGCCGCCAGCAAAACCAGGACACCTTCGACGGTCGGCGTACCACCGGTGGGAAGGCCACCCATGGCCGTTCCCATGCCCAGCCCAACACCCCCAACGACCGCGACGCCGACATAGGCGAGGTAAAATGGCCGCGCCAGCTGCTTCCAGTTGCCGACAAATGCAAACTGGCGGTCGCCATACCAGCTGTGGCGATACCTGTAGCTCCAGAGACTGGCTGCCATGAACGGGTAGGCAAGGCCCGCCGTGACCATGACCAGCAGCGACCAAAAGAAGCGCCTGAGCGCATAGCCCCAGGCACTGCCGCCCTGGTCGCAGCGAATCCCGCGCCACAGGGTCCGCGACAGCCGGAAATCGCGCGCCCGATAGCTGGCATAGCCCATCAGGAACCAAAGCAAGATGCCGACAAAGCCATAGCCGGCGACCGCCGCCTCCGACGATTGCGTCGACAAATAGAAAAACAGCCCATAGAGGGGAATGAACACGGCCAGCGCCATGAGGAAACCGAGCAGCAGCTGGAAGGCACTGCCGGTATATTCGAGCGGATCGCCGCCGATCTCGGTGTTGGCCCAGTAGAAGCGCCGCTTCCACGTCGTCAGCCAGAAGCGGTAGAGCCCGATCGTGGGAACGAGCAGCGCATAGCCGCGCAGCAGCATGCCGCCCAGTTCCCTGCGCGTCCCGGTGAAAACCACCGGCACCGGCTGCTCCTGCACCATGACCAAAAATCCCCAAACCGCATTGGTTTTAGGCGAGGTAGAGGAGATTTGGAAGGCGGGGACCCACCGCAACCACGATCGTCACCCTCGGGCTTGACCCGAGGGCTCTTCACTTGCTGAGCGTCCGGTCAGTACAGAGCCCTCGGGTCAAGCCCGAGGGTGACGTGCGGTGAGTCTGGTTGGATTTTCGCCCCACCCTCGATCTGCTCCCGGCATATCAGGGGAGGTTCGGAAGAGGTACCTGTTATGGATAGAGCCTGTTGCTCACCCAGCCGTCGCCCGCCCGCTCGAACCGCACCCGGTCATGCAGGCGGAATTCGCCATCCTTCCAGAATTCGATGCTTGTCGGCACGATCCGGAAGCCCGACCAGTGCGGCGGTCGCGGCACCGGACCGTCGTCGACGCTGCTCGCAAGCCGGCTGACGCGGTCGAGCAGAGTCGTCTTGCTGTCGAGGACGCGGGATTGATCGGATGCCGAAGACGCGATCTGACTGCCTTTGGGCCGGCTGGCAAAGTAGGCGTCGGCTTCCTCGGGCGTCACAACCTCCACCGGGCCGCGCATGCGCACCTGCCGCCGCAGCGATTTCCAGTGCATCACCATTGCCGCCTTGGGATGGGCATGCAGCTGCCGGCCCTTGTCGCTCTCGAAATTGGTGAAAAAACAGAACCCACGATCGTCCCGTGCGTTGAGCAGCACCATGCGGACATCGGGCAAGCCATCGCCATCCACCGTCGCCAGGGCCATTGCATGCGGATCGTTGGGCTCGGCTTCCCTAGCGAGGGCGAACCACTCCTCGAACACGGCGAATGGATCGAGATCGGTACGGTCGCTGTCCTCGAACAGGCGCTCGGTGAGGGTCTGCAGCATTTGGATATCATCCCTTCGTCGCGGGAAACTGGACAAGGCGGGGAGCCGTCGCCATATAGGACTCCAACTGTGGGCGAAGCAACGCCCGACTCATTGAATGGACCAAATGCGCGATCCCTATACCGTGCTTGGGGTGCCACGATCGGCCAGCGAGAAGGACATCAAGTCCGCCTATCGCAAGCTGGCCAAGAAGTATCACCCCGACCAGAATCCGGATGATCCAACGGCGCACGGCAAGTTTGCCGAGGCGACCAACGCCTATGATCTGCTCACGGACGCCGAAAAGCGCGGGCAGTTCGACCGCGGCGAAATCGACGCGGACGGCAACCCCAAATTCGCCGGCTTCAATCCCGGCGGCTTTGGCGGGACACGCGGCGCCCGACCAGGCGCAGCGGGTGGCTTTTCGGCAGAGGACATCCTCAAGGAATTCATGAGTGGCTTTGGCGGGCAGCCTCGTGGCGGCATGGGCGGCGGTCGCGGCCCCGCCGGTGGTCCGCAATGGGACCCCTTTGCCGGTACGGCCACAGGCGGCGGCCCTCGCAGCCTCAAGGGCGAGGACATCGTGGTCAACGCCACCGTTTCGCTCGAGGATGCCCATCAGGCTAAGCCGATTGATGTGCGCATGCCTTCGGGCAAGGTGCTGTCGGTCAAGATCCCGGCCAAGGTCGAGGAAGGCCAGCAGATCCGTCTCAAGGGCCAGGGTTCGCCTGGACTTGGGGAGCCTGGCGATGCCCTCGTCACGGTGCGGTTCGAGAAGTCCAAGCAATTCCGCCGCGATGGCGCGGACCTGCGGACCGATGTTTCGCTGACCCTCTACGAGGCCGTGCTCGGCGCCAAGGTGCGCGTGCCCACGCTCGATGGTTCGGTCGAACTCAACCTGCCGCCCGGCGTCGACACCGGCAAGGCCCTCCGCCTCAAGGGCAAGGGCCTTTACGGCGACGGTGACTTGTATGTGAACCTGCGCGTGGTCCTGCCACCCGGCGGCGACCCGGACCTCGAAGCGCTGGCGCGGTTCATGCGCGATCAGAAGCCGTACAAGGTCAGGGACTTCTGAGTGTCCCGCAGGGCAGATCGCCCAGCCGCGCGGTCTGAGCGAAGAAGGCCATAAGGCTATGCCCGAATGGCACCCCAAACACTGACCGTCACCCTCGGGCTTGACCCGAGGGCGCTGTACTTACCTACGCTCAGCAAGTGGAGAGCCCTCGGGTCAAGCCCGAGGGTGACGTGCGGTGTGTATGGCACCCGCTTGCCTACCCCCGCGGCGCCGCCGCCCTCACCAGCCGGTCATTGATCGCCTCGCCCAGCCCGGCCTCCGGGATCGGCGCCACCGCGATCACCTCAGCCCCAGCAGCATCGAGCTCATGCAGCATCGAAAACAGGTTGCGCGCCGCCTCATGCAGGTCGCCCGCCGCTGACAAATTGCGCATCGGTCCGGCAAATTCCGGCGCGTTCCCAAACGCCAGGAAAGCCTCGCCGGCTTGCGGCTCGGCATTGAGCCGCATCAATGCGTTAGGGGCATAATGGCTCGCCAGCATGCCCGGCGCAGCCACCGCCGCATCCTTGGCGGCGACCGCAACCACCACGCCCAGCTTCCGCTCGATCTCCTCGCGCGCCACCGCTCCGGCCCGCAACTGCACCAGTCGCTCGCCTTCGACGCGGATGATCATCGATTCCACGCCCGCCCGGCACGGTCCGCCATCGAGCACCGGCACCTTGCCGCCGAAGCCGCGCCGCACCTGCTCTGCCGTGGTTGGCGACAGCCGCCCCGAAGGGTTCGCCGAAGGCGCTGCCAGGGGGTGGCCCACCGCCGCGATCAGCTCCAATGCCAACTTGTGATCGGGGATACGGATCGCCACAGTATCAAGCCCGGCGGTCGCCACATCGGCCAGCCCATTGTCCGGTCGGGCCGGCAGCACCAGCGTCAGCGAGCCCGGCCACAGCGCGGCCACGCGCCGCGCCAGAGGGGAGAATTCCGCCAGCGTTTCGGCCATGGCCAGGTCGGCGCAATGGATGATCAGCGGGTTGAAGCGCGGCCGCCCCTTGGTTTCATAGATCGACAGCACCGCATCGGCATCGGTCGCATCGGCGCCCAAACCATAGACCGTCTCGGTAGGAAAGGCGCAGAGCTTGCCCTCGCGCAGCAATGCCGCGGCTGCCGCCACCGATTTCGGTTCATATGACATTGAGGGTTCGCTCATCCTGGTGGCGGTTGTTTGACAACACGGCTCCCGCGCGTCAAGACGAAGTGAGCAATCATCTGGAGCCGTGACCGCCCGTGACCACGCTGCTCGTCAGCCAGCCGAATTTTGCCGATCATGTCACGCCGCAGGGCCACCCCGAGCGCGCCGATCGCATCCGGGCGGTGGAAGATGCACTGAGCCGCCCGCGGTTCGATAAATTGGTTCGTCGCAACGCGCCTACGGGCGACCTGATGCTGGCCGAATTGGTGCACGATTCCAGGTATCTGGCGCATCTGCGCCAGGGGCGACCGGCCGAAGGCATCGGTCAGCTCGACGCCGACACTTTCATTTCCGCCGACTCGCTGTCAGCCGCCGCCACCGGCCTGGGCGGGGCGCTCGCCGCTCTCGATGCGGTGCTGCTGGGTGAAGTCGACAACGCTTTCTGCGCCATCCGGCCGCCCGGGCATCACGCCGAAATCGCTACGCCGATGGGCTTTTGTCTCATCAACACGGTCGCCATTGTCGCCCGCGAAGCGCAGCGCAAATACGGGGCCGAGCGCATCGCCATCGTCGATTTCGATGTGCATCACGGCAACGGCACGCAGGATATCTTCAAGGCCGATCCGAGCGTCTTCTACGCATCGAGTCACCAGATGCCGCTCTATCCGGGCACCGGCAAGGCCAGCGAAACCGGGGTCGGCAACATCGCCAATGTGCCGCTCGATCCCAATAGCGATGGCGAGAGCATGCGCGACGCCTACGTCAGCCGCATCATCCCGGCGCTGCTCGATTTCTCGCCTGATCTCCTGCTGATTTCAGCCGGCTTCGACGCGCATGAACGCGATCCGCTGGCGCAGCTCAACTGGCAATCCGGGGACTTTGGCTGGGTCACGGGAAAGTTGATGGATGCCGCCGAGCGCAGCTGCGGCAATCGCATTGTGTCCCTCCTCGAAGGTGGCTATGACCTCAAGGGCCTGGCCGGCGGTGTTTCGCATCACGTGGCCATGCTGATGGATGGCGCCACCGGGCGCCTGGAAGACTAGGATTAGCCCATGGCCGACAATGACGACGTCAAGACATTGAGCTTCGAAGCCGCGCTGTCCCAACTCGAGGAAATCGTCGGCAAGCTCGAATCAGGTCGCGCGCCCTTGGCGGAATCCATTGCCATTTACGAGCGCGGCGAGGCGCTCAAGGCTCATTGCGAAACACTGCTGCGCGCGGCAGAAGCCCGCATCGAGAAGATTACCCTGTCGCGCGATGGTCGCGCCACCGGCACAGAGCCGCTGGACGCGTAAGTGCGCCCGACCTCCTCCTTCGACAGGCTCAGGATGAGGTCTTCGGGAATACCGAGCCTTAAGTAGACCTCATGGTGAGCTTGTCGAACCACAAGGTCGTGGCACGAAGGCCGGCATGACCACTCCAAGATCCCTCCGCAATTTCCGCATCGTGCTCTGGGCGCTCGTCGCCATCGTCGCGATTGGCGCGACGGCGCTGTTAATTTTTCGCCCGCCGGCACGGCCGCTCGGCGTTACCGGGCAATCGTTCGAGCTGGCTTCGACCCAGGGCGGCACCTTCACGCAGGATAGTCTCAAGGGTACGCCAAGCCTCATCTTCTTCGGCTACACCTTCTGCCCCGATGTATGCCCGACCACCCTGGCCGAGACTACGGCCTGGCGCGCGCAGCTCGGGCTCACGCCCGAGCAGCTCCGCATCATCTTCGTCACTGTCGATCCGGCTCGCGATACGCTGGACACCGTCAAAGGCTATGTCGAAGGCTTCGATCCATCCATCATCGGTCTTGTCGGTGACGAGGCCCAGACCGAAGCCGTCAAGAGGGCCTTCGGCGTGGTAGGCGAGCGGGCCGATGGCTTCGCCGCGGACGATCCCTATTACCTGGTCGACCACACCGCGCTGACCTTCCTGATCGGAGCCGACGGCGCCTTCGAGGGTACGGTGGCCTATGAAGAAGCCACCGATACTGCGGTGGCAAAGGTCAAGCGCCTGGTCGAGGGATGAGCGAGCGCATCCGGCTCGACCTGGCGCTGGAACAACGTGGGCTCGTGCCGTCCAGGGCTCGCGCCCGTGACGCCATCCTGCGTGGCACCGTGACCATCAATGGGGTCACCGCCGACAAGCCTAACAGGATGGTCGGGCATGATGACAAACTCGCATTGAGCGATCCGGCAGCGAACTACGTGTCACGCGCCGCGCTCAAGCTCGTAGCTGGTCTTGAGGCAGGCGGGATCGATCCCAGCGGCCTGACCTGCCTTGATGTCGGCGCCTCGACCGGCGGCTTCACCCAGGTGCTGATGGAGCGCGGCGCCCGGCGCATCTATGCCGTTGATGTGGGCCACGACCAGTTGCACGAGCGACTCAGGGGGAGCGACCGGGTGGTCAGCATGGAAGGCGTCAATGCCCGGGAGCTGGACCGCGAGATGATCCCTGAGCCCATCGATCTCCTGGTTTCCGATATCAGCTTCGTGTCGGTCACCAAGGTACTCGCCGCGCCGCTGGCGCTCTGCACGCCATCAGCCCAGGCGGTGGTGCTGTTCAAGCCGCAATTCGAAGTCGGCCGGCAGAATGTCGGCAAGGGTGGCATTGTGACCGACCAAACCGCCATCGAAGCCGCCCGCGCCGAGGTGATCGCCTTCATGGCTGAGCAGGGCTTCACGCACCGCACCTCGGTGACGTCGCCCATTGCCGGCGGCGATGGGAATGTGGAGACGGTCCTGGTGTTTGGGCGCTGAGCCTCTTACCTCGCCCCTCTGGGGAGAGGTCGACCCGAAGGGGCGGGTGAGGGGTGGCCCCGCAAGCACCTCACCCAGTAAAGACCCCTCACCCGGCGCTGCGCGCCGACCTCTCCCCGGAGGGGCGAGGTAAGAAAAGGCTCAGTTCCGCTCGAATCCTACCGCGCCTTCGCGTCCGGTCTGGCCGCGATGGCGCAGGGCATGATCGGCCAGCACGAGCGCCATCATCGCCTCGCCCACCGGCACGGCGCGGATGCCGACGCAAGGGTCGTGGCGGCCCTTGGTGATGATGTCGGTATCCTCGTTCCTGGTCGTCACCGTCTGGCGCGGGGTGATGATGGACGATGTCGGCTTGACGGCGAAGCGGCAGACAATGGGATCGCCATTGGAGATGCCGCCGAGTATGCCGCCAGCATGGTTGTCGAGGAAATACGGCCTGTCCGGGCCGGCCCGCATCTGGTCGGCATTCTCGACGCCGGTGAGGCTCGCCGCCTCGAAACCAGCGCCGATCTCGACGCCCTTGACGGCATTGATGCTCATCATGGCCGAGGCCAGGTCCGCACTCAGCTTGCCGTAAATCGGGGCGCCCCACCCCGCCGGTACGCCCTCGGCGACGACCTCGATAACCGCGCCGACCGAGTTGCCCTCCTTGCGGATACCGTCGAGATAGTCGGCCCAGAGTTCGGCCGCCTTGGCATCGGCGCAGAAGAATGGGTTCTGGTCGACCTGGCTCCAGTCGAAATTGCCGTAATCGATCTTGTGCGGCCCAACCTGCACGAGGCTGGCGCGGACCGTCACGCCATCGAGCACCTGTCGGGCCACGGCGCCCGCCGCGACACGCGCGGCTGTCTCGCGCGCCGAGGTGCGGCCCCCGCCGCGATAGTCGCGGATGCCGTATTTCTGGTCATAGGTGTAGTCGGCGTGCCCCGGCCGGTATTTGTCGCGAATATCGGCATAGTCCTTGGAACGCTGGTCGGTATTCTCGATCAGCAGCGAAATCGGCGTACCCGTCGTGCGCGGGCCGTCGGTGCGCTCGTCCTCGAACACGCCGGACAGAATCTTGACCTCATCGGCCTCGCGGCGCTGGGTCGTATACTTGCTCTGCCCGGGTTTGCGGCGGTCCAGGTCGCGCTGGATCATTTCGGACGTCAGGGTCAGGCCCGGCGGGCAGCCGTCCACGACCACGCCGAGCGCCGGCCCATGGCTCTCGCCCCAGGTCGTGAAGCGGAAGAGATGTCCGAACGTATTGAAAGACATGGCGCAGCCCCGTGTTGGCCGCTTTCTAGGCAGCGGGGCGCGTCAGGTCAATCAGCGCCTGCCCGCAGCAGTTCCATCCGGCCCGGCGTGAAATGCATGACCGCGTCCTGGGGCGGCGCCCAGTTGATGACTTCCACGATCGGCGCATGCTCGATCAGCACGCGCAAGGTGCGCGCGATGCCGCCATGGGCCACGACCACCGATGGCCCCTTGAGCACCGTCGAGAACTCGCTGAGGCGAGCTTCGACGTCGCGGTAATTCTCGCCATTTTCGGGTCGAAAGTCCCAGTAGTCCTCGGTGCGATCGCCCGGCGCAATGGCCATGTTGGCCGGCAGCTGCTCGAACAGCTCTCCCTCGAGCACGCCGAACGAAATCTCCATCAGGCGCACGTCATACTTCACTTCGGGCAAGTGCCGGTCGAAGCCGGCGCGCACCCGGTCCATGGTTTCGCGCGTGCGGCCCAGCGGGCTTGCATGCCATTCGAACGACATCGGATCGAGCCCGCGCGCGGCGAACAGGGCAGCCAGTGTCTTGCCGTTCTGGCTGGCCTGGCCGCGTCCCTTGTCATTGAGCGGTATGTCCTTGCGCCCCTGATAGCGGCGCTCGGCGTTCCAGGGCGTTTCACCATGCCGGATGAAGTAGATTTCCGGCCAGACCAGGGCTGTCATGCTAATCCCGCGCCGCTCTCGCCGGCCGCGTCCTACAAGGCTAGAGTTTGACTGCGGGGCAAGCACGGCTTCGCCCCTGAACGCACCATAGTGGATTCCCTCGGTCACGCCACAGCCGAGATTGCGCGGCAGCCACCCGGCTCCGCCGCTTGTCAGTCTGCGCCGGTCCGGCCATTGTAGGCGTCCGCCGGCTGTGGCATGCCGGGCGTCCCACTGCCAAAGCCTGGTTTGCCATGCCTCTTTCCGCCGCCGATATCATTGCCCAGCTCACCGCGCTCCTCGGCGCCAATGGGGTCATTGGCGAGGCCGGGCAAATGGCGGGCTATCTCACCGAGCCGCGCAAGCGCTTCCACCAGCCGGCGTCGGCAGTCACCCTGCCCGCTTCGGTGGAGCAGGTGCAGGCGATCGTCCGCTGGGCGTCCGAAAACCGTGTCGGCATCATCCCCCAAGGCGGCAACACGGGCCTGGTGGGTGCCCAGGTGCCGTTGCGCGGCGACGAGGTCATCGTCAGCCTTGCCAGGCTGGACCGCATCCGGAGCATCGACGTGGCGGCAGGCACGATGACGGCCGAAGCCGGCGTCATTCTCGAAAATGCCCACAAGGCCGCCGAAGCCGAGGACACCATCTTCCCGCTCTGGCTGGGCTCGCAGGGCTCGGCCCGTGTCGGTGGACTGCTGTCCTCCAATGCCGGCGGGGTCAACGTGCTCGCCTATGGCAATGCCCGCGAGCTCACCATGGGCGTCGAGGCCGTGATGGCCGATGGCCGGCTCTACCGGGGGCTCAATTCGCTCAAGAAGGACAATACCGGCTACGACCTCAAGGATCTGCTGGTCGGGGCCGAGGGCACGCTGGGCATCATCACCGCCGCCACGCTCAAGATCTTCCCCAAGCCCGAGGATCATGAAACGGCGCTGGTCAGCATTGCCGGGCCGGAGGCGGCCCTTACCCTGTTCCAGCTGCTGCGCGAGCGCATCGGCAGCCGGCTCAACGCCTTCGAGATCGTGCCGCGCATCGGGCTGGACATGCAACTGCGACAGGGCATGCTCGATCGCGACCCCAGTGCCGGGACTTCGCCCTGGTATGCACTGATCGAGGTTTCCCGCATGCGAGGCGGGACGCCGGGTGCCCTGATGGCCGCCATCGAGGCCGCCTTCACGGACAGCCTGATCGACAACGCGGTCTTTGCCGAGTCGCTGGCCGACCGCACGCGCATGTGGGCCTTCCGCGAGCAGATGAGCGAGGTCCAGTCCAAGGAAGGCGCCTCGATCAAGCACGATGTTTCGGTGCCCATCGCCGCCGTGCCGCAACTGATTGCCGAAGGCATCGCCGCGGCCGAGCGACTGGCTCCCGGCATTCGCCCGGTGCCCTTCGGCCACATGGGCGACGGCAACATCCACTTCAATTTCAGCCAGCCAGTGGGCGCCGAACCCAAGGCATTCATGGCAGAATTCGACGAAAAGCTGCACGAAGCGATCTACGAGATCGTGCTGCGACTGGGCGGGTCGGTTTCGGCCGAACACGGGATCGGCCAGCTCAAGATCGACCTGCTCGAGCAGGTCAAGGATCCGGTGGCACTGGACATGATGCGGGCCATCAAGTCCGCGCTGGACCCAAACGGCATCCTCAATCCCGGCAAGATGTTGCCGCGCTAGCAGTTACCTCGACGACACCGCGTCACTTTCCGGTGCCGTCTTGCGGCGGGCCCTGCTTGAGGCCATCTATGGCCAATGCTTCTCAATATCAGTTTTCTGGACGACGCTACGCGTCCACCCATCCCACCGCTCGAAGGCCTGACCGAGGAACAGCGCGGCGCCGGCCAGCACCTGCGGATGGTGCATGACCATCTGCGCGACAACATGAAGACGCTCGGCAAGCTTATCGAGCGGGCCAATTCCGGCTCGGTCACCAGCACGGAGATCGCCACCGAAACCAGCGATCTGGCCATGGTCGCCAACTATCGCCGCTTCGGCAACCTCTGCGGGCAGCACTGCCAGATCGTCAATGCGCACCACTCCATCGAGGATGCGCATATCTTCCCCGTGCTCGCCATGCAGAGCCCCGGCTTCAAGGCCATCGCCGACCGGCTGACTGCCGAGCATGTCGTTGTACACGAATTGCTCGAACGCCTTGTAGACGCCCTGAACGCGCTTGCCGCCGAGCCCAGCCCGGCACGGTTCGAGGATGCCAAGACAGTCTACCATGCCCTTGAACGCGTGCTGCTCAGTCACCTCGGCTGGGAAGAGGATGCGATGGGCGACGCACTGGGTTATTTCGGGATGTTCTAGGGATATCCCTAGAATAAACTCATCTGCCCGCCGCCTGCCATCTTCTTCAGCTTCGGCTCCGGACGCACGATCTCAGCGGGCTCGATCAGCCCCGGATCGTCGTCCCGCGCGGAATTGACCCGCGTCGAGACCGGGTGGAACTTCAGCGCGCCGTCGGCCAGCGGCAGTGCGAGCTGGCCGGCTTGATGGGCCCGGACTTCGCGCACGTTGAGCCAGTCGTCGATGGCCTGCCCTTCCAGGATCGCCGGCATGCGGTCGTGGATTTCCGACAATTGCGCATTGGCCGCCACCGTGATGGTAGCGACGCTGTCGATCTCCTCGCCATTGGGGCCCATCCAGCTGGCATAGAGCCCGGCCAGGGCCATGGGCCGTCCGTCTTCCATGGTGATGTAATAGGGCTGCTTGGTCTTGTCGGGATTGGTGTGCCACTCGTAATAGCCGCTGGCCGGGATGATGCAGCGGCCATGCTTGAGCGCATCGCGAAATGCGGGCTTCTCGGCCATTGTCTCCACCCGCGCATTGACCAGCAGCGGGAAATCACGGGGGTCCTTGACCCATCCCGGCACCAGGCCCCAGCGCGCAAAATGCGCCTCGCGCCGGCCATGCGCCTCCCAGATCGCTGCCACGGGTTGGGTCGGCGCGATGTTGTAGCGCGGGATGATGTCGAGCCCTTTGATCAGCTTGAACAGCTCGACCATCATCTCGGGCGGAAGCGTGGAAGCGTAGCGTCCGCACATCTGGGTTACTCCTGAATCAGCAATCAACAGGTAAGGTGGATGAGCACGAATCGCAAATGAGCCTGATGTGACCGACGAAGCTCCGAACGCCGCCAGCGTCGCCATCGTGCGAGACGGCAAGGTGTTGCTGATCAAGCGTGCCTACGCCCCCTACCAGCATCTGTGGACGCTGCCCGGCGGCCGGATCGAGCCTGGCGAAACCATCGAACAATGCGCCACGCGAGAGATTGCCGAGGAGGTTGGGCTCGCCATCCGCAACCCCCGTCCGGTGCTCGTACAGCCGCTGGGGCGGGATGGCACCTTCTTGTTGGCAGTCTTCGTCACCCGCGATTTCTCGGGGCAGATTCGTCCCTCCGACGAAGTTGCCGACCACAAGTGGATGGACCCGGCCGCCCTCCCCGCCCTGCGCACCACCAGCCGCCTGGATGACGTGCTTGCGAGGGCCTTCGCAGTCCTCGGCCAAAGCTGATAAAGAAGGGCATGCCGCTGCGGATCGCCACTTTGAAACTTCGCCTCATCGCCATCGCCGTGCTTTTCACTATCGGCATTTCGCCCGCCCTTGCTATCGACCCGCCCTACCAGCGGCAGATGGAGCGGCTGGCGGAAATCATGGGCAGCCTCTATTTCCTGCAGCCTTTGTGCAGCCCGGCGCCCGAGGACTGGCGGGCGCAAATGGCCGAGCTGATCGCGCTGGACGAACCCGACGAGGACCGGCGCCAACGCCTCGCCGGTGCGTTCAATGTCGGCTACACGGCCTATTCGCGGTTCCATCGCGCCTGCACGCCGGCTGCGCGTGCGGCAATGACACGGTTGCTGACCGAGGCCGAAAAAACGGCGCGTGATATTCATACGCGTTTTGCCGAATAGACAGCCGGCTCGGTCTCTGCTCGATACAATCGACTACCGGCCGTTAACCTTCGGGTTACTTCCTGCGGGCCTGCGCCGCGCCATCGTGGTACCCCGATGCCATGACCACGAGCAAATCCATGTTTGCGCCGGCCTCCGGGCATGGCGTTTTCGACCGCGACAATGGCGAGCGCCAGCTGGCGCTCGAATATCTCGCCGAGGCATGGAATGTCGCCGAGGATGATGGGGTGCAGAGTGCCGCCCTGGCGCATGCCTCGCTGTTCGCGGCCCTTGCCACCTTCGTCAAGATGCATGGCGACGAAGCGACCGCCGATCTCATCGCCCTGCTCCCCGACCGTATCCGCTCGGGCGAATACAATCTCGAACGCATCCTGCAGTAGCTTGCCAGACGCTGCCCAATCGGCATGATCGCTTCCAGCCTTGGGAGGATCATCATGCGTCTGCTTGCCGCCGTCACGCTTGCCCTGTCATTGACGCTGCCGGTGACGGCCCAGGACGAACCGGCCTGGCCCGAATACACCGTCAGCAATGATCTATCGGCCTTGCCCGAGCCGGTGCGCAAGACGCGTGACGCACTGATCGCCGCTGCACTATCAGGCGACATCGAAGCCCTGCGGCCGATCGTCAAGGCACAGCAGCATCCTCCCACGGTAAGCTATGGCGGCCCCGATGATGCGGTGGACTATCTCAAGACCTATTCGGCCGACGGGCAGGGCATCGAGAACCTCGCCATCATGCTCGAACTGCTCAATGCACCTTATGCGGTGTTCGACAGCGCCAGCGACGACCCAAGCTATGTCTGGCCCTACCTGGCCGTCGTTGAAGACCTGTCCGCGCTGACACCCAAGCAAAAGCTCGACGCCTACCGTATCCTGACGGCCGAGCAGTTCCAGGAACTGGTGGACCTCGAAGCCTGGTACTACTGGCGCATCTATATCGGCAAGGACGGCGAGTGGCAGGCGTTTGTCGCGGGAGACTAGCGGCCAGTCCATACACAGCACTCCGTTCCGCCTTATGCGTCTTGCAACATAGTGGCAAGTGAACTAAGTTCTGTTGACTAAGCTAAGGTGCTTGCATGGTTCGCATGGTCAATATCCACGATGCCAAGACCAACCTGTCGCGCCTGGTCGACCAGGCTGTGAAGGGCGAACCCTTCATCATTGCCAAGGCCGGGAAACCGCTGGTGAAAGTAGTCCCGATCGACCAGCCGGCGGCAGTCAAGCGCCTGGGTTTCATGAGCGGCGCTTTCACGGTGCCCAATGACTTCGACAGAATGGGACAGGCCGAGATCGAAGCCATGTTTGGCCTCGATCCGTGAAAGTCCTTCTCGACACGCACCTGCTGCTTTGGGCTGCGGCGGAGCCGGATCGGCTCCCGCGGGCAGCCCGGGAGCTATTGGAGCGATCGGATGTCGAGCCGGTCTTCAGTGCGGCCAGTATTTGGGAAATTACTATCAAGCGCGCGCTCGATCGTTCTGATTTCCAGGTTGATCCCCGGCTCTTGCGTCGTGGCCTGATCGACAACGGCTATATCGAGCTGGCCATCACCGGCGAGCATGCCATCGCGGTGTTCGAATTGCCACCGATCCACAAGGACCCGTTCGATCGCATGCTGATCGCGCAAGCGATCGCATCAGGCATCGAGCTGCTCACGGCAGACGGCGCCGTGGCGCAATATGCCGGACCAATCCGGCATGTATAGCGCTGGCGAGAAGCCTACAGCGCCTCAAGGAACCGCATCGGCTGGCCCACGCTCGGCGTCACCAGTTCACCCTGCCACATTACCGTATTGCCGCGCACGATGGTGCCGACCGGCCAGCCGGTGACAGTCACGCCGTCATAGGGCGTCCAGCCGACCCGTGACTTCACCCAGCCATTGGTGATGGTCTCGCGGCGCTTCAGGTCCACCACGGTAAAATCAGCGTCGTAGCCAACCGCGATGCGGCCCTTGTTGGCGATACCGAACAGGCGGTTGGGGCCGTGGCTGGTCATGTCGATAAAGCGCTGTAGGCTCAGTTTGCCCGCATTCACATTGTCCAGCATGATGGGAACCAGCGTCTGCACGCCCGTCATGCCGGAATGGCTGGCGGGATAGGCATGGTCCTTTTCCTCGCGCGTATGGGGCGCATGATCGGAGCCCAGGATATCGGCAACGCCGTTCTCGACCCCCTTCCAGATGCCCTCGCGATGCGCCTTGTCGCGCACGGGCGGGTTCATCTGCGCATAGGTGCCGAGACGGGTATAGGCCGTCTCGTCGAGCGTGAGGTGGTGGGGCGTTACCTCGACGCTCGCCACATCCTTGTGGTCGGCGAGATAGACGATCTCTTCCCTAGTCGAGATGTGCAGCACATGGATGCGCTTGCCGGTCTTGCGGGCCAGGTTGACCAGACGCGTCGTGCAGCTCATTGCCACCTCGGGCGAGCGCCAGACCGGGTGGCTCGACGGTTCGCCCGGCACGCGCAGATGCTTGCGCTCTTCGAGCATGTATTCGTCTTCGGAATGGAAGGCGGCGCGGCGGGAGATGGCGCGCAGGATGGCTTCCACACCCGCATCGTCCTGCACCAGGAGCGAGCCGGTGGACGAACCCATGAAAACCTTCACGCCGGCGCAGCCCGGCAGCCGCTCCAGCTCGGCCAGCTGGCCGACATTCTCGTGGGTGCCGCCGATGTAAAAAGCGAAGTCGCAATGCATGCGATTGGTGCCAGCGGCGATCTTGGCCTCGAACGTTTCGCGCGTGGTGGTCAGCGGGTTGGTATTGGGCATTTCGAACACGCCCGTAACGCCGCCCATCACAGCCGACAGCGAACCCGATTCAAGGTCTTCCTTGTGGGTCAGGCCCGGCTCGCGGAAATGCACCTGGGTGTCGATGACGCCGGGCAGGATGTGCAACCCCTTGCAGTCGACGACCTCGGCGGCATCGTCGCCGACGCTGCCCAGCGCCACGATGCGCCCCGCGCGGACCGCGATATCGGCCAGCCCCTCGCCATCCTGGTTCACCACGGTCGCGTTCTTGAAAATCGTATCGTACTGCGCCATGTCTTGATCCCACCCTGCCTGCACAGGGCCGGTGTAACGGACGCCCCGTCCGAGAGGCAAGTCAGCATGACGATCTATCTGCGCGCCGACCGCGCCGTGTTCCGCTTTTCCGGTCCCGATGCACACAAGCTGCTCAACGATGTCATTACCGGCGAGATACCGGCCAGCGGCAGCGGCGTTGGCGAAGTTGCCGCCGCTTGGGCGCTGCTGTCGCCGCAAGGCAAGATTTTGGCCGAGGGTCTGGCGGGACATGCCGACGATGGGATCTGGGTCGATGTTCACCAGTCCGTCGCCGACGACTTCTTCAAACGCATGAAAATGTACCGACTGCGCGCTCAGGTGGTGATTGACGACCTGCGTGAAACCCACCGTGTCGGCTTCGCCCAGGACAGCGAGCCCTCCGGGCTTCGCCACACGGACCGGCTCGGTCCGATCGATATGGGCTGGCGCACCATCGCCCCTGTCGAGCACACTGCCGACTGGGTCCAGGACGACGCCTTTTATCACACCGAGCGCATTGGCGCGGGCATCGCCCACCAGGGCAATGACTTTCCCACCAGCGATGCCTTCGCCCACGATATCGGCCTCGACATCCTCGATGGCATCGACTTTGCCAAAGGCTGCTATGTCGGCCAGGAGGTTGTCAGCCGCATGAAGCATCGCGGCACCGCGCGCCGTCGCCCGGTCATCGTGTCGGGTATCGATGCGCCAGCGGGTACTGCCGTTGTCGCTGGGGGCCGCGAGGCCGGGGTGATCGGCCAGGTAGTCGATGGCAACGCTGTCGCCATCCTCCGCCTCGACCGGATCACCGACCCCGCTGCGGTCACAGTGGATGGCAAGCCAGTGACGGTACAGCTCCCCGTTTGGGCGACGTATCAGTTTGGGGACGTTGTGGCTGAAGAGTAGGAGCCTCTGCACCTCTCCCTTGGGGGAGAGGTCGACCGAAGGTCGGGTGAGGGGGCCTTCCCCAACACCCCACCCAGTAAAGGCCCCCCACCCGGCGCTGCGCGCCGACCTCTCCCCCAAAGGGAGAGGTAAGAGCTGCCCGCGCGTTCTCCGAATCGAGCCCGACTGCTACGGTTCGCGGCGACCGTCTTAGCTTTTGGGGCAACATGGCACGCGCTAGCACTCGCGCCTGGCAACGCATGTTGTCCGGGCGCCGGCTCGATATTCTCGACCCCTCGCCGATGGATGTCGAACTATCAGACATTGCCCATGGCCTCGCCCGGGTGGCCCGCTGGAACGGGCAGACCCATGGCGACTATCCCTTCTCGGTGGCCCAGCATTCGGTCCTGGTGCTCGAACTGTTTCGCGCCCACAATCCCGATTGCGACGCCGTTTCCCAGGCGCAGGCGCTGCTGCACGACGCCCCCGAATACGTGATGGGTGACATCATCTCCCCCTTCAAGGCGGCGATGGGCGGCAATTACAAGGACGTGGAAAACCGCCTGCTCTCGGCGGTTTACCTGCGCTTCTCGCTGCCGGCCGCCATGCCCGCCGCTCTTGCCAAGCAGGTCAAGAAAGCCGATCGCGAGGCCGCCTTTTTCGAAGCCATCCACCTGGCCGGCTTCGATGAAGCCGAGGCCCGCAAGTTCTTCGGCGAACCGAACATGCCGGCATTCGATGTGGACGCTTTCGACCGGCTCATCCGTCCCTGGCCGACGCGCGAGGCGCATGACCGCTTCATCGCCGCTTTCGAGGCCATAGAAGTCTAGCCGGCTGTGGACATTAACCCTAACAAAGAATGAACTTTGCCCTTGAAGGGGCCGTATGGTTTCTGAAGTGTTAAGGCGATATACCCAATCGCTTCATTTCAGGACGGAAAGCCATGTATCTGCCAGATCGCCGCGTGTTGCTGGGCATGGGCCTTGGCGCTGTCTGCGCTACGGCCATCGCCGCTATCGGTCCGGGCATGGTTTTCGAGGCCTTGGCCGACGAGTTCGCGCCCACCGGCATCGATGCTGCCAGCCTGGTGAAGTTCGAGGACCGCGACTACGTCGTGGATTATGAGGATTGGGTCGCCACCGACCCGCTCACGACTGCGCGTGTAACGAAGGTCGAGGCGGGCAAGGTCAGCTACGTGACCATCACCACCACCGCGACCGGCACCTATTCGACCGACGCCATGTTTTCCAACCACGTGCAGTATCCGGGGATCAGCGTCGAGCCCGATCCCAGCGATATCTACAATCGCTTTTCCTACTGGAGCCGGGGCAAGTGGTTCAGCTTCGGCACCGCCCATGGCGACTCGTTCTTCTACTACCACGACCGCAATGTCGGGGTGTCCCGCCACGGGGACACAAGCTGTGTTTCAGGCAAGGGCTTCCGCGTCTGCTGATCAGCCGAACAGCCAGCCGCTCCTGAACTTATAGAACACATGAAGCCCGATCTGGGTAAGCTTGGTCATGCGTGGTGCCCAGGCTGGGCGCACATAGGTCGCGTGGTAGTGCGTCGCGTTCGCGACCTCGGTCAGGTACAGCTCGCCATTGGTGAAGCGCTTGGCGATGTCCTGGGCCTGCGCCCATGCCCGCTCGTCGTTGATCGATTCCGGGATTCCGTCGCAGGCGAACGAGAACTGGCAGGAATTGCGGCGGCTCTGGTTCTGGTAAACCACGCCGCAGATAGTATCGGGATAGCGGTAGTCCTTGACGCGATTGAGCACGACCTGCGCCACGGCAACCTGGCCGCGATAGCTTTCGCCGCGGGCTTCGAAATAAATGGCCGTCGCCAGGCACCAGAGTTCCTTGTCATTTACCGCAACTGCAGTGCCGGCCGAAAAGCCGCCCATGACTGGCGCATTGGCGCGGGCATAGGCCAACTGCTCGGAAGCCATGGCGGGCATGGGCGTGGCCGATGCCGGGGCGATGCCCGCAATGGCCTGGAGCGCCGAGGCCGTTGCCGGATCGATCGCCGCCACGGACATGCGCGGGCCGATTTCGTCGTCGCCGGTGGCCGGCGCATTGATGGCGGCGAGGCGCGACTGACCGAGTTCTGCGGGGTCGATCGGCGTGCCGCGCAAAGCGGCCAGCTGGATGCGGACTTCGGCGAAGCTGCGCGAAATGGCGAGCACGTCGACCGGGGGACGAACGCGATCGGTCTTTTCGGCTCGATTGGGCCCGGTAAAGCTTGATGTTTCGAACAGGTGATCGACCGATCCGGTGATCACCGGGTCGACGCCTGCGTAGGAAATGCTGGCCGTGACCAGGTCAACGTCGGGCGGCAGGGCTTCGGCCAGATCGCTGCCGGGACCAAAAGCGCCATTGGTCAACCCGACATAGCCGAGGCCACAAAAAATCCCGACAACCAGAAGCCTGGTGAAGGGATGTCGGCGAACCGCTCTGACCGGGCGCGATTGCACCGGCCGGTGGGAAGAAGCCATCAAACGCTACTCAACGCTACGCAACAAAACTACTGATCGGCGAAAGTGACGCTAAAATGCCGACGTCCGTAATGATGTCTGATTAGGGTTAGCGCTCGGTAAACGGGCTTTGAGGCGCAGCAATGGGTTAACCATGGCGAGCGCCCGGCAGAAATGTGGATAGCGGACTTGTGATGCTCGTGCGGGCCGCTTGGCGGCCTTAGCTGCAGGCCGCCACCACCGGCGCCACCTGTTCCACGAACTCCTCGACCCGGTAGCGCACGGTCAGCGAACGGGAACTGACCGGCGTAACCCGCACCGTAAGGTTGGTGGCGCCTTCGGTGCTGTTGATGAAGGCCAAGGCATCGCGACTGTTGTCGAGCAAGATGGCGGTATTGTCGGCGTCCACCGGCAACGTGCGGCTGCGCGCCGCCTGCAGGTCGAACTGCATGGTGATGCCGGCGTCATTGCCCAAAGCCGACATGGTATTGCCGGCAAAGGCGAAGGCGATCGTCAGGTTGCCTGCGTCACAGGCGACAGTGATTGTAGCGGGGCGGCGGCCGCTGGGGCGGGCGGGCACCAGTTGTTCGGACTCGAAGACGATACTGTCAGCGGCGGAGACCGGCGCGGCAAAGGCAGCATCAAAGCAGGCCAGGCGCTCGGAATCAGCGGCAATCGTCGTGCATTGCGACCCGATCGGCTGGGCCAGGACGATTGGCACGGACACGTTCAGCAAGGGTAGAAGCGCCAGAACCGGCAACACTTTCACGGCAGTATCGTCCCCATCCCCAGGCCGACAAGCTGGACCTGTCCCCTTCATATGGGGATTATCTCCGGCTATTTAAGCAGAAGCCTGCGCCAGCGTCAGCCGGGCTACCGGCACACGATAGGGTGAGCAACTGACATAGTCGACGCCCAGGCCGGCAAAGAACTTGAGCGAGGCAGGATCGCCAGCATGCTCGCCGCAAATGCCAATCTTGAGCTTGGGATTGGCGGCCTTGCCCCGCTGGATCGCGATGGCAATCATCTCGCCCACGCCCTTTTCGTCGATGGTGACGAAGGGATCGCGCTCGTAGATGCCCTTGCGCTGATAGGCCGCGAGGAAAGTCGGCGCATCGTCGCGGGAAATGCCGAAAGTGGTCTGGGTCAAGTCGTTGGTGCCGAACGAGAAAAAATCGACCATTTGCGCGATATCCCCGGCGCGAAGGCAGGTGCGCGGCAGTTCGATCATGGTGCCGAAGGCAAAACGAACCCGGTCATTCCGCAGTAGTCCGGAATTGGCGGCTATGGCGTTGACCCGGTCCCGCACCCAAGCCACCTCGCTGGCGGTGGAAACGAAAGGCACCATGACCTCGACCGCCACAGGATCGCTCTGGGTTTCGCTGGCAGCACGGGCACCGGCCATCAGCGCCTGCATCTGCATCTGCAGCATTTCGGGATAGGTGATGGCGAGGCGCACGCCGCGGTGACCCAGCATGGGATTCACCTCGGCGATCCGCTCCAGATTGATGCGCAGCGCGCGCACGGCGAGCCCCAGGGACGCGGCGGTTTCCTCGATTTCCTCCTCGCTGCGCGGCAGGAATTCATGCAGCGGCGGATCGAACAGGCGAACCGTGACCGGCAGCCCCTGCATGGTCGAAAACAGCGCCGAATAGTCGCCCGTCTGGTAATCCACCAGGCCGTTGATGGCGCGGCTGCGGTCGTTTTCGTCTTCGCTCAGGATGACACGGCGCAGCGCAACCATGCGCTCGGGTGAGAAGAACATGTGCTCGGACCGGGCCAGGCCAATGCCCTCGGCGCCGAAGCTGAGGGCCGTCTTGGCCGACTCCACCGTCTCGACATTGGTGCGAACGGCAATGGAGCGACTGGCGTCCGACCAGTCGAGCAGGGTGCCGATAGCGCCGCCGATATGGGGCTGGGCCAATGACAGCTGGCCGGCATAGACGTGCCCGTCGCTGCCATCGATGGTCAGGCGATCCCCGGTGCGGAATTCGCGGTCGCCAATACGGCACACCATTTCAACCGCATCGACCGACAAGGTCCGCACACCAGCGACACAGGGCTTGCCGGTTATGCGGGCGATCACGCCGGCATGGCTCGACATGCCGCCGCGCGCCGTCAGGATGCCGGTTGCGGCCTTCATGCCCTCGATGTCGGCGGGCCCGGTCTCGGTGACCACAAGAATGCAGTGCTTGCCGCGGGCTCGCATGCGCGCGGCGTCATCGGGGTTGAACACGACAATGCCGCTTGCGGCACCTGGTGAAACGCCCAAGCCGACGGCGATGGGCGCAGCGCCCTCGGTCGAGCGCAGCCGAGGATGCAACAATTGGGCAAGCCGGTTGGGGTCGACACGGCTGACCGCGTTCTGGGCCGACCAGATCTTGCGATTGACCCGGTCAACGGCGGCTTCCAGTTCGGCAGCGGCGGAGACCTGGCTGGGGCGCGCCGAGAGAAACACCACCTGCCCTCGGGTGATCGCCACGGTGCAGCACATATGCCGCCCCGCCTTGGCGTCCACCAGCGCCACCAGCGCATCCACCGATTCGGGCAGGCGCGGTAGCGGGGCGCCTTGTACCGGTGCCGGACCCATGGCCCCCGTCGTGGCGTTGCGCGTCAGGAATTGCTCGACCTCGCCTTGCGCAGCCGCCTGCACCAGCACGATCTGCCTGCCGCGGTCTTCATCGGCGCGCCCGGTCCAACCCGGACCGAAGCCATAGCTGTCGAATGCCGCCTTGACGGCCTTGGCCAGCGGCCGCATCGGATCGACGGAATCCTCGGGATTCTCCGGGGCGGCGATACCTATCTTGGCGGGCATCAGACCGCCATTGTGGCTCGCTGCCGAGGTGCGCACGACCAGCGTCGGCGGCAAGGCGTCCTTGCCCACCAGCTTGAACAGACAGGCCACCCAATGGGTGCGCAGCTTGGACTCTCGGCGGGTGCGCTCGCTTTGAAGTGCCTCCCAGGCGGCACGGGTGAGCGCAATGGTCGGCACGGTGGGAAAGCCGGCTTCGCCGACGCGGAAAATCCAGCGGGCCTTGCCGCTGAGAAGCTTGAGCTGGCTGGCAGACAGGTTCGCCTTCCCCATGGCCGGGGCGATCGCGAACATTTCCTGCGCCAAACTCACTGGTAAGTCCTTGTCCTAATTAGGGGCGCATAATGCCCTTGCGCCCCTGCGACCGCAACAAGACTTGACTTGGGCGGACCACGAAAGCATCTGATCTCTTATGGAAAAGCGGCCACAACTAGACATTTTGCTCTGCGCCCCCCGCGGTTTTTGCGCCGGGGTCGATCGGGCAATCCAGATCGTCGAGCTCGCGCTCGAGAAATACGGTGCGCCGGTCTATGTGCGCCACGCCATCGTGCACAACAAATACGTGGTCGATGGATTGCGCGACAAAGGCGCGGTCTTCGTTGAGGAACTGAGCGAGATCCCGGAAACGGACGCCCCAGTGGTGTTCTCGGCGCATGGCGTGCCCAAGTCGGTGCCCGCAGACGCCAAAAGCCGCAACATGTTCTTCCTCGATGCCACCTGCCCGCTGGTCAGCAAGGTGCATGTCGAGGCGCAGCGGCACTTTGCCGAGGGCCACGAGATCGTGCTGATCGGCCACAAGGGGCACCCCGAAGTGGTGGGCACGATGGGCCAGTTGCCCGATGGCGCCATTACACTGGTCGAGACTGTGGCCGACGCCATGGTTTTTGAGCCGCGCGATCCACAGACGCTGGCTTTCGTTACGCAAACGACGCTGTCGGTGGACGACACGAGGGAGATCGTGGCTGCGCTCAAGGCCCGCTTCCCCGCGATCAATGGACCGCACAAGGAAGACATCTGCTACGCCACCACCAACCGGCAGGAAGCCATCAAGGCGGTCGCCCCCGAAGTGGATGCGATGATCGTGGTGGGTTCGCCCAATTCGTCCAACTCGCTGCGCCTGGTAGAGGTGGCGGAGCGAGCCGGCTGCAAGGTCTCGATGCTGGTCGACCGGGCATCGGAGATCGACTGGGCACGCCTCGAAGGCATCCGGAGCCTGGGGGTTTCAGCTGGCGCATCTGCTCCCGAAAAGCTGGTGGACGAGGTGATCGAGGCCTTCGCACAGCGCTACGACATCAAGGTCGAGGCGCGCGTCACCGCCAAGGAAAACATCGCCTTCAACATCCCGCGCGAACTGCGGGCAATCGAAGCTGCCGTTGCACGATGAGCGGACTCGATCTGCTTGAAACCGAACGGCTGGTGCTGTCTGGCTGGCATATGGACCAGGTGGATGACCTGGTCCGCCTGCATGGCGACGAGCGCGTTGCCCGCTATCTCGATGCGGATGGCAAGCCCTGGGACCGGGCCAAATGCGAGGCGCGCGTAGCGCTATGGCGCGATAATTTCGCCAACCATCGCATGGGCAAGCTGCGCGTGCGGCGTAAGAGCGATGGTGTGCTGGTGGGTCGGGCCGGCTTTGGCCTCCATGGCGCGCGCGGGGAGCCGGAAATCGGCTATGCCATGTACCCGGAATTCCACGGCAATGGCTATGCCACCGAGGCGGCGACGGCCCTGCGCGACTGGCTGTTCCGCGAAACCGACTGGATGTACTTCCTTGGCTTTGCCGACGTGCGCAACGCGCCGTCACTGGCCGTGCTAGCCAGGATCGGCATGGTGCCGACCCATGTCGGCCTGCTCGACGGCCAGGCGGCGCAGTTTCACATCATGCACAAGGGACAGCTTGAAGCATGAGCGACACGGTTGTCATTCACACCGATGGCGCCTGTTCAGGCAATCCGGGGCCGGGCGGCTGGGGCGCGATCCTTGAATATGGCGGCCATACCAAGGAATTGAAGGGTGGAGAGGCGCTGACCACCAATAACAAGATGGAGCTGACCGCCGCTATCGAGGCGCTCAATGCCCTCAAGCGCCCCTGTACGGTCGAAATCCACACCGACAGCCAGTATGTGAAGAACGGCGTTCAGAGCTGGATCCACGGCTGGAAGCGCAACGGGTGGCGCACGGCCGACAAGAAGCCGGTCAAGAATGCCGAACTCTGGCAGGCGCTCGACGAGGCGCAGAAGCGCCACACTATCACCTGGAAATGGGTGAAGGGGCATGCCGGGCATGAACTGAACGAACGGGCGGATCAGCTTGCCAATGAAGGCATGGCGCCGTTCAAACCCAAGCGGCGGGACGAGCGGCCGATGCCGCCCGTCTAGGCCCTGGCCCGTCTTGGCAGCAGGCGCTTGATGGCCTTCCAGGCTGGCGTGATGACGTAGCCGACAAGCGGGATCATGACGGCCCCGAGCGCCAGCCCGAAGAAGAAGTCCACGACGGCCGTGGCGAACCACCCGGCGACGCCGGCAATGGCTGGCAGAGTGTGTTCGGCCCAGTGCGCCGCACCCTCCACGATATGCTCGGGGCCGGCAAAGCCGAACTCGTAGAGTCCGTGCACGATGATGCTGCCGCCGACCCAGGTCATGGCAGCCGTGCCGATGACGCTCAGGATCTGCATGAAGACGGGCATGGCGACCACGAGGCCGCGGCCAAAGGCGCGGGCCACTCCGGTACGCGCGTTGCGGGCCGTCCAGACGCCGAAGTCGTCGCCTTTTACGATGAGCGCCACAACGCCATAGACCGCCACGGTGATGCCTATGCCGGCCACGGCCAGGATGGCGGCTCGGGTCCAGAAATCGGGGACCTCGATGGCTGCCAGGATGATGGTCATGATTTCGGCGGAGAGGATGAAATCGGTCTGGATTGCCCCGGCGACCTTCTGCTCCTCCAGCGTGTCGGCATCAGCGGCGATTGGCTCGAGCGAGGCTTCATGGGCTTCGGCATTGTGCGGCGCCAGGGCGTGGAAGACTTTCTCGGCACCTTCGTAGCACAGATAGGCGCCCCCGATCATCAGGAGGGGCGTTATCAGCCAGGGCGCGAAGAGGCTCAGGAGCAACGCAGCGGGCAACAGGAACAGCAGCTTGTTCTTGATCGAGCCCCAGGCGATGCGGCCGACAATGGGCAGTTCGCGGTCGGCAGTGAAGCCATGCAAATAGTTGGGTGTCACGGCCGCATCATCGATGACCGCGCCGGCTGCCTTGGCGCCGGCCTTTGCCGCCTGACCCGCAACGTCGTCGAGCGATGCCGCGGCGACCTTGACGAGGCCCGCAACGTCGTCCAGCAGGGCCAGCAAACCAACACTCATTGAACTATCCCCAGTAGCGCCGGTTTGAATTGGCATCGGCGACGGCATGGCGCATCATCTGGTGATGTTTCGCCCGATTGCAATCACCGCCGCCATGCTCGTGCTCACAACGGCACCAGCTTTTGCACAGTTCCCACCGCCCGGCGTCTATCAGTGCGTCGACATGAACGGCGCCGCCTTCGGTACACTGACGCTGATGGTCGCGGGTGACTACGACTTCACCTCCAGCGCCACGGTCGGCGGCAGCGGCCAGGTCGCCTCGTCTGGCAACAGCGTCCACGCACTGACCGGGCCGCTGGCCGACATAGACCTCAACGGCAGCTTCACCACCGACGATCAGGGCGAAGCCTCGTTCATGTTTTCCACCACGCTGGGCAGCGTGTTGTGCGCGTTGCCGGCACGCTAGCCGGCAACTTTGCCGAAATCCGCCACCAGGTGCATGGTGTCGCGCAGCCTGGCCAGCAGATTCAGGCGGTTGGCGCGCACGGCAGGATCGGCGTCGTTCACCAGCACCGCCGTGAAGAAGGCGTCGACCGGAGCCCGCAACGTCGCCAGTTCGGCCATCGCGCCACGGTAGTCATCCCTGGCGACATGGTTGCTTACGGCCGAGTGGACGGCGTCGACAGCAAAGGCCAGGGCGGTTTCCTCTGGCAGCTTCAGAGCGTCCTGGGACACGACGCCGGCATAGGACTTGCCGTCCTTTTTCTCTTCGGCGGCCAGGATGTTGGCGCCGCGCTTGTAGCCGGCCAGCAGGTTCTGCCCGTCGGCGGATGACAGCAGGGCCGAGAGCGCTTCGGCGCGCTGGGTGATCTGCAGAATGTCGTTGCTGTCGGCGGAGATCACGGCATCGACCAAGTCGTGGCGGGCGCCTGAATCGCGTAGCGACACCTTGAGGCGGTCGTGGAAGAAGGCCAGCAGATCGGCCTCGACCTTGAGCGGGAAGCGCAGGCCGTTTTCCGAGATGATGCGAATGACGCCCAGCGCCGCGCGGCGCAGCGCAAACGGATCGCGCGAACCGGTGGGCTTTTCGTCGATGGCCCAGAAACCGGTGAGGAGGTCCAGCTTGTCGGCCAGGGCGACGGCAATCGAAACCGGCTCAGTCGGCACCTTGTCGGTCGGGCCGAGCGGCTTGTAATGCATTTCGACCGCGGTCGCGATGTCCGCTGGCTCGCCCTGCGCGGTCGCGTAGTATCGGCCCATCAGGCCCTGCAATTCCGGGAACTCCCCGACCATGCCCGTGGTGAGATCGGCCTTGGCCAGCATGGCGGCGCGCTTGGCGCGCTCCGGATCGGCACCAACTTGCGGGGCGATTTCGCCGGCCAGCTTTACCAGGCGTTCGACGCGAGCGAACTGCGACCCCAGCTTGGCGTGGAAGACAGTTTCTTCCAGCTTGGGCAGGCCATGCTCCAGCGGCATCGCCAGGTCGCCCTGGTAGAAGAAGGCCGCATCGCTGAGACGGGCGCGAATGACGCGCTCATTGCCCGCCGTGATCACCGCGCCGCCATCGGTCGCAGTGGTATTGGCGGTGATGATGAAATTGGGCGCCAGCTTGCCCGAGGCGTCGCGCAGGCAGAAGCACTTCTGATTGGCGCGGATGGTGGCGATGATGACTTCCTCGGGCAGCTTGAGGAATTCGGGGTCGAACGACCCCATCATCACCACGGGCCATTCGACCAGTCCGGCTACCTCTTCGAGCAGGCCCTCATCGGCAATGACGGTCAGGCCCTGGGCGAAGGCGAGTTGCTCGGCGTCATTGCGAATGATGTCCTTGCGGCGGTCGATATCGAGCACGACCTTGGCGCGCTCCAGCGCTTCGACATAGTCGTCGAAGCGGCGAACCTTGATGGCTTCCGGTGCCAGGAAACGGTGACCAAAGGTCGTCTGGCCCGATGCTATGGCGTTGGAGGCGAAGGGGATGACCACCGGCTCTTCGTTTTCGGCGCCGAAGGTCGCAGTGATGGCGCGCAGCGGGCGCACCCAGTTGAAGCTCCCAGTACCCCAGCGCATCGACTTGGCCCAGGGAAATTCGGAAAGGATCTTGGGCAGGATCCCGGACAGCAGCGCTATCGCCTCGGCGCCGGGCTTGTTGATATGGGCGACATAGAAGTCGCCCTTCTTGGGATCGCTCTCGACCTTGGCCTGGTCAAGCGAGCTCAGTCCTGCTGATCGCAGGAAGCCATCGATCGCCGGCTGCGGAGCGCCGACCTTGGGGCCCTTCTTTTCCTCGCGTGTGTCGGGCGAACGGGCCGGCAGGCCGGTTACGGTCAGCGCCAGGCGGCGCGGGGTCACGAATGCCTTGGCGCCCTCATAGACCAGACCGGCATCGACAAGTGCGTTGGTCACGGCCTTCTTGAGGTCATCGGCGGCGCGTCGCTGGAAGCGAGCCGGGATTTCCTCGGAAAAGAGTTCGAGCAGCAGTTCGGGCATGGCGGATACCGGTGTTGGAAAGCGCGGGGTTGCTTAGCTTGGGCAGGCAGCGATGTCTATTGGCGATTACCAGCCGCCGCCGCCACCGCCGCCACCACCGCCGCCCGACGAACCACCGCCACCGCCGCCGCCTCCGGACGAAAAGCCGGACGAACTGGCCTGCACCGGCTGGGCGGCTACCATCGCCGCGGTCATGCTGGCGGCCGCAGCGCTGACCGCGTTGGACATGTTGCCGGTCAGGCTGCCGGCGGAGCCGAAACCATTGCGGCTGCTATACCAATGCGGAGTATAGCCACCGGTCGCATCGGCAACGGCATTGCGGGCCAGTTCGGCCTCGAAATGGCTGCTCCACGGCTTCTCCACGCCCAGCGCGATGGCATAGGGCAGGATGCGCTCGAAGCGGCTCACCGTCATCGGCGGCTCGCCCTGGATGTTCATCCGCTCCTTTTCGGCGGTCTCGATGTAGAGCTTGAGCCCGTCGATCTCGTCCATGACCTTGCGCCCCTGGATAGTGGGGGCGCGCATGAGCACCGCGAAGACGATGGTGACCACCACGATGGAAATAGCGGAGATGGCGCCGGTATTGACGGTCAGGCTGCTCAGGCTGTCCAGCAGCATGCCGCCGAAGTTGAAGACGACGATCGCCACCCAGATGAAGCCGACGAAACGGAAAATCTGCACCCCATGCCGCAGGTTGCCGATGACCCCGATGCCGATGCCGCCAACTATGCCGAGCACGACCGAGCCGATAAGCCATTCGGGCTCGAGCACCTCGAACATCACCATGCCCGCCAGCAGAGCCACGCCAAGCAAAAGGCCGAGCACGATGTAGCCGGTATTGTTGCGGAACCAACGGGACCGGTTTTCGATGGTTATGGCCCTGGTGAATTCTCCAAGCTTCTTGGCGATCTCGGGGCCCGAGGTCTTGTTGATGACCAGCGGGCTGTTACCGGCCAGATAGTCGAACAGCAGTTTCTCGCCACTCGGCAAAGCCTCCTCCGGCTGCTTGCCCGTCACGGTGATCTTGAGCTTGCCCACCGTATTATCGATGGTCACCAGCCCCTTCACGCCCAGGTCGAAAATCGCGGAGGTCAGCGCCGGCCAGCCGGAATTGTCGAAGCCCCACTTGTGGACGTAGTGGACAAGCGGCGGCGAAAACCCTTTGGGAGGATGGAAAAGCGGGATGATCGTACCCTTGGCCGGATCGCGACCGACGCGGAACCAGGCCAGCGCGTTGTAGGCAATGGCGATAAGCGCGGCGAGGAGCGGCAGGATAACTTCGCGCAGATCGGTGAGGCGCTGCTGAAACGCGGCAAAGCCGGTCGGAAAGGCAATGACGCCCTTGTTGAAGGCAACGGCAATGGTCATGCCCTCCCCTGCCCCCAGGGCGCGGCTGGCGCGGAACACGGCGGTCGTGTCCGACGTCCGCTTGGTCGATACCGCCTGCTCGGTGGAGCCAACCTCACCGGTATAGCACGCCAGGTTTGAGATCACCGCTCCGTCAGGCAGCCTGACGGTGGCCCGAGCAGCGAGGATCGGGAAGACCCAGTAATTGCCCGTCGCATTCCAATAGATTTCGTCATGATCTTCGAACTGCCGGGCCATGCGCGTCATGGTGTAGCGGATGACGTAGCTATGGACGCCGTAGTCGAGGAAATAATCCGGGTTGCCGATCCATATGCGCTGGAAATTGCCCATGCGCTCGATGCGGTACATTTCCTGGTCGCCGTCCCGCGTGACGCCCATGACTTCGATCCCCGGCCGCACCTTTCCGCCATCGCTGCCCAGCATGACCACCGGTATATCGCGATAGATGCCACGACGGATTTCGCTACCCTCGGCGTTGACCTCGATGGTTTCGGTCACGTCGACAGAACCGTCGGTGTTGAGGATGACGTCCGAGGTGAAGGAGCGGATTTCCTCGCGCGCCAAGGCGGGGAGAGCGAGGATAAGGCCCAGAAGCGCGGCAGCAAGCAGCGCGACGACCTGTGGGCGATTTGCGGTGTGCGTTCTCATCACAGGGTCATTCCCGCGAAAGCGGGAACCTCCGTTTCACTCTGTCGGCAAGCAAACAGGGGTTCCCGCTTTCGCGGGAATGACCCTGTGTTTCCTGACTAGTTGAACTTGACGCTCGGCACGGCGCGGTCGGCTTCGTTTTCCAGCTCGAAATACTCGGCCTTCTTGAAGCCGAACGGGCCGGCGATGAAGTTGGACGGAACGGATTCGACCATCACGTTGAGATTGCGCACAGCGCCGTTGTAGTAGCGGCGCGACATCTGGATTTCGTCTTCCACCGTCCGCAGGGCGTCCTGGAATTCAAGGAAAGTGGTGTTGGCCTTGAGATCGGGATAGGCCTCGGCGGTGGCGATCAGCCGGCCCAGGGCCGTCGTGAGCTGGCCTTCGGCCGCGGCGCGCTGTTCGGGCGTACCATTGGCGGCGGCAGTGGCTGCGGCACGCGCATTGGTCACCGCTTCGAGCGTCTCCCGCTCGTGGCTCATATAGCCCTTCACGGTTTCCATGAGGTTGGGGATGAGGTCGGTGCGGCGCTTGAGCTGGACGTCGATGCCAGACCAGCCCTCCTCCACCATCTGCCGGTTCTTGACCAGCCCGTTGTAGATGGTGATGGCGTAAAAAGCGGCCAGGACGACGATGCCAAGGATGATCCAACCGATCATGTGCGTAGCTCCCTCAAGCGCACGAAGAATGGGGCGGACATTGGCACTGTGACCGCACCGGCGCAATGGGCATTGGCGGTTTACTCGGCGCCGCCGCCTGCCGTTTGCAGCCAGGCTTCGCCGCAGCTTTTGGCCAGCTCGCGAATGCGCAGGATGTAGCTCTGCCGCTCGGTCACCGAGATGACGCCGCGGGCGTCGAGCAGGTTGAAGTTATGGCTGGCCTTGACGACCTGTTCATAGGCCGGAATGGCCATGGTCTGGCGGTTGGCCTCGGCGCCCTTGGCCAGGATGGCCCGGCATTCCTTTTCCGCGTCGGCAAAGTGCCGGAACAGGATTTCGGTGTCGGCGACTTCGAAATTGTACTTAGACTGCTCCTGCTCGTTCTGCAGGAACACATCGCCATAGGTGACCTTGTCGTCGCCGATGCCGCCATTGAAGTTGAGATCGTAGACGTTCTCCACGCCCTGCACATACATGGCGAGGCGCTCCAGGCCATAGGTGATTTCGCCGGGCACGGGCGAGCATTCAAAGCCGGCCACCTGCTGGAAGTAGGTGAACTGGCTCACCTCCATGCCGTCGCACCAGCATTCCCAGCCCAGGCCCCAGGCGCCCAGTGTCGGGCTTTCCCAATCGTCCTCGACGAAGCGGATATCGTGCAGGCTGGCATCGAGGCCGATCGCGGCCAACGACTGCAGGTAGAGCTCCTGGATGTTGTCGGGCGAGGGCTTGAGGATCACCTGGAACTGGTAATAGTGCTGAAGGCGGTTGGGGTTCTCCCCGTAGCGGCCGTCCTTGGGCCGGCGGCTGGGTTGCACATAGGCGGCCTTCCACGGCCTCGGCCCGAGCGCCCGCAGGGTCGTGGCCGTGTGAAAGGTGCCGGCACCCATCTGCATGTCATAGGGCTGCAGGACGACACAACCTTGCTCCGCCCAGAAATGCTGCAGCGTCAGGATCAGACCCTGGAAGGAGTTCTTCGGGTCCATATAGGCGGGGCGGTTGGTCATCTGGCGGTCCCTGATTTCGGGACAAACCTCTAGTTTGACCGCCCCGTGGGGTCAACGGCGTTTGTCGTCGTCGCCGGGCCGGTAGGTGCCGTCCTTGTCGCGCTTGAGGTCGATAACCCCGGGCTGGGCGCGTTCACGCAGGTCGCGCTCGCGGCGGAGGCGTCGGGCCTCTTCGTCCTCGGCTTTGAACTGGCCGCTCCAGTCCCGCCAGATCTTGCGCAGGCCCAGCCAGATGGCGAGGGCGATGATGACGAAAATGATGACGCGCAGTAGCATGCCGGTCACAGCCCCAACCTCGCCCAGAGCGCGCGATCCTCGATCGTTGCGGCCAGATCGCCGCTAAGTCCGGCGGCAAAGCCGATGCGTGGAATCCCGAACCACGGGCGCTTGGGCTCGATCACCTTGAGGTTTAGATGCGGGCCGTAGCGGGTTCGCAGCGTCTCGTGAATATCGCCGATCGCGTCGACCAGGCCGAGTTCGACGCCCCGGAGTCCGGTCCACCATTCGCCGGTGAACAACACCTCGTCAGCCGCCTTGAGGCGCGCGCCGCGGCGCTTTTTCACCACGTCGATGAATACGTTATGGATGTCGATTTCGAACTGCTTGATGCGCTCGATGTCGCTCTGCTTTTCGGGAAGGAAGGGGTCGAGGGTCGATTTGTTGTTGCCCGCGGTATGAACCCGGCGCTCGATGCCGAGCTTTTCGAGCGCGCCGACGAAACCGAAGCCGGCCATGATGACGCCGATGGAGCCGACGATGGAACTGGGGTCGACGATGATCTCATCGCCAGCCACGGCGATGAAGTAGCCGCCCGAGGCTGCCGCATCCTCGACGAAGACCACCACCGGCTTGTCGTGCTCTTCGGCCAGGTCGCGGATGCGCTTGGCGATCAGCCGGCTCTGCACGGGAGAGCCACCGGGCGAATTGACGATGATGGCGACTGCGGGCGCGGACTTGATGGCGAAGGCCCGCTGCAGGAGCGGAGCGACGGTCGCGATGTTGAGCCGGCCCTGGCGCTGCTCGGCGGCGATGACGCCATGGAGGCGCACGACGGGAATGGTCACCCTGCCCCGGCCGGTCAGGCGCTGCAGCCAGGTTCGCTTCGGCGTGGTCAGGTCGGCCATACCAGATCCTTGTTGTTCGCCGCCAGATTTAGGGCGTGCCGTCGCCGATTACCAGACAAGCCGGGCGGTACCACGAAAGATTGCCTCGAACTCGGGCGCGAAGGCGCGCCCCTCGGGCTCGTGCAGGGCACGGCTGGCCAGCAGCGTCAGCGGCGCGCGCGAACCCTTGATCCCCCGCACCAGAACGCGGCCGGCCGGCTCCCCCGCCCGTGGCGTCAGCGGCAGGACGGTGACAGCGCCGAAACGCCGCGTGAAACCCGCCAAAAGCACCGCGAGGCTGGGCGTCGGATAGACGAAGACGACCTCGCCGCCCGCGGCGGCCGCCGCCGCGGCCGACTTGATCCACAAGTCGAGCGCCGCGGCATCCATATGTCGTGCGCCGGCCCGGCCCGCATCCGCGGCCAGGGTGCCATCGGCAAAATAGGGCGGGTTGGCGATGACACTCTCATAGCCGTTATCGAGAATGCCGGCTGCACGCCTGTTGGCCGCTGGGCCAATGACATCGGCCGTGACGACCTCCGCCCGGTCGACCAGGCCGTTATCGACGATGTTGGCCTGCGCCAGCGCCACAATGTCTGCATTCTGCTCGGCCAGGGTGGCGACGAGGCCGGGATTGTGGATCAGGGCGACGAGTGCCGCCGTTCCCACACCAGAACCCATATCCAGCAGGGATTTCCGGGCCTCGCCCACCGCGGCACCAAGCAGTACGCTATCGAGCCCGGCGCGAAATCCTCTGGCCGGCTGCGACAGAGTGAGCCGCCCGCCTAAAAAGGCATCGCGCGTAACCGATTGGTGTTTTACAAAGGCTTTTGGCTGGTCTAGGGACATCGCACCCCGAAAGGCCGGTTCGGCACGACCTTACATGGCGTCGTGCCGCAGGCTCAACCAGATTTGCCCACGGACGGCAAACGAGGACGGAAACAGCAGTGTCAGTTTTGACGCAGATGAAAGAAGCGCCCGCGGCCAACCCGATCGAGCGGCTGCTTGAGGCGACCGCGGCTGACATGGCCAAGGTCAACGCGCTGATTCTGAGTCGCGCCGATTCTCATGTCGAAATGGTGCCCGAGCTTGCCCGCTATCTGATCGAGAGCGGCGGCAAGCGGCTGCGGCCCATGCTTACGGTCGCCGCTGCCCAACTGTTCGGTCGCGGCAAGGGCAGCGCGATCAATTTCGCTGCCGCCGTCGAATTCATGCACAACGCGACCCTGCTCCACGACGACGTCGTCGACGAGAGCGACATGCGCCGCGGCAAGCCTGCCGCCCGCATGGTGTGGGGAAACAAGGCCTCCATTCTGGTCGGCGATTTCCTGCTCGGCCAGGCGTTCATGATGATGGTGGAAACCGGCGACATCGCCGCCTTGGGCGTGCTGTCCGCGGCTTCGGCCGTGATGGCCGAGGGCGAGGTGTTCCAACTGGCAAAGACGGGCGACCTGACAACGACGCCGGCCGACTATGCCGAAGTCATCCGCGCCAAGACGGCCGTGCTTTTCCAGGCGGCCTGCGAGGTGGGTGCCATGTCTGGCGGGGCCGATGCCGCTGGCCGGGTTGCCCTCGCCCGATACGGGCTGGAACTGGGCAATGCCTTCCAGCTGGTCGACGATGCGCTCGACTATGGCGGACAGGCCGGTACGCTGGGCAAGAATACCGGCGATGACCTGCGCGAGGGCAAGATGACCCTCCCCATCATCCTGGCGCTTGCCGACGGCGACGAGGCCGAGCGCACCACGATCACGACCGCCCTCGGCGACGCAAAGGCGACGGCCGAACAGGTCGCCGAAGTGGTCGCCATCCTGGAGCGCCACCAGGCCCTGCAGCGCACTCTGCAGCAGGCGCACGCCCATGCAAGCGCTGCCCGGCAGGCGCTCGACGCCCTGCCCCCGTCGGACATGCGGTCGCTGCTGGCCGACGTGGTCGAATTCAGCGTGCTGCGGGCCTATTAGGCTTCTACCGAGGCCCAGACACCCTAGGGCACAATCAGCGGCGCCGCGGCCACCCAGTGATCGGGGTTCGCCGCGCGCATGACCTGGGCGGCCTGGTGCGCCTGGCCGCCCGATCCGAAAAGGCCGAATACCGTTGCGCCCGAGCCCGACATGCGGGCCAATATGCAGCCCTGGGTTTCGGCCAATTGCGCGACGATATCGCCAATCACAGGCACGAGCTTGACCGCCGGCGGCTGCAGGTCGTTGCGGGTTTCGGCCAGCCACAGGCCCAGTTGCGCCGGTCGGGTCAACGGCGATGGCAGCTCGGGCAGCGGGTAGTTGTCGTGGGCGCGCAGGCGGCGGAACACGTCTGCCGTAACCAGCGGAATCATGGGATTGACCAGCACGATGTGAAGCGCGGGGAACTCGGGCAACGGCGCCAGCACCTCTCCCACCCCGCGCGCCACCAATGGCATCGACACAAGGCAGGCCGGAACGTCCGCACCGAGCCCGGCGGCCATGTCGGCGAGGTCCGAGACAGCGATGGTGCGGTCCGCGTAACCCGCCATCAGCCGCAAGGCAGCTGCCGCATCGGCTGAGCCGCCGCCGATACCAGCCGCTACCGGCAGGTTTTTCGTCAGGTGAAGCGCCAACCCTGTTTGCACCGCCTCGGGCCAGCGGGCGCGAAAGGCCGTGATCGCGCGCGACACCAGGTTGGTTTCCCCAGCACCCAGGGCCCGCGCGAAGGGTCCGCTTATGGTCAGCGAATCGATTTCGGCCGGGCTCGCTGCCAGTTCGTCGGCGACATCGGCGAAGACGACCAGGCTTTCGAGATCGTGGTAGCCGTCCTCGCGCCGGCGCGTGACATGCAGCGCCAGGTTGACCTTTGCCGGGGCGAGCTGAACGGTCGGCTCAACCATGTCGCTACTGGGTCGCGTTGGCTTCGGTCAATCCGTCGGCCAGCTTGGGCGCCACCCGTTCCTTTACATTGCCGACTTCATCGACCGAGGCGGCAACATTCCACTGGAACTTGGCCTCGAGCTTGCGCCCGGCGCGCCAGTAGGCGTCACCCAGGTGGTCGTTGATCTCGGCATCGTTGGGACGCAGTAGCACGGCCTGCTCGAGCGTGGTCACGGCCTCGTCGATGCGGCCGAGCTTGTAGAAGGCCCAGCCCAGCGAGTCGACGATGTAGCCATCCTGAGGCTGCGCCGCGACGGCCTTCTCGATCATCTCCAGGGCCGGTTCTAGGTTCATGTCCTGGTCGATCCAGCTATAGCCCAGATAGTTCAGCACGGCCGGTTGCTCGGGGTTGAGTTCTAGTGCCTTGAGGAAATCTGCTTCGGCCTTGGGCCACTCCTTGGCACGCTCATAGGCAATGCCGCGCACGTAATAGAAGCGCCAGTCGGAGGGGCTTTCGCCGCCGGTCAGCCCGAGCGCCTTGGTGTATGTCGCCGCCGCCTCGACATATTGCTCGTCGTAGCGCTGGAGGTCACCCAATACCGAGATAGCGTCGAGGTCGTCGGGGCGGCTGGCGACGATATTGGTGAGGCGACGCAGGGCTTCCTCGCGATCGCCGGCGACATCGAGATTTTGTGCCACGCGCACGACGGCGGTGGGCTTCATCGGCGAGGTGGTGGGGACGGCCTCGTAGATCACATTGGCCGCGTCATGCTGGCCGGCGGCGTCGAGCAACTGGCCCAGTGCCACCGAAATGACGTCGGCCGACGGGTCGAGATAGAGCCCCATCCGCAGGAAGACCAGCGACAGGTCCAGGCTGCCATCGCGCGAGAGGGCAACGCCAATGCCATGGAACATCTCGGCCGCGCCAACCTGCACGTTGGCGGCGAAGATGCCCGGACGCTGGCCGCCCTCGATCTGCTCCTTGACGATGGTGACGATGGGATGGCTGAGGCCCTGCTCCTCGAACTGGGCGATGACGTCCTTGGCCTCGTCGAAGCGGCCGGCATTGGCGAGGGCGCGGGCATAGACCTCGACGATGCGCGCTACATAGGGCTCGGCTTCGAAAGCGCGGCCTGCCAATTCAATGGCTTTTTCGTTGTCGCCCGAGGCCTCGGCCATCAGGGCGCGATGGAACACCAGGAAATCCTCGAGACCGGACTGGCCGAGTTCGTCGAGCACGGCCTCGGCTTCGTCCATTCTGTTGTCGCCCACCAGGGCCCAGGCGCGCAGGATGCCGGCGGTGATGCCGGTAAAGCTGTCCTGGCCGATCTGGCTCAGCATCTGTTCGGCGGCGCCATAACGACGCTCCTTGAGCGCCTCGGTGGCTACGACCAGCTCGGCCAGCTCGTTGGCGCGGTCGAGTTCCAGCAGATGCTTGGCGGTCGATGCCGCCTGGCCGATCTGGCCATCGGCGGCATAGGCGATGAAGGAGCGCTCGACCAGCACCGCATTGTCCCAGTCGGATTGCGCGGCCTGGGCAAAATAACGCGCGGCCTCGTCGGTGCGCAGATCGTGCAGCGCCTGCTGGCCAGCCATGTAGGACCCGGTGACGCTGGAGCGGAATATGGGCAGCAGGTCGAAGGCAGCCAGCGGATCGGCCTGGGCCGTCTGCGCCGATTGGGCCGAATGCGTCGCCGGAACGGCCGTTGCCGAAAGCAACATGGCCAGAAGGGCCGGGCGCGCGATGCGGGTCAGAAGCGATGTCACGAGGCTGGTTACTCCTTGGCCGGTCGGTGCCGGTTCTGGCGGCGAAGATTGTCCGTTTTGGGACTGCGCCGCAAGGGCGCGCGCCATAGCGTGATAATGGCCGCCGGTCCGGTAAGATAGGGTTGTTGGGGAAGGTGGATTGCCGCGGCGAAATCGGACGAATCCACGCCGACCAGGCAGGTCCGTCGAAAGCGTTTCGCGTGAGCCGGCCTCTGCCATATAGGAATGCCTCAACCTTGGCCCCGCGCGGCTGGCCGCGCCAAACGGGCTGTGACATAACAGAGAACATGGCTCAAGATCGACCGCTAAATCACGACGAAATGCTCGCCGTGCTCGATTGGTATCGGGCAGCGGGCGTGGATATTGCCGTGGGCGAAGAGCCAGTCGACCGCTTCGCCCAGCGCCCGCCGCAGCGGGTCACACCGCCGCCGCCAGTAACCGGGCAAGCTACGCCCGAGCGGCCCGCGGCTGAAACGCCGCTGCTTGGCGGCGATCCATCGGAAGCGCGCAGCCTGGCTGCTTCGGCAAAGTCGCTCGAAGAGCTGCAGGCAATCCTGGATGCGTATGATGGTTGCGGGCTCAAGCTGCGCGCCACCCAGCTGGTCTTTGCCGACGGCAATCCCGAGGCGGACATCATGCTGATCGGGGAAGCCCCAGGAGCGGAGGAAGACCGCCAGGGCAAGCCATTCGTCGGCAAGTCAGGTCAGTTGCTGGACCGCATGCTTGGTGCCATCGGGCTGAACCGCAGCAAGGTCTATATCGCCAACACCGTGCCGTGGCGGCCGCCGGGCAATCGCACGCCGACGCCCGAGGAAATGGCGCTGTGCCTGCCATTCCTGCATCGGCAGGTCGAACTGGTGGCCCCCAGGCTGGTGATGACGCTGGGCGGCCCGGCCATGCAGACGGTGTTCTCGACCACCAACGGCATCATCAAGATGCGCGGCAAGTGGTCGGAAGTCACGATCGGCAATCACCAGACCGATGCCATCCCCACGCTGCATCCGGCCTATCTGCTGCGCAACCCTGCAGCCAAGCAACAAGCCTGGCGCGACATGCTGAGCCTCAAGATGAAGATGGCGGCGCTGGGGCTGGGCTAGGCGCGCCGATGCGCGGACATTCTTGCGCGCCGCCCGATTTACGCACTGCCAATTCCGCCCTGCCGCGCTATCGTCGCCATTGCGTGATTTGCCATCTTCACCTGATCCAGCCGAGCCGAAAGCGTCATGGCCTCCGTAATCAAGATCTATGCCCTGTTCCTGGGCTCCGCTCTTCTCATGTTCGGTGGCGGGCTGCAGGGACTTCTGCTGTCGGTGCGCGGCGCCGAGGAGAATTTCTCGCTGCTGGCTCTGGGCCTGATCGGCACCGGGTGGTCGGTGGGGTTCGTGGCGGGTTCGATCACCGTGCCGCTGGTCGTGCGCAATGTCGGCCATATCCGTGCCTTTTCGGTGATGGCGGCAATCGGCACCGTCACCATCCTGCTCAACCTGCTGCTGATCAACGACATCAGCTGGATCCTGCTGCGGGCGCTTTCCGGCTTCTGCTTTGCCGGCGCCGCGATGATCGTGGAGAGCTGGCTCAACGAGGTGGCCGAGAACAAGAGCCGCGGCACGATCTTCTCGGTTTATGTCACCATCAACATGGCCGCCTCGACGCTGGGCCAGATGGCCATGTCGCTCACCGGCACGGCGGGCTATGTGCCGTTCGTTCTGGGTGCCATCAGCTTCATCTGCGCCGTGCTGCCCACTGCCCTCACCTCGAGCCCGCAGCCGCGGCCGCTGTCTTCGGCCAAGATCGATGTAGGCCTGCTGTATCGGACCTCGCCAGTGGCGGCGATCGCCGCCTTCTCGGTCGGCATGGCCAATGGCGCCTTCGGTACGCTGGCGCCCGTCTACGGCTATGAGCAGGGCCTCGATCCGGGCGGGATTGCCCTCCTTTTTGCCGTGGCCGCCATTCTTGGTGCGGCGGCACAGATCCCGTTTGGCCGGCTCTCGGATCGCATCGACCGCCGGCTGGTGCTGATCGGGCTTTCCGGCTTTGCCGCCATTGTCGGCGCGCTGACGGCGATCATCAATCCGGGGCCGAACTGGATGATGTTCGTGCTCTTTGCCGCCTATGGCTTTGCCGCCAACCCGATCTATGCGGTGGCGGTGGCGCATGCGAATGACTTTGCCAAGGATGGTGATTTCGCCAAGATTGCCGGTGGCATGCTGCTGATCCTGGGAGTGGGCTTGGCCATCGGGCCGGCGGTAGCCTCGCTGATCATGGGCGCGTGGTCGCCGGTCGGCCTGTTCATCGTCACGGCCTCGTTTCATGGCGCTCTGGCGATCACGGCATTCCTGCGCATGCGCGTCCGCCGGGGCAAGGATGCGTCCGAGCGCGCGCCGTTCCAACCCATGGGCGGCGATCGCCAGGTGACGCCGGAAACCATTGTGCTCGATCCACGGGCTGATAGTGATAGCGCCGCTGAAGGTCCGGTGGCACACGAGCCTCCCGTGCCCGAGGAACTGATCGAGTCGCCAGAGGAGAAGCGCGATGTTCAAGACGGCACGGTTTGAAGACCGGGCATTCAAGCCCCTATCCATCGCCGTCATCGCCGTATCGGACACGCGCACGCTCGAAACCGATACCGGCGGCGCGCTGCTCAAGTCGCTGCTGGAGACCGATGGGCATCGCTGCGCCGACCGGGTGGTGGTGCGCGACGATATCCAACTCATCCGGCAGGCCGTGCAGGGCTTTGTCGCGGACCCCGGTGTCGACGTGGTCTTGACGACAGGGGGCACTGGTTTTTCCGGTCGCGACGTAACCCCCGAGGCCGTCGAGCCGCTGTTCGACAAGCGGATGGAGGGCTTTTCGGTGCTTTTCCACCAATATTCGGCCACCACCGTGGGCACCAGTTCGCTGCAGTCACGCGCCACGGCGGGCCTGATCGGCACCACCTTCGTCTTCTGCCTGCCCGGCTCGCGCGGCGCGTGCCGGGATGCCTGGGAGGGTATTCTCACCCACCAGCTCGACTACCGCCACAAGCCCTGCAACTTCGTCGAACTAATGCCGCGGCTGGACGAGCGCTGAGGCGTCAGGCGGCGCTGCGGTTCTGCGATGGTTCGGCTTCGCCCGATACGACCCGGTTGCGGCCGGTAGCCTTGGCCTCGTAGAGCGCGCGATCGGCCCGCTCGATGACGTCCTCGATGTCGCGGTCGCTCGCAACCGCCATGGCGGCCCCGATCGATACGGTGACGTGGATGGTGCCATGTTCGGGGTGGTCGACGAGCTTGCCGGCAATGGTCTGACGGATGCGCTCGGCAAGAACGGCCGGCCCTTCCTTTTCGGTCTCGCGCATCAGGACGACAAATTCCTCGCCGCCAAAGCGCGCCACCTTGTCGATGGTTCGCGCCTCGGCCTGCACGACCCCACCGACGGCCCGGATCACGTCATCGCCGACGCTATGGCCATAGGTGTCGTTGATGCGTTTGAAGAAGTCGATGTCGATCACCAGGACACCCACATCGCGCTTGTGGCGCTTGAAGTAGTTCATGGCGTCGACGCCGAAAACGTGGAAGGCGCGGCGGTTCAGCAGGCCGGTCAGCGGGTCGGTATCGGCCAGAATTTGCAACGCATTGATATCCTCGCCGAGGCGCTCGGTCCGTTCGACAAGCTGCTGCCGGCTGGCCGCCGCCTCGCGCTGCGCCGCCTCCTGAGCGGTCTCGGCCACGCCCAGGCGTCGCAGCAGGGAGCGGATGGCAACGGTCAGTTGCGATACGTCGCGCGAAGAATGGTCGCGAGCAATCATGGTCGCGCCGGGGTCGCGACCGATGCTGTCAATGCCGTCCGCCAGCTCGGACAGGGGTCGCGTGAGGCCCCGCGCCAGCAGGCTGGCAATAACCGCACCGGCGAGGGCGAAGGCGATGCCGATCATGACGATCGCCAGGGCCAACTGGTTGGCCTGCGCCAGGGCCAGGTCGAGTGGCCGGCGCGCGACGACCGTCCAGCCAAGGCCGGGATAATCGAGATAGCCCTTGGTGGTCACAGCGGCGTTGAGATGATCGACGGCACCCGCCATGTCGCTGAATGACAGGCGTCCGGTAGCCGCAATGGCTTCGATGGTCGATTGCCCGAATGGCGCCGAACCGTATTCGGGGCCCAGCAAGGCCGTTCCGTCGCTCCTGAGCACCCAGATTTGGGTATCGAGCGCGCGGTCCGTCGTCTGCAGCACGGTGTCCCGGACGACGCTGGCCCAGGTCCAGCTCATATGCGCGCCCAGGACACCGATGGTGGCGCCGGCAGCGTTCTTGACCGGGACGGCGACGTCGACAAAGCGGAAGGGCTCGCCATTGGCCTGCGAGCCCAGGAGTTCCGCCAGCAGCTTGGCGTCGTGCACGTCCTTCACGGTCAGGCCGTTGATGCCGTCCATGAACCAGGGGCGTTCGGCAACGGACACTCCTTCGAGCATGCTACCGGTGGCCGCCTTGACGGTGCCATCGGGCAGGGCAAAGCCGATCCAGGCATATTCGGGCAGGCTGGCCTGCAACTGTTCCAGGATGCTGCGGATGGTCGCCTCGTCGCCATCCCAGACTGCACGCAGGGGTTCGAGTTCGGCCAGGTTGCGGACCTCGCGGAAGCGCTCGAACATGCGGGCGTCGAGCCTTTCAGCCATATTAGACGCAATGCCGATGATCTCCGCCTCGGCGCGAGCCGTCGCCTGCTGGCGGGCGACGAAGGCGGCGGTGGCGGCGACGGTGAGCGCCAGTGCCAGACAGAGGATCGCTGTAACGACGGCCACCTGTTGGCCAAGCGTGGTGCGATCGCGCAGTTTGAGGAACTTGGTGACGATTGTTCTTGGCATCGGCAGGCCCGCTGGTTGCGAATTGCGCGCATAGTGGCAAGGCCAAGTGTCTGGATTGTTTAGCGAACAGGACAGATTGCGGTGAGCCTTAACGGCTGGTTGGTCCGATCGGTAAACTGAAACAGAAACGGCGCCCGTGTGGGCGCCGCTTTGCAGTTTAGCCGGGATGTCAGTGGCCGTGGCTCATGCCCGCGCCGCCTTCCGGCTTGCGGATGAAGAAGGCGGCAACCACCGCGAACAGCGAGATGATCGCGCCCGTGAGGAACGCCAGGCGGATACCGCCCGCCAGGGCATCGACCGGAGGCAGGCCCTCGGCCGTCAGGCTGGCCGTGCGGATGGTCATCAGCGCGATGAACAGCGCAATGCCTGCCGCACCGGCCAGTTGCTGCACCGAGCCGAGGACTGCCGAAGCGTGGGAGTAGAGCTCCATGCGCACCGAGGCCATCGACGAGGTGAAGACCGGCGTGAAGATCAGCGCCAGGCCGATGCTGATCACGATGTGACCGGCCAGCAGGTTCCAGACCGGGGTGTCCTGCCCCACCAGGGTGAGCGCCCACATCACGGCCGAGACGAGGATGGCGCCGGGCACGGCCAGGACCGTGGGACCCACCTTGTCATAGAGACGGCCGACAACAGGACCCATCAGGCCCATGATGAGGCCGCCGGGCAGCAACAGCAGGCCGGTTTCGAGCGTATTCAGGCCCACAACGTTCTGGGTGTAGATGGGCAGCAGGATGACCGTGCCGAACAGCGTCATCATGGCGATGAGCATCATGCTGACCGAAACGGTGTAGTTGCGCGATTGGAAGACCCGCAGGTCGAGCAGCGCCTTGTTGTCACGCTGGAGACCGAGCTGACGCCAGACGAAGGCCGCCATGGCGACGACACCGACGACGATGGGAAGCCAGAGCGGCACGAGCGTTGCTTCATCGGGATGGGCAAAGCTTTCGCCGAAGCTGGACAGGCCATAGATCAGGCCGCCAAAGGCAATGGCGGACACGATCACCGACACCACGTCAAGCGGGGCATAGCGGGGCGTCGAGACATTCTGAATCTTGCGGAAGCCGAGTGCGAGCGCCGCAATGGCGATCGGCAGAACCAGGATGAACATCCAGCGCCAGTGAAAGTTTGCGAGGATGAAGCCGCCAATGGTCGGGCCGATGGCCGGGGCCACCGACATGACGATAGAGATGTTGCCCATGGTCTTGCCACGGGCCTCGGGTGGCACCAGGGTCATGACGGTGGTCATCAGCAGCGGCATCATGATGGCCGTGCCGACCGCCTGCACCACGCGACCCAGGACCAGCAGTTCAAGGCCTGGCGACACCGCGCATAGCAGGGTGCCGACCGAGAAGATCGACATCGAGAGGATGAAGATCGGGCGCGTGTTCAAGCGCTGCAGCAGGAAGCCCGTCACCGGAATGACGACTGCCATGGTCAGAAGAAATGCGGTGGTCAGCCACTGCGCGGCACTTGCGGCGACGCCCAGATCCTTCATCAGATGTGGAATGGCCACGCTCATGATGGTTTCGTTCAGAAACACCACGAAGGTGGAAACCAGCAGCAGGGCGATGACCAGCTTGTTGCGAGCTGCGTCGGTCTGGCTCACTTGCGGTGTGCCGGCCAGATCGGCGTCAAATGTCGTTGCGTCGGTACTCATGATGGTCCCTCAACCTTTGAATTTGCGTGTCACCGAGACGACGAGCGGCGTCCGATGATTTCGACGCCACTCTGGAAAGATTCTGCGACAGGCTGTGTCAGCAGCACTTTGTTAAGTGTCCGCTTCAGTAATTAGCGCCTGGTCACAGGTCAATAGTGAATTTTTCGCTTAAGCAATATCGGCCGATATGCAGCCGCCCGAGCGGTCGGCCTGTTTAGGCTTCTGCCCGCGCGCCGTCCATCCGCAGAAATGCAATTCTGCCCTGCAAATGGCGGTTTTCGGCCCTTCAATTTCCCGCAGGCGCTTCCCATATGTGACACGGCAAGGCGGCACCCCGTCCCGCAATCTGGGTAACGTTCTTGTTTTGTTCCGGTCCAGGTGTTACATCTTGATCCGCGCTGCAGATTCGACTGCGACGCGCCGACAGGAGATGTCTCATGGCCCTCTATCAGGCCCCGTCATTCGAAGCGTTGGAAAAACTCAGCCGCAGCCGCGATGCCGACCTGGCCCGGCGTGAGCTGCTGGATCCCGACCGCATCCGCGGGCGCGGCGCGCAGTCCAACCATACCGGTCGCTTCGAGAAGCAGAAGCGCGAGGGATTCGATGACGGCTGGGACAATGTAGAGCCGCTGTCCATCTTCCAGACGGTCGAGCATGTCGAACGCGCCAAGACAATCATCACCAGCAATGACAGCCCCGATATCGGCTTCGAGCGTTCGATCAACGCCTATCGCGGCTGCGAGCATGGCTGCTCCTACTGCTTTGCCCGGCCAACCCATGCATTTCTCGGCCATTCGGCCGGCATCGAATTCGAACGCGACATCTATGTGAAGGTGAACGCCGTCGAGGCGCTGCGTACCGAGCTCGGAGCCAAGGGCTACAAGGTCAAGCCCATCGCCATGGGCACCAATACCGACCCCTACCAGCCTGCCGAGCGCAAGCACAAGCTGACGCGCGGCATCCTCGAAGTCATGCTCGAGACGCGCCACCCGGTCATGATCACCACCAAATCGGCGCTGATCATTCGCGACCTCGACATCCTGACCGAACTGTCCAAGCTGGGACTGGTCAAGGTCGCTGTGTCGATGACTTCGATGGACCACAAGCTCAGCCGCAAGATGGAGCCGCGCGCTTCGTCCCCTGCCCGCCGGCTCGAGGCAATTCGCCTGCTCAGCGAGGCGGGCGTACCCACTGCGGTGTTCGCGTCGCCGATGATCCCGGCGATCAACGACATGGAGCTGGAGCGCATCCTCGACGCCGCGGCGGCCCAGGGAGCGGTGAGCGCCTCGATGATCCTGCTGCGCCTGCCCGGCGAAGTGCGCGAGGTGTTCCGCGAATGGTTGCTGCGGCATTTCCCGGATCGCGTGCGGCATGTGCTGGCGCTGGTGCGCGATACACGTGGCGGCAAGGACTACGACTCCCGCTGGGGCACGCGGATGACCGGCGAAGGCCCCTATGCCATCCTGCTGCGCCAGCGCTTCGACAAGGCGCGCGAACGCTATGGCCTCGAGACAAAGCTGCCCGGCCTGCGCACCGACCTGTTCGTGGCGCCGCGGCTCGAGGAAAGGCAGATGAGCCTGTTTTAGGAACGCGACCCCTGATGGCCGGGCTGGGGATATGCGCTCCCGACCCGCTCGGCAATGAAGGCCAGGACATCGGGATCATCGTAGCCGTCTGCCGATAGGACCGCCCCAGCCGCCGTCAGGTCGTCGTGCAGCAGTGATGTCCTGATACCCACGGTCGCCAGTCCAGCCGCCGTCGCCGAAGCGATGCCCGTGCGGGAATCCTCGAAGGCCACCGACAGTTCGGCGCGCGCCCCAAGCAGTCGCAGCCCCTCCAGATAGGGCAGCGGGTGGGGCTTGCCATGCTCAAGCTCGGCGCCGATTACCACGGCGCGGAAGCGATGGCGGATGCCCAGGCCATCCAGTATCAGGTCGGCATTGGCGCGCGGCGCGTTGGTCACCGCCGCCATCGGCAGGCCAACTGCACCGGCCAGATTCAGCAAATCGAAGAGACCTGGTACCGGGTGGATCGCCGAACGCGCCAGTTCGCGGAATACCGCTTCCTTGCCGTCAAGCACCGCCATGCCTTCTGCCGGCGACAGATGCGGCACGAAACGCGCAGCAATGGCCGAATTGGCAAGCCCCTGCAGCTCCCGCGAGAAACGCGGCTTGTCGAAGACATGACCATAGGGCGCGAAGGCGCGGTTGAAAGCCTCCAGGTGGATCGGGTCGGTGTCGGCCAGGGTGCCGTCGATGTCGAACAGCAGCGCGGCGCCGGGAACAGGCTTCATGGGGACGTCCAGTCAAGACAGGGGCCGCTGGATCAGCGACCGGTCCGTGTGGAACAACAAATGTGGAGAGAGGTCAATGCGCAGGTGAGCTGCGCGGCACCTGACGGGGGAAAATGTTCGGGTAACCGGCTAATCGCCCGCAAGTCGCGTTCTCCGCCATGGACCCCTGAAGGGCCGCCAGCCCAGCGTCATGCCGGCTGCCGCCACCAGAATTGCGGCCGCGCCCACCAGTTGCGACAGGCCCAGCCAATGTCCGAAGACGACGAAATCGGCCACGATCGCCACGACCGGATAGATGAACGACAGCGCGCCGGTAAGGTGCGTTGGCAGCTTCTGGATGGCGCCGTAGAGCAGGATATAGACCAGGCCGGTATGCACGGCGCCGATCGCGGCCAGACTGAGCCAGGTATCGTGCGCCGTGGGCAGTTGCGTTAGGTTGGCGAAAGGCGCCGCCATCAGCATGCCGACACCGACCTGGATCAGCGCGATCAGATGCGGCGGGACGCCCTTCAGCCGCTTGGTGATAAAGGCGGCCACCGCGTAGCAAAAGGCTGCGCCCAGCGACAGGGCGATCCCGGCAAGATAGTCGGTTCCGCCCGGCCCCGCCTTGGCATTGGCGATCAGGACCACGCCAGCAAAGGCGATGGCGAGCCAGGCCAGCTTGTGGCCGGTGAGCCGCTCGCCCAGGAACAGCGCGCCGAACCCGACCAGCATGAAAGGCTGGGTGTTGTAGACGGCGGTGGCCATGGAAATGGATGCGAGCGGATAGGCAGCAAACAGCAGCAGCCAATTGGCCACAATAGCGACGCCTCCAAGCACGGCAAGGGTGAACTGGCGCCACGTGATGATGCCAGGCCGGAACAGGCCGAGCGCCGCGCAGGCAACAAGCAGCGGCACAGCGCCGAACACGCAGCGCCACAGCACGATATCGACGATGGGCTGGCCGGAGAACACCACGAAGACGCCGATGGTGCCGGATATGGCCATGGCCACAGTCATCTCGATCGTTCCGCGCGTGGTGCTCATGGCCGCCTCCATATTGGGCCAGATTACGCCCCTATAGCGGTCGACTTCTATGATAAGGCATAGGCAAATCGGGCGCTTCACCTTACAATTTGCCAAAAATTCGGATAACCGCCTAAGGAATCTCCATGATTGATGAGATCGACCAGAAAATCATCGAAGCCCTGGCCGACAATGCCCGGCTGTCGATCAAGGAGTTGGCGCAACAGGTGGGCCTGTCGTCGCCCAGCGCCTCGGAGCGCCTGCGGCGACTCGAGGAGCGAGGCGTGGTCGCGCGCTTCACGGTCGATCTCGACCTCAGAGCCATAGGCTATCCGCTACAGGCCATCGTGCGGATACGGCCGCTGCCCGGCAAGCTGCACATCGTGCAGCGGCTGATCGAGGACATTCCGCAGATCACCGAATGCGACAAGGTGACCGGCGACGACTGCTTCGTCGCACGCCTGCATATGCGGTCGATCGAGCAGCTCGACGAGATCCTCGACCGCATCGCCGACAAGGCCGAGACGAGCACGGCCATCATCAAGACGCAGCCGGTCAAGCGGCGCCTGCCGCCGCTCTAGTACTGCGCGACCCGGCGCGCATAGGCGGCCATGAAGTCGATCGAGGCGGTCACGCCCCGCAGCGATAGCCACACATCCTTGCTGGGCTGGGCACCGCCCTTGAGCGGCACGGTCAGGACCAGGGAGGCACGCTCCTTCAACTGGTCCAGCAAAGCCGCCTTGCGCGCTGGATCGACGATGAAGAACTGGTTGACCGTATTGTAGCGCGTTTCGAGATCACGGCCGAAATCGAAGCTCTCGGCGACTCCGCCGCCAAAGGAGAGCTTCAGCACCCCGCTCGTATCGGCCTCCACGCCATCGGCTGCCACGGTGATGGCTAGGTCGAGCTCGCCGTTGAGGCGATTGCGGAAGATGGTGAGCTTGTAAGCCGGCAGGCCGGCGCTGTTCAGCTCCTGGCTGCCGGTGCTGGCAAAGCAGGAAAAGCCATAGTAGTCGCTGGCATCTTCGTCGATGACGTCGGGGCAGGCGGCCAGCCAGTCCCGGTGATATTCCCGCCATTCACCAAAGGGATGGTGGAAGGGCGCTGCGGCGACTGGCAGGGACGCGGCGACCAAAGCAATTAAGGCGCTGCCGATTTTGGCGATCATCGAGATGCTTTCGTGTGCTGCCCCCAGCAGCCTCGTATATAGCAGTCCGTCTCGGACATTACAGTGCAGAGCGTGTCGAAAGGACAACAAGATGACCATCACGACGGAAAACGGGAAGGCACTGTTCGAAGTCGCCGCCACGGGTGCGCTGCTGGCCACCGAACAGGACGCGCTCGACCTCGTCGGAGCCACCTATGGCACCGACGCCGACATCATCGTGGTGCCGGTGGCCCGGCTCGATCCGCAGTTCTTCGAATTGCGCAACGGCCTCGCCGGTGGATTCATCCAGAAATTGCAGAACTACCAGAAGCGGCTGGTGGTGCTCGGCGATATCGCCGCCGAGGTGGCGGCGAGCAAGTCGCTGCACGACTTCGTCTATGAAACGAACCGCGTGGGCCACCACCTGTTCGCGCCCGATCGCGAGACCATGCTGGCGCGGCTGTGATCGCCGTGGCGTTGACTTGGCCGGCGCGAGGACGATGCTGGCGGCATGCTGTTCGATTCGCCTGTTCAGACCGAGCCTGACTACATCCATGAGCGCCAGCTCATGGCGCGTGGCGCCCGCATCATCGCCGGCGTCGACGAAGCCGGTCGCGGTCCGCTGGCCGGCCCGGTCGTGGTTTCTGCCGTGGTCTTGGATGCGCGCGCCATTCCGCCCGGGCTCAACGATTCCAAGAAGCTGACCGAAGAGCAGCGCGAATTGCTGTTCGAACAGGTAATGGCCACGGCGCTGGCAGTCTCGGTCGTGGTGGCGCCGCCCTCGATCATCCTCAGCCACAATATTCGCGGCGCGACCCTCTGGGGCATGGCGCAGGCCGCCTCGAGCCTCAGCCTGCGGCCCGACCGCGTGCTGATCGACGGCCGCGACGTGCCGATGGGCTTGCCCTGCGAGGGCCTGGCGCTGATCGGCGGGGACGGGCGCAGCGTTTCCATTGCCGCCGCCTCGGTCGTCGCTAAGGTGACGCGCGACCGGATGTGCAAGATCATGGATTGCGACGCGCCCCATTTCGGCTTTGCCGGCCACAAGGGCTACTCGACACCCCAGCATATGCGCGCACTGGTGCAGCATGGCCCCTGTCGCCACCATCGCGAGGAATTCGCCCCGGTGGCGGAGGCATGGGAGCGCCTGCGGGGCGTGGCCGCGGTAGCTTGAGGCGCATGGAGCGTATGACTCCACCCCCTCCTACCTCCCCCATAAAGGGGGGAGGTTTCTCTCCGCTCTCGTTGCACAATCGAGACCAACCCACAGAGCGGCACCTCCCCTTGATGGGGGAGGCCGGGAGGGGGTGGGGCCACGAAAGCCGTTCCATCGACCGTGCAAGCGACCTCCCTTAACCTCCCGCTAACCCCTTACGAACGCTCCATTAACTCTGGCAGGCTATAACCGTCTCGTTAGTACTGCGTTAGGGTTAAGTGTATGTTGCGTACCGCGCGTACGGCCGAAAAGGCCGCTGCGGAGGAGGCATCGCGCCTCCCGATCGATACCATCCTTGTGGGCGATTGCATCGACCACATGAATGCTTTGCCGGCCGGCTCAGTCGATCTGATCTTTGCTGACCCTCCGTATAACCTGCAGCTGGACCAGGGCCTCACCCGCCCCGACCAGAGCAAGGTCGATGCGGTGGACGACGACTGGGACAAGTTCGACAGCTTTGCCCATTACGACGCCTTCACGCGCGCCTGGCTCAAGGCGGCGCGCCGCGTGCTCAAGCCTGATGGCGCCCTCTGGGTCATCGGCAGCTACCACAACATCTTCCGCGTCGGCACCGCGCTCCAGGATCTCGATTTCTGGATGCTCAACGACGTGATCTGGCGCAAGGCCAACCCCATGCCGAACTTCCGCGGCACGCGGTTCACCAATGCGCATGAAACGCTGATCTGGGCCGCCCGGAGCCAGAAGAGCCGCGTCACCTTCAACTACGAAGCCATGAAGCTGGCCAATGACGACACGCAGATGCGCAGCGACTGGCTGTTCCCCATCTGCACCGGCGCAGAGCGGCTCAAGAGCGAGGACGACGAGAAGGTCCATCCGACCCAGAAGCCGGAAGCCCTGCTGTTCCGCATTCTCAATGCCACCACCAAGCCGGGCGACGTCGTGCTCGACCCCTTCTTCGGCACCGGCACGACCGGAGCCGTTGCCCGCAAACTGGGTCGCCACTTCATCGGCATCGAGCGCGAGCAGAACTATATCAACGCCGCCCTCAAGCGCATTGCCGGCATCCGGCCGGGCGTGTTCGAGGCGCTGCAGTCAGTCACGCCCAAGCGCAAGGAAGCGCGCATCCCCTTCGGTTCGCTGGTCGAGCAGGGGCTTATTGATCCTGGCACGCAACTCTTCGACTTAACGAAACGTTACTCTGCCATGGTTCGTGCAGACGGCTCGCTCGTCTCCGGCTCCCATCAAGGCTCCATCCACAAGGTTGGCGCGTTGGTACAAGGCGCCGAAGCATGCAACGGCTGGACCTTCTGGCACCACGAACAAAACGGGCAGATCAGCCCGATCGACGAGCTCCGCACGGGCGTCCGTGCAAAACTTGATTTGCTTTCTGCCTGATCCTGACCTCCAATCGTCTCAGGCTCTACTAACGGCCGCTGGTTTGCCCCAGCGGCCTTTTTGTTTGCCAAATAACGCCGGGCGCCCGCTGGGCCGCCGCTTGCGGATTTCTTAACGCCATCGGGGCCCGGGATTGGCCGTATCAAACCGATGCAGGTAGATTGGGCGCATGATCTGGATCGCCTTTGCCGTGCATATGTTTGTGTCCGTCGTGGTGGGATGGGCGGTCTTCCTCCTGGGCAAGCGCTTTCTGCCCGAACCCTGGAACCAGGCCAGCGTCGTCATTCCGCTCGCCGCCGCGCTCGGTCTATTGCTCATCATCGCTACGCTGCCCCATTGGCACCTCGCTCAAGGCTGATCGGCGACGGCCATTGCGGCTTCGATCTTCCGCGCCAGTTCCGCACTGACAGGCACCATCGGCAACCGCATTTCCGGGCTGTCGATCAGGCCGGTGCGCCAGAGCCAGTGCTTGATCGCACCGGGGCTGGGTTCGGAAAACAGCAGGCGGGGGATGTCGGCAAGCCGCCGCCAGTCGGCCAGCGCGCCGGGTTGATCGCCTGCGGAGAGCTTGTCGCCAATGCCGGCAAAGCCTGAAGTATAAACATGGGCCGAGGCCAGAATGGCGCCGTCGGCGCCGCTGCTCAGGGCGCTATAGAAATGCGGGTCCTCGCCGGTCAGCACGGCAAAACCCGATGGCTTGTGGCGGATGAGGTCGAAGGTCTGGGCCGGGTCGGCGCAGCAATCCTTGACCCCGACGATGTTGGTGCGCTCCGCCAGGCGCAACATGGTCTCGTTCCCCAGGTTGACGCCTGTGCGGTAGGGGATGTTGTAGATCAGGATCGGCCGATCTGCACTATCTGCCAGCGCCGAGAAGTGCTCCAACAGGCCCCGCTGGGACGGTCGCGTGTAGTAGGGGCAGGCGACCAGGTAGCCATCCGCCCCCCAGTCCTGGACATGCTGCAACGTCTTGATCAGCTTGCGCGTATCGCTTCCCGAAAGTCCCAGATAGATCGGGATTGGCCGACCTGCATCGGCGAGGACCGCGCGGGTAATAGCCAGCAAGGCGCGGATTTCGTCATCGTCGAGCGACATGCCTTCCCCGGTCGTCGCACCCAGGATGAAACCGTCGATCGGCTGTGCGGCATAGTGGGCAACCAGCCGGCGCAGCGAAGGCGTGTCGAGTTGCCCATCGCGAAACGGGGTGATGAGCGGCAGCCAAAGGCCGGAAAGGGAATGCTGGCGTTCCATATGTGTCTCCTCAGGGCCGGAGACGGAGCGCGCACGAATAAGCCCCGTCGAAACCGGCGGGGTCAATCTGATCTCGGTGCTTGCTAAAACCTGCGCGCGACGACCATCAGCCCCGGAAGGGGGCTTTTTTCGATGCGTTGAGCTTGGCGGTGCGGCAGGTCATGGCGCTAGGGTCAGGCATAGCCCCCTGCTTGTCAACGCCTGCGTCGAGACAATTCAGCTGGCCGCATTTCGGAATTGTGCCGGCTCGAAGTGCGTTGTTAACCGCCTGGCCCCACCATGCGCGCGTCGTGCGCAAGGGACGCTGCCGTGACTGCCACCGTGGGCCTCAATATTGTCATTGCCGGCGTGCTGGGCCTGCTGGCCCTGCTTTGCGCCGTTGCCAGCCTGGCACTGCAGCGAAACGTGCCTTTGGCCTGGGTGGCCGCAGCACTGGCTGTCGGGACCACGCAAACGCTGCTGCTCACCTTCGCCGCCGGAACACCGCTCGAATTCGTCTCCGCCATGGTGCTGGCGCCATTCGGCTTCTGGCTGGCGAACAACACGATCTACTGCTTGATGCCCGACAAACGGCTGCGGCAGGCATATCTTGCGGCATTCTCCGCTCTGTGTGCGGTTGCCGTGGGGCTTTTTGTGGCGGGCGCCCCCTTCTTCTTCCAGGTCATCGTCGTCCAGCTTGCCTGCACCTTGGCGATGACCGATGCGGCCCTTCGCATCCTGAGCGGCATCAAGTGGCGCATGCTTGACGTTTCGCTGCTGCTGGTCGTGGGGGCACTGACCCTGCTGCGGGCGGCGCGGTTGCCGCTGATTGCCTTTTACTTCGGGCCGGACGTTGGGTTTTCGGACTACAACGGCTCGGTAGTGGAGTTGACCCTTCTTGCCGTCGAGAGCCTGGTAACACTGGGCATCATTGCATTGGTGATTTCCTCGATCATCGCCGACACCATCGCCACCTACCAGCAGCAGTCGGAACGCGATGGGCTTACGGGCTTGTTGAACCGCCGTGCGATCGACGCGATGGCGGGTCAGGCCGGTCCGGCCGGTGGCGCGGTGATCTTCTGCGACCTCGACCACTTCAAGCTGGTCAATGATCGATACGGCCATCAGATCGGCGACGCCGTGATCAAGGCTTTCGCCGCACTGATCGAGCGCACCGGACATCAGGCGGGACGGATTGGCGGCGAGGAATTCGCACTGCTTCTGCCAGGCGCCAGCGCTGCGGATGCCCGGGATGTGGCGGAAATGATCCGTCGGCGCTTCAACGAACTGGCCCATCCGGTGCTTGGGGCCACCGAGCGGCTCAGCGCCAGCTTCGGCATCGGCGCGTACCAGCCGAGCCAGCCACCCGCCAGCGCCTTCATTCGGGCCGACAACGCGCTCTATCGCGCCAAGGCCGCGGGACGAAACCGGGTCGAGGCGGACCCCTCCGCCGAGCAGCCGGAACCATCCGGCGCGCGTGAACAGGCTGCCTGAGCGTCGTCAGTCGACGCCCGCAATTGCCAGGACCTTGCGAAACAGCGTTGGCAGGGCCTCATCCGCCAGCGCGCTGCGCCCTGCCCACCAGCCGTCTTCGAGGCCGTCGGGGTCGACCAAGGCGGACCACACTTCAAGCTCGAGGCGGAAATGGGTGAAGACGTGCACGACCTGGCCGCGATGTTTCCAATCGCCGGCGACCGGATAGGCGACTTCGCCCAATTCAGGCGACCAGGCCGAGCCCGGCACTTCGGTCATCCCGCCAAGCAGGCCGTTGGCCGGGCGGCTCTGCAGATACACATCGCCATCCGCATCGACCATCACATAGGCGTGGCCCTTGCGTACCGGGCGATCGGCCTTGGCCGGCTTGAGCGGATAAATCGTCGGATCGAGGGTTCTCGTGGCCAGGCATCCGGGCTGGATGGGACAGAGCATACAGGCGGCGGTACGCGGTGCGCAGATGGTGGCGCCCAGATCCATCATAGCCTGGGCGAAGTCCCCTGCCCTCCGCGGCACTGCGGCCTGCAATGCCGCGCGCAACTCGTCCTTGGCCACGCGCACCGGCACCGGCAGCGCGTAGTAGCGCGCCAGCACGCGGTCGAGATTGCCGTCGAGTACGGCAATTGGCTCCTCAAAGCAGATCGCGGCTATCGCCGCGCTGGTATAAGCGCCGACGCCGGGCAGGGTCTGCAGGCCGGCTGAGGTCATGGGAAACACTCCGCCATGATCGCGGACAACGGCCTGGGCGCAGGCATGCAGGTTGCGAGCGCGGGCGTAGTAGCCCAGCCCGGCCCATTGCTTGAGCACGCTATCGAGCGGCGCAGCCGCGAGATCGAAGACGCTCGGCCAGAGGCTGGTGAAGCGCAGGAAGTAGTTCTTCACCGCCGCCACGGTAGTCTGCTGCAGCATCACCTCGCTCAGCCACACCCGGTAGGGATCGGGACGGATGCCGCGCGCCCGGTCGGCCGGCGACACCCGCCAGGGCAGGTCGCGCGCATGGCGGTCGTACCAGGCGAGCACGGCCTGGGCATCGATGGGAGCGGGGTTGGGGAGATGCATGGGCAAGCAAATAGCTTCGCCCAGGCCACCAAACAAGGTCGCAGGCACGACCAGCGCCGGAGGAGGTCTATTGAAAACTCGTAGTAGCCCTCATGGTGAGCCTGTCGAACCACGAGGGCGTGGCACCTTGCCTGATCTATAGCGAGGGCGTACTTCACCGATATGGCCAAGGACGACCTGCCCGAACCCAAACGTCGCAATCGGACGTTGAACATCGCCGACGTGCTCAGCGGCGCGCTCGACCCGGTGCTGAAAAAGCGCGGCTTTGCCAGCAGGGACATCATCACCCACTGGGCGGTGATGGCGCCAAAGCCCTATGACCAGGTCGCCATTCCCGACAAGCTAACCTGGCCGCGGGGCGAGCGCAGCGCCGAGGGCGCGACCCTGTTGCTGCGCTGCGTTCCGGGGCATGCCCTGGCCATTGCCCATGAGGGTCCAAAGATTGCCGCGGCTATCAACCGCTACTTCGGGTTTCTGCTGGTCAGCGCCGTCAAGTTGTCGGCAGAGCCGTTCACCCCCGGTTCAGGGCAGAAGGCGCAAAACCCCACTCAACCGAGCCAGAGCGTTATCGCAAAGGTCGGGGCCCAGGTGGCCGAAGTTGCAGATGATGATCTGAGGGAAGCGTTGCGGACACTGGGTCACGCGCTATCCAGCAGATCGGGGCGGAAGTAGCCTGCCATTACATGCGACAATGCAACCGCACTGTTCACGGCGGGTTGATGAATGTGCCCACTTGCCCACACATTTGCCCCGTGTAGTGTCGCGCACATCAAACCAGGAGCGTTAGCTGTGAACTTTACCCGCCGTGACACCCTCATCCTGGCCGCTGCCGCATCGGCTCTGAGCCTTTGCGGGGTCGCCACCGCCAACGCTGAAGAAGGCGACATGATCGATATGGCCAAGCTGATGGCGCCGGCCGGCGACGTCGCGGACCATGTACAGGGCAGCGAAACCGCGCCCGTCACCGTCATCGAATATGCTTCGCCGACCTGCCCCCACTGCGCGGCCTTCTCCAATGATGTGCTGCCGTCCTTCATCGAAGCCTATGTGAATACCGGCAAGGTCAGGTTCATCACCCGCCCGTTCGTCCGCAACGTGCTCGACGCCGCCGTGTTCATGCTGGCCGAGGCCGGCGGCCCCACCAACTACCACAACGTGCTGGCGACCTATTTCAAGACCCAGAACACCTGGGCCACCTCGCAGACGCCACGCGACGCCATTCTCGAAATCGCCAAGCAGCTCGGCTTTACCCAAGAAACTTTCGACGCCGCATTGACGAATCAGGCCCTATTCACGGGGATGGAAGCCTTGCGCGAACAGGCGCTCAGTGAATTCGGTCTTTCAGGCACCCCGACATTCTATGTCAACGGCAAGACGCTTACTGGTGACAAGACGCTCGAGCAGCTCGCTGCCGAGATCGACCCGCTGGTTCCTGCCGACTTCGTGGCCACGACGCCTGCCGCCCCTGCTGCGGCAGCGCCTGCTCCGGCCGCTACCGACGCCATGGCACCGGCAGCCGATGCAATGGCGCCGGCCGAGCCGACTGCAACGCCCGTTACCCCTGCGCAGTAACCTGCCTTTCGGCAGCGCCGCCCCGGTGGCGCTGCCATGAAATTTTCCCGCCTCAAGCTGCATGGGTTCAAGTCCTTCTCGGACGAAACCACGCTCGTGATGGAGCCGGGGCTGACCGGCATCGTCGGCCCCAATGGCTGCGGCAAGTCCAACCTCGTCGAAGCCATGCGCTGGGTGATGGGCGAGAGCTCGTACAAGGCCATGCGCGCCTCGGGCATGGATGACGTGATCTTTTCGGGCTCCGGCAACCGCCCGGCCCGCAATTCCGCCGAAGTCACGCTGATCCTCGACAATTCCGACCGCACGGCGCCCGCCGCCCTCAATACGGCCGACGTGCTCGAAGTCACGCGCCGCATCGAACGCGAGGCCGGCTCGGTCTATCGTGTCAACGGCAAGGAAGTGCGTGCGCGAGACGTGCAACTGCTGTTTGCCGATGCTTCGACCGGGGCGCACTCCCCCGCCATGGTGCGGCAGGGCCAGATCGGCGAACTGATCGCTGCCAAGCCCACCGCACGCCGGGCCCTGCTCGAAGAAGCCGCGGGCATTTCGGGTCTCCATTCACGCCGCCACGAGGCCGAACTGCGCCTGCGCGCCGCCGAAGCCAATCTCGAGCGGGTCGACGACATCATCGCACAGGTCGAGACCCAGCTCGAAACCCTCAAGCGCCAGGCGCGGCTGGCCACCCGCTACCGCTCGCTGTCGGGCGACATCCGCCGCGCCGAGGCGACGCTGTTTCATATCCGCTGGGTCGCGGCCCGCTTCGCCGAGAAGGAAACCGAGGCCCAGCATGCCGTGCTGATCCGCGAACTCGCGGATGCGACCCATCTCGAACTGCAGGCACAGAACAAGCTGGCCGCCGCCGAGGCGGCCTTGCAGCCGCTGCGGGAACGGGAAGCGGTGACCGGGGCCGTTTTGCAGCGCTACACGATACTTGCCGAGCAACTTGCCGAAGAGGCGCGCCGTGCCGACCAGCGCCGGGCCGAGCTGGAAGACCGCATCCGCCAACTGGCCGCCGACGGCGTGCGCGAACGCGAACTGGTAGCGGAAGCCGAAAGCACGCTTGCCGCCTATGCCGAGGAGCAGGCTCGCCTTGCAGCGGAAGGTGAAGCGGCGCAGGCCGACTTCGACCTCGCCCGTGCCGAGGCCGACACGGCACGCATGGCCGTAACCGCTGCCGAAACCGAGGCGCGTGCCGCATCGGACACACTGGCGCAGGTGCGGGCCCGTCGGGCGCAGGCCCAGCGGTCCGCGCAGGACGCCGCCACCCGCATTCAGCGGCTGACGAGCCAGGTCGCCGAGGTGGAGCGCGAGGCGCAAACCGTCGCGGCCAGCCTCGATGCCGACGGGACGCTCACGCTCAAGCGCGCGGCGCTGGTCGCGGCGCAGGCGCGCACTGTCGAAGCCGAGCAGCTGGCCACGACAGCCGAGGAAGCGACCGCCGCCGCACAAAGCAAGCTCGATGCCGCGCGGCCGCGCCTGGCGGAAATCGAGGCGGCGCTCAATCGCCTGGAGGCCGAAGCGGCCACCTTGGGCAAGATGCTCAATGTCGGAACGAGCCTTTGGCCGGCCATTGTCGATCAGCTCAAGGTTGCCCCAGGCTACGAAACTGCGCTTGGCGCCGCGCTGGGGGACGACCTGGAAGCCAGTTCCGATGCTGGCGCGCCGATGCATTGGTCGGTGCCGGTGGATCACACCGATGACGCGGCCCTGCCCCAGGCTGCCGAGCCGCTGTCGCGCTACGTCACCGGCAGCCCACTGCTCAAGCGCCGGCTGGACCAGATCGGGCTCATCGACGCCGCCGACGGCCCCAGCCTGATGCATGCGCTCAAGCCCGGCCAGCGCCTGGTGACGCTGGACGGCGCACTGTGGCGCTGGGATGGTTTTGTTTCCGCCGCCGATGCGCCGAGCCCAGCTGCGCAGCGTCTGGCCCAGCGCAATCGTCTGGCCGATCTTGATGAGGAGATTGCGCGCAGCAAGGGCGAGCGCAATGCCTGGAAGCGCGATGTCGATGCCCTAGCCGCCGACCTCGACGCGGCTCGGCAGGACGAACGCAGCAAGCGTGAAGCCTGGCGCGCGGCCCAGCATGCCATTGGCGCCGCGCAGTCGGACGTCGACAAGGCGCAGCGCGCCATCGGCGACCTCACCACTCGCCAGTCGGCGCTCGAGGAAGCCCGGATACGCCTGGCGTCCAGCCTTCAGGAAGCCGAAGCCATCCGCGCCGATGCCGAGCAGGCGCTGGTCGACGCGGGCAGCGAGGACGAGTCCGCGCGCGCCGCGGACGCGCTTCAGTCGGTGCTGTCATCCGCGCGCGACCGGTCCGACCAGGCCCGGCTCAGGCTCGGCAGCTTCGAGACTGCCGCTCGCATGCGCGAAAGCCGCCTCGCCCAGCTCGATCGCGATGCGCAAAGTTGGCAGCGCCGCCGCGACGGCGCTCTCGCCCAGCTTTCCACGCTCGATCAACGTAGCGCCGAAGTCAGCGCGCAGCTTGCCAGCGTCACCGAAACGCCCGATGGCTTTGCCGCCCGGCGCGCCCAGCTTGAAGACCAGATCGAGGTCGCCAAGGCTGAGCACCGCACCGCTGGCGACAATCTCAATGTCGCGCAATCGGGTTATCGCGAAGCCGACAAGGCGCTCAAGGCCGCCAGTGACCTGTTGGGCAATGCGCGGATCGAGCTCACCCGCATCGAGGAGCGCATGAAGGGATTTGCCGCGCAGCGCCAGCAGATCGAACGGCAGATCGAGGAAACGCTCGATATCCCGGCCAGCAAGACCCTTGAAGCGTCCGGTATCCGGGCCGAGGAGGCCCTTCCCTCGGAATCGGCGACCGAGCAAAAGGTCGAGCGGCTCAAGGCTGAGCGTGAGCGGCTGGGCGGGGTGAACCTGTCTGCCGAGAAGGAAGCCGTCGAGGTCCAGGAAAAGCTGGACGTGATGGTCAAGGACAAGAACGACCTGATCGAGGCCATCGCCAAGCTGCGCACCGGCATTCAGTCGCTCAACCGCGAAGGCCGGGCCCGGCTCAACGACGCGTTCGTAAAGGTCAATGCGCATTTCCAGGAGCTGTTCACCAGCCTTTTCGGCGGCGGGACCGCGGAACTGAGCTTTGTCGAAAGCGACGACCCGCTCGAAGCGGGCCTGGAGATCATAGCCCGCCCGCCCGGTAAGAAGCCGCAGACTATGACCCTGCTGTCGGGCGGCGAACAGGCGCTGACGGCCATGAGCCTGATCTTTGCGGTGTTCCTCACCAATCCGGCGCCGATCTGCGTCTTGGACGAAGTCGATGCCCCGCTCGACGACGCCAATGTCGAGCGCTTCTGCAACCTGCTCGACAGCATGCGCCAGCGCACCAATACGCGCTTTATGGTCATTACCCACAATCCCATCACCATGAGCCGGGTCGATCGCCTCTTCGGCGTGACCATGGCCGAGCGTGGGGTGAGCCAGCTGGTATCGGTAGACCTCACCACCGCCGAGAGCTTCCGGGAAGCGAGCTGAGCCCCGGCGCTTGAACACTCGACATCCCCCATCATTTGATATATATAACCATTATCATTTGATGGACGCCGACATGCCCGCCCTTGCCCAAACCCTCCCCGAACTTGCCGAGCGACAAGACTTTTCGCGTGATGCGGATCGGGCCCGACTGTCGAAAGTGGCGCTCAAGGCCTATCGCCGCCTCGTTGAACAGTGGGGCCTGACCGGTCAGCAGGCGGCGGCCTTGCTGGATGTGTCGACAAGCACTTGGGAGCGGCTCAAGCAGGACGGCAAGGACAAGACGCTCAGCCAAGACCAGATGACGCGCATTTCGGCGCTGGTCGGGGTCTATAAGGGGCTGCACCTGCTGTTCGCAGACGGTATGGCAGATCGCTGGCCTAGCCTTGCCAACAAGGGACCGCTGTTTGGCCAATTGACCCCGGTGGACTCCATGATCCGAGGTGGCATCCCGCAGATGCTCGATGTGCGCCGCCACGTCGATGCCGTGCGTGGGGGAATGTGACTTTGGCGGTCGACGACGTTCCCGTCGTCACCGAGGCGTTCCCGCGTACTGTCCGGCTCGTGACCACGGCCCGCCTGCGCGAAGCCGTCTTGCGGCCACTGGTCGACAACGACGATGAACTGGCACTGCTCGGCGAGATCGAGGGAGCAACCAGCGCGCGGCTGATGGCCGAGGACCGGGGCATTTCCGGCCTCGCGGCCAATGAACTGGTCTATGACGTTCCCCACGCCCGCTTCATCAATGCCTCGTTCGCATACGCCAAGCCGCGCCAACCCAATCGCTTCAACGGGGCCAACCGTGGCGCCTGGTATGCTGCGCTGAGCGTGGAAACCTGCCTGCGCGAAGTGAGCTATCACCTCACCAATGCGCTGGCCGATGCCGGCGACTTCAACGCCGTCGTCGAATATGCGGAAATGTTCTGCAGCCTGGCGGGTGAATTCCTCGACCTGCGCCAGCGACCGCATCATCCCGCTCTGGGCGGCGAGGCAGCAACGGCCTACCCCGTGGGCAATGCGCTGGCCGATGGCGCACGGGCACAAGGCCTCAATGGCATCATTTATCCCTCGGTGCGCCATGTCAGCGGCACCTGTATTGCCGCCCTGCGACCGGCCGCGGTGCAGTCGGTGCGGCAAGGCGCCGTTTACCGCCTGGTGTGGCAGGGCAAGCCCGACCCGTCCGTCCACGGACCGCTTTGAACGCCCCGCGGGCGGAACACACGCTGGGTCCTTCCTGGATGGGAAGATAACTTATTCCCGCCCCGAACTCCTCCCGTATTCTCTCCCCATCACCCCACACGGCGGCCTGCAGGCTTCGAGCCGGCCGCAGGCAAAATCGCTCCAGTAGAGCGATTTTAGGTGAGAAGGCCATTCGGGCTACGCCCGGACGGCGGGAACAGTGGCGGGGTGGGCCGGGTGGGGGTTTTGCCTGTCCCACAGCTTCTAGCTCGGACGGGAGCGTGTGCGCGACCGGCCCGGTGGTGCTCCAAAAACCGGCACCCCGAGACGGCTTGCGTCTCACTTTTTTATTCCTAAGAGGCGAAAGCCGTCTCGGGGTTCGCCCGTTGCCCTCTTGGGCATACGGCCCAGTCGCAACAACCGCCCGGTCCACGCCGTGGCGGCGCCAAGTCATGCGTGAGGGCCGGCAGAATCCCCCGATCCCTGCCCCGACTTCGCCACGATCGCCTGTGGACAGCATGCCGCACCCCTGCGACAAGCCGATTTCCTATTATAGATCAATGGCTTATGGCCGGTGAGGTTGTCTTGACACTCGGAAACCCCACCACTATGTTGCGCGCGACTAAAAGGGCGTACCCGGAATTCCGGGAAAACAGCCGGCCAAGGGGAGCGAGCGGATGGCAAAACCGCAAGATACCGAAGGTCAGCCGGACAGCGCCAAAGGGGTGACGCGCGATCTTGCATCACGCATCGCCTCGGCCAAGCGGGAACGCGAGATCGAGGACAATAGAGCCTCGAGAGACGCCTCCCCGGAGATGACGGGACTGGCGCGCGGTTTGCGCATCGGCACCGAGTTCATCGCCGCGATTCTGGTGGGTAGCGTACTCGGCTATCTCATCGATCTTGGTCTGGGAACCAGCCCCTGGGGCTTGCTCATCATGTTCCTGGTGGGCTTCGCCGCTGGAATACTCAATGTCACCCGTGTGGTGGCGCAGATGAATGCCGCTTCGCCTCCCCCGCCGCCGGGATCCGATATGGGTCCGGACGTGGAAGACGAAGAAGAAGACAAATGATGACGTTTAGAGGGTTCCAACTTGGCCGGTACTGATCCGATCCACCAATTCGTCATCCAGGACATCTTCAAGCTGTTCACCCTGGGTGGTGACGGCACCGAAGGTTCGGGCGTCACCTTCGCCTTCACCAACTCCTCGCTGTTCATGGTCGCCACCGTGGCGATCATCTCGCTTTACCTGATCCTCAGCACCGGTTCGAAGAGCCTGGTTCCGGGCCGCGCCCAGCTGCTGTCGGAACTCATGTACGAGTTCGTGGCTAATATGGTCAGAAGTGCTGCCGGCACCGCCGGCATGAAGTTCTTCCCGCTGGTCTTCTGCCTGTTCACCTTCATCTTCGTGGCCAACATGCTGGGCATGGTGCCCTACTTCTTCACCGTCACCAGTCACATCATCGTCACCTTCGCGCTGTCGATGCTGGTCTTCCTGACCGTGGTGATCTACGGCTTCGTCAAGAACGGCCCGAAGTTCCTCAAGCTGTTCGTGCCGTCCGGCGTGCCCGGCTATATCCTTCCCATCGTGGCGCCGATCGAGTTCATCTCGTTCATGAGCCGCCCGATCTCGCTCTCCGTGCGTCTGTTCGGCAATATCCTGGCCGGCCACATCACACTGAAAGTCTTCACCGGTTTCATCGTCACCATGAGCAGCCTGGGTTTCCTCGGCATTCTTGGTTCGGCGCTGCCGCTGATCATGGCCATTGCGCTCACTGGCCTGGAATTTCTCGTCGGTGCCGTTCAGGCCTATGTCTTCGCCGTCCTGACCTGCATGTATCTCAACGACGCGATCCACCCGTCTCACTAATCTACCAGTCACGGCGGGCTGTTCCGCCAGAACCCCCGCTAAAAGTCGCTTGAAAGGACTAAAAAATGGAAGCTGAAGCCGCAAAGTTCATCGGTGCCGGTATTGCTTGTTTCGGTATGGCTGGCGCCGCCATCGGCGTGGCCAACATCTTCGGCAACTTCCTGTCGGGCGCCCTGCGCAACCCGTCGGCCGCCCCCAGCCAGTTCTCGAACCTGATCTTCGGCTTCGCCGTGACCGAAGCTCTGGGCATCTTCTCGTTCCTGGTTGCCCTGATCCTGCTGTTCGTCGCCTAATTCAGGCTCGATGACGATCTTCCGCAGCCGGGACCAGTTCCGGCTGCGCGCACTTCACCGGCCCCTGGCCGGCTGACCGGATTTAACGGGACCTCACCTGATGGTAACGCAAGCCTACGCCCAAGAAGCGGCTGCACCGGCCGAAGAGCACGTCGAAGGCGCCGAACACGCCACCGACGCCACTCATGCCGATCCGACCGCCGATACCCATGCCACGACCGAAGCCCATGGCGGTGAGGAACATGGCTCAGGCGTGTTCCCGCCCTTCGATCCGGCGACATTCCCCTCGCAGCTATTGTGGCTCGCCATCACCTTTGGCGCGCTTTACCTGCTGATGAGCCGCGTGGCCCTGCCTCGCATCGGCGGCATCCTGGCCAACCGCAAGGGCATCATCGATGCCGACCTCGCGGCGGCCGATGCCTCGCGCCAGAAGACCGACGCTGCCATTGCTGCCTACGAAGCGGCGCTCGCCGCGGCCAAGTCCAAGGCTCAGGGCATTGCCAATGAGACCCGCGAGGCTATTCAGGCTGACCTGGCTGCCAAGCGCAGCGCCGTGGAGGCCGACCTCACCGCCAAGGTGACAGCCGCCGAGACCCGCATCCAGGCGACCAAGGCGGAAGCCCTAACCCATGTCGACGAGATCGCCACGGAAACGGCCCAGACCGTCGTGACCCAGCTCGTGGGTGACGTGTCCGCCGACAGCGTCCGCGCCGCGGTCGCCAAGGCCAAGGAGTAAGCCCGATGGAATGGCTCGATAACACTTTCTACGCCACCGTCGCGCTGGTCATCTTTGTCGCGATCGCGCTCTATTTCGGCATCCCTGCCATCATCGGCAACATGCTCGACAAGCAGATCGCCAAGATCGCTTCCGACCTCGCAGAAGCCAAGAAGCTCCGCGAAGAGGCTGCTGCCCTGCTCGTCGAATATGAGCAGAAGCGCGTTGCCGCCGAAGCGGAGGCCGAAGGCATCATTGCTGCGGCCAAGGAAGAAGCCACCCGCCTCACCGCCGAGGCCCAGGTGTCGCTCAACGACCTCGTCACCCGCCGCACCAAGGCCGTGGAAGACAAGATCGCCCAGGCCGAGGCCCAGGCCGTCGCCGAAGTGCGTGCCCGCTCGGCCGACGTCGCCATCGAGGCGGCTCGCCTGGTGCTGACCGACGAGATGAACCGCAAGGGCGGCGACGTCGTCAACAAGGCGATCGCCGACGTCGGCAACCGCCTGAACTAAGCGCTACGGCATCGGGATTTTGAGGGCGGGTCGCAAGGCCTGCCCTTATCTTTTGCGGGCCATCGCCGCCCCGACCAAAACTTGTCCTCATGATCCGCCGAAGTGCCAAACTTACTGCGAGATCGTCGCGTAATTCCTGTACGGGCGCATTTCTCGCGATTGACGCCCCCCGGAATCTCCACCATGGTGACCTCGACTGCGGGAGAGACTGGTTCCCTCCAGCGCCGAAGGAGCAACCGCCCCGGAAACTCTCAGGCAAAAGGACCGCGTGTCAGCCGACAACTCTGGAAAGCAGGCTTAGAACGCCTCACCGAAGGAGCAACCGATCCATAGGCGGTCGGGAATCTCTCAGGTTCGCGGGACAGAGGGGGCATGGACGGCGTCCCGATGGACGCTCATCGTGCCCTTTTGTCGGAGAGTCCGCGTGTCAGAGCCTGAAACATCCCTCAAGACCGTTCCGCTCGATGCGGGTCACGTCGCACTCGGCGGGCGCATGGTGCCGTTCGGCGGCTATTCGCTGCCGGTGCAGTACCCCGCCGGCATCATCGCCGAGCACAAATGGACGCGCGAGCATGCCGGCCTGTTCGACGTCTCCCACATGGGCCCAAGCTTCCTGACGCTCACCAATCCCACCGGCGATGCCGAGGCCGATCACGCAGCCGTCGCGGCGCTGATCGAACCGCTGGTCTGCGGCGACATCAAGGGGCTCAAGCCCGGCCAGGTGCGCTACACGCTGCTGCTGAACGAAAACGGCGGGGCCATCGATGACCTGATGATCGGCCGTTCGCCGTTGTTTCCCGGCTCGCTCTACATCGTGGTCAATGCCGGAACCAAGGACAATGATTTCGCCATCATCGCCAAGGCCGCCGGTGACAAGGCCAAGCTGACCCGCGCCGATGACGGCGCGCTGCTGGCCCTGCAGGGCCCGGAAGCAGTCGCGGTGCTCGAAACCATCGTCCCGGGCGTCAGCGAGCTAAGCTTCATGCACTATGGGCCGTTCGACTGGAACGGCAGCAAGCTCATCATCGCCCGCTCGGGCTATACCGGCGAAGATGGCTGCGAAATTCTCTGCTCGGTCGAAAAGGCCGTGCAGCTCTGGGACGCCCTGCTTGCCGACGAGCGCGTCAAGCCAATCGGCCTTGGCGCCCGCGACTCGCTGCGTCTCGAGGCCGGATTGCCGCTCTATGGCCATGACCTCGACGAAACCGTTTCGCCCATCGAAGCCGGGCTCAACTTCGCCCTCTCCAAGCGGCGCCGCGAGGCCGCCAACTTTCCCGGCGCGGCGCGCATCATCAAGGAATTTGCTGGTGACCTTAAGCGCATTCGCGTGGGCCTCTTCGTCGAAGGCGCTCCGGCGCGCGAGGGCGCCGAAATCCTAGATGGCAGCGGCGCCGTGATCGGCCGGGTGACGAGCGGCGGCTTTGCGCCGAGCCTGGCCCGTGCCATCGCCCTGGGCTTCGTGCCGCCGGCCTATGCCAACCCAGGCACGAAATTGCAGGTGTCGGTGCGCGGGCGCCTGCAACCCGCCGAAGTCACCAGCACACCCTTCGTGCCGCATCGTTATTTCCGCAAAGCCAAAGCCAGTTGAGAGGCCAGCCATGACCACCAAGTTCACCCCTGACCACGAATATATCCGCGTCGAGGGCTCGACCGGCATTGTCGGCATCACGCCCTATGCCCAGGAAGCTTTGGGCGACATCGTCTTCGTCGAACTGCCCGCCGTCGGCAAAGTGCTGAAGAAAGGCGACGAGGCCGCCGTGGTCGAATCCGTCAAGGCCGCCTCGGAAATCTACGCCCCGGTCTCGGGCACCGTGACCGAAGTCAACGATGCGCTTTCGGGCGAGCCAGGCCTGATCAATTCCGACCCGACGGCGGGCGGCTGGATCTACAAGATCGCCATATCCGATGCCGGCGAGATCGATGGCCTCCTCGATGACGCGGCCTATTCCGACCTGACCAAGTAACGGACAAACATGCGCTATCTTCCCCATTCCGAACACGAACGCGCCGAGATGCTCGGCACTATCGGCGCCGCTAACATCGATGCCCTGTTCAGTGCCGTGCCCGCCAAGGCCCTCAAGAACTTCGATCTCGGCCTGCCCGCCCATAGCCCCGAATTCCTGGTCGAAGCCCACATGCGAGCCCTGGCTGGCAAGAACCGTGCGGGCGCCGATGGCCCGTTCTTCGTCGGCGCGGGCGCCTATCGCCATCATGTGCCCGCGACGGTCGATCACCTGATCCAGCGTTCGGAATGGCTCACCGCCTATACGCCCTACCAGCCGGAAATCTCGCAGGGCACCCTGCAGATGCTGTTCGAATTTCAGACGCAGGTGGCCAAGCTCACCGGCATGGATGTGGCCAACGCGTCGCTTTACGATGGCTCGACCGGCACTGCCGAAGCCGTGCTGATGGCGCGGCGCCTGACTCGCCGCAACAAGGTGGTGCTGTCGGGCGGCCTTCACCCGCATTATCGCGATGTGGTGAAAGCCTATCTCAAGGACGACGCCGATCTTGAATGCCTCTCGGCCTCGCCCGAAGGCCAGGGCGATATTCTCGACCATATCGACGAAACCACCGCAGCCATCGTTATCCAGACGCCGGATTTCTATGGCCACTTGCGCAACATGAAGGCTGCGGCCGATGCCGCCCATGCCAAGGGCGCGCTGCTGATCGTCCTCATTACTGAAGTCGTGTCCCTCGGCCTGCTTGAAGCACCGGGCGCACTGGGCGCCGATATCGTGGTGGCCGAGGGCCAGTCGATCGGCAATGCGCTCAATTTCGGCGGGCCCTATCTGGGCCTCCTGGCGACGCGCAAGGAATTCATCCGGCAGATGCCGGGTCGCATCTGCGGGGAAACCGTCGATGCCGAGGGCCAGCGCGGGTTCGTGCTGACGCTGTCGACCCGCGAACAGCATATCCGCCGCGAGAAGGCGACCAGCAACATTTGCACCAATTCGGGACTCTGCGCCCTGGCCTTCTCGATCCATATGGGCCTGTTGGGCGAAGCCGGGTTCACCCGCCTGGCGCGGCTGAACCACGCCAATGCCTGCAAGCTGGCCGATGCGCTGGCCGCGGTGCCGGGCGTTGAGGTGCTCAACAAGACGTTCTTCAACGAAATGACGATCCGCACGTCGCAACCGGCCGCAGATCTCATCGAGCGGCTGGCCAAGCGCGGCATTCTGGGTGGCGTGCCGGTCAGCCGGCTGGAGCCTGATAATCCAGATGTCGCCAACCTGATCGTGCTGGCCGCCACTGAACTCACCACCGATACCGATATCGCCGCGCTCTGCGCTGCCCTCGCTGCAGAAATTGGTGATGAGAAGTGGATCGCTTTTGCACGTGCAGCGCACGGCAAGCTGGTGATTGCAAGGATCACGGAGCAGGATCGAGACGGTGCGGTTGTAGCGCGCCGGGAAATCCACGGACGCGTCGTAGCCGTCCGCCCAAATCGGGGCATAGAATTGGCCCTTGAGGGCCAGCGAGCCGGAGACAGCTTCCTTCTTCCGCCCGATCCGGGCGCGTTCGTTGCGGCCGGGCCAGGCGCTCATTCCCTAACGACGACAGGCGAGGTGGTGGAAAACCCCGACTACACCTCGGTCTGGCTCTTCACGAATTACAATGATGAGGGAGACCGCTGATGGCGCTGAACAACCAGGGCCGCCCCACCGGCGTGGGCACGTCGTCGGGCTTTGCCTTCACCTCCGGCTCGGCATTGCTGCCGAACGAACCGCTGCTATTCGAAATCGGCGATACCGAACATTCGGGCGTCGACCTGCCCGATGTCGAGATTTCGACCAGCCGCCTCGGCGGCTTCGAGCGAAAGCTGCCGCTCGACCTGGCAGGGCTCACCGAGCCCGAAGCGATGCGCCACTATGTGCGCCTCAGCCGGCTCAACCACTCGATCGACAGCGGCATGTATCCGCTGGGCTCGTGCACGATGAAGCACAATCCGCGCCTCAACGAGAAGATGGCCCGCCTGCCCGGCTTCGCCGACATCCATCCCCTGCAGCCGGTGTCGACGGTGCAGGGCGCGCTGGAGCTGATGGAGCAGCTGTCGCACTGGCTGATGACGCTGACCAATACCGCCGCCGTGGCGCTGACGCCCAAGGCCGGCGCCCATGGCGAGCTGCTGGGCATGATGGCCATCAAGGCGGCGCAGGACGCAGCCGGCCAGAGCCACCGCAAGGTGGTGCTGGTGCCCGAAAGCGCCCATGGCACCAATCCGGCCACCGCGGCCTTCCTGGGCTATACCGTCAAGCCGATCCCGGCGCGCGCGGACGGCACGGTCGACGTGCAAGCCGTGAAGGATGCGCTGTCGCCTGACGTGGCGGCGATCATGCTGACCAATCCCAATACCTGCGGTCTCTTCGAGCCCCAGGTCATCGAGATTGCCGAGGCCGTGCATGCGGCCGGAGCGTTCTTCTACTGCGATGGCGCAAATTTCAACGCCATCATGGGCGTGGTGCGGCCGGGCGACCTCGGCATCGACGCCATGCATATCAACCTGCACAAGACATTCTCGACGCCGCATGGCGGCGGTGGTCCCGGTGCCGGTCCGGTGGTGCTGTCGGAAGCGCTGGCGCCGTTCGCGCCGGTGCCATTCGTGCGCAAAGGCGACAACGGGCTGGAGTTGGTCGAGCATATGGAGGGCGAGGCGCTTGGTCGCGTCACCGCCTTCCAGGGCCAGATGGGCATGTATGTGCGTGCCCTGACCTACATGCTCAGCCATGGCGGCGACGGTCTGGCGCAGGCAGCGCAGGATGCGGTGCTCAACGCCAACTATATCAAGGCACGCCTCACCCACGCCTTCTCCGTGCCGTTCGGCGATTATCCCACCATGCATGAGGCGTTGTTCGACGACAGCTTCCTCGCCGGTACGGGCATTACCACGCTCGATTTCGCCAAGGCGCTTATCGACGAGGGCTTCCACCCCATGACCATGTATTTCCCCCTGGTGGTGCATGGCGCCATGCTGATCGAGCCGACCGAAAGCGAGAGCAAGCAGACGCTCGACCATTTCTGTGACGTGATGGAAGAGCTGGCCGCCGACGCCAAGGCGGGCAACAGGGAACGCTTCACCTCCGCTCCCCTCAAGGCGCCGCGCCGCCGTCTCGACGAGACTCGCGCCGCCCGCCAGCCGATCCTCAAATGGGAACGCCCCGCCGAGACGCTGAAGGCGGCGGAGTAAGGAAGAGTACCCCCTCCTAGCCTCCCCCTGAAAATGGGGAGGAACCCCATCGTGGCTTTCCACGATTTTGCCCAGCCCACAGCTGAGCTCCTCCCCCTATCGGGGGGAGGTTGGGTGGGGGTATCCGCTTAAACAAGCCCGCGGACTTGTCCGCGGGCCGTATTCCTCACCGATACTGACGCCATGTCAGCCGCGGGTGTCGAAGCCCACCCAGATGGTGATTTCCTCGCCACCCAGATAGGGAATGGCGACGTTTTCGATGACCTTGACGAATTCGGCCGAGCGGGCCGGAGCTGCAATCGCGACCGGCAACGTGTATTTCTCGGAGAAAACCGCCTGGCCATCACGCTCCACGGCGAAGCGGATCGGCGCGTTGACGCTGGTCTGGTTGCCGGCGGGCCCAAGCAGGACGCGGCCGACCACGCCCATATTGACCGTGATCAGGCCATTGGACACCACGCAATTGCGCGACGTTTCGTCGATGACGCCCTGGTATTGCAGGGCCTTGGCGTCGCCGGTGCGGCCATTGCCGTAGTAGAACATTGCCTCGCTGCCCGGGCGCACGCGGATCGGCGGGCATTCAGTGGCGATCGCCGGCAAGGCACTGGTCTGGGCCTGGGCGACTGCAGCGGGCGTCGCGGTGGCATTCTGCAACTGCTGGTTCTGCGCGGCATTGCCTCCGCCGAACATGCTGCCCATCGAGCAGGCCCCGAGCAGCGTCGCGGTGGCGCAGGCGGCCGACAGGCGCAGCATCAGGGAAAGGGGCTGGTTCATTGGGCGATCTCCTGACGCAAACACTAGCTTCTGGCGGCTTCGAGCGCCATGAGGATGGCGGGAGCACCGCTGGCATTGACCCCAGGTCCATCCTCGACGAACACAGCATCGACGATGCCGTCGCGGATCAGCACCGCCGAGCGGGCGAACCGCTTACCCATGCCGAACCCGGACATGTCCTTGGCAAGCCCAAGCGCTTCAGCGAGCTCGGCATTGCCGTCGGCGATAAAGTCGATGTGGCCAAGGGCGCCCGACGTCTCCGCCCAGGCCTTCATCACGTGATGGTCGTTGACCGAGACGCAGACAATGCGGCTGACACCGGCGGCCTTGAGCTTGGCCTCATTGGCCAGAAAACCCGGCAGGTGATTGACGTGGCAGGTGGGCGTGAAAGCGCCAGGTACGGCGAACAGCACCACAAGGCCGCTGCCAAGGACCGCGTCGCTGGTTGTGTCCGTGGCGCCGTCGGCGCCGATGAGCTTGACCCGCACGGACGGGACCGGACTGCCGCGATCGATCATAGACGGATATGCCCCATGCATTCGGTCCCCCGGGGGAGGCCAGTCTTCGGTCTCAGGTGCAATCGGGATAAGCGGCTTTGGCGCCGCCGACAAGGCCTAAAGGCCGTTTCCCCCTCGCACCGCTCAATCGGTCTGCGGCACCTTGACGGTGCGCTCGACCTCGAAGGCCCCCATGCCCGTGAGGAATGTGAGCCGAACAGGCTGATTTTCCAAGGCCAATTCATCGGCTTTGCCCAGGATCGGGATGAGCACTAGGTTCGGTTCCGGGCTTTTTTGCGGCGTGCCAAAGAGTGGCTCGCCGCTATCGGTCGCGGCGATGAGCGAGGCCGGATCGAGTTCGGGATCGCCCACATGAACGGCCAGCACGCCGCTTTCGGGCAACAGGTCCACATCGCCGATCGGCTGGGGGTCGCCCTGCCATTCCATCGGGGTGGTGGCGAGGGCCTGACGAATACGTAGGCCATTGGGCCGATCGGGCTGCGTGTCGGCAAGCGGCAGGGAGAAATGGGCCTGGGCGGGGATGCAGATATCGGAGCAGATACCGAGGACGGCGCTGAGCTCCGCCTGCGGCGAGCCCGGCTCGACGGTCAGTTCCACGGGCAGCACGGTGGGCCCGAAATAGGCATAGTCGAGATAGTCCGCCGTCTCGTGTCTGCTGGGATAGGGCCACAGGATCTGGTGGCCGAGTACGCCGGTCGAACCGGTGAAATCCAGTTCGGTCACGAAGCCGGTGTCGCCGGGAACACGCCAGTAGGTCTTGCTGGTCTCGGGCATGTCGATCTCGATACCAACAAGCGTAGTGCCGTTGGCCTTGACCTGACCGGTGCTGATCAACCGCAGCTTCACGCCGGGCGCAACCTCTTGCCAGGCCGTTTCGCCCGCCTGGACGGGGGCGGCAATCAGAGCAAGGCTGAGGGCGGTGACAACGAGGGGACGCATGAGGAAAGGCATTAGCGCAGGATCGGGTTTAGAAATAGCTGATGACCCATCATGCCTTCGTGAAGCATGGTCGGGCACCGTAACTTGGCATACCACCCAGCGACGCCTACAATCGCCGGCATGAACTCACTTGAAGGACAATTCCTGGTCGCGATGCCCGATATGGGCGACGAGCGATTTGCTGAAAGCGTCATCCTGCTCGTCGGCCACGGCCAGGAGGGTGCCATGGGGCTGGTGGTCAATCATGAACTGGCCAATCTGCGCTTTGCCGATGTCCTGGATGAACTCGATCTGGGCGACCCGGATGCGGTGATCCGCCTGCCCGATTCGATCCGGCAGCGCGCCGTCATGCGCGGCGGTCCGGTGGAGAAGGGGCGCGGCTTCGTGCTGCATTCTTCGGACTATCACAGCGGCAATACCTATCCGGTGACATCGGGCGTGTCGCTGACGGCCACCGTGGACGTGCTCAAGGCGATGGCCTTCGGACCGGCGCCGCGCTCATCGCTGTTCGCGCTGGGCTGCTGCGGTTGGAGCGCCGGCCAGTTGGAAAACGAGATCGGGAACAATGGCTGGCTCACCGCGCCGTTCAGCCGGGAGCTGGTGTTCGAAACGCCCGTGCAAGATCGATACGAGGCCGCGCTGGCTAGCCTGCATATCACCAGGGCCACGTTGAGCCCCGATGCCGGGCATGCCTGACGGCTGCTAGCGGCCCATCTGGGCGGCCAGTTTCTTGCCCAGCTCGGCGCCGGTCATCGCCGCGCCAAAGGCGAAGCCCTGGGCATAGCGGCAATTGAGCTGGCGCAGGCGCTCGATCTCATCGAGCGTTTCGACGCCTTCGGCAATTACCATCAAGTCCAGATCGACTGCGAGCGATACCACCGCACGGATGATCGGGCTTTGGGTGTGCGCCATGCCATTGGCCTCGCCCATCTTTACGAAGGCAGCCGGTATCTTGATCGTGTCGAATGGAAAGCGATGCAGGTAACTCAACGATGAGTGACCGGTGCCAAAATCGTCCAGGGCCAAGCCAAGGCCCAGGCTGCGCAGGGCCTGCAGCATGTAGGCCGAATGCTCGGGATTGGTCATCACCTGACCCTCGGTAATCTCGAGCTTGAGGTGGCTGGCCAATTCCTTGTCCTGGCTGACAAGGCTGCGCATGTCGTTGAGCAGCGTCTCGGTGGCCAGCTGCGTGGGGGAGAGGTTGACCGAAATGAAGAACTCTTCGGGCAGGCCGAATGCCGTCATCCAATCCTTGGCCTGGGCGGCGGATTGCTCGAAGGCGAGCCGGCCCAGCTTCTCGATCTGACCCGAGCGCTCAGCCAGGGGCACGAACTCATCGGGACTGACGACGCCGCGGGTCGGGTGGATCCAGCGCATCAGTGCTTCGGCGCCGGCGATCTGGCCGGTCTGGATATCGGTGACGGGCTGGAACTGCACATGCAGTTCGCCCTGCTTCATGCCGCGCTCGAGATCCTCCTCGCTGGCGCGATTATAGGCGGCGATGGAGCGGGCCGAGGCGCGGTAAGCCTCGATGCGGTCGCCGCCCAGGCGCTTGGCGTAGTACATGGCCAGTTCGGCATCGCGCAGCACGTCGGCAGCCGAAGCGGGGTTGCTGTCGTAAATGGTGACGCCGATCGAGGCCGAGAGTGACAGGTCCCGGTCGCCGAAATTGAACGGCGCCTTGAGCGCCTTGCGGATCTGCTCGGCCGTCTCGGCAATCTTGCCGGCGGCCTGTTCGGACGCCAGGATCACCGCAAACTGGTCGCCGGTCACTCGGGCCACGGTGTCGAGCGGCCGCATGATGCGCGCGATGCGGCGGGAGATGGCGAGTAGCACGGAGTCGGCGGCCGAATGGCCGATGCGCTCCTCGAGCTCCATGAAGCGGTCGATATCGATGAGGAACACCGCCGGCTTGGTGCCGCCCGGGGTGCGGGCGCGGACCAAAGCGCGCTCGAGGCGATCAAGGAAGAGCTGCCGATTGGGCAGGCCGGTGAGACTATCGTGGACCGCATCATGCAGCAGGCGCTCGCGGGCGGCCCGGTCTTCCGTCACATCCTGCAGCGTGCCGACGATACGGTTGACCTGTCCGTCGCCTCCGAGCACGGGCTTAACGCGCATGCGGAAGCTGCGATAGCTGCCGTCGTGGCCGGCGATGCGCATATCGGCCGAAACCTTACCGCGGCGCAGTTCCACCAGCGTGTCGAAGGCGGTGCGGAAGCGATCGCGATCATCGGGGTGGACACGATCGAGCCAACGCTTGATAGCGCCGCGCAGCGCACCGCGCTTCTCGCCCAGGCGCGTGGCGAGTTCGTCGCTGACAGCGACGCGGTCGCGCTCGATATTCCAGTCGAAGACGAAGTCGCCAGAGCCCGTCAGGGCCAGGGCCCGACGCTCGACCTCGGAAAGGGTACCGATCGACACCTGCCCCTCGGAAAAGGCGTGCTGCACTGCGGTGAAACCGAGCAGCATGACGATCAGCACCAGCCCGCCGCCCACGGCGGGTTGCGCCACGTCGTTGGACACCTGCCCTGTCACCACGAGCCACGAATAGAACAGCCAGGAAATCAGGATGATCCAGGTCGGCACCAGCAGCACGGCACGGTCATAGCCGCGAAGCGCCAGCAACAGGATGAGGAAGAAGCCCGATCCGCCCAGCAGGGCCAGCACCAGGCGCGCGATAGTTGCGGCAATGGCCGGCTGGAAGAAGGCGAAGGCGAACAGGGCCAGGAACAGCGCGGCCAGACCAAGCGCCAGGTGAATGAAGCGCAGATGCCAGCGATGAAGGTTTAGGTAGATGAAGAGGAAACCGGCCAGAGTGGTGGCTATGCCGGCCTCGGCCGCGGCGCGCAGCGGTTGCATGCCCCCAGCGGGCACACCCAGCACACGACCGAGCACGCCAAAATCGATCAGCAGGTAGATCAGCACCGCCCAGGCAAAGGCGGCGGTGGCGGGGAAGATGCCCCGGCCCTTGACTACGAACATGATAGTGAGGAACACCGCCGCCAGCGACGCAACGCCGAGCACCACGCCACGGAACAGGGTGAAGGAGTTCACATAGTCGCGGTAGGCGTTCGGTTGCCATAGATAGAGCTCGGGCAGTTGTCCGCCCGACAGCTCGGCCACGAAGGTAACCGTGGCGCCGGGGTCGAGCGTCACCTCGAACACATCGGCTTCGCTGTCGGCCAGCCGAACCGGGCGGATGCCGGCGCTTGGTGTCAGGGCGGTGAGGCGGTCGTCGCCCAGATCGGGCTGGAAAATGCCCGAGCCCGGCAGGCGGAAAAAGGGCGCGACAAGCAGGCGCTCGATCTGCTGGTCACTCTCGTTGCGCAGCGCGAACAGCGCGAAATTCGGGTTCGTCCCCTGCTCGGTGGCCAGAACCTCGATGCGGCGGATGATGCCGTCCTCACCCGGCGCGGTCGAAAGCTGCACGCGCCCCTCAGTGCCGGGCTGGACTTCGACCACATCGCTGAGATTGACGGCGTTGACGTCTTCGGGAACCGAAATGACTTCGAACGCAGCCACGGGGGCAAGGGCGGCCAGCGCGAACGCAAGACACATCGCGAGTGCAAAGAGGTGACGCATCGGGGCCGATTATATCCTGCGGTAGGCTTCATTGTGGCAGCGTCCCGGCCAGCGCGCATCAGCGTACCGAGTGCAGGAACGGCATCCTCTTGGCGGGAGCGCCCTTTGGTAGCGGGGATTGACGCTTACGACAAGGTTAGCGGCCTGTTGCCAATTAGCAACGCTTGTGCCGGAGACGGCCTAGGTCCGGCGCGTGTATCGCGCCATTTCGTAGCGTTCCTTGGTCAGGCCCATCAACACATGGTCTTCCCAACGGCCATTGATCTGCAGGTACTTCTCGGCAAAGCCTTCTTCGACAAAGCCGTTCTTTTCCAGCACGCGCCGCGACGGCATGTTGCCCGGCAGGAAGGCGGCGTGGATGCGGTGCAGGTCGAGCGTATCGAAGACAAAGGGCAGGCTCAGGCCCACTGCTTCGCTCATCAGGCCCTTTCCGGCAAACTGCTGGCCCATCCAGTAGCCCAGATTCACGAATTGCGCGGCGCGGCGCCGCACATTGGAGAGCGTGATGCCGCCGACCAGGGTGTCCTCACGGCCGCCAGTCAGAATGATGAAGAAGGAGAAGTCGGTCCCCTGCTCGGCTTCCTCACGGGCGCGCTTGACCCGGCTGGTGAAAACCCTGCGGCCCAGGTCAGCTTCGGTCCAGCGCGGCTCGAATGGCCTGAGGAAGTCGCGGCTGGCGTGGCGCAGAGCATACCAGGCGTCGTAATCGTCCATCTGCGGCAGGCGAAGCGACACGCGCGGGCCATGCAGGGTGATCAGTGGAACGGGAGATGACCAGGGCCACAGCATGGTGTCACGGTTCAGCGCTTGAGGTGGTCACCAATCGCGCCGACATTGGCAAGATTGCCGATGGGACCGATGCCCGCCAGCGTTGGGGCGCTGCCGGAAAATATCTGGGCGGCGACATCCTGCACGCGCTTGGCCGTGATGGCATTGATGCGATCCACCGTTTCCTGCATCGGAATGGGCCTGCCCCATAGGATTTGCTGGCGTGCCAGCTGTCCCGCGCGGGCAGACGGGCTCTCGAGCGACATCAACAGCCCGGCGCGTATCTGGTTGCGGACGCGGATCACTTCGTCATCGGTGATGCTCTCGGTAGCGCGCTTGAGCTCGTCGAGCACGACCGGAACCAGTTCGGCAACCTCGGCCTCGCCGGTCGCCGCGGCAACGCCAAACACGCCACTATCGGCGAAAGCCCAGTGAAACGAATATACCGAATAGCAAAGGCCGCGCTTCTCGCGCACTTCCTGGAACAGGCGGGAGCTCATGCCACCGCCCAAGATTGAGGCCAAGACCTGTGCGGCGTAGAAGCCGTCGGCATTGTAGGCCCGCCCCTCGAAGCCGATCACGATATGGGCCTGCTCGTGGTCGGAGATCAGCCGTTCCTCCCCACCGTGATATTCTGCGCGTTGCGGTGCCGGTGCGCCATTGGGCTTGAGGTCGGCGAAGCGCTGGCGGGCGACGTCGACCAACTGGTCATGGTCGACATTGCCGGCGGCCGCCATCACCATGTGGTCGCCGACATAGTTGCGGCTCATATATTTGCGGACGGTGTCGGGCGTGAACTCCCGCACCGAATCTACCGTACCCAGGATGGTGCGGCCGATTGGCTGGGAAGGAAAGGCCGCCTGCTGGAACAGGTCGAAGACGTGATCGTCCGGATTGTCGCGGGCGGCACCGATCTCCTGGACGATGACCTGCTTTTCGCGCGTCAGCTCTTCTTCCTCGAAGAGCGAATTCTGCAGAATGTCGCTGAGGATGTCAGCGGCGAGCACCACGTCTTCCTTGAGCACGCGGGCGAAGTAGCCGGTATGTTCGATGGAGGTGGCGGCATTGAGGTCGCCACCGACATTCTCGATGGCTTCGGCGATCTGCAAGGCGGAGCGCGAGGTGGTACCCTTGAAAGCCATATGCTCAAGCAGATGGGAGATGCCGTGCTCGGCCTTGCGCTCACTGCGCGCGCCTGCCTTCACCCAGACTCCCAGGGAGGCGCTCTCGAGATGCGGCATGTCGTCGGACAGCACAACCATGCCATTATCGAGGGTCGTCGATTGTACGCTCACGCAGGGCTCCTTCACGAGGCCTGGCGGTCGAGCGACCGCGTGGCCTCCCGTATCGTCAGGCAGCGCGCGTACGCGCCGAAATGAACTCTTCGACCGCATGCTGGTCGTTGGCAAGGACGGCAAGCCGTTCTTCCCGGCTATGCAGGTCAGCCAACCAGGCCGGCAGCGCCGCATCGACGCCCGAAGCCTCCTTGACGGCGGCCGGGAACTTGGCCGGATGGGCGGTACCCAGCGTGACCATCGGGGTCGCCCCCAGATGCGCCCGTGCCACGTGAACGCCGACAGCCGTATGGGGGTCGAGAAGATAGCCCGATGCCTTCAGCGTGGTGGCTATCGTGGCTTTGGTCTCGGCCTCGCCCGTGGTGCCGGCGGCGAAATCGCGGCGGATGGTGGCCAGTGCGTTTTCCGGCAGGGCGAAGCCGCCAGACTGCTTGAGACCGTCCATCATGCGGACAACGGCCCCCGCATCGCGACCCGCCCCCTCAAACAGCAGCCGCTCGAAATTGGATGAAATCTGGATGTCCATCGACGGGCTGATGGTCGGAGCGACACCGTCCATCTCGTAGCGGCCGGTGTCCATCGTCCGTCGCAGGATGTCATTGGCATTGGTGGCGATAACCAGCCGATCGATCGGCAGCCCCATCGCCTTGGCGCAATAGCCCGCAAAGATGTCGCCAAAATTCCCGGTTGGCACGGTGAAGCTCACCTTGCGGTGGGGAGAACCCATCGAAACCGCTGCGGTGAAGTAATAGACGATCTGCGCGACGATGCGGCCCCAGTTGATGGAGTTGACGCCGCTAAGGCGCACCCGATCGCGGAAGCGATGGTTGTTGAACATCGCCTTGACGATGTTCTGGCAGTCGTCGAACGTTCCTTCGAGCGCGATATTGTGCACATTGTGATCGAGCACCGTCGTCATCTGCAGGCGCTGCACCGGCGAGGTGCGGCCCTGGGGATGGAGGATGAAAATGTCGGTCGTGTCCCGGCCACGGAAGGCTTCGATGGCTGCCGAGCCGGTATCGCCGGATGTCGCGCCCACGATCGTCGCCTTGAGTCCGCGCTCGGCGAGGATGTGATCCATCATCCGGCTCAGGAACTGCATGGCGACGTCCTTGAACGCCAGCGTGGGGCCGTGGAAAAGCTCCAGCACGAAATGGTTCGGCTCGAGTTCGAGCAGCGGTGTCACCGACGGGTGGCGAAACGAAGCGTAGGCCTCGTCCAGGATCGCCTTGAGCTTCTGCGGCGCGACTTCATCGCCAGTGAAGCGGCTGATGATGGCATAGGCCACCTCGGCATAGGGCTTGCCGGCGAAGGCGGCGATTTCAGCGGCACCAACCTGGGGCCAGGTCTGGGGCACGTAGAGCCCGCCATCGGAAGCCAGGCCGGCCAGGACCGCGTCAGAGAAGCCGAGCACGGGCGCCTGGCCACGCGTAGAGACAAACTGCATTTGGGAGGAAGCGCCCCTTTAGAATTGTTGCAACCTAGTCAAACAGGGGGTGAACCGCAAGTTTGCTGGCTCAGCCCTCGTCCGGCGCCCGCCGTTCGCGCCAGAACCAGAAGCCGAGCATGACCACGGCGACGATGGCGAAGCCGTACCAGGTATAGGCATAGCCCAGGTGGTTGTTGGGAAACTCGACCACTGTCTCGCCGCCCTGGGGTAGCTGCCCGGGCGTGCCGGCCGGCATGTCGACATAGAACGGCGCGAAAGGCGCCAGGGCCGGATCGACCATGGCGGCCAGTCGGGCGGGATCGCGAACCCACTCGATGCGGTTGGAGGTATCTGGCCCCGGCGTCATCATACCCGGCGCCTCAGCGGGCCGAAGCAGGCCGGTTATCGTTACCGGCAGGTCCTCGCCTTCCCCATCGGTAACGGCCGCTTCCTGGAAGTCCTGGGGCACAAATCCGCGGTTGACAAAGACCGTGCCGCCCCCCGCCAGCACGAATGGGGTCACAACCCAATAGCCCGGCCCCGAAGCAGGACCACGGGCATTGGCGAGGCTCGTGAAGACCGTCACGGTCTGATTGTAGCGGAAGGCGCCGGTCAACGAGACGGGCTGGTAGTTGAGCGCATCGACATCGAGATCGGTCCACTGGTCGGACGGTGGCACCGGGATCGGGTCGGCACCCAGCCTGGCGTCGACCGTAGCGATGAGCGCCTCCTTTTCGGCGAGCCGTTGCAGCTGCCAGGTGCCCAGCCAGGCGCAGACGGCGGCAAGCGCCAGCATCAAGACCACGAAGGTCCAGGTCATGACTGGGTTGGAGGCTCGGCGCTGGCTCATTGGTGGCCCTCGTGGGCATCGTGGCGATACTGCTGGGCCACCAATACGCCTTTGAACGGCGGCAACAGAAGCAGCGACAGGAGGAGCGTGGTCGGAATCCAGAGGATCAGATGCACATAGGGTGGCGGGTTGAATAGCGCGCCGACAAGCAGGGCCAGGCAAATGACGATGGGGGCGACAAGGAAGATCACGAAAATTGCCGGACCATCGCCGCTATCGGCAAACTTGAGATCGAGACCGCACACCGCGCAGGCCGGCGCCACCTTGAGATAACCGGCGAAGAGCTTGCCTTCACCGCAGCGCGGACAGCGGCAGAGCAGGCCGGTCAGGATCGGGGATTGGGCCAAGCTTGGCTCCCAAACAAATCGGGGCGCAGCTTCCGGCTGCGCCCCGTGAATTCTCGTCGGACAAACTAGTGATGGATCGCCACGCCCCAGCTGCCCCACACATAGATCGAGGCGAACAGGAACAGCCAGACCACGTCCACGAAGTGCCAGTACCAGGCAGCGAATTCGAAGCCGAGGTGACGCTCGGGGGTGAAGTCGCCACGCAGGGCGCGGACCAGGCAGACCAGCAGGAAGATGGTGCCCACAAGCACGTGGAAGCCATGCAGGCCCGTGGCCATGAAGAAGGTGGCGCCATACATGTGGCCGCTAAAGGCGAAGCCGGCTTCGCTGTATTCGATCGCCTGCACCATGGTGAACACAGCGCCGAGCAGCACCGTCAGAACCAGACCCCACTTGAGGCCCTCACGATCGCCTTCCAGCAGCGCATGGTGAGCCCAGGTGACGGTGGTGCCCGAGGTCAGCAGCAACAGGGTGTTGAACAGGGGCAGGTGGAACGGGTCGAACAGTTCGACACCAACCGGCGGCCAGGCGCCGCCGCTCGCGGCCAGGCGGGCATACTGCTCGACGTCGTCCCAGCGGAAGAAACCGTCGAAATAGGCCCAGAAGAAGCCGAAGAACACCATCACCTCGGAGGCGATGAACAGCATCATGCCGTAGCGATGGTGCATCTGGACGACGGGGGTATGGAAGCCGGTATTGGCTTCCTTGATCACGTCGCTCCACCACGCATACATGGTGTAAAGCACGCCAGCCAGACCGATGAAGAAGACGAACGGCGTCCATTCATGCATCCAGAAGATGGCGCCCATGGCCATGATCAGCACGGCGGCGGACATAACGAACGGCCACGGGCTGGGCTCGACCATGTGGTAGTCGTGGTTCTTGGCTATGGCGGACATGGTCAGCTTCCCTCGTTGTCTGAAGCGTAGAAAGTGTAAGAGAGCGTGATCTCTTTGATGGTGTCGAGCTCGGGATTGTCGGCGAGATCTGGATCGACGAAGAACACGATCGGCATGTCCACGGTCTCGCCGGGCTGCAGCGTCTGCTCGGTGAAGCAGAAGCACTCGATCTTGTTGAAATAGACGCCGGCCTTTTCGGGCGACACGTTGAACACGGCCATGCCCGTAATAGGCTGGTCGGAGTGGTTGGTCGCCACGTAGTTGACGGTGTCGACCATGCCGATCCTGTCGGTGATCGAGGCCGCCGGGCTGACCGTCCAGTTCAGGTCGCCGGCAACATTGGAATCGAAGCGCACGGTCATCTCACGCGCGATGGCGCCCTTGGGCGCGTCGCCGGCCACCTGGGTCGTGCCACCAAAGCCGGTGATCTGGCAGAAGAGCTGGTAGAGCGGCACGGAAGCGTAGGCCAGGCCGACCATGCCTGCTGCAAAGAACAGGCCGGCCATGGCCACGCGCTTGTTGCGGCGGGCGAGGCTGGGATCGATGCCAGGGAGATTGATCTCGGCCATCACAGCGACCGATCGAACAGGGCCGGACCCATCTTGGCGATGGTCAGCACGTAGAAGGTGACGGCGAACAACGCCAGGGCAAGGCCAAGGGCGATGGACCGGCGGCGCCGGACCCGGGCACGTGCGGCTGCAACCTCGGGCGGTTCGACCTCGACGTTGCGGATCTCATCGGGAGCACTCATGCGCCTAGGCCTCCGAAGCGGGTCAGGAGATTGTCGGTCATGAAGGCGAAGAACACGATGAACAGATAGCTCAGTGAATAATTGAACAGCGTGCGGGCAGCCTTGCGCATGGTGACGTCTTCACGCGTCCGCAGCAGGCGCCATGCCAGCAGAATGAACGACACGCCAGTGATGACGGCCACCGAGCTATAGACCCAGCCGGCAAAGCCAAACCAGGTCGGCAGCATGGCGGATGCAGCCAGGATCAGCGTGTAAACGAAGATCTGGAACTTGGTGGAATCATTACCCACCACGTTGGGCATCATCGGCACCCCGGCGGCGCCGTAGTCGGACTGCTTGTAGAGCGCCAGCGCCCAGAAATGCGGCGGGGTCCACAGGAAGATGATCAGGAACAGCACGACGCTTTCAAACGACACCGTGCCGGTGACGGCGGCCCAGCCGACGATGGGCGGGAAGGCGCCAGCAGCGCCGCCGATGACGATGTTCTGCGGCGTCGAGCGCTTGAGCCACATCGTGTAAATGACGGCGTAAAAGAAGATGGTGAAGGCCAGCAGGCCCGCCGCGACCCAGTTCGTCGCGAGCCCCAGCAGCGCCACCGAAAAACCTGACAAGACCAGGCCGAAAACCAGCGCGTGCTCGCGTGGCATGCGACCGGCGGGGATCGGCCGGTTCTGCGTACGGCTCATGATGGCGTCGATATCGCTATCATACCACATGTTCAAAGCGCCCGAGGCCCCCGCCCCGATGGCAATGCAGGCAATCGCGATGACGGCGATGACCGGATTGATGCCGCCGGGCGCAACGATCAGCCCGACGATGGCGGTGAACACGACCAGTTGCATGACGGACGGCTTCAGCAGCGCGAGGTAATCCTCCACGCGCGCTTCGCCGGTCATGCCGGGCAAGTTCCTGCTGTCGTCGATCAGAGCCAAGGGCCTAGCCTTATCAGTGGAGTTCGGGCCGCGTGGACGCGGCCCGGATGTTCTTAGTGTGCGTTGGTCGAGTCGATCTTCGGCAGCGTGGTGAACTGGTGGAACGGCGGCGGGGAGGACAGTGTCCATTCCAGCGTGGTTGCACCAACACCCCACGGATTGTCACCGGCTGGGCGCTTCTTACGGCTGGCTTCCCAGGTCGCATAGAAGAAAATCAGCATGGCAACGAAGGTGACGTAGTAGCCGAACGAGGAGATGCGGTTGAAGAAACCGAACGCATCCGGATAGTCGATGTAGCGGCGCGGCATGCCGGCGAGGCCGAGGAAATGCTGCGGGAAGAAGATCAGGTTCACGCCGACGAACATGACCCAGAAGTGCAGCTGAGCCAGGAACTCGTTGTACATGTAGCCGAACATCTTGGGGTACCAGTAGTACCAGGCCGCGAAGATCGAGAACACGGCACCCAGCGACAGCACGTAGTGGAAGTGGGCAACCACATAGTAGGTGTCATGCAGGGCACGGTCAGCGCCGGCATTGGCCAGCACCACGCCCGTCACACCGCCAACGGTGAACAGGAAGATGAAGCCGATGGCCCAGAGCATGGGCGACTTGAAGGTGATCGAGCCGCCCCACATGGTGGCGATCCAGCTGAAGATCTTCACGCCGGTCGGCACCGCGATGACCATGGTGGCGGCGACGAAGTAGCGCTGCACGTCCAGGCTCATGCCGGTGGTGTACATGTGGTGGGCCCACACGACGAAACCGACAAAGCCGATGGCGACCATGGCATAGGCCATCGCCATGTAGCCGAAGACCGGCTTGCGACTGAAGGTCGAGACGATATGGCTGATGATGCCGAAGCCCGGCAGGATCATGATGTACACTTCGGGGTGGCCGAAGAACCAGAACAGATGCTGGAACAGGATCGGATCGCCGCCCTTGGCCGGGGCGAAGAAGGCGGTGTCGAAGTTGCGATCGGTCAGCAGCATGGTGATGGCGCCAGCAAGCACCGGCAGGGCCAGGAGCAGGAGGAAAGCGGTCACCAGCACGGACCAGGCAAAGAGCGGCATCTTGTGGAGCGTCATGCCCGGGGCGCGCATGTTGAAGATCGTGGTGATCAGGTTGATCGCGCCCAGGATCGAGCTGACGCCGGCGACGTGCAGCGACAGGATGGCGAAGTCCATGGCCGGGCCAGGGTGGCCAACGGTCGAGAGCGGCGGATAGATGGTCCAGCCACCGCCGAAGCCGAGGCCACCAGGACCACCGGCACCTTCGAAGAACAGGCTCATCAGCAGCAGGATGAAGGCCGGCGGCAGGAGCCAGAAGGCGATGTTGTTGATGCGCGGGAATGCCGTGTCGGGCGCGCCGATCATCAGCGGGGCGAAGTAGTTGGCAAAGCCGCCCATAGTGGCTGGCATGACCACGAAGAACACCATGATGAGCGCGTGGGCGGTGGTGAACACGTTGTACATGTTCTTGCCGGCGTCGAGTGCCTCGGATCCGTTCAGGCCATAGACCATGGAGGCCAGGCCATGGAAAATCTGGATGCCGGGCTCCTGGAGCTCCATGCGCATCACACCGGACAACAGGCCACCGATGATCCCCGCGAAGATCGCGAAGACCAGGTACATGATGCCGATGTCCTTGTGGTTGGTCGAATAGACCCACCGGCGCCAGCCGGTCGGCTCGTGATGCGAGGCGGCATCATGGCCGGTCGCGTGGGCTTCGAGGTGGGCGGTTGTATCAGCCATTTATCGTGTCCCCTGACCCGTGTTCTTACTGTAAGGCCGCAAGCGTAGCGACACCGGCAGCGTAGTCGCCACCCTTGAACGCTTCGATGAAGGCCGCGAATTCTTCCTTGGTGACCACGCGAACTGCGATGGGCATGAAGGCGTGGTCCTTGCCGCACAGTTCGGAGCACTGGCCGTAGTAGATGCCGGTCTCGCGCGCATTGAACCAGGTCTCGTTGAGGCGCCCCGGGACCGCGTCGATCTTGATGCCGAAGGACGGCACTGCGAAGGCGTGAATGACGCCCGTCGGATCGGCCGTGACCTGGACGCGAACCGTGGTATCGACCGGAACGACCAGTTCGTTGTCGACGGCCAGCAGGCGCGGCTGGTTCGGCTTTTGCGCGGTACGCTCTTCTTCCGTCAGCATGACGGAATCGACGAACAGCTCCTGATCCACATATTCGTAGGACCACGACCATTGCACGCCTGTCGCCTTGATGGTGAGTTCGGGCGCCGGAACCTCGACCTCGCCGAACGAGAAGATATTGGCACCCAGATACTTGCGTTCGCCGTCGGGGGTGGTCAGCTGGTCGCTCAGCACGCCGAACGAGGGAATGGCGATGATGATGAGAATGACGACCGGCAGGACCGTCCAGACAATCTCGACCAGCGTATTGTGGGTGAAGCCGGCGGGCACCGGGTTGCGCCTGGCATTGTAGCGGAAGACGATCCACAGCAGCAGCGCCAGCACGAAAGCCACGATCAGGCTGATGGTCCACATCAGGATGCCGTCATGGAACGTGGTGATGGAGTCCATGATCGGGGTCACGGAACGCTGGAGGTGGAACTGCCCCGGCAGCGGATGACCGGCCGTATAACCGGCTTCTTCCTGCGCGGTGGCCAGGGTCGGGATCAGCGCCATTGCAGCTGCCGAAAGCGCCCCCATCTTTTTCAAGAACTGCCCGGTCACCTAAACCCCCTGTCGACTTCAATTGGTGTGTCCACACCGGGATTGAGGGGCGAAAACAGCGGCATAGCAAACGCCGCCCCGACTCAACCTCGGAGCGCAAAACTCTGCCTTGACCTAAATCACATCGCAAAGGCCAAGTCCATTGCGGCAAGCGGCGCCGCAACTGCGTCATATTGTGCGCCGGGTCGGCGTGGGGGCGCCTCAACACCGCCGCAGTTCCACCCCATATCCCCAGCATTTCCGGGCCTTGGTTGACTTGGCCCTCTGCCTGTCGGAAACAGGAAAAGCCTCGTGCCAACGCACGATTCGGTCGGGAGAATTGACAGAGTGAAGCGGATTGTGAAGCGTCGTTTGGCCGGGCTGGGTCTTGCCGTGGCCGCCCTGGTGGCTGTCACCGGCGCCGGGTTCGGCCAGGGCGTGGTGCGCGCACAATACGGCGATTGGCAGATGAGCTGCGACACGCCACCGGGTGCCAGCTTCGAGCAATGCGCCATCATCCAGAACGTCATGGCCGAGGACCAGCCCAATGTCGGCCTGTCGGTCATCGTGCTGCGCACCGCCGACCGCGAAGCCCGCCTGCTGCGCGTCCTGGCACCGCTCGGCGTGCTGCTGCCCAATGGGCTCGGGCTCAATGTCGACGGCAAGGACATGGGCCGCGTGGCCTTCGTGCGCTGCCTGCCCAATGGTTGCGTCGCCGAGGTGGTTCTGGACGACAGCCTGATCGACACCCTGTCGAACGGCAAGGATGCCATCTTTGTCGTGTTTAAGACGCCCGAAGAAGGCATCGGCATCCCGGTATCGCTGAATGGTTTCAAGGATGGCTTTGCCCAGCTCCCCTAGTTGGAGGGTTCGCGATGACCGACGATCACCGTAGCGCACCGCGCCAGCGTGTCCTCAAGGGCGGCCGCATCGTGATCAACGACGGTTTCTCGACCTTCCAATGCACGGTGCGCAACCTGTCTGCGACTGGTGCGCGCTTGAAAGTCGCCGGTATCATAGGCATTCCCGACAGCTTCGATCTTGTCATGGATGACGGGCGAAAATTCGCCTGTACCGTCGCGTGGAAAACCGAATTCGAAATCGGCGTGCATTTCGCCTGATCGCCATTATAAAAAAGCCGGACAAGCGCCAGGGCGCCGGTCCGGCAAGTCATCAGGAAACGGGACCGGAGGCAAAACCGGCCCGGGTGGGCTGGTCCAGAGGACCAGCCCTGGAGATGGCACGATCGCTCGTAAAACGAATGTCCGTACCAACAGAAAGGCGCCGGCTGGAGGTCGTGCCGGCGCAAGTCCGAATTCAGTGATCCATCAGGCGCGCGAATTGCGCGCGCGGGCGGCGTTGAGGATCGGGCCGGATTGGCTCTTGGCGGCGAGGGCGGCAGTGATGTCACTGCGCGAAATGCCCAGGTCGCTCAGCCGGTTGTGATCCAGTTCCAGCAGGGCCGACAGCGCCACCCGGCGGGTACGAGCGGCCTGCGCCTTGGCGATCCAGCGCGCGAATGCGACGAACGGATTGGCTGGCGTGGCGGCCGCAAGTGACCGCTCGCCGGGAAGCGAGAGAGCCATGGTAGTCTCCAAACATGTGGTTTTGCCGAGGGAGCCGGCGAATTCGACGCGAGGTCCGTTGCGGCGATAGTACTGAAATAGCGCGCTGGACTTCCATTCGTCCAACAAATAGATTTCATTCGCTCTATCAATTCGGGTGATGGAATATCGCGATGACCGCTCCCCTCGATCTCGACCAACTGCAAAGCTTCTGCGCCATTGCCGATTGCGGCAGCTTTACGGAGGCGGCGCGACGGGTGAACAAGACGCAATCCGCCGTCTCCATGCAGATCAAGCGGCTTGAAGAGCGGCTGGGGCAAAGCCTGCTGACAAGGGACGGCCGCAGCGTCACGCTGACGCTGCATGGCGAGGCGCTCTATGCCCGGGCTCGCAAGATGCTGCGCACCAATGCTGAAATCCTCGATCATTTCTCCGATGGAGATCTGGCCGGGTCGATCCGCTTCGGCGTGCCGGACGATTATGCGGTGCGCCTTCTGCCGGTGATCCTCTCCAGCTTCCAGCGCACCCACCCCAAGATCGCCGTCGATGTCGCCTGCATGGCATCGGAAGAGCTACTCAGCGGCATGCGCGGCGGGCGCTATGACCTGATCGTTTTCACCCAGGGCACCGACCAGAATTTCGGCGAGCTGTTCCGTACCGAGCGGATGTTCTGGGTGGCCTCGCATGGAGGACGCGCGCTGGCGAGCGAACCGCTTGCCATTGCCTGCGGCCCGCAATGCTGCATCTGGCGCAAGGATGCACAGCAGGCGCTGGAACGCAGCGGCAAGGACTTCCGCATTGCCTATACCTCATCGAACGCCACGGCCATCTCCAGCGCTGTCCTCTCCGACCTGGCGGTGGGCTTCCTACCGGAAAGTGCGCTGCAGCCTGGCATGCGTGTCATCAATGACGAACACGGCCTGCCTCGCCTGGGCGACGCCCAGATTGCCCTGATGCGGGCCAGCCACGCCTATGGCGGCATCTATGATGCATTGGCCAACCATATCGTACAGTCGATGGGCAACCTGCCAACACCGCGCACGGCCGAAGCCGCGGAATAGGGGCGGGCTTGACCTGACTCACCCGATGTCGCACCAGAGGACATGGCTCAAGTCCTGACCAATGCTGCCGAGTTCTCGGTTTCGGAACTGTCCCAGGCGGTCAAGCGTGCCGTCGAGGACGAGTTCGGCCATGTGCGCGTGCGCGGGGAAATTTCCGGTTTCCGCGGCCAGCATGCCTCGGGCCATGCCTATTTCACGCTCAAGGACGAGAATGCGGCAATCGACGCCGTGATCTGGAAAACCAGCTATGCCCGCCTGACCTTCAAGCCCCAGGAGGGGCTGGAGGTGATCGCCACGGGCCGGCTGACGACATTCCCGCGTTCCAGCAAATACCAGATCGTCATCGACAATATCGAGCCGGCGGGTGCCGGGGCGCTGATGGCACTGCTGGAAGAGCGGCGGCGCAAGCTGCAAGCCGAAGGGCTGTTCGCCCGCGAGCGCAAGCGGCCCCTGCCCTACCTGCCGCGGGTCATCGGCGTCATCACCTCGCCCACCGGCGCCGTCATCCGCGATATTCTTCACCGCCTGGACGACCGCTTCCCCAGCCACGTGCTGGTGTGGCCGGTGCGCGTGCAAGGCGAGACCTGCGCCCCGGAAGTCGTCAATGCCATCGAGGGCTTCAACGCGCTGCAGCCCGGCGGCACGATTCCGCGACCGGACCTGCTGATCGTCGCCCGCGGTGGCGGCTCGATCGAGGACCTTTGGGGGTTCAACGAGGAAGCCGTGGTGCGGGCCGTCGCCGCCAGCGGCATCCCCGTCATCTCGGCCGTGGGCCATGAGACCGATACCACACTGGTCGACTATGCCGCCGACATGCGCGCGCCGACCCCGACCGCTGCGGCGGAAGCCGCGGTGCCGGTGCGGGCGGAACTGGTCGGCTATGTCGATGACCTTGGCGCCCGGCAGCGCCAGGCCACGCGGCGGATCGCCGGCAGCGCCCGCGACCGCCTGCGCGCCGCCGCGGCCGGCCTGCCTCGGCCAGGCGACCTTGTCGCGGGCCAGCGCCAGCGCCTCGACCACGCTGCGAGCAATCTGCTCGCCTGCCTGCGGCATTCGGTGCAGGATCGGCGTGTCCACCTAGCGCGCGTCGAACCGCGCCTGACGCCACAGCTTTTGCACCGGCGCCAGATCGAACTGGGCGAGCGGCTGGGTAACCTGGCGCTGCGAACCGAGGCTGGGTTGCGCAAGACTGCCGACCGCGCTCGGTTCACCTATGATCCGCAGGCGCAACGGCTGGCCGCCGCCACGGCGCGGCTCCTCGAACGCAAGCGGGCACAACTGGCCGCTGTCGGGCCCAAGCTGTCGCCCACCGCCCTGCGGGCCGAAATTCGCCACGGCCAGGCGCAGCTAAGCCCGCTGGCAACCCGGCTTTACGCCGGCATGCTGCAGGGGCTGACCCAGCGCGGCGCGGCTCTGGCCCAGGCCGGCAAGCTCCTGACTTCGCTCAGCTACAAGAGTGTGCTGGCGCGTGGCTATGCCGTCATCAAGGACGAAGAGGGTAACCTCGTGCATCAGCGCGATGGCCTCAAGCCCGGTGACGCTGTGGCTATCGAATTTGCTGACGGCGCCATCGGCGCCACGATTGCGGGCAGTCCGGTCATAAAGAAGAAATCACGCCCTCAATCTGACCCTGATCGTCAGGAAAGCCTCTTTTGATCGACGACATAGCTCGCTATATCGGGGCGAGCGTTGAAGGATTGCCAGCATGAACATCTTCGACAAGGGCTTTGCGCCCACGGAAGCGGTCATTCGCTATATCGATGGCGACTATGTCGTGCTCAAGCCCGGCAGCTTCGTACGTTGCGCCATCACGCAGAAGCCCATTCCGCTCGACGAGCTGTTCTACTGGAGCGTCGATCGGCAGGAGCCCTATGCCGACGCCGTGGCCGCCAATACCGCCTTCGAGCGCTTCGGCCGCGGAGCCTGACGGTGGAGGCCGAAGCGTCGGGCCGAAACCGGTTTCTCTTCATTTCCAACGGCCATGGCGAGGATGCCATCGCCGCCGCCATCGTGGCACGGCTGCCCAAGACCGTTTCGGTGGAAGCCTATCCGATGATCGGGTCGGGCAATGCCTATGCCGGCATCTGCCCCATCGTGGGTCCGCGCGCCACCCTGGCTTCGGAAGGCTGGCGCAATGTAAAAGGCTCACTGCGGCGCGACATTGCCACGGGCGGGTTGGGCACCGTGCCACCCGCGCTCAATTTCCTGCGCAAGGTCAACGGCAAATATGATCGCGTGGTCGTGGTTGGCGACATGGTGGGCGTACTGGCCTGCTATTTCACCGGCCATCGCGGCCTCACCTATCTCGATGTCTACAAGACCGGCTCGGCGCGGCTCTATTCCGGACCGGAGCGCTGGACGATCAAACAGGCCTGCAAGACCGTCTTCTGTCGCGCCGACAACCTGGCGCAGTCGCTCGAGCGCATCGGCGTGGACGCGCGGTCGGCCGGCAACGTGATGATGGATGCCATTCCCTATGGCGACTATGATGCACGGGCCCGCCGCAGCCGCCCCCTCGCGGTAACGCTGTTGCCCGGGAGCCGCGCGCTGACCTCGGAGAGCTTTGCGCTGCAGGTCGATGCCCTGCGCAGCCTGCCGGCGGAACTGCGCCCCGACGTGTTCCTGGCCGTTGCCGGCAGCGTCAACGTGGACGAGCTGGCACGAGAGGCGGGCCTCAAGCGCACGCCCATGCTCAGCGTGGAACCCGCCGACCTGGGGGAGTTGTCCGATGGGGAGCTGACCATCCACATGGCCCGCGGCAGCGCCATGGGCAACCTGCTCGCCGCATCCGACATGGTCTTGTCGCAGGCCGGCACGGCCACGGTGCAGGCCTTGGGCTTGGGCAAGCCGGCCATCACCTTTGTCAACGCGCGCGACCGGCGCTCCCGCTTCACCGATGAGCAGATGCTGTTCGGCGAAGCCCGCACGGTGGTGACGGCAGACGCACCGGCCATCGGTGCCGCCCTGCGGGCCTTGTTGACCAATGAAGAAGAGCGCCGGCGCCTCGCCAATATCGGCCGCCAACGTATCGGCGGCCCCGGCGCCATGCATGCGATCATCGATGCATTGATGGGGTAGGACTTTCTCACCTCGCCCCTCCGGGGAGAGGTCGGTCCGTCAGGATCGGGTGAGGGGTGCTTCCGCAAGCGCCGCACCAAGAAAAAGCCCCTCACCCGGCGGCTTCGCCGCCGACCTCGCCCCTCCGGGGTAAGGGCGAAGTCCGCCTACCCCTTGTGCGTCTCGGGCTCCAGCAGCCGGTGCAGGTGCACGATGAAGTAGCGCGTCTGGGCGCTGTCGACCGTCAACTGGGCCTTCTGCTTCCAAACGGCATAGGCGGCGGCATAGTTGGGGTAGAGCCCGACGATGTCGACCTTGTCGAGGTCGGCAAAGGTAACGCCTTCGAGGCTCGAAAGCTCACCGCCGATCACGAGGTGCAGCAGCTGCTTGGGGGGGTCTTGGTTAGCCATCGGTGAGGTCCGTATGTGAAGGAATGGACTGCTCCGCTGCGCCTGTCTCGGCTGGGCAGCCATAGACCTTGATCAGCGCTGCGTGAACGTGCGGTTTTAGGCTCATGTCGCTGAGCGCCGCAAGCGCCCCATGGCGCACATCTCGTTTGTTGAATTGGGGGTAGCCCGTGCAAACATCGGCAAAATGGGCGCCGCATTCATCGAGGATCAGCGCCGCAGCGGCGATATCCCAATCCTGGCTGCCCCGCCGGGTCGCCACTGCATCGAGCTTGCCGGTTGCTACCTGGACCAGCCGGTAGGCCAGCGAAGGGTAATACGGCCCTCGCGTATAGAGGAGCCCACCCGCCTGCATCTCCTGATGCACGGCGCCGGCCGCCGGGATGATGGGGGCGGCGCCGGCACGGCGGTTGCGCCGGATGGGTTGGCCGTTGAGGCGCGCGCCCTCGCCCCTTGCCGCATAATACATTTCATCGCGCACCGGCGCATAGACGACGCCGGCAACCGGTACGCCGTTCTCGACAACTGCCAGCGATACCGTCCAGCTATCCTCGCCGCGGAGAAAACCGCTGGTGCCGTCTATGGGATCGACCACAAACACCCGCTCGCAATTGAGCCGGCTGGGATTGTCCACCGTCTCTTCGCTCAACCAGCCGTAGTCCGGTCGCGCCTGCAGCAGCGAGGCGGCCAGGTAGCGATCGACCAGGATGTCGGCCTCGCTGACGGGGGAGGAATTTTCCTTGGTCCAGCTTTTGACGTCGCGGCGGAAAAAGCCGCTGGCGATGATGCCCGCTGCAACCGCGGAAGAGCGGAGCAGTTCCAGATCATCATTGTAAGTGGTGGTAGGAGCAGGCATTGCCGGCCTTTTAGGCTGGCTGCAGGCCCGGAGCAAGGGCCGCGCCGCCGGCCGTGATCGCGGGGTCGAATATGGCACGGTTAACACCCCACCACGCGGCGCGGTTAACTGCTCCCTACTCGGTGCAAGACCCCGCTAACCCTCTCGGAAAACAAGATAAACTTAACCGAACCGATTAAGGGGGCGGGTAAGGGGGCGGGGTATGTTGGGGCTACAAAAGGGAGCGCCAAAAAACAGCTCTCGAAGTTGACAGGAAGGCGAATTCAAATGGTTCATGGTGTTGCGTTGGAAGGGACTTCGGTCGTTCTCGCATTCGGCCGCCCCTCGCTGGTTGAGCGCCGCTTCGTGGCGGCGAACGACAATGGCCCGCGGGACCCCGTCAAGACCGTAACCGTACGCCGCATGCTCGAACAGAGCGGCGTGGCCATCAAGATCAAGGTGCCGGTCACCGAGTTCATCGGCGTCGCCGTGGCGACGCGGATCTCCGAAGAAGGCGTGCTGACCAGCTCGATCGAGCTCGTTCATTCAGACGACGCGCTGAACTATCGCGTGTTCGAGGAAGAGGGCAATCACAACGTCGTCGCCGAGTGGCAGAACTGGGGCAAGAAGCTCCGTTTGCCGCTGTTCATCAAGGCTGGCGATGGCGCCTACATGCCCTATAGCCAGCAGGTCGATGGCGTGATGGTGGGTAATAACCAGGCGCGCCGCAAGCTGGCCGCCGAGGCCGGACGCCGCCCGAACTTCCTCAACCGCCGTAAGCCGGGCATGCAGCCCGACGTATAAGTTCCTGCCCTCCAAAGCACGTCGGAAGGGTCGACCCGGTGGTGCGGGCGGCCCTTTTGGCGTTCTGGCAAGCGGTGGCTACCAGACCCACTCCGCCAGCAGCGCCAGAGCCAGGATGATCCCGACATAGTGGTTGGAATAGAAGCGGGATCGCGGGTTGTCTGGCGCGCTCGCATCGACCGTCCAGACCTGCCAGGCCATGAGCGCGGCCGCCAGGAGCGACAGTGCGGCAAAGACGATGCTGCTGCCGGCCAGCAAAGCCGCCGCATTCCACAGTACGAAGGCTCCGGCGTAAAGCGTAGCGACGGCGGGCTTCACATGTTCGCCGAAGAGCCGCGCCGTGGATTTGACCCCTACAAGAGCATCGTCCTCGATATCCTGCAGCGCATAGATCGTATCATAGCCGATGACCCAGAGGATCGTTCCGGCATAGAGCAGCACCGGCGCCCAGCCCAGGCCGCCGGTTTGCGAGCTCCAGCCGACCAGCGCGCCGTAAGAGAAGGCGAGGCCCAGGAAAGCCTGCGGCCACCAGGTGATGCGCTTCATGAACGGATAGATGGCCACCAGTACCAGCGAGGCGACGCCGGCCCAGACGGTGAAGCGGTTGAACTGGAACAGCACGACCGACCCGAGCAATGCCTGGGCGACAAGGAAGGCCAGCGCGTCGCGCGCGGTGACCTGCCCAGACGGAATCGGCCGCGAACGGGTGCGAGCGACCTGCATGTCGATGTCGCGGTCGACGATATCGTTGAAGGTGCAGCCGGCGCCGCGCATGAGGATGGCGCCCACCAGCATGAGCACTGCGCCCCACCAGTCGAACCCGAACAGGGGTTCATTGACCGCTGCAAGCGCAAGACCCCAGGCACACGGCCAGAACAGCAGCCAGAAGCCGATCGGACGATCCCATCGCGCCAGGCGCGCATAGGGCTTGAGCCAGTCCGGCGCATAGCGATCGACCCAGTTGCCGGATTGGGCATCGGCGACGGACTGCTGATGGGACTCGGACATGGTGCCACGACCTCGTGGTTCGACAAGCTCACCATGAGGTCTACTCCAACTCTGCTCGTTCCAGTAGACCTCATCCTGAGCTTGTCGAAGGACGAGGTCGTGGCACAATGCCACGTCAAGGAACTGCCATGCCCCGCACCCACGCCGCCCTGCCCCGCCTCTTCGTCGAACCAGACCTCACGGCCGGAGCCCAACTGATCCTCGGCAAGGAGCAGTCGCTCTACCTTGCTGCGGTGTTGCGCAAGGTCGTGGGCGACGAAGTGGTGCTGTTCAACGGTCGCGACGGCGCCTGGCTCGCCCGGCTGGCCAGCGACTCAAAGAAGTCCGTGGCACTCGATCTTGTCGAACAGATCGCGCCGCAGACCCCGAAATCCGATCTCTGGTACGGCTTTGCTCCGCTCAAGACCGAACGGCTGGATTATGTGATCCAGAAGGCGGTGGAGATGGGCGCCGGCACGATCCAGCCGGTGCTGTCCCGGTTTACCCAGGTCAGCAGGCTCAAGCATGAGCGGCTGGTCGCCAATGCCGTCGAAGCGGCCGAGCAATGCGAGGTGCTGAGCGTTCCCAAGGTTGAAGCCGAGGTGACGCTGGAGCGGCTACTGGATGGCTGGCCGGCGGACCGCTTGCTGGTCTTTGCCGACGAGGGCGAAGCTTCCTCGTCGCCGGTCGAGGCATTGACGGAGCTCAGGGGCAAGAAAATCGGCCTGCTTATTGGCCCCGAAGGCGGATTTTCCGACGAGGAACGCGCCAGGCTGCGCACCCTGCCCTATGTGGTGCCCATCAGCCTGGGGCCCCGCATCCTGCGCGCCGATACGGCCGCGGTGGCCGCACTAGCCGTGATTCAAGCTATCATCGGTGATTGGCGATAAAAGGCGATTGCTTTCGGCCCGTGCAACGCTATGTTCCCGGCCAGCATTGAACCTTCACCGTCCGAGGACAACTTATGGCTGGTGCCGAATCCATCTCGCCCCCGATTGAATCGCGGGCGGACCTGATCGAGGCCATGTCGCGCGGTTGCAAGCCCGAAAGCGAATGGCGCATCGGCACCGAGCATGAAAAGCATGTGTTCCACACCAACCCGCTGCGCCCGGTGGCCTATGAGGGCCCGGACGGCATTCGCGCCCTGCTCGATGGCATGGGCAAGCGCACCGGCTGGGAGCCGTTTTTCGACGCGGGCAATCCGATCGGCCTGTGGGACATGGACAAGCATGGCGGCATCTCGCTGGAACCCGGCGGCCAGTTTGAACTGTCGGGTGCGCCGCAGCCGGACCTCCATGCGGCGGCCGCCGAAACGGAAGAGCATATGCGGGTGGCCAAGGAAGTCGCGGCGCCGCTCGACATCCACTTCCTGGGATTGGGCGTAACGCCGCTTTGGAGCGTTGCCGAAATCGAGCGCATGCCCAAGTCGCGCTATGGGATCATGGCCCCCTATATGGACACGGTCGGCACGCTGGGCACGTCGATGATGTTCCGTTCGGCGACCGTGCAGACCAATCTCGATTTTTCCAGCGAAGCCGACATGGTCAAGAAGCTGCGGGTCGGCCTGGCCCTACAGCCGGTTGCCACCGCGCTCTTTGCCAATTCGCCATTCTCCGAAGGGCGGGACAGCGGTTATCTCAGCTTCCGCAGCCATATCTGGCTCAATACCGACGACAGCCGCACCGGCATGCTGCCCTTCGTGTTCGAAGAGGGGTTCGGCTTCGAGCAATATGCCGACTATGCGCTGGATGTGCCGATGTATTTCGTCATCCGCGACGGCAAATACATCAACGTGGCCGGTGAGAGCTTCCGCGATTTTCTCGAGGGCAAGCTGCCGCAACTGCCGGGGGAAAAGCCGACCCGGCGCGACTGGAACTATCATCTCGGTACGATTTTCCCCGAAGTCCGCCTCAAGCAGTATCTGGAGATGCGCGGCGCCGATATGGGCGACGAAAAGTCGGTCACGGCGCTGTCCGCCTTCTGGACGGGCCTCCTCTATGACGCGGTGTCGCTGGAAGCGGCCTATGAGCTGATCGAGCCATGGAGCCGCGAGGAGCGCGAGCGGATGCGGCGCGAGGTGCCGCGGCTGGGCCTGATGACCCCGCATGATCGGTCCAACCTCTATGACGTCGCGGCCCAGGCCGTCGGCATTGCCGAAGCAGGCCTGGTCCGTCGCAACCGCCGCAATGAACAGGGCAAGGATGAGAGCATCCACCTGGCGCCGCTCGAGGAAACGATCCGCCTGGCCAAGTCGCCGGCCGAACGCTGGCTTGAGAAATTCCGCGGCGAATGGGCCGGCGATCTGACCCGCATCTTCAAGGAAGCCGAGCTCTAATTCTTCACCTCTCCCTCAAGTGGGAGAGGTGAAGAAGCCCTTGCCTCTCCGCATACCTTCGTGCATCACGCCGCCAACAACCACGGAGGCTTGCATGCGGGTTCTGGTGATCGGATCGGGTGGGCGCGAGCATGCGCTGGCGTGGAAGATTGCCCAGTCGCCGCTTCTTACCAAGCTGTTCATCGCCCCGGGCAATGGTGGCACCGGCGCCGTGGCCGAGAACCTGCCCGTCGACATCTCCGACCATGCGGCCGTGATCGCTCTGTGCCATGAGCACGAGATCGATTTCGTTGTCGTTGGACCCGATGCGGCTGTGGTCGCCGGCCTGGGCGATGACGTTCGCGCCGCCGGGTTCACCTGTTTCTGCCCGAGCAAGGCGGCCGGCCAGCTCGAAGGCTCCAAGGGCTTTACCAAGGCGCTGTGCGACGAGATGGGCATTCCCACCGCCGCCTATGGTCGCTTCGACAACGAGGCCGCTGCCCTGGCCTATCTCTACACCCAGGGCGCCCCGATCGTGATCAAGGCCGATGGCCTCGCTGCCGGCAAGGGCGTGACGGTGGCCATGAGCGTCGAGGAGGCCGAGGAGGCCATCATCGACTGCTTCGCCGGAGCATTCGGGGCTTCGGGCGCCGAGGTGGTGATCGAGGAATTCATGGAAGGCGAGGAAGTCAGCCTCTTCGTGCTCTGTGATGGCAAGGACATCCTCCCCCTCACCACCGCGCAGGACCACAAGCGCGCCTTCGACGGCGATACCGGTCCCAATACCGGCGGCATGGGTGCCTATTCCCCGGCCCCGGTGATGACCCGTGAGGTCTTCGACGAGGTCATCGAGCGGATGATCTGGCCGACGGTGCGTGGCCTCGCCGCGCGCGGTATGCCGTATCAAGGCGTGTTTTTTGCCGGCCTGATGCTGACCGAGGCTGGCCCCAAGCTGGTGGAATACAATGCCCGCTTCGGCGACCCCGAAACGCAGGTCATGATGATGCGCATGGAAAGCGACCTGCTGCCGCTGCTCCACGCCACCGCAACCGGCACTTTGGCAGGCCACGAGGTGCAGTGGAAGGACCAGTTCGCCATGACGGTCTGCATGGCCACCAAGGGCTATCCGGGCGGCTACGGCAAGGGCTCGGAGATCGTTGGCGCCGATGTCCTCGACAGCGAGAATCTTCACGTCTTTCACGCCGGAACGCACCGTGATGGTGAACGTTTATTTGCTGCCGGCGGCCGCGTTCTCAACGTCACTGCCTTGGGCAAGGACCTGAAAGAGGCGCAAAGCCGTGCTTACGCAGGCGTGGACCAGATTGTTTGGCCAGAGGGCTTTTGCCGCCGAGACATCGGCTGGCGGGAACTCGCCCGCTCCGCGCCTTGAACCCTTCCTAAACTTCGGGGGCGTAGCCTACCTCAAGACCGTCTTTGACGAGACGCCGCCGCAACGCCCGCTCACGCCGCTGCAACAGCGCGGCCTCGCATTGGCACAGCGGCTGCGCCACAGGGGCGAGGAGCGGGGTAGCATGCAGACGATCTCTGGACCTCGGATCGGCATTGCGCTGGGCGGCGGCTCGGCGCGCGGCCTGACGCATATCCCCTATATCGAAGCGATGGACGAGCTGGGGCTGAAGCCTTCGGTCATATCGGGCACTTCCATCGGCGCGCTGATCGGCGCCGGTTGGGCCGCTGGCATGACCGGCAAGGAGCTCCGCGAGCATTCCTATCAGGTGCTGGGCACGATGCGCACCATCGCCACCAAGCTCTGGGCGACGCAGATCCGTGGCATCGGGGGCATCCTCAAGAACGGCATCTCGATGCAGCTGGACGCCACCAGCATCGTGGATGCCTTTACCCCATCGAACTTTCCGCTTGAATTCAAGGACCTGAAAATCCCGCTCTACGTCGTGGCGACCGATTTCCAGTCCTGGCACCAGGTGGTCTTCAATTCGGGCCTGTTGCGGCCGGCAATCGCCGGCTCCATCGCCATTCCGAGCCTGTTCAAGCCCGTGGTCTATGCCAACCACATCCTGGTCGATGGCGGGGTGGTCAATCCTTTGCCGCTGGACCAGGCCGATATCGATACCGATTTCCTTGTTGGTATCGACGTCAATGGAGATCCGTCCGAAGGTATCGCCAAGACCGACCACAAGGCGCTCGACATCTGGTTCGGCTCGGCGCAGATCATGATGCACTCGCTGACGGCGCACATGATGGCCGCCTATCCGCCGGACATCTATATCCGCCCACATGTCACCCACTTCGGTGCGCTCGAATTCTGGCGGGTGCGTGAAATCGTGGCCCATGCCGAGATGGAGAAGGAGCGCTTCAAGCGCATCCTGGCGGATAAGGTCGAGGCCTATATCGCCGGCAAGGTGCCTGTGATCGACAGCAATCCGGGCAGCTAGGCACGCAACGCCCGGAAGAATTCGCGCAGCAACGCTTCCGAGCGGGACGCGCCGACGCCGCCAATGACTTCGGGGCTGTGGTGGCAGGTCGGCTGCTCGAACAAGCGGACGCCGTTTTCGACCGCCCCCGCCTTGATGTCCTCGGCGGCAAAATAGACACGGCGCAGCCGGGCATGGGCAATCGCTCCCGCGCACATGGCGCAGGGTTCGAGCGTTACATAGAGGTCGCAACCATCGAGCCGCCCGGTGCCGCGTTTGGCGAGCGCCGTGCGGATGGCCAGCATTTCGGCATGGGCCGTTGGGTCGCCCAGCGCCTTCATGCGGTTGCGCTCGGCGGCAAGGACGATTTCGCCCTCCATCACCACGGCGCCGACTGGGGCCTCGCCATTGGCGCCGGCCTCTTCGGCCAGCGTCAGGGCGAGGTCCATGGGCGAAGCGGCTGCCACGGCTTTACTTTGCCGGGACTACCTGCGGGTCGACATCGGCGCCATAATCGACGCCGCCGAGCCCGAAGCCGAAAAGCTTGAGGAACTCCTGGCGGTACTTGGGCAGGTCGGCCAGCTCGGCCAGGTTATCGGTGTCGAGCATGGCCCAGCGCCTGGCCAGTTCCTTCTGCATGGTGTCGGACAGTTCCCAGTCGTCGACGCGAATGCGGCCGGCATCATCGAGATGAAGTTCGCCCTGCAGCTTGTCGCGGAACAGCCGGTCGATCTGCTGGATCGGACCTTCGCCCAGTCCCATTTCGTCCTCGACCTTGATCAGCAGCGTACCATAGAGCGGCACGACCGGAATGGCCGAACTGGCCTGGGTGACCACCGCCTTGAGCGCCACCACATGGGCGGCATGCTCGCCATGCTTGGCGCGGATGGCCGCCGCGGCGCGGTCGAGATCGGCCTTTGCCTTGCCCAGAGTTCCCTTGTGATAGATCGGCCAGGTCAGTTCGCTGCCCAGATAGGTATAGTTCAGAGACTGGAAGCCATCGGCCAGTACGCCGGCATCCGACAGGGCGGCAATCCAGAGCTCCCAATCCTCACCACCCATGACCTTGACGGTGGCGGCGGCTTCTTCTTCGGAAGCGGGCTCGACCGAGATTTCAGACACTTCGCCGGTGCCGGTATTGAGCGTCTTGGAGGTGACCGGCGCACCGTAGGGTTTGATGGCCGAGCGATAGCTGACGCCGTCCTTGGGATCGGTACGGACAGGCGAGGCCACCGAATAAACGACCAGGTCAACCTGGCCGAGATGGGAGCGGATAGCTTCGATCGCCTCGGCCTTTATGGCGTCCGAGAAAGCGTCGCCCTCGATGGTCACGGCAACGCGGCCTGCGGCTTTGGCGCGATATTCGAAGGCCCGGTTATTGTACCAGCCGGCGCTGGCCGTCTTGTCCGGGGTCGGCGCGCGCTCGAATGACACGCCCACCGTATCGGCATCGCTGCCGAAGGTGGTAACGATGCGCGAAGCAAGGCCGTAGCCCGTCGAGCAGCCCAGGACCAGGACGCGGTTGCGGGGCGAGGGAATGGCGCCCTTGATCACGACATGGTCGATCTGGCGCTGGACGTTGGTGGCGCAACCGACCGGGTGGGCCGTGGTGCAGATGAAGCCGCGGATTTTGGGTTCGATGATCAAGGCTGCGCTCCTCTGAAGAGTTCTTGCGCACCGCAATAGCAGACGGATGCGGGGCTGTCACAGGGGCAACAACCGCGTTCGCCTGTGCGCTCAACGCAAAGCGGGTCGGAAAGCTGGCCGCCCTGCCCTATATTCTTCGCCAGGAGAATCGCCCTTGCCCATCCGCCAGTTGCCCGCAGACCTCATCAATCGCATCGCTGCCGGCGAAGTGGTGGAGCGGCCTGCCAGCGTGGTCAAGGAACTGGTGGAAAATGCCATCGACGCCGGCTCCAGCCGGATCGTCATCACCACGGCCGGTGGCGGCAAGGCGCTGATCCGCATCGAGGATGACGGTCACGGCATGGACCGGGCGGACCTGGTTCTCTCGGTGGAGCGGCATGCCACTTCCAAGCTGAGTGTCGACGACCTGGACGATATCCGTACGCTGGGCTTTCGCGGCGAGGCGCTGGCCTCGATCGGCTCGGTGGCGGAGCTATCGGTGTCGTCGCGCACCGCCAAGGCCGAGAGCGGGCTGCGGATCGACGTGCGGAATGGCATACGCTCCGGCCCGCTGCCGCAAGCCATGAACCGGGGGACTATTGTCGAGGTGAGGAATCTCTTCGCCAATGTCCCGGCCCGTCTTAAGTTCCTCAAGACTGACCGAGCCGAGGCGGCTGCGATATCAGATGTGGTCAAGCGCCTCGCCATGGCCAACCCATCAGTGCATTTCGTACTCAATGGTACCGACCGCTCGCCCAGCAACTGGCCCGCCATCACGGGATCGGGAGCGTTGCAGGCGCGGCTGGCGCAGGTGATCGGCGACGATTTCGCACTGAATGCTGCGACGCTGGCCACCAGCCGCCATGGCGTCGTGGTGGCAGGCCTGGCGGGCCTGCCCACCTATACGCGGGCGAACTCGCTCAGCCAATTCTACTTCGTCAATGGCCGCTCGGTGCGCGACAAGGTGCTGGTGGGGGCAGTGCGCGCAGCTTATGCCGACTACACGTTCCGTGACCGCTTCCCCGTGGTCGCGCTCTATATCGCCATCGACCCGGGCGAGGTGGACGTCAACGTCCACCCGGCCAAGGCCGAACTGCGCTTCCGCGATGCCGGCGCCGTCCGCAGTGCGGTGATCCGCGCCATAGGCGAGGCCCTCGCGGCGGCCGGATTCAAAGCATCGACGAGCGTCGCGGAGGACGTGCTCGGGGCGTTCACGGCGCCGGCCTATCAAGCGGCAGAGGCGCCATCCTTCAACGCGCCGGAACCGCCGCGGGTCTGGGGCCCGACGCCCGCGCGGCCGGCCTCTGCGCCGGCCTGGTCATCGCCGCGGCTCGATGGCTTTACCGAGCCCAGTGCGCGGGTAGAGGTGGAGCCGTCGCCCGCCTTTGTGGAATTCCCGCTGGGCACGGCCCGGGCACAGATGTTCGACAATTTCATCATCGCCCAGAACGGGGAGGGCCTGTTGTTGGTGGACCAGCATGCGGCGCATGAGCGACTGGTCTATGAGCGGTTCAAGGCGCAACTCGCTGCCGGGCCGGTGCCAAGCCAGGCGCAGCTCATCCCCCTGGTCGTTGAGCTACCCGAAGAGGATTGCGCCCGGCTCGAAGACGCCGCGTCGGAGCTTGAGCGCTTCGGGCTCTATCTCGAGCGCTTCGGCGCCCGTGCCATTGCAGTGCGCGAAACGCCTGCTTTGCTCGGCAATTCCGACATCGAGGGCCTGGTCCGAGACGTTGCCGATGGGCTGGCGGAATGGGATTCCATCGCCGCCGTTTCAGATCGCATGGAAGCCATCATCGCCCGCATGGCCTGCCACGGCTCAGTCCGCTCGGGACGGCGCCTGCGCGTCGACGAAATGAACGCGCTGCTGCGCGACATGGAAGCGACGCCCCATTCCGGCCAATGCATCCACGGCCGGCCCACCTATGTCGAGCTCAAGCAGAAAGACATCGAGCGGCTATTTGGACGAAGCAGGTAGAGCCCGCCGCCTGACGGCTACTGGAATACGCTTGCCCCGCGATCGGCGACGCCGACCAGGCTCCGGAACCCGGCAAACAGCTCGCGGCCCATGCCGTAATGCTGGCTGCGCAGGTCTTCGGTGGCGGGGGTGCGGGAGAAGAACTCCTTCTCGTCGCCCAGGAAGGTCAGCGTGCCCTCATTGGCGTCGAGCCGGATCATGTCCCCGTCGCGGATCTTGCTGATTGGGCCACCATCCACGGCTTCAGGCGTCATGTGGATTGCGGCGGGCACCTTGCCCGAGGCGCCCGACATGCGGCCGTCAGTCAGCAGGGCGACCTTGAAGCCGCGGTCCTGCAGGATGCCGAGCGAGGGCGTGAGCTTGTGCAGCTCGGGCATGCCGAGCGCCCTGGGGCCGGAGAAGCGCACCACGGCGATCATGTCGCCATTGAGTTCCCCCGCCTTGAAGGCAGCCTGAAGCCCCTCCTGCCCGTGGAAGACGCGGGCCGGGGCTTCGACGACGCGGTGCTCGGGCTTGACGGCCGAGACCTTGATGACAGAGCGACCGAGGTTGCCGGTAAGCAGCTTCAGACCGCCGGTCTGCTGGAAGGCCGTTTCCACCTTGGTGAGGACCTTGGGCAAAGCCGATTCCTTGGGAGCGGCTTCGAAGGTCAGCTTGTCCTCGATCAGCTTGGCCTCGACCTTGTAGCCGGAGAGACCATCGCCCCAGACGGTCTTGACGTCTTCGTGCAGGTGGCCGGATTCGAGCAATTCCTGGATCAGGAAGCCCATGCCGCCCGCGGCGTGGAAGTGATTCACGTCGGCGACGCCATTGGGGTAGACGCGGGCCAAAAGCGGCGTCGCGTCGCTGAGGTCGCTCATGTCGTCCCAGGTCACCTGCAGGCCCGCTGCGGCAGCGATGGCAATCAGGTGCATGGTGTGGTTGGTCGATCCACCGGTGGCATGCAGACCCACCAGGCCGTTGACGATGGCCTTTTCGTCGATGATGTGACCGACGGGAGTATAGTTGTTGCCGAGCGCCGTCAGCGACAGGGCGCGGACGGTGGCTTCGCGGGTGAGCGCGTCGCGCAGCGGCGTGCCCGGATTGACGAAGCTGGCGCCCGGCAGGTGCAGGCCCATGATCTCCATCAGCATCTGGTTGGAATTGGCGGTGCCGTAGAAGGTGCAGGTGCCGGCCGAATGGTAGGACTTGCTCTCGGCCTCGAGCAGTTCGGCGCGGCCGACCTTGCCCTCCATGTAGAGCTGGCGGACTTTGCTCTTCTCGTCGTTGGGAATGCCCGATGGCATTGGCCCCGCCGGCACGAAAACAGCGGGAAGGTGCCCAAATGTCAGTGCACCGATCAACAGTCCGGGCACGATCTTGTCGCAGATGCCCAGATAGACCGCCGCGTCGAACATGTTGTGGCTGAGGGCGATGGCCGTCGACATGGCGATGACGTCGCGCGAGAACAGCGACAGGTCCATGCCAGGCTGGCCCTGGGTCACGCCGTCGCACATGGCCGGCACGCCCCCGGCGACCTGAGCCGTGGCGCCGATGGCGCGGGCGGCCTCCTTGATGATGTCGGGGTAGAATTGATAGGGCTGATGGGCGCTCAGCATGTCGTTATAGCTGGTGACGATGCCCAGGTTCAGCGTCTTGTTGCCGGCCAGAGCCGCCTTTTCCGCGGGGGTGCAGGCCGCGAATGCATGGGCAAGATTGCCGCAGCTGAGGACGGCGCGGTGGACGCCGGCTTCGCGCGCGGCATCGAGACGGCCGAGATAGTCGCGACGGGTGTCGCGACTGCGCGCGGCGATGCGATCGGTGACATCCTGGATGGCCTGGCGGACAGACATGGCGAGCTCCTACTCCTTGGTGGGCACGTTCTCGCTTCGGAAAAGTGGACGCACTTTTCCTGACAACGTGCCGTCTGGCGCCAAAAGTGGCCTAGGTGGTCGATTGGGGACCGCGAAGGGGACTTAGGGGCACCAGTAGACAGTGACGGCGTGGCCGGACCGCAAGACGGCACGAATGGGCATGTCCTCGATGGGACCATCACCCAGAGCCGTGTCGAGAACGTCGGCCTTTTCCTCCCCTTCGATGTGAAGGTACAGCCCATCCGTGCGGAGGAGTCGCGGAAGGGTAAAAGTGATGCGGGGCTCGCCGGCACCCGGAGCGCGGATGGCTATGGCTGGCCCCTCGGCAGTCAGTGCCTCGGCGAGCGTGTCACCGCCCGGAAAGAAGCTGGCCGTATGTCCATCGCTGCCCATGCCCAGCACGACCGCAGCGAAAGGCCCGGGAAGCTGGGCGAGCAAGGCATTGGTCTTGGCCACAGCGGCGGCATCGGGTGCATCGCCGCCCGAATAAAGCGGAAAAAAGCGCGCCGTGGCTGCTGGGCCTTGCAGCATGCGTTCATTCACCAGCAGCGCATTGGAGCGGTCATTGGTTTCGTCGACCCAACGTTCGTCCACCAGAGTGACGATGACCTTGTCCCAGTCGATATCCTTGGTCTTGCCCAAAGCCTGGAAGAAGCGTGCCGGCGTCGAGCCACCGCTGACCGCGATCGCCGCCGTGCCGCGCTCGGCAATGGCCGTGCGAATGCGATCGGCCACGGCCTCGGCCAGTTCCTTGGCGAGGGTGGGCTTATCGGCAAAGCTGCGGCGGTCGATGGTCATTGGGAAACTCCGGTGGACGAGCCCAGCACCCCCTCGCCCCTCTGGGGAGAGGGTAGCGACGCCAGGAGCGCAGCGACATGGCAAAGCTGGGGTGAGGGGTGAGCTTCTACTGCGTGGCGCACCGCCCCGGCATCGCACCCCTCACCCGGCGCTGACGCGCCGACCTCTCCCCGGAGGGGCGAGGTGAGAAGGTGCAAGGCTATACCCATCAGACCTCGTCCTCATGCCAGGTGCGGCCGTCGCGCTCGATCAGCGCGATGGAGCCTGAGGGACCCCAGGTGCCCGCGACATAGGATTGCGGCGGCTCGGTGGAGCGGTCCCAGGCTTCGCGGATCGGATCGACCCACTTCCAGGCCGCTTCGAGTTCGTCGCGCCGCATGAAGAGGGTCTGGTTGCCGCGGATCACGTCCATCAGCAGGCGCTCGTAGGCCTCGGGGGTGCGCTCGGTGAAAGTCGCGGCAAAGCTCAGATTGAGGGGCACCTCACGCAGGCGCATACCGCCCGGACCCGGATCCTTGATCATCATCATGAGCTTGACGCCCTCGTCGGGCTGTAGACGGATGATGAGCTTGTTGGCCTTGGGCGCGCCTTCGGCGTGGTCGAAGATCGAGTGCGGTATCGGCTTGAATTGGATGCAGATTTCCGACGCGCGGCTGGCCATGCGCTTGCCGGTGCGGAAGTAGAAGGGCACGCCGGCCCAGCGCCAGTTCTCGACCTCAGCCTTAAGCGCCACGAAGGTCTCTGTGCGGCTGCCCTTCTTTTCATCCGGCAGCTCATCCTGGTAGCCGGCAACCGAGGTCGTCTCGGATTTGACGCCCTTGTATTGGCCACGCACGGTGTTCTTGGCCACGTCGCCATTGACGATGGGCTTGAGGGCACGAAGGACCTTGAGCTTCTCGTCGCGCAGCGCATTGGCGTCGTCGGAGGCGGGCGGCTCCATGGCCACGAGGCAGAGCAGCTGCAGCATGTGGTTCTGGATCATGTCGCGCAGGGCGCCGCTCTCGTCATAGTAGCCGCGCGTACCGGCACCGACCGACTCGGCTACGGTGAGCTGGACGTGATCGATATGAGCCGAGTTCCAGATCGGCTCGAACAGCGTATTGGCGAAGCGCAAAGCCAGCAGGTTCTGCACCGTCTCTTTGCCGAGGTAATGGTCGATGCGATAGACCTGATCTTCCTTGAAGATCTTGGCGACGCCATCGTTGATCTCCATGGAGGAGACGAGGTCGTGGCCCAGCGGCTTTTCGATCACGACGCGCGCGTCACGGCGATAGAGCTTCTTCTTCTGCAGATATTCGGCAATGGGCTCGAACAGATCGGGCGCCACGGCAAGGTAGAAGGCGCGGACAATCTTGGGGTCGTCACGCAAGGCCTTGCCGAGGTCGCCCGAACCGTCCGGGTTGCTGGCGTCGACCGGCACGTAGGAGCAGATCTTGATGAAGCGATCGATGACCTTTTCATCCTGGTACTGCTTTTCGACGAACTGGCTGATAGCGTCGCGCGCCGCCTTGCGGAAATCGTCATCGCTGAGCTTGGAACGCGAGGCACCGATGATACGGCTATTGTCGTCGAACTGGCCGTCCTTGAAGCGATGGTACAGCGCCGGGATCAGCTTGCGCTTGGTCAGATCGCCCGTGGCGCCGAACACCACATAGTCGAAAGGCTGGACGGGGATGATACGGCTGGACACTGGGCTAGTCCCTGGTTGAGGCGAGGTTCAGGCGGAAAAGTTCTGCTTGGCGAGGATGACGGCGCCATGCAGGGGCTCGAATTGTGGCAGCGCAACGAAGTTGCCATAGCGCTTTTGCAGGATGGGGAACAGGCGCGCGCCGAAGCCGCCGACGATGGCCATCACATGGGCATTGTGGGCCTGGAACCAGCGCACGTAGGTGTCGATGTAACCCAGCTCGATTTCCATCATCTTGTGAGCAACGGGGTCGCCCTTGTCGTAGTGGTCGAAAAACAGCGGCATCAACTTGCCGTATTCGGCGGGCGCGCGACCGATCAGGGCGTCGTCGCAGCCCTCCGAACCGTCGCGGCTGATGATGGTGAGGTCCATGGCGGTGGCAAACGACCAGGTCATGGCCGCCTGATTGTCGCCGCCCAGTGCCGATATCACGGCCTTGGTCAGTGGCGACCTCTCGACCAGGCCGTCTTCGGCTTCAACGGCATAGCGGGCCAGTTCGCGGCCTAAAATGGCGCCGCTCATCTGGTCGCCGATCTGGAAGCCCCAGCCACCAGCCTGGTGGCGCTTGCCATCGACGATGGACATGGCGGCCGAGCCGGTGCCGACGATGATAACGCCGCCCTCCCCGCCGCCCAGGGCACCAGCATGGGCAATGTCGATATCGTCATAGACTTTGACGCCGGCAAACGGCCATGGGCGCGCGGCAAATTCGGCCCGAGCGGAATCCATGCGGCCGCCGGCCATGCCAAAGCAGGCATAGGTATTGGCGGTTTCGGAATAGTCGAGGCCGGCAGCCTGGAACACATCGCGCGTCCCGTCGCTGATCGCCTTGTAGGCGGGTTCGCCAGAATCGATCTGCAGGTTGGAGCGGCCGTTCTTGACTTCGGCGAGGGTCACGAGATTCTCGTCGGCCAGGCGAACGCGGCAATTGGTGCCGCCGCCATCAACGCCAAGATAGTACCTGGGCACGCGGGGATTCTCCATCAGTCTGGAGGGATTCTAGGGTGTCGTTTCGGCGCGGACCATAATGCGAAAGCTGCTAAGACGAAAGTAGAATAAGCCACAAAAAGCACCGGCAAAGCGCATGTTCTGCATGGCCTGGCTGTGTGCGTGGCGCAACCCGGTTGCGGCTTCGCGCCTTTTGCAACATTGACCGCAGCGGCGGACGGTTAGGGAGGCAGACAATGACGCGACATGTGCTGGTTCTGGGCGGAGCCCGGTCGGGCAAGACGGCTTTTGCCGAACAACTGGCAATCCGCAGTGGCACTCGACCTGCCTACCTGGCAACCGCCGAAGCACTCGACGCCGAAATGCGCGACCGCGTCGAGAGCCACAAGGCCGGCCGGGCGGCACGTTTCACCACGATCGAAGAACCCCTGGCGCTGCCCGAAACACTGCTGCGGGCAGCGGCTGACCACGACGTGATCCTGGTCGATTGCCTGACCCTGTGGATCACCAACCTGCTGGTGGCCAATGAAGATGTCGCGCTCGCCGTCAGCGAACTGGGCGCGACCCTGGTGCAGCTCAAGACCAGCAAGGTGATCCTGGTCAGCAACGAGGTCGGCCTCGGGATCGTGCCGGACAACGCCATGGCCCGCACATTCCGCGACCTGGCTGGCGCGGCGCATCAGCGGCTGGCCGAAATCTGCGACGACGTGCATTTCATCGTCGCCGGTCTGCCCATGACGCTCAAGGGCGAAGCACCGGTACAATCGGAAGTGCGCATACACGAGGCTTGAGGGGAGCCCCGATGTCGGACTCCCCTCCCCCTTGAGGGGAGGGGCGGGGGTGGGGGTCCATCGGTGGACCACACAGTGACCCCCACCTTCGCCTCCCTCCCATCAAGGGGGAGGGAGGCGAAGGAGCCGCCGCGCCAGCTCTCACGCCGCCCAGATCAGGAGCCCAGCTACAACACTGACACCCAGCAGCACGTTGAGCGTCGCTCGATAAAGCACCAGCGCCCGCAATATATCGCTGCCCACCAGCTCTGATTTTCCATCGCCGAAACTGGGCAAGTCGACCAATTCGCCCGCATAGCTGCGCGGGCCGCCGAGCCGGAAGCCCAGGGCACCGGCAAAGGCGGCCTCGGGCCAGCCCGAATTGGGCGAGGCATGCTTGCGCGCATCTCTTGTGGCGATGGCCCAGGCGCCGCCTGGTCTGGCATGTTGGGTGAGGAAGCAAGCGGCGGTGATCAGCACCGCGGTCAGGCGCGCGGGCAGCAAGTTGACGAGGTCGTCCAGCTTGGCTGCGGCCCAGCCATAGTCCCGATAGCGCTCGTTCAGGTGACCGATCATGGAATCGGCCGTGTTGATCGCCTTGTAGAGCGCGATCCCCGGCAGCCCGAGAAGGACCAGCCAGAACCAGGGCGCTACGACGCCGTCCGAGGTGCTTTCGGCAAGCGTTTCGATGGCAGCGCGAGACACGCCGGCCTCGTCGAGGGCTTGAGGATCGCGGCCGACAATGTGGCTGACTGCCTCGCGGCCGGCTTCGAGCGAAACGCCCAAGGCGGTCGCCACGGCCTCGACGGCGCGACCTAGCTCCTTTTGCGCGAGAAAGGGCGTGGCGACCAGGATTTCAAAGACGAATCCGCCGGGAATGGCCCGCACCGCCTGCTGGGCAGCAACCGCCACGACCAGCACCAGCACCAGCAGAACCGCCAGCGCCACCAGGCCCGCGAGCCGGCGCTGCTCGGCATTGCGTTTTTCGGTGTTCAGGCGTGCCTCGAGATAGTTGATGACGAAACCGAACCACATGACCGGATGGCCAATGGCAGCGGTCAGGCGCGCTGGGTATCCGACCCATCGCTCGACGAGGAGCGCGAGTGGGGGAAGGAAGGCATACATGGACTGTTCCTTTTGCTCGTCCTAACCCGCGATGCCATGCGCCCGAAGCCAGGGTCCATTCTCAAGTGACGACCGGCTTGGCCAGCCGCAACAGCGCATCGATATTGAGGTGCTTTTCGAGATGGGCAGCAAGATCGTCAAGGCTCAGTTCGATGCCCGCTTCGTAGGCAAGGTCGGGGCTGGCGGCATTGCCGAGAAAGGCACGGCGGAACGGGTCTGCCGCGAACAGGCCGTGGAGGTAGGTGCCGGCGACGCGGCCATCGGCGCTGATGGCTCCTTCCGGCGTGCCGGAAACCTGGGCGAAGGGACGGCTACGATCGCTACCCTCGGTCACGCCCATATGCATGTGATACCCGCTGATGGCGGCGCCCGAGGCGGTGTGCGTCGCCTGTTCGACCCGCAATTGCTTGACCGGCGTCAGCACGGTTTCGACATCGAGCAGGCCCAGGCCCGGGCTGGTGCCGGGGGCGCCTTCGATGCCATCGGGATCGGCAATGCTGCGGCCCAGCATCTGGTAGCCGCCACAAATGCCCAGCACTTTGCCGCCGGCGCGGTGATGCGCCGCGATGTCGATGTCCCAGCCATTGGCCCTTAAAGCGGCCAGATCGCCCCGCGTCGCTTTCGATCCGGCCAGAATCACCAGATCAGCCTCGCGCGGCAGTGGCTGTCCGGGCTCGACCAGCATGACCATGACGCCGGGCTCGGCGCGGAGCGGATCGAGATCGTCGAAGTTGGCGATGCGCGGCAGGCGTGGCACGGCAATCGTAAATCCACCTGCCCTGCTGGCCGTGTAGCCCTCGAGCGCCAACACATCTTCTGCGGGTAGTTTTCCCGCATCAGCAAACCAAGGCACGGGTCCAAGGCAAGGGACGCCGGTGCGTTCGGCGATGAAGCTGACGCCATCGGCAAAAAGGGTCGGATCGCCCTGGAATTTGTTGACAAGGGTCGCTCGGATCAATGCCGCATCGGCAGGGTCGATCACACCAAAAGTGCCGATGATGGAGGCGATGACACCGCCGCGCTGGATATCGCCGACCAGCACGACCGGCACTTGAGCGGCTTGGGCAAAGCCGAAATTGGCGATGTCGTTAGCGCGCAGATTGACCTCGGAAGCGCTGCCGGCGCCTTCGACGATGACTACGTCGACAGTACCAGCAAGCTCGAAGAATGCTTGCAGCACTTCGGGAAGAAGCTTGCTGCGTTCTTGCCAATAGGCGCGAGCCGACATCGACGCTCGCCGCTGGCCCCGTACGACCACTTGCGAGCCGGTTTCCACCTCGGGCTTGAGCAGGACCGGGTTCATCGCCGTGATGGGATCACGCCGCGCCGCCCGCGCCTGCAGCGCCTGGGCCCGGCCGATTTCACCGCCATCAGTCGTGACGGCGGCATTGTTGCTCATGTTCTGCGGCTTGAACGGGGCCACGCGCAGGCCACGATTGGCCAGGGCGCGACAGAGGCCGGCGACCAGCAGCGATTTGCCGACATCGGAGCCGGTGCCCATGAACATCAGTGACTTGGCCATGGCGCGACTTATGCCGCATCCACGACATGGGCGTAAGAGCCCATGACGCGACCGATGACGGCGCCCATGGGCGGCAGCGCGTCGCCGCGGGCGTCGGTGGCGGCGAAGAGGGGCGTCAGCCGGGACTGTTTGGCCGAGGAATAGTGGAATTCGTGGCCGTTGAGATGGCCCGGCCATGGAAGGCCGCCCGACTGGATCAGCCGACGGTAGCCCAGGATGCGCTTGGGTCGATCGATCCGCGTAGTGACCGGCAGCAGGCCGGTCATCTGATACCCGTGCCCTGCCTTGTCGACCAGGGTTTCGCCCAGCACCATGAAGCCGCCGCACTCACCATAGAGCAGCGCACCACGGTCTCGGGCGGCGGTGAGCCCGGCCTTGAAGGTCGCGGCAGTGGCGAGGGCAGCGCCGTGCAGTTCGGGATAACCACCGGGCAGGTAGACCGCGTCGGCATCTGGCGACGGTGCTTCGTCGGCCAGGGGCGAGAAGAAGCTCAGTTCGGCGCCCTGGGCGCGCCAGCCATCGATCAAATGCGGATAGAGGAAGGCAAAGGCGTCGTCGCGAGCGATGGCGATGCGCTGGCCCAGTGGAGGCAAGGGCGTGGGTGGCGTTTGGCCATTGGCGATTGGAGCAGCCAAAGTCTGCAGGCGGGCCAGATCGATGTAGTTGGCGATGGTCTGCGCTGCGGCATCGAGGAAGGTCTCGAAGGCGGCCACTTCGCCGGGCAGCACGAGGCCGAGATGGCGTTCGGGCACGACGAGGGCCGTATCGCGCGGGATGGCGCCGAGACAGGGTATACCGGTGGCGGCCACGGCCTCGGTCAGCATGCGCTCGTGCTTCATGGAGGCGACGCGGTTGAGGATCGTGCCGGCAATCCGTACGCCGGGCCGCCAATTGGCGAAACCGGCGACCAGCGGCGCCACCGACTGGCTCTGCCGGTCGGCATCGACCACCAGAACCACTGGTAATTCGAGCAGTTCGGCGAGGTCGGCGGTAGAGCCGGTATTGTCGGCGGCGCCGTCAAACAGGCCCATGACGCCTTCGACCAGCAGCAGGTCGGCACCGGTGGACTGGATGGCCGCGATAGACTTGAGGCGGGGAGCGGACATCGACCAGGGGTCGAGATTGACGGCGTCACGGAGGGCGGCGCGGCTGAGGAAGGCCGGATCGATATAATCAGGCCCGGTCTTGGCGGGGGCCACCACGACGCCTCGGCGCCGCAGGGCTGCCAGCAGGCCCAGCGTGATGACCGTTTTGCCCGAGCCGGAGCGCGGCGCAGCGATGACGAGGCCTCTAGCCAAAAACATGCCTCCTGGCCTCGCCGACATACCAGTCGAGAGATTGCCGGTAGGCGCTGACTGGCCCTAGCACCACGATGGCTGGAGTGGGTACTTCGCTTAGCACATGCGCCTGGGCCAGCGTGGTCTCGATGATCGACTGATCCGGCGTCGCGGCATGGGAAACGATGGCCAGCCGATCGGCGCCGTCCCGCCCGGCGGCAAGCAGCTTCTGGGTGATCGAGCCCAGATGCTTGACCGCCATGAACATGACGATCACGGGTGCTGCATGGGCAACGGCGTTCCAGTCGACGCCACCAGGAACGGCGCCGCTCTCGTCATGCCCGGTCAGGAAGATGACCGCCTGGTTGGTGTCCCGATGGGTGATGGGGATGCCGGCATAGGCCAGGCCACCCAGGCCCGAGGAGATGCCGGGCACGATGCGGAAGGGAATACCCAATCGAGCCAGGGCGCCGGCTTCCTCACCGCCGCGGCCGAACATGAAGGGGTCGCCCCCCTTGAGGCGGAGGACCCGCTTGCCCGACCGGGCGAGGTCGATCAGTTGCAAAGAGATGTCCGCCTGTTTGGGCGACGGCTTGCCACCGCGCTTACCGGCGAAAAGCTTTTGGGCACGCCGTGGTGCCATGGCCAGGAGGTCGGGGGCGACGAGGGCGTCGTGCACGATGACATCGGCCTGGCCCAGGGCATGGTAGGCGAGCAGCGAAACAAGACCCGGCCCACCCGGACCGGCGCCTACCAGCCACACACTGCCAGGCTCGAAGGCCGGAAAATCGGCGTGATCGAGCGCAGCGAAGTGACCCCGGCGCGCAGGGCGGCGGATCCAGTCAAACATGACGACGAACTCGATGCACGACTCCCCTCCCCCTTGAGGGGAGGGGCTGGGCGTGGGGGTCGGCCGGTGGTCCACTGAGCGACCCCCTCCCCGGCCCTCCCCTCAAGGGGGACGGGGCGATCGCCACATGTTCACGGCAGGCTTGAGAGAGAGCGGAGGAATAGGCACAGTGGCCGTGAGGAGACTTGTGACCAAGATGAAGATTCTGATCCTGGGCGGCACGGCGGAGGCGCGCGAGCTGGCGAACCGGCTGGTCACGATGGGGCATGACGTCACCACCTCGCTGGCGGGTCGCACGCAAGACCCCAAGCTGCCGGAGGGCAAGCTGCGCATGGGCAAGTTTGGCGGCATACCGGGCCTCGCCGCCTATCTGCGGGCCGCCGGCATCGAGCGATTGGTCGACGCCACCCACCCCTATGCCGGGCTGATTTCCGTCAACGCCGTCGCGGCCGCGCAGCAGACGGGTATCCCGCTGGTGCGTTACATGCGGCCGGCCTGGGAGCAGAAGGTCGGCGAGCAGTGGTTGACGGTGGAGACTGCCGCCGAGGCGGCCGCGGCCTTGCCGCCCAATGCCGATGTGCTGCTGACCACGGGGCATACGGGTATCGAACAGTTCATGGAACGCGACGATTGCCAGTTCGTCGTGCGTACCATTGAAGCGCCGCTCGATAGCCTGCCGCGCCATGCCACCCTGCTGCGTACCAGGCCGCCCTACAGTGTCAGCGACGAGATAGCGCTGATGGAGCGCGAGGAAATCACTCATCTGGTCACCAAGAATTCGGGCGGGGAACAGACCGCGGCCAAGCTTGAGGCGGCCCAGCGGCTGGGGGTCAAGGTCATCATGATCGCGCGACCGGTCTATGGCCCAGCCAATGAGGTAGCCGGCGTCGAGGAGGCCATTGCCGCGCTCGACCTTCCGCACTGACCAAACGCAGCCAGGCTGAAGCCGGGACGGCATGAAGCGATGGCGCATGTCGCGTAGCGCGATTTGCGCTTGCCGAGCAGCAGCGGGCCGGCGGCTGCGGCGACGGCCTCGCAGGTGCCAGGCGCATCGGACGCTAAATCGTCGTCATCGAGGAAATGCAGTGGCAGCTCGTAGTGCGCCGCAGCGTCGGCCAGCGCGGGATCGCCGTGCTTGCGGACATGGGTGGCCAGCGCAACAACATCGCACGGCTCACGTTGAATTTCGGCAAGGCAGGCGGCGATAAGTGAAATGATTTCGCCGGCATTGGCCGCTGTCGAGCAGCCCAATCCGATGATCAGCGGGGCCCGGCCCTCGATAGTCGTCATTGTCGCCTCTTTCGAACAAGAGGCAGGTTCGCCTAGACCGTTGCAGTCCGGAATTGGTCCCCTGTTTGGGTCGACCGCACCGAAATCTGTTTCAGTTCCGTCGTGGGAACGCTGCGCATTTTTGTTCTAGGCGCGCGGAAGCGCGTGGTCAATCAATGGCTTGCCAAGGATGGGCCGCAGATCGGAATGCTTCTGAAAATGATTTGCAAATTCAAGGACTTGTCGGGGACAGAACGAGGCGCTATGGCCTGCTGAGCATCCCCCTTGAAAGAGCCACCGTGAGCATCACCGCCAACAGGACACTGGCCATTGCTGCCGCCAGCCTGCTCGTCGGGCTGATCGTGCTCGGGCTTAAATTCCTCGCCTGGTACCTGACGGGCTCGATCGCGCTCTATTCGGATGCGCTGGAATCGATCGTCAACGTGGTAACGGCGATCGTCGCCCTGATCGCAGTGCGGCTGGCGCAGAAGCCGGCCGATGCCGCCCTGCCCTATGGCTACCACAAGGCCGAGTACTTCTCGGCGGTGCTGGTGGGCGTGATGATCATTGTCGCTGCCATCCTGATTGCCCGCGAGGCGGCGTTCGGCTTCATGTCGCCGCGCCTGCCCGATGCACCGATTCAGGGGCTGGCGATCAGTGGCGTCGCAACGGTCATCAACGTCCTTTGGGCCTTGGTCCTGATCCGGCATGGACGCGCAGTGCGGTCGCCAGCCCTGGAGGCGGATGGGCAGCACCTGCTGACCGATGTGATCTCCACCCTTGGCGTACTGATTGGCCTCGGACTTGTCTTTCTCACCGGCTGGGCCCCCCTCGACGCCATCCTCGCAGGCCTGGTTGCGCTCAACATCCTGTGGTCCGGCTGGGGTGTGATCCGCCAGAGTGTCGGTGGACTGATGGATGTTGCGGTGCCTCCGCAGACGCAGAAGCTCATCCGCGAGATCATTGCCAGCAAAGCTGAAGGGGCGATCGAGGCCCATGACATCCGCACCCGCCAGGCGGGGAAGATGACATTCATCGATTTCCACCTGGTCGTTCCCGGTGCGATGACGGTGGATGCTGCCCATGCCATCTGCGACCGGATTGAGGCGCGCCTGCGCGAGGTGGTCAAGGACGTGCTGATCACCATCCATGTCGAACCCGAAGAGAAGGCCAAGCATTCCGGCATAGTGGTTCTTTAGGCAGAGGCTTGCGGCCGGCATGCAGCGCAGGCAGAATCGTGGCCATGCGCACTTTCCTGATCAGCATCTTCGTTTTGCTTGCCGCCCCTGCCCTGGCCCAGGACTGGAGCCGGTATGACAACGCCCGCTTTGGCTTCTCGCTCGACATTCCACCCGGTTTCGAGGTGGCGAGCGAGGCCGACAATGGCGATGGCGCCACGTTCTACAGCGAGGCGGGGGCGATGGACCTCTACGTCTGGGGCGCCCACCTGGTGGAGGACTTTGCCAGCGAGGCCGAGCAGGCGCAGGCCTTTGCTACCGAGCAGGGCTATAACCTGACCTATCAGGCGACAACGCCGCAATGGACCAGCTTTTCGGGCTTGGCCAATGGCAAGGTAATGTACCAGCGCATGCAGCTTCTCTGCGACGGCCAGAGCTGGGCAGCGTTTCGCGTCGAGTATGGCAAGCGGGACGTCGGAGAAATGAACGCGGTCATCGAGCGACTGGTGCAGTCGCTCAAGGGGCAGTGCTGACGAGCAATCCTAGTAACAGCACTAGATTGGTGAACGGACCAGCCGCTTAAAACTCGATTCCCTTCTGGGCCTTCACGCCCGAGCGGAAGTGATGCTTGATTTCGGTCATTTCCGTCACGAGGTCGGCGATTTCGATCAGTTCGTCCTTGGCGTTGCGGCCGGTGACGATGACGTGGGTATCCTCCGGCTTGTTGCGCAGGAATTCGACCACTTCCTCGATCGGCAGGTAGTCATAGCGCAGCACGATGTTGAGTTCGTCGAGCAGCACCAGTTTGTAGCTGGGGTCGGCTATCAGCGCCTTGGCCTGGTCCCAGGCCTTGCGGGCCGCGGCGAGGTCGCGCTGGCGATCGGCAACATCCCAGGTGAAGCCCTCGCCCATGGCGTTGATGGTAACAAGGTCCGGGAACTTCAGCAGCACGTCGCGCTCGCCGGTCTCCCACACACCCTTGACGAACTGCACCACGCCAACCTTGAAGCCATGTCCCAGCGCCCGGAACACCATGCCGAAGGCGGCGGTCGACTTGCCCTTGCCCTTGCCGGTGTGAACGATCAGCAGGCCCTTTTCCTGGGTCTTGGTGGCGAGGATCTTGTTCCGCGCCTCGCGCTTCTTCCTCATCTTCTCGGCGTGATAAGCGTCGCGCTCGGCCTCGCTCATCAGATCGGTCTTCTTGACTGGCTTGTCGGTCATGCGAGGCGCTCCGCGTGGGCGATGATGAGACGGGCTGCCTGCTCGGGCGGCAGATGTGTGGTATCGAGGTCGAGCCGGTTGGGATGATCGACGCGTAGCAACTCCGTCGTGCGGCGCTTGTGCTCCGCGCTCGCGACATCGGTATGCTTGAGCCGCTCGGCCCGCTCCGGCGAGCCGACCCGCGCGGCATGGGCAGCGTCGGAGGCCGCCAGCAGAACCGGCACGAACGTGCCATCCCGGCGTCGCGCCGTCTCCATCACCCGGTCATAGGCGGCCCGGTCACCCGGGTCGCTCTCCAGCAGGCAATTGGTAAGAACGAAGCTGGCATCGGCTGGTGCCAGGTCCTCCATGGCCTGTAAGGCCTGTTCGCGAATCACACCAATCATGTCCCAGACCCGCTCTGGCAGCGGCGTTCGGCTATCAGCGCGGATGAGCGAGAAAATGACATTGTTCGCCAAGTGGTTGTCGAACAGGCGCGCGCCGGTGGCCGCGCAGATGGCCTTGGCGACCGTCAGCTTGCCCACGCCATAATGGCCAATGAGATAGACGATAGTGTTGTTCATGCTTCCCCCGCGAGCAGAGCATAGGCGGCGTTGGAGCGAGGGGTCCACAGGCCGCGCTGGCGCGCCTCGTTGAACTTGGCGAGCAGTTCGTCATAGCCGTGCCGGTTGGCCGATTTCAGCCAGTCGCGCACGCTGTCGTCCTCGACAAAGGCCTCGAAGGCCAGGTCGAAATGATGCGTCTTGACCGCGCCCGTGGTGGCGGCGAAGGCGAACATGAAATCGACAGTGGCAATGATCTCGAAGGCGCCGCGATAGCCGTGGCGCTGCATGCCCGATATCCATTTGGGATTGACCACGCGCGAGCGCATGACGTGGGAGATTTCCTCCTCCAGCGTGCGGATCAGCGGACGTTCGGGGCGGGAATGGTCATTGTGGTAGACCGCTGGCTTGCGGCCGGTCAGCGTTTCGGCGGCGGCCGAAAGCCCACCCTCGAACTGGTAGTAGTTGTCGCTGTCGAGCAGGTCGTGCTCGCGATTGTCCTGGTTGTGGATGACGGCGTCGATGTCGCCGAGCCGTGCCGCGAAGCGGCTGCGCTGCGGCGTGCCGGCATCCTTGGCGCCATAGGCATACTGGCCCCAGTCGAGTGCACGGTTGGCGAGGTCGACCTTGCTAGACCAGGCGCCGGAATCGACCAGGGCATTGAGCCCCGCACCATAGGTGCCAGGCTTGCTGCCAAAGATGCGGTGCCCGGCAGCATGATCGTCGGCGCTGGCGGCATCGGCGCGCATGGAAGCCGCGATCGGATTGTCCTCGACCGGTTCGTCGAGAGCGCCAATGGCTCGGATGGCACGATCGAAAAGAGCAATCTGGGCGGGGAAGGCATCGCGGAAGAAGCCCGATATGCGCAGGGTCACGTCGACACGCGGCCGGCCGAGTTTTGCCAGCGGAATGATTTCGTAGCCGGATACGCGGAGCGAGCCGGGGTCCCAGGTGGGCCGGGCTCCAATCAGCGCCAGGGCCTGGGCGATGTCGTCTCCGCCCGTGCGCATATTGGCCGTGCCCCAGACCGAAAGGGCGACCGAGCGCAGGTGGTGACCATGATCCTGCAGGTGACGGAGGACCAGGCTCTCAGCCGATTTGCGGCCCAACTCCCAGGCCGTGGGCGTGGGGACGGCTCGGCTGTCCACCGAATAGAAGTTGCGCCCGGTGGGCAACACGTCGAGCCGCCCGCGCGATGGGGCGCCGGACGGACCGGGCCGGATGAACTTTCCGTCGAGACCGTCAAGAAGTGCCTGCATTTCAGCCGGGCCCGAGGCGGCGAGGCGCGGGCGGATGAGGGTTTGTACGGTATCGAGGACGGCACGGGTGGCGGTCCAGGTAGGATCGACCATCCGAGCACTGTCGACCAGATCGGCGGCAATTGACTCAAGACATTCGACGACATCGCCGACGGTGCGAAGACTTGGCCCCGATTGTCCGATATGGGGCCCGGTCCACATCGTCCCGAGCTTGGCCGTCAGCGGATCGAAGCCAAGCTTGAGATCGTCGGCCAAGGCGCGGATCAGTGAGCCTTCGCCGGGACCTTCGCCGCGCGGCACGCGGGCGAGTGCCACGACCAGGTCGCGCTGCAGGTTACCCTGTGGCGACTGGCCGAAGATGTGGAGGCCGTCGCGGATCTGGGCTTCCTTGAGGTCGCAGAGGAAATTGTCGATCTTGATCAGCGCCTGCGTCTCGTCCTCGGGCAGGCCGATATCGCGATCGAGCCTCGTGTCACTGACAAAATCGAGGATGCGGCGGCGCAGGTCGGCCAGGCGCCGGCGATCCATGCCGGAGGCGGCGTAGTATTCGTCGAGCAGGGCCTCCAAATCTTTCAGCGGCCCATAGGTTTCGGCGCGGGTGAGCGGTGGCACGAGGTGATCGATGATCACGGCGCCGGCGCGGCGCTTGGCCTGCGTACCCTCACCCGGATCATTGACGATGAAAGGATAGAGATGTGGCAGTTGGCCCCAGAGCGCGTCGGGATAGCTCGCGTCATCGAGCGCCGCGGCCTTGCCCGGCAGCCATTCGAGCGTGCCATGCTTGCCGTTGTGGATCAGAGCGTGGGCGCCGAAGTCGTGGCGCAGCCAGAGATAGGCGGCAAGATAGGCATGCGGCGGGACAAGGGCCGGGTCGTGGTAGGACGCCGTCTCGTCGAGTTGGTAGCCACGCGATGGCTGGAGCAGGACCGCGACGTTGCCGAAGACGAGCGCGGGAAGGTGGAAAGCGTTCTCGCGCACGAATGGGTCTGTCGCCGGATCACCCCAGCGCGTGGTGACTTCCTGCTGGATGCGCGTCGGAAGCGTGGCGAAGAGTTGGGCATAGCGGGCGAGCGTGAGCGTGGCGGGGGACGAGCCACGCGCGGGGTGGGCGTTAGTGGGGCCGGACAGGAGGAGGTGGATGAGGTCGTTTGAAGACGTCGGATACGCAGAAAATGCAGCACCCCCACCCTCGGTCCCTCCCCTCAAGGGGGAGGGAGGCGATGGGGGCTGGTTCAGTGTATACCCAGCCCTCTCAAGCGCCCGTAGCATGCGCAGCGTCGATTCCGGCGCGTCATAGCCGACGCCATTGGCCAGGCGTCCGTCCCGGATAGGGTAGTTGGCGAGAACAATTGCAACCTTGCGGTCGGCGCGGGGGGTGGCGCGCAGATTGGACCAGTTTTTGGCGAGGGCAACTGCGCGTCGAATGCCGGAATTGTCGGGCGCGTAGGCGGTCAGAGGGACCTGGCAGCGCTCGTGCCAGACGGCGTCAGACTTGTGGCCGACGATGAGACCGCCCAGGCGTCCGTCGACCTCCGGCATGACCAGGAACATCGCCATGTCCTTGGAGGATAGGCCCTGGTTGTCTGCCAGCCATTGGGCTTCCGAGCGGCCCGACTGGATGAGCTGGATGACGGGTGCGTCGGTCCCGGAGAAGGGGTTGGCCTTGTCTTCGAGACCATCGATGCCTAGGGCAAAGCCGGTGAGGTTGAAGATGGCTGATGGCGGGAAGACAGCCAATGCGTCCTGGACGAAGCGGATGCACGGCCCTTCCTTGAGCGAAGAGACAAGCAACGGCACCGGGGCAAGGCCTTGGCATTCGAGCTCGGCGATCAGCGCCTCGATCGTTGCGGTGCCCGCGCCCTCGAGGGCGGCGCGATAGAAGAGGATGGGGACATGGGCCGCGCCGGCTTGGTGGAGCGCGCCCAGGCCGGCTTCGTCGGTCATTCCTGCGCGGGGGTGCCAGAGGCCGAACCGGGCGAAGGGATGGGGCGATAATGAAGACAGGAAAGCCTCCTCACCTGGCCGCGTTGAGGCCGAGAGAAGGTTGAACGCCTGAAGAATCGTGTCGGCATTCTCGGGCCCGCCGGCAATGAACAGCCCATGGAGGCGGGACCAGTCGTCGGGGTGCACGGTCGAGCGTGACTGCAGGATTGGGTCAGGGTTGGCATCGCCCGGCAGCAGGACCAGGGGTATCCCGCGGTTGGCGCAAAGCGCGGTCAGCTCGTCCACGCCGTATTGGAAATAGGCAGCACCGCCGATAAGCCGGAGCACGACGAGGCGCGCATGGGCAACGGTCTTTTCCAGCCAGAGATCGACCGAAAGGTTGTTGGAGAGGCGCAGCGTGCTGGCGAGGCGGAGTTCGCTATCCCCAGCCCGGTCGGCGGCGCCGGCCAGCATGGCCAATTCGCTGTCGGCAGAACTGGCAAAGACCAGCGCCCCGGGGCGCTGGTTGAGATCGATCGCCTCGCCTTCCTGCTGGATGGCGCCGGCCTGGGCGGAGAGCAGGTGCATCAAGGTTCCGGCGCAGGCGTGGGCAGGGGGTGGAAGAGCTCCACGATGGCCAGGCTAACCAGGCCTGCCACGGCACCGGTTATGGCCAGGATGAGCAGCATATCGAGGTCGAGGCCGCCGAGAGACTGGCCAAACAGGATCACACTCAGGATTGCGATGCTCAGCAAGGCGCCGACAACGGGCGCTGCGACGAGCCGCTGTGCAAGGGTCGGCAACTTTCGTGACACCAGGGCCATAGCGGCTGCAAAGCCAAGGCCGGGCGCAAAACCGAAAACGTAGCCGGCCGTTAGCACGACCGGCCACTCTCGCAGCAACAGGTTGGATGAGGGTTGCGTGCCGAAGAACACAACGTCAGTGATCAGCGTGATGGCAATGAAAGTCAGGCTGCCGACCAGCGGCCCGATCACTACCGATACAAGGCCCAACCACACATTGCGCCGGGTCATCTCACGCAGCGGCCTTCGCCGCGCGCTGCAGGCTTGCCGAGATCGACGCGCGGTCGAGCGGGGATTCGCCAATCACGACCAAAGCCGTGTCGCGGGTTTCGCCTTCTTTCCAGGGGCGGTCGAAATAGGCGGTCACCCGGGGGCCGACGGCCTGGATGGCCAGGCGGGCGGCCGCCCCGGGAATGGCGGCGAAACCCTTGAGGCGCAGCACGTCGTGGTCGCGGATGGTCTGCTCGATGACAGCGAGCAACTCGTCCTTGCTGCCAACGGCGGGCATGCGCAGCGAGAAGCTGTCGAAGTCATCGTGCTCGTGCGTTTCCCCGCCATGCTCGAGTTCATGATGGCTGGGGCGGTTGGCGATGTCGTCCTCGCTGCCCATGCCCATGCCAAGCAAAGCGGCGATATCAACATGGCCATTGTGGGCATGCACCACGCCGACGCCGGGGCGAAGTTCGGCGCGGATATTGGCTTCGACCTTGGCGAGGGTCGCCGCATCGACGAGGTCGGCCTTGTTGATGACCACAAGGTCGGCCGAGGACAGTTGGTCCTCGAACAGTTCGCCCAGCGGTGTCTCGTGGTCAAGCATTTCATCTTGGCGGCGCAATGCATCGACCGCGGCTTCGTCGCTGGCGAAGCGACCTTCAGCCAGCGCGGCGGCGTCGGCGACCGTCACGACGCCGTCGATAGTGACCTGGGCCTTGATTTCCGGCCAGTTGAAGGCGCGGATGAGCGGCTGTGGCAGCGCGAGACCCGAGGTTTCGATGACGATGTGATCGAATTTTTCCGGACGGGCGAGCAGCGCCTGCATGGTGGGGATGAACTCATCGGCCACCGTGCAGCAGATGCAGCCGTTGGAGAGCTCGACCATATCCTCTTCGCGGCAGGTTTCGTCCCCGCAGCCGGCGAGGATATCCTTGTCGACGCCGAGGTCGCCGAACTCATTGATGATGAGCGCGATGCGCTTGCCCTTGGGGGCATGCGCGAGGAGGTGGCGGACGAGCGTGGTTTTGCCGGCACCGAGGAAGCCGGTGATGACGGTGGTCGGGATCTTGGTCATGCGATGGCTCCCGTGGGGACGGTGGCGCTGCGCGCCGCGAAGACGTCATTGAGCTTGCCGAAGACTGTGCCCAGCACCAGCCAGAAGACCAGCGCCGTGCCTAGGGTTATGGCGGCGAATTCAGTGGCAAGGTGAGCGGGCACAGCGCTCGGTTCGTCCGGCGCCACCGGCGCACCGACGATATGGGGGACAACGACCAGGGCGATGGCCACCGCGAAGGCCCAGCTGGCACGGGTCTTGGCGAGCAGCAGGCAGGCAGCACCGGTGGCCAGCGCCGTGCCGGTCCACCAGACCTGGCGGGCGACGAGATCGGCGGCCGGCATGCCAGGCAGTTCGGGCGGCAGGCCATAGGCCGGGGCCAGCGAGAAGGTGACGAAGCCCGCAATGCCCCAGAGGAAGCCATTGGCGAAGGTGATCGGGATATTGGCGAACATCGAGATGGCGCCCATCACCAGCGCGAAGCCGGCGGCGGCGAGCACTGTGGCGAGCGTCGTATAGGCTGTGCGCTCGAAGCCGTCCTGTGGAGCCCATTCCTCGATTGCAGCCGCGTCATGCGTGTGCGCCGGGGTACCCTCGGCATGCTCGTGCTCGGCCGCGACGGCCTCGGTACCATGGCTGTGGCCGCCTTCACCCTCGAAGGTTTCGGCGTGAAGGATCAACGGGGTGACGCGGAAATGCTGGATGGCGGCCGTCAAAAGGCCAGCAGCAAGCGCTGCGAGAAGCGCAGCGGCAAACAGATTGCGGATCATGTCTTTTGTCTTTCTCTCGTTCTTCTGGTCGCGCTTCCGAACCGCAAAACCGGTTCCCACTTTTGCTGGAAGCGCTCCGAACCGCTGCCTTAGTGGCAGGGGAAGCCCATGGCGTGGCGGGTGTCGTGGGCGCCGTTATGCAGGCGGAAATCGCCGGCAAAGCCAGTGCCGACCAGCAGGGTCAGCCCGAGCATGAGCGCCAGCGAACCGGCAATGATACGCTGGGAAATCGAGAGCGACTGGAGGCCAGTCGAGACGGTATTGGTCGCGGTATTGGTCGCGGTATTCATGGCACCCTCCGTGCACGGAATAGACTTGGGCACTGTGCCCGGTTCGTGCGTTGGCAGGTCTCCTGGCTCGCGGTGATAGCCGCTCCCCTCGCCTTCCCGACCTTTCGATCAGTGGCATGAGAGGGAAGCGCACCGCTTACAGTTGCGGGGGCAGCCACGGTTTTGCGCCCTGATGGGTACGTCGCACCGTGTTCCCTTTGCAGCCTGTCGCACAAACCGTGATGGCTTGTGCTTCAGGCTGGGTATCCCTCCGGCACAACGGCCTTCGGGAACCAACACGGAATGACTGTTACGCCGCTGGCCGCCGGCGGTCAATCGCCCATGGCGCTGTCATAGCTTAGGGTCAGGACCTGCAGCCGGGTATCGAGAATTTCCAGCAGCCCCTCATCGCTGAGCACCTGAACCTCGCCAGATACCGGGGTCACGTCGATTGCGGGCGAATATTCGTCGGCCGGCGCGAAGCGCAGGGACATGTAGCAGCCACCTGGGATATCGGTGAGTTTGCCCGTCTCAATCATCGCGTAGCCACCATAGTCCCACCAGAAGCCGCCGATCAGGAAGCGCTCGCCGTTGATGGCCTCTACTTCGGCGGGCGTCATGCCGATATGGATGCCCAGCGGGCCAACCTGGGAAGGTGACAGCTGGACATAGGACAGGCCCTCGCGCTTGTCTTCGTCCCACCAGCCGAACTCCATCGCCTTTTCCGGATCGTCCGGAAACACAGTTGTTGCGAACAGCTCGGAGCCCTCGGGACCGGGCACCGTGCCGGTCACCACATTGCCGGCGCCAAAGGTGTCGATCAGCAGTTGCTCGGAACTCTGCGGCCCGAAGACGCCTTCGCAGGCGACCTGATCGGCGGACGTGGCGGCGGCAGGCTTCTCCTTGGCCATGGGGGAGGACAGCACCAGTGCGGTGCAGAGGGCAATCAGTGACAGGCGGATGAGCATGAGGTGTCCTTGGAACGGTGATTAGCGGAAATCGGGGTGGGGATAGCCGACCGAGATGGCGTCGAGCTCGATCTGCATCTGGGCCAGCAGCGGATCGTCGGACGAAAGCTCCTTGTCGCCCATGGCCGGAAGCGTGTCGACGCCCTCGGGCGCCGTGCCGTAGTCGTAGAAATTCACGCTCAGCATGCACTCACCGGGCAGGTTCGACAGGGCGCCGGATTCGAAGCTGGCAGCGCCGCCATAGTCCCACCCGAAGCCCAGCAGCGTAAACGGCTCGCCGTTGATGGCTTCGACTTCCGCCAGCGACATGCCGGTGCGCAGGCCGCCCGGGGCCACGGCCTTGTCCGGCAGCTCGATATAGCTGGGATCGCTCAGCGACTGTTCATCCCACCAGACGAATTGCAGGACCTTCTTGGGATTGTCGGGAAAGACGGTGGTGGCCAGCATTTCGCTGCCCTCGGGACCCGAGACCATGCCGGTAACAACGTTGTCGGCACCGTAGATTTCGATCAGGCGCGCCTCCGAGCTGTCGATTGCGAACGCGCCTTCGCAGGCGATCTCCTGGCCCAGCGCTGGGCCAGCCAAGGCAAGGGCTATGACCAGGGTGGTGCGAACAAGCATGGTTTCTCCTCGGATGACGCAGATTGCGCTGACGGACTGCCGTTCGCAATCAACGACTCGCGCTATGAACGTAGGCTGAAGGAGAGTTCAATGAAGCCGATCAAGTTCAGCAAGGAAGAGACCAAGGCCATTGTCGGGGAGATCCAGGATTACTTCCGGGAAGAACTTGACCAGCAGATCGGCGCCATTCCGGCCGAAATGCTGATGATGTTCTTCGTGGACAAGATGGGCGCCTATTTCTACAACCGCGGCCTTTACGACGCGCAGGCGCTGATCCGCGAGCGGATGGACAGCCTGACCGACGATATATTCGGGCTCGAACAGCCCACCAATCACCTGCGCTAGGAGGCGCCTTTGGGCCTTAATTTTGCTACCCTTGCCCCGATCGGGCTCCTGCTTGCCTCCAACATCTTCATGACCTTTGCCTGGTATGGGCACCTCAAGTGGCCCACCTCGGCGCTCTGGGCCGCGGTGTTGATCAGCTGGGGCATTGCTTTCTTTGAATACTGGCTAGCCGTACCCGCCAACCGGATTGGCGAGGCGGTCTATTCGCCGTCCGAACTCAAGACCATCCAGGAGGTCATCTCCCTCTCGGTCTTTGCCGTCTTCACGGTGTTCTATTTCGGTGAAAAGCTGACGCTGAACCATGGCGTGGGTTTCGCCATGATCGCACTTGGCGCGTTCTTCATTTTCAAGGGGCCGATAAAGTAAGGCATGTCCTGAGCGGACATCCCTATTCCAGGCAGTCGACCAGGCTCTTGGCCAACCCGCGCAACAGCTCGGGATAGAGCTCCGGTCCCTCGGCAAGCGCGCCGCCTTCGGGGTCGAGTACGCCCGCCTTGGCGGCCGTGCCTTCGCTGATGGCGGTGATGATGGTGGGCTCGAAATTGGGTTCGGCAAAGATGCAGGTGGCGCCCAGTTCGGCGACCCTGGCCTTGAGTTCATCGATGCGGGCCGCGCCGGGCATGACATCGGGGGTAACTGTCACAGAGCCGGCCAGGGTCAGGCCGAAACGAGCCTCGAAATACTGGTGGGCGTCGTGGAAGACGACGAAGGGCTTGTCCGCGACCGGTTCAAGCATTTCCGCCAGTTCGGCCTCGAGCATGTCGAGTTTGCCGAGTTCGGCTTCGGCATTGGCCTGGTAGGTGGTGGCGTTTTCCGGGTCGGCTTCTGACAGGGTCGTGGCAATCTGCGTGACCATCAGCTTGGCATTTTCGGGGTCGAGCCAGAAATGCATGTCGCCTTCGCCATGGGCATGATCGTCATGGTCGTGCTCATGTTCATGCTCATGCGCTTCACCCTCGTGCTCGTGCGCTTCGAAGGCACCGCCTTCGCGCACGGGCAACAGGGCAATTCCCGGCGAGTCAGCCAGTTCCACGACCGTAGCGCCGCCGGCCAGGGTCTCCAGCGCATTGCCCAGGAACAGTTCCATGCCGTGCCCGGTCCAGAAGACGATGTCGGCCGATTCCAGAGCACCTGCGTCCGATGGCTTGAGCGCGTAGGTATGCGGCGAGGCCGCGCCCTTGACGATCAGGGTTGGCTGACCCACGCCGGCCATGACTGCCGAAACCAGCGAATGCACCGGCTTGATCGAGGCAACCACATTGGGCGCCGCCATGGCGGTGCTGGTGAGCAGCGCCGTGGCGAGAAGGGCGGCGTGGGCAAACAGCTTCATGGGGCAACCTCGTGATATGTTATGTTATTACACTTGCCGCGGTGTTATGCTATAACGTATTTGAAGACGTCAAGGGCGGTTTTGGGAAATCGCGCCGCGGGAGCACGGAGCCGATACGAGCATGGATGCGCTGGCACCCAAGGAAACACTGATCACCCTGAGCAATGCCGGCGTGCAACGTGGCGCCCGCACACTGGTCAGTGGCGTGGACCTGACCATATCGCGCGGCGAGATCGTGACGCTGATCGGGCCCAATGGTTCGGGCAAATCAACCACCGCCAAGCTGGCGACGGGCGTGTTACGACCCACGATGGGCAGCGTAACCCGCAAGCCGGGGCTCAAGATCGGCTACGTGCCGCAGAAGCTGACCATCGACTGGACCCTGCCGCTGACGGTGGAACGCCTGATGACGCTGACTGGCCGGCACGCCGCTGGCGATATCGACGAGGCGCTCGAGGCCGTCGGCGCGCGGCGCCTGCTCAAGGCGGCAGTGCAGGAATTGTCAGGCGGCGAATTCCAGCGTGTGCTGTTCGCGCGGGCCATGATCCGCAAGCCCGACCTGCTGGTGCTCGACGAGCCCGTGCAGGGCGTCGACTTCTCTGGCGAGGTGGCCCTCTATGAGCTGGTCCGACAGATACGCGATACCACGCGTAGCGGCATATTGATGATCAGCCATGACCTGCATGTGGTCATGGCCGAGACAGACACGGTGATCTGTCTCAATGGTCATGTCTGCTGCCGCGGCACGCCTTCGGCGGTGAAGCGGAGCCCCGAATATCTCAAGCTCTTCGGCGAACGCGCCGCGAGCACGCTGGCCATCTACCAGCACCATCACGACCACGAGCATCAAGACGACGGCTGCGTGGTGCCCGACGGGCATGCGCATGACCACGGCGATCATGAGCACGACCACCACGATCATGCGGGGCACGGCCATGCTCACTGATTACTTCTCCCGCGCGCTGGTCGCCGGCATTGGCCTTGCCCTCGTTACCGGACCGCTGGGCTGTTTCGTCGTGTGGCGGCGCATGGCCTATTTCGGCGACACCATGGCGCATTCGGCGCTGCTGGGCGTGGCGCTCTCCATCCTGCTGTCGATCAACATGACGCTCGGCGTGTTTGCCGTGGCAGCCCTAGTGGCCGGCGCGTTGATCGTATTGCAGCGGCAGGCGACGCTGTCGATCGACGCGCTGCTGGGCATTTTAAGCCATTCGACGCTGGCCGTGGGGCTGGTGCTGGTGGGGTTCCTCACCACGGTGCGCATCGACCTGATGGGATTCCTGTTTGGCGATATTCTCGCAGTATCGGTCGAGGATATCGCCATCATCTATGGCGGCGGGCTGGCGATCCTCGCCATCCTCGTCCTGGCCTGGCGGCCGCTGCTGGCGGCGACGGTGAGCCCGGAACTGGCCGAAGCCGAAGGCCTGCGGCCGGAGGCGAGCCGGCTGGTGCTGATGATCCTGATGGCATCGGTCATCGCCATCGCCATGAAGCTGGTGGGCGTGCTGCTGATCACCTCGCTGCTGATCATCCCGGCAGCGACGGCGCGGCGCCTGAGCGCCACGCCTGAAATGATGGCTGTCGTGGCCGCGGTCCTGGGGGCAGTCGCGGTGGTTGGCGGGCTGTTCGGCTCGCGAACCTGGGACACGGCTTCCGGTCCCTCGATTGTGGTGATGGCTCTGATAGTATTCCTTGTGTCGCTGGCGGTTCCCGTCACGCGGCTGTTCGGCAGGAGAGTGCCCCATGGCGCATAGTCACGACCTTCCCGCGGACCTGACGCGCAACCAGGGCCTGGTGCTGGGCGCACTCAACCATTCCGAAGCGCCGCTCAGCGCCTATGATATCCTGGACAAGCTACGCGCCGACGGGCTGCGGGCGCCGCTGCAGATCTACCGCGCGCTCGACAAGCTGGTGGAACGTGGCCTTGCCCATCGGCTGGAATCGCTTAACGCCTTCGTCGCCTGCGCCGACGAGCATTGCCATCGCAAGGGGCTGATCGCCTTTGCCATCTGCGAGGGCTGCGGCAAGGTCGACGAATTCGCCGATCCGGTGATCGAGGAGCGGCTGGCCAACTGGGCAGGAGCGAAGGGCTTCAAGGTCGAGCGGACGACGATGGAAATCCGCGGCAAATGTGAGGCCTGCCTCAAGGCGGCCTAGGGAATATCCCGCTCGTATTGCGGCAGTGCGGCCAATGCCGGCAGCCAGTATTCACGCCTTATGGTCCAGCCTTCGACCTGCGGCGAAATCTCGCTGGGCGCGTCGTCCAGAGTGCCCAGGTAGATCTCGCACTGATCTTCGCTCAAGCTGAACACCCGTGAACCGCAGGCGGGGCAGAAGGAGCGTCCGTTATAGGTCCCGACGTCACCGGTATGGCTGAACTTGTCGGGCGCCCAATCGGCATAGGCGAGGAACGAGGAACCAGTAACCTTCTTGCAGTCCCGGCAGTGGCAGATGCCTGACTTAAAGGGTTCACCCACGACCTCGTAGCGCACCGCACCGCATAGGCAGCCGCCCGTTCGTACCATGTCCGACATGTTCGATTCCTCCGTCTGTGGTGAAGGAAACACCGCTGCGCTCGAAGAGTTCAGTCACCGGCCTGGCCGAAGGTCAGGAAATGCACTGCTGCCGCGCCATATTCCCGCCGATCGTCCAAGGTGAAGCCCTCGGGGATTTCCACCTCGGCCTCAACGCTCTCTTCGAAGACAATAGTCGCGCCCGGCGCCAGCCAGCCATTGGCGGCGACATGGGCCAGCGCCTGTTCGCCCAGGCCCTTGCCATAGGGCGGGTCAAGGAAGATCAGGTTGAACTGGCCGAAGGTCCCAGGCTTGCCCAGGTCGGTGGCATCGCGGCGCAGCAACTTGGTGATGCCCCCTGCCCCAAAGGCCTCGATGTGATCGCGGATCAAACCGCGCGCTTCGGCGCCGGTATCGACGAAGGTGACGTGGCTGGCGCCGCGAGACAGCGCTTCGAGGCCGAGCGCGCCGGTGCCGGCGAACAGGTCGAGCACGCGGATGCCGGAAAAGACGGGGCCGAGTCTGGAAGCAAGGATGTTGAACATCGACTCGCGGACGCGGTCTGCTGTCGGGCGGATGGAATCGTCCGACGGAGAGTTGAGCTGCTTGCCGCGGAATTTGCCGGCGACGATGCGCATGGACGAACCTTTTCAGTAGCCCTCATGGTGAGCTTGTCGAATCACGAGGGCGTAGCGAGATGGTGCCACGACCTCGTCCTTCGACAAGCTCAGGATGAGGTCTGTTGAGCCATTAAGCCTTGGGACGACGCGGTGTTGATGGACGCCCGCCGCCGCCGGTACGGCCAGCTCCGCCCGCGGGACGACCAGCACCACCGCCGGGACGACCGCCCGGCTTGCCGCCTGGGCGCGGGCCGCGCGCCGGAGCGGCACCGTCGCGCTTGGGCATGGGTTTGCCGTCAGCACGCATGCGCGGCTTGCCGTAGGTCTTGGCCTCCGAACCCAGTTCGTCGCGTCCCGCACGCGGTGCACGAACCCCGCGGGCTGGACGCTCGGCGCGCTCCGCACCCGTGCGCCCACCTTCCGCCCGGAAACGCGCCGGCTTGTCGGCAAAATTGCGGCCCGGGCGCTTGGCCTCACCCTTGAAGGCCGCGCCCTCACCCTTTTCGCTGTCGGGGCGCAGGCGCGGCGTATATTCGCGCGGGGCGGCTGCCGCAGCATCACCGCGACGCGGCCCGCGCGGCGTGCCGGTGAATTCGCGGCCCTGCGGCGGGCGGCCACCCTCGGGGCGCGCGCCACGGGGGCGATCGCCCTCTTCGCGACGCGGGCCTCGCGGCTTGTCGCCAAAGGGCTTCTTCTCGAATGGCTTCTTGTCGCCAAAGCTCTTTTTGTCGCCGAACGGCTTTTTGTCACCAAACGACTTGCCGCCCGGACGGGGCGCAGCCTTGCCGAAATTCTTCGCCGACTGGTCATCGCGATCGGGGCGCTTGACGATGCGGGTGTTGCGCTTGGCGACGAAATCTTCCGGCGCGCGGCCATCCTCGTCGAAATGCACCTTGCGGGGCGGCGGCGTATAATCGTCGTCGCGGGCCTCTTCGCGCCTGGGCATCGGCTTGCGGCTGTCGAAGCGGCCGGGACGATCCTGGCGGGGACGCTCGGCGCGCCACTCTTCCTCGGTCTTTTCGGCGCCATCGGTGAAGCGGAAGCGCTGGCGTGCAATTTCCACGGTATTGGTGCCGCGGCCGGTCAGGCGATCGCGCGTCGGCTTGCCCTCAAGGGCATTGGCTTCGGGCATTTCGCTGTCGAAATCGACGTCGGCAGCATCGGCCAGCTTCTTGCCGAGCTGGTCACGCAACATCCTGGCCTTGACGGTCTCGATGCCACCCACCGGGATATCGCCAAGCTGGAACGGACCATAGCTGATGCGGATCAGGCGATTGACCTCGAGGCCCAGGGCGCCCAGCACATTCTTGACTTCGCGGTTCTTGCCTTCGCGCAGGGCCAGCACCAGCCAAACATTGGCGCCCTGCTCCCGCTCGAGCGTGGCTTCGATCGAACCGTATTTGATGCCGTCGATCTCGATGCCGTCCTTGAGCTTGTCGAGCGCGGCCTGTGTCACCTTGCCGTGGGCGCGTACGCGATAGCGACGCAACCAGCCCGTGGCGGGCAGTTCGAGCACGCGCTTGAGGCCACCATCATTGGTCAGCAGCAGCAAGCCTTCGGTATTGATGTCGAGCCGGCCGACGCTGACGACGCGCGGCAGGCCGTGGGTTTCCAGATGCTGGAAAATGGTGTCGCGACCCTCGGGGTCCTTCTCGGTGACAACGAGCCCCGCCGGCTTGTGATACAGCCATACCCGCGTACCCTGGCGTGCAGCCAGCGGCGCACCATCAACCATGATCTTGTCGCGGTCGGTGACGTTGAAGGCCGGCGTCAGCACCTTCTTGCCATTGACCACCACACGGCCCTCGGTGATCCAGACCTCGGCATCCCGGCGCGAGCAGAGCCCGGAGCGGGCAATGACCTTGGCGAGGCGATCGCCGGTATCGGGTTGGGCTGGGGTGTCGCTCATCGGACGGTCTTTCATGTCATGCGGGACCCAATGCGGGCGGCGCGGAAAAGGCGAAGCGGCCGGATGGTCCGGCCGCTTTAAAATTCGGACGGCTAAACCGTCAGTTGCCCAGCGTGGTCTCTTTTTCGCTCAACTTGACGCCAGGACCCGAGCTGATGCCCGTCGAGGTGTTCTGGGGCGTATAGGCAGCGCGGATCGCCTTGCGCACCGATTCCGGGCATTTCGGATCGTTGATCGACACCAGTTCGCCATTGACCGAGCAAACCAAGTCGGCGTCGCCGACGCGGGTGAAATATTCCTCGGGCGGCAGATAGAGCGGGCGCTTGCCGCCGTTGGTCGACACATCCATGTTGGCGGCCTGCATGCGGGCGACCAGCGTACGGGTTTCCTGCTCGGTCAGCGGGCGACCGGCCACCGAGCGCAGGTCCACGACCTTGGCGTTGCGCAGGCGAGCCAGGTCGGCTTCGGTCAGGTTGGTGGTGTCGATCTGCACGCTGTCACTGTTGACCGGCAACTGGGTGGCGGCGGCCTCGGTCGTCGGCGCCGGGGCGGCCTGGCCGTTGGCCGGCAGCACCAGTGGGGCACGCGCATTGGTCAGGTCTTCCTTGGGCGTCTCGCCGGGCACCAGGCCAACGCCCCGCGCCGTGGTCATCATGACCTCGCGCTCAAAGGTCCCGAAATCGGTCAAGGCATTGGTGCCTTCCACGGTGGTGCAGGCACTGAGCGCCACGGCCAGCAACAGGCCGAGCGACGCCATTCCGGTCCGGGTTACCGCTCGGAGAGCAGAATGCTGCCCGGTCAAACCAATACGCATGAAACGTCCTTCAAGATGTCGGCGGCGCTTATAGCGCATAATACCAGCTAAGACCAGATTCTGGCGGCAACGTGTCTGGCATGTTCTCCGGCTTGCCGTCAGCCGGTTTCAGCGGCCGGCCGGCGCGGTCGACCCAGGCCAAGCAGATCTGCGATCAACAGGATGACGCCGATCGTGATGGCCACGTCGGCGATGTTGAAGATGTAGAACGACCAGGTGCCCCAGTGCAGGTGGAAGAAGTCCGCGACTGCACCATAGATCAGCCGATCCACGGCATTGGAGAGGGCACCGCCAATGCAGAAAGCAAGGCCGAGGCGGATCAGCGCCGAAGTGGCGCGTAGCCACCAGATGCCGAGCGCGACGATTGCGGCCAGCATAATGACCCCAAGGGTCCATACCGGCAGGCCGTCGAGCAGGCCATAGGAGATGCCGGTATTCCAGACCAGCACGTAGTCGAAGAAATCGGTGACTCGCACGATCTCTCCGCCACGCCAGCCCGTCATGGCAAATGGCACGTAGCTGGCGAAAACCTCGACGCAGGTCGCAGCCCCGATGGCAATGCAATCGGCCGAGACCTGGAATGCCTTGTGGGCCCGGTCGAGGCCGAAGGCGAGGATGGCCATGGTCAGGGAGAGGTAGACCGAGGGGTTGGTGACGTCGCGGACGTTCATAGGGGTTGCCCTCCTTCCCTTCTCCCCTTGAGGGAGAAGGTGCCCGAAGGGCTGGCGAGGGTGGTCGCCCGTAACATCAAAGCCCCGCCGCCGCGCGTTCGCGCAGGGCCTGGGCGTCGCGGAGGGACACGTCCGGATAGTCCGGGTCGGTGCCCACCTCGGGCAGCACCTTCCACGAGCGGGCGCAGCGCGTGCCCTGGGCGAGAGCAGGCACCACCGCGACGCCCGGGACATCGTCCAGGGTGAACGCTTCGGGCGGTGCCTCAGCATTGCCGATCTGGATGCCCGAGGTGATGGCGATTTCGGCCAGATCCTCGCCGGCCAGGGCGGTGAGGTAGCGCTCGTCGGTGATGAACACCTTGGGCGCGGCCTCGAGCGAGGAGCCGATGCGTTTCTCGCGGCGCTCGATTTCGAGCGCGCCGGTGACCACGCGCCGCACCGCGCGGATCAGCGTCCACTTGCTGGCCAGACCGTCGTTGAGCCACTCGGCCGGCACTTCGGGGAAGAGCCGCAGATGCACGGACGAACCGGCTTCCGGATGACGCTCCAGCCAGACCTCTTCCATGGTGAAGACCAGGATCGGCGCGAGCCATGCCGTCAGGCAATCGAACAGGTGGTTGAGCACCGTGAGCGAAGCCTTGCGTTTGATCGAGCTGATCGGGTCGCAATAGAGCGTGTCCTTGCGGATGTCGAAGTAGAAGGCCGAAAGCTCGATGTTCATGAAGTTCGTCAGCAAGGTGACGATCTTGCGGTAGTCATATTCCTTATAGGCGCCGCGCACCTGCTCATCGAGCTGGGCCAGCCGATGCAGGATCAGCTGTTCGAGCTCCGGCATGTCGCGGAAGTCGACGACGTCGCTGGCTTGGTAATGCGCCAGGTTGCCCAGCAGCCAGCGCAGCGTGTTGCGCAGCTTGCGATAGCTGTCGACCGTGGTCTGGATGATCTCCTTGCCCAGGCGCAGGTCTTCCGCATAGTCGGACGAGGCGACCCAGAGCCTGAGGATGTCGGCGCCATACTGCTTGATGACGTCCTGCGGGGCGACGGTGTTGCCCAGCGACTTGCTCATCTTGCGACCTTCGCCGTCCATTGTGAAGCCGTGCGTCAGCACGCTTTCATAGGGCGCGTGGCCATTGGTGGCGCACGATTCGAGCAGCGAGGAATGGAACCAGCCGCGATGCTGGTCCGAGCCCTCGAGATACATGGAGGCCGGGAATTTCAGATGCGGCCACTTCTGCTTGTTGCGCAGCACGAAGGCATGGGTCGAGCCGGAGTCGAACCACACATCGAGCACGTCCATGACCATCTCGTAGTCATCTGTCTTGTAGGCATCGCCGAGATAGCGCTGGGCGGCGCCCGGCTTGTACCAGGCGTCGGCGCCTTCTTCCTCGAAGCTCTGGGCGATGCGGTGGTTGACCGTATCGTCCTTGAGGATCTCGCCTGTCTCACGATGGACGAATACGGTGATCGGCACGCCCCAGGCGCGCTGGCGGCTCAGCACCCAGTCGGGGCGATCGGCGATCATGGCACGCAGGCGGTTCTGCCCGGCAGCGGGATAGAACCTGGTGGCGTCGATGGCGTTGAGAGCGCGGTGGCGCAGGGTATCGCCGGCAGCGCCGTCGATGTCGCGGTCCATATAGACGAACCACTGCGGCGTGTTGCGGAAGATCACCGGCTTCTTGGAGCGCCAGGAATGGGGATACTGGTGCTTGACGCGGCCGCGGGCGACCATGGCGTTGCGTTCGGCCAGGGCGGTGATGACACGCTGGTTGGCATCGCCTTTCTTGCCGTTATCGTCGATGACGCGGGCGCCTTCAAAGCCGGGGGCGTCCTTGGTGTAGAAACCGTCATCGCCCACGGCAAACGGGATCGTGGGGTCGATGCCGCGATCCTGCAGGAAGCGCGTGGAGTTCATCCAGATCTCGAAGTCGTCCAGACCATGGCTGGGGGCCGTGTGGACGAAGCCGGTACCGGCATCGTCCGTGACGTGCTCCCCATCGAGCAAGGGCACGTCGAAATCGTAGCCGCCGCCGAAACCGCGCAGGGGATGGTGGCACAGCAGTCCGGACATGACGGCGGGCGGCACATCCTGCAGGCGAACGAACGCCTCTACCTTGGCCTTGGCGAAAGTCTCGGCGGCCAGCTTATCGGCCAGCACGTACTTCTCACCGGTCGAGGCCCAATTGCCCTCGGGTGCCTTGGTGACCTCGTAGAGGCCATAGCCAACCTTCGACGAAAAGCTGATCGCCCGGTTGGCAGGAATGGTCCAGGGCGTGGTGGTCCAGATGACGACCGATGCACCAGTCAGGTGCTCGCGGTGGGCGATTACCTCGTCAGTGTCGGCGCCATCGACCGTTGCGATGCGGACGGTGGGGAACTTGACCCAGATCGTGTCGCTCTCATAATCCTGATATTCGATCTCGGCTTCGGCCAAGGCCGTGCGCTCGACCACCGACCACATCACCGGCTTACTGCCGCGATAGAGCTGGCCCGAGGTTGCCACCTTCATCAGTTCGCGGGCGATCTGAGCCTCGGCGTCGAAGCTCATGGTCAGGTAGGGATTGTCCCACTCGCCGAGCACGCCCAGGCGCTTGAACTCTTCGCGCTGGATGTCGACCCACTGCTCGGCAAAGGTGCGGCATTCCTGGCGGAATTCGACGACCGGAACCTCGTTTTTGTCCTTGCCCTTGGCGCGGTACTGCTCCTCGATCTTCCATTCGATGGGCAGGCCGTGGCAGTCCCAGCCCGGCACATAGGCGGAATTGTAGCCCAGCATCTGCATGGACCGGGACACGAGGTCCTTGAGCGTCTTGTTGAGCGCGTGGCCGATATGGATGTTGCCATTGGCGTAGGGCGGGCCGTCATGGATCGTGAACAGCGGCCGATCCTTGGCCTGTTCGCGCTGCAGCGCGTAGATGTCCATCTCCTCCCAGCGCTTGAGCCAGCCCGGCTCGCGCTCGGGCAAGCCGGCACGCATGGGGAATTCGGTTTCGGGCAGGAACAGCGTGGCCGAATAGTCGGTCTCGGCGGCGCCCGTGGCGGTATCGGTCATGGGAACGCAATCGGTAAGGAGGATTTGGGCCGCCTTTTAGCAAGGCGGGGCGGATGGGGCAAAGGGTGATTTGGCCTTCACCTCTCCCTCTGGGGCAGAGGTGAAGAGGCGCTACCCCACGAATCCCAGCTTGGCATCCAGCTCGCTCAGCGGCTTGGCCTTGCTCAACGCTTCCCGGGCCCTCCGGCTGTCGCGGTCCATTGCCGTTATCAGTTCGTCCAGGCCGGAAAACACCTCCTGCCCACGGATGTGGGACACCAGCGCCACCGAAATGGTCTGGCCGTAGATGTCTTCGTCGAAATCGAACAGATGGGTTTCAAACGGCGGGCGCTGGTTGTTGAACATGGGCTTGCCGAAGGCCGCCACGCCGTCGAGCAACCGATTGCCCAGGCGCGCGCGGACGGCATAGACGCCCTGCGCGAGCTGGAAATTGGCATGGGTCATGGTGTTGGCTGTGGGGTAGCCCAGCTCCCTGCCCCGCTGGTCGCCCTTGACCACGCAGCCATCGAAAAACCAGTGATAGCCCAGTAGACGGTTGGCAGCCGTGACGGCGCCCTCCGACAAGGCGGCGCGAATGCGCGAGGACGAGATGACCTCGTCGCCCTCGTCCATCAAGTCGAGCGTTTCGACGGCAAAGCCCCGCGCTTCGCCAGATGCCTTGAGAAAGGTCGGCGTGCCGCGGCGCTGGCGACCAAAGTGGAAATCGGCGCCGACGATGACGCCGGTGACGCCGAGGGCATCGACGAGGAAGCGGGACACGAAGTCCTCGGCCTCGATCTGGGAGAAAGCGCGGTCGAAGTTCAGCACCGCAATGGCGTCGAGGCCAAAGGCCTCGGCAAGGCGAGCCTTGGCGTTGCCATCGGTAAGGCGGAACATGAAGGGTGCGGGCGCGAAGACATCACGCGGATGCGGCTCGAAGGTCAGCACCATGGCCGGCACGCCAGCCTGGGCGGCGCGCGCCTTGAGGGTGGTCAGCACCGACTGATGGCCGCGATGCATACCGTCGAAATTGCCGATAGCGACATAGGCACCCCGCAGCGCGGCCGGAACCGCGTCCAGGCTGTTGAGGCGGACGAAACCGGTCACTGCGTCACCAGCTCAGGCGCGGCAGGAAGCCGGCCATGTGCGCCCGGCTGGGGGCCACCAGGTCGGCAATGGCCTGCGGATCGGGCTTGCCGAAAGCGTCGAGTTCGGCTGCGTGAATAGAGCCGGTGACGAACAGCAGGTCGATGCCGAACTTGGCGGCGCCGGTGGCGTCGGTGCGGACGCTGTCGCCGATGGCCAGGACACGCGACTTGTCGAGCGGGTGCCCGGCAGCCTGTTCGGCGAGGCGGAAGGCTTCCTCGTAGATGGGTTGATAGGGCTTGCCGGCCATCAGCACCATGCCGCCCATGGCGGCATAGAGGTCGCCCAGCGCCCCGCCGCAATAGATGATCTTGTCGCCATGCTCGACCACGCGATCGGGATTGGCGCAGATCATGGGCAGCTTGCGGCTCAGCCAGAGCTTGGCGCGCTCGCGATACATTTCGGGCGTGTCATCATCGGTGTCGAGATCGGTGACGACAACGACCTCGGCCTCGTCGGCGCCGGTGCGGCGAACGTCGAGACCCTCATAAAGCAGGTCGTCCTCGGTCGCGGGGCCGACATGGTGGATGGCCCTGCCCCGATACTTCGCGATCATCACGCGGGTCGCGTCGCCCGACGAAACAATCGCATCATAGGCCTGGCGATGCACGCCCAGCCGATCCAGCATCTCGATAATCGGGTCGGATGGGCGGGGTGCGTTGGTGATGAAAACGACCTTGCCACCGGCCTGGCGAAACTCGGCCAGCGCTTCGACGGCGCTCGGGAAGGCTTCGACGCCATTGTGGACGACGCCCCACACGTCGCTCAGCACCGCGTCATAGCGGCCGGCCAGGTCGGAGAGGCCGGAGATGGAAGGCAGGGGGCTGGTCATCGCGCTATTCCGATGCGGACAGGACAGGCGTTCTATGTGGCAGCTTTGCCCGCCGGATCAAGCGGAAACCGATTTGTGCTTTGGTATCACCGCGGGCGTAGCCCTAGAATTCGACCCGGCGCAGTTGCGGGGGCTGGCGGAGCGGTTCGGTCACGAGGTCGGGGCGCACCGGGCCGGCGGTGCCGATATATGGCCCCTGCACCAGGATAATGCCATCTTCGAGCAGTTCGACAATCTGGGTTTCGTTGGCGATGCCCGTGCCCAGCAGCTTGACCTCGAAGCGGGCCACATAGTTGGCGATGTCGGAGGCATGGAAGTCGGTGAAGGCTTCGGGCTCGTCGATGAAGCGGGCTGCATCGATACGCAGCGAGCGCACGCCCTGCGCCGCCAGTTCCGCCACGTCGACGCGCAGGGATTTGACATTGGCGATGGAAAAGCCGGCGCCCTTCTTGGCGACGGCATCGGCAATCGCCCGTTCGCCCGTGGTGAGCGACTGCCAGTCGGCTTCGCCGATGACGAAGATGAGGCCCGGCGCGATGGCCCGGTTGGCTTCGAGCGAGACGATCAGTTGTTCGGAAGCAGCCGAATCGCCCAGCGTGGCCCGGGACAAGGGAATGTAGAGGGTGATCGGCTGACCACCGGTGCGGGCGCGGCGGCAGATGGTGATGGCCTCGACCAGACCGATGCCTTCGATCTGGCGCACCACATCCTCGCCCCCGCGCCGTGGCATGAAATCGGCGCGATCGGCCAGGTCGCCGTCCTCCAGCATCAGGCGCGGCACCAGGTCGTAACCCTGCGGGCGGCGCTGCGGCAGGGTGACCACCGGCTGGATATGGTAGATCAGGCGGTTTTCGGCGACAGCCTGGCGCAACAATTCTAGCGGTATCGTCGGCTCGGGCTCGCGCACCACCGGTGGCGGCGCGGCGATCATGCGGTCCCGACCGGCCGCAGCGGGCTTGGCCACGCGGTCTTCGATCTCGGCGACGGCCTCGGCCACCTGGCGAATGACGGTGCCGAGCACGGAAATATCGGCTTCCACGCCCTCCAGGCGCGAACCGGCATTGAGGTCGGCCATGGCGTTGATGCGCTGGCCGAGCACTGCGCCGGCCTGGGCGTCGGTAGCCAGCAGCCTGGACAGATCCTCGATAGCCCGTTCCAGCCGGTTTTCGGCGCGTTGCCGCAAGGTGCGCTCCAGCAGCACGACGCAGACGCAGCCGAACACCACTGCGGCCAGGATCGCTTCTGCCGGCGTGAAGGTCAGGCCGAAATAGGCGGCTGCGCCAATGGCGGCAGCGGCAAGGGCGATGAACGTGTAGACCAATGCCTGCACGGGCGGACCTCGGAACCCTCTCAATGCCGGGATTCGGCCCTTTCTCTTAGCATCGCGCAAGAGGCGGCAAAAGCGCGGAGGGGCGGCTGCCCAAGGCTATTTGCTGGCTCAGGTGACGAAGATGCTCCAGCCGCGCGAGAAGAAGCGGTGGAACAGCACAAGCTGGGCGGCACCGGTGGCCCCGGCCGAGCCTCCCTTCTGGCCCATGGTCAGGTGTGAACGCTCATCGCCATGCGGCGGAAAGGCCGTCAGGTGATGCTCGACGCGCTCGACCAACCGTTTGACCACGGCCTTGGGCATGACGCCGCCGACAACAACGGCATCGAGTTCCATCACGGCCCGGGTACTGACCATGGCATTGGCCAACGCCCGGCCGGCATCGTCCAGCCAATCGCTGGCCACCGGCTCCAGCCGTTCCCAGTTCCAGTTTGCCGGATCGCCCTGCGGCAGTTTGTGTCCGCGCGCTTCCAGCCGCTGCTCGAGCGCAAGGATGGAGGCGATGGCGTGGACATAGCTGGCCCCGCCTTGGGCATCGGGCACGAGGATGGCACCCAGATTGGCGGCATTGCCGGTGCGCCCTTCCCAGATCTGCCCATCTATGGCGATGCCGGCGCCCACCAGCGTTCCCACCTGGAAATAGCCCAGTGCGCGGGGTCGAGGCTCCGGATGGGCAATGAATTCGGACCAGCAAGCGGCATTGCCATCGTTGAACCAGGCGACGGGCGTACCGAGGACGCGCTCGAGTTCGGCAGCGATGTCGGCGCCCTGCCAGAGCGTGGCCTGTTCTGGCGGCGCGCCGAGCCGATGCAGGTGCCGCTCGAAACGGGCGGGACTGGCCACGCCGATGCCGACCAGCCGCTCCCGCTGCTGCACGGTCATGCCGGCGCGTATGGTGGCGACTTCCGCACCAACCGCAGCAAATACCGTGCGGAAATCCGGCCAGCGATAGCTCCGGCGGATGCTGGCCAGGGTCACTCCCGCCATGCTCAGCAGCAGCACTTCGAAATGACGCCAGCCGATTTCGATGCCGATACCGAAGGCTCCGTCCGCGTTGAGGAAAAGCGGGGTCGCCGGCTGGCCCCGGCGACCGCGCAGCACATCGCCCCGCAGCACCAGTTCACGGGCTTCGAGATCGGAAACTATCCGCGAGGTGGTCTGCGGTCCCAGGCCGGACAGGCGGGCCAGGTCGGCGTTGGACGAGCCCGGATTGAGCGCGATAAGCGTCATCACCGCCCGTTCATTGGCGATGCGTACCCCGGACTGCGCGAACCCCCGCGCTACCGCTTCGTCTCCGGATTTCTTCTGCATGGCGGCAGACTTAAACTTGAGAGCGGCAGTCAGGCAAGCGCCAAGTCCACTGCCGGAAGAGCAAAATGCGAGGCGGGCTGAACGGTTTGTTTACCCTGTTGGGAAACAATCGGGAAACACCGGAACGACGCGGCGGCAATGCCGGACAACCGGCAGAATGCGTTATCAGAACACGAGGGACCGGGCGGCATGGCGATGCACAACCGACACGATGGCGAGCCGCTTGGACGGCTACTGCTGATCGATGGCGACGACAAGCATGCCCCGCTGGTTGCCGAAACGCTGGTCCAGAGCCTGGGCGAGGGCGTACGCATCACTGTCGCGGCCGGCGGAAAGCAGGCAGCCGAGCTGCTGCGCGACGCGAGCTTCGACATCATCCTGGCCGATCTCTCCTGCCTGGGCGACCTCAGCGAGCGCAGCGACGATGCGGTGGCCCGCCTGGTACGCCTGTCGGACGGCGCACTGTTTGTTGCCGTATCCGATGGCGCCTCGGTTTCGGCAGCGGTTGGCGCCATGCGCGCCGGCGCCCATGACTATGTGGTCAAGCCCGTCAACGGCCCGGCCATGGCCGGCCGCATAGGCGAACTGGCACAGCGCCATGGCAAGAGCCGTGCGCTCAGTATCGCGCCGCGCGTCGAACGCCGGTCGGACTTTGCCGGGTTCATCGGCGCCTCCAGCGCCATGCAATTCGTCTATGAGCAGATCGGACGCATCGCGGCGTCCTCGGCGCCGGTTTTCATCACCGGCGAAAGCGGCACCGGCAAGGATGTCTGCGCAGAAGCCCTGCACGCAACCGGCCCGCGTTTCGGCAAGCGCCTGGTGGCGATCAATTGCGCCGCCATTCCGCGCGACCTGATGGAAAGCGAGCTGTTCGGGGTGGCGCGCGGCGCCTTCACCGGCGCGCATGACGATCGCAAGGGCGCGGCAGAACTGGCCGATGGTGGCACGCTCTTCCTCGACGAAATCGGCGAGATGGACCTGTCGCTCCAGTCCAAGCTGCTGCGGTTCCTGCAGACCGGGACACTGAGCCGCGTCGGCGAATCAGGGGTGCGGCAGGTCGATGTGCGGGTCATCTGCGCCACCAACCGCAATCCGATGCAACTGATTTCGGAGAAGCGTTTCCGCGAGGACCTGTTCTACCGCTTGCATGTGCTGCCGATCCACCTGCCGCCACTCCGGCAGCGGCCCACCGATGTGATGGTGCTGGCCCGACACTTCCTGGCGCGCTACGCAGCCGAGGAGCACAAGCATTTCTCGGGCTTCGCCCCCGATGTTGCAGGCCTCCTGACATCAGCGGAATGGCCGGGCAATGTGCGCCAGCTGCAGAACCTGGTGCGTCGACTCGTGGTCATGTGCGATGGCGGGGAAATCACCATGCCGATGCTGCTGGCCGCCGATATAGAATCGCGCGGCGTGGCGACCCCGGCGGAGCCGGTTGCGCGCGGCGAGCGCCGCCAGGCGATCCTGCCGATGTGGCAGCAGGAGCAGCGCATCATCGAAGACGCTATCGCCAGCTTTGGCGGCAATGTCTCGCTGGCCGCCGCGGCGCTGGAGATCAGCCCCTCGACTATCTACCGCAAGCGCCAGGGCTGGTCGGAAATGGCGGCGGCCGGGTAGGCTCAGGCTACGGCGTATTGGCCTCGCGGGCCTTGGTCCGATCGAGCCCCAGATAATGCTCGCGCAGGATCACCGCGATGCCTGACAGCACGATGATCACGGCCCCCACGATCATCGTCATGGTGGGCACATCGCCGAACACGGCGAAACCGATGATCAGGGTAAGCAGCAACGAGACATATTCAAAGGGCGCAATGACCGACATGTCGGCATAGCGATAGGACGAGGTCATCAGCAATTGACCGAGGCCGCCGGCAAAGCCTGCGCCGATCAGCAGCGCCGCCTGTTCGGGGGTGGGCACAGCCCAGCCGAAGGGAATGGTCAGCAGCGACATCAGGCTGGCGCTGATGAAGAAATAGAGGACGATGGACTCCGTGCGTTCGGTCCGCGTTAGGTTGCGCACCTGCATCAGGGCAAAGGCCGTCACCACGGCGCCGCCGAAAGCGGCGATCGCCCCGATCGCTTCGCTGTTGCCGAGCGGCTGGCCGCTGGTGAATAGGGTCAGGCGCGGCCACAGGATGATCAGAACACCGACCAGGCCGACGATGACGGCGGTCCAGCGGAAAACATGGACCCGTTCCTTGAGCAGGATGGCGCTGAACACCACGATCAGCAGCGGCGCCGCGTAACCGATGGCCGTGGCTTCAGGCAGCGGAAGCCGCGTCAGGGCGAAAAAGCCAAGACCCATCGAGGTCGCCCCGACCAATGCACGCAGGATATGTCCGAAGGGGCGCTTGGTATGAAGCGCCTTGCCAAGCTGCCGACGCCAGAAGAGCCAGGCCACGACAGGCAGGATGGCAAAGAAGCAGCGGAAAAACACCAGTTCGCCGGCAGGGATGGTTTCGGTCGCCTTGAGCAGGGTCGCCATGATCACAAAGAAGCAGACCGACACCACCTTGAGCGTAATGCCACGCAGCGGTCCGCCCCGATGTCGTTCGGAGCCAGGGCCGGCTTCTGGTGCGGGAGTGGTCACGGCAGTCTCGTGGTGTAGCCGCAATCAGCGGCCGGAGGCTTGCTCCAGCTTTTCCTTGGCGATGCGCGCGGTGGCGAATGCCTTGTGCTCGGGCCCGACGGCCGAGCCCGACTTGACCACCTTGCCGGCGGTATCGAGGATTTCCCAATGCCAGTTGGCGTTCGGGCCGCTGCCGCCCTTGAGGCGCAGTTTGATCTGAAGGGTATTGTCCTGGGTCATGGGGGCGTTATGGCCCAGGTTGACGCGTGGGGAAAGGGGGATGGCGGGAAAAGTTGGTCCGCGCCCGGACCAAGCGCTTATCCCCCTCGTCGGAAACCAACGTATCTTTCCCCATCATCCCGCGCGGGCGGCCTGCAGGCTTCGAGCCGGCCGCAGGCAATATCCCTCCAGGCGGCGCTTCGGCACGCCTAAACCTCCGAATGAAGGTACTCGATCCTGTCCCCCCAGAAAGCCAGGTAGTCCCGGATCGGCTCAACCAGCGGACATGGATCGGGGTAGTACCACACCTGGTTGGGTCCGTCGGCGGTAAGGGTCTTGAGGTTGTAATAGTGCGCCTCGCCCTTGTACGGGCAGGTGGTCCGGTACTCGGACATTTCGAGCACATCCTCGCGTACGTCCGCGCGTGGCAGATAGATGCGCAGGGGTGCACCAGGCTCGTCCAGTTCCAGCGCGTTGAGCGACGAGCCGATCTCGGCATCGTCGAACAGCACATGCACCCGGCCCTTGGCGGGCCTGATCTTGATATCCTTGTCCAGACATTGACGCGTCATGTTGTCCTGCCATGTAGGGAAAACGCTATGAGCTTCAACGCACGAGAAGAAAGGCGGTTCACCCGACCTTGACTCCCCATTGGGCCAGCCATATATCCCCGCTCACCTGTTGGCACTCTATAAAGGTGAGTGCTAACAGCACAGAAATTGCATTCGAAATTGCTGCCATAGGAGCAAATCATGGGCTTTCGTCCTCTGCACGACCGCGTGGTCGTCCGTCGCCTCGACAGCGAAGAAAAGACCAAGGGCGGGATCATCATCCCGGACACCGCCAAGGAAAAGCCGAGTGAAGGCGTGATCGTTTCGGTGGGCCCCGGCGCCCGCGACGAATCGGGCAAGGTCAACGCCCTGGACGTGAAGGCTGGCGATCGCGTGCTGTTCGGCAAGTGGAGCGGCACCGAGGTCAAGCTCAACGGCGAAGACCTGCTGATCATGAAGGAATCCGACATCATGGGCATCGTCGAGGGCTAAGTCCTCCCCTGCCCCGTTGTCTCAACTCACTCTTTAAGGAGCGCCTCACATGGCCGCTAAAGAAGTAAAGTTCTCGACCGATGCCCGCGACAAGATGCTGCGCGGCGTCAACATTCTCGCCAATGCAGTGAAGGTCACCCTGGGTCCCAAGGGCCGCAACGTCGTGATCGAAAAGTCGTTCGGCGCCCCGCGCATCACCAAGGACGGTGTGACCGTCGCCAAGGAAATCGAACTGGAAGACAAGTTCGAGAACCTGGGCGCCCAGCTGCTGCGTTCGGTCGCCTCCAAGACCAACGACATTGCCGGTGACGGCACCACCACCGCGACCGTTCTGGGCCAGGCCATCGTCGTCGAAGGCGTCAAGGCCGTCGCCGCCGGATTCAACCCGATGGATCTCAAGCGCGGTATCGACCTGGCCGTTGCCGAAGTCGTGGAGTCGCTGAAGGCCGCTTCGTCCAAGATCCAGAACTCGTCTGAAGTCGCTCAGGTGGGCACCATCTCGGCCAATGGCGAGAAGGAAATCGGCGACATGATCGCCGAGGCGATGCAGAAGGTCGGCAACGAGGGTGTCATCACCGTCGAGGAAGCCAAGACCGCCGAGACCGAACTTGACGTCGTTGAAGGCATGCAGTTCGACCGTGGCTACCTCAGCCCCTACTTCGTGACCAATGCCGAGAAGATGACTGCCGTCCTCGAGGATCCGGTTATCCTGCTGCACGAAAAGAAGCTCAGCAACCTGCAGACCATCCTGCCGCTGCTGGAATCGGTTGTGCAGTCGCAGCGCCCGCTGCTGATCATTGCCGAAGACATCGAAGGCGAGGCTCTTGCGACCCTCGTCGTCAACCGCCTGCGCGCCGGCCTCAAGGTCGCTGCAGTCAAGGCCCCGGGCTTCGGCGATCGCCGCAAGGCCATGCTGGAAGACATTGCTATCCTCACCGGTGGCCAGGTCATTTCCGAAGAACTCGGCATCAAGCTCGAGAACGTGACCATCGACATGCTCGGCACTGCCAAGCGCGTCGAGATCACCAAGGAAAACACCACGATCGTCGACGGTGCCGGCACGGCCGAAGACATCCAGGGCCGCGTTGGCCAGATCAAGGCGCAGATCGAGGAAACTACCTCGGACTACGACAAGGAAAAGCTGCAGGAACGTCTGGCCAAGTTGGCCGGTGGCGTTGCCGTGATCAAGGTCGGCGGCTCGACCGAAGTCGAAGTCAAGGAGCGCAAGGACCGCGTCGACGACGCGCTGAACGCCACCCGCGCTGCGGTTGAAGAAGGCATCGTCCCCGGCGGCGGCGTTGCGCTGCTGCGCGCCTCCCATGCCATCACCGTCAAGGGTGCCAATGCCGACCAGGACGCCGGTATCGCCATCGTTCGCCGCGCTCTGCAGGAGCCGGTGCGTCAGATCGCCAACAATGCCGGTGCCGAAGGCTCGGTGGTCGTGGGCAAGATCCTCGAGAACTCCTCGAAGACCTTTGGCTACAACGCTGCCACCGGTGAGTACGGCGACCTCGTTTCGCTCGGCGTCATCGACCCGGTGAAGGTGGTTCGCACTGCTCTTCAGGACGCTGCTTCGGTTGCCTCTCTGCTGATCACCACCGAAGCCCTCATCGTCGAGGCCCCCAAGGAAGCAGCTCCGGCAATGCCGGGCGGCGGCGGCATGGGCGGCATGGGCGGCATGGACTTCTAGTTCGCGAAAGCGAACTAGGTCTTCCTTCGCTCACAGGCCGTATCGCGGTCGGCATAAGTGCCGACCGCTGGCCCTCTGCGAGGCGGGCGACGGCCGGGCGGCCTTGCCGCCTGAAGAGAGCTTCGAGGTTCGTTTCTTCCCAGTCACGAACGTCGCGGAAAGCCCCGGTGGAGACACCGGGGCTTTTTCTTGTCCCCGCACACGAATACGCTGTCACCATTCGTTCAATGAGGACTCCATGCGGACACCCCGACGCGGCAGCGCAATCGACAATGCCGAGGCCGCTTTCAAGGCGGCAACAACCAAGCCGGTTTCGGCGCCGGCCAAATCGGCCACGCCACCAGAAGGCAAGGAAATTGTCAGCCTGCGGCTCGACCGCTCCGTGCTCGACCATTTCCAGGAGGACGGTCCAGGCTGGCAGGACAGGATCAATGCGGCCCTCAGGGTCGCCGCCGGGCTCGATTAGTCCCCCGTTACCGGGGGTGCCCTTTTGCCCATTTGACAGCAAGGTGCCGACGTTTCATTTTCCGGGAACTGGAGTGAGGGGGCTTATGATGTCCATGCGTTTTGTTGTGGCCGCGGTTTTTCTCGTGTCGCTGAATTTTGCCGCCACTGGCGATGCCTTCGCGCAAAAGACCAAGACCAAGGGTAACGCACCCCAGGTCACTCAGCCCCAGAGCAGCAGGCTCGACCCCAACGATCCGGACGATCTCGAAACGATCCTCGACCAGGGCGATGCCGCCTACTTCGTCGAAGAGGGTAAGACGCCGGACTATGCCTATGCCTTCGAAATGTATTCACTGGCCGCCGAGGCAAACGATGCCTATGCGATGAACCGCATCGGATTGATGTATGACCGGGGCGAATATGTAGCCCAGGACTTCGACGAAGCCTTCGACTGGTATCTCAAGGCTGCCGAGGCCGGCCTGCCGGCGGCACAGAGCAATGTGGGCAGCATGTACAATGCCGGTGACGGCGTGCGGCAGGACTATGCAGAGGCGCTGCGCTGGTTCCGCATGGCTGCCGACAATGGCTATGCCTATGCCATGTACGCATTGGGCGACATGTACCTGGCCGGCAATGGCGTAGCCAAGGATGCCGAAGAGGCCACCGCCTGGTACCAGAAAGCGTCCGATGGCGGGGACGCCAACGGTCACTGGTCGCTATCGCTGCGCTATCTCTATGGCGATGGCGTGGGCAAGGACACGCAGCGCGCCGCCGAACTCGCCTATCTGGCGCTGACCAATGGGCTGCAGGTGGCGCTCGACGAGTTCAAGGACATCCGCAACGCCGATACCTCGCCCAACTATCGGCGCGCCATCCAGGAAATGCTCAAGCGCGACGGTTTCTACAACGGCACGATCGACGGCAGTTTTGGCCCGGCGACGCAGCGCGCCATCGCTGCGGCCTTCGGCTCGGCGCTCTAGAAGAACAATAGGCGCAAAGCCAGGGCGATCGAGACAACGACGACCAACGGTCGGATGATGCGCGCGCCGTAGCGGATGCCGGTGCGCGCCCCGATATAGCCGCCGGCCAACTGCCCGCTGGCCATGGCGATGGCCGCAGGCCAGACCACATCGCCCGAAGGGATGAAGATGGTCAGCGCCGCCAGGTTGGACACCAGGTTGAGAATCTTGGTGTTGCCCGATGCGCGGGTTAATCCAAGTCCGAACAGCATGACGAAGCCGATGGTGAGGAACGAGCCGGTCCCGGGCCCGAAGACTCCATCATAAAAGCCGACCAGCATGCCCATGACCGGCACGAAAAGGCCAAACGGCAGACGCGCGGCCTTGTCGGCATCGGACAGGTTGGGCGCGAACAGGAAGTAGAGCGCGATGCCGATCAGCGCCACGGGGACGGCAACATCAAGCAGACTGACGTCGATCTGCTTGACCACCAGCGCACCCATCAGGCTGCCGGCATAGGTCAGCGCGATAGCCGGGACCAGCGCCTTGAGCGAGACGAAGCCGCGGCGCCAATAGGTCAGCGCGGCCATGCCCGTTCCAAACACCGATTGCAGCTTGTTGGTGGCCAGGGCCGAAACCGGTGGCAGCCCGGCCGAGAGCAGGGCGGGCAGCGCGATCATGCCGCCACCGCCGGCAATGGCATCGACGAAGCCGGCCAGCATGCCGACACAGGCGAGCGCCACGAGAATCAGGGGGTCGAGCATGGAATCCAAGGTGCGTTAGGGCGCGTTTCGACGCGCTGCGGAGTCGTCGGCCATGCGACGTTCATAGATGGGAATGTTGATCATCGATGACATGAAGCCGCTCATCATCATCTGGAAGCCGGATACCAGGGCCGTCAATGCCAGGATGACCGGTCGCATGGTGCTGCTGGGGTCGAGCGGCCCGAAATCGCGCGCCGCCCATTCCGATATGCCCCAGACCAGCGAAATGATGCCCACCAGCATCAGCGCCAACGCGACCAGCAGGATGCGCTCGAGCGTCAGCGCCTCGAGCAGGCGATCATGGGTGCCCGAGCGCGGGATGAAGCCGTAGCGCGAAGCAAACCGCCGACCGATGATGGCGAAGGTTATCGACTGCAGGCCCACGATGATGCAGAGCGCCGCCACCAGGAAGGTGTGGATGTCGAGCGAGGTCCGACCCAGATGCAGGGGGCCGGGCAGCAGGATGGCGCCGAGCAGCAGGCCCGCGGTCAGCAGCGCGATACCGGGATAGAGAAACAGCCAGCGCGGCGAGAACAGCAGCAGGAAGCGCAAATGGCGCCAGCCATCGCGGAAGGAGCGCAGGTGGGGCGGGCGCGAGCGCCCATCCTTGGCCAGCGTGGTTGGAACCTCGCGAATATCGAGCTGGGCCAGGGTCGCCTTGACCACCATTTCGGAAGCGAATTCCATCCCCGCGGTGCGCAGGTTGAGGCCGAGGATCGCAGCGCGGGAAAAGCCGCGCAGCCCACAATGGAAATCTCCGATCGAGGCGCGGAAGAACAGCCGCCCGATGGCACTGAGCACCGGGTTACCGACATAGCGGTGCAGCCAGGGCATGGCACCGGGTGCTATGCCGCCGCTGAAGCGATTGCCCATGACCAGGTCGGCACCGGCCCGCAGCTGGTCCACAAATGCGTCCAGTCTGGAAAAATCGTAGCTGTCGTCGGCATCGCCCATGATGACGAAGCGGCCGCGCGCCGCCTGGATGCCGCCGCCCAGGGCCGCACCATAGCCGCGCTCTGGCACAGGCACGACCCGGGCGCCAAGTGTGTCGGCTATGGCCTGCGAGCCATCCGTCGAGCCATTGTCGGCCACCACGATTTCACCGGCAATGCCCGTGCGTTCGAGAAAGGCACGCGCCTTGCCGATGCAGGCGGCCAGCGTCTCGGTCTCGTTGAGACACGGCATCAGGATGGTCAATTCGAGCGTATCGGCCAATCTGCCCCCCAAGGCCTCTTCAAAGCCTTGTGCCGTGAATCGGCAATGGCTGGCAATCCATGGATAACCGGCGGCGTCAGAGAGCGGCCGACGTCCCCAACCGGGCCAGCACGGCGTCCAACTGAGATTTGCGCCCCGCCGTCCATTGGGCTGTGCGCGAAACGATCAGGCAGGCCTCGCTCTGCAGCATCACGCCATCTTCGAGCACCCGCAGGCCGTTGGCGGCCAAGGTCGAACCGGTTGTCGTGATGTCGACCACGATGTCGGCCACGCCGGAAGCCGGTGCTGCCTCGGTGGCGCCGAGGCTCTCCACGGTTCGGTACTCGGCAATGCCCGCCCTGGCGAAATGCTGGCGCGTGATGGTGATGTATTTGGTGGCGATGCGCAGCCAGCGGCCGTGACGGCTGCGGAAGTCGGACGCCACATCGGCAAGATCGTGCATATGGGTCACGTCGATCCAGGCGTCGGGTACGGCGACTACGACATCGGCCTGTCCAAACCCCAATGGCTTGGCAATGACAACGGAAGCCGGTCCGCTTTCGCTGGTTTCATGGATCAGGTCGCGCCCCGTGACGCCGAAATCGATGGTGCCGCGTATCAATTCGCGGGCGATTTCGGAGGCAGGATAGAAGCGGACGGTCACCTCAGGCATGCCTTCGATGGCGCCGAGATAGGAGCGCGCGCCGCCCGGGCGGGTGATGGTTAGGCCGTTGGCGGCGAACCATTCGCGGGTCAGTTCTTCGAGCCGGCCCTTGGAAGGCACGGCAAGGGTGATGCCGCTCATCGTGCAACCTCCGCTTCGAGGCGGTCGACCCAGACCGAGCAGCCCGATGCCGCGATGGGGGCCGTCGCGCCGAGGCGCTCGAGCAGGCGATCATACTGCCCGCCGGAGGCAAGGACTTCGCCGCTGGCGCCGGTCATTTCGAAGACGATGCCGGTATAGTAGTCGAGCCGTGGCGAGAAGCCGGCGTCGAACATCACACGCGCCTCTCCCAGGCTGTTGAGATGCCGGCGGATGGCGCGGATGGGCGCGCCAAGCATCAGCTTGTGCTGGCTGGCCAGAGCCTCGATCTGTGTCAGCGCCTGCAGAACGGGCCCGGAAATGGCGAGGTAATCGCGCAGGAGCTGCAGCGTCCCCTTCGGAACATGAGCGGCGTCGAGCGCCTGCTGCTCGAGATAGCGGTCGGCGATCTCCTCCGGGGTACGGCCTTCGGACAGGCTGAGACCGGCGGCGACCATCTGCTCGGTTATATCGTCGACCAGGGTCTGGCGGCTCGGCGGCTGCGCACGGGACGTATCGGGGGCGGCTTCGAGGCGGGTGAGCAGGCGGTCGAGGGCTTCGGTGTGGCCAAAGCGATTGCGGATGCGCGGGCGCCAGGCCTCCGGCATGTCGGCCTGCACCAGCAGCGCCTCGAAAAGGCCAACGCCACCCAGGCGGATATCGGGGGCTACGCCGAAAATAGAGAGCGAGGCGCGGGCGAAGGTCAGCACCTGATCGAGCGCTACATCCCCGTCGGGCTGGGCAAGCAGCTCGATGCCAGCCTGGTCGAACTCGGCAGGACCGGTTTCACGCTGGCGGAAAATCGGCCCCATATAAGAGAAGGCGGCGGGTTCGCCCACGCCGTCCTCGATATAGGCGGTCACGATGGGGAGGGTAAAATCGGGGCGCAGGCAGTATTCCGCACCGGTCGTGTCCGATGTCAGCAACAGGCGGCGGCCGAATTCCTCGCCGGCCAGATCGAAATAGGGATCGGCCGAGAGCAGCAGCGGCGGCGTTGCGCGGCAGGCGCCCTGTGCTTCGACCAGGGCCTCCAGATTGGCGCGACGCAGGGCGGCGCCGGTCATTGCTGCTCGCTCAGCAGCTTCCGCACGGCGCTGACCAGGTCACCGCGTTTGATTTCGAACTGGCCCGGGCGTGCGGCTTTCCATTCGGCATTGTCGGTGATGGCCTGGGCCGCCTGCTTGCCGGCGATCAAGTCCTTGATCTGGAGGATGCCCTGCTCGCGTTCCTGGCTGCCTTCGATGACGACGATGGGCGAATTGCGCTTATCGGCATAAGCGACCTGCTTGCCAAAATTCTTGGTATTGCCGAGGAACATTTCGGCGCGGATGCCGGCATGCCTGAGCTCGGCGACCATGGCCTGGTAGCCAGCCATCTGTTCCTTGTCCATGACGAGGACGACGACAGGACCGGCTGGTTCGGCAGCATCGAGATTGCCCGTCAGCTTGAGCGCATTGGCGAGGCGCGACACGCCGATGGAAAAGCCGGTAGCCGGCACCGGCTCCCGCCGGAAGCGGGAGACGAGGCCGTCATATCGCCCACCGCCACCGACAGCGCCGAATACGACATCCTGCCCCTTCTCGTTCTGCACCTTGAAGGTGAGTTCGATCTCGAAAACCGGTCCGGTATAATATTCGAGGCCGCGAACGACGGAGGGATCGATCTTTATCCGGTCGGGGCCGTATCCGGCGGCGGTAAACAGCGCCTGCATCGCCGCCAGTTCAGCAACGCCATCGTTGTCGGCCGGCGGCTTGCCCGCGACATAATCCAGGACCACGGCGGCCTGGGCATCGGTAAGGCCGGCGCCCTTGGTGAAGTCGCCGCTCTCATCTTTGCGACCGGCACCCAGCAGAAGCTTCACGCCGTCGGTACCGAACTTGTCGAGCTTGTCCACCGCGCGCAGCACGGCAAGCTTCTGCTCGTCGCTGGTGACCCCGGCCGCATTCAGCACGCCATCAAGCACCTTGCGATTATTGACGCGAACCACATACTTACCCTGAAGCCCCAGCGCGTCCATGACGTCAGCCATCATCATGCACATTTCGGCGTCGGCTTCGGGACCACCGGCGCCGACCGTATCGGCATCGAACTGCATGAACTGGCGGAAGCGGCCGGGGCCGGGCTTTTCGTTGCGGAACACATAGCCCTGGCGATAGGAGCGATAGGGCTTGGGCAGGGTTTCGAAATTCTCGGCGAAATAGCGGGCGAGCGGCGCGGTGAGGTCGTAGCGCAGGCTCATCCACTGTTCGTCATCGTCCTGGATGGAAAAGACCCCGGCATTGGGGCGATCGGTATCGGGCAGGAACTTGCCGAGCGTTTCGGTGAGCTCGAGCAGCGGCGTTTCGACCGGGTCGAAACCATAGCGTTCATAGACCGCCTTGATCTTGTCGATCATGACGCCCACGGCGGCGATTTCGCCGGGCGTACGATCCTCGAAGCCACGCGGCAGGCGGGGCGTGATCAGCTTGGTCTTTTCGGTCATCTAGCAGTCCTGACAAGTCGCGCCGTTCCTAGCGGATCGGCGTATTGGAAACAACAGTGCGGGACGGAAGAGCGTGGAAGGGCCGGGAAATTTCCCGACCCTTCCATACGGCTCTACGGGCCCGCCCGCCAGAGCGGTGGGAGCGCCAGTGGCAGCTCCGAGGGCTGGGGCCAGAATGCCGACCTTGGCAGGGGTGGCAGGCCCATATCCGCCCGCAGGCGCGGATCATCCGGCATTTGCGGGCGGTTCCACCACGCGACCAAGGCCACGCGCAGAACGGCGAAGAGTCCACGACGCTGGACGGCTTCGACGACGTTGAAATTGAGGCGCAGCAAGGCGCTGCCCTCGCTCAGTACATCATGGGACATAGCGGGATCCGACGCCTTGATGCGCCGGCCTTCTATTGAAATTTCAGGCGGGAGGCGAACCGAAGTCCGCGCTCCCTGCCCCTACATGCCAGGTCTCCGAAGAGGATCTGGAATACTCGAGCTGGCCGAAATCTGCAGCCAGTGAGCAGGCTGCGGCACCGGCGGCAGGCCAAGATCGGCCCGCAGAGCGGCTGGGAGATCGGCCGGCAGCCGAGGACGGCTCCACCAGGCACTGATCGCCGTGGCAATGACGGAGAGCAGGCCGCGTTGATGGACGGCATCGGCGATGGAGAATTCGAGGCGCAGAACAATGCTGCCCTCAGGCAGGGTGTTGTAAGTCATGACGGTTTCCGGGCGCGCCAAGACGCGGTACCGGCCTCTGATGGGTTGGTGAGATGGGCTGGAATCGGGGGCGCAATGCGGCCCGGTTCAGTTCATCGCGGTGTGGTGGCTAGAAGTGTCCACGGTCACAAGGACCGAGATGGCTTGGGATGCGAGGCTTAGCCGCGCGCGCAATGCCAATGGCGAGGACCCTGGCGGAGAACAAACATGCCTGTCATGTAGCTGCCTCCCTCGGGTTGGCTTTAATGGACGATGGGCTTCTAGCTCGCGATTTCGTGATCCGCAAGCGGAGATGTGGCGGCTTGTCGCAGCAACGCGCCGGTGTGACCCATTGGCAACAGGTCAGGTTGGGCGCTTCAGGGCCTGACGCTCGGCCTCGACATCGTCACGACAGAAGCAGCCTTCGATGTGATCGTTGACCAGACCCATGGCCTGCATGAAGGCATAGCAGGTGGTGGGACCGACAAAGGCGAAGCCGCGCTTGCGCAAGTCCTTGGACAGGCGGACCGAAGCTTCGGTCTGGGCAAGGCGGCGCAGGTTCTCCCAGCTGAGGTCGTCGGGACGATGCTCGGGCCGGGTTTCGAAGCGCCACACATAGGCAGCGAACGAACCGAATTCCGCCTGGACGGCAAGCGTCCGCCGCGCATTGTTGATGGTAGCGGCAATCTTGCCGCGATGGCGGATGATGCCGGGATCGAGCAGCAAGCGCTCGATGTCTGCCTCATCCATGGCGGCGACCTTGGCGATATCGAAGCCGTGAAACACTTCTCGAAAGCGTTCCCGCTTGCGCAGGATGGTGATCCAGGACAGCCCGGACTGGAAACCCTCGAGGCAGATCTTCTCGAACAGCCGCGTATCCGACGTAACGGGGCGACCCCATTCGCCGTCATGATAGTGGCGATAAAGCGCATCATCGCCGGCCCAGGGGCAACGCGGCAGGCCATCCGACTCAATTGACATCGACAACGCACTTTCACTAATCGAGGGCGTGGGAATGCTTATACCGCCGCTCACCTGTTGGAATCGCGGCACTCTTATATTTTACAAAGACGTTGCGATGACCAGCCGCCCGGAATTCGGGGCGCAGATTTTCGGGGACGTGAAGCCGTGATCATTCCGGGACGCCTGCGAGCGCTGGTCGTGGATGACAATGCTTATGCGCGCGCCATTTCTGCCAATGGCCTCAAGAAACTGGGCGTGGGCGAGATCGTCGAAGCCGAGGGTGGCGCTGCAGCCATTCTGGAACTGCTGACTGCGCCGTTCGACCTGATGCTCATGGATTGGTATATGCCCGACGTAAGCGGGGCGGGCGTTATGACTGTGTTGCGCGATCCACGGATCGGCGCCGCGTCGCAGACCCCCGTCATCCTGATGACCGCCTATGCCAGCCGGGACAATGTCGCGCGGGCCCGTGAGCTTGGCGTCAACGAGGTGCTGGTAAAGCCCTTTACCACCGACCAGCTCGGCACCGCGCTCGGTCGCATCCTAGGCGCCGGCGCCCAGGCCATGGGCGACGGTTCGGTGTTTCTCTAGCTTACCAAGCGCTAACCAACAGCACGATCAATGGCTTAACCATGCCGCTTCACGGCGTATTGGGCATTTGGCGCCATGCTGCCGCCAAAGCCGGTTCGCCGGCGCGAGGTGGATGTTGCCATGATCGGAATGAAGACGGCCGGAACGAGTCTGCTGGCCCTGCTGGCGAGCCTGTCGGCACTTGTCCCGGCCCAAGGCGCCGGATTGCAGCAGGGATGGCGCTTTGCGCCCCCTCCCGGGGTCACCATCGTCCAGGGTACGCCGCGTCATGCGCTGGCCTTGCAGGCCAATATGCAGGTCAACCCGATCTACTTGCGGCAGGTGGTGCAGTATCCCACCAGCGAGCGCAGCGGAACGATCGTTGTCGATACGCGTGCGCACTTCCTCTACTTCGTGCTGGGGGATGGCCGCGCCCTGCGCTACGGCATCGGCGTTGCCAAATCAGGCTTTGAGTGGAGCGGCACGCACCAAGTCACCCGCAAGGCGGAATGGCCAAGCTGGACCCCGCCCGCCGAAATGCTGCAGCGGCGGCCGGAATTGCCGCGCCACATGGAGGGCGGGCCGGATAATCCATTGGGCGCGCGGGCGCTCTATCTTGGCTCGACGCTCTACCGCATCCACGGCACGACCGAACCCTGGAGCATCGGCCAGAACGTCTCGTCGGGCTGCATTCGCATGACCAATGCCGACGTGATCGATCTCTATGATCGCGTACAACTTTATACGAAGGTCGTTGTCCTTTAATAAGGATTTTCCTGGACAGTCAGTGGGTCCGGCGACGGTGCCGGTGCCTCGAGATGCCCCGCCATGCAACGCTTCCTCGCACTAGCCAGCCGCTTCGGGCGTGACGAACGCGGCGTCTTTGCCGTCCTGTTCGGGCTGATGGCGATCGTCTTGGTGGCGCTGGCGGGCGCGGTGGTCGACTATGTTGCGCTCGAGCAGACGCGGAACCGGTCGCAGGTGGCGCTGGACGCAGCGGCGCTTGCATTGCAGCCGCTGATCTTTGTCACACCGCTCAACGAGGCCGACATCAAGTCCAAGGCCCAGGCGCTGCTCCGCGACCGGCTCGGCATCGTCAGCGGCGCCGGTGAATTCGGCGTCACAGCCGAAGTGTCCGATATCGACATCGATGTCGAGGAAGGCTCGCTGCTGCTCGTGGCCGACATGGAGATGCCCACCACGTTTGTGAACCTGGTGGGCGTTCCCACTATGTATGCCCGCATACAGTCCGAAGCGACGCGCAAGAAGCTGGCGCTCGAAGTTGCCTTCGTGCTCGATAATTCGGGCTCCATGTCCTATACGGGCGCCGGGTCCAATGGCACGCGCCAGCGCATTCAGTTCCTCAAGGACGCTGCCACCTGCGCGGTGAACATCCTGTTCTACAAGGATGTGACCGATAATCTGGACACCTGCATTCCCAAGGCCGGCGCCCCCAAGCTCGACGACGTGAAGGTCGGCATCGTGCCATTCACCATGTTCGTCAATGTGGGCACGGGCAATGCCAATGCCACCTGGATGGACACGACGGGGGCATCGGCCATCCACAACGACAATTTCGACAATGACGACAACGAGGACGTGGCCCCCACCGTGAGCATGCCCACCCGGCAGACGCTTTTTGCAGCCACGGGTGAAGCCTGGCGCGGCTGCGTGGAAGCACGGCCCCATGTCAAGACGGGTACGCTATCAACGGAATATCTGGATACCGACGACACGCCGGCGGTCGCGGGCAATACCAAATATGTGCCCCTGCTCTCCCCCGATGCGGCGAACAATATCGGGGGCAACAACTATTTCACCAATGACAGCCCGGCGGTGTGCGATCGACCGCAGACCTCGCCCACGGCCACGCAATGCACGGTGACGCAGCGGCGCACGGGCTGCAACGCGGCCATGAACAATGGCGGCACCTGCAACACGATCACCGCGGTTTCATGGGTGCCGAGCGGGCCGACCAATTTCTCGAGCAATATCAAGTACAACGGCGCCTACTACGGGGCGCATGCACCGACCTGCGACTGCCGGACGCCCGTTTATGGAAACTGGACGCAGACCAACACGAACAATGCGAGCAACCGCACGTTCGAGCGCACCTATACCTGCCAGGGTGGCGGCTACATCCCCACCGGGCTGTCCAACCGCGAATACCAGGAGCGGGTCTGCAAATATTACCAGCCCGTCAACAGCAGCAACTTCTCGACCGGCCCCAATGCCGATTGCACGCGTACGGCCATCCTGCCGCTCACGGACGTCCCGGCCACTGCCATCAGCACCATCAACGGCATGATCGCCGAGGGCGGCACCAATATCCACGAAGGCACCGCCTGGGGCTTCCGGGCCCTCTCGCCGAGCCAGCCTTTCAACCAGGGTGCGCCCTATGACGAGGCAACCTCCAAGGTAATGATCGTCATGACGGATGGCGAGAACACCGCCTACAATCTGCCGCCGCCGGCAAACCCTTACTACTGCGATGCCACGCGAGCGGGCTTCAACGGCAGTTGTTACAATTCGGCCTATGGCTTTCCGTACAATTCCAAGAATACCACTGGCGGTTCCACCAGCGCCGGCAACGTGGAACGCCTGGGCTATAGTGGGGCGAACAATGCGGCACTGGTCACCGCCATGAACGAGCGCACGCGGCAGACCTGCGAGAACGCCAAAGCCGCCGGCATCACTGTCTACATGATCGGCCTTGCCACCAACCTGGCAGTGCAGAGCACTCAGGCCGAGGTGGAGGACATGCTGGCCGATTGTGCGAGCACCCGCGACAAGGCTTACTTCCCCCAGACACCAGGCGAGCTCAAGAAGGTGTTCCAGGATATCGCCAACGACCTGTCGGCCCTGCGCCTGGCGCAATGATGATCTGGGGAGTGGTACCGCCTCCCCGGATCGAACGGGGGACCTCTAGATCCACAATCTAGCGCTCTAACCAACTGAGCTAAGGCGGCAAGGGCTCTGCGAGGGGCGGCGGAGGGCGCGTCCCGAAAGCGCGCGGAACATAGGGGGAGAATCCCGGGATGACAAGCACCGATTTTGTCGCCGGGTGACGGGCGACCCCGGTGCGCGTTTAACCATGCGAGCCGAACGCCAGGCGCCGGCGACGTGCCGCACTGGACCCCTGGGAATGCAGCCTATATTGAAGAAACCTTAGCGTCCGGGAGCAAATTGTCCTGAAATGGGACGGAAACGCCTGCCGTATCCCCGGACGGAGAGACTTGTCGTAGATGGATGCTGACTGGACCACATCGCCGAGCGCCCGCCGCGTGCAGCAGCATGAGGGGGATTCGCGACCGGCATGGCTGTGGTCGCAGGATGGTCAGTCCTTGCTGTGGCAGAACGCTGCCGCGCCGCTGTTCATGGCCAAGCTCAAGAAGCACGGGCTCAAGCTCGCGCCGCCGGCTATCCCGATCAAGGGCCAGATCGCGCGCAATATCCGTCTGGGCTCGGTCGGGCGGACGAGCCTGGCGCGCATCCAGTTCATTGCTGGCGAGAAACCCGCATCAAGCACCTGCGCGACAACGCCACTGATCTGGCAGGATGGGCAAACCGTGTTGCTGGTGGTCGGCGTCGATCCGATCGCGTCCGACATCATGGCTGCTGCAGCGGCAGACGAAGCTGCGGACGCGCCCGAGCATGCAGACGACCAGGTGCAAGAGACTCCCGATGCCGATCTTGCCGCTGCACAGGGTGCGCTGGACGAGCCGGAAGTTGCCCCGGTCGAGCCGGAGGCCGAGGATCCCGCGTCTCCGACCGAGACCGATGAAGACGTCTACGCTCATCGTCCCGAAGACTGGCACGAACCCGAACAGGATGCAGAACCGGTTGAGCAGGTCGCTGAACTGAGCGACGCGGACCCGGTCGAGATCGATCAGTCTGCCGCGGCTTCGCTGGCCGACACTGTCGACGATCAGTCAGTCCAGGTCGCCGAACCGGCCCCGGATGCACCGGCGGAAACCGCCCCGAGCCGCCTCAGCCTGCTGGTCGATCGGCTTGCCGCGGACGAAGCGCTGTTCACCCCGCTCACCGAGGCGGACGACAATCCGCCGCCCACGGCCGCGCAGGCAGAGCCCACCCCCGGTGGTCTCTACAAGATCACCGGCCGGGGCTTCCTGCCGCAGCATCCCGGCCTGGAGCGGGAAGAGGCCGAACCAGACATGGCCGAGCCGGCGCCTGCCGCGCCCGAGCCGGAACCCGTTGTCGATCAGCCGGCGGCGCTCGATCGCGCCGAGGACGAAGCGGTGGAGCGCCTGGCCCAGCAGATGGCCGAACTTGCCCCAGCGCCGGTCGCTGATGTGGAAGCCGTCGAGAGGGTATCCCGCTACAACTTCGATGAGCTGTCGCGCATCCTGAACGACCGCATCGCAGACCCGGGCGCACCGGCCCGGCCGCCAGTGGAAGCGGCGCGCGGCGGTGCGCTGATCAACCTGGGCGGCGAAACCCTGGTGCTCAATCGCTTGCCGCTGGGCATCCTGGTGTTCCGCGACCAGCAGGTGCTGTTCGCCAATCGCGCCATCACCGAGATGGTGGGCTACGAGTCGGTCGAGAGCCTGCGCGCCGCCGGGCTTGCCGCAGTGTTTCCTGCTGCCGGACCGGATGGCCAGGATGCCGGGCCGGTCAATCACCTGGTGCAGCGCAATGGCACCCTGGTGCCGGTTACGGCGCGGCTGCAGTCGATTTCCTGGCAGGGCCGCCCGGCCCTGATGCTGTCGGCCAGCACCACCGAAGTCCGCACGGGGCACGAGGCCGCGGTCAGCGCCTTTGCCCAGAGCTTTGCCGATATGCGTGGCGACGGATTTCTCGAAGCCACCCGAGCGGGCGTGATCAGCGCGATCACCCCCCGCAGTGCCGATCTGCTGCGCGTCGATGGCCCGCTCGAGGGCAAGGCTCTCTCGAGCCTGGTTTCGGGCCAGGACCTCGATCAGCTACGCGAATTCCTCGAGCGACCGGCGCGGTTCGCCGAGACAGCTCGTCCTTGCCTCACACTTCGCTCGGCTTCGGGCAGCGCGGAAATTACGGTGTTCGCCCAGGGCCAGGCGGGCGTGATCACCGGTTACTTCGGCTTCGTGCGCGGCCGTGAGCCGGCGCCACTGCGTCTTGCGGGCCAGACCGACATCGACCCGACGCTGCTGGCACGCATCAGCCGCGGCGTGCGGCGTCCGCTCAACACCATCATCGGGTTCTCCGACCTGATCCGCTCGGAAGCCTTCGGCGCTTTGCAGAACGAGCGCTACGAAGCCTATGCCCAGGACATTGCCAAGGCCGGCCAGGAAATCGCGGCGCTGGTGGACGAACTGGATGACTATGCCCGCCTGCGCGATGGCCGGTACCTGCCGCAACGGGCCAGCATCGAGCTGACCAGCCTGCTCGAAAGCTGCGTCATCCGCATCCGCCAACAGGCCAATGGCGCCCGCGTTATCATCCGCAACGCCATTTCCGAAAGCCTGCCGCGCATCACCGCCGACCGTGCATCACTGGCCCAGGCCGTGCTGAACCTGCTGGCCAGCGCCATCGACCAGACACCATCAGGCGGCGCCGTGGTGATTTCGGCGCAACGTGAGGACGATGGCGGCATCTCCGTCCATGTCCGGGACAGCTCGACCAACCCGGTGGACATGGCCGAGCGTTTCGTCGTGTTCCGCGACGGCGTCGGCAAGGATGGACAGGCCATGACGCCGGTTCGCTCCAGCGTCGGCCTTGCGCTCACCCGCTCATTACTAGCCGTCAATGCCTTCTCGCTGTCAGTCGATCCGGCGGGTGAACAGGGCATGTTGTTCACACTGGTCATCCCTGCGGACCTGGTGGACCAAGCCGCCCCGCAGCAGCAGTCTGACTGACCCAGGGCCGTCGCGCTGCGTTTTGTCGCAGGCTTCATAAGTGGAATGTCGAAGTCAGCTAATGGTCTGATTCCGCTTACGAACACGGGCGGACCTTTGAACCGTTCTAGACTGTAAGTCCTTGAATTTTCAAAACAATGTTGACTTCGAATCCCACATTTCGCAGAACCCGGCGCAGAAGCGGGGCATCGGCCGCCGCCATGATGGAGAAACCAACATGACCAAGACCTCGCGCCTTGCGCTCGCCCTGCTCAGCTCTGTCGTCGTGACCGGATCGGCAACCGCAGCTTTCGCCCAGAGCGGCGAAGTCAATATCTACAGCTATCGCGAACAGAGCCTGCTGCAGCCGCTGCTCGACAAGTTCAGCGCCGAAACCGGCATCAAGGCCAACGTGCTCTATGCCGGCGATGGCCTGCTCGAACGCGTCGCCGCCGAGGGTGAGCTGTCGCCCGCCGACGTCGTGCTGACCGTCGATATCGGTAACCTGGTCGGCGCCGAGGAACAGGGCCTGACCCAGCCCATCACCACCCCCGAACTCGACGCGCGCGTGCCGGAGGCCTTCCGTGATGATGACGACAACTGGACGGCGCTGTCGCTGCGTGCTCGCGTGTTCTACGTCTCCAAGGACCGAGTTGATGCCACCGCGCTGACTTATGAAGACATCACCAAGCCGGAATGGAAGGGCCGCATCTGCACTCGTCCGGGCGACCACGCCTACAATATCGGGCTGATCGCGCAGCGCATTGCCGAGCATGGCCTGGATGAGACGCGCGCCTGGCTCACCGCGGTGCGCGACAACCTCGCCTATCCGCCGACTGGCGGCGACCGCGAAGGCGTCAAGAATATCCTGGCCGGCACCTGCGACCTCTCCATCACCAACACCTACTACATGGGTGTGATGCTCAATAACGATGCCGAGCCCGAGCAGAAGGAATGGGCCGCCTCGGCGCGCATCATCTATCCCGATGCCGATGGCGAAGGCACGCAGGTGAATGTGGCCGGCGGCTTCATCGCCAAATATGCGCCCAATGTCGAGAACGCCAACAAGCTGATCGCCTTCCTGCTGTCGGATGAGGCGCAGACCATCTACGCCGACACCAACTACGAATTCCCCGTGGTGCCCTCGGTGTCGCCGTCCGAGCTGACGCAGAGCTGGGGCACGCTCAAGCCGGTGAGCACGCCTTTGGTCGAGGTTGCCGCCCACCGCGCGGAAGCCGCTGCCCTTGTGGATGAACTCAAGTTCAACGAAGGTGCGCAGAACTAAGGTTGATTGGGCCGGAAGGCCCCACAACTGGATCGTCACCCTTCGGGCTTGACCCGGTGGGGGAGGAAGGACACTGCACGTTGACGTATGCGACGAGCGCAAAGATTGATGTGACCGGCAGGGCCTCCGCCTTGTCGGTCATTGCATTTGTGCTGGCCGGATTGATGGGCCTCCCCATCCTGTGGCTGGTCTGGTCCGCACTGGCGGCCACCGGTGGCAGCAACGGGCTGGCCGCGGCCATGCTGCCGACAGCCCTGCGCGAGACCGGACTGCTGATGGCTTCGGTCGGGCTGGTCACCGGCTGCCTCGGCCTGGTTTCCGCGTGGCTGGTCACCCATTACGAGTTCCCGCTGCGGCGGCTCTTCGACTGGGCATTGGTGCTGCCACTGGCGGTGCCGACCTATCTGGCCGCGTATAGCTATGTGGAGTTTCTCGGCTTTCCCGGGCCGGTACAGACGCTGCTGCGATCGATCAATGGCGCGCAGACGCTGCAGGATTACTGGTTTCCCGACATCCGCAGCGACTGGGGCGCCGTCATCGTTCTCTCGAGCGTGCTCTACCCGTACGTTTACGTGGCCTGCCGGGCCTTTTTCCTGATGCAGTCCGCCAGCCTCAACATCGCGGCGCGCACTTTGGGTGCGGGCGGCATGCGGACCTTTTTCAGCGTGACGCTGCCCCTGTCGCGACCAGCGCTGGTCGTGGGGGTCACCCTGGCGATGATGGAAGTGGTCAACGACCTGGGTGCCGTCCAGTATTTCGGCATCAATGCCATCACCGCCATCATTTATTCGACCTGGATCAACCGCTCGGATTTCGGTGGCGCCGCGCAGCTGGCGGTGACCGTGGTGCTGGTCATCGGCCTGCTGATTGCCGCCGAGCAGCGGGCGCGGCGCGACCGGGTCTACCTGGCGCATCGGGACAGCCGCGTGCCGCCGGCGCGGGAGCAATTGTCGGCCGGCCGGCGGTGGGCGGCGTTCGGATTCTGCCTGCTGCTGCTGGGGCTGGGCTTCGGTATTCCGGTCGGGCAACTGGCCTACCTGGCATTTCGCGTCGTTCTGCCGGAAACGGTGGGCATGACCCTGGCGGCGCTGCTGCCAACGGTGACGCTGGCTTTGGCCGGGGCATTGATCACGGTCGTGGTCGGGTTGATCGCGGCCAAGCTGGCGCATGGCGCCGCGCCTGCTGCAAAAGGTGCGATCCGGCTGGCCACGCTGGGCTATGCCATTCCCGGCACCGTGCTGGCGCTGGGCCTGTTGCAGCCGCTGGGACAGGCCGACCTGTGGTTCAATCGTCTGACGATGTCGCTGATGGACTGGCGGCCGGGGCTGGTGCTGAGCGGCTCGATGGCGGCCCTGCTCTACGTCTATGCGATCCGCTTCCTCGCGGTCAGTCACTCCACCATCGACGCCGCCATGAAGAAGCGCGGCGATTCCATGCTGCATGCAGGGCGCGTGCTCGGCGCGCACGGCTGGGGACTGCTGTTCCGCATCGACCTGCCCACCCTGATGCCGGCGCTGCTGAGCGCGGCGACGCTCGTATTCGTCGAGATCGTCAAGGAACTGCCGGCCACGCTGCTGTTGCGGCCGCTCGGCATCGAGACGCTGGCCACCTTGGTCTATTCGCGCGCCAATGTCGGATTGTTCGCCCAGGCGGCATTACCGGCACTGTGCATCGTGCTGGCGGGCCTGGTGCCGGTCGTTCTTGCTACGCGGCTGGGCGATCGTAGGAAAGTTTAATCGGGCGGGCTGCTGCCATGTTAGTCACGCTCGCTTATATGATGCGGCCTAAGGCGCGGATATGCGCAAAGCGCGGGGACGAACAATGAATAAGACAGGCAAGGCAATCGGGCTGGCATTGGCACTTTCGACGGCTTTTGCCGGCATGGCCATGGCGCAGCCGACGGAGATACGCATCGGCGTGGCCCTCGAGCCCCCGACCCTCGATCCCACGGCTGGCGCGGCCGAGGCCATCGACATCGTGGTGTACCAGAATGTGTTCGAAGGGCTGACCCGCATCGACGAGACCGGCAGCGTGCAGCCGGGTCTGGCCGAAAGCTGGACCATTTCCGAGGATGGGCTGACCTACACGTTCAAACTGCATGACGGCGTGACGTTTCACGACGGCAGCGCCTTCGACGCCGAAGACGTCAAGTTCACCTTCGACCGCATACTCGCCGCCGACACCACCAACGCCCATCCAGAATTCTACAAACCCATCACTGCCGTCACGGTGATCGACCCGCTGACCGTCGAGTTCACCCTTGACCAGAAGATCGGGCGCTTCCTCTTCGATCTGGGGCGTGGCGATGCCGTGATCGTGGCGCCCGAAAGTGCCGACAACAACGCTACCCAGCCGATCGGCACCGGCCCGTTTGCCTTTACGCAGTGGGATAAGGGCAGCCGGGTGATCCTGGACGCCTATGGCCCCTATTGGGGCGAGCCGGCGCACCTGACAAAGGCGACCTATGTGTTCATCAGCGATCCCGCCACGATGACCAATGCGCTGCTGGCCAGCGATATCGACGGCACCAACAACTTTGCGACAGACGCGCTGGCGGTGTTCGAGGGCAATCCGCAGTTCAAGGTTCTGGTGGGCACCACCGAAGGCGAGACCATCCTTTCGACCAACAACAAGAAGCCGCCCTTCGACAACCTCAAAGTCCGCCAGGCCATGGCGCATGCGCTGGATCGTCAGGCCATCATCGAAGGCACGACCAACGGCTATGGCACGCCGATCGGCGCGCCCTTTGCCCCGCACAACCCCTACTATGTCGACCTCACCGCGACCTATCCGCATGACGTTGCTGCCGCCAAGGCGCTGTTGGCAGAAGCCGGCCTGCCCGATGGCTTCAGCGCCACGCTGAAGCTGCCTCCGGTCGCCTATGCCCGCACTTCCGGCCAGATCATTGCCAGCCAGTTCGCCGAAGTGGGCATCAAGCTCGAACTGATCAACGTGGAATGGGCGCAGTGGCTGGAAGACGTCTATACCAACAAGGACTTCGACCTCACCATCGTCAGCCATGTCGAGCCCTTCGACATTGGCAACTACGCCAACCCCGACTACTACTTTGGCTATGACAATCCCGAGTTCCAGGCGCTCATCGACAAGCTCAACGGCACGACCGATGAAGCCGCGCGCAAGGAACTGGCCATCGAGGCGCAGACGATCCTCGCCAAGGATGCCGTTAATGGATACCTGTTCGAACTCGCCCAGACCGGCGTGTGGAACGCCAAGCTCGAAGGCATGTGGCAAAACTCGCCAATCGAGGGGTTGGTTTTGCGGGATATTCATTGGGTGGAGTGACCTAACCCTTGCCCCAGCGCACCCTCGCCCCCTCGGGGAGAGGGTAGCGCCGCCAGGAGCGTCAGCGACTTGGCAGAGCTGGGGTGAGGGGTGCAGGCTCAGAGCGCCGCGAGCGCTGCAACATCAAACCCCTCACCCGGCGCTGCGCGCCGACCTCTCCCCGGAGGGGCGAGGTAAGAGTCGATGATCCTCTTCGCCTTCCGCCGCTTCCTTGGCTTCGCAGTCACACTTCTCCTCGCAGCGATCGTCATCTTCTGGCTGCTCGATCTCCTCCCCGGTGACCCGGCGCAATTCATCCTGGGCATCAATGCCACGCCGGATTCGGTGGCGCGGTTGCGCGCGCAGATGGGGCTCGATGCACCCGCCCATCAGCGCTTCATCGACTGGGTGCTGGGCATGCTGCGCGGCGATTTCGGCACCAGCTACACCCAGCGCGCGCCGGTGGCCGAGCTGATCTGGGGCCGGCTGGGCGTGACGCTGCCGCTGTCGATTTTCGCCATGGTGATTTCCATGGCCGTCGGCCTGCCGCTGGGGATCCTCGCGGCACGGCGGCGCGGCAAGGCCCTCGATACCGTCATCATGGTCACGGCCCAGACCGGCGTCGCCATCCCCAATTTCTGGTTCGGCATGCTGCTGACGCTGCTGTTCGCGGTCACGCTGCGCTGGCTGCCGCCCGGAGGCTTCACGCCCTGGGACGAGGATAGCGGGGCGGCCTTTCGCGGCCTCATCCTGCCCAGCCTGGCACTGGCGCTGCCGCAGGCCTCGATCCTCGCGCGCGTGATGCGCACGGCCCTGGTCGACGTAACGGGTCAGGACTACATCCGCACCGCCCGTGCCAAGGGCCTCACCATGGGCGAGGCGGTGTGGCGGCATGGCGTGCGCAATGCGCTGCTGCCGGTTCTGACCATCCTGGGGCTGCAATTCGCGTATCTGGTGGCCGGCACCATCATCGTCGAAAACGTGTTCTACCTGCCCGGGCTGGGCCGGCTGATCTTCACAGCGATTTCCGAACGCGACCTCGTGCTCGTCCGTGGTGCCACGGTCATCCTCATCGTCGCGGTGACCGCCACCATGCTGCTGACCGACATCGCCTATGCGCTGGTCGATCCACGCCTGCGCGAAAGGAGCGCGCCATGAGGCGCCTACTCGGTCATCCAAGCCTGGTCATCGGGCTCGTTGCCACGGCAATCTTCCTCGCCCTCGGATTGCTGTCGCTGGTGTGGACCCCCTATCCCATCGAGCAGATCGATATCGGCCGGCGCTTCCTGGGCCCGAGCGCGGCGCATTGGCTTGGTACCGACAATTTGGGTCGCGACATGCTCAGTCTTGTCATGGCGGGCACCTGGACCAGCTTCCTCGTTGCCGCAGTGGCGGTTGCCATCGGCGTCGGCATCGGCGTACCGTTCGGCCTTGCTGCGGCGGCCTGGGGCGGCGCCGTGGAGTGGCTGGTGCTTCGGCTCACCGATTTCGTCTTTGCCTTCCCGGCCGTGATCGTCGCCATCCTCATCACCACGCTGATCGGACCCGGCGCGGTCAATGCCATCATCGCCATCGGCATCTTCAACATTCCGGTCTTCGCGCGCGTGGCGCGTGGCGGCGCACTCAGCATAGCCACGCTCGATTTCGTGGCCGCCGGCCGGCTGGCGGGGCTGGGCAATGCCATGATTGCCTGGCGGCACCTGCTTCCCAACATCATGAGCCTGATCATCGTGCAGGGCACGATCCAGATGTCGCTGGGCATCCTGGCCGAGGCGGGCCTGAGCTATATCGGGTTGGGCACCCAACCGCCCGCGACCAGCCTGGGGCTGATGCTGCGCGACGCGCAGGGCGTGTTCCTGATCCATCCCTGGCTTTCGGTGCTGCCCGGGCTTTCCATCGTGCTCATCGTTATCGCCCTCAACATTGCCGGCGATGGGTTGCGCGACGCCATCGATCCGCGCCTGCGGCAGGGAAGTCCCAATGTCCTTGCTTGAGATATCCGGACTTTCCGTTCGCTTCGGCAGCGCCGAGGTGGTCAGCGATGTCAGCTTCGCGCTGCAGCGTGGCGAGCGCTTCGGCATTATCGGCGAGAGCGGTTCGGGCAAGACGCTGACGGCGCTGGCGGTGACCGGGCTATTGCCCGAAGGAGCCGTCGCAAGTGGCAGCATCACGCTCGATGGCGAGCCCCTGCCCACGTCAGAGCGCGCCATGGCCCGCCTGCGCGGCAAGCACATCGGCATGGTGTTCCAGGAGCCGATGACGGCGCTCAATCCGCTGATGCGGGTCAACGACCAGATCGCGGAAGCCATCCGGCTCAACGAGGAAGGGCACGGGGCGCCGCAGATCGAGGTACCCGCGCTGCTGGCGGAGGTCGGGTTGGAACTCCGGCACGGCGAGCGCTTCCCGCATCAATTGTCGGGAGGGCAGCGGCAACGGGTGATGATCGCCATGGCGCTGGCCAGCCAGCCGGAGATCCTCATCGCTGACGAACCGACGTCGGCACTCGATCTCATCACCCAGCGCAAGGTGCTCGACCTGATCGCGGCCATCTGCGACCGGCGGCACATGGCCCTGCTGTTCATCAGCCATGACCTCAAGGCCGTGGGCAAGCTGTGCACGCGCGTGGCTGTGATGCACCGTGGCAAGCTGGTGGAAACCGGCAAGACATCAAGCGTGTTCTCTGCCCCCAGGCAGCCCTACACGCAGAAGTTGTTCGCCGCCTCGCGCTTCGACGTGCGCCCGCTGTCGCGGCCACCGATCGGCGACACGCTGCTCGCTGTCGACGGGATCACGCGCGACTACCGGCAGGGCGGCATGCTGTTCTGGGCCGACAAGCCGCTGCGCGCGGTGGATAACGTCCACCTTTCCATCGCCCGATCGGAATGCCTGGCGCTGGTCGGCCCATCGGGTTGCGGCAAGACCACGCTGGCGCGGATCATCGTCGGGCTGGATCGCGCCACCTCGGGCGAAGTGCATCTGGAAGGGACCGCCTATCATGGCTCCGACCTGCCCAAGACCCTGCGGCGCGACATCTCGCTGGTCTTCCAGGATCCGTTCGGTAGCTTCAATCCACGCCGCACCATCGGCGACTCCCTGGGAGAACCACTGCGCCTGGAGCCTGGCGTCGATCGTGCCCAGCGGCTTGAGGAGGCGATCACGGCCGTGGGGCTCGATGCCGGCATGCTGGCCCGCTATCCGCACGAATTTTCAGGTGGGCAGCGACAACGTCTGGCCATTGCGCGCGCGCTGGTCACCCGGCCCAAGCTGGTGGTGCTGGACGAACCGGTCTCGGCGCTGGACGTGTCCGTGCGCGGCGAGGTGCTGACGCTGCTGGCACGGTTGCAAGCCGATTTCGGCCTCACCTACCTGATCATCAGCCACGACCTCGACATGGTCCGCGCCATGGCCGACCGGGTGCTGGTGATGGAAGCGGGCAAGATTGTCGAAGAAGGCAAGCCGGCGGAGATTTTTGCCCGGCCGAAGCATCAACTGACAAAGGATTTGATGGCGGCGCGGTTGCCGGAGATCGGCGCCAGCGCTTGAACGTGTCGGATCGTCACCCTCAGCTCAGGCCCAAGGGTGACGCTCAGTGTTTTAGAGCAGACGTTTGGGCCCCTACTGGACCGTAACCCCGGCCGCCTCGATGACCGGCTTCCAGCGCGTGACTTCTGCCGACACATGCGCCGCCAATTCCTCCGGCGTCGATCCGACGACGACAGCGCCGACTCCGGCCAGCCGTTCCTTGACGGCAGGGTCATTCACAACAGCAACAGCAGCTTCGTTGAGCTTGGCAACCACCTCGGGTGGGGTGCCTGCGGGGGCAAACAGCGCGTTCCAGGTGTTGGTTTCGTAGCCGGGCACGCCAGCCTCGTCCATGGTGGGCACATCGGGGAAGCTGGCGGCACGCTCGAGCGTGGTCACAGCAAGCGGCCGTAGCGTGCCGGCCTTCATGTGCTCGGTCGCCGAAGGCAGGTTGTCGAAGATGATGGGTACGGCGCCGCTCAGCGCATCGACCAGCGCCGGGCCCGAGCCCTGATAGGGCACATGAACCATGTCGACCCCCGCCATGGACTTGAACAGTTCACCTGACAGATGGAGCGGGGTGCCATTCCCTGAGGACGCGTAGGCATGCGTTTCCGGTTCGGCCTTGAGCTTGGCGATCAACTCCTCGACCGTATTGGCCGGGAACTCCGGATTCACCAGTAGGACGTTGGGCACGGTCACCAGCAACGAGATTGGCGCGAAGTCGGTCGAGGGATCGAAAGGCGGCGTAGCGTAAAGCGAGGCGCTAAGCGCGTGGGTCGCAATAGTGCCCATCAGGATTGTGTAGCCGTCGGCCGGTGCATCGGCCACAGCCGTGGCACCAACGACACCGCCTGCGCCGGCCTGGTTGACCACCAGGACCTGCTGGCCGAGCTGGGCGCTCATACCCTCGGCGATAATGCGGCCAACCAGATCGGTCGAACCACCGGCTGCAAATGGAACGACCAGGTTGATGGGCTTGGTGGGGAAGTCCTGCGCCTGCGCGGAGCCGGCGACGATAAGCGCCCCGGCAACAGCCAGGGTGGCGAGCATAGATTTCATGCGAATGTTTCCTCCCAGAATAGGGACGGAAGCGTCGAACCACGATTTGGTTCCATCCCGAGCGGGGATGGCCAATGATCACAGGACGCCGATATAGGCGCCGAAGGGCTCGAGGTCGATTTCGCCATCAATGACCGCAGCCGTAACGCCAGGGCAACCGGCATTGACGGGCGATAACCCGTCCGGCACCGCAAACTCGGCGGCGGTCTCGCTCATGTTGAACACGCAGAGCAGGCGCTCGCCCTCGTGTTCGCGGATAAAGGCCAGCACATCCGGATCGGCGGTGTCCAGCAGGACAATGCTGCCCTTGACCAGGGCGGGATGGAGTTTGCGGAAGGCGAGCAAGGCGCGATAGAATTCGAGCACCGAGCCTTCGACATTGTCCTGTGTATCGACAGCATGCAGCAGGTGTTCGGCCGGTACCGGCAGCCAGGTTCGGTTGGCGGTGGAGAAAGCACCATTGGCGGCATGGGCCTGCCAGACCATGGGGGTGCGGCAGCCGTCGCGGCCCTTGAACTGCGGCCAGAATTCGATGCCGTAGGGGTCAACCAGGTCCTCGAAGGCCAGTTCCGCTTCCTTGAGGCCTAGTTCTTCGCCCTGATAGAGACAGACAGAGCCGCGCATGGCCAGGATCAGCGTCGCGGCAAGACGGGTGAAGGCAGCCTCCTGGCCGTGGGTGGCCCAGCGGCTGACATGGCGCACCACGTCGTGGTTCGAGAAGGCAAGGCAAATCCAGCCATCGGGCGCCCCGGCTTCGGTGGCGGCGATGGAGTTACGGAAATGCTCGGCCGAGAATTCGCCCCCCAGATAGTCGAACGTATAGGCCATGTGCAGCCGCTCGTCGCCCGACGTATATTGGGACATGATGGCCAGCTGGTGCTGGCTGTCGCCGATCTCACCGACCGTGGTCGTACCGGGATATTCGTCCATCATGGCGCGCAGACGCTTGAGGAAATCCAGGTTCTCCGGTCGCGACTTGTCGAACAGGTGCTCCTGGAAATTGTATGGGTTCACCGCGGGCGCGGTCGAGGCGTTGAAGTCCTCCGGCTTGACCACGGGGTTGGATTCGAGCCCCGTCGAATGGAAATAGAAATTGACCGTATCGAGCCGGAAGCCATCGACGCCGCGTTCGAGCCAGAAGCGCATGTCGCTCAGCAGAGCGTCCTGCACGGCGGAATTGTGGAAGTTGAGATCGGGCTGCGAGACGAGGAAATTGTGCATGTAATACTGCATGCGTCTCGAATCCCACTGCCAGGCGGAACCACCGAAGATGGAGAGCCAGTTGTTGGGCGGCGTGCCATCGGGCTTGGGATCGGCCCAGACATACCAGTCGGCCCGCGGATTGGTGCGCGACTGGCGGCTCTCGGCGAACCAGGCATGCTTGTCGGACGAGTGGCTGATCACCTGATCGATGATGACCTTGAGCCCCAGCGAATGGGCCTTCTGCACCAGGCGATCGAAATCCTCTAGCGTGCCGAAACTGGGGTCGATGCCGCGATAATCGGAGACGTCGTAGCCGAAATCCTTCATCGGGCTGGTAAAGACCGGCGACAGCCAGATGGCGTCGACGCCAAGGTCGGCGACGTAGTCGAGCCGGCTGGTGATGCCCACCAGGTCGCCGACGCCATCGCCGTTCTGATCCTGATAGGAACGCGGGTAAATCTGGTAAATCACAGCCCCGCGCCACCAATCCCGGTCGATGGTGGTTTCATCGGAAGTCTTCGGTTCGGTCATCAGCGAGGTGGCAGTCATGGAGAACTCCGCATGGCGGGCAAGTCAGGCAGCGCCGTGGCAGCGCTTGTATTTAAGACCCGAGCCGCAGGGGCATGGGTCGTTGCGTCCCACCGCAGTGCTGCGGATCGGGCTTTGTGGCGTCGTCAGGCGATGGGCACGATAAAGCGTCGCGACAATTTCGGGAATAATCTGTGGAGCGTCCCGGATAAAGGCGGCAAATTCGGGATCGTTCCGTTGCTTTTCGTCCATGTCCGGCTCGGTGGCGCTGAGCAGTGATACAATGGCAAAGACTGCTTCCTGCGCCCGCGATTCCTGGCGGCTGTTGAGCAGCTTCTCCCATGCGGCAAGGTGCAGACCCATCGCCGCCTCGAAACCCATGACCCAGATTTCCCAGAGCACGTCGGTCTCGTCGTCGTCATCGACTTCGTAGAGTGGCTCGTAATGCGCCTCGGCCAGCTCGGCGTTTAATTCCTCAAAACGGGCCAGCACCAGCGCGACAAGTTCGGCCTGGTCCACCGCGGGCACGTCGAAGTCCTCGCCACCCCACACCAGTGGCAGCCATTCGTCCTGCGGTATGGGTTCGGGCGATGTCGCGACGCCGCAGAGGAAGCCATCAAGCTGGCTCAGCGTCATGCCGTCGTCGCCGAGCTCGATGAGCATGCCGTCGAGACGGAGCTGGCTTTCAGAAAGGTCGGCGAGTTCGTCCACGTGCAGTCCGATCAGCGGGAGGGCAATCATCCCTGCTCTGCCCTCCCGCCGTCGCAAAAGCAACGGGCTCAGCGCGTATTGTGCAGCATGCCCTGGAAGGCGCGGTAGCTCGACTTGGGGGTACGGGCCTGCGTCTGGTAGTCGACATGCACGATGCCGAAGCGCTTGTTGTAGCCCTCGGCCCATTCGTAGTTGTCCAGCAGCGACCAGGCGAAATAGCCGCGTACATCGGCGCCCTGCTCGCGGGCGGCCAGCACGGCCTTGAGGTGATCGTCGTAATATTTCACCCGGCGCGGATCGTCGTCGCCCTCGACTTCGGCCATGCCGTTTTCGGTCACATAGAGCGGGATCTTGGTGTATTCTTTGGATACGCGCACCAGCAGGTCACGCAGTCCCTGCGGATAAATCTCCCAGCCGATATCGGTCAGCTCGAGCGGACCCTTGATCTGGTCGATTGGCCGGCCGCTGCCCGGCTCGCCTGCCTTATAGAGGCCACGCGTATAGTAGTTGATGCCCAGCCAATCGAGCGGGCGCGATACCACTTCCATATCGCGCTGGTAATCCTTGGGCAGGTTGTCACCCAGCCAGTTGGTGACGATCTCGGGATACTGCCCCTTGAGCACGCCGCCGAGGTACCAGCGGTTGAACAGGGCATCGCCCATATCCATGGCGGCCAGGTCCTCCGGCTTGTCCGTCGCCGCCTCGGACTTTTCCAGGTTGAGCACGATGCCCAGGTTCCGGGCACCATTGGCACGCAGCGCGTCGATAGCCGTACCATGGGCAAACAGCACATGGTGCATGGCGCGGGCGGCGGCGCGGACGTCGCGGTAACCAGGGGCATGAATGCCCAGATAGTGGCTGAGGAAAGCCACGCACCAGGGTTCGTTGATCGTCGCCGTGGCGTGCAGGCGATCGCCGAACTTCTGCGCCACCAAAGTCGCGTAGTCGGCGAACCAACCGGCGATATCGCGGTTCATCCAGCCGCCCCTGTCCTGGAGCGCCGAAGGCAGGTCCCAGTGATAGAGCGTCGCATAGGGCTTGATGTTGCGTTCAAGCATGCCGTCGAGCAGGCGGTCGTAGAAGTCGAGCCCTGCCTGGTTGATGGCGCCTGTGCCCTCGGGGATCAGTCGCGGCCAGGCAAACGAGAAGCGGTAGCTGTCAAAGCCACCATCGCGAATGAGGTCGAGGTCCTGGGGCCAGAGTTCATAGTGATTGCAGGCGTTGCTGCCGGTATCGCCGTTGTGGACGTTGCCCGGGGTTGAGGAAAAGCTGTCCCAGATCGAGGGACCGCGGCCATCGCGCTGGCCCCCTTCGATCTGGTAGGCGGCGGTGGCGACGCCAAAGGTAAATCCAGGACCGAAGTCCTTGCGGTCGATTGAGAACATGCAGATGGCCCCTCACTGCCGGCTTTTGCCGTGGTTGAGCTAGCCAGATAGCGCAGGAAGAGCGCTTATGCAATCGATTGCACTGAGCGGGCTGCTAGGCGTACTTCTTGGCCAGGGCGGCTGTCTTGGCCTTCGCCTCGGCCGTTATGCGACTCCGGATCATCATCTCGGTGAGCTTCGTGGTGCCGGCCCCGATATCGGCAACGGCCGAAAGCACGCTGTTGCGCGTCGCCTCCCCCTGGGCGATCACCCGCTGCGCGGCTTCCTTACGCGCAGCCGAGCGCTGCTCCGCGAGGTCTGCAAAGCTCTTGTTCCAGGCCCGGCGGTTCTGGATACGATCGTAGCTGCTCAATCCGCTCATCGATGCCATGAGCCGAAGATGCGGTTATCGGATTAACAAATCCTTAGCGCGCCGGTGCCGGCTGTCTGGACAATATCGCCCTGGCGATGGCGCGGTAGGCATCAGCCTCGGCCCCAGCGGGATCGACCGCCATAGGCGGATGTCCGGAATCGGAGCCTTCGCGAATGGACATGACCAGCGGGATGGCGCCAAGAAACGCCATGCCCATCTCGGCAGCGGCGCGCTCAGCCCCGCCCGAGCCGAAGATGTCGTAGCGCTTGCCGGTGTCAGGCGCGATGAAATAGCTCATGTTCTCAACGAGGCCCAGGATCGGCACGCCGAAGCGTGGCAGCATATCGATCGCCTTCTTGGCATCGATCAGCGCCAGATCCTGCGGCGTCGAGACGATGACGACTCCGTCAACCTCCGCCTGCTGGAACAGCGAGATATGGATGTCCCCGGTGCCCGGCGGCAGGTCGATGACGAGAATGTCGAGTTGGCCCCAGGCGGTTTCGCGCAGCAACTGGCGGAGGGCCGAAGTGGCCATCGGGCCGCGCCAGACCACCGCCTGGTCCTTGGTCAGCATGGATCCGATCGACATTGCCTCTAGCCCGAATGCCTCGTGCGGGCTGAAGATGCCGTCGTCACGGATCGCTGGCTGGCCTTCCAGGCCCAGCAGCTTGGGAATGGAGGGGCCATAGAGGTCCGCATCCAGAATGCCGACGCGGAGACCCTCGGCCTGCAGGGCCAGTGCGATGTTGACCGCGGTCGTGGACTTGCCGACGCCGCCCTTGCCGGAGCCCACCGCAATGATGCGCTTGATGCCAGGTACGGGCGTCTTGCCTGCGGGGACGGGCTTGCCGTGCGAGAAGGTCGGGCCGGCCTTCGGCGGTGGTTTGCCAGAGGTCAATGACACCATGATCTTGCGGGTGCCCGCGACCGTCTGCGCTGCGGCGATAGCCTGTTCACGAGCGGGGCCGAAGGCTGCCTCCATGCCGGGCGCGACTGCGATGGCAAAGGCAACGGCGCCTGATGTGACAATGATGTCGGAGAGGCCGCCATAGCCGGCAAGGTCACCCCCGCCAGGAATTTCCACGGCGGCGAGGGCAGACTTGATGGCGGCAGCAAGTTCAGTATCGGCCATGATGGCTTTCGATAGCTACGATGGGTCAGCGACCACCGTGTCATCCCGGCCCTGAGCCGGGACCCATCCTGACATGCAGCCGCTCACCTAAATCTCAGGATGGGCCCCGGCTTTCGCCGGGGTGACATCGAGTGTGGGGTCTGCGTGCGTTACAGGATCGACTGGCCGGTGGCCTTCCAGTCCTTGAGGAAGCCTTCGATGCCGGCATTGGTCAACGGGTGGTTGGCCAGCTTGCGGATCACGTCGGGCGGGATGGTCGCAACGTCGGCACCGGCGAGCGCGACCTGCGTCACGTGGTTTGGCGAGCGGATCGAAGCGGCGAGGATCTCGGTATCGAAAGCATAATTGTCATAGATGACGCGGATGTTTTCGATCAGCTCGACGCCATCGAGGTTGATATCATCCAAGCGTCCCAGGAACGGCGAGATGTAGGTGGCGCCGGCCTTGGCCGCGAGCAGGGCCTGGTTGGCCGAGAAGCAGAGCGTAACGTTGGTCTTGATGCCGCGGTCCTTGAACGTCTTGGTGGCCTTGAGGCCTGCCAGGGTCAGCGGCAGCTTGACCACGACGTTTTCGGCCAGCGCGGCCAGCACGGTGCCTTCGGCGATCATGCCGTCATATTCGAGGCTAGCGACTTCAGCCGAAACCGGGCCAGGCGTCACCGAGCAGATTTCCTTGACGACTTCCTTGAAGTCGCGACCCGACTTGGCAATCAGCGAGGGATTGGTGGTCACGCCGTCCACCAGACCAGCGTCGTGGAGCTCCCTGATGTCCTTGATTTCCGCAGTGTCGACGAAGAACTTCATGGTTTCCTCCTTAGTGCCGTCAGGCAAGGTGTAGCACGGCAAGGCCTTGCCGCAAGGTCAATCGCCAGCGCTATTTGATGGCGTTCAGCAGGGCATCGGCGAGCTCGCCGACGCGATCTTCCGGGATGCCCGCCACGTTGATGCGGCTGTCCCCGATCATATAGATGCCGTTGTTGGCCTTAAGATGTTCAACCACCGAATTGTCGAGGCCCAACAGCGAAAACATGCCGCGATGGGCGGCGATGAAGTCGAAATCCTTCGAGTTCGAACGCTGGCGAATGGCCTCGCTCAGCTTTTCGCGCAGGCGGATCATGCGGCCACGCATCAGGTTGAGTTCAGCTTCCCATTCGACCCGCAGGGCGGCATCCTCGAGAATGGTGCGGATGATCTCGGCGCCATGATCGGGCGGTTGCGAATAGGCGCCGCGGATGATGTTGAGCAGCTGCGACTGCGCGATATCGGCCTGGGCGGCATCCCTGGCCACAAGAATGGCGGCACCGACGCGTTCGCGGTAGAGGCCGAAATTCTTCGAGCCCGAAAAGGCCACCAGCGCCTCGGGTACCGAGGCGAGGACCTTGCGGGTGCCATAGGCATCTTCGACCAGGCCATCGCCGAAGCCAAGATAGGCCAGGTCGATGAAGGGCAGTGCGCCCGTGCGGGCCAGGCTGGCAGCGACCTTGTCCCACTGATCGGGCGTGAGATTTGCGCCGGTCGGGTTGTGGCAGCAGCCGTGCAGCAGGACGACGTCGTCCTTGCCCAGACCATCGAGCGCGGCCAGCATCTGCTCGAACCGCACGCCGCGCGTCTCGGTGTCGAAATAGGGGTAGGTCTTGACCTTGAGGCCGGAATTTTCAGCGATCGGATTGTGATTGGGCCAGGTCGGATCGGAAACCCAGACCGTTGCCCCTGGACGCGCGCGGTTGACCAGTTGCATCAGCACCCAGAGCGAGCCGGTGCCACCCGGCGCCTGGGCGATGCGGACGCGGGAGCGGTCGACGCTGTCGGCCAGCGCCAGGTCGAGCACGGCGGCGCCAAAGCCCTTGTTGCCGGCAATGCCCAGGTACGTCTTGGTCTTTTCGTTTTGGAGAATGCGTTGCTCGGCCTTGCGAACCGCCGACATGACGGCGGTCACACCCTGCTCGTCCTTGTATACCCCCACGCCCAGGTCGATCTTGGTGGGACGCGGATCGGCCGCGTATTCACCCATGAGCGCCAGGATCTTGTCGCCAGGGGCCTTGGTGAGGGTTTCGAACATGTCTGGGGTCGTTCCGGTGGGAAGGCGGGGTTGTTATAGGCGGCGGCGGTAATTTTGCAATCGGCAAAAGTCAGCGTTTGAGGCCGGCTTTGTCGAGTTCGGTCATCAATTGCGGAATGATTTCAAAGAGATCGCCGATCAATGCCACGTCGGCGAGCTTGACGAGGGGCGCTTCGGGATCGGTGTTGATCGCGACGATCTTCTTGGCGCCCTGGATACCCGCGAGATGCTGGAGCGCGCCTGAAATGCCGATGGCGATGTAGAGATCGGGGGCGATGATCTTGCCGGTCTGCCCGACCTGCCAGTCATTGGGGGCGTAGCCGGCGTCGACGGCGGCCCTTGTGGCACCGATCGCCGCACCGAGCCTTTTGGCAAGGGCTTCGATGAGATGGAAATTCTCAGCCGAGCCGAGCGCAACGCCGCCGCCCACCACGATCTGTGCCGTGGCGAGATCCGGCGTGTCGCTCTCGGTACGGTGCGCGGCGATCAGCTTCGCGGCGGAAACTACACTGATATCAATGACTTCGATTGGCGCGTTGTTGCCGGTGGCGGCGGCGCGGAAGGCCGAGGCGCGGATGGTGAGGATATGCCGGGGCTGATCGTCGGTGACGGTCTGCAGCGCATTGCCGGCATAGATCGGGCGCTCGAACCTGTTGGGACCGAGGATTTTGACGACATCGGTGACCGGCATCAGGTCGAGTTTTGCCGCCAGACGCGGCAGACGATCCTTGCCGACGGAACCCGCGCTTTGCACGACGTACTGATGTTCTGTTGCCAGTGATTGGATGACGGAAACGTCGCTGTCCGTCGCACTCACGCCCTTGACGACCAGCACTTTTCGGATGCCGGCCAGCCTGGCGGCGTCGGTAGCGACAGTGTCGGTGTTTTGGCCGATGACCAGCAGGTCAATCGGACCCAGTTCGGCGACCGCGCCAACGACGCGGGCGGTGGCTGGCGAGAGCACGCCGAGATCGTGGTCAGCGATAACCAGCACGCTCATCACAGCGCCTCCATCTGGGAGACTTCGGCAGCGATGTAGGCGGCCAGTTCGGCGACCGAGCCCACCGTCTTTCCTGCCACACGGTCAGCAGGCGAGGATATCTTTTCGATGGTGAGGCGCGGGGCAAGATCGACACCGAACTCGGCCACAGGCCGCACGGCCAGCGGCTTGGAGCGGGCCTTCATCACCATGGGGAGGGCCACGTTGCGCGGCGTATTGAGGCGCAGGTCGGCCGTAACGATGGCCGGAAGCGGTATAGCGATGGTCTCGGTGCCGGAATCGACTTCCCTGGTTACTTCGAGCCCCTGCCCCGCCACCTTGAGGTTCGAGGCGAACGTCGCCTGGGGATGGTCCGTCAGCGCGGCGAGCATCTGGCCGACATGATTGCTGTCGTCGTCCACGGCCTGCTTGCCCAGCAGCACGATATCGGGGCTTTCCTCGGCGACGACCTTGGCCAGGAGCTTGGCTATGGCGAGGGTTTCGAGCTCGGCATCGGTCTCGATCAGGATGCCGCGATGGGCTCCCATGGCCAATGCGGTCAGGATGACGTCATTGGCCGCTTTCGGTCCGATGGAAACGACGACGATTTCGTCGCCATGCCCCACCTCGCCCAACTGCACGGCGGCTTCCACCGCATGCTTGCAAAACGGGTTCATCGACATGCGGACGCCCGATGTTTCCACGCCCGTCCCATCGGGGCGGACGCGGATGCGGACGTTGTGATCGACAACCCGCTTGATGGCGACCAGGATTTTCATGGACTCTCCGGCAAGTTGCCGGTGTCATGGCAAAAATGGCTGATACGGGCAAGCCGCGCCGGGGGAAATTTGGGCTAGGACCGGCGCGATTGTTGGAAAGCGGTGCTGACGCTATTCGCGGCCGATGCTGATGTTGATGCCCTGCTCGCTGCAGACGTCGTAGGGAATGGTCGCCGGTTCAATGTCGTTGTCGGAGAACATGACGATGACGCTGGTCGAGCAGGCATTTCCCTGCATGTCCGCCTCGTAATAGGTGATGCCGTCCTTGCTGCCGACGCGGCGGATCTGGCCATTGGCGACGGTGATCTTGAAAATGCTGCCGTTCGCCTCACCCGACAGCAGGATCGGCAGGGAATAGGTTGCGGCAGATGCCGGCAGCGGCAGGGCAATGAGGGCCACCAGCGCAAATGCGGCGGCAGAACGCAAATTTGTAAGATTCATCAATATCCTCCATGATGCGCTACTACTGACTTAAGCCGTGTGTGGTGTCCATATGGCGCGGCCCGGCAAGCCAGATCGTGGTTGACGTTGCCAATTGGGACAGTGACACTGACCCAGACTGAGACTGCTTCGGACCTCTTCATGCCCGTATTGAACCGCATCGCCGAATTTCACGAGGAAATCGCCGGCTGGCGACGGGACTTTCACGCCCATCCTGAACTGCTCTATGACGTGGTGCGGACAGCCGGCGTGGTGGAAGAGAAGCTGCGGGACTTTGGCTGCGACGAGGTGGTGACCGGCATTGGCCGGACGGGCGTCGTCGGCATCATCAATGGCCGTACCAATGGCAGTGGCCGCACCATCGGGCTGCGCGCCGATATGGATGCCCTGCCGATGACCGAGAAGACAGGCAAGGCCTATGCGTCCACCCTCGAGGGCAAGATGCATGCCTGCGGCCATGACGGCCACACGGCAATGCTGCTGGGCGCGGCAAAGTATCTCTGCGAAACGCGCAATTTCGACGGCCGCATCGCGGTGATCTTCCAGCCTGCCGAAGAAGGCGGCGCGGGGGGCAAGGCCATGCTCGATGACGGCCTGGTTGAGACGTTCGGCATCGACGAATTCTACGGCATGCACAATTGGCCGGGCATGCCGACGGGCCATTTCGGTATCCGCGCTGGCGGCATCATGGCGGCAACGGACCGGTTCTATATCGATATTACCGGCCAGGGCGGCCATGCGGCGCGCCCCCAGACCACCATCGACCCCATCATCGTGGCCGCCAACATGATCGTGGGGCTGCAATCGATCGTGTCGCGCAATGTGGACCCACTGGCCAATGCGGTGCTGTCGGTGACGATGGTGGAGGCCGGCGAAGCCGACAATGTGATTTCGCGGACGGCCAAGATCACCGGCACGGTACGAACCCTCGATGGCGCGGTGCAGGACCTGATCGAGCAGCGGCTGGCCGATTTCGTGCCGCAATTCGCCAGCAGCTTCGGCGCCGAAGCCACCATCCGTTATGCACGCGGCTATCCGGTGACAGTCAATGCCCCCCAACAGGCCGACTTTGCCGCCGAGGTGGCGCGGGAAGTAGCTGGCGCGGATCGGGTCGACGACGACGTGGCGCCATCGATGGGCGGCGAGGACTTCTCGTTCATGCTCGAGGAGCGCCCCGGCGCCTATATCTTCATCGGCAATGGCGATAGCTCCGAGCTCCATACCAATACCTACGACTTCAACGACGAGGTCATTCCGGTTGGAGCCAGCTATTGGGTGAGACTGGCCGAGAGGGCACTTCCCGTCTCTGCCTGAGGGACGTCCAATGACGCTCCCACAAACGCTTCGCCCGAGCCTCATCACCCTGCTCATTTCCGTCGCTGGAGGTGGTGCCGCTACCCTGCTCGGGCTCCCGGCAGGCTGGTTGATGGGCGGAGCACTTGCGGTTACCGCCGCGGCGATGGCGGGCGCGCGCGTGCATGTGCCAGACTGGCTGCGCAATGTGACCTTCGTGCTCATCGGCATGTCGATGGGCGCAAGCGTGGCCCCCGACAGCCTGAGCCTGCTCGCAAGCTGGCCGGTAAGCCTGGCCGGCCTGGTTCTGGAGCTATTGCTGATCATCACGCTCACCGGCTGGATGCTGGCCCGGTTCTTCAAGCTCGATCCCGGCACGGCCTATCTCAGCTCGTTTCCGGGCCATCTGTCATTCGTGATGGGCATAGCTGCAGCCGGAGTGGGCAATCCAAGGCAGATTGTCATCATCCAGGTCATCCGCATCCTGATGCTCACCATTGCCGTGCCGATCGGGACCGTGTTCCTGCCGATCGACCACATGGCGCCGCGGTCGCCGAAGAGCTTCCTCGGCATCTGGCAATTGCTGGCCCTGGCATCGGCCTCGATCGCGGTCGGCCTGGTGTTCGTACGGCTCAAAGTGCCGGCAGGGCTCGTGCTGGGTGCGATGGCAGCCGCGACAGCAGCCAAACTGGGCGGTCTTTATATCGAGGCCATGCCGACGCCGTTGGTGATCGTGACCTTTGTCCTCACCGGGGCGCTGATCGGCTCGCGCTTTGCCGGCATCACCCGCGGTGAATTCCTGTCTGCGGCCAAAGGCGGGGTGATCGCGACGGCGATGACGCTGGGTATTGTTTCGCTGGTCGCCTTAGGCGTCAGCCAGATCGTCGACATGCCTTATGGGCAGATCTGGCTGGGACTATCGCCCGGTGCGCTGGAGGGCATGGGCGCGCTGGGAATCGCGCTCGGATATGATACGGCCTTTATCGCGGCGCACCACGTCATCCGGTTGCTGCTGCTCAGTTTTGCCATACCGACCGTGGTGGTGCTCATAAGGCGGCGCGAAGCTGCCGCAATCGCCCAACAAGATAGCAAATCTCTTTCGGAGTAACATGATGATCAAAACAATCGCATTCGCCCTTTTGGCGAGCACCGTCATGGCCGCGCCGGCCTTCGCCGCCCCGGTCTGTTCCGGCAACTTCGCGCTGGATGACGAGTGGCACACCGAGGCCGAGCTAAATGACTTCAACCTCAACCTGCTGCGCAGTGCCGGCGTCGATGCCGTCCGGGCCGAGGTCTGGGGTGGCTGCATCCGCGCCTGGGTTCGGGTCTCTGACGGTAGCGAAGAAATGCAGTTCTATGAGCCGCTCAACCTGCGACGCGTGGAATAGCCCGCCGGGCTCGACCCGATCCTTTGAGGACAGCCGGGCGACTGCGAAAGGCAGTCGTCCGCCGGCTCTCAGCCATAGCGCACTTTAGCCTTGCTGGTGGCCGGCAAGGCGACCATTGCGTAGCCATTGGCCCCCAGGGTGAGGGTCTTGCCGGAGAGGGCGGCATTCTGCGAGACCGTTTCGAACTCGGTACCGCGGGGGAGTGACAAGAGCTCAACCTCGCGCGCCTGGGACGAGAGATTGAACACGCAGAGTAGCGAGGCGTCGCCCAACGTGCGGCGGAAAGCCAGGATTGGTTCGCCCGTCTTGAGGAAGGCGATGCTGCCTTCGCGCAGCGCCGGATGGCTTTTGCGCCAGGCGAGGATGGCGCGGTAAAAGGCCAGGGTCGAATTGGGGTCGGCATCCTGGCCGGCGACATTCAGAACGGATTGGGCCGGCTTGACCGGCAGCCAGGGCGTGCCGGAGGTAAAGCCATTGGGCGCCTCGCCCTGCTCCCATGGAATGGGGGTGCGGCAGCCGTCGCGCCCCTTGTCCTCGGGCCAGAAGCGGATGCCGCGCGGATCGGTCAGTTCCTCGAACAGCAGATCGGTTTCGGGCAGACCCAGCTCCTCGCCCTGGTAGAGGCAGACCGAACCCTTGAGCGACAGCACCAATGCCGCAGCCTGGCGCGCCAATTCAGCCGGTGACTGGCTGAACCTGGCCCAGCGCGTCATGTGGCGGGGTACGTCGTGGTTGGAGAAGCTCCAGCAGGGCCAACCATCTGGACCGGCCTTGAAGAATTGCTCGATGCATTTGCGGAAGTGGGCGGCAGTGAAATCGGGCCCGAGAAAATCGAAGCCGTAGCACATGTGGAGGGTGTCACCCCCCGAAGTGTATTCGGCCATCAGCTTGACCGACTTGTGGCTGTCGCCGACCTCGCCGACCGAGGTGGTGCCGGGATATTGGTTCAGCAGCGCGCGGACGCGGCGGAGGAAATCGACATTCTCCGGCTGGCTCTTGCTGAACTTGTGCTCCTGCATGTCGTAGGGGTTCACGGCATAGGGCAGATGCTCGTTCTTGACCTTGTTGGCGGGGTTGGAGCGCAGCTTCTTGTCGTGAAAGTAGTAGTTGACCGTGTCGAGGCGGAAGCCGTCGATGCCGCGCTCGAGCCAGAAGCGCATGACATCGAGCACCGCCTGCTGCACGTCGGGATTGTGGAAGTTGAGATCGGGCTGGCTGGCGAGGAAATTGTGCAGGTAATACTGCCCGCGCGTGGGGTTCCACTCCCAGGCGCGGCCGCCGAACACGGCCGGCCAGTTGTTGGGCGGCGAACCATCGGGCAGCGGATCGGCCCAGACATACCAGTCGGCCTTGGCATTGGTGCGGTTGAGCCGGCTTTCCTCGAACCAGGGATGCTGGTCCGACGTATGGCTCACCACCTGGTCCATGATGACCTTGAGGCCGCGGGCATGGGCCTGCTCGACCAGCGAGTCGAAATCATGCAGCGAGCCGAACAGCCGATCGACCTCGCGATAGTCGGAGACGTCGTAGCCCATATCGGCTTGGGGAGACTGGGTGATCGGCGACAGCCAGATGCAGTCGACGCCCAGCCTGGCGATGTGATCCAGCCGGGCGATGATGCCGGGCAAATCGCCGACGCCATCGCCATTGCTGTCCTGGAACGAGCGCGGATAAACCTGATAAATCACTCCGCCGCGCCACCATTCGGTCATTGCCTGTCTCTCCTTGTTCGCCCGGTCAGGCTAGCGGGTCGCCGCCGGGAAAGGAATCCGCCCACGCGCAGGAAAGGCATGCGCGACGCCGAAATCGGTCGAGTGTGTCGAGCGTGTGTGCGGCGGGCAACAGGGGGACGATCGTAAATGTTGTGCGCCCGGCGGACCAAGGACAACGCAAGCACAACGGTCCGGATGGGCGGCGCAGCCTATGCGCGTCGATATAGCGTTCTTTGTAGTGGTAAACGAGCTTGGCCGCGGACCGGGGTTGCTTCGTAGTCGTTCGGGCCGACCGCTGATAGGGTCGGCGGAATGGTTGGCCCGGAACGATCAGGGCGCATCTGAAGCTAGGGTGCGCTGGCCAGCTGCGCCTTATGTTTATGTCGCGACGGGAGGTTTCGGACGAAGCGCACCAAGGGTGCCTCGATGTACCAGTGGGCCAGCACGCCAAGCACCAGCGAGGCAGCGAACAAAAATGGCACAAGCGCCACCACGGGGACAGGATTGCCAACTTTTGCCATGACCTCCAATACCACCAGAATCGCCAGGTTGTGCAGGAGGTAGATGGAGTAGGATGCGTCGCCAAGTATACTGCCAATCCTGCCTGTAAGACCCTTGCTCGGCGAGACGGTGATAGCCGCGTAGACCGCAGCCGCGGAGACAGCAGTCAGAACGAAAGCCTGCACGAGGTCGGGAGAACTCTTATAGTCGGCCAACCAGACGAGCGTCATCACCGCGACGGTCATCCCCAGAACGGTGTAGATACCGCCTTTGGTACTGGGTAGTCGATCACGCGACAGCCAAAGCAGGCCAAGCAACAGACCTGCAGCAAATTCGAGGTTGTGAATGGTGGTAGCGAACCGGAGCAAGCCCCGGGCGTGCTCCGGGATAACGGTCAATACGGACGGAACCCACGTCTCTACCGCTGCGATCAACAGTGGTGACGCTACCCAAGCCGCCATAACCCACCATCCGCGGCGGCTCGATAGGACAGTAAGAGCAAAGAGAATATAGAATAGAAACTCTACTCTTAGTGTCCATGTCACGTTTGGCTTCAGATCCCCCAGCGGCCAGAGCGTGACGGTGCGAAGCGTCATCAGCCAATCAAAGTTGCCCGTTCCAAAATAGCTGATAGCAACATAGGCGACGATGCACACCCATAGGAAAGGGACGATGCGGGCAAACCGCCGCCAAAAGAAATCACCAACATTCAACCTTGGCGTCAGGTCCGAGCGAAGTGAAACGATAGTTATGATAAAGCCGCTGATGACGAAGAATATCGGCACGCCTACCCAACCGGCAAGCAGGAAGGGATGCGCGGTCCCCCCGTAGTATTCGGGCTGCGACGTTATCGCCGCAGCATGATCGAGAACGACCGCACAAGCGGCAAAACCTCGAAGGTACTGCAGGCCTTCGATATTCTTATCGGTAGTAGTCACCAGAATGCCTCGACACCGCATCGTAACGGACTTACGCGCTGCAGATTACATCAGTATATGCGCTTGGGTGCTGAGTGAAGCTTAGTTTTCGCATTACAGTATTGTTGCTACAGCTTGGTAAACTGGCTTGCACCCTGCCTAAACCACGGCACTGATCAGCGGCTCGCCGGCAAAATGTGCGTCCAGATTGGCCACCAGCAGCGCGCCCATGGCGTGGCGGGTTTGGTGGGTGGCGCTGCCCTGGTGGGGGCTGAGGACGACGTTGTCGAGGGCGAGGAATCCTGCGGGGACCTGGGGTTCGTTTTCGAAGACGTCGAGCGCGGCGCCGCCGAGGCCGCCGGTTTGCAGCAGTTCGAGCATTGCGGGTTCGTCCACCAGTGTGCCGCGAGCGACGTTGACCAGCATGCCCTTGGGGCCGAGGGCGGTGAGGACTTCGCGGGAGACGATGCGTTCGGTGCCCTTGCCGCCAGGCGCTATGATGACCAGCCAGTCGCTGTCGCGCGCCATGTCAGCGAGGTTGTCGTAGAAGATATGCGGCTCGGACGGCTGGCGCTTGCGGCCGTGGTAGACGACACGCATCTTCATGGCCTGGGCGCGGGCCGCGATCTCCTTGCCGATGCGGCCGAGGCCCAGGATGCCGACGGTCTTGCCGGTCAGTTCGGAAAACAGCGGCATCGAGCCACCCGGCCACTTGCCCTGGCGGACATATTGGTCGCCCTGCGGGATGCGACGGGCGAGCGATATCATCAGTCCGATGGTGAGTTCGGCCACGGCATCGTTGAGCACATTGGGCGTATTGGTGACGCGGATATTGCGGGCCTTGGCAGCCTTGGTGTCGATATTGTCGTAGCCGACGCCGAAGCTGGCGATGATTTCGAGATTGGGCAGCGCATCCATGAGATCGGCCTGCACGCCCGAGCCGGCATGGGCGCGGATGCGGCTGCCATTGGCGGCGAGCCAGGCCTTGGGATCGGTCTGCTCATACAGTTTGTGGACGGTGTAGCGCTCGGCGAGGGCCGCTTCGCAAGAGGCGAGCAGCTTGCCTGTTTGCACGATCTCGATGGACTTGTCGGTCATTCGGCTGGACTCGCAATTCTTGTATGGCGTGCACCATAGAGGGCGAGGTGAGGTGCACAACCCCTCTTCCGCCCTTCGGGTGCAGTGACGCTACCAATGCGGCTTGCCGAGGCCTGATAAAAGTGTAGCAATGTGAAGGCGATGGGACGAGCCGTATTACCACTCGGAGCATAATGGCCGACAGCAAGCCGTTCGATGAAATGTACAATGCGGATGGTTCTGTCCGCGAACCCTATCGGGCGCTGGCCCAGTGGCTCGAGGAACAGCCGGACAAGGCGCTGACGCTGATGCAGTCCGATGCAGAGGCGATCTTTCGCAAGCTGGGCATCACTTTCGCGGTCTATGGTTCGGAAGAAGGCACCGAAAAGGTCATTCCCTTCGACGTCATCCCCCGCATCATTGCGGCACAGGAATGGCGCAAGCTTTCCAAGGGTATCGAACAGCGGGTCAAGGCCCTCAACGCCTTTCTCTATGACATCTATCACCGCCAGGAGATCCTCAAGGCCGGGCGGATTCCGGAAAGGCTGATCCTGCAGAATTCGGCCTTCTGCCCCGAGATGATGGGGCTGGAGCCGGCCAAGGGCGTCTATGCCCACATTATCGGCGTCGATATCGTGCGCGTGGGTCCGGACGAATTCTACGTGCTGGAAGACAATCTGCGTACTCCTTCGGGCGTCAGCTACATGCTGGAAGACCGCGAGGCTATGATGATCCTGGCGCCGGACCTGTTCCAGCGGCAGAAGGTGGCGCCGGTGGATACCTATCCGGAGAACCTGCGGCGGACACTGGAAAGCGTCGCGCCGGCGGCATCATCAGGCGCCCCCAATATCGTGGTGTTGACGCCGGGGATCTACAATTCAGCCTATTTCGAGCATTCGTTCCTGGCCGACCAGATGGGCGCGACCCTGTGCGAGGGGCCCGATCTGTTCGTCGATGGCGGCAAGGTCTATATGCGGACCACGACTGGTCCTGAACGGGTCGACGTGATCTATCGCCGCATCGATGACGACTATCTCGATCCGCTGACCTTCCGCCCGGATTCCATGCTGGGCGTGCCGGGGCTTTTCAACGCCTATCGAGCGGGGAATGTGACGCTGGTCAATGCGCCGGGTACCGGCATTGCCGATGACAAGGCGGTCTATACCTATGTCCCCGAGATCGTCGAATTCTACCTCGGCGAAAAGGCGCTGCTGCAGAATGTGCCGACCTATAACTGCACCGACAAGGAGCAGCGCAACTGGGTGCTGGCCAATATCGGCGATCTGGTCGTCAAGGAAGTCCACGGTTCGGGCGGCTACGGGATGATGGTCGGGCCGACCTCGAACAAGGCCATGCACAACGAATTTCGCAAGAAGATCGAGGCACGGCCGGACAATTACATTGTCCAGCCGACGCTGGCGCTGTCCACCTGCCCCACCTACGTCAATGCGGGGATCGCGCCGCGACACGTCGATCTGAGGCCCTATGTGCTGGTCGGCGACGAAGTGCGGATCACGCCCGGCGGGCTGACGCGGGTAGCGCTGAAGAAGGGCTCGCTGGTGGTGAACTCATCGCAAGGCGGCGGGACGAAGGATACGTGGGTGCTGGAAGATTGAGCATGCTCGGACGCACCGCACAGAACCTCTACTGGCTTTCCCGCTATGTCGAGCGAGCTGAAAACATGGCCCGGCTGCTCGAGGTTGGCTATCGCATGTCGCTCACCAGCCGGCGCGAAGGCGGGGCCAGCGAGCACCTGATCTCGATGATGCAGGCCGCCGAGGTCGACGAAGACTTTGCCCGCAAGGGCCGCCCCGCCGATGTCGATACGGTGGCCCATTTCATGATGTTCGACCCGGACAATCCAAGTTCGGTGTTCAATTGCCTTATGGCAGCGCGCACCAATGCGCGGACTGTGCGCACGGCGATTACGGGCGACATGTGGGAAACGCTGAACGCAGCGTGGCTGCATTTCAGCCAGATCAAGCCGCGCGACGTGCGGGGAGCCAAGCTCCTCGAACTGCTTGAATGGGTCACCCACCTGAGCCACGAATTCCGCGGCGCGCTGCTTGGAACCATCCTGCGTGATGACGGCTACGCGTTCCTCCAGGCCGGCAATTTCGTCGAGCGGGCGGACAATACGGCGCGCATTCTCGACATGAAGTATTACGTGCTGCTGCCGCGCGCCAAGATGGTGGGCGGCGATCTCGATATCCAGCAATGGTCGCTAATCCTGCGGGCGGCGTCGGCACACCTGAGCTATCGCCACGTCTATCACGACCGCTACAAGGCCCATAACATTGCCGACTTCCTGATCCTGCGCCCGGAAATGCCCCGTTCGCTGATCTATTGCGCCCGCTTCATCGAAGCGCAGGTGCAGACGCTGGCCGAGTTCTACGGCAGGCAGCCGGCCTGCAACGAGGCGGCCGCATCGCTGCGCGCCATGGTCGAGGGCACGACGATGGAATCCATCTTCGCGCATGGCCTGCATGAATTCCTCACCGAGTTCATTGCCCGCAACAACATCGTCTCGACCTCGCTGTCGGAGAGCTACAACTTCCACTAGGGGCCGATGGGGGCTGCGGCTCCCCCGAGCGCCGGATATCCGGCGATGAACACGAGTAGCAGATGCGCATTTCCATTCGGCAGCAATTGAGCGTCACCCCACCGCCCGGCACGGCCAATGCCGTGCTGCAGCTGCTGCTGACGCCCCAGAGCGGGCGCTCGCAGCAGATCGAGAGCTGGGGTGTCGACATGGCCGGCATCGCCGAGGCCGGGCACTTCACCGATGCCTTTGGCAATGAGACGCACCTGGTGAACCAGACCCGGCCCGACGGGCCCCTTGTGGTCACCATCGAGGGGGTGGTGCGGACGACCGACACGCATGGGGTGCTGGGCTGGCCGGCGCGGGAGCCGGTGCCCGCGCTTTATCGCCGGGTGACGAGCCTCGCCAAGGCGCCTGCCGGGATGCCGGCCAAGTTTCGCGGCGGCAAGAACCGGCTCGATACCCTGCACGGATTGATGGGCTGGGTGGGCGAAGTGCTGGGCACGGAACAGCTCAAGGGGCAGAGCCAGATGGCGGCTGATGGCTCGCAGCAGCAAAGCCAGGGCGGTGGAAGCCGCGTTCTGCCGCCGGCCGGCGACTACGCGCATGCCTTTATTGGTGCCTGCCGGGCTGTCGACATTCCCGCACGCTATGTGACGGGCTACCTCGCCGGCGCCGAAGACGGTCCGACTGCCTTCCATGCCTGGGCGGAAGCGCATGACGATCGCCTGGGCTGGATCGGCTTTGATCCCCGCTTGCAACTCTGCCCGACCGATCGGCACGTGCGCCTTGCGGTAGGCCTCGATGCGCTGGGCGCGCGACCCATCCGCATGGTGCCGGCCGAAGAGGTGACTGAGATCGACATCCGCGTAGAGGCGGCCTAGGCCTGGTTGCGGGCGGCCCGGGCTAATGCCCCAGGATCAGCAGCCAGAGCGAGATGGTGACCGCCGAGGACACGGTGGCGATGAGGATCGTATTGGCGGCGACGCTGACGCCGCGGTTGTAGTAGGTGGCAAAGACATAGACGTTGACGCCTGCCGGCATGGACGCGAGCAGGATGCCGTAGCGAGCGGTTTCCATGGGCACGCGGAGCACCCAGATCATCAGCACATAAGCGATCGCCGGGTGGACGATCAGCTTGATGAGGGAAGCGATCAGCGCCTGTTTCCAGTTGTCTGACAGTTTGAACTCGTTGAGCGCCCCACCGATGCCGAACAGCGCAGCCGGAACCACGGCTGAGGCCATCATGGTGAGGAAGGCCTCGGCGGGTTCGATCAGCTTGAGACCGGAAAAATAGCCGATCATGCCGGCGGCAATGCCCCAGATCAGCGGGTTGGAACCCACCCGCTTGCCGGCCACCAACAGGGTCTTGCCCAGCGACTGGCCGTCGCGGCGCATCAATTCCATGGTGATCATGCCAAGCGTCAGCAGGATGGCGCCGTGCAGGCCGATGATCGACAGGGTGACCGGCAGCGATTCGGCGCCATAGGCGCGGCTCATGATGGGCAGGCCGACCAGCACCGTATTGGTGAAAGTGCCCGAAAAGCCGACCGCCACGGCCTCGCCCGGCCTGTTTCCGAAGACCTTCATGGCGATGACGATGCCCACGACAAAGCAGACGACGGCGCCGAAATAGAACGGCCCGATGATGGCCGGATTGAAGGCCGCGCTGAAATCACTGGTCAGCAGCGAATGAAACAGCAGGCAGGGTGTCGCGAAGTTGTTGACGAAGGCGATCAGGCTCTTGATGCCGTCGGCCGGAAAGAGCCGGAAGCGCACGGCGGAATAGCCGAGCGCCATCAGCGCAAAGATCGGCGCGATGACGGTGAGGATGGCGAGCATGGCCGCAATTCCGGGCGGGAGACCTCCCTGCCCTACAAGCCCAGCCGCGCAGGGTCAACGGCGATCTTGTATGGAAGAATGGCCGTTAGCCATTGGCACCCCAAAACGAAACGCAATTCTTCCAAAACGAAATCAGATCGCGTATGAACGAAACCAACGACGGGAGCAGTCATGGCCGACAGCGATAGTGTGGACATCTTTGTCATCGGCGGTGGCGTGAACGGCGCCAGCGTGGCGCGCGACGCGGTGGGACGCGGTTATTCCGTGGCGCTGGCCGAGATGAATGACCTCGCCAGTGGCACCTCGTCGGCGGCAACCAAGCTGGTGCATGGCGGGCTGCGCTATTTGGAACACTACGAGTTTCGCCTTGTGCATGAGGCATTGGCGGAGCGCGAGGTGTTGTGGGCGGAAGCGCCGCACATCATCAAGCCGCTGCGCTTCGTGCTGCCGCATCACAAGGGGTTGCGGCCGGCCATGGTGCTGCGCGCCGGGCTCGCCATGTATGACTATATGGGTGGCCGTCGCCTGTTGCCGCCGACCAAGACGCTCGACCTGACGCGCGATGTCGCCGGCAAGCCGCTCAAGCCCGGCTACCGGCTGGGCTTTGAATATTCGGACTGCTGGGTCGACGATGCGCGCTTCGTGGTGCTGAATGCCCGCGATGCGGCCGACAAGGGCGCCGCCATCCATGTGCGCACCAAGGTCACCAGCGTGCGCCGCGACCATGGCGGCTGGCTGGTGGAACTGGATGGCGAGTCCGGACGGAAGACGCTGACGGCCAGGCTTGTCGTCAATGCAGCCGGGCCATGGGTCGATCAGGTCATTACCGGCACGATGGGCAAGAACGGCGCGCACAATGTGCGGCTGGTCAAGGGCAGCCATATCGTGGTGCGCAAGCTGTTCGACCACGACCGCTGCTATATCTTCCAGAATGCCGATGGCCGGATCATTTTCGCCATCCCCTATGAGGATGACTTCACCCTGATCGGCACCACCGACCAGGACTATCAGGGTGACCCCAAGGATGTGAAAATCTCCGACGGGGAAACCGACTACCTGCTGAGCGCCGCCAGCGAGTATTTCGCCAAGCCCGTGACGCGCGAGCAGATCGCCTGGAGCTATTCGGGCGTGCGCCCGCTGTTCGACGACGGCGCCAGCGCGGCGCAGGAAGCGACGCGCGACTATGTGCTCAAGGTGGACGGCGATGCGGCCACGGGCGCGGCGGTCAACGTGTTCGGCGGCAAGCTGACGACGTCGCGTCGGCTGGCCGAGTCGGTGCTGGAAAAGATCGAGGGTGTGCTGGGAAAGAAGGGCAAGCCCTGGACCAAGACCAGCCGGTTGCCCGGTGGAGACTTCGAACCGCTGGCCTTCGACGCCGAAGTCAGGCGGCTCGGCATGGACTATGCGGGCCTGCCACCGGCCATGCTGCGGCGCATGACACGGCTTTATGGTACCAAGGCGCGGGTGCTGCTGGGAACGGCGAAGGGCACCGACGATCTCGGGCTGCATTTCGGTGCCGACCTCTATGCGAGGGAAGTCGACTACCTGGTTGCCAATGAATGGGCGCGGACGGCACAAGACGTATTGTGGCGACGCACCAAGCTGGGTTTGCGGGTGAACGCGGAAGAGGCCGCAAGGCTCGAGGACTACCTGGCCCGACGCGGCTGAACTGGGGGGAACAATGGGCAATTACATCCTGGCGATCGACCAGGGGACGACGTCGAGCCGGGCGATTGTGTTTGGCAAAGATCGGACGATTGCCGGGGTGGGGCAGAAGGAGTTCACCCAAATCTTCCCACAGGATGGTTGGGTGGAGCACGATCCGGAGGAAATCTGGGAATCGGTGCTGTGGGCGATCAAGAAGGCCATCCGGGAAGCAAAGATCGAAGCCAAGGATGTGGCCGCCATCGGCATCACCAACCAGCGGGAAACGACGCTGATCTGGGACCGCCAGACCGGCAAGCCTATTCACAATGCGATCGTCTGGCAGGACCGGCGTACCGCTGCCTATTGCGCCAAGCTCAAGAAGGCGGGGCATGAAAAGGTCATTACCAAAAAGACCGGGTTGCTGCTCGACCCCTATTTCTCCGGCACCAAGATCAAGTGGCTACTCGACAACGTGAAAGGCGCAAGAAAGCTTGCAGCAAAAGGGCAGCTTGCTTGCGGCACGGTCGATAGTTTCCTGATCTGGCGGCTGACCGGCGGCAAGGTGCATGCGACCGACGCCACCAATGCCGGCCGCACACTGTTGTTCGACATCGGCAAGAACCAGTGGGATGCGGGCCTGCTGGAGCTGTTCGACGTTCCGGCGGCTTTGCTGCCCGAGGTCAAGGATTGCGCCGATGATTTCGGGGTCACCGAGCCGGGCCTGTTCGGCGCCGCGATCCCCATCCTTGGCGTCGCCGGCGACCAGCATGCCGCCACCATCGGCCAGGCCTGTTTCGAGCCGGGCATGATGAAATCGACCTACGGTACGGGCTGCTTTGCCCTGCTCAATACCGGCGCCGACATGGTGCGCAGCAAGAACCGGCTCTTGACGACCATTGCCTACCGGCTCGATGGCAAGACCAGCTATGCCCTTGAAGGCTCGATCTTTATTGCAGGCGCCGCCGTGCAATGGATCCGCGACGGACTGAAGCTGGTCAAGCAGGCCAGCGAAACCGGACCACTGGCGCGCAGTGCCGACCCCAGCCAGAACGTCTACATGGTCCCCGCCTTCGTCGGGCTGGGAGCACCATGGTGGGATGCCGAGGCGCGCGGGGCAATCTATGGCCTGACGCGCAATTCCGGCCCGGCGGAAATCGCCAAGGCGGCGCTGGAAGCGGTGTGCTACCAGACGCGCGACCTGCTCCAAGCCATGCACAGGGACTGGAAGGGCGGCGGCGACACGGTGCTGCGCGTCGATGGCGGCATGGTGGCGTCGGACTGGACCATGCAGTTCCTCGCCGACGTGCTCGACGCGCCGGTCGATCGGCCGGTGATCCTCGAGACCACGGCGCTGGGGGCTGCCTGGCTGGCGGGGGCGAAGGCTGGGGTCTGGCCCGGGATGGAGGAGTTTGCGGCGGGCTGGGCCAAGGACCAAAGGTTCGAACCGCAGATGGACGCGGCCGAGCGCAAGCGCAAGATCAAGGGCTGGGACGTGGCCGTTCGGCGCACGCTGCTGCAGTAGCGCTCGGGCTCCCCGCGCCTACCCCTGCCACGCCTCGAAGCTGCCGCCGGCGATCATGGCCCAATAGAGCTTGCCACCTGAACTGCGAGCGGCGGCGAGGCCGAATTCGACGAAGCGGTGGCTGAGCAGGGTGCTGCGGTGGCCCGATGAATCCATCCAGCCACCGATGACGCCCTGCAGGTCCTTGTAGCCCTTACCGACATTCTCGCCGACGGCCCCAAGGTACCCCGCGGCTGTGACGCGCTGGCGCAGGGTGACGCCCAGGTCGTGGCTCATGGTGTTCTTCTGCGCCATGAGGCGAGCCTGCGAGCGGGCTGCCTCTTCGAGCCTGACATTGTAGGTCCAGGGTGGGGCGCCATTGGCGCGACGCACGGTGTTGATCGCCTCGAGGATTTCAGCGTCGGTCAGCGTCTCGGGCGTGCTGGCGCCCTTAGGCAGCATGGGGATCGTCGTCGAGCAGGCCGCCAAGGCAGCCGTCGCGGTCAACAGAATGAAGCCGCGGCGCGTCGTGGTGAGCATCAGGTTTTCCATGATGGGTCAGGCCTGGTCGTAGGCACTGAGCAGATGGGGCAGGCAGGCGAGCTGATGCGTGATGGAGCGTTCTTCGGCCAGCTCCCAACAGGCCGACAAGGCAGCGTGCGCTGCTGCCCAGCCGAGGATGCGCTTGCGCGGATAGTCCAGGCGCTGGGACAGAATGTCGGCTCGCGCGGCAATGCGTCGAGGATCGGTCGCCAGGTGCGCGGCGCCCTTGGGGTTGATGAAGACATTGGCCAGGTCATAGGCCGGATCGCCCAGCACGCCCTTTGGATCAATGGCCAACCAGCCGCGATCGGAACTGAGGATATTGTCGTGATGTACGTCGCCATGCAGCGGAATTTGCGCGCTGGGACGATCAAACAGCTTCAAGGCAATGCCGCAGGCCCGGGCGTAAAGGTCGCGGGCCGTGTGCGGCCAGGCGCGGACGTCGGTATCGAACAGGGTTTGGAAGCGCTGGCGCAGCGGCTGCAGCTCGGGCGGGGTCTCGCTACGCTGGCGGTGCAGGCTGGCAACCACGGTGGCAAGGGCAATGGTGCCTTCGTCGTCCTTGCCCGCGCGAACGGGATCGCCCAGCGTGCCGCCGTCGAGCCATTCCATGAAGATGGTATCGCCATGCATGTCGAAGACCGTGGCGGCACCCTCGCCGCCATACCAGGCGAGCAAGCGGGAGCCTCGTTGTTCCTCGACCTCGTTGGGCTTGAGAATCTTCAGGGCGGCAAAGTTGCGGCCATTCTGCTCGACACGAAACACCCAACTCGTGTGGGTTTCGGCGACAGGCGTCGATTTGGTCAGGGACCAGCGGATCAGGGCGCGGCTGAGCGCGGTTTCTACGGGCGACTGATTCATCATTGCCGGCATTAGAGCAGAAGGCGCGCCCGGTTTCGACGGGGTGGAGGCTGATTGCCGGAAAACTTGATGAAATCGTGGCGGTAACCAAGAGGTAAGGCTGCCGGTTGGCGCAATGGCAACCCTAAGTGGAGGAAGGGCTAGTCCGGCAACCCTCCTTTACCGGTTGCAGGCGCAGGGTTGTGGCACGCGAAAGCAAGTCCAGCAGGGGGAACTTGAAATGACGCATCAACCTTACGAAGACCGGCGCGAATCCACACGGCTGTCGGACATCATTTCGGCCGAGGAATTGCACCCGACCTTTGGCCGGCAGGTGATGAACGGGCTCGGCGGCCTGTTGCTGCTGCTGATTACGGGTGTGGTGATCGTGGCACTGGTCTTGTGGAAGTCGCCATGAGCTTCACCCTCGGGCTTGACCCGAGGGCTCTACACTCGCTGCACGGAAGGTAAGTGCAGTGCCCTTGGGTCAAGCCCGAGGGTGACGCCGGGTGGTCGCGGAGCGACCGATGGCCTAATCCAGCTTGTACGCATCCTTGGCCGCCTGGTAGCTCAGGTGCTTGGCGATATCGCGGGCCGTGGACATGGTGATGCGATTTTCGCCGACCCAGCGGCCGAGCAAGCCGCAGACTTCGCGGCGCCAGACGTCGTGGCGTGCAGGGATAGACAGTAGCGCGCGGGTGTCGTCGTTGAAGCCTGCAAGATTGTAGAAGCCGGCCGACTCCACCACCTGGTCGAGATAGCGGCGGATGCCCTGCGGGCTGTCATGGAACCACCAGGGCGGTCCGATCATCAGGCTGGGCCAATAGCCGGCCATGGGCGCCAGTTCGCGGGCATAGGTGGTCTCATCGAGCCCGAACATGATGAGCCGCAGATTGGGTTCATTGCCGCAGCGCGAGAGCAGGGCCCGCAGGCCATTCACGTAGTCGGTGGTGCCGGGGATATCGGCGCCCAGATCGGTACCGCGCTCGACCATGAGCAGCGGATCGGTATTGCGGCGCGAGCCGGCGTGAAGCTGCATCACCATGCCGTCTTCGACCGAAAGCAGCGCCATCTCCGTCATCATCTGGGCGCGGAACAGCTCGGCATCGGCAGCGTCGTGCCGGCCCGCGAGCACCTTGTCGAGCAAAGCTTGCTTTTCGGGCGCGGAGAGATCGGCGGTGTTCGCCGTGGGGACGCCGTGATCGGTGGCGACGGCACCGAAGCGGCGGAAGTATTCGCGGCGGTTGCGATGAGCATTGATGAGCCCCGACCAGTTGGCGACGTTCTCGCCTGATATCTCGCCGAACTTCTGCAGGTTCTCGACGATGGCGGCGCGGCTCGGATCGGTCACGTCATCGGGGCGATACGTGGTGCGGACACGGCCGATGATGCCCTTGGTTTCCATCGCCTGGTGATGCACCAACGGATCGAGAGCAAATTCGGTGGTGGCGATGACCTCGACGCGGGCGCGATCAAGCAGTGCCATGGGCAGCAGTGCCGGCGTGGCGAGGGCAGCGTCGATGGTGTCATAGATGGCGTCGGCCGTGGCGGGCGACAGCTCCTGTTCGATGCCGAACGCCCATTGGAGCGAATGATCGATCCAGGTCTTGGAGGGCGTACCGGCGAAGAGGTGGTAGTTGGCGGCAAACAGCCGCCAGGCGTCGCGCCCTTTGGCGACCGGCTTGCCATCCTTGCGGGGGACGCCGAGGTCATCATAGCTCAGGCCGCGGCTGCGCAACATACGCAGCACATAGTGATCGGGCGTCAGAAACAGCGCCGCCGGATCGGAAAAGCGCCCGTTATTGGCAAACCATGACGGATCCGTGTGCCCATGCGGGCAGATCAGGGGCAGGTCGCGAACTTCTGGATAAAGCTCGCGCGCGATGGCGCGGGCGGGCTCGGAGGCAGGGAGCAGGCGGTCTGGATGCAAATGGGTCATGGCGTCGTTACTGCCATGGTCCGCGGGGAAGATCAATCATCTTCCATACAAGATCGAGATGCCTTGCATTTTATGTAAATTAACCGCGTTCCGAGGATGGCGTTCGTCCGAGGCGAGCGCGGGATTACCTTCAGCTGGCGGGTGAGAACAGCGCAAACGCGGCTGCCCAAGGGTCCAATTCGGTCAGAGCGACCGGCAGACTGAGGGGTAGACGATGGCGCATATCGACAGCAACGATCCCAGCCTGGCAGCGGCGCGCCGGCAAGCCAGGCATTCGGGCTATGTCCAGCATGCACAGGTCATGCTGATGGCGGCGGGGATTGCCGCATTTGGCATCGTGGCGGTGGCCGCCACTGTGATGACCACCCTGCTCTAGCCAACGCGGAGCCTCTGAGCTCTTGCTTCCGTGCCTTACGGAAACACACTAGTGTGCCGCCGGGGAGAGACCGGCGCCGATGCGAATACTGCTCGTCGAAGACAATGAAGACCTGGGCGAGGCGATCCAGAAGCGGCTGCGCAATTCCGGCCATTCGGTCGAGTGGGTGCGCGATGGCAATGAGGTCGTGCCGGCGGCACAGGGCGACGATTTCGACGCCGTGGCGCTGGACCTGATGCTGCCCAGCCGCGACGGCATCGGGCTGATCGCGGAGTTGCGCAAGGGCAGGTTCAGCGCGCCGATCCTGGTTATTACCGCGCGCTCGGAAATCGACGACAAGGTCAGCCTGCTGGATCTGGGCGCAGACGACTATCTGGTGAAGCCGTTCGACCTGCGGGAGCTCGAGGCGCGGCTGCGCGCGCTGATCCGGCGCACGGGCGGGCAGACGACAAGCACGCTGGGTGTGGGCAACCTAGAAATGGACCTGGCGGGGCTCAATGCCAGCATCGGCGGGCGCGCCCTGGAACTGGGACGGCGCGAGTTCCGGCTGCTGGAAATCCTCGTTACCAATGCCGGCCGCGTGGTGCCCAAGGAGCGGCTGATGAACCAGCTGTTCAATTTCGATGAGGCGGTCTCAGTCAACGCGCTGGAACTGCATATTTCGCGGCTGCGCAAGAAGCTTGAGCCGGCCAATATCGAGATCGGCACGGTGCGCGGCGTCGGCTATGTGGTCCGGGCGCCGCATGGCGGCTAAGTCCTTCTCCATCCGCAATCGCATTGTGGCGCTGGCGCTGGCGCTGCTGCTGGCGGCGGCGGTGGTGCTGATCGTCTTCATTCGTGACTATGCCGAGCGGTCGGCCGACCGGGCGTTCGACCGGCTGCTGGCCGCCTCGGCGCTCACCATTGCCGGTGCGGTGCAGGTGGAGAACGACACCGTCATAGTCGAACTGCCGTTTGCCTCGTTCGGCATGTTTTCGGGGCGTGACCGGGTGTTCTATGCCGTGGAAAGCCCTGGCGGCGGGGCGGTGACGGGGTATGAAGACCTGTCGCGCATGCTGCCGGAGATGACCTCGGCGGGACCTGTTTTCGCCGACACGATCTATCGCGGTGACCTGGTGCGCGTGGCGAGCGTGGGGCGGTTGACGTCATCGGGCGGCGATGCGGACTGGGTAACCATCCATGTCGCCGAAACGCAGAGCGAGCGCGAGGCGCTTGCCGGAGAGATACTTTCAAACGCCATCGTGCCCGTGGTGGCACTGACGCTCCTGGCCGTGGCCCTGGTGTGGTTCGGCATCGGGCGCATGTTCGCCCCGCTTTATCAGTTGGAGCAGGAATTGCGGGGGAGAGCGCCGGACGACCTCAGCCCGGTGGACGTGCCCGTGCCGGTCGAGGTTAGTCACCTGGTGTCCGGGCTCAATGCCTTCATGGCCCGCCTGGGCAGCGCCATGGAGCGGGTGTCGGGGCTCGTTGCGGAAGCCGCGCATGAGGTGCGGACGCCGCTGGCGTCGCTGCGGGCGCAGGCGGAAGTCGCAATAGACGAACAGGATCCGGTGGCGTTGCGGGCGCGCGTGGGCCGCATTCACCAGGGCGCGGTGCAGGCGAGCCAGCTGGTGTCGCAATTGCTGATGGAGGCGACGATTTCCCACCGCCTCGAGAACCAGGAGACCGACACGACGGCGTTCGGCCAGGTGGTGGACGACGTGCGGCAGCGGCTCGACCCGGACCAGGCGGGGCGGCTGGTGGTGGACTTGCCCGAGGTCGTGGCGGGAGCGCAAATTCGCGGCGATCGGGTGGCGCTGCGCGAGATGGTGCGCAATGTGGTGGACAATGCGCTGGTCTATTCGAGCGGACCGGTAGAACTGGGCGGCGCGGTAGGCGACGGCGTGATGCGGTTCGTAGTCAGCGACCACGGGCCCGGCATTTCCGACAGTGAAAAACCGCTGGTGCTGGAACGGTTCAAGCGTGGAGCGGCAAGTGGAGGGTCGGCGGGATCGGGCCTGGGCCTGTCGATCGTCAAGCGGGTTGCAGAGGCGCATCGCGGTTCGCTGCGACTGACGGATCGGGCGGGGGGCGGGCTGGTGGTGGAGATAGAGTTGCCCCTGGTGGGGCGCAATCCCAAGCTCGAGCAGATGCGGCGGGCGCTGGGCTCGCTGTCGGCGCTGGTGCTCTGCCTGCTGCTGCTCAACCCAAGTGATGCGCAGGCCGCTTCCACCCGCTATCCGGCGCGTGATGGCGCCGGTGAGGTGGTGCTGACCATTGTCGGTGTCACCGATACGCCGCTCTTCGCGCAGTTCATCGCCGGCTTCCAGGCGCAGCGGCCGGACGTGACCGTCGTCTATGAGGAAACCGATTCCGTGCCGCTTTACGAGCGCTACCTGAGCGGTGACTTGACGCCCAAGCCGGACCTGCTGGTCAGCTCGGCCTCGGACCTGATGATCAAGCTGGCCAATGACGGCCATGCCATGGCCTATGACAGCCCGTTCCTCGGCGCCCTGCCCCAATGGGCGCATTGGCGGAACGAGGTGTTCGGCTTCACCTTCGAGCCAGCTGTCATCATCTACAATCCGGACCGGATCACTGCCGAGGAGGTGCCACGCACTCACCTGACGCTGGCGGAGATGCTGGAGACGCAGACCGCGCGCTTTCGCGGGACGATCGCCACCTACGACATTGCCCTGTCAGGCGTGGGCTATCTGCTGGCCTCACAGGATCAGGTGATCTCGTCGAACTTCTGGCGGCTGGCCGCGGCGTTCGGGCGGGTGGAGGCGGTGTTTTCCGGTTCGAGCCCGGCAATCCTGAATGGCGTTGCGGATGGCTCGCTGGCGCTGGGCTACAATGTGCTGGGCTCCTATGCCTTTGCGCGTAAGGCCGATGGCGCCAATATTGAGATCGTGGTGCCCGACGACTATGTGCTGGTGCTGACCCGTGCCATGCTGATCCCGCGCGATGCGCCCTCACCCGAACTGGGCAAGGCCTTCGTCGACTTCGCCCTCTCGCCGGCAGGCCAGGCAATTGCGGCCGAGCAGACGGCGCTGGGCTCGGTCGTGCCGGGTGGGAGTGGCGAATGGACGAGCGAGGCTATCGCAGCCCGCGGCCGCGGAGTGATCCAGCCTATTCCGCTGGGTCCGGCCTTGCTGGTGTCTCTGGATCAGCAAAGGCGCCAGCGATTTCTCGACAGCTGGGGCGAGATTGTGTCGCCCAAGCCGTGAGGCACCGGACTCGCCTTCAATCGGCACGACGCCATGCCCAAAATGCATGAGTAAGACTATGGTCCTAGCCAAGCGGCAGGTTTCAGGGGATTTTGCCGGCCGTTTTGCAGCGGCATGCGCAGAGCGCATGGCCGGCTTGACCTTTTGCCCCTAGCAGCGCGAAGTCGACGAGCCCATCTACACACTCATGAAAGCGGCCCGGCAATTCGGTCGGGGCTGATGAGGAAACTGGCTATGAGCACCACCCGCAAGTTCTTTGCGACCCTTGGCACCTTCGTCGAAGTGTTCGGCAGCGCTGCTGCCGTTTCGAACGCGGTCGAGGGTGGTCGTGCCCCCAAGGCCAAGCACCTCAAGTCCCTCGGTATCGACGCCGACGCTTTCCGTTCGATCGGCAAGCTCTAAGTCTCCCTGGCGCGGGGCGCTTTCCCTCCCTGGAGCGACCTGCGCCGAGCGGCTGATCTGACGTGAGAAAGCCCGGATGCCCTTGAATGGGCGTCCGGGCTTTTGCGTTGTCTGGCTACGGGGAGATAGGGGCCGGCCCACCGGCCGTCACCCTCGGGCCCGACCCGAGGGCGTTGCACTTACCCAACGTGCAGCAAGTGAAGAGCCCTCGGGTCAAGCCCGAGGGTGACGATCGGTGGATGGGGCAGGCTTGTCCCCGATCCAAATCAATCCTCGTCGGCGGCCATCTGCTGGAGCACGGCGCCCTTTCCCCGCATGCGCAGGTAGAGGGGGATGAGCAAAGCGGCGGCGGCAATCACGTAAAGCGTGACGGCGATGGGCGAATGCACCAGCGCCACCGGATCGCCCTGGCTGATTGCGAGTGCCCGGCGCAGCTGCTGCTCGGCCAGCGGCCCCAGGATCAGGCCGATGACGACAGGGGCGATCGGATAGCCGAAGCGGCGCAGGCCATAGCCAAGAATGCCGAAAGCCAGCAGGATCAGCAGTTCAAACGAGAACGGGATCGGACCCAGGCGGCCGGACATGGCGCCGTTGGCACCCAGCGTGCCCAGCGTCGCGAAGGTCAGGATGCCGGCATATAGCCAGGGCCGCGGGATGGTCAGCAGCTTCACCCAGAGGCCGATCAGCGGCAGGTTGAGCACCAGCAGCATGAAATTGGCCACGAGCAGGCTGGCAATCAAAGACCAGACGAGCGGCGCATTGTTCTCGAAGAGCAGCGGGCCCGGTTGCAGGCCGAACTGCTGGAAGCCGGCCAGCATGATGGCCGCAGTTGCGGAGGTGGGCAGGCCCAGCGTCAGCAGGGGTACCAGGGTACCCGCCGCCGAGGCATTGTTGGCCGCCTCTGGGCCGGCCACGCCCTCGATGGCGCCCTGGCCGAACTCCTCGGGATGCTTGGAGAGGCGACGCTCGGCGGCATAGGAGAAGAAGGTGCCGATTTCAGCGCCGCCGGCGGGCATGGCGCCGATAGGAAAGCCGATGACGGTGCCTCGCAGCCAGGCGGCCCAGGATCGCTTCCAATCCTGCAGCGTCATCCACACCGAGCCCTTGACCGCCAGAACCTCTTCCTTGATCTGGCTTGGAGAGGCGGCGATGGCAAGGGTCTCGCCGATAGCGAAGAGAGCAACCGCAAGAGTGGTCACTTCGATGCCGTCGAGGAGGTCGGGAATACCAAAGGCGAGGCGCGCCTGGCCGGTCTGCAGGTCGATGCCGATGCAGCCCAGGCCCAGACCGATGAACAGTGCGGTGATGCCGCGCAGCGCGCTGTCACCGAAGGCAGCCGACACGGTGATAAAGGCCAGCACCATCAAAGCAAAATAGTCGGCCGGTCCGAAGGACAAGGCGACCTTGACCACCCAGGGCGCAAGGAAAGCCAGGGCCACCGTGGCGATGAGTCCGGCGACAAAAGAGCCGATGGCCGCCGTCGCAAGCGCCGGGCCGCCCCTGCCCTTGCGGGCCATCTTGTTGCCCTCGAGCGCAGTGACGATCGAAGCGGATTCGCCGGGCGTATTGAGCAGGATGGAGGTGGTCGAGCCGCCATACATGCCGCCATAGTAGATGCCGGCGAACATGATGAGCGAGCCCGTCGGATCGAGACGGTAGGTGACGGGCAGCAGCAGCGCCACGGTCAGGGCCGGACCGATGCCAGGCAGCACGCCAACGGCCGTGCCCAGGGTCACGCCGAGCAAAGCGTAGAGCAGATTCTGCCATTGCATCGCGGCCACGAGGCCATTGGCAAGCAGACCGAAAGTATCCATGTCAGCGTCTTTCGCTCAAGGGATGAGGCGCTCGATGGGGCCCGTTGGCAGGGAAAGCTGCAGCCCGCGCGAGAAGATGAACCAGATGACAAAGGCCAGCACGAAACCGATCGGGATGGTCTGCCACAGCGGCCCGCGGCCGAAGCCCTTGGCGGTGAAAGCGAACAGCACGGCGGTGGCGATGGAGAAACCCGCCCAGCCGAGAAGCAGCATCTGGCCAACCAGCCCGCCGATGATCCACAGCATCGGGCCGTAATTGTCCTTCTCGCGGGGCGGAAAGCTACCGCGCAGGGCCGAGATGACGGTTCCGATGGAGAGCAGGATCAGGCCGCCCGCTATGACATAGGGGAACACCTGCGGGCCGACCTTGGCCTGAACGGGCGGCAAGCGCATCTGCGCGGTCTGCCAGATAATCACTGCGGCAATCGCCGCCAACGCAAGCGCGATGACAAGCGCCGCCCCGTCGGGGCGGCGCGAGAGGTTGGGTTCGCCTGAACTCATTGGACGAGGCCAATGTCTTTCAGGATGCCCGATGTCGCCTCGATATCGGAAGCGAGCTGGGCGTCGAAATCGGCACCGGCGAGATACATGTCCTGCCAGCCTTTGGTTTCAAGCGTCTGCTTCCAGGTCGCCGAGGTCACCATCTTTTCGATGTCGGCATTGATGGCAGCCTTCTGCTCCTCGGTGATCTCGGGGGCGGCAGCAACCATGCGCCAGTTTTCAACGACGAGATCGACGCCAGCTTCCTTCAGTGTGGGGATTTCCGAGCCTTCGAGACGGGCGGCACCGGTCGAGGCCAGGGCCCGCAGGTCACCCGATTCGATCTGGGCGGCGAATTCGCCCAGACCCGAAATACCCACGGTGACCTGGCCACCAAGCACCGCCGCGAGGGCTTCGCCACCGCCGGAGAAGGCGATGTAGTTGACCGTGGTGGGATCGACGCCAACGGTCTTGGCGAAGAGGCCAGCCGCGATGTGGTCGACGCCGCCGGCCGAGCCGCCGGCCCAGGAGACGGAGCCGGGATTGGCCTTGAGCTTGGCGATCAGGTCATCGACGGTCTTGAGCTCGGAGGCAGCGGGAACCACGATCACGTCCGACTCGCCGGTGAGCCGCGCGATGGGCGTGACATTGGCGAGCGAGACGGGCGAGGCGTTGGTGAGGATGGCGCCGACCATCACATAGCCACCGACGATCAGGGCATTGGGGTTGCCGGTCGACTGGTTGACGAACTGGGCCAAGCCGATCGTGCCGCCGGCACCGGGAACATTGGTCACCTGCACATTGCCCGAAATGCCTTCGGCCTGCATGGCCTCCTGCATGGAGCGGGCGGTCTGGTCCCAACCGCCGCCGGGGGCAGCGGGGGCCATGATGGTGTAGTCGGCGGCGAAAGCGGGAACAGCCATTGCGCCAGAAACCAGCGCGGCCAAGAGCAGCTTGTTCATAAGTCCTCCCATATCATATCCGGAACGTCGTTGCGTTCGTGACGAGGGAGAATAGGCTGCGTCCCTGTCACCGTCCTGTCAGCGCGGCGCCTACGCCATGCGACTTTGGTTCATCTGGATAGCTGGGGGCAGCTTGCGCCACTGACGCGGGGATTGCAACTCAGGCCGTGCGGCGCGCGTCCTCATCGCCCTGGGTAATGGCAGGCTTCTGGGCGAACAGCTTGAGCAAGCGCGTCGCGTCCTCCATCGAGCAGGGACGGGAATAGAGGTAGCCCTGCCCCATGGTGCAGCCGAGCTGGGACAGGATGCGGGCCTGTTCGGGGGTCTCGATACCTTCGGCAACCAGACGCATATCGAGCTTGCGGGCAATGTCGATGATTGCCCCGGCCACGACATCGCAGGCCGCGTCATTGCCCAGACGGGAAACAAAGGAGCGGTCGATCTTGATCACATCGACCGGAAAGGTCAGCAGGTGGGTGAGCGAGGCAAAGCCAGTGCCGAAATCATCGAGGGCGACAAGCAGGCCGCGTTCGCGCAACGCCTTCACCGCCTTGGGCACCATCTGGTCATTGCCGCCCATATAGACGGACTCGTTGACCTCGAGCACGACATGCTTGAGCGGAACGCCTTCGCGCTCGAAGGTCTCCACGATACGGCGTTCGAGATCGCCACGCAGGAAGTCGCCGGTCGTCACATTGATGCCGACATGCTGGAAATCAAGACCCAGGTCGAGCCAGTGGCGGATATCGCGGGCGATCTGGTTGAGCATCTGTCCGGTCAGCTGCCAGGCGATGCGCGGATCGGCAAGGGCGGCGTGAAACTCGCCGGCCGACGCGATGCGGCCGTCGGGCATGCGCATGCGTGCCAGGGCTTCGACGCCGACCACTTCGGCGGTGCCGAGCTGGACGATCGGCTGGTAATGCGCGAGCACCCGTCTTTCGGCCAATGCCTGGTCGACCGCCCGCACCATCTTGGCGCGTTCGACCATCGAGGTGCGAAGGCCGGGCGTGAAGCGCACATAGCCGCCGCGCCGGATGTCCTTGGCATGATAAAGGGCAAAATCGGCATTCTGGCTTAGCGAAGCGCCATCGAGGCCATCGGGTCCGAACAGGGCGCCGCCGACGGTAACATGGGGATCAATGGTCTGGTCGCCGGCCTGGATGAGACCGCGCACCGAGGCCAGCATGCGGGTCGCCGCTTCCTCGAGGCCGGCATGGGTTTCGCAATCGGCAACCAGGACAGCAAACTCGTCGCCGCCCAGCCGGCACGCCGTGAGCGAGGGATGGCAATTGGCAATGCGTTCGGCGACGGTGCGGATCAGCATGTCGCCGAAGATATGCCCGACCGTATCATTGACCAGCTTGAGGTGGTCGATATCGACCAGCAGCAGGCCGAAGGACTCGCCCTCGGTAATCGACCGGCTCAGGATTTCATTGAAGTGGCCGCGATTGGGCAGGCCGGTCAGCGCATCGAAATAGGCCAGACGATAACTGCGCTGGCGCACTTGTTCATGGTCGATGGCGATGGCGCAGAGCCGGACGCAGGTTTCCACAATGTTGCGCTCGAGGTCGTCCGGACCGCGGCTGGTGTCATAGTAGAAGGCGAAGGTGCCAACGACGCGGCCGTCGCGATCGCAAATGGGCGTTGACCAGCAGGCGCGCAGGCCCAGCGGCCCAACCAGGTCGCGATAGTCGGCCCAGAGCGGGTCACTGGCAATATCGGTGACCACCACCGGGGCATTGTGGAAAGCCGCCGTCCCGCAGGAGCCGGCGCTGGGGCCGGCAATCAAACCATCGATGGCGCTGGAATAGGCCAGTGGCAGGCTTGGCGCGGCCAGGGGATGGAGGCGGCCATCGGCATCGACCGTCAGGATCGAGCAGATTGCCGCGGGCGCCAGCAACTCTGCCCGCCGACAAAGCAGGTCGGCGACGGCCACGAGCGGTTCGCCGCAGGCAATTGTTTCGAGTATCTCAGTCTGCAGCCGCAGCAGCGCACTATCGGTATTCATCATCCGCCCTCGATCCCGCCGGCCAGAATAGTCGGGCAGAATGAAACGGCAGTTCCAAAGATAGATCGCCTTGCGGCGCACGCCGAAGGGGATCGTTAGGGATGTGATGGTGGCGAGGCGGGAGGGGCGCCCAGCGCAAGATACGTTCGGATTGCCTGAAAAAATGGTGCCCGGGACCGGAATCGAACCAGTGACACGCGGATTTTCAATCCGCTGCTCTACCAACTGAGCTACCCGGGCAACGGGGCGGAAGGACCGCCCGGTTCAAAGCCACGGGCCTTATAGGGGATGGGTTTTGAGGGTGCAAGCGGGAAAAGGGTTTGTGGAAAGGAGTTTGCGGGATCGTGGTGATGTCACACTCCGGTGTGGGTGCAGCTTGCAGTGGAAGGTCTCCGCCGTGGCTTTCCCCCGGCGTGATCGTGGCAAGCTGTAAGGCCCTTCACCCGGTGCTGCGGGCCGGTCTGTGGCCCAGAGGGAGCGGTTGCGAAGCGGCTTGGCATTGCAGGCATTAGGCTCAATTAAGGGCTCACGGAGAGGCAGTCATGCCCGCGTGGGCTCTACCCCGGGTTCGCTGGACCAGCATGAGGTCGCTGGACGATGCGTGCTAGAACTCGTCGTCGTCGCCCGAAACGGGCGTGTTTTCGTGGGCTGCCGGCTCGTCCTCCTTGGCGGGGATGACGTAGGTGCCTGACAGCCAGCGGTTGAGGTCAACGTCGGCACAGCGCTTGGAGCAGAAGGGCTTGAAGGCCTCGACCGAGGGCTTGCCGCAGATCGGGCACGTCTTGGCGGCGGGCATCAGACGCCCGAGAGGGTTGACTGGTTGAGCCAGTTGAAGTGGACGGGATAGCCCTCGCCGGCGAGGAGTTGGGCGGTTTCCAGCAAGGGCAGGCCGACCACGGCAGTATAGGAGCCCGAAAGCTTGACCACGAAAGCGCCGGCAATGCCCTGGATGGCATAGCCGCCAGCCTTGTCGCGCCATTCCGCTGACGCGAGGTAGGCTTCCATCTCGCGGGTGGAGAGGCGCTTGAAGCGGAGGCGGGTTTCGACCAGTCGCTGGCGCTTCTGGCCGGACGGGGTGAGGACGGTGAGAGCGGTATAAACGCGATGGGCGCGGCCGGAGAGCAGGCGAAGGCACTCGGTGGCCTCTTCCATGGTCTCGGCCTTGGGCAGCACGCGGCGGCCGACAGCCACGACCGTATCGGCGGCAAGCACCAGGGCGCCCTGGCCGAAGCCGGCCGAACGAGCCTTGTGCTGGGCGGTCAATGCCTTGAGGTCGGCCAGGCGGATGGCAAGCTTGCGCGGGAGCTCGCCCTTTTCGGGCGTTTCGTCGACATGGGCCGGCACCAGGTGCTCGGGCTCGATGCCGATCTGATTGAGCAGCGCAAGCCGGCGCGGCGAGGCGGAGGCCAGGATCAGGTCGGGACGACTGGCCATGCGGCGCTAGCTCACTTGAAGCGGTAGGTGATACGGCCCTTGGTCAGGTCGTAGGGCGTCATTTCGCACAGGACCTTGTCGCCGGCCAGGACGCGGATGCGGTTCTTGCGCATGCGGCCAGCGGTGTGGGCGATGATCTCATGCTCGTTCTCCAACTTGACGCGGAACGTCGCATTGGGGAGCAATTCGGTCACCACGCCCGGAAATTCGAGCACTTCTTCCTTCGCCATACTGTCTCCTGAAAAGACCCATAGGGGCATTGCTTGCCGGCCACGGGTCGGAAAGAGGCCTTTACCTACTTCAATTCAATGGATTTGTGAACCACCGGAAACCAATGGCTCGAGCCGGTTGCGCACCCGCTTCCTGAGGCTGTCCCGCAGTTCCCTGTAGGCGCCGAGGACCACCTCGCGACTGCCCTCGGCCAAGGAGGGGTCGGCGGTAGTCCAGTGCTCCACGGCCCCGGCCTCCAGGCCCTTGCGGGTCACGGCTTCGGTTGCGTCGTCGGACAGGGTAATCACCAGGTCGAAACGGTTGGCGACCAGCTCGTCCAGGATATGGGGCGTGTGGACGCTCATATCAATGCCGATCTCTTCCATCACCGCATGGACGAACTGATCGGCCTTGCCGCCATTGACGCCAACCGAGCGGGCGATGATCCGGCCCGGAAAGGCCTGGCGGGCGAGGGCCGCGGCAATGGGTGAGCGCACCGAGTTCATCGAACAGACAAAGAGCACCGAAGGCAGTTCGCTGGTCGCCTCGTCGATCCGCGACGCATAGGGCTGAACGGCGCAAATGAGGGTGAACAAACGCCGCGCGGTGTTAAGATCGATGACCAGCTTGTTGTCGAGACGGGTTCGCAGCAGTTCGGCCGCCTCGTTGTGCATGCCGCGGCGGGCCATGTCGACGGTTTCGATCTGGAACGGCTGGGCCGAGCGGATGGCCTCGTAATAGGCGTCGCGAATGCGGAAGTAATCGCGGATCAGCCGGCGGAAGGGCGTCAGCGACAGATAGTGGGCAGCAATCGGCTGGAAGGTCTCGGGGTGGCGCACGTCGAGGACGATAAAGTTGCCGACAATGGACATGTGCAGCGCAAAGGGACCCGTCGCGGTTACCCTGGCGGGGCGGAAGCAGTTGTCTTCCAACAGATCATAGATGGCGATCCGCCATTCATGTACCTCGTCAGGATTGATCGAGGTGATGGTGTTGGGGTCGAGCGTCACGGTCACCAGGCGATCCGTTTCAGCGGGTCGGGCCGGAGGCTGCATCGAAATGCTCAACGGTTGAGCCTGATGGAAACGGAGCGCCCGTGACCATCGAGCCCCTCGACTTCGGCCAGCGTGACCGCAGCCTGGCTGAGTGCCGAGAGGGTCATGGGATCGCAGCCGAGGATCGACGTGCGCTTCATGAAGTCCAGCACGCCAAGGCCGGAGGCGAAGCGGGCGGTCCCGGCCGTTGGCAGGACGTGGTTGGAGCCGCCGACATAATCGCCAATTGCCTCGGGCGTGTGATGGCCGAGGAAGATCGCGCCGGCGTGCCGAATGGAGGGGAGGATAGACTGCGGATCGTCGAGCGCCAGTTCGATATGCTCGGAGGCGATGCGGTTGGCGAGGACCACGGCTTCGTCGAGCGATGCAACTGATATGACGGCGCTGTAGTCGTGCCAGCCTTCGCGGGCATTGGCCGGATTGGGCAGCAGGTCGATCTGGCGATCGACCTCCGCAGCAACCGAGTCGGCCAGGCCCTTTTCGGTGGTAACGAGGATGGAGCGGGCCCCTGCCCCGTGCTCGGCCTGTGCGATCAGATCCGCCGCGACCCATGCCGAATTGGCCGAGCCATCGGCGATGACCAGCACTTCGGAAGGCCCGGCAATCATGTCGATGCCGACCTGGCCAAACACCTGGCGCTTGGCCGTTGCCACATAGGCGTTGCCGGGGCCGACGATCTTGTCGACGGGTGCGATGGTCGCCGTGCCATAGGCCAAAGCGGCCACGGCCTGCGCGCCGCCGACGCGATAGATTTCGGTCACCCCGGCGATCTTCGCCGCAAGCAGGATCGGCGCGGCAATCTGGCCGCCCGGGGTCGGAACCACCATGGCGATGCGCCCGACACCGGCGACCTTGGCCGGAACGGCATTCATCAGCACCGAGGAGGGATAGGTGGCGAGGCCCCCGGGCACGTAGATGCCGACGGCGTCGACCGGCGTCCAGCGGGTGCCGAGGGTAACGCCGAGCGGATCGGTATAGATGTGGTCGGTCGGCTTCTGTTTTTCGTGGTGGGCCCGGATGCGATCATGGGCGGTCTGGAGGGCGGCGCGAACCTCATCACTGACCCGGGCAGCGGCCTTGTCGATCTCGTCCTGCGGGATTCGCAGGTCCGCAGCGCCGTACCGGGTGCGATCGAACCGGTTGGTTAGTTCCACCAAGGCGTCATCGCCGCGCGTCCGGATATCGGCAATGATGCCAGCGACGGTATCGCTGACGTCCTGGCTCGACTCGCGTTTGCCTTCCAGCAATTGCCGGAAGCGGGACTCGAAATCACGGTCGGCGCTATCGAGGCGAAGAACCATAAGGCGTCCTTAGTCCAGTGCGTGGGCGGGCTTGGCGGTTGCAGCCCAGGCTGCCCCAAGGTCGGACAAGCGGGCCTCGAGGCATTCGACGCCGAGGCGCACCGTGCCGCCGCCGGCGAAACTGAGTTCGATGATGCCGGCCGGGCCATCGATGGGCTGGAAGGTGATGGCGAGCAGTTCGAGCACGCCTTCTGGCGCGGCCGGATCGAAGCCATTGGTGGCGACCGACTGTACGGCATCGAAATGCAGCGCGGCGCGCTTGCGTAGGCCCTTGTCGCGACGGCCGTTGATCGAGGTCCAATCGAAGCGATTCATGAGCAGGGCGAAGCGTCGATCACCGCGGGCATAGCCCATGTCGGCAACGCGAACGACGGCATCCTGCACATGGGCGGAAATGACTTCGAGGTCTTCGGTATCAAGCGCGAGAAGTTTCAGGTCGGTCATAGCTGGTCGGCCCTTGGGACTGGAATGAGCCGTATCTGGTCACCCCAACCCCGATCTACAAGCTTGCAGCCCATGGAGCAATGCAAGCACGGAGAAAAGGGGCAGGCGTATCGCCCGCCACGATGCCGCCAGGCCGTGCTCTCCCTCCTCGGAGGGAGAAGGGAGAGCAGAAGGGCGCTAGCCCGCGACGCGCTCGATTTCCGCGCCGCAGCGGCTGAGCTTGTCTTCGAGGCGTTCGAAGCCGCGGTCGAGATGGTAGATGCGGTTGACCACCGTCTCGCCCTTGGCGGCAAGGCCGGCGATGACCAGCGACACCGAAGCCCGCAGGTCGGTTGCCATCACCTGGGCGCCCTTGAGCTGAGGCTTGCCGGTGACGGTAGCGACCTGGCCGTCGACCGAGATATCGGCGCCGAAGCGGGCGAGCTCGGCGACATGCATGTAGCGGTTCTCGAAGATGGTCTCGCGGATCTGGCTGGTGCCGTTGGCCATGGTCATCAGCGCCATGAACTGGGCCTGGAGATCGGTAGGAAAGCCGGGGAATGGATCGGTTTCCACATCGACCGGCTGGATGCCATTGCCGTTGCGATAGACGCGAAGACCACCTGGCTCCGCCGTCAACTCGACACCCGTACGGCCCAGGACATCGAGCGCTGCCTGCAGATGCTCGGGGCGCGCGCCCCTCAGCAAGACATTTCCCCCAGTCATGGCTGCGGCCATGGCAAAGGTGCCGGTCTCGATGCGATCCGGGATCACGTCGACAGTGGCGCCATGCAGTTTTTCTACGCCCTCGACCGTGATGGTGCGGGTGCCGATGCCGGAGATCTTCGCCCCCATGGCAACCAGGCACTCGGCCACATTGGTGATTTCAGGCTCCTGGGCGGCATTCTCGATGACGGTCGTACCCTTGGCGAGGGTCGCGGCCATCAGGATTGTGTGGGTCGCACCGACCGAGACCTTGGGAAAGGCGATGCGGGCACCCACGAGGCCACCCTTTGGCGCCTTTGCGACAACATAGCCCTCGTCGATATCGATCTCGGCGCCAAGTTCCTTGAGGCCATAGAGGAAAAGATCGACGGGCCTGGTGCCGATCGCGCAGCCGCCCGGCAGGGAGACGCGCGCCTCGTGGCAGCGGGCGAGCAAGGGGCCGATAACCCAGAAACTGGCGCGCATCTTGGACACGAGTTCATAGGGCGCGGTGGTGTCCACGATATCGGCGGCATGGAATGTCATGCGCTGACCCACGCCCTCTTCCTCGCCGCGGCGGCGGCCATGCACTGCGATATCGACACCGTGGTTTTCGAGGATGCGTTCGAGCTGTTTGACATCGGCGAGGCGCGGCACGTTCTGCAGCACCAGCGGCTTATCGGTCAGGAGGGAGGCAATCATCAGCGGCAAGGCTGCATTCTTGGCGCCCGAAATCGGGATTTCGCCATTGAGTTCGTTGCCACCGATCAAACGGATACGGTCCATAGTCTTGTCCTATATGGCGGGCGTGACAGCCCTGCTACCTGGATTGGAGGTAGGCCAAGTCCTAGTTGCCACGTAAGCCAGACTCGCCGTTCTCGATGAAGGCAGGCACGACGCCTGCCAATAGTCTGATAGTCGCCCGAAACTGGTTTACGGTTTATTGACCGTATCGGTTTCGGGTTGCCCGTGCGGGTCAGGCGCCTGTCGCTCCGAATCGGCGCGTGCCTTGGCCTGTCCCTTCCGGCGCTTGAGGTTCTCTCGCAGCTTTGCGGCCAATCTTTGCTCGCGCAAGGCGGCCTGTTCGGATTTGCTCATCTCGGCCATTGAATCGCGTTGGAGCCTCAGGCGGTTGATAGGCGCTTTTTAGCCTTGCGTCGAGGTTTGGCCTATGGCAAAGGAGCCCCCGTCGCGCCGGGCACCAGCCGCGCCCATGACATGCTGCCGTAGCTCAGTGGTAGAGCACCCCCTTGGTAAGGGGGAGGCCGACAGTTCAATCCTGTCCGGCAGCACCATTTTTCCCAACGATCGGCGGTTTCGGAAACAGGCCAGTGCACTGGCTGATACAGTCCGCGCAAAAGCGGACCCCGCCAGCGTGCGCTGACGGGGCCCAGGCAGGCATGCAATGCGCTCAGCGCAGGATGCGCTTGCCGGTCTCCGCGTCGAACAGATGGAGCAGGCTGGTTTCGAAGGCGATGCCGATGGACTCGCCGGGAGCGGCACTGACGCGCTCGCGGAACACACCCACAATGTCGTGGCCGCCCAGGTTCAGCGTCACCTGGGTTTCCGAGCCGGTCGGCTCGATGACGACGACTTCGGCCTTGGCGCCGGCCGGATCGAGCCGCAGATGCTCGGGACGCACGCCCAATGTGATGGGGCCATCGACGACCCCGGCCGGCAGGCTACCCAACTGGATGCTGGTGCCATCGGCAAAACGGAAGGACGAGCCGGCGATCGAGCCGCTGACGATGTTCATGGCAGGCGAGCCAATGAAACCGGCGACGAACAGGTTTGCGGGCCGATCGTAGAGTTCGAGCGGAGTGCCGATCTGCTCGATATTGCCCGAGTGCATCACGACGATCCGGTCTGCCATGGTCATGGCTTCGATCTGGTCATGCGTCACGTAGACCGTGGTGGTCTTGAGGCGCTGGTGGTTTAGCTTGATCTCGCTGCGCATCTGCACGCGCAGCTTGGCATCGAGGTTGGACAGGGGTTCGTCGAACAGGAAGACGGTGGGGTTGCGCACGATGGCGCGGCCCATGGCAACGCGCTGGCGCTGGCCCCCCGAGAGGTGGCGCGGATAGCGCTCGAGATAGGTTTCAAGACCGAGGATAACCGCGGCATTGGCCACGCGGCGCTTGATCTCGTCCTTGGGGACGCGGGCGAGGCGCAGCGAGAAGGCCATGTTCTCCTCGACCGTCATATGTGGATAGAGGGCATAGGACTGGAACACCATGGCGATGTCTCGGTCCTTGGGGGCCAGGTCGTTGACCACGACGCCAGCGATCTCGATTTCGCCGCCGGTGATGTCCTCGAGCCCGGCGATCATCCGCAGCAGCGTGGATTTTCCACAGCCTGACGGTCCGACCAGGATGACAAATTCGCCATCGGCAATGTCAATCGAGACGCCGTGCAGCACTTCCACGCTGCCATAGTTCTTTCGAACATCCCTGATCGTTACGGCACCCATCCAAAGTCCTCCCAGATGATGGTCGAAGCCCCCCGGCCCGCCTGTTTGGCGATTGTCCGATGGGGCGAAAAAACACCCGGCACGACTTGGTTCATCCGTGCGCCGCCCTCCCCGGCAGCCGCGCAGACCATTCGTGCCCAACATCGTGTCTAAAGGGATGGTCCGGCCTCATCAAGTCTTTTGTGGGACAAAAGGTTGACTCTGCGATCGTTCTTCCCCTAATCCTTGGGGTATTCGCTGCCAATGATGGGACAAAAGACCCCGTGGTGCGATGCGTGTGATGGGGCGGGAGGGCCCCGGCACCGGAGGATGAAGCGCATTGCGAAGAGTTGAATGCCGCGCTGCGGCGTCGCGATGGCTCAGCCATGTTTCAACAGGAGGAGACGGAAGCATGACGTCGAAGAAGTTCACTCGCCGTGACGTATTGAGGACCGGTGGAGCCGCCGGCATCGGCCTGTGGGCCGCCGGCAATGGCCTGCCGGTATTCGGCCAGGACGCCCCCGCCCCAGAACTGGATCTGCCGCAGGGCGCTGCCGGCAAGCTGACGGTCATTCACCGTACCGAATATTTCGAGGCGGCGCAGAACCTGTTCCGCGATACGGTCGCCGAGTTTGCCAAGGCCAACAATGTCGAGCTCGACATTTCGACGACCAACCCGGAATCGTTTGGCGACTTCCTGGGCAAGATGACGGCCGCCGTGAAGGCGGGTAACCCGCCCGACCTGGCCTATACCAGCAACGTTTCGGTGCCGCAGATGCACCTGCTGGGCCTGCTCGAGGACGTCAATGACGTGGTCGAGGAAGCCATCAGCAAGTATGGCAACGTGATGCAGGGCATCAACGCCGAAAAGATCGGCAAGATCGACGGCAAGTGGATGGCCATTCCGTTTATCGCCAACACCACCGGCACGTTCTTCCGTGGCGACAAGCTCAAGGAAAAGGGCATCGATCCGGCAACGCTGGACACCTGGGAAAAGCGCCGCGAAGCAGCGCTCGCCATTTCGGACCCGGACAACGAGTTCTGGGGTTGGGGTCTCACGGTCAACCAGGGCGGCGACGGCTGGGGCGTGGCATCGGGCATCCTCAACGCCTTTGGCGGCCACTTCACCGATGAAAGCGGCACCAAGGTCGAGTTCGACTCGCCCGAGACCGTTGCCGCGTACGAGTTCGTGCGCGAGACCTATGACCGCAACGGCAAGTATGCCGCAATGCTGCCTCCCGGCGTCGAAAGCTGGGGCGACACGTCCAACAACGAAGCCTGGCTGGCAGGCAGCATCGGCTACACGCACAATGCGTTCTCGGTTTATGCCGCGTCCAAGCGCGACAACAACCCGGTCTTCCCGAACACCATCCTGCTGCGTCAGCCCAATGCCAATAACGGCGACAGCCGTGACGGCGGTGCGGTCGGCGGCTGGCTGACCATCTTCAAGGGCGCACCAAACCTGGACCTCGCCAAGAAGCTGGCCCTTGACCTGCTCGACCCGGCCAACTTCACCCCGATGTCCTCGATCGCCGGCGGCCTGTTCATGCCGGCCTACGAGAACCTGTGGACCGACGAACTGATCTCGGCCGATCCCAACTACGCGATCATCAAGGACCAGGTCAGCGTGGCCGAGCCGTTCATCGGCCCGTCCTGGCCGGCCCAGCCGGCTGCGCAGATCGACGCGATCCGCGCCCAGGGCATCCTGGAACAGTCGATGGGCAATGTGATTGCCGGTCGCATGACGTCCCAGGAAGCTGTGACCGACGCCCACAACAAGATCGTCCAGATCTTCGAAGAAGGCGGCATCATGTAGCCGAAGAAATGCGCGCGGCGCGGTGGACTTTACCACCGCGCCGCGTGGTTCTTGTCGATCCTGCAGGCGCCGCCCTCAGGCGCCAGCGCTAGGCTTTATCGGTTGCGACCGGGGGCATGACCCCGACGGAGTATTGGCATGGAAGATCGGATGACCTTGACGCTGGGCGCGGCACGACCGCAGCCTTCCCGCAAAAAGCGTCTGGAGGCCCTGTTCGGCCGCGACTGGAAGGTCGGCTATCTGTTCGTGCTGCCCCTGGTCCTCATCATGGCGCTGCTGATCTTCTGGCCATTTGTCAGCGCCATCTTCATCAGCACGACATCGCTCAATTTCCTTACCGGCGAAACCGCCAATGTCGGCCTGCGCAATTACCAGCGGCTGTGGACCAACAGCGATTTCCTGCAGTCGATGCAGAATACCATCCAGTTCACCTTCTGGTCGCTGCTGCTCAAATTTGTCATCGGCATGACCGTGGCGCTCATCCTCAACAGTCGCCTGCCGTTCCGCAGCCTGCTCAGCGGCATCATGCTGCTGCCCTGGATCGTGCCCGAGATCGTGACGGCGCTGGCCTGGAAGAGCATCTACGACCCCATGTTCGGTGGCCTCAACCCGATCCTGCAGGGCGCGGGTGTCATCGACCGGCCATTGGGCTGGCTGTCGGATCCCAGCATGGCGATGGGAAGCATCATCTCGGTCAATGTGTGGAAGGGCATTCCCTTCTTCGTGCTGCTGCTGCTGGCTGGCCTCAAGGCCATCGATCGCGAACAGCTCGAGGCGGCGCAGGTGGATGGTGCCAATGCCGTCCAGCGCTTCCGCAATGTCACCCTGCCCGGCCTGCGCTATGTGATCGTGGTCACCCTGCTGCTGTCGTTCATTTCCACCTTCAACCAGTTCGGCCTGCCCTTTCTGATGACGGGCGGCGGACCGAGCGGGGCCACCAAGCTCTATTCGATCCTCGCCTATGAAAAGGCGCTGGGCTCGCTGCAGTATGGCCCGGGCATCGCCATCGCCTTCAGCGTGGCGCCGTTGATGGCCATCCTGATCTGGCTACTGGCGCGCTTCATGCGCCATGACGACAAGCGCGACGGCGCGTCGGAGCGCGGCCCGGGACTATCCGATCGCCTGCTGGCGGGCGGCACCTGGCTGGTCAATGTGATCATCGACCTCGCCTTCCTGCCTATCCAGTTGGTCTTTGCGGGTATTGAATGGGTGGTTCGTCGCGTGCGCGTCGCTACCGGGCGCTCGCCCGTGCAGCCCATTTTCAAGCAGAGCGCGCGCTCCAATGCGGGGCCGCTGGCCCGGCTGCTGGTCCTGGTGCCGCTGCTGGCATTCGTGCTGTTCCCGTTCTACTGGATTGTGACGACCTCGCTCAAGACGACGTCGCAGATCAGCGAACGCCGCTCGATCTTCTGGCCCGAACCCTTTACCGGCGATCAGTATGTATCGCTGGTCCGCGACACGCCGTTCCTGACCTGGCTGATGAATTCGGTCTTCGTGGCCGCGCTGAGTACCCTGGTCTCGGTGGCCCTGGCGTCCTTGGCTGCCTATGCGCTGTCGCGGCTGCGGTTCCGCGGCGCGGGCCTGCTGACCACGCTGCTGCTCATCACCTATCTGCTGCCGGGTACGCTGCTGTTCATTCCGCTCTACCAGACGCTGACCTCGATGGGTGTCATCAACACGCATGCCGCGCTGATCATCACCTATCCGACTTTCCTTCTGCCCTTTGCCACTTGGGTGCTGATGGGGTATTTCCGTTCCATTCCGATCGAACTGGAGGAAGCCGCCCGTATCGATGGTGCCAGCCGACTGTATATCTTCTGGCGCATCACCCTGCCCCTGGCGGCACCTGCCATCCTGTCGGTGACGCTGTTCGCCTTCACCAATGCCTGGAACGAGTTCCTCTTTGCCTTCGTGTTCATTACCAGCGAATCGTTGCGCACCCTGCCAATCGGCCTGCAGTCGCTGGTCGTTGGCGATATCCTGCCCTGGGGCAAGCTGATGGCCGCATCGTTGCTGACTGCAATCCCCGTGGCCGTGCTCTATGTCTATGCCCAACGCTTCCTGGCCGAGGGGCTAACCGTCGGGGCCGTCAAGGGATGACAACTCCGCCTCGGATGGCGGCGGGCGGCAGTGCGCTCAACGCCTCCATCGTGCGCAACTCGATCCCCTCGGCCGTGGACGCCATGGTGATCAATATCCGTGCGCTGATCTCCGACGGCGGGCTCAGCGTCGGGGACAGCCTGCCCACGGAACGCGAACTGTGCGAGCGTTTCCAGGCCAGCCGGAACACGGTGCGCGAGGCCATGCGCATCATGAAAGCCTATGGCATCGTCTCGGTTCGCCCCAAGGTGGGTGCCATCATCGTCGACGATCGGATGGAGCGGGCCCTCGACCTGTTCTCGTTCAATACGCTCGATATTTCGCGGCGCACGTTTGACGACATCCAGGGCTTCCGCAAACTGATCGAGGTGGGATCGGTGGATGCCATCTTCGACCAGATGCGGCCAGACGACATCGCCGAGATGCGGGCGATCAATGCGCAGATGCGGGCGGCGGCCTCGATCGAGGAGGCCTCCGAGATGGATTTCCGCTTCCATTTCAGGCTGGTTTCCATGCTCGACAACCGGGCGGTGTGCGACGTCTATCGCATCATGAAGCCGGTCATCATTCGCATCATGGAGCGCGCCAAACAGCTCAAGGATTTCACGGTCGATACCTATGAGCAGCATGCCGCTGTGGTGGATGCCTTGGCGATCCGCGACCGCATCCGGTACCAGTATGCATTGCAGTCCCATCTCCAGGTGGGCATCACGACATTTGAAACCCCGCAGGATCTGACGCCGGCCTGACCGGCGCGCCGCAGACCGGGTGCTGGCAACGCCCCGTTCGCGCGATCGTCAACCTGACGGCATTTTAAGAGGAAGAGGCGGCGCGAAGACCTGCGCGCCGGTTCAGGGAGAAGCCAAAGTGAAGATTACCTCGGTCAAGACGGCTGCCACGGTGGGCCACTGCATGCATCTATGGGTCCGCATCGAGACCGATGCCGGCATTACCGGCCTGGGGGAATGCGTCCATGGCGGCCACCAGGCCATCGCCATCATTGAAAAGGAGCTGGCGCAGAAGCTGGTCGGCCGCGACCCGTTTGCCATCGACGCCATCTTCGAGGAAATCCGCCGCAGCCTGGTGTTCGAGGGCGGCTTTGCGGGCGCGCTGATCACCGCGCTGACCGGCGTCGAGATCGCGCTCTGGGATCTCAAGGGCAAGGCGCTTCAAGTGCCGATCTATGAGCTGATGGGCGGCAAGTTCCGCGACAATATCCGCGTCTATTGCGACTGCGAAGTCTCGCCCGGCATGAACATGGACGAAGTGCAGCGCGAAGTGGACGAAGTGCTCGAGGCCGGTTTCACCGCGCTCAAGGTTGACCTCGACATTCGCGCCTATGGCCATACGGGCACGGAAACGGGCTGGTATGAAAAGGACGGCTTCAACATGACTCCCAACAAGTGGGAGCATGACCGCATGGTGCAACTAGCCGAAATGGTGGTGAAGGCGGCGGGCAAGGAAGTTGAAGTCGCGTGCGACCTTCATACAAGGCTCGACAAGCACAGCGCCATCCGCCTGGCCCGGGATCTGGAGCACCTGCAGCTGATGTGGCTGGAAGAACCCATTCCGCCGGAGAATATCGACGTGATGGCCGAGATCACACGCAGTACCTCCACCCCGATCTGCGCCGGCGAGAACCTCTATCTGCGCCATGGCTTCCGTAAGCTGCTCGAGCAGCAGGCCGTGGACATCATCATGCCCGACATTCCCAAATGCGGTGGGCTTTCGGAATGCCGCAAGATCGCCGAGCTGGCCGATCTCTATTCAATCCCCTTCGCGCCGCACAACGTGTCCTCGCCCATTGGAACGATGGCTTCGGCGCAGGTCTGCGCCACAGTGCCCAATTTCCTGGTGCTCGAGTTCCACTGGTTCCACCGGGACTACTGGGCGACGATCACCGATGGCGGCGAGATCATCAAGAACGGCAAGATCGCGCTGAGCGACCGGCCGGGTATCGGGCTCGAACTCAACGAGGAAGTGGCCAAGACCTATCAGTATCCGGGCACGACCTGGTTCGCTTGATCGCATCCGCGCGACATCGGCGGAGGGGCCCGTAGTCGCGCGCCGGGCGCTGGTGACCAAACGCACCGGCGCCCATTTTTCTGCGTCGTTGCCAGCGCTACTTCCAGGTGAAGATGCGCGTGACCGAATAATTGAACACCGAACTCATCAGCGCGCCGGCGAGGCCGGCAACGATGGGCACGGCGCGGGCCTCGTAGATCACCGAGGCTATCGAGACATTGGCAATGCCGCCCAGCGAGCAGACCAGGTAGAAGATGAGCAGCCCCATCCACAGCTTGGCCCCGTGCAGCTTGCGGTCGGCATAGGTGAGGATGTTGTTGATGAAGAAGTTCCAGGTCATGGCGGTGATGGTCGCGACGATCTGAGCCACCAGGAAGGGCTGCGGTGCTACACTGGTCAGCAGCCACAAGACGGCCAGGTGGATGGCCAGTCCACTGAATCCAACCAGGGCAAAGAGCAGGAAGCTTGTGGGCAACAGGCCGCCGGTCAGCTTGGACAGCCACAGGCCGAGGAACTGCAGCACGACGAGCGGGCTCATCTTGCTTTCGCCCGACAGACGCTGGCGGAAAGTGTAGGGAACCTGGGCTATGGCCGGTGGCGTGCCCTTGCGCGTAGCCGTGACGACCAGGTCGAGCAGGATCTTGAAACCTTCCGACGACAGCTGTGGCGCGACGTCGATGAAAAGGTCGCGGCGGAGCATGAAGAAGCCGCTCATGGGGTCGGCAAGTTCCTGGCCGGCCACCAGGGTCGAGAGGCGTGTCGCCAGGTTGCTGCCCCAGAGGCGCAGCGGCGAAAGGCCGTCCCCGGCGGAGCCGCCACCGGCATAGCGCGAGCCGACGGCGATATCGGCGCCGGCGCGAACCTTGGCCAGCATGGCGGGAAGGATGGCTTCATCGTGCTGCAGGTCGCCATCCATCACGGCGACGAAAGGCGCACTGGTGGAGAGGATGCCCTCGGCGCAGGCCGACGAGAGGCCACGCCGGCCCAGCCGCTTGATGCATCGGACATTGTCGTGGAGGCGCGACAGCTCCCAGGCCGCGTCGGCGGTGCCGTCCGGGCTGTTGTCGTCGACAAAGATCAGTTCCCAGTTGATCCCGGCGAGCGCCACTTCCAGGCGCTCCACCAAGGGCGCGACGTTGTCGTGCTCGTTGAAGGTGGGGACGATGACGGCCAGTTCGGGCGCCTGCCGGGTGGCGATAGAGGTAGCGGAGGTCTTGGTCAGGACAGACATGATCGTCTCCTAAGCGCGGGATGGGGCGGTTCGGGCAGCGGAGCGCAGCTCGGCGGTGCGGGTCAGCACCCAGGCCAGCGCGAGCAAGGCAAGGATGCCGCCACCCAGGATGAGGCCGTCGAACAGCGGATCGGGTTGGCGGGGCGTCTTCACCACCTGCAGGAACAGGCTGATGACGGTGCCAGTGGCAAAAACAGCAAGCCCCTGACGCCCGAGAAGGCGGAACGGCGCGGCTGCGGGCGAAGCAGCAAGGGTGCGCATGATGGGCAGGTTGCCGAGCACATAGAACAGGGCCAGCGCATGCAGCAGGCGCGGCAGGGCGAGGAACGTCTTGTCGAACCAGGTTATGTAGAAGGGTGCACCGGCATCGGCGATGAGGGTGAGGACGCCGCGCCCGGCCTCGCCGAGTTGGGGAACCTTGACCCAGAGCAGCACGAAGACGACGAAGGCGGCGGCCAGGCCAAACAGCAGCGGATGATAGGGGATGAAGCGCTTGCGCGCCTTCATGGCCACGCCCGACAGCAAGCCTATAACGAACAGGATCTGCCAGGAGAACGGGTTGAAAAACCAGCCACCCGAGGTGGGAAAGTTCGGCAGGTTGAGGCGGAACTGGCCGGCGACGACCCACAGGGCGACGGACAGCACCAGCATCAGCCACGGACGGCGCAGGCCAACCAGCAGGAAGAGCGGCGTTGCCAGCAGCAGCACGGTATAAAGCGGTAGAATGTTGAGATAACCCAGCTGATGGCTCAACAGCGGAATGCCGATCAGCGTGCTCAGCGGCTGGCCATAAATGGGGGTGATATTGTTCTTGTGCATCACCTCGGGCAGGTCGAACCATAGCGCCGCTGCGGAGAACATGGCCAGGCACAGCATGGTTATGGTGATGTGCACGAAATAGAGCTGGCGCGCCCGGGCCCAGACCTTGGCTACGGCCAGCCAGAGATTGCCCGTTCGGAAGCCGTTGGAATAGGCAAGCCCTGCCGCCATGCCCGACATGAAGACAAAGGCTTCAGCCGCATCGGAGAAGCCGAAATTGCGGTTGGTGAAAGTCTCGTAGATGGTGCCCGGCACGTGGTTGATGAAAATCATCACCAGCGCAATGCCGCGGAACATATCGAGCCGCGCATCGCGGCCAACCGGTGCGGCGGAATTGTTGCGCGTGGTCTCTGTCGACCAGATGGCGCGCATCCAGTTCGGACCAAGCAGGCCGGCGGACCGATAGGCCGTGGTGTCAGGCAGGGACATGGCTTGGCGCCCTCATCGTGACCACGGAGAGTCCGGTTTCAATGGAGAGGGCGGGACCGGCCCAGGCCGCCAGGATGGCGCGCTGCGTCGCCAGCACCGGCGGTGGCGTGATTTCGATCCCGGTGCGGAAAGTCAGCGGCACACGGCGAGACGGACGCGACGTTGCCGAAACCAGGAGCGGCGCAGCCATGGCCGGCAGCATTGCGGGCGCCACCCACACGGCCACGGCTGGGCTGAAAGCCAGCGTGCTGCCCAGCGCCAGGGTTGCAAGGGCCACGATCCACCAGGTGGCGTGGAACGCTTCGCGAAGGCTGACCCAGTTCTGACCACGTCCGGTTGGCGGCCAGCCGCCATCGAGGCCGAGGAACACCTGCGCCACGGCGCGGCTCTGCAGCAAGAGCATGGTCGGCGCCAGGACGGTGGAGAGCGCTATCTCGCCCAGGACCGACAACAGTGCAACCGGCGTGCCGCCGAACAGCCGGTTCTCGCCATCGATCATGCCCCGAAACAGGATCAGCATCTTGGGCAGCACGAGGATGGCTGCCACGGCAAAGCCGAGCGCCCAGACCTCGACCAGGGGCACGCCGAGCCCAGCCAGTACAGGCGGCTGTTCGGGCAGAGCGCCGGCCACGATGCTGATGATCAGAAGTGCCAGCCAGAGGGGCGAGGCCAGGTAGGCCATGATGCCCTGAATGAAAGTGAAGCGGCTCCAGATCTTGAGTCCGGGAGCCGCCAGCAACCGTCCATGTTGCAGGTTGCCCTGGCACCAGCGGCGATCGCGCTTGGCATATTCGATCAGGTTTTCCGGGCCTTCCTCGTAGGACCCCTCGAGCCAGGGCTCGATCTCGACCTTCCAGCCGGCGCGGGCCAACAGCGCGGCCTCGACATAGTCGTGGCTGAGGATGTGGCCGCCGAAAGGCGGCGTCCCGGACAATTCCGGCAGGCCGCAGCTCGAAGCGAAGGCATGCATGCGGACGATGGCGTTGTGCCCCCAATAAGGCCCTTCGCGCCCCTGCATCAGTGCAGCGCCGCGGGCAAAGGTGGGCGACAGATATGAGGCCGCAAACTGAATGGAGCGGCCGAACATGGTTCTGGCGTTGATGATGCGTGGCACGGTCTGCAGCAGGCCGAGTTCTGGGTCGGCCTCCATGCGCTGCACCATGGCAACAATGGTTGCGCCTTCCATCAGGCTGTCAGCATCAAGGATCAGCGCAAATTCGTAAGCGCCGCCCGAGCGGGCCACGAAATCCTCGATATTGCCGGCCTTGCGACCAATATTGCGTTCACGCCGGCGGTAGAAAATGCGGCCTTCGCTCTGCGGCTCTTGCAGCAAACGTTCAAACCACACCGCCTCCTGGGCGGCGCACTCGACCGACTGGGTGTCGGACAGAACGGCAAAATGGAAATGTTCCGCCTGCCCCTCGGCGATCAGGCTGCGGTTCATGGCCGCGATGCGCGAGAAGGTCGCGACAGGGTCTTCGTTGTAAATGGGAACGAGAATGGCAGTGCGTCCGAGAATGGGCGCCGAGGATGGTGCGAGCCTTGGCTTGCGCCGGAACACCCCCAATACAGCGGCGGCGCTGCCCCAGACTAGCCAGAAGCTGCTGATGGCCACCAGCAGGCAACGCAGCAGATCGAGCGCGTTTAGGCTGCCTTCCCCCGCCAGGCGCAGAAAAAGGTAGCTGCCGACCAGACTGAACGCCAAGGCGGTCAGCAGCGCGGCGCAGCGAAACAGGACAGGCCAACCCATGGTTTGGGGTGCTTGGATCAACGACCGGCAAACGCCGAAAGCGTTTCGCGCAGCATGCTCAGCAGCGAGCGGCGCAGTTCCAGGCGCTGCTTGGGCATGGCCAGGGGCGCGTCGGGCAAGCCGTTGGCAAAGGGAAATTCAGCGTTGTGCTTCATGCGAGGGGTCTCCACTGGTAGAGCCAGGTTTCAGTCAGCTTCTTCCCCAAACCAACCAGGTAAGCTTTGAGCTCGAGCGGCGCGACGCCGTCGGTCTCCACGTCAAGGACCAGGCGCCAGACGCCGTTCGCGTCCACGCGCGACAGCACGGAGTTTCGTATGACCCCGCCGCTGACGGTCGCCAGCACGTCTATCGGCGTTCCCGGCGAAAATGTGTCGAGCTCCCCACCCTTGAAGTCGACGACGAACTTGCGAAGGTTGGCAGCATTCTCGACGCCCGACACGCCACCGACCCCGGCCCGGGTCTCGGCGACATAAGCGGTTGCGGCTTTTTCGTCCGGGTCGAGATTGCCCCAGATCAGGCGGTAGGCGTATTCGCGCGCCTGGCCGGCAAGGGCCGGCTCGGAAGGAATCCAGAAGGCGACAATGTTGTCGTCGGCCTCCAACTTGGCCGGAATTTCGATGAGGCGAACCATGCCCTGACCCCACTGGCCCTGCGGTTCGACGCGCAGCGAAGGACGGCGCTCATAGTGCGCACCCGCGTCCTGATAGGTCTCGAAATCGCGGCCGCGCTGATAGAGGCCAAAAGCCTGTGGATTGTTTTCCCAAAAGTAGGAATTGCCCAGAGTCGGGCCGTTGTTGAGCGCGCGCCACATGACTTCGCCGCCTTCGCGCTCGACCAAAAGGCCGTTGCTGTCATGCACCTGAGGGCGATAGTCGTCGAACCCGCCGCGATTGGCTTCGGCGTAGAGGAACATTGAAGTTAGAGGAGCGACACCAAGCTCCTTGACGTCGGCGCGGAAAAACAGCCGCGCCGTGACGTCCATCGTCGTTTCCTGGGTCGCATCGCTGGCCGGGGTGATCACGAAGCGATAGGCACCGGTAACGCTCTCGCTATCGAGCGCCGCGTAGACCGTCAGAGGCCCGCCATTCTGTGGCTTTTCGATGTAGAATTCGGAGAAGCGGGGAAACTCCTCCGGCAGATCGACCCAGGAATTGAGCACCAGACCCCGGGCGCTCAAGCCATAGATGTTGTCGCGGCCGAGTGAACGAAAATAGCTGGCGCCCAGGAACGACACCAATTCGTCATAGGCATCGGGGCGATTGAGCGGATAGTTGACGCGGACGCCGGCGACACCCGGAAACTCCTGCGCCTGTGCGACCTCGGCCACGGCAGTGTCGTGATACTCAAAATCCGCGGCGGCGAAATCGACCGGATGCGCCTGTCCCGATTCAATCTCGAATACCTTGACCGGTTCGGCATAGAGCCAACCCAGATGAAAGGCCTGGAGGCGATAACCGACATTGTCGTCCGCCCACTTGGACGCATCGGCGCGATACTGGACCTTGCGATAGGCGTCGTAGTCGAGCTGCTGGAACGCGTCAGGAAGTTTCGCCGTGACGGGGCTGAACGGCGCAGCTGCCATAGCCTGCATGCGGTCGCTGAAGCTGTCGTAATCGAAGGCAAACGCCGTCTCATCCTGCGCCAGAACCGGCAGAGTCAGCGATGTAGAGGAGAGAAGCAGAGCAGCCGCGCCAAGGCCTTGGAGGATATGACGACGATTGGGCAGGTTGGATTGAGGCTTCACCGGGCATCCTGTCAGTGACGAACTGCCGTGTTTTTGGGTAAAGCTCGAACGCCGACTAGGTCAAAAAGTTGTCGCATGCGTTCCATGCGCCAGAAGCATAGATCGCAACGCAGCCGAACCGGCCCCGGCGGGTTATGGACAATCGGGTGATCGTCGGCCCTAGGGGACAATCTTGGCTGTCATTGTCGAACAGGCAGCGCCGCAGGCGCAGACCAGGAGCGCGGTGTTGTGGCTCATACCACTTGCATGCGCAGCACTGGGGCTGCTCGTGCGCTTCCTCGCCTATGCCAACACCGTAGATGCTGCTTCGGTTGCAAATTTCGCCGAAGGCCTCTGCCGGTGGGATTGCGGATGGTATGTGCGGCTCTCAGAAGAAGGCTATGATCCCTTCCCCGTGCCGAGCATGATCAATGCAGGCAACTGGGCCTTCTTCCCGCTCTATCCGCTGTTGGTCGGTGCCCTTCGCATGGCGACGGGACTCCCCACCATGGTGGTGGCGACGGCGACATCGATCCTGCTCAGCGTTGTTGCGGCGCGCGTGGCCTGGCCGCTGTTGGGCCGGGAAATCCGTGCTTACAGCCTGTTCTGCGCCTTCCTGTTAGCAGGGCCGTTCGCAGTCTATTTCACCACCTTCTATACCGAGGTGCTGTTCCTGACGTTGACCCTCTGCGTGTTTGCGGCACTGCAGCGGCGCGACTATCTCGCCGCCGGTTTGTTCGCAGCTCTCGTCTCCGGCACCCGCATCGTCGGCGTTTTCATCGTGCTGGCGATCGTGCTGCAAGCCTGGCTCGACCATCGCCAGCGCGGGGGCACGCGGCCGGGTTTCATAAGTGCCGTGTTGAAGCGACCTGACATCCTGGTAGCTATCTTCATCGCGCCGCTGGGGCTGTTCACATACATGGCCTATCTCCACTGGCATATCGGGGACGCCCTGGCCTTCAGCCATGTACAGCGTGCCTGGGGCCGCGCGACCGGCAATCCCCTGATGTATCTGTGGAATGCACTGACCAATTTTCCGCAGGGCACCTGGTGGCCGACCGTGTCGCAGCAGCTGGGCGCGGCCTGGCTGGTCGGCATTGCCATGACCATCGTGATGGCGGCGCGGCGGCAACTTCCAGCAGCCTTGTTCTGCCTTGTCTGCCTCACACTGCCCCTATCGGCGGGGCTCGCGTCCATGCTGCGGTTCGTCGTGGGCTTGGCTCCGGTCACCGTCACGGCGATGACACTGCTGGCGCGCTCGCGCGTCGTCTATCTGGTGTCGCTGGGTGTGATCCTGGTCGGGGGCTATTTCGGCACTGTGGGCTGGCTGACCGGAGTGCTCACCCTTGTCTGAGCCCGCACGCACAATCGGCCTGCCTGCCGGGATGTTCGCATATGGCGTGGTTGCGCTCGCCATCGCTTTCGAGTTGACGGTGGCATGGTGGATGCTCCATCCCCAGGTTCCGCCAGACTATCGGGCCTACTACATCGATCACAGCACGACCTGCCTAAACCAACCCGTGTCGGGAGACTACGCGCTGGGCACGACCGTGTCGTTCCGCAGCGAGGGGCGGGAGCTCGCCAAGCCGCTCTGGGTTTGCGGTTGGGAGGGCCCGGCGGGCGACGGCACGCATGCGGTGGGCACGTCCTCGCGGCTGCGCTTTGCAATACCCGCGTCCGAAGGCGGTCCGCTCTATCTGTTCCTGGAACTGATTGCCGTGTCGCGGGAAGGGCATCCCTCGCAGCGGATAGGCATCGAGGCCAATGGGGCCGAGCTGGGCGTTGCCAATGCACTGGCCGGAATACCGCTCGAGGTAGATCTCGAAATTCCCGCCGAGGTCGTTGCCGCCGGCACCGGGTCCGTCGACGTGATCCTGAGCTTTCCGGACGCCATCCAGATGTCGCCCAGCGACAGCGATACCCGGTGGCGGTCGATCAAACTGCTGTCGGCACGGCTGGGAACGTCGCCCAGGCCCGCAAGCGCAATGAAAAGCCCGGCCACCCCATAAGGGATGGCCGGGCCAGATGCGGGAAGCCTGGACTTACTTCAGGAATTCATCGACGTTTTCGGCGGTGACGACGTCGTTGCCGGTGTAGATGATTTCGTCGACCGTTTCGCCGTTCTTGATGGCGAGCAGGGTGTCCATGGCCTTCTGGCCCATTTCATAGGGGCGCTGGCCGACCAGGCCGTGGGCATAGCCTTCCTTGAGCAGCTGGAGCTGCTGCGGGAGGGTGTCGGCGACGACGAGCGCCAGGGCGCCGCTGTCGACGTCAGCCTTGTACTGGTCGACAAAGTTCTTCCAGCCATCGGGAGCGAACATCGGCCAGCCACCGACGGGCACGATTGCCTTGATGTCGGGGTTGGCAGTCTTGAGATCGCCCATCTGCTGAACGGCGAGCGCGATGTCGTCGTTCGAGAAGGTCGGCGAGCCGGGGACTTCGGTCCAGTTCGAACCGGCCAGTGCCTCACGCACGCCATCGACGCGCAGAGCCAGGTTCGGAGCAGCAGCGCCACCCGAGATCACACCATAGGTGCCGCCGTCGGGAGCAACCTGCAGCAGCAGCTTGCCCAGGTCCTGGCCAAACAGCTTGTTGTCGGTACCGACATAGGCGGTACGGGTGCTGTCAGGAGCGTCCGAGTCGAAGGTGATGACGGCGATGCCGGCTTCGGTAGCGCGGTCGATCACGGTGGTGGCGGCAGCAATGTCGGACACCGAGATGGCCAGGCCATCAACGCCCTGGGTGATCAGGTCTTCGATGATCTGAGCCTGGGTGGTGGCTTCGTGTTCCACCGGGCCGATATAGAGGCAGGTAACGTTGCCCAGTTCCTTGGCACGGGCTTCGCAACCGTCACGGGCCAGGTCGAAGAACGGGTTGTTCATGGCTTTCGGGACGACGGCGAAGGTGTAGTTGTCCTGGGCAATGGCAGTGCCGCCGAGGAACAGCGTGGCGATCGTGCCGAGCACGATTGCTGTCTTAGTCATTATGGTCTCCTCCAAACGAACCGGACGTTTGTCCGGGTTATCACACCGGCGAAAAACGCTTCGCCGGCCTCCCTTCGGCGCCCGGTCGAGCCGGGCGGCGATCTCTTGTGTCGTCAGCCGTTTCGCATCGACCGCAGACGGTCGACCAGCACGGCAGCGACGATAATTGCGCCCACCAGGGCCTGTTGCCAGTAGGGGTCCACACGCGCCAGGACCAGCCCGTTGCGAATGACCTCGATGAGGATGCAGCCAATGATGGCACCAGCCGCACCACCGACACCGCCGGCAAGGTTGGCGCCGCCGATAACGGCCGCGGCAATGATGGTCAGTTCATAGGCGGTTGCCAGGTTGGCCGGGGCCGAGCCCAGCCAGCCCGAGATGATGATGCCATTGAGTCCAGCGGCAAGCGAGCACAGCACATAGACCTGGATCTTGACCCGGTCGACGTTGACGCCGGTCAGGCGGCCTGCGCTCTCATTGCTGCCGATGGCGAAGACGTGCTTGCCCCAGGCAGTGTGGTTGAGGGCCACCCACATCACCAGTGCGCAGATCAACAGATAGACGAAGGCAATCGGCACGACATCGAACACCTTGCCGGCGGTCACCAGCAGGAAGAGGTCCTTGTCGGGGCCGGTGGGGAAGGCGCCGCGGCCCTGCGTAGCCACATAGACCAGGCCGCGCACCATGGACAACGTACCCAGCGTGGTGACGAAGGGGCTGAGCTTGAGCTTGGCAATGGTGAGGCCGTTGAACAGGCCCACGGCGCCTGCCGCAGCCAGGCCGGCCAGGATCGAAATCACCAGCGAGCTTCCCGGGAAGGGATAGAAATTCGCAGCCGCCATCGAGCCCATCACGATGGAAGTGACGGTGGCCGACAGCGCGATCGTCGAGCCCACGCTGAGGTCAATGCCGCCGGTGATGATCACCAGGGTAATGCCTAGGGTGGCGATGGCGATGAACGAGAAATTGCGGGTGATGTTGGAGATATTGCCGGCAGTCAGGAAATTGGGAGACAGCAGGCTCATCACCACCATCAGCACGATCAGTGCCGCCAGCACATAGGCCGACTGGCTGGCCAGAAAACCGCGCTGCCAGAACCTGGTCCGGCCGACATTGGAGAAAGTCTGAACAGTAGACCCAGCCATCACGCAGCCTCCTTCGCCCCGGTAATGAGTGCAGTAACTTCCTCGGGCGAGGAGTTTGCGATGGCCTTGTCGGCCACCTTGGTACCGCGCCGCATGACGATTACTCGTTCGCAAACGGCGAATACGTCCGGCATACGGTGGGAAATCAGGATCACGGCGATGCCGGCTTCCTTGAGACGATGGATGAGGTTGAGCACCTCGGCCACCTGGCGCACCGAAATGGCCGCCGTGGGTTCGTCCATCAGGATCAGCTTGGCGTCGGAAAGGCGCGTACGCGCAATGGCGACGGCCTGACGCTGGCCGCCCGACATCTGGCGCACGTAGTCGCCGGCGCGGGTTTCGGACTTGAGCTCGGCAAAAAGCTCGGACGCCCTTGCATTCATGGCGTTGTGGCGCAGGAAGCGGAACGGCCCAATATTGTACTTGAGCTCGCGGCCAAGGAAGATGTTCTCGGCGGCAGTCAGGTTATCGGCCAGTGCCAGATCCTGATAGACGGTCTCAATGCCCAGCTTGCGGGCCTCGCCGGGGCTGCCGATGTTGGCCCTGGCGCCATCAAAGGTCAGGGTGCCGCCGGTAGGGTGATAAATGCCCGAGATGATTTTGACCAAGGTCGACTTGCCGGCACCGTTGTCGCCCATAAGGCCCACAACTTCGCCCGGCTGAATTTCGAAGCTCACATCAGACAGTGCACGGATGGCGCCAAATTCCTTTGTCACGCCTTCCAGTTTCAGTAGCGCCAAGTAGTCCTCCTCACCGGCGTAGACGCTGCGGGTTCCCAGCCGGTACCGCGCACCTGGCACGGTCAACCGGCCGACGCGACTCGGCGCGGCGGGACACACTCAGCGACATAGGCGATCCTCCCAGATCGCGCTGAATACAGCAGAGTTTGAAAAGTAATACAATATCATATTAGCATTTTTTCGATTGCCGATAAAAAACACCTGGTGATGGGGGATTTGCGGGGGCTTGGGCACATCCGCCAAAGGGACATTGGCCGCCGCTCAGGTGCAGGAACCTACACCCAACGGCGCCGCCTGCCACCGATTTTAATTGTTGAGGTTTACGCATCCCTGTGGCATCTGGGCTGCGGAAAACCTTTTCCTTGACAGGGGCTGATGTGAACGAGGACCGCTATCCGCAGCGCGCCACTATTCGCGACGTTGCCCAGCGGGCCGGCGTTTCGATCGGCACCGCCTCAAAAGCGCTCAACGACAATGGGCGGCTCAAGGCCGATACACGGACGCGAGTGATCGCGGCGGCGCAAGAGCTTGGGTTCCGGCCAAACTCGCTGGCGCAGAGCCTGCACCGCACCCGGTCGATGACGGTGGGTGTGCTGTCGACCGACAGTTTCGGGCGCTTCGCCTTCCCCATCATCGAGGCGCTGGAGGAACGGCTGGCCGAGCAGGGCATCGCCATCTTCATGTGCAATGCCACCGACGATCCCGAGCGCGAGAAGCGGCATCTCGACCAGTTGCTGGGCAAGCGTATCGACGGCCTGCTGGTGACGGGACGGCGCATGGACAAGCGGCCGCCGGTGGCCGTGCCGGGGCAGACCATGCCCGTGATCTACGTCTTTTCGCAGGCTGACGATCCTGAGGCTCTCTGCCTGCTGCCGGATGATTATGGCGGGGCACGGTTGGCCGTGGAGCACCTGATCGGCCTTGGCCGCCGGCGCATTGCCCACATTACCGGCCCGGAGAGCTTCGAAGCGGTGACATTGCGTCACCGCGGCTATCGCGACGCACTCACCACTGCCGGACTATCGGCCTCGGACACATTCTTTCGCAAGGGCAAGTGGTCGGAAGCGTGGGGCCGCGAGGCGGTTGCAGACCTGTTCGACGACGCGGCCGAGATGCCCGATGCACTGTTCTGCGGCAACGACCAGATTGCCCGTGGCGCGAGCGATGCCTTGCGCGAGCGCGGCATAGACGTGCCGGGCCAGGTCGCGGTGGTCGGTTTCGACAATTGGGACGTGATGACGCTTGCCGCGCGACCGCCCCTCAGCAGTGTCGACATGAACCTGCGCGAACTGGGCCGGCTGGCGGGCGAGCGACTGATATCGATGATCGCCGGAGAGCGCTTCAAGGGCGTCGAGCGCCTGCCCTGCTCGCTGTTCGTGCGGCAATCGTCCGACACCAACCAATCCTAAAAGACTGCTGGAGGATTTTCATGAGCCGCTACGCCCCCGTCAATTTCCCCGACGTAAAGCTCGAGGGGAAATTTTGGCACGAACGGCTGGAGACGGTGCTGACGCGGACGATTCCGAGCCAGCACAGGAAGCTGGGCGAGTATGGGATCCTCGACTCGCTCAAGCTGCCCAATCCGCCACCGCCGCTCCGCTTCCCGCGCCATCCCAATGGCTTTACCGTCCAGGTGTTCTGGGACAGTGATGTCGGCAAGTGGATCGAGGCAGCCAGCTACGCGCTGGCGCATCGGCGCGATGCGGATATCGAAGCCAATATCGAGGCGGCTATCGATGATCTCGAAAAGGCACAAGCGCCCGACGGATATCTCAACTGCTGGTATCTGGGTCGCGAGCCGGACAAGCGCTGGACCAACCTGCGCGACAACCATGAATTCTATAATGCCGGCCATCTGCTGGAAGGCGCGGTGGCCTATTTCCGGGCCACCGGACGACGGCGTTTCCTTGACGTCATGGAGCGATATCTAGACCACATCTATGCCCGATTTGGCACAGGCCCCGGCCAGACGCGCGGCTACGACGGGCACGAGGAAATCGAGCTGGCGCTGATGAAGCTCTATTACCTGACGGGCGACCGGAAGCACCTGGACTTTGCCACCTACCTGATCAACGAGCGCGGCCGGCAACCGCCTCACTACTTTGATGTGGAGCGCGACCTTCGTGAGGGCGGAGACAGCAAGCAGCGCTACGTCTTCGGCAACTACGAGTATTCGCAGAGCCACAAGCCGGTGCGCGAGCAGGACAAGGTGGTGGGCCACGCAGTGCGGGCGATGTATCTCTACACTGCCATGGCGGACCTGGCGGCCGAACTCGGCGACCCCGCGCTGAAACGCGCCTGTGAGGTGCTGTGGAACGATGTGATGGAAACCAAGATGTATGTGACGGCGGGCTTGGGGCCGTCGGCACATAACGAGGGCTTCACCCACGATTTCGACCTGCCCAATCAGACGGCCTATGCCGAAACCTGCGCCTCGGTGGCGCTGATCTTCTGGGCGCAGCGCATGCTCCATCTCGATCTCGACGGCAAATATGCCGACATCCTCGAGCTCGCCATGTTCAATGGCGCCCTGTCGGGCCTGAGCCGCGATGGCGAACATTATTTCTATGCCAATCCGCTCGAGAGCGACGGGACGCCCACCCGCTGGGACTGGCACACCTGCCCATGCTGCACGATGAATGTCAGCCGGTTGGTGGCGTCGGTGGGCGGGTACTTCGTCTCCACCTCCCCAGATGGCGTCGCCTTCCACCTCTATGGCGGCATTTCCACCCAGGTGGACGTGGCCGGCACCAAAGTGGCCTTGCGCGAGGTTTCGACTTATCCGTGGAACGGCGAGATCGCGATCCACGTCGATCCGGCAAGCCCGGCGACCTTCGACCTCAAATTGCGCATTCCAGGCTGGAGCAACGGTGCCAAGGTATCCGTCAACGGGCAGGCGCTGGACGTGGCGGAGGCGGTCAATGGCTATCTGACCATCAATCGTCAGTGGACCAACGGCGACGTGGTCAACCTTGACCTGCCGATGCCTCCGGTCCGGCTCTATGCGCATCCGGGCGTGATCATGGATGCAGGTCGGGTGGCACTGAAGCGTGGTCCGCTGGTCTATTGCCTGGAAGAGGTGGACAATCCAGGCGGGCGGGTGCAGCGGCTGAAGCTGCCGCGCACCTCCCAATTGCGGGCCGAGACGCGGGCAGACCTGTTTGATGGCGTAGTAACCCTCAAGGCCGAGGCGCTGGCTATCAACGAGGCTGACTGGAATACGCTCTATCGCACAACGCCGCCGGTTGACGAGAGGGCGACCCTGACGGCCCTACCCTACTATCTTTGGTCCAACCGGGGGCAAGGCTCAATGGTGGTGTGGGTCCCCGAGTCGCAGCAGTAGACCAAGAAAAGCCGACGCCCCTTTGGGGCGCCGGCGGCAGTATCACTAGGTTATGAAACACCTGGCGATGTGGCTAGATCCAATAGGGAGCCACACCGTAATAGTCATAGACCCGGCGGCCATTTTCGGCCGTCCAGTAGTCGTCGTCCTCGCTCTCGTATTTGGGCGCACCCTCGAGCTGGTCCTTCGTCACGTCGACGCGGTAGCCGCCGAGGCTCTCGTCGTAGTTCAGCTTGGACCAGGGCAGCGGGTAATGGTCGTGCCCGATACCCAGGAAGCCGCCGAAGCTCAGCACGGCGTAGGAAACCTTGCCGCTACGCTTTTCGACGAGGATGCGTTCGATCGAGCCAATATGCTCGCCACGCGGATCAAAAACCTTAGTCCCCTCCACCTTGTCGGAGGCGATGAGATCGTGGGTTTCCTTGACGCCGGCATCGCGGTTGCGAATGTCATCGTAGGCCATTTTCGAGCTCCTCTGGTTAGGTTCGTGGCAGGTCAACGCGTGCCCGCCGACGGGGTTCCAGGCCAAATAAAGTGTGATCAACAGCCCCTGGCGGCCACCGTGGGAACCCCCGGCGCCCGGCACGCATTGGTTTAATGAACTTTTTTCAAACGGTTTTTTAGGAGATGCGCCATGGTTTTCGACAGCCTCCGCGACCGCATGGGCGGCCATGACAACGTGACGCCCATGAGCATTGCGCATAACAGCTTGTTCACTGCCAAAGAGAAGATCGAGCTGCTCAACCAGCTCAAGGCCGACGTGACTGGCGCGACCCAGGAGGGCCGGGAATTGGGCTTTGATCCAGAGGAGATCGACGCTGCCATCGCTGAGGTTCGACTGGGTGTCCAGAATGGCGAAGGCACCGAGACCGTGCTCAAGGGGGACTTCTGATGGCCACCGCCCCCAAACAGCCCGCACCAACCCTCGCCGAAGTCGACGTACTGGTGGATGAGAATGCCTCGCGTGTCGATGTGCCCAACGCCTCCCCGATCAAGGTTGCGGGCGAGCACGAAGCAAGCGTCGGGGCCACTGGCCCAACGAACTGGTGGCTCTACGGCGTGATTGGCTTGGCAATTGTGGTGGCGGTACTGTTTTTGATGCAGATGTTCCAGGGCGCTCCGGCGACCGACGTGCAGCCTGGCACCCCCACGTCCGAAAGTGTTGTGGCGCCGGCCACGGCTCCCGCGGTTCCGGTGCAGGAGCCGGCGGCGCCGACCAACTAGCGCCGGCCAACGAGCAACCTTTCCAAACAAAAAGGCGCGCCCCTCGGGACACGCCTGCTTCGTTTCCTGTACCGGATCGATCAGCCGTTGATGGGCGCGATCTGGATCTCGACGCGGCGGTTCTGGGCGCGGCCAGCTTCGGTGGCGTTGCTCGCAATCGGGGACGTTTCCCCCTTGCCTTCAATATAGAAGCGGCGCTGGTCGATGCCCTGGTTGGCAAGGATCGTGGCGACGGACACGGCACGCTTCTGGCTCAGGCTCAGGTTGTAGGCATCGTCACCCTGGCTGTCGGTGTGGCCGTAAACGTCCACGATGGACTTATCGAACTTCTTGAGCACCAGCGCGACCGAGACCAGCGTCGAGTTGAAGCCGGGGTTTACGTTGCTCGAGTCGGTGGCGAAGGTGATGTTGGAGGGCATGTTGAGAATGATGTTCTGGCCCGCGCGCGTGACCGAAACGCCGGTGCCCTGGAGCTGGGCCCGCAATTCGGCTTCCTGCTTGTCCATGTAGTTGCCGATGGCCGCGCCGGTCAGGCCGCCCACGCCAGCGCCGATCAGGGCGCCAACGCGCGGATCGCCGCCAACTGCCGCGCCCACCAAAGCACCCGCGACCGCGCCGCCGCCAACGCCAATCAGCGCGCCACCAGTGGTATTGGAAATCTGGCTCTGGCCGGTATACGGGTTGGTAGTGGTGCAGGCGGTGAGCGCCAGGGTCGCGGCGAGCGCAACCAAAATCTTCGACTTCATTAATTGTCCCCCTGAAGGATCATGAACAGTGGCCTGTTGGTGACCACTGAATAAGGCAGGATGGTGGTGAAGCAAAGGGGATGAACGGCGGATGAACGGGTCAGGTGTTGGCCCAGCCGCCATCGACAAGGAATTGCTGCGCCGAAATCATGGCGCTGTCGTCGGCGGCCAGGAACAGGGCCATGCGCGTCACGTCATCGGGGTAGACATTGCCGGCCAGCGCTTGTTGCGCCTCGATGGCCGCCATCGTGGTCTCGGTGTACCAGAGTTCGATCTGTCGGGGTGTGACGGTGGCGCCGGGGCTCAGCGTGTTGACCCGAATGCCGGACTTGCCCAATTCGCGGGCCATCGAACGGGTCAACCCATGCGCCGCAGCTTTGGCGGTTTCATAGAGCGGCAATTGCGGTGTCATGATCATCCAGCTGATCGAACTCAGGTTGATGATCGACCCGCGTCCCGCCCTGATCATGCCAGGCGCCACGGCCTGCATGGCGAAGAAGGCGTGCTTGAGATTGACGGCCATGCGGTCGTCCCAATAGGCCGACGTCACGTCGCTCCAGTCGTGGCGCTGGTCATGCGCTGCGTTGTTGACCAGCACCAGCGCATCGCCATGGGCCCGCGCGAAGTCGGCGATTGCAGACCGATAGGCGTCGATGTCGGTCACATCGCAGGGGGCGAAACGGACGGTGTGGCCGGCCTCCGACAACTCTGCGGCCAGCTTCTCGCCAGCCGGGACGGCGATATCGACAAAACCGACCTTGCTGCCCTGCGCTGCGAACTGCCGCACCATGCTTTCGCCGATCCCCGATGCGCCACCGGAAATGACGACCGGCCTGCCGGCGAGGCTGGGATAGCGGGCGAAGTTGGACATGGGCACGGGTTCCAAGAGGGGACTAATCCAACGTGAGATACCGTTCGCTTGACCGCTTCGCAAGCCGTCTGATGTACGTACCTCAGAAATGAATGGAGAGTGGACCGGGGCGGCCGAAGCCCACGGTGCATTCTCTCAGAGGCCTTCGACCGAGGGCATCATCTTGTGCGGGACAACGTCGCGCGCTTCGACTTCTTCAAGCAGGCGCTCGATTTTTTCGACATTGGCGATGTGACGGGTCTCCATGGAGAAGTTCAGCGTCACATATTCACGGCCTGGGCAGAAAGTGCAGATGTTGGCCGCCGAGTGCCAGGCACCGCAATAGATCGGCTCGACCATGCCAGCAGTCATTGGACCATAGGTGCGGTGCGGCGGTACCAGGGTCAGCACGATATGCATGCCGCCGTTGAAGCGCCAGAACCGGGTGCCGGGCAAAAATTTGGCAAAACGGTTGGCGGCGCGGACCGCCTTGAACATGGAGTTGATCATCACCTGGAACTTGGTGATGTCCTTCTGCTCGATCTGGGCGACCGTGTCGTCGACGGCGCGTACATAATCGACGAAGTCCTCGATGACCGTGAACTTGGCTTCCAGCGCGCGAACGCGGAAGAAGTCGTCGTCGGCGTTGTTCCTGGTGGTGTCGAGCATGGTGTAGGCAGCGCCGATCACCTTTTTGCTCATCAGCTTTTCCTCGCCCTCGCCGTTAAGGGCGTGGGTCACCAGTGCGAACATCAAGGAACGCTGGCGCACGCCAAGCTTGTTGGCGAGGAGGCGCAAGCGGTGGCGCTTGATGGCCAGCGTCTTGAAGCCCCATGGCTTGTCGGGTGGCGCCAGGAGATTGGCGAGCACGATATAGATGAAGGCCATCATCCCGCCGCGGAAGGCACTCTTGAGGCGCGCAGCCAGGGGGAGCTTGTTCTGCCGGTCCGACATGGTGCCATGCCCGGCCGAGGACGAGCGGGTCAGCAGGGCCGAATCGGAGCCCTCCATCAGCGCGTGGCTGGAGCGTACCTGGATGATGGAGGCGCGACCTTGCGCGTCCGGGCCGCCCTTGCGGACAGCGGCCATGACGCGGAACAGCGGCAGGTCGTCATGGGCGAAAATATCGCTGGATTTTCCGAGCCATCTGTCTGGATAACCGTCGAATTCGTCGACCATCTCCACCGAGGTGATGGCGTCCAGCATCTGCTTGGGGAAGGGTTCGCCCGGGCGGGCGCCAACAAAACCATGGGTAAGTTGCGGCGCTAGGCTGACCATCTCGGCGACGAGGTTTCCCAGACCTTCCTTGTCATAGGCAGTCTTGGAGAAAGCCGTGAAAAAGACGGTGTCGCGCCCCTCATATAGGAACCATTGGAAATCGGTGAACAGGGCCTGCGGATCACGGCTTACGGCGGCGCGCGCCAATTCAAGAGCGTCGCTACTTTCACCGGCGAAGCTCGACGACGAAAAACTCTTCACTCACTTACCCCTCGAAATGCCCATTCGGGCTTTTTTGTGATGGTAGTCTGAGACCAACCCTGCATCAATACTGCGGCGCAACAGCAGTTAATTCGTGAATAGAGGTTCCATCACGAAGGCGCGATGAATGAGGCATTCATCGCCCATGCGCGATTGCCGCATTGGCAGGAGCGGTCCCGCACTTTAGAATGACTCTCATGTCGAGCCGCGCAAGCCTTGCGCCAAAACGGTTTGGCCGGGGGCGGCGCGCGTCGAATTGACCTATGTCAAGGCGATCTTGGCCCACCTAGTTATGGCTTGTTCACCGGCGCGGTTTTGGTGCCGACGGCAGGACACAAAGGGACGTTTGATGGACTATCGCGGCATATTCGAAGATGCGGTGGACACACTGCGGGCAGAGAAGCGCTACCGCGTTTTCGCCGATCTCGAGCGCGTGGCCGGGCAGTTTCCCCGCGCCATCTATCGCGACGAAGCCGACAATATGCGCGACATCACCATCTGGTGCTCCAACGACTATCTGGGCATGGGCCAGCACGCCAAGGTGATCGGCGCGATGCAGGACACTGCCGGCCGGCTGGGTGTTGGCTCGGGCGGCACGCGCAACATTTCGGGCACCAACCGTCCACTGGTCGAGCTCGAGCGGTCACTCGCTGACCTCCATCGCAAGGAAGCTGCCCTGGTTTTCACTTCGGGCTTCGTGTCCAACGAGGCCGCGATCGCGACCATCGCGCGGCTGCTGCCCGATTGCGTGATCTTCTCGGACCAGCTCAACCACGCCTCGATGATCCAAGGCGTGCGGCAGTCGGGTATGCAGAAGGTCATCTTCCGCCACAACGATGTAGCGCATTTGCGCGACCTGCTGGCGGCGACCGATCGCAAGCGCCCCAAGCTCATCTGCTTTGAGTCGGTCTATTCGATGGATGGCGACGTCGCCCCCATCAAGGAAATCTGCGACTTGGCCGAAGAATTCGGCGCGTTGACCTATATCGACGAGGTCCATGCCGTTGGCATGTATGGCCAGCGCGGCGGCGGCATTGCCGAGCGCGAAGGCCTGATGGACCGCATCGACATCATCGAGGGCACGCTGGCCAAGGGCTTCGGCACGATGGGCGGCTACATTGCCGCCAACAAGGCGATCGTGGATGCCGTGCGCTCCTATGCGCCCGAATTCATCTTCACCACCTCGCTGCCCCCTGCCCTATGCGCAGCCGCCCGCGCCTCGATCGAGCACCTCAAGGTGTCCACGCATGAGCGCATCATGCACCAGCGCCAGGCCCGCCTGACCAAGGCAATCCTGGCCGATGCAGGCCTGCCTGTCATGGAAACCGATACCCATATCGTGCCGCTGATCGTGGGCGATGCACGCGCCGTCAAGGCGGCCAGTGACATGCTGCTGGACAAGCACAATATCTATATCCAGCCCATCAACTATCCCACCGTCCCTAAGGGCACCGAGCGCCTGCGCATCACGCCGACGCCGCTCCATACCGACGAAATGATCTTTGCCCTGCGTCATGCGCTGGTCAGCGTCTGGACGAGCCTTGAACTGCCGCGCGAAGCTGCCGATGCGGCAATCACCGCGAGCAAGCTGACCTCGGGCGACCTGACCCTGCCCACCATCGGCGGCTGACGCCCGGCTGTCGGAAAAGCCAGGCTCCATCCGTCATTCTGGCTGCACAGGATGGAGGAGGACATGGCTGACGACACAACCATCATCGGCGGTACCGGCACGGATCTGTTCGCCGGCATTCCGGTCAGTGATTTCCGGCTTTCGCTGGCCTGGTATCAGAACCTGTTCGGCTGTCCGCCGCGCTTTTTCCCCAATGCGACCGAAGCGGTGTGGGCGATCGGCGAACACCGCTGGATCTACATCATCGTTGACGCAAAACGCGCCGGCGGGGCCATCCAGACCATCATGTGCAGTGATCTCGAAATCACCATCGAGCAGATCGCCGCGCGCGGCATCGACTTCAGCCAGGAAGAGATCCCCGGCAAGGATGTGCGCAAGGTGGTGTATTACGATCCTGATGGCAACGAGATCGGGCTAGGGCGAATTCCGGGATGATCTTCACCGATGATCGCTCGGTCAGGCCGCCGGGCCCCAGAATTCCGCCTCAGGCCGTCCGGCCGCGATAGACGGCGGTGCGAAGCTCATTGGCGTAGTGATCGAAAGCGGGCATTCCGCTGACCTGGGCCACGGCGACCTCGGACTCGATGTCGTAAGGCACACGAACAAAATGCAGTGACCAGGGATGGGCTGACGCCGCGCCGAACCAACCTTCCAACACCGCGTAGCAGGCTAGCGGCACATCGAGCGGATTGCCGACGCTTCCCACGTTAAACAGCGTGCGATGCTCGAAGTTCAGCAGATAGGCCCCGTGAATGTCGCCATAGCCCACCATATCCGGTTCCGGCCCGAAGCCGGTGAACGCCGTGTTGCCGAACATCGCGCTGTGTTCCGCGCGCTCCGCCGTTGCGTGAACGCGGTGGTAGATGCCGATCTGGCTGGCGTGGAATAGTCGCACGCGGCGGCCGCTGAGCAGGAAGTCATGGCTTGCTGGCAGGCTCGCCAGGTAGCGGAGCCTCTCAGCGCCCAGTTGAGCCCGATGCCATTGGAGAACCGGCTGCGTGGCCGCCTCGTCCTGCGCAACCATGTCGTCCCAATTGCCCTGCACAATGATTTCACAGGTGTCCCGGCAACGATCGACCACCGCTGCGGAGCGAGGCCCCTTGCCGACCAGGTCGCCCAGATTGAATATTCGGGTGATACCCATGGCGGCGATATGGGCCAGCACCACCTCCAGCGCAGTCAAGTTGCCATGAATATCGGACAGGATTGCCACGCGCTCGGCGCCTGTCGGCAACTCGGTCATCGGCTGGCCCTATGCTAGTTGGGCGCCACCGATAACAACTTTCCGGGCGTCAGCCAACACGTGCCACCGAGCGGTCGCATCGCCCGTGGCATACCCGGTATTGCGTCCGCCACCGATACGAGCCGGTGTGAGACCGGCGTAGGATGCCTCAACTTGTCAGGACGATGCGCATCAGGTCGGCGGTGTTGCGCGCACCCAGCTTTTCCATGACCCGGGCCCGGTGGACTTCTATGGTCCTGGGCGAGATGCCTAATTCGCGGCCGGCTTCCTTGTTGGACTGACCATTGGTAATGAGCTGCAGCACCTCGCGCTCCCGCGGGGTCAGCTGGGAAAAGCCACGCACTTCCACGGGCCGCCGCCCACCCTGCATGGCGCCCAGATGCACGTCGCGGCGGAGTGCCTCGCGTACGCTGCTCAGAAGATATTCGGTGTCGATGGGTTTGGAAATGACATCTGAGGCGCCCAGCTTCATCGCCGTTACTGCCGCCTCCAGCTGCGGCGTATCGGCAAGCATGAAAACCGGCGTTCCGGTGCGTGTCGCCTTGACGCGCCGGAGCAGGCTCAGGCCGCTTTCCTCCCCCAGCCGCAGGTTGAGGACGACGATATCGGGGCGCCGCCGTTCGATTGTTGCCGCGAAATGCGCGGCCTCGAGCGAGAAGGTGGTCTGGAAACCCTCCAGGCGAAACAGCACGCTCAGCGACTCGCAGGTCGTGGCATCGGTATCCACGATGTGGATCAGCCGATCGCGGTTGAGGAAGGAGTGATAGAAGATCTCGTCGCTCATATTCCCTCTGCCCGGTGGCAAGTTTCGCTTGTGCGTCCCCGAGGGACGGCAAGGCTTCGCCAGTCGCTGAGCTGCCGCTGGCAACCGCGATCCCGTTGCCCCCCGGCGGGATCGCAACGGTAGTTTGCACTAGGTGTTCTTGCCGTCCGATATGGACAATACGTAGGTGTCACTACCTACGATCTAGGTTTATTTACCTAGCATTGCGTTGTCAACGGACCTTCTTCCTATATTCCTGCGCTTGGTTCAGCGAGTATTAGCCCGCAGGGCATCGCGGATTTCGGTGAGCAACACTTCTTCCTTTGTCGGCGCGGGCGTGGCTGCAACCGGTTCGGTGGCCGCCTGGCGCTTCATGCGGTTGATGGCCTTCACCACCAGGAAAAGCACGAAGGCAATGATGGTGAACTTGACCACCGCATTGATGAAGATGCCGATATTGAGCGTGGCGACGCCAGCCTCCTTGGCGGCGGCGACCGATGGCACGGCGACGTTGTTCGGATTGGACAGGACGATGAAGAGGTTGGAAAAATCGATGCCGCCGATGATCAGGCCGATGAGAGGCATGAAGATGTCGTCGACGATGGAGGATACGATGGCGCCGAATGCGGCACCGATGATCACGCCGATGGCGAGATCGATCATGTTGCCCTTGATGGCAAAATCCCGGAATTCCTTGAACATGGTCGTCCAACCCCTCTTGCTGGTTTGCGTCTTCCCAAGCGGCCGCACCGCGATGGTCGAGCATTAATGACCGGGTTGGCAAAAGCAATGGGTCGAGATGGTCTTGCACCGCCGAGTTGGCAGGTCGATAGTCCGGGCGCCTACAGCCCAGGATCGCATTGCCAATGCCGGCTCACAGCCACGACGAAGCCACTAGCCTCAAGCAGGCGATCGATCATGTTCCGCAGGGCATCGCGGTATTCGATGCCGGATTGCGGCTCGTCAGCTCGAACAGCCGCTACAATTCGCTGCTGGCGCTGCCCGAACACCTGGTCAAGACCGGTACGCCCCTGTTCGACATTGCCCTGTTTCTCAGTGACCGGGGCGATTTCGGCAGCGGCGATGCGGCGCGCCTGGCTATCGAGCGTATCAACCTGCTGACGGCATCGCCGACCACCGTGACGCAGAGGCTGGGCAATGCCGGCCAGACGCTGGAATTTCATTCAAGCCGCCTGCCCGATGGCGGGCTGGTCATCAGCTTTTCCGACGTCACTGCCCGGGTCCGGGCAGAACGCGAGTTGGCCCGGATGAACCAGTCGCTCGAGCAAAGGGTGGAGGAGCGCACGGCGGCACTACGGCGCGTCAATGCCGAGCTGGAAAGCGCCCGCGCCAAGGCGGATGCGGCGAACCACGACAAGACCCGGTTTCTGGCCGCCGCTAGCCACGATCTCCTGCAGCCGCTCAATGCGGCCCGGCTCTATACGTCCACGCTGATCGAGCGGGCCAAGTCGACGGGGTTGGCGGACCTCGCCAATTCGATCGAGGCTTCGCTGACGGCGGTCGAAGACATCATGGGCGCCCTGCTCGACATTTCGCGCATCGACAGCGGCGCCCTCAAGCCCGCCCCGGCACCGACCGCGGCCCAGGACCTGCTCAAGAAGATCGAGGTCGAGTTCGGCCCAATGGCGCGCGAGCGCAATATATCGCTACGCATCGTGGCCACCGATGCCGCGGTCATGATCGACCGCATGCTGGTCGGGCGCATCGTGCAGAACCTGGTCAGCAACGCCATCAAATATACCCAGCCCGGCGGCAAGGTGCTGGTCGGGCTGCGTCGCCGGGGCAATCGTATGCGGCTCGATGTGGTCGATACCGGCATCGGCTTCAACAAGGACCAGCACCGCCTGCTGTTCGCCGAGTTCTCGCGGCTGGAACGGGGCGCCCGCATGGCGCAAGGCCTTGGCCTGGGCCTTTCCATCGTCCAACGCCTGGTCGCGGCGCTGGGGCTGACGCTGGAACTCGACAGCAAGGAAGGGCGCGGCTCGCGTTTCTCGCTCTTCCTGCCGGCCACGCGGACACTGCGTGCCACGCCCGAGGGCAACGCGGCTCCCGCCGAGGCGAGCTTTGGCACATTGGGCCTTAAGGTGCTGTGTGTCGACAATGAGCGTGCGATCATCGAGGCGATGGAGGGGCTGCTGCGCCATTGGGGCTGCGACGTGCGCAGCGCGCTGTCGCTCAAGCAGATCGACCGCGAACGGCTGCTGGAGGGCTGGTATCCGGACCTGGTGCTGATGGACTACCATCTCGACCAGACTTCTGGCCTCGATGCCATCGAGTGGCTGCGGCACAATCTGGGTGGCCACCTGCCGGCGGCGCTGGTGACGGCAGATCGCAGCCCTGCGGTGCGGGCGCTGGCCGAGGAACGCGGCATTGCCGTCGTCACCAAGCCGGTCAAGCCTGCCGCCCTGCGCGCTGCGATCAGCGGACTGGCCAACCAGAGCCGCAGTCCGGCAAAGCGCGCCGGGTGATTGTCGATTCCGGCCCTTCCCGTTCGACCAGACTCCGGTACAACCACAACCGGAGGATTATTCCATGCGCTATCTCTGCCTCGTCTGCTTTGACGGATCCATCATCGACACGCTGCCACCCGGCGAATGGGACAAGATAGTCCGGGACTCGCAGGACTATGATCGCGAACTCATGGAGCGCGGGCATTTCATTGCCGCCGAGGCCCTGATGTCGCCCGATACCGCCACGACGGTGCGCATGCGCCAAGGCAAGATGACGGCCACCGACGGCCCCTTTGCCGAACTCAAGGAGCAGGTTGCCGGCTTCATCCTGATCGAAGCGGCCGACCTCAACGAGGCGATGCGGATCGGCGCCAACATCCCGCTGGCCCGCATCGGCTGCGTTGAAGTGCGACCGGTGATGTGAGCGAGGCCGGTTCAGCGATCGAGGCCGTCTACCGGGCCGAAGCACCCCGCGTGCTGGCCACGCTCATTCGCCTGTTGGGTGGTTTCGACCGGGCTGAGGAAGCGTTGCATGACGCCTGGCTGGCGGCGCTTGCGAGCTGGCCGGAAAAAGGCGTGCCGGCCAATCCGCGCGCCTGGCTTGTTTCGGCTGGCCGCTTCAAGGCGATCGATCGCATTCGCCGCGAGGCCCGGTTCAACGCAGCCAGCGAACAACTGGTGCAGCAAATCGAGCTGGCGTCCGAGCCGGAGGAGGCGGACGACGCTCCCGCCATTGCCGACGACCAGTTGCGGCTGATCTTCACCTGCTGCCACCCGGCATTGGCGCCCGATGCACAGGTGGCGCTGACGCTGCGCGAAGTCTGCGGACTCACGACCGAAGAGATCGCCGCTGCCTATCTCGCCAAGCCGGTAACGATCGCCCAGCGCATCGTGCGCGCCAAGGGCAAGATTCGCGACGCGCGCATCCCCTATGCTGTGCCGGAGCCGGCCGAACTGCCGGAGCGCATCGAATCCGTGCTGCAGGTGATCTACCTGGTGTTCAACGAGGGCTACCTGGCCTCGTCGGGCAGCAGGGCCCTGCGCACCGACCTCTGCGTGGAGGCAATCCGGCTGGCGCGCCTGCTGGCCACGCTGATCAACGAGCCGGAGGTCAAGGGCCTGTTGGCGCTGATGCTGCTGCAGGATGCACGCCGTGCCGCCCGAGTGGTCGATGGCGAAATCGTTCCGCTGGACGAGCAGGATCGCGGCCTGTGGAATTCGGGACAGATCGCCGAGGGGCAGGCATTGGTGCGCGAGGTATTGGGCGGGCACTTCAGCCTCTATTCGGTGCAGGCAGCCATCGCGGCCTGCCATGGCGTCGACGGGAGCGACTGGCCGCGCATCGTGGGCTTTTACGACATGCTGCTGCGCATCGACCCTTCGCCCATCGTGGCGCTCAATCGCGCCGTGGCCATTGCCATGCGCGATGGTCCGGCCGTGGGGCTGCGCTTGGTGGACGCGCTTGCCGATGGCCTCACCGACTACCGCCTATGGCATGCCGCGCGGGCCGATCTGCTGCGGCGGCTGGGGCGACGCCAGGAAGCGCGTGAAGCCTATGACGCTGCGCTGGCGCTGACCATTCAGGCAGCGGAGCGGCGGTTTCTCGAACGGCGACTGAGCGAAGTCTAGGGCGCAGCCACGAAGAGACCGGCCTTGCGGCGCTCCAGCGCCCACCAATAGATCCCACCGCGCGCGATGAACCAGCAATGCAAGGCAGCCCATAGGCCCCAATTGCCGAAGATCGGCTGCAGCGCCATTGCAGACACGAGGAACACGACCAGCGACACCACCATGCCGTTGCGCATCGTGGTATTGAGCGTCGTGCCGATCAGGATGCCATCATAAACGAAAGCCGGCATGAAGGTGACCGTGCACAGAGCCGCAATGGGGAGGTAGGCGAGGGCCCGGGCCTGTACCGCGGCATTGGTTGTCATCAGGCCGATGACCAGCGGGCCGGCAAGATACCAGGCGATGCCCAGGGTCAGCGTCAGGGCAAGACCCCACAGCATGCTCAACCGATAGGCCTGGTCGAAAGCCGGTCGCCAATTGGCGCCAACGGCCTTGCCGGTCAGTTGTTCGGCCGCCTGGGCGATGCCGTCGAGGAAGTAGGCAATGATCATGAGAAGGTTGAGCAGCACGGCATTGGCCGAGAGCGCCACCTCGCCCATGCGCGAACCCTGCGCGGCAAACCAGGCATAGGCGCCCATCAGCGCTGCCGAACGGATCATCAGGTCGCGACTGAGGCCAAACATGCGCTTGAGCGCCGCAGCATCAAGCAACTCGCCCGGCGCAATATGGCGCAGGATGGCGCCAAAGCCACCATAGTGGCGCAGCAGCAGGAACAGACCCGCGGCGGCCGCAACGGCTTGGCCGATCACCGTGCCGATGGCCGCACCGGCCACGCCCCAGCCCAGGCCGTGCACGAACCAGATGGAAAGCGTGATGTCGAGCAGGTGCAGCAGCAGTTGCAGGGACATGCCGGTCTTTGCCGAGGCGCGGCCATAGAACCAGCCCAGCAGCGCGTAGTTGATCAGCGAGAAGGGCGCTGACCAGATGCGATAGTGGAAATAGTCGGCGAGGGCCGCACCTGCACCGGCTTCCGGCGCCAGCAGTAGAGTGGCGAGCCCAAGGATGGGCGCGCCCAGGGCAATCATCACTATACCGATGCCAACGCCCAGCAGGATGGCCCTGACGACGTGCAGCAGCCCATCGCGCGGGTCTCTTGCACCCACGGATTGAGCAACGAGTCCGGCCGTGCCGATCCGGAGGAAATAGGCCAGCGCGAAGACGATATCGAACAGCAGCGCGCCGAGCACCAGGCCGCCCAGCAACCCCGCATCGCCCAGCCGGCCGATCACTGTGATATCGACCACGCCCACCAACGGTTCGGTGATGAAGGCAACCGACGCCGGCAGCGCGATTTTCCACACATCGGCGTGGCGCACGGTAAAGGGGTGCTGGAGGCGGGGAGCGGACATTGAGGGGGAATCGAGCGGGAACAGGAGCTTGACACTACCGTGTCGGGGCGACGTCGCGAAAGTCCATCTCTTGCGGTGAACGTCCGGTGCTAGGTCGAGCCCGCACAGACCCGCGCCGCTTCCGCCTCGACATCGCGCGGGTCAAGCGTCGCCCCGGGACTGGCATTGCGCTCTATATCGGCGCTGATGATCCCGACGCACTCGTCAAAGCCGGTCGGCTTGAGGGCTAGTGCTGCAGCGACGCCGCCAGCGCCGGCGAGGATGGAGAGCACGATCAGCCCCGTCCGCATCAGCGCTCCACATCCATCGAGATCACCACATCCGCCCGATCCTGCGACTGGCTGACCAGGTCGTAGTTGGGCAGGTCGTTGCGCTCGATATGGGCGCGGTTGCGCTCCTCGGTGAAGAGTCCCTCCTCGCCATGGCGCCTGAGCAAGCGCGCCCGCACCAGTTCGCGGGGCACATCGATGAACACCGAATAATCGAGTTGCAGCTTGACGCCCGCCCAGGGTCCTTCGGTCAGCAGCAGATAATTGCCTTCGACGACGAGCACCCGCACCTCGGGCTGCACGGTGAAGGCATCGTCGACTGTATCTTCGATCTTGCGGGAATAGCCGGGTCCGCTGACCGGGCCCGTTGCCGACTTGAGGTGATGCAGGAAGTTGACGAAGTCGGCGCCTTCAAACGTATGCGGCGCGCCCTTGCGATCGGTCGCGCCCATGGCTTCGATCTTGGCGTGCTTCATATGGAAGCCATCCATCGGCACCAGCGCGGCGCTGCCGGGCTTGACCGCGTTGAGCATGGTCACCAACTCGGCGGCGAGTGTGGATTTACCGGTGCCCGGCCCACCGGCAAAGCCGATGGCGATGCGATGATGGGCCCGGCTTTCCATCTCAAGAATATGCGGCACCAGCCGCGCCAGGGCGGCCTGCGGTGTCAGGTGAAGCCGCTCGGGAGCCATCAGCGCCCCTTGCTCAAACGCATGAGCAGCCAGACAGGAATGACCAGGGCTGCGCCAGTGACGATATAGCCGCCTAAGTTGCGGATGAGCCCGGCGCCGTCGCGCAAGGTCTCGCGCAGCAACTCGACGGCGCCGCGGATAACGCCCTGTACGTTGAGGCCGAATACGCTCATCACGAATCCGACCAGCAACGAGATGAAGGCCAGCTTGAGCATGACGCTGAGAGGATGGCCACCCAGGAAGCGCTCGAGCGGGGAACGCCGTATCTGGGTCTGGGGTTGATCGGTCATGCTGGCCTCCGCCCTGTTGTGCTGATGGGGGATCATATAGGCTCGAATGTGATTTGCAGAAGGTGTGACTTGCCAGTTTTGCGTTCGCTGCCCCACCCCCTCCCAACCTCCCCCATCGAGGGGGAGGTGTCAGACTGGTGGGCGTGGCACGATGTTGCCCCGGCCACGAAGCGGCACCTCCCCCTTGATGGGGGAGGCTGGGAGGGGGTGGGGGCTTGAGCACTGACGTTATCCTACCCTTCATCATCACCGACTGGTTTACCCGCAAGGGCTGGGCGCCGCGGCAGCATCAGCTCGATGTACTGGCCAGCTGGCAGACTGGCGCGTCGGCGCTGTTGATCGCCCCGACCGGTGCGGGCAAGACGCTGGCGGGCTTTTTGCCGACGCTGGTCGACCTGGCCGAGGGCCAGTTCGAGGGACTTCACACGCTCTACATCTCCCCGCTAAAGGCACTGGCGGTGGACGTTCAGCGCAACCTCAATGCACCCATCTTCGAGATGGGCCTCAAGATTACCGCCGAGACCCGCACGGGCGACACGCCGGCGTCGAAACGGGCGCGACAACGAGCCGAGCCGCCCAACATCCTGCTGACCACCCCGGAGCAACTGTGCCTGCTGATTAGCCACCCGCATGCCGACCTGTTCTTCGGCTCGCTGCGCCGCATCGTGCTGGACGAATTGCATGCATTGGTGACGTCCAAGCGTGGCGAGCTGTTGTCGCTGGCCCTGGCCCGCATCGCCAGGCTCGCGCCCAATCTGCGCATCACGGCACTCAGCGCCACCGTCGCTCGGCCGGACCTGCTGCGCGACTGGATCGCCCAGCCGGTGCCCGGGCAACCAACCCTCCTGCTGACGGCCTCGGGCGGCGCGCCTCCGGTGCTCGAAATTCTCGAAACCGAGCAGCGCCTGCCCTGGGCGGGCCACTCGGCGAACTACGCTCATCGCGATCTCTACGAGACCATCAAGCGGCACAAGACGACACTGCTTTTCGTCAATACGCGCAGCCAGGCCGAAATGCTGTTCCAGGGCCTGTGGGCAGTCAATGACGACATGCTGCCCATTGCCCTGCACCACGGTTCCCTGTCGGTGGAGCAGCGGCGCAAGGTGGAGAGCGCCATGGTGGCAGGCGAGCTCAAGGCCGTGGTCTGCACATCGACGCTGGATCTGGGCATCGACTGGGGCGATGTCGATCTGGTCGTGCAGGTCGGTGCGCCCAAGGGTTCTTCGCGCATGCTGCAGCGCATCGGCCGGGCCAATCACCGGCTCGACGAGCCGAGCAAGGCGGTGCTGGTCCCGTCCAACCGTTTCGAGGTGCTCGAATGCGAGGCGGCGCTGGAGGCAGTGGCCGAGAGTCATCAGGACAGCGAGGACCCTGTCAGCGGCGGCTATGACGTGCTGGCCCAGCATGTGCTGGGCATGGCCTGCGCTTCGCCGTTCGCCGCCGACGACCTTTATGATGAAGTGCGGCGCGCCTGGCCCTATCGCGACCTGCCGCGGGGGCAGTTCGACCGGGTGGTCGAATTCGTCGCCACCGGCGGCTATGCGCTCCAGGCCTATGAGCGCTATGCCCGCCTCAAGAAAACCGAGGACGGCAAGTGGCGTATCGCCAATCCGCAGGTGGCCCAGCAATACCGGCTCAATATCGGCACCATAATCGAGGAGCCGATGGTCAAGGTGCGGCTCATCCGCCAGCGCGGGCTCAAGAAGGGGCAAAGCAACAGCCCGGTCGGCTATGGCGGACGCGTACTGGGCGAGATGGAGGAATATTTCTTCGGCACGCTGCTGCCGGGCGACACATTCATGTTCGGCGGCGAAATCGTCGCCTTCGAAGGCATGAAGGATAATGAAGCATTCGTCAGCCGCGCCCAATCGGCCAATCCCAAGATCCCAAGCTATATGGGCGGCAAGTTCCCGCTCTCGACCTACCTGGCCGAGCGGGTCCGTCGCATGCTCGATACGCCAGAGAGCTGGAGCGCCCTGCCCGACCAGGTCAGCGACTGGCTTCGATTGCAGCGTGACATCTCGGTGCTGCCCCGGCGGGACAGCCTGCTGGTCGAGACCTTTCCACGCGGTTCGCAGAATTTTCTTGTCTGCTACCCCTTCGAGGGGCGGCTGGCGCATCAGACCTTGGGCATGCTGCTGACACGACGCCTCGAACGCGCACGGGCCAGGCCGCTCGGCTTCGTTGCCAGTGAATATGCCTTGGCCATATGGGGGCTTGGCGACCTCTCGGCGCTGGTCCGCACCGGCCGCCTTTCGCTCGACGACCTGTTCGCCGAAGACATGCTGGGCGACGACCTGGAAGACTGGCTGGACGAATCGGCGTTGATGAAGCGCACCTTCCGCAACTGCGCGATCATTGCCGGGCTGATCGAGCGCCGGCATCCGGGCAAGGAGAAGTCCGGGCGGCAGATCACGATGAGTTCCGATCTCATCTATGACGTGCTCTACCAGCACGAGCCCGACCATATCCTGATCCAGGCGACCCGCCGCGATGCCGCGCGAGGGCTACTCGACATCGAGCGGCTGGGCGACATGCTGCGGCGCATCAGCGGCCATATCGTGCATAAGCCGCTGGCGCGGATTTCCCCGCTCGCGGTGCCCGTCATGCTCGATATCGGCAAGGAGCCGATTTTCGGGGAAGGCCGCGAATCAGCTATGGCGGATGCTGCAGACGAATTGATGAGGGAAGCCCTCGGGCAATCTTGAACTATCCGCTACACCAGGCCGAGATCACGGAGACGCCGATCTTGCGCTTTGCCGGCCATAATTTCGAACCCCTGCCCTCGGGCGGCCTCTACTGGCACAGCCAGCAGACCCTTCTCGTCGCGGACCTGCATTTCGAGAAGATGGCGAGCTTTGCGCGCCGCGGGCAGATGTTGCCCCCCTACGACACCGGCATGACGCTGGCGCGGCTCGAGGCCGACCTGCGGCGCACCGGGGCGCGCCGGCTGATTTCACTCGGCGACAGCTTTCATCGCGCCGATGCCAGCAGCCTGCTCGGCAATGCCGATCGGATGCGGCTCGATGCAATCACCGACATGGTCGAGTGCCTTTGGCTCTCGGGCAACCACGATCCGGCCCCGCATGCCATTGGCGGCCAGTGCCTGCCGGAGCTGACCGTTTCTGGCCTGACGCTGACGCATGAACCCAAGCGGGGTGCGAGCGGGCTCGTTGCCGGGCACCTGCATCCGGCGGCGCATCTGCATATGGAAGGGCGCACGGCACGGCGTCCCTGCTTCGTGCATGACAATCGCCTGCTGATCCTGCCGGCCTATGGCGCTTCGACGGGGTCGCTGAATATCCTGTCACCCGCCTTTGTCGGCCTCTTCCACTGGCCGGCCCTTGAGGTGACGATGCTGGGCAAGGAGCGGACTTATCCGGTGAGCCCCAAGCGGCTGGTGCGAGGATAGGCCTACCGCCGGAACAGTACGCCGCCCAGCCAGCCGGTGAACAGCGCCAGGATCACGCAGATCACACCATAGGCCAGCGGCTGCTGCACGGCGGATAGGGCCAGAAAGCGCTCGAAGCCGATCTTGCGCACCGAGAAGCCCTCGGACTTGCGGGCGATGACCTCGCCGTTCTTGAACACGTAGGTGAGAGCCAGGTAAGGCCCCGGCGGGGCATTGCTGGGAAGCGTCAGTCGGGCCGAATAGAAGTTGTCGGCCGGAAAGCTGACGCCATTTTCCTGGACGCCGAACAGGCCCTCTTCCGTCATCAACCGCACCAGCTCGCGGCCGAACACCGCGCCCTTCCACCAATCCTCGCTGCTGGCCGCCAGCGTGTGGGATTCGGGCAGGATGAGGTTGGTGGTGAGGGTGGTCACATCGGTGATGTCGGTCAGGCGCGCGCTCGACAGGACGTGGAAGTAGCTGGGAAAATCGCGAAACTCGATCTGGTCGGTATTGAGCCAGATACCCAGCACATTGGTCTTTTGCCGGGCGACCCGTGTCTGGGTTGGGCCTAGGACCACGACGATGACCTGGAAAGGCCCGATGACGAACTTCTGTTCCGAGCCGGCATCGGGAATGATGGCGCCATAAAAGGTCATCCGCTCACCGTCGAAGCTCGAGGTGATCTCGACGCTGTCGTTGGAGACCTGCGAGACCAGGCGCTCGGCGTGGGCCGGCGCCGCCAGGCCCAGCAGCAACGCGAGGATGAACAGCAGCCGGCTCACTGCTTGAGCCCCGTAACAGCCATGCTGAACACATCCGCGGGCGCAAGCACCAGCGACAGTCCGAACCGGATGGCCACGGCCAGCACCAGCAGCGCGAGGAGGCCGCGCAACTGTTCGCCGCGCAGGTATTTGCCGGCCGAGGCGCCGAACTGGGCGCCGGCCGTGCCACCAACCATCAGGCAGAATGCCAGGAGGATGTCGACGCTCTGGCTCTGGACCGCGTGGAGAATCGTGGTGGCCGCCATCATGGCCACCACTTGTGCCAGCGACGTACCGATGACGACGTTGCCCGGCACGCGCAGGAGATAGACCAGGGCGGGCACCATGATGAAGCCGCCACCAATGCCGAGCAGAGAGCCAACAAAGCCAATGAACAGGCCGATGATCAGCACCGGCAGCACGCTGATATAAAGCCGCGATTTCTTGAAGCGGACGCGCATGGGCAGGCCATGGATCCAGCTGTGCTGGTTGGGCAGCCGCTCGCGCACCACGATGCCCTTGCGCTGCTTGAGGATGGCGCGGGTGGATTCGATCAGCATCAGGGTACCGACCGAACCAAGCAGGACCAGGAAGCCGAGGGAGATGAAGAAATCGAGCTGGCCGGCATCGCGCAGCAGTGCAAAGGTCGCGACGCCACCAAAGGCGCCCAATACGCCCGACAGCACCAGATAGAGCGCCAGATGCAGGTCGACCGCGCCGCGTCGGTAATGCGCCAGGGCGCCGGAGGTCGATGCGGCCACGACCTGGCCGGTGACCGAGGCCACGGCGACAGGGGCCGGCACGCCGGAAAAGATCAGCAGCGGCGTCAGCAGGAAACCGCCGCCAACCCCGAACAGGCCCGACAGAAATCCGACCGCCCCTCCGATCCCCACGAGAAAGAAGAGGTTCACGGATAGCTCGGCGATCGGCAGGTAGATCTGCAAGACCCTGATCCGTTGGAATTTGACTACGCCGCACGACCTTACAGGATCGTACGTCAACAATAGGTCAAAGGTTCCCGCCTTGCGGCGGGAACCTTGCGAAGGTGGTTGGCAGGCCGGTGGCGACCGGCCCTATTCCTAGACCGGCTGGCTGCCCAACACGGCGAGCAGGCGCGGGTTGACGGCGCCGCTCTCATTCATCCCGGTGCCACGTTCGAACGCCTTGATGGCCTCGGAGGTCTTGGGACCAGCCATGCCATCGGGCACGCCGACATCGAAGCCGAGCTTGCTCAATACCAGCTGCACCTTGGACACGACATCCTTGGTGGTGATGACTTCACCCGGATCGAAGCTGGCCGACCAGGTGCCCATCGGCGCAAAGTTGGCGGCCAGGTCGATGGGCTCGGGCTTCCACAGTTTGACCTCGTCGTTGACGCGACCGACCGCCTCGGCCGTCAGCGACTTGGCGATGTCGTCGCGCGCCTTGGCAGCATCGGCATCACCATTGAGGGCCGCGAGAGCGAACCATTTGTAGGATTGCTCGAAGTCCTGTTCGACGCCCAGCCCACGGGCATAGAGCATGCCCAGGTTGAACTGGCTGTCGGTCATGCCGCGCGCGGCGGCCTGGGCAAACCACTCGGCGGCCGATTCGAACTGCTGTTCGCCGAGCTGGCCGCCGGCATAGAGCGCGGCGAGGTTGTGCATGGCCATGCGATTGCCGGCTTCGGCACCGCGCTGGTACCACAGCTTGGCTACCTCGAAATCCTTGTCCACGCCCTGTCCGGCTTCGTAGAGGTTGCCGATGCGGTACTGGGCCGGAACAAAGCCCTGCGCGGCGGAACGCTCGTACCACTTGGCCGCTTCGACATAGTCCTGGGTGATGGCGCGGCCTTCGGTGTAGATCGCACCGATTTCGAACTGGGCGCGCGCATCGCCATCGGCGGCGGCCTGTCGCAGTTCCAGCGGACCAAGGCCTTCGGGCGGCAGTTCGAAGGTTTCGGTCACGGCGGCAGTTGGCTCGGGAATGCTGCCGGTGACATCAGGCACGATATCGGCCGGCACGTCCAGCGGCACGGCATCGGTGCCCCCGCTTCCAGACAGCGCGGCGAGCGTGGGCGGCATGGGGGTGGCCGCAGCCGCGCGGGTAAAGCTCATGGGCTGGTTCGGATTGATCGACGCCGTCGTCGTGCCATCGATCATGTCGATGACGCGCGGCTCCGGACGAACCAGGGACACATCCTCGTTGGCCGCCGGCGTTGCCGAGGGCTGGGTGGTGGTCGTCTCCGCCGCTGGCGCTGCAGGCGCGCGCGTTGCAGCCATGCGCTGCATGACCAGGTTCAGCGCCAGCATGGAGACGGCAACCAGCACCGCCGTCAGCAGCAGCGGCCGGCGATGGCGGGCGAGGAAGCTCTGCTTTACGACCGGCGTCTCGACTTCGGCGCCAAATGACGGCGGCGAGACGGGGGCTTCGGTTGCAGCGCCGCGCTTTGCCTTGGCGGGCTTGGTCGCCTTGGCAGGCTTTTCTGGCTTGGCGGGCTTATCCGGACCGGGCTGGGCCTGCGGCGCTTCGGCGGCCGGAGCTGGTGCGGCAGCGGATCCCGGCATGACGCGTGACAGGGCGCGGCCAATCAGCGAGTTGCTGCTCGTCGCAGCGGCGGGCGCGGTGCCCTCCTGGCGCGCGCGCTGGGCCCGTCGCGCAGCGGCGACAAACGTACTGGTGCTGCTCTGGCTGGTCGGGGCCTCCACCTGGGGCGCGGACATGGCCGGTGGCACGAATGGATCAAGGCTCGACTGCGGGCGGGGCGGACGCTCGGCACTGCTCGGGTCGAAGACGGGCCGCGCGGCAACGGGCGGTTCGCCGGCAGGAGCCTGCGGGCGTGCCCCGACCTTGGCGTCCAGAGCCGCGCGCACGGGACCGGCATCCTTGAAGCCGGGATCGACCAGTGGCGCTTCATCGGCCGGATTGGCCGGCATGGAATCGCTCTTGGCAGCAGACTTGGGGCCGGCCAGCGCCGTCAGGATAGCGTCGAAGCGGGCGCGGTCCTCTGGCTCCTCGGCAGTCGCGGGAGTGGATGGGACGCTGCGATCATGGCGCGCACTCAGCGCTGCCTCGAGCCGGGTCAGACGTTCGGCCGTGTCCTTGCCGGCGGTGTTGAAGAGCGCCGCCATGCGCTGCTCCAGCGCAACCATGCCCTCCTCGCTGATGCCGCTGCTGGCAGCGGGAGCCGATTTTGCCACCGCCTCGGAGGTGCGCTCGGCCACCATGGCCGCCAGGGCATCGTAGTCGGGGGTTTTGCCGGCAGACTTGATCAGACCGGCCAGCCGCTCCTCGATGCTCTTGAGGCTATCGGGGCCGAACATGGCAACGGGCGCGGGCGCCTTGCGGGTCACTGCGTCGCTGGTGCGTTCGGCGACCAGCGTGGCCATGGCTTCCAGGTCGGCGGGATCGGACTGGGTCGAATAGAGCTTGGCGAGGCTGTTGAGCTGGTTGCCGGTATCGTCCATCCGGGCCATCAGCAGCTTGAGCTGGTTTTCGACCTGGCTGGAGTCGGTGGGCACCATGCGGTCCGACAGCGCCTCGATCTGGCTCTCGATGCGCAGGAAGCGCGGTTCCATGTCAGCGATGACGGCGTCGCGCAGCGAGGCGATGTCCTGCTTGAGGCCGGCCACGTCGCCGTTGGCGGCGTCGAAGCCGCCGATGCGGGCGGCCAGGGCATCGACCTTGGCCACCAGCTTGCCGGGAGCGGTCTCGCCGTCCTTCATCGCCTGGGTGAAGGCCGACATTTCCGAAGTCAGGCGATCGAAGTCGCCCGACGAGAGCGCAACGTTCTTTTCGATGGCGTCGATGCGGTCATAGACGTTGCGGACGCTCTTCTCGATCGCGTGCATGGCCGGCGCCAGCGCGGCGACTGCCTTGTCGGGTTCGGGCTTGCGCTCCTCGCGCGCGATCTCGCGCTCCATCTGCTGCGCCTGCAGTTCGGCCAGCTTGCCCACGGTCGCCGAAACGTCGTCGAGTCGTTTGTTGATGGCTGAAAGGTCGACGCGGGGGCCGCTTTCGATCAGGCTCGCCAGGGCGCCGATCTGGGCCTCCAGGCGCTTGACCTGGCCAGTCTCGCCGACGGCGCCAGCCAGCAGTTCGACAACATGGGTCAGTTGCTCGACCTGGGCGGCGACCTCGCGCACGCTGCCATTACCCGACCGCTGCGTCTTGAGCTCGCCTTCCAGGCGCTCGAGACGACCCGACAGGCCACCAACCAGCGAGCTCAGCTCGCGGAATTCGGGCATGTCGCGGGGCCGGCGACCCAGGGCGGCGGCCGGTGCCGACATCTGGCGGCCGCGAATCTCGGCAATGGCGCTGGTCAGTTCGTCCTGGTCGGCATGGAACTGGCCCAGGTCATCGCGTTCGCTGAAACGGTCGACAGCCCGCTTGACGGTCCGCAGCGCCTCGCGGCGACGCACAGCCGGCTCGGGGCCGACCACCTGGTCGCGCAGATTGCGCACGCGGCGCGCAAGGCCGGAAAGGGCTGGTTCTTCAGGCTCCTGCTGGGCGTAGCGCCCTTCGACCTGGTCGAGGAGGGCAACCAGTTCGCCGCGCAGCGCCTGCCATTCGCCGGCCTGCGGTTCCGCTGCCGGATCGGACATTTCCGAGTGTTGATAGGCGCGGGCCATGATTTGTCCCTGTCATGATAAGACGGAACCCTCGCCATTGCAGCACGAAGGTATGACGGTCACTCTTGGGAAAACATGGTAAAGAACCCGTTAAGTATTGCCGCAATATGCAACACCTGGCGAGCGAAACACCCTATTTCGTAGCATTGTGAACTCGACCGATCCGCGCTAGCGCTTGTTGCCGTCGCTCGAGGAGCCGTCTGCCATGACCCGCCGCCGCATTATCATCGTCGACGATCACCCGCTGTTCCGGGCGGCCTTGCGGCAGACCCTGTCGGGCGGCGACGCAACCGTGTCGGTGGAGGAAGCCGGCGATCTCAATGGCCTGAGTGCGGCGCTGGATGCCGACCGCGACTGCGACCTGGTGCTGCTTGACCTCAACATGCCCGGTGTCCGGGGCTTTTCCGGCCTGCTGCTACTGCGCGCGCAATATCCCGATATTCCGGTGATGATCATTTCCGCTGTCGAGGACAATACCGTCATCCGGCGGGCCTTCGAATTGGGGGCAGCTGGGTATCTTCACAAGTCGGTGGGACCGACCGAGATCCGCCGCGCCATCGAGACCGTACTGTCGGGCGAGGTCTTCGTACCGCAAGGGACGACGCTTGATGGCGATGACAGCCACACCGCCTTGATGCGCCGGCTCTCAACCCTGACGCCGCAGCAGGTGCGCGTGCTGATGATGCTCAGCGATGGCCTGATGAACAAGCAGATCGCCTATGAGCTCAGCATCTCGGAGGCGACGGTCAAGGCGCATGTTTCGGCCATCCTGCAGAAGCTGGATGTCGACAGCCGCACCCAGGCGGTGATTGCCGCGGCGCGCATCGAGGACGGCCAGTTCGAAGCGCTGTTTTCAATCGGCGCTGCCAAGGCGTAGCGTCCTAGCGCGCGCCTGCCGCCCATTCCGCAGTCTTGGTTCCCACCAGTTGCCCGATATTGGTCTTGCCCTGGGCCCGCACCGCGGCGACAAGGCCGCGCTTGAGCCGGTCGAGCAGGTCCAGCCCACCGAATACCATGGCTGAATAGAGCTGGATGGCGTTGGCGCCCGCTTCGATCTTGGCGAGGGCCGATTGCGGAGAATGGATTCCGCCTACACCGATGATGGGCAGCGCGCCCACCCGCTGGCGCATCTGTGCCAGACGCTGGGTGGACAGATCGAACAGCGGCTTGCCCGACAGGCCACCAGATTCCGTCGCATTTTCCATGCCCGCCACCGCATCGCGACCGATGGTAGTATTGGAGACGATGAGGCCGTCAAGGTCGGTGGCCAGAACCACGGCAGCGATGGTGTCGAGCGCGGCTTGGTCCAGATCGGGTGCGATCTTGAGAAAAACCGGGACCCTGGTCCTGGCCTTGGCGCGGGCGGAGAGCACTTCGCCCAAAAGGCGGCGCAGCGCTTCGTCGGCCTGGAGGTTGCGCAGCCCTGGCGTATTAGGGGAGGAGACGTTGACGGTCAGATAGTCGGCCAGGTCGGCGAAACGCTGTACGCCCACCACATAATCGGCGACGAAGTCACTGCTGTCCTTGTTGGCGCCGATATTGACGCCCAGCGCTGCGGGCACACGCTGGCCCTTTAGCCTGGCGAACGCCGCCTCGTGCCCTTCATTGTTGAACCCCATGCGATTGATGACGCCTTCGGCCGCAGCGACACGGAACAGGCGGGGCTTGGGGTTGCCGGCTTGCGGGCGCGGGGTGACCGTGCCGATCTCCACCATGCCGAAGCCCATCAGCGCCAGCGGACGGGCCACTTCGGCATTCTTGTCGAAACCGGCCGCCATGCCCACCGGATTGGTCAGTTCCAGTCCGCACAAGGTGGTGCGCAGCTCGGCGCCATCGGGATGGCTCTGCTCGGGTGCCAGGCCGAGCCGGAGGGCGGTGATGGTCGCGCCATGCGCGGTCTCGGGGTCCATCTTGAGCAGGGCTTCGCGCGTGAGGCCGGACAGAGCCGGGATGCGCATGAGCGGCGAGAGGGCTGAAAGGATCATCGCACGGCCTCGGGCAGGGTGCAGGAGCCATCCGCGGCGACGCTCAGCGGCGCCTCCCACGCGACGGCATCGAGCTTGAGCGGCCCGCCATGGAGGTGCGGGAAGAGCGCGCCGCCGCGCGAAGGCTCCCAGACCAGGCCGTCGCCCAGGTCGGCGCTGCGCACGGCCAGCAGCACGAGGTCCCCCTGCCCGGCAAAATGCAGCCGCAACGTTTCGGGCAATTGCTCGGCGGTGGAAAAGTGCATGTAGCCATCCTTGGCATCGATGGGCATGCCTGCGAAGGTTGGCCCGCCTCGGGAAGGGGCGTACGCGGACTCGGTCGCTATCTTGTAGATGAATTCGGGGGTGCTCATGGCGCGCGAACCTAATGGCGCTACCGCAACGCTGCAAGCCGCAATGCCCTTTACAACCCGGGTCTGCAAGACTAGAAATAGGACTTAATTCCAAGTCTAAGACATATTTCCTCTAGTGATGAGTGCCATGCTGTCACACCGCGCCATCTGGGACGGTATCGACGCCCTTGCCCGGCGGCAGGGCCATTCCGTGTCGGCGCTGGCCAAGCTTGCCGGCCTCGACGCGACGGCATTCAACGTCTCCAAGCGCATCAGCAAGGACGGGCGGGAGCGCTGGCCTTCCACCGAGAGCATTTCCAAGATCCTCGAAGCCACCGGGGAGAGCTTCGACAGCTTTCTCAACGGCGCGGGGGCCTACATGCAGGCCGAGCGCGCCAGTGCGACGGTTCCGCTGCTGGGCTTGGCGCAGGCCGGTACGGGCGGGTTTTTCGACAGCGCCGGCTTTCCGTCCGGCCAAGGCTGGGACGAGATCGCCCTGCCCGCCCCCGGCGAGGGCGGCATTTACGCGCTTGAAGTGCAGGGCGACTCGATGGAGCCGCTCTATCGCGAAGGCGACCGGATCGTGGTCTCGCCGACCGAGCAGGTGCGGCGCGGTGATCGCGTGGTGGTCAAGACCCGCGATGGTGAGGTGATGGCCAAGATCCTCCACCGCCAGACCGGAAAGCAGATCGAACTGCGTTCAATCAACCCGGCCTATGAACCGCGCATCTTCGAGTTGAGCGACATCGAATGGATCGCCCGGATCATCTGGGCCAGCCAGTGATCGATGGCGCGGCCTAGCGGCAGCACCGACAGCCCGCGGCGAGCCTGACTATTCGATGATGGCAGGCAGGGATGGGTCGGCCTGGCAAGTGGCCAGAGGCTCGCGCTTGCTGCTGGTGATGGCAAGGATGCGGTCCTGCGCACTGTCCGTGGTCATGGTCATGCAGGCACAGCCATAGCCGTAATACTGCCCCATCGAAACATACTGGTCCGGATCGAAGGCAGGCACCATGTCCATGACCGCCGTCACGGCAGCGTTGTCGTCGGCTTTTTCGCGCAGGATCCAGGCGGCGTCGGCATCGACCAGCCACCAATTTCCCGAACTGAGATTGGCGAGCCAACCGCAACGGCGCTCGAGGATGCTCGTGCGCTCCTGGCAGCGGACCATGGGAAAGGTCGAGCCCATGCCAAAGCCTTCCGGCCGAAACAGCAGCGTGTCGTCGGCTGCCACGTATTCGTAGCTGGACACATCCTCGCTGCGCAGACCGATGACGCCGTCGCCGCCGGTGCCGGCTTCGAAAACAACATCATCCACTCTGCCGTCGGAATAGACCAGCGATGTGGCCGAAACGACCATCGGTTCGCCGCTGGCATCGCATGCCTTGCCCTTGTCCACCCACCGGCCCTGGATGTTCTCGGGTACGTCGCCATCGGCCGCGTATCCGGGCAGGGTGCTCAGCAGGATTGCGAGACTGGCCAGGACATGCAGCTTCATCGACGAACTCCGCTTATTCGGCTTTGACGAACTTTCCGGCCAGGGCATCGGCGATCAGCTTTCGCGTGTTGTCGATGCCATAGAGCGCGGCAAACGAGCCGAAGCGCGGACCGCGTTCCTGCCCGATCAACACCTGATAGAGCATCTGGAAGAACTCGCCGGACACTCCCGGGCCGCCATTGGGGCCGGTCTTGGAGTGATCCTGATAACGGTCGATCTCACGGGCCACGTCGAGAGCGGCGTTCTGGATGGCTTCGTTATTCGCGTCGGACGGAAGACCTGCGAAAGCCTCGGACAGCTTTTCGAGCGCATCCCGCTCGACATCGTCAGGGGCGCGATAGGTCTTTTTGACGAAGTCGCGGAAGTAGCGCATGGCGTAGCCGACCAGCGCGTCCAGATGCGGATGGGTCTGCGGCGAAACGCCCGGCGCATAGGCCGAGATATAGCCCCACATCACCTCTGGCGTTTCCGGGTTAGACGCGGTCGCCAGGTTCAGCAGCAGGGCGAAGGTCACCGGCATGTCGATCTTGGGTACGTTGCCGAAATGCACGTGGAAGACCGGATTTTCCAGGCGCGCCGCAACCTCCTGCTCCTGGTAGCCGGCGTTGAAGCTGTAATACTCGTCCACCGCGCGCGGGATGACGTCGAAATGCAGCCGCTTGGCCGTGCGCGGCTTCTGGAACATGTAGAGCCCCAGGCTATCGGTGCTGGCATAGGTCAACCATTCATCGATGGTGAGGCCATTGCCCTTGGACTTGGAGATCTTCTGCCCCTCGGAATCGAGGAACAGTTCGTAGACGTAGTGTTCGGGTGCCTGGCCGCCGAGGATTTCGCAGATCTTGTCGTAGATCGGGGCGTTGGTCTGGTGGTCCTTGCCGAACATCTCGAAATCGACGCCCAGCGCCGCCCAGCGCATGCCGAAATCGGGCTTCCACTGCATCTTAACGTGGCCGCCCGTGACCGGCACCGTGGTATCGCGGCCGTCTTCATCCTCGAAGGTGACCATGCCGTTCTTGGCGTCGACTTCCTTCATCGGCACATAGAGGACACGCCCGGAGATCGGGGAGATCGGAAGGAACGGTGAATAAGTCGCCTGGCGCTCGGCGCCCAGCGTTGGCAGCATCACCTTCATGATGTCGTCGTACCGCTCGGCCGCGCGGCGCAGCACGGCGTCGAACCGGCCGGACTTGTAGTAGTCGGTGGCGCTGGCAAATTCGTAATCGAACCCGAAGGTATCGAGGAAGCGGCGCAGCATGGCGTTGTTGTGGTGGCCGAAGCTGTCGAACTCGTTGGTCCAGGGATCGGGCACCGAAGTCAGTGGCTTCTGCAGATGCGGCTCCATCGCCTCCTTGGAGGGTACGGTGTCCGGGATCTTGCGCATGCCATCGAGGTCATCGGAAAAGCACAGCAGGCGCGTCGGCACCTGGTCGCGCGTCAGCAGGCGAAAGGCCGTGCGCACCATGGTGGTGCGCGCCACTTCGCCGAAGGTGCCGATATGGGGCAGGCCCGAAGGGCCATAGCCCGTCTCGAACAGGGCCTCGCCCTTGCCCGACTTCTCCAGCCGCTTCACCAGTTTCCGGGCTTCCTCGAACGGCCAGGCGCGGGCAGTCTGGGCTGCGTCGAAGAACGCGGGATCGAGGGGCGGAAGCTTGGCGGACGACAAGGTCAGGACCTTTCAAAACAAGAGTGCGGGTGTGTTGCATCCAATGGAGGCAACGTCAACGTTTTCGGGGCCGACGCTTGCCAAGGCGGCGCGACGCGCCTAGCTATCGAACTTACACCAGACCCGGGAATGCCTGATGTCCAACGCTGCCCACGACGCCCTCATCCACCTGATGATCGTCGCTGCCTCGTCCGATAGCGCCATGACGGAAAAGGAACTGGTGCGCATCCAGACCCTGATCGGACGGCTGCCGGTGTTCGAAGGCTTCGACAAGAACCGGCTCGCAGCGGTAGCCAATGCCTGCGCCGACAAGCTCAACGGTCCCGGCGGGCTCGACCAGGTGATCGACGACGCCATCGCGGCGCTGCCCAAGAAGCTGCAGGACACTGCCTATGCCGTGGCCGTGGAAGTCGCCTCGGTCGATCTCTATCTGGAACAGGAAGAACTGCGCTTCCTCGAATTGCTGCGCGACAAGCTCGATCTCGATCGGCTGACCACGGCTGCGATCGAAGTCGCGGCGCGGGCGCGGCACCGCAGGATGCCCAGCTAGCGGGCGACGCTGATGGAAACGGCGCTCTACCTGCCGGTCAAGGCCTTCCTCGAAGCGGCAGGCTATGCGGTCAAGGGCGAGGTCGGCAGTTGCGACCTGGTCGGCCTGAGCCCGTCTGACCCGCCGGTCGTGGTGATCTGCGAACTCAAGCTCACCTTCAATCTCGAACTGATCCTGCAGGCGGTCGACCGCGCGGCGATCGCCGACGAAGTGTGGATCGCCGCAAGGATTTCCAAAGGCAGGGGCCGGGAGGTCGACAAGCGCTATCGCGACCTCTGCCGTCGGCTGGGGATCGGCATGCTCGCCGTCACTGAGCAGGGCAGTGTCAGCGTCATCGTTCCGTCGGTCACGCCCATGCCGCGCACCAACCCGAAACGCCGGTCACGGCTGGTACGCGAGCACCAGCGCCGGCGTGGCGACCCGGCCCTGGGTGGCAGTACGCGCACGCCGATCATGACGGCCTATCGGCAGCAGGCCTTGATCTGCGCCGAGGCGCTGCTTGCCGGACCGCTGCGGCCGCGGGACATGCGGCCGGCCGCACCCGATGCCGGCAAGATCTTGCTCGGCAATGTCTATGGCTGGTTCGAGCGGGTGCAGCCGGGCATCTACCAACTGACCGAGCCTGGTCGCCTTGCAGCAATGCAGCATCGCAGCGCTTCAGCGGCCGCGCCTCAAGCTCAGTAGAAACCCACGGGAAACCAGCGCAGGTAAAGTTCGTCCAGCGTGCCGTTGTCCTTGAGCTTGACCAGCGCCCAATCGATGGCGTGACGCACCGCGTCATGGCCGGCGGGGACCGCGATAGACAGACCCTCACCGAACAGGTTCGGCCGGAAATAGGGTTCGCCCGCAAAGCCGCAGCAGGTCAGGTTCTCGTTGAGCCAGAACGAGGCGCGCATGGCATCGCCAAAAAAGGCATCCGCCTTGCCGTCCTCCACCGCCTCGAGCGCGGCGATTTCGCTGTCGAAACGGGCCAGCGTGACGTCGGGCAGATAGCGGGTGAGGAAGGTCTCGTGGGTGCTGCCGGCGCGAACCGAGACCGTCTTGCCGGCCAGCGCGTTGGCGTCGAAAACGCCAATATCGGGCGCGCGGGTAACGAAGCGGCCGGGCAGCGCCAGGTAGATCGAGGAGAAGTCGAACTGTGCGCCGTTCTCGTCGGTCATGGCGAGCCCGGCGATCAGGGCGTCGCCCTGGCTGTCGGCAAGCGCGCTGGCCGCCTGCTCCCAGGGCCAGGCCTGGATAGTGCAGGCAACATTGGCCTCGGCACAGATGCGCTTGGCCAGATCGATGTTGAAGCCGATCAGTTCGCCGCTGGCATCGCGGAAATTGAAGGGGGGAAAATCGGCCGTGGTGAGAAATCGGATTGCCGGCACCGGCGTCAGGCTGGGCAGGATCTCCCGCGCGCTCGGATCGGAATGATAGGGGAGAGCCTGGGCAAAGGCGGGGTTGGTGAGGAGGGCCAGGATGAGGGTGCAGAGCATACGGGCCCACCCCCTCCTACCTCCCCCATCAGAGGGGGAGGTTTCTCTCCACTCCTGTCGCTCGATGCAGGCCAACCCACGGCGCGGCACCTCCCCCTTGATGGGGGAGGTTGGGAGGGGGTGGGGCAACGCGAACCGGACCATGATCGACCTAAACCTGATCCAACCCATACATCAGATCGGCAATGAGGTCGTCGGGGCTTTCGAGCCCGACCGATAGCCGCAACAAGCCCGGCGTTACCCCGGTTTCCAACCGCACCTCTTCGGTCAGTCGCGCATGCGTAGTGGTGCGCGGATGGGTGATCAGCGACTTGGCGTCGCCCAGGTTGTTCGAAATCAGGATGACCGCTAGGCTGTCCGAGAGAGTGAAGGCGCCCTCCTGCCCGCCCTTGACATCGATGGCCAGCAGCGTCGAGCCACGGGTCATCTGCCGTTTGGCCAGTGCGTATTGCGGGTGGCTGGGGAGATGCGGATAGATCACGCGGTTGACCTTGGGATGGCCTTCGAGAGCCGCGGCCACCTTCTCGGCGCTGTCGGTCATCTGCCGGATGCGCAATTCGTAGGTTTCAAGACCCTTGAGCAGTACCCAGGCGTTAAAGGCGCTGAGCGTCGCCCCGGTCTGGCGCAGGAAGGTGTGGACGTCGCCCTCGATAAGGGCCTTTGAGCCGAGCACGATGCCACCGAGCACCCTCCCCTGCCCGTCGATATGCTTGGTCGCCGAATAGGTGACGAGGTCGGCGCCCAGTTGCAGCGGCTTCTGGTAAAGGGCCGTTGAAAACACGTTGTCGACGATCAGCTTGGCGCCGTGGGCATGGGCAATGTCGGCCACGGCCTGAATATCGACCAGTTCCAGGGTCGGATTGGTCGGCGTTTCGATGAACACGACCTTGGTGTTGGGCTGCATGGCGCGGGCGAAATTCTGGGGGTCGCGACCATCGACCAGCGTCGATTGCACGCCGAAGCGCGGCGCATAGTCTTCCACCACATAGCGGCAACCGCCGAAGAGGGCCTGGGCCGCAACGATGTGATCACCCGCACGAACCTGGCTCATCACCGCATTGGTGACGGCCGCCATGCCCGAGGCAAAGGCCCGGCCGGCTTCGGCGCCTTCGATCAGCGCCATGCGCTCCTGGAAGATATCAACCGTCGGGTTGGCGAAGCGGGAATAGTTGTGGCCACCCGGAATCTTGTTCTGGAACAGCAGTTCGGCGTGCTCGGAACTTGGATAGGAATAGCCCGAATTGAGGAAGACCGCCTCGCTGGTCTCGTTGAAGGGCGTGCGCTTGTCACCGCCATGGACCATCTGCGTTGCTGCACCGAGCCGCTTCGGATCAAGGAGGGGGTTGTTCTCTCGGGACATCGCAAACGCCTTCACAACAAAAAACCGGCACGCATATTGGCGGCCGGTTCCCAAACGGTCTTTAGCAACTTGTTTTAAGTGGCTGCAAGCGACCGGCCAAATCACCACTGGGTTGTGATGTAAGGCCAATTGCCTGTTGGCGTCAATTGGAAGGGTTGCTAGGGAACATGGGAGGGCGAGGCGGGAACCGCAGCAGCATGGACAAGCAACAGGCCTGGCCGCAGGGCGTTTTTCCGGCGCGTTTGATCGAGCTCCTGCACAAGCAGGGCGCCATCGTCGCAACGCGTCCGTTCGACAGCGACCAGGTGCAACCAGCCAGCCTCGACCTGCGACTGGGAGACGTCGCCTATCGGGTCCGATCGAGCTTCCTGCCGGGGCCGGGCCATTCGGTTGCCGAGCGCATCGAGGCGCTCAAGCTGCACGAGATCGACCTGACCAAGGGCGCCGTGCTGGAGCGTGGCTGTGTCTATCTGGTGCCGTTGCAGGAGCGACTGGCTTTACCCGACACGGTCAGCGCCTCGGCCAATCCCAAGAGCTCCACCGGCCGGCTCGACGTATTCACCCGCGTCATCGGTGATCGGGCCCGCGGTTTCGACCAGATGCCGTCGGGTTACCAGGGCCCGCTCTATCTCGAAGTCAGCCCGCGCACCTTCCCCGTGCTGGTCCGCACCGGCTCACGGCTCAGCCAGATGCGGTTCCGCTCGGGTGACAATCGCCTGACGGTAGCCGAACACCAGGCGCTGCACGCCTCCGATACGCTGGTGTTCAACAACAACGTCCCGGTTGGCGAGGGGGTGGCGCTGTCGATCGACCTCAAGGGCGAGAACCGCAATGGCCTCATCGGCTTCCGCTCCAAGCGCCATACGGCCGTGGTCGATGTGGACAAGAAAGCGGCGCTCGATGTGCTCGACTTCTGGGATCCGCTGCTCAATCGCGGTCGCGAGGAGCTGATCCTGGATCCAGACGAGTTCTACATCCTGGTCAGCGACGAGGCGGTGCATGTACCGCCAACCCACGCCGCGGAAATGGTGCCTTTCGATCCGCTGGTGGGCGAGTTCCGCGTCCACTACGCCGGCTTCTTCGACCCGGGCTTTGGCCATTCATCGGCCGGCGGCACCGGCAGCCGTGCGGTGCTGGAAGTGCGCAGCCGCGAAGTGCCGTTCCTGCTCGGTCACGGCCAGACCATCGGCCGGCTGATCTACGAGCGATTGGCCGAGGCGCCGGACCGGCTCTATGGCTCGGCGCTGGGCTCCAACTACCAGGCCCAGACGCTCAAGCTCTCCAAGCACTTCAAGCCGTATTCGGGCTAGAGGAACAGCGCGTCGAGGTCATCGAGATCGGTTTCCTCACCCGGCTCGACTGCCGGTTCCGCCGGAGCGGGCTCGGTCCCGAACATCTGCTCGTGGATCCTGCGCTCGGCATCCATGGTGTAGCGGGCCCGATGCGCGGCGAGAAGGTCGGCAACTGGGCCTGTGGGGGTATCGGTAGCCCCCGGCGGGCACTCGGCCACCAGTTGCATTTCCAGGTCGCGCATGGTTTCCGAAATTGCCGCTTGGTTGGCGAAAGTCTCGGCGGCGGTTTCGAGCAGGCCGATGACGCTGGGACCATCCCGGTTGAGCGCCCCCAGAGCTTCGGCAAGGGCGGTGTCGACCCCTTGCAGCAAGAGCAATGCGGCGGTTGCTTCATGCTCGAGCTGACCGACGCGACCGGCGGTATCGCCATTGGCGGCGGCGCCGAAGGATTGGGCGAGCCCGGCGGCTTCATGCAGGCCGGCCATGGCACCTTCGGCGGCGATGACGGTCTCGCCGGTGAGCTCGCGCAGCTGACGGGCGATGACGTTGAGCGCGGCGCCGCGCGGGCCCAGCTGGGCGCATTTGACGGCGGCGTTGAGGCTGACGAGGCGCATATTGGCCTCGATTTCCTGCACCGCCTCGACGTGGCTGAGCAGGGTGCCGACCGTGCCAAGTACCGCTGTGGCAACGCTTTCCAGCTTGCCACGCTCGGCCTCGCAGTCGCGCAGGACCAGCGCGGCGTGACGTACGGCATCGCTCAAAGCGGCAAGCGAGGACGCGCCGCCCTGGTCGTCCTGGCCATAGATGGCGCGGCTCTGGTCCATGATGACCCGCGCGTCGGTGGCGAGATCGCGTAGTGCGGTTCCCGCTTCGGCGACGTCATTCTCGAAAGCCTCGGCTGCGGCCGAGAGCTGGGCAACCTGCAAGCAACCAGCAAGATTTCTTGCCGATTGCTGGTGATTTTGCTGGAGAATGCTTGAGGACAGCAGGTCAGCCAGCGATGCCAGGCCCGCCTCGACATGCTCGATGCGCTGACGGGTGGCGTCGCCGACCTGCAGCGCCATGACGGCGTTGGCGATACGACTGACGATCTGGCGGGAGACGCGGCCGGTCTGCGCGCTGCTGTCGGCAGAAGTCGCGCGCTGGCGGGCAAGTTCTGCCAGCGCCGTGTCCATGTCGGCGGCCAGGCCGCTCAGCGTATCGGCATGGGCATTCTCGAACTGGCTGCGCTGTCGCGCGGCAAGGCCGACTTCGTCGGTCAGCTGGCGATAGGCCGCGGTGAAGTGCTGAATGGTGGAACTGGCGCTTTCCGATAGCTTGGCGATATCGGTGGTAAAGACGTCGAAGTCGTCGCTGTCGCCGACAATGGCGGCGGCCACGACGCGGGCGTTGATGGCGACGATGCCCATCATCTTGACGGTGCGGCGGAGCTCGCCGATCGGGTGCTCGGCGGCGGCAACGACATCGACGAGGCGGGCCAGGTCGGCCTGTTCGGTGGCGAACAAGGCCGAGATGGTCTGCGCCTGCCGGCCAACGTCGGCCAGGCGGGTGGAGGCTTCGACCAGGTCAGGACTTTGTAGCTGCGCCGGCAGGGCCTCGAAGACCTTGGTGAGGCGGTTGAGCATGGCGGCGCCTTCGGCGAGGCGCGCGCCAACGGTAACGAAGGTGCTTTCGATCTGCTCGCGAGGTGCTGCCAGGGCCTCGCCAATCTGCCGGAGCCGGCTGGCTTCGGGCGTCGCGGCGGGGGCGAACTGGGTAGCGAGGGCACTCATGACGCAGCTCCCGTGCGCGGTATATTGCGGGCGTAGAGGTCGATTTCGGCGGCGACCCGCCCCAGCGGCACGACCTTGACGGCGGCGCCGCGCTGGATGGCCTCCTTGGGCATGCCGAAGACCACGGAGGTCTCCTCGTCCTGGGCGATGGTGTGGCTGCCGGCCTGTCGCATTTCGAGGAGCCCCCTGGCGCCATCGTCGCCCATGCCGGTCAGAATCACGCCCATGGCGTTGCGGCCGGCGACCTGCGAGGCCGAGCGGAACATCACGTCCACCGAGGGACGGTGGCGCGACACGTGGGGGCCATCGACGATATTGACGGTGTAGCGGCTGCCGGTGCGGTGCAGCACCATATGCTGGTTGCCCGGCGCGATCAGCGCGCGGCCAGCCTGCACTACGTCACCATCTTCGGCTTCCTTGACTTCGATGGCGCAGAGGCTGTCGAGGCGGCGGGCGAAGGCATTGGTGAACTTTTCGGGCATGTGCTGCACGATGACGATGCCGGGGCTGTTGGCCGGCAGCTTCTCCAGCACGTCGCGCAGAGCCTCGGTGCCACCGGTGGAGGCGCCGATACAGATGATCGGTTCAGTCTGGGGCTGCTTGGCGCGCAAGGACGCGGCGCGCGCCTCCGACAAGGGCGGAATGATCGCGTCGGCGGTCAGCTTGGCCTCGACATTGATCGGCGGAGGCGGCGCTTTCTTGACGCCCCGCAACTTGGCATGCGCTGCGGCCTTGGCGGCGTCACAGATGCGCATGCGGGATTCCTGGAGGAAGTGGGTGGTGTCGACGCGCGGCTTGGCCACGACGTCGACTGCGCCGGCCTCAAGCGCCTGGAGCAGCGTATCCGAACCCTCCTCGGCCAGGCTCGAGCAGATCACGACCGGAATGGGCCGCTGGCTCATGATCTTGCGCAGGAAAGTCAGGCCGTCCATGCGCGGCAGCTCGATGTCGAGGAAGATGACGTCAGGGACTTCGTGACGGATACGCTCCACCGCCAGGTAGGGGTCGGCGGCAGTCGCCATGACCTCGAGGTCGGGGTCGCTGTCGATGATCTGGCTGAGCGTCATGCGCACGGAGGCGCTGTCATCGACAATCAGCACGCGGATCTTGCGGTTGGTCATGGCAAATCAGGCCTTCTGGAATACCGCGGGCGCGACCTGACGCATGGTCACGGCCGTTCCGATCATGGATTCGGAATGACCAAGAATAAGATAACCGCCCGGCCGCAGGTGGCTGACCAGCCGCAGGATCACCTTCTCCTGGTCGGCCTTGTCGAAATAGATCAGCACGTTGCGCAGGAAGATGACGTCGACGTCACGGTCGAATGGATAGCTGGCATCCATGAGGTTGAGCCGGGCGAAGCGCACCAGCCGCCGCAATTCAGGAACGATGCGGACTTCGGGCCGGGGGCCCGGCTTGCGGGCAAACATGAGATAGCGCTGCTGCTTGCCTGGCGGCACTGGTGCGATGAGTTCCGCCGGATAGACAGCCCGCTCGCCCTGCGCGAGCACGGCGGTCGAGATGTCGGTGCCCAGAATGGCAAAGCGGAAGTCGTTGCGCTGCGCCAGGAGGTCGGCAAGCACCATGGCCAGCGTATAAACCTCGGCGCCGGTCGAGCTGGCGGCGCTCCATATCTTGAGCAGGGGCTTGCGCTCGGCCTTGCGCAGCGCGATCAGGTCCGGCACCAGCCGGTTTTCGAGCAGGTCGAAATGCTCGGGCTCGCGGAAGAAATCGGTCTTGTTGGTGGTGACGGCGTTGATCAGGAAGGCCAGCTCGGCCGCCAGTCCATCATGCTGGAACAGGTAGGTGCCATAGGCATCCAGATTGGCAAGGCCCAGCGCGCGTACACGCTTGCGCAGCCGGCCTTCGACCATCAGCCGCTTGGTCGGCGGCAACTTGATGCCGACTTCCCGGCCGATCAGGTCGGATATGCGCTTGTAGTCGCGCAGCGACAGGTGATCGTCGTCGGAAGCTTCCACCTGGAAGGTGGTCTGGAGAGCGGAAGGCACCAAGGAACTGTTCTCCGACCGATCAGGCCGCCCGTGAGGCGTCTTGGAAGGGGCCAAGCAGGCGCTCGAGGTCGAGCACCGTGACGAAGCGGCCGTTGCGACGTCCGATGCCGGCAATGCAGTGGCCCGCCCAGGCGCCGCTCACCACCGGCGGCGGGTCGAGGGTTTCATCGTCCAGCACGGTCACTTCGAAGACCCGGTCGGCACGCAGGCCGAGACGCAGGTCGCCATCCTGCCCGGCAAGCGCCAGCACGATGATGCGCGTGCTTTCGGTGTCGGAAGCCGGGGGCAGCCCCAGAACCAGGCGCAGATCGACCACCGGGATACCCTGGCCACGGACGTCGATCATCCCCAAGAGGGTTGAGGGCGCCTGCGGCAGCCGGGCGATCGGCTGCATGTCGAGGATTTCCTGCACCTTTTCAACCGGCGCGGCAAACAGTTCATCGGCCACGCCAAGGGTGACGTATTGTGCGCGTTCAGCCATGGTCGGGCCTCGGTGTTCGCTGTCTGGGAGAGTGCGGTGACCGCATGCTGCGGTCACCGGCAGTTCAGAGCCTGTCAGGTCAGGCGGCGCCGCGGCGGGAGAACTCGGCGTCGAGGTCATCCTGGCCGTCATCCAGATCGAGGTCGAAGCCGCCCGAACTGGTTGGCTTGGCCTTGGCCGTGGCCTTGCGCGGGGCCATGTGCGGCGCCTTGGCCATGATGGCCTGCTTGAGATCGGCGGCTGGAGCGGCTTCGCTCCTTATGGCGGCAGGCTGAGACGACGCATCGATCCTGAAGTAGCTGATCGCTGCCTGGAGCTGCTCGGCCTGGCTGGCGAGTTCCTCGGAGGTTGCCGACATTTCTTCGGCGGCCGAGGTGTTCTGCTGGGTCACCTTGTCGAGCTGCTGGATAGCCGTGTTGATCTGGGACGCACCCGCATTCTGTTCGCGGCTGCCGGCGGAGATTTCTTCCACCAGTTCGGCCGTGCGCTGAATGTCTGGGACGAGCTTGCTGAGCATCTCGCCGGCCGACTGGGCTGCCTTGACCGTGGTGCCCGACAGGGTCGAGATTTCGGCAGCGGCGGCCTGGCTGCGTTCAGCCAGCTTGCGCACTTCGGATGCCACGACCGCAAAGCCGCGGCCATGCTCGCCGGCACGGGCGGCTTCCACCGCCGCGTTGAGAGCGAGCAGATCGGTCTGGCGGGCAATTTCCTGCACCACCATGATCTTTTCGGCGATGGTCTGCATGGCGGTCACGGCATTGGTCACCGCTTCGCCCGAGGCGATCGCATCGGCAGCGGACTGGCGGGCGATCTTTTCGGTCTGGCTGGCATTGTCGGCAGACTGCTTGATGGTGGCGGCCATTTCTTCCATCGAGGCGGACGCCTCTTCGGTCGAGGAGGCCTGTTCGGTGGCACCCTGGCTGAGCTGTTCGGCCGTGGCCGACATTTCCTGGCTGCCGGCAGCGACGTTGCGGGTTGCCGAGGTGACCTCGCTCACCACTTCGCGCAGCTTCTGCGTCATGGCGTTGAGGGCCTTGATCAGGTCGCCTACCTCGTCATCGGACTTGTTGGCCACGCTGGCGCTGAGATTGCCGTCGGCCACTTCATTAGCAAGGCGCACGGCACTGCCCAGGGCACGGGAAATCGAGACGACGATCCAGGTGGCAGCAATGGCCGCAATCAGCACCGAGCCGGCGAGCAGGCCGACAAGCAGCATCATCGAGGAATTGTACAACTGGTCGGCCTGAGCATCCGCATTTTGCAGCAGTTCGCCATTGCGTGCGATCATGGTGTCGAGGATGTCGTCGGCCGCGGCGCTGATGACGCTGGCTTCGTCGGCCATCACGGTCGCGTTATAGTCGGTCTTGGTGATGGCAACGGCTACTGCCTTGTCCATGGCGGCCACCATGCCGTCGTATGCGGCCTTGGCCTCGGTAAAGAGCGGCATATCGGCGGGAGACATGGCGCGCTGCAGGGTCGGCATGGCCTCGTCGATCGCGGCGATACCGCTCACATAGTCGGCATGCCACTTGTCCTGCAGTTCCGGGTCGCCGGCGGCCAGCAGGATGTTGCGCTGCTGACGGAAAATGTCGGTCATGGTGAGGAAGCTGTCGCTGGCCGTCTGGTAGGCAACGAAGCTGCCCGGCTCGCCGGCATTGACGCGGGCGGCCAGGGCCTTCCTGAGGTTGCCCATGGCCTCCTCGACACGACCGAGCGACTCGCTGCCTTCGGAACGGGAAATGGCGAGTGCCGTGGCGTCACTGTTGGCCTGGGTCAGTTCGTCGATGCGCGGGACGATGGCGCTATATTCGGCGAGCCTGGCTTCGAACTGGGCGAACTGCTCGCGCAATTGCGGATCGAAAAGGTTGGCCTCGAGCTGCTGGTCCGCCTCGGCGACATGGGCCAATTCGCTGTTGATCTCCGCGCTGAGCCGGGCCTGCAGCTCTGGATCGCTGGAGATGATCATGGCGCGCAGGCGTGAACTGATGCTCTCCAGCGACGTCTGCACATCCGAAATGGCGATGGTGTTGGTGGCCTGGACGTCGACGATCTCGCCGAGCGAGTCATTCAGCCGGCCCAGGCTCTGTAACGCCAGGAACATGCTAACGCCCGACAGGGCAACGACAGCGACGAAGGTCGCCGCCAGCTTGGTCTTGATTGTCAGTCTCACGATGCAGACCTTTCTTCTGATGCTGCGGGGGTCGCCGTCCTGGCGCCTTGAGTTTCGAAAATTCGCCCCAGATCGGGGATGATGATGAAGCCGCCATTGCGCTTGCCGATGCCGCGAATGAATTCGGGCGGCCAGCGCATTCCGACCTTGGGCGCCTCCTCGATGGAGGCGGCTTCGATATCGGTGACGTCGTGGACCTTGTCGGCCAGGATGCCGGCGACGGTCGGCTCGCCGTCGATATCGATCTCCATGACCACGATGCGGGTGTCCTGGTCGGGCTCGGGCCGGTCCATGCCGAAGGTCACGCGCAGATCGGCCAGAGGCACGACACGGCCGCGGACATTGATCAGCCCACTGACGAAGGGCGAGGCGTTGGGCACTTCGGTGATGGGTACGAGGTCAAGGATCTCGCGCACGCTGCCCGCCTCGATGGCGAACAATTCGTCCTCCAGCCGCAGCGTCAGCGCCGTCATTGAGCCTGTGGTCATGGCGCTCATGCCGCCCTCCCCTGGTCGACATAGAACTGGCCATGCGCAACCAGGTGCGCCGTATCGAGGATGAGCGCCACGGTGCCATCGCCCAGGATGGTCGCGCCCGAGAAGGACTTGAGCGAGGAATGCAGCTTGCTCAACTGCTTGATGACCGTCTGGTTGTTGCCGATGATCTGATCGACCACCAGGCCCACGCGGCCTTCGCCGGACGAGACGATGACCACCTTCTGGTGCGGCTCGAGCGGCGCCTTGGTGCGGAACACTTCGCGCAGGCGCAGGAAGGGCACGAGGCTCCCGCGGATATCGAGGAAGTTGCGGCCGCGCGCATTGGCCTCGATGCCTTCGGGCAGTTCGACGCACTCCTCCACGGCGGCCAGCGGGATGGTGTAGCGGCCATTGCCGACGCGCACGAGCATGCCATCGATGATGGCAAGCGTCAGCGGCAGGCGCAGGGTCATGGTGGAGCCTTCACCCCTGACGGTCGAGACGTCGATGCTGCCGCGCAGCCCGTCGATGGTGCGCTTGACCACATCCATGCCGACCCCACGACCCGAAAGCGACGTAACTTCCTTGGCCGTGGAGAAGCCGGGGGCGAAGATCATCTGCCAGAGATCGGCATCGGCGATCTTGGCGTCGGGTGCGAGCAGGCCCGCCTCCTCGGCCTTGGCGCGGATGCGCTCGGCATTGAGCCCTGCCCCATCATCGGTGACCGAGATGGCGACTTCGGCGCCGGCATAGACGGCCGAAAGACGCACGGTCCCCTTGGCCGGCTTGCCGGCGGCGAGGCGCTTGTCGGCACTTTCGAGGCCGTGATCGACCGAATTGCGGATCAGGTGGACCAGCGGGTCGGCCAGGCGCTCGATCATGGTCTTGTCGAGTTCGGTATCTTCGCCGGAGGTGATGAACTCGATCTCCTTGCCCAGGTCGCGGCTGAGATCGTGCACCAGGCGGCGGAACCGGCTGAAGAGGCTACCAATGGGCACCATGCGGATGCCCATGGTGGTGTCGCGCAGCCCCGAGCTGAGGCGTTCCAGTTCCTCGGCGATGGTCTTGAGGTTGGCGTCCTGGCTCATGTTGGCGATCTGGGTCAGGCGGGCCTGGGCGATCACCAGCTCGCCGACGCGATCCATGAGCTCGTCCAGCCGCTCGGCGTCGACGCGCATGGACGATGCGGCGGCACGTTCCGGTGCCGGCGCGGTCCTCGCCGCAGGTTCGGCCGCTGCGGGCGGAGCCTTGGGCTCGGGAACGGCTGCTGCGACGGGCGCCTCGACCACGGGCTCCGGTTCGGGCTCCAGCGACAGGTCGATCTCGGCGCCTTCAGGCGCTTCGTCCGTCGACGCGCCGCTCAGCGGCTCCACCGAGAGCTCCATGCCGTCCTTGAGGAACATGAAGACGTCGTCTATGGCCCCGCGCGGGTCGTCATGCTCGATATCGATCTGCCAGCCCAGATAGGGCACTTCGGGATCGATGACTTCGAGCGAGGGAATGGTGTCGGTCAGCGCCGTGATGGTGCAGGGACCGATCTCGCGGATCTCGTCGAGCAACAGGCGGGGATTGGTGCCGTAGACCAGGGCATCGCCGGGCAGGCGGAAGCGCAGCCGCCAGCGGGTTGCCGCCGATGCAACGGGTGCAGTGGCTGGTGCAGGTTCGGGCTGCGTGGCGGCCCCCACTGCCGCAGTCGCGGCCAGGGCGCCGGAAATCACGACATGCAGCGCGTCCAGGATAGCCTGGCCACCCAGTTGCGAGCCGTCGGGCTCCTCGATCAGCCGGTGGATGTGATCCTTGGCATCGAGCGCCACCGCGATCAGCTCGGATGTCGCAGGCGCAAGGCCCTTGCGCACCTGGTCGAAGGCGGTCTCGAATTCGTGCACGAAAGCGGCCACGGCGGTGTAGCCGAACATGGCGCCCGACCCCTTGATGGTGTGCAGTGCCCGGAAGGTCGAGTTGATCAGGTCGTCATTGGCAGGGTTCTGCTCGAGGTCGAGCAGGCCCAGCTCCAGCTGCTCGAGCAGCTCGCGCGCCTCCTGCCGGAATGTCTCGGTGGGGTCCGGAAAGCTCATGCCCCGGTCACCTTCTTGACCACGGCGAGCAACTGCTCCTGCTTGAACGGCTTGACGATCCAGCCGGTGGCGCCGGCTTCCTTGGCCTGGCGCTTGAGCTCCTCGTCCGACTCGGTGGTCAAAAGAATGATCGGCACGCCCTTGCTGGCGGGGTGCTGGCGATACTTCTTGATGAACTCGATGCCGTTCATGACAGGCATGTTGAGATCGGTGATCACGGCATGGACGGTCTGACCGGTGGCCTTGTCGTAGCCATCTGCGCCGTTGATGGCCTCGATGACGTCGAGGCCGGCTGCGGACAGAGTCATGACCACCATCTGCCGGATGGAGGCGGAGTCATCGATCGTCAGAATGGTCTTGCTCATGCGGGCTTGCCCTCGGCAGGTGGTGCAACTTGGGTGAAAAAGGCGCTCTCGGGCGTCAGCGGCAGGCCGTCGGCGTCAAGGCAGCCGACGTCGATCAACAGGTCGCGCAGGGAGCCGGCAGGCGGCGCCGTCAGGGCGAGCGACTTGCCGGAGGCCTGGGCCTGCTTGCTGGCGGCCAGCAATAATTGGATCGTGGTGAGATCGGCGCCGGTGACGCCCTCGGTCGCGATGGCAACCCGGCCATGCCCGGCCAGCGCCTGGCGCAGGGACAAGGCGATATCCTGGGCCGCACGAAGGCCGGCATCGCCCGAAATTTTGACGAGATGAGCACGGCCTCGGGTCATGGCAATGACCGCGCCGAGGAGCACAAAACACAACGCATACTTTTTACTACCGCTGGATGGGTCGCCGCAGCAGAAACCGTCTTACCTACCGGCTGATACTTCCGCCAAAGCGACGCATTCCTTGACTTCATTACGCGCACCGTATTCCCATCCGATGCATTACAGACCGTAAGGGAAGTTGATTAAGGCACCCTTACTGCGCGATACTTTGACGTCGCCAAATTTCATTAAACGCTCGCGACTAATAACTTGTCATCCAGTGCGAGTCGTTCAGCCGGTTTTGACAGATTGATTCAGTCTCGATTCAAGGTCGTTGAATCTTCGACTCGGCGACAGCGAGTCCCGGGCGAGTCATGGACCAAGTATTACTTGCTATCAGGCGAAGTATTTTTGTTGCGCGCCGCGATCTGCGATGGACCTGATCTTGCGGAGCGGAGCGCGGACGGCTCCAACTCGGCTCCGGGCGGTGCGCCTGCAAGCTGATCGCGCGTTCTGTGAAAAAGCTAGGTCAGAAGCCGACGGCTTCGGCTTCAACCTGGGCCGCGCCCATGATGGCCTCGATTTCCGACCACTTGGCGCAGAAGGCCGCAACGCAGGCAGGGTCGAAATGGGTGCCGCTGCACGCTACGATTTCGGCATAGGCCTTGTCGAGCGGCCAGGCCGGCTTGTAGGGCCGTTCCGAACAAAGCGCGTCGAAGACGTCGGCCAGGGCCACCACGCGCGCCTCGATCGGAATGTCATTGCCCGACAATCTGTCGGGATAGCCGGTGCCATCCCAGCGCTCGTGATGGCTCTGGGCGATGAGCTCGGCCGTCCGGATCAGCTCTGACGACCCGTTTTCAAGGATGCGCGCGCCGATGGTTACATGGCTGCGCATGATCCCGAATTCCTCCGGCGTCAGCTTGCCGGGCTTGCCCAGGATCGCGTCGGCTATGCCGATCTTGCCGATATCGTGCAGGGGGGCAGCCAAGTAGATGATGCGGCAGCGCTCGGCGCTCAGGCCGATGGCCGAGGCGATGAGCTGGCTGATCTGAGCCACGCGCGAGACATGTTCGCCAGTATCGCCGTCGCGATATTCGATGGCGCGCGCCAGCCGCCAGATGATCTCTTCCTCGCGCGCCAGCAGGTGGGCGGTGGCGATATCCACCTCACGCGCCAGCCAGCTGGCACGGTCGGCCAGTTCCACCTGCGCCGCACGCAGGGTGAGCAGGTTGGCGACGCGGGCCTGCAGCTCGGTGGGATCGAACGGCTTGTTGACGAAGTCGGTGGCGCCGGCGCGGATGGCCTCGATGCGCGTGGTGCGGTCCATGTCGGACGTCACCATGACGATGGGCACCAGCCGGTAGGCCTCGCGGGCGCGGAGCGCACTGGTGAACTGCACGCCGTCCATTTCGGGCATGATGTGATCGACCAGCACCAGATCGTATTGCGTCTGGCCGGAGCGCTCGAGCGCCTCGAAGGGGTGCAGGCAGGTGTCGATCTCGGCATTGGTCGCCGCCCCCACGATCGTACCGATCATGGCCAGGCTCGACCGGCTGTCATCAACGATCAAGACACGCATATCCGCCCCCGGAAACGCGGCGAGCATAGGCCGGGAGCCGTTATGCGACTGTTAATCGCATGCCTTGACGCACCCGGCAATTTCCAGCATCTAGTTGCGCATCGCGGGTGTAGCTCAATGGTAGAGCAGAAGCTTCCCAAGCTTACGACGAGGGTTCGATTCCCTTCACCCGCTCCAGCCTTCCAGCGGACGCGGATTTATTCAGCCAGGCGGCGACGCTGCGGCCGATGTTGCGTTTCTCGCCCGTACCTCACTGGCCCGACTTAGTCCGCGCTTCAGGCGCCCTCGTAGACCCGGACGCTGCGGCCATCGGGGCGCGATACGAGCTTGCCCTGTTGCCGGACCAGCGCCGTGGCGCGGTCGGCCATGCCGGGATCGGTCTGGAGCTTGCCGCTGCCGGCATCCTCGGTCGACAGCACGCTGGCCTTGAGCAGGCGCGAATAGGGATGCTCGGGATTGTCGAGCACGGTCCGCGCATCCCCCATTTCCACGATCCGACCGCGCTGCATGATGATCAGGCGGTTGGAGATGTAGTAGGCCGTGGCCAGGTCGTGCGTGATGTAGATAACGCTGACCTTGAGGTCGTCGCGCAGGCTCTTGAGCAGGTTGACGATGCTCATGCGCAGGCTGGCATCGACCATGCTCACGGGTTCGTCGGCCACCAGGAGCGACGGATTGGGGATCAGGGCGCGAGCAATGGCGGCGCGCTGCAGCTGGCCGCCGCTCATTTCATGGGGAAAGCGGCCGCGGGCCTCGGCAAGGCTCAGGCCCACCTTCTGCAGGGCGCCATCCATCGCGGCGTCCAGGTCATCGCGATGGCGCAGCTTGAGGAAGCGCCGGGCGGTGGATTCGAGATAGCGGTCGATGCGCTTGAGCGGATTGAAGGCCTCGAACGGGTTCTGGAATACCGGCTGCACATGGCCCATGAAGTCGAGTCGCTCCCGGCGGCCGACGCGGTGACTCACGGTCTTGCCGCGGAAGCTGATTTCGCCGTCGGTGGGCAGTTCCAGGCCCAGGATCATGCGAGCCAGCGTGGTCTTGCCCGAACCGGATTCGCCGATGATCGTGAAGATTTCGGGCGTTTCGACGCTGAGCGACAGGCTCGCATCCTGCACGGCCTCAACCGTCTTGCGCGACAGCAGGCCGCCCATGGTGAAACGCTTGGAGACGTGGGAGACGTCGAGCAGGGTACTCATGCCATCACCGCCTGATGTTGCGGGGCCACCAGGGGTTCCACATCCTGCCAGCGCCAGCAGGCCGAACGATGATCGTTGGCGACCGGAATGAGGGGCGGCACGTCGGTCCGGCACTTGTCGATGGCCAGCGGGCAGCGCGGATGAAAGCGGCAGCCGCTGGGTGGATTGGCCAGGCTGGGTGGCCGGCCTTCCAGCGCCGGGCGCTGGGCGGTGTCGCCGATGCGCGGCAGGCTGGCTACCAGATGGGCGGTATAGGGGTGCTTGGGCGCAAAGAACATCTGCCGCGTCGGGCCTTCCTCGACCAGCCGGCCGGCATAGATGATGCCCACCCGGTCGGTCATGTTGGCATGGACCGTCATGTCGTGGGTCACGAAGACGACGGACGAGCCCATATCCTGCTGGATCTCGCGGATCAGCCCCAGGACTTCCTTCTGCACCACGACGTCGAGCGCGGTGGTGGGTTCATCGGCGATGACAAATTCAGGGTGGCAGACGGTGGCCAGGCCAATGGTCACGCGCTGCCGCATGCCGCCCGACAGCTCATGGGGATAGGCATTGAGCACTTCGGCCGGCAGCTTGAGCCGCTCGAGATGGTTGAGCACGCGCTCCCGATACGCCGGGCCGCTCAGCCCCAGCGGGCGCTTGGCGAAATCCTCGAAGGTCCGCCCGATGCGCCGCACCGGATTGAGGACGCTCATCGAGCCCTGCATGATGTAGCTCAGGTGCTTCCAGCGCACGGCCTCGATCTGGGCTGGCGTGGCCGTGGCCACATCCATCGGTCCGTTCTTGAAGTCATATTTGACCGACCCGTCGACGATGCGCATGGGTGGCCGGATGGCCGCCGCCAGCACCTTGATGAAGCTGGTCTTGCCCGACGAGCTCTCTCCGGCAATGCCGTAGATCTCGTTCTTGCGGATGGTCATGGTGATGTCGTCGACGGCGCGCACCTCGCGTTCCACGCCGTAGTAGTTCATCTGGTAGTAGGCCTTGAGGCCTTCGACCTTGAGCAGATCCTGGGTCATGGCCTAGGCTCCCATGCGGCGCAGGCGGCTGCGCGGATCGATATATTCGTTCATCGAGACGGCCAGCAGGAACAGGCCCAGGAACGTCATCACGATCAGGATCACCGGAATGACGATCCACCACCAGGTGCCCACCACCATGGCCGAGTGGCTGTTGGCCCAGTAGAGCACCGTGCCGATGGTGGGCTGGTTGATATTGGTGAAACCCAGCACGGCCAGCGTCACTTCGAGACCGATCGACCACAGCATGTTGTTCATGAAGGTGGCGAAGACGATGGGCATCACATAGGGCAGATGCTCTTCGAGCAAGATCTTGGGCGTGCTCATGCCGGCGAAGACGGCGTGGCGGGTGAATTCGCGATGCTTGAGGCCCACGGCTACCGAGCGGATCAGGCGCGCGTCGAACGGCCAGCCCAGGCCAGCCATGATCAGCGCCAGGGTGAGGCTGTCCATGTTGCTGCGCAGCACGAAATAGAACAGCACCAGAATGGGGAAGATCGGGACGGACACGAAGATGTCGTTGATGAACATCAGCACCCGGTCGACCCAGCCGCCAAGATAGCCGGCAGTGAGGCCAACCGCGATGGAAATGATGCGGCTGAGCACGGCGACGGTCAGCCCGAAAATCAGGCTGTTCTTGAAGGCAGCCGAAAGCTGCCAGAACATATCCTGGCCGCGCGAATTGGTGCCAAACCAGAATTGGGGGGACGGCGGCTGATCGGGAATGGTCATGTAGATCAGCGAGGGATCGACCGGCGAGAAGAAGCTCGCCGCCGAAAACACCACCACGATCGCCACCAGGATCAGGCCGATGGTGAATTCGATATTGTAGCGAACCAGGTCGCGGAAAACGGCAAACATGGGGTTACTCCGTCTTCACGCGCGGGTCGAGCAGCGGATGCAGCAGGTCAACGATGAAGATCGCGACGGCGACGGCGGTGATCGAGACGGTCGACACGGCCAACACCAGCGAATAGTCGCCGGCATTGACGGCATCGATCAGCAGGGAGCCCAGGCCGGGATAGTTGAAGACCTGCTCGGTGATGACGGTCCCGGAGAACACGCCACCCAAGGTCAGGGCCAGTGCCGTCAGCTGCGGCACGACGGCGTTGCGGATCACATAGCTGCCCACGATGGTGGATTTCTTTACGCCCGCCAGCTCGGCATAGGTCACGTAGTCGTCGTTGATGACATTGGATACCAGCGCGCGCATGCCGATGAACCAGCCGCCAAAGCCGACCAGCACGACCGAAAAGGCCGGCAGGATGGCGTGTTGCAGCACCGAACTGATGAAAGGCCAGTTGTAGCCGGGCGTCACGTCCATGGCGAAGCCGCCGGAAATGGGCAGCACCGGCCAGAGGAAACCGAAGATGATCAGCAGGATGAAGGCCACCACGTAGTAAGGAATAGGCTGGATGCCCATGGCGATGATGCCGAACATCTTGAAGAAGCGGTTGTTCTGGTTGTAGCCAGCCAGGGCACCGAGCAGGTTGCCGATGGCGAAGGTGATCAGCGTTGCCGAAACCAGCAGGCCCAGCGTCCAGGGCATGGCGCGGCTGACGATATCCATCGCCGGCGTCGGGAACGCCATCAGCGAAGGTCCCAGGTCGCCGCGGATCAGGCGGAGCCAGAAATTCACATATTGCTCATGCAGGGGCGCGCCTGTTCCGAACAGATCGTTGAGGGCCGCGCGGGTCGAGGCGATGGCTTCGGGGGACAGATTGGCGCGCGCCGAGAGACGCCCCAGGACCTGCTCCACCGGATTGATCGGCGACAGATGCGTCACAAGAAACGTCGCCGAGATACCGCAGAAAATGACCGCCAGCATCTGCAGCGCGCGTTTGGCGACGAACCATAGATAACCGTGCATGCAGACTCCTCAACCGTCCTTATTCAATCTCGCCCCGCCCTTGGGGAGGGACGCGAGACCGGAGCTGGCTTGCCGACTCCGCTGGGTCGAGCAGGAAGGGAGATGCGTGTCCGAGAGTTCGGTGCGCCTGACTCCACCTCCCAACCTCGCCCATCGCGGGGAGGCGCCGTTCCGATTTTTGGCTTGCGGCCACCGAAAAATGGCGAGGGGCACGAAGGAAGACTCGTGCCCCTCAGAACGGCCCGGCAAACATGCCGGGCCATCCGGGAGGACAATGTTACGCCACGGGCGTGATCTGCGTGAAGATATACCGCCCGTTCGACCAGTTGGTCACCGGGTTGGCGTAGTTGTTTTCCGCATTCGGCCAGCCGGTCCAGTACTTGTTCGACTGGATGGAGAACACGTTGTAGGCCATGATCGGGATGTTCGGCATTTCTTCGAGGTGAAGCTTGACGAAATCCGTACCGTACTCGATGCCCTTTGGATCGTTGAAATCGATGCCGCGGATCTTCTCGATGATTTCGTCGAGACGCGGATCCTTCCAACGCATCCAGTTGCGATCGGGCTGGGATGCACCCGGCGCCGCCACATAGGCCGAGTGGTAGCTGTCGAGGAAGAAGCTGAGGTCGGGGTGACCGCCCCAGGTTTCCACGGCCCAGGCGATATTGCACTCGTAGTTGCCGACGCGCTGGCGATCCCAGGTGTCGGAGGCCACTTCGGCTTCCGCCGCGATGCCGTTCTGCGCCCAGGTCTGGGCGATGATGACACCGAGGCGATTGACCACGCCTTCCTGAGGAACCATGACGCTGAAGCCGAACGGGGTGCCGTCCGCCTGCATCCACTGGTTGCCGTTCTTGGTGAGGCCGGCGGCCGTCAGCAGTTCTTCGGCCGCCTGGATGTTCTGCTTCCACCAGCCATAGCCGAAGGCGTTGCGGATGGCGGTCTCGTCGGTCGGCACAGCGTCGCCGAACTGCGGCCGCACCATATCGGCGATCTGCATGCCGATGGTGGGGTCGTAGGGCTTCACCTTGCTGGTGCCGGTGTCGATCTCGTAGTTGGTCAGGAATTCCTGCAACGGACCATGGTAGTCACGCGGATGCGTGCCGGTCGGCGGCACCGAGATGGCCGACAGGGTGGCCGCGCCACGATAGGATGCCATCGACATAGCCCGTGCATCGAGCATCAGCGCCAGGGCCCAGCGGACGCGCTTGTCCTGGAACTTGGGATTCTGGTGGTTGAAGATCGCCATGACCAGGGTCGGATCGGGGTGGGCATAGGGGAAGCCCGGGAACCAGCCCTGGATCTGCGGATCCTGCTGCACGACCGAGAAGGTGCCTTCCGGCGTCAGGTCGTGAACCATATCAAGATTGCCGTTACGGATCTCGATCAGGCGATTGTCGGTGGAAATGTTGTTCCGGTAGATGATGTATTTGGGCTTGGGCTCGCCCACCATGCCAAGGGCGGTAGCTTCCCAGTCGGCGCGCTTTTCCCAGATATACCAGGTGCCGTTCGGGTCGAAGGAATGGAGCGTGTACGGCCCCAGGCTCACCGGCGGGTTGTTGTCGAACTTCAGGATGTCTTCCTGAGCTTCCATGACGTGCTTGGGCATGATCCAAGCAGCAGTCCAGCGCACCGAGAACAGGGCGTGGAAGCGCGAATTGGGAGCATTGAGCACGAAATGGACGGTGTAGTCGTCCGGTGCTTCCACCGACTTGACCTGGGCCGTGAAGGCGCCGTTGTAGGGGGTGCCGGGCGTAGCCTTCTGCTTTTCGACGGTATAGACCACGTCGGCCGCCGTGAAATCGACGCCGTCGCTCCACTTGATGCCCTTCTTGAGCTTGACGGTCATCTCGGTGAAGTCGGCATTGTATTCCCACGGGCCATCAGCCAGCGAGTTGTAGACCGCGTTTTCGCTGGCACCTTCGACGCCGGCATCGGGATCGATGAACCAGAGCGTGTCGGTGGTCAGGTTGTGCAGGCCGTTGCTGGTGCCGGCGCCGCTGCCGACGACCCACGGATTGAACCATGCCGGATTGCGGATGACACCTTCCGGGTTGTGGACGATTACCGTCTCGTTGCGCGGAAAGCTCGTCAGGTCGGGGGCCACGCCCTCGGCAGCGTCCTGCGCGATGGCAAGACGGCTGCTCGCCACCATCAGCGCGGTGACGGAAGTACCGATAAGAAAACTGCGTCTATCCAATTTTTCCTCCCTTTGGGACGCCCTCCAGCGCCCTCATTAGTCATACTAAGGCCCCACTGACTGATGTCAATTGGGATCGTGATGTTCATCAAATTGTCGGATACAAAGGCTGGGCCCCATCAGTTTTGATGGAGCCCAAGGCGTTTCAGCCCAGTTTCACGCGCACCATCTGGTAGGAGTATGGCGGCAGAGCGACAGTCAGGGTGCCATTGGCGATCTTGGCGCCATCACCTTTGCGTGGGGCAACTTCCTGCTGCTTGCTGGCGGTGTTGACCGCCTTCAGGTCCGGATGCGTCATCACCTGGTGGTCGATGACCGTGCCGTTGCCGAAGCCCTGCAGGCTGACCTCGGTTTCGATGGTTTCCGACGTGTGGCGATTGACCAGGAAAAAGCTCAGGGTGCCCTCTTCCTCATTGTGTACGCCGGACACGTCGACGAAGGGGGTATCGGCAGCGTGGGTGGTTTCGTAGCCGGGCGAACTGGTCACCAACTGAAGGGCCGTGCCGCGACCAAAGACCGAGGCGAAGAAGTATGGGTAGTAGATGGTCTGCGCCCAGGCCGGGCCGCCCTTTTCGGTCATGATCGGGGCAATCACGTTCACCAGCTGGGCGATGCAGGCGATCTTCACCACATCGGAGCGGCGAATGAAGGTGTTGAGGATCAGCCCCACCATCAGCACGTCTTCGAAATTGTAGATGTCTTCGAGCAGGCCGGGCGCATGCGGCCAGCCGCTGTTGCCGTCCAGGATTTCCCGGTCCTTCTTGTTGGAGTGGTACCAGACGTTCCATTCGTCGAAGGAAATGTAGACGTCCTTCTTGGACTTCTTCTTGACCTTCACCTGCTTGATTGTGGAGGCCACCGTCTCGATGTAGCGGTCGAGCTTGTGGCTCAGCCCGAGGTAGTTGGGCGTGTTGTCATCGCGGTTGGCGAAGTACATGTGCAGGCTGATGTGATCGACATGCTCGTAGGTGTGCTCGAGCACGATGCGCTCCCAGTCGGGGAAGCTGGGCATGTCCATGTGCGAGGAACCGCAGACTACCAGTTCGAGCGACTTGTCGAACATGCGCATGGCGCGCGCCGTGTTGGCGGCCAGCTTGCCGTATTCATCGGCATCCTTGTGGCCGACCTGCCAGGGGCCGTCCATTTCGTTGCCAAGGCACCAGAGCTTGACGTTCCAGGGCTCCTTGCGGCCGTTCTTGATGCGCAGGTCGCTCCAGTAGGAGCCGCCGGGATGGTTCACATATTCGAGGAAGTTGCGGGCATCGTCGACGCCGCGCGAACCCAGGTTCACGGCCAGCATCATTTCGGTGCCGACGGTGGCGCACCAGTCGGCAAATTCGTGGATGCCAACGGCATTGCTTTCGGAGGTGTGCCAGGCAAGATCGAGGCGGACCGGGCGCTGGTCGCGCGGGCCGATGCCGTCTTCCCAGTTATAGGCAGAAACGAAGTTGCCGCCGGGGTAGCGCACGACGGGAACGTTGAGATCCTTGACAAGCTTGACCACGTCGCCCCGCATCCCGTCCTTGTCGGCGGTCGGGTGGTCGGGCTCGTAAATGCCCTCGTAGATGGCCCGGCCGAGATGCTCCAGGAATGCGCCATAGACGCGATCATCGATCTTGCTGATCGTAAAGTCCTTGTGCGCGACGACGGACGCCTTCATTGTTTTCCTCCGTACCCATTTTCTGATTTATATCAGGTACTGCGTTTTAAACGAGCGCTGTGCGCCGACGCAATAGGGGCGAGGAAAAATATGATAAATGCTACCGCTCGGTTTGCAGCCGCATGATGATGTCCTGGTCGTAGTTGCCGAAGCCGCGACCGAAAATGTTCACGCCGCCCGGGTGTTTGGCATCATCCTTGACCGCAATGCGCAACCGGATGGAGTGGTGCGTCGTGAGGTCGAGGTCACCCAGCGAGACTGGGGATATCTTCATTCCATCGACGAACGTGCCGTTCTGCGTCACCCGCCAGCTCTTGAGCTTGCCATACTGGCTGCCCTTGAGCTTCCACCAGTCGGGCGTATAGACGCCACGCTTGTCGCCGAAATCCCCCGGCGAGGTCCAGTTGCCGATCTCGGTGCCGTTGACCGATAGCGTGATATCGCTGGGCCAGTCGGCCGAAGTGCCGGGTACTTCCGAGCTCAGTTCCATCGAGAATTCGATGGCCTCGATCTTGCGCAGCGCCAACTTGGCGTTGTTGGGAAACTGGTATTCGAGATACCCCCGAGTGAACCAGATCAATCCCGCCTTCATGCGCTCGGGATTGAGGAAGGAATCGGGCACATCGAGCAGGCCGATAATGCCTTCGACCGAGCAGGAGCCGCAGGGCGCCGAGACTTCGCAGCTGGTATAGAGCCCCAGCGGCATGGCCACTTCGATGGTGTTTTCGCGCGGAGGACTGGAATCCTCCTTGAACATCACCACCACTTCGTCGAAGGCGGAGTGGCACACCTTCTGATTGCCCTTGCGGGCCTTCTGCGTCTCCATGCGGATCAGGCCGGAGCTTTCCAGGATCTGCAGGTTGGTCGAGACCGTCGACTGCGGCAGGTCAAGATGCTCGGCAATTTCATTGCCGTTGAGCGGACCCTTCTGGCGGAGCGCCTTGAGTATTTTCACCCGGATCGGCGAAGCCAGCCCCTTGAGCACTTCCATGCCTTCCTCGGGGTCGATCAGCAGAAAATTCCGGCTCATTGTACATCCGTTGCTGCGGGCTGGGCGCTATTTGTATCAAAGCCTACGATACTTATCCGGCGGGATGCGGCCCGCTGTCAATGCAGCGCGCCGCAAGACTTTGTCCGGCGAACTAGAGCAGAGCCATTACCCTGTTCTCGTCGAGGTCGATGACTTCGGTGACGATATCCGTGGCCGTGGCGGCGTCGGCACTGCCGATGGCAGCCACCAGCCGGGTCAGCGCTTCGAGCGTCGTCGACAGATAGTCCCCCGGACCGGTGGCCAGGCATTGCTTGAGCGCCAGGGCGAGCGTCAGCTCGACAATGCCGGTGACCGAGCGCAGCAGCGGGCTGCCGGAGGTCTCGGCAATAGTGCGGTGGATTTCAAGCGCGGCGACGCCGTGGTTCTCCAGATCGCCGCCGGCGGACTCCATCTGGTGCAGCCAGTATTTCATGACGCGGATGTTTTCGGCGGTACGCCGCTGGGTCGCGAGGGCCGCTGCCCGGGTTTCCAGCGCCCGTCGAATATCGAACAGGCTCTCGTAGAAGTGCCGGTCGGGCTCGGCGTAGAAATGCCAGGACAGCACCTGCGGGTCGAAGAAGCTCCAACGGCTGGGCAGCGATACCCGGGTGCCCACCTTGGGCCGCGCCTCGACCAGGCCCTTGGCCTCCAGCGTCTTGAGCGCCTCGCGCAGCACGGTGCGCGAGACGCCGTAGGTTTCCATCATCACCGCATCGCTCGCGAGAATGGAACCCACCGGATATTTGCCGGTGACGATGCCCTGCCCGATCTCGTTGATGACGAATGTATGGAAGTTCCGCGCAGCGGGTCGGCCGGACAGCGAGCGGATAAGGCTGCCTGCTTCGATCATGCTACGCTTTCTCGGGCGCCTCTTCTCCGGGAGCGGAGGCGGCAAATATGATGCGCTGCAGCACAATGAACAAGAACAGCAACACACCAATCACGATCTTGGTCCACCAGCTCGACAGCGTGCCGTCGAAGATGATGTAGGTCTGGACCAGGCCAAGCAGCATGACGCCGACGAACGAGCCCAGGATGAAGCCGTAACCGCCCGTCAGCAACGTGCCGCCGATGACCACCGCGCTGATCGCGTCGAGCTCCACGCCCACTGCCGCCAGCGGATAGCCGGCCGATGTGTAGAGTGAAAAGACGATTCCTGCCAAGGCCGCCAGAACGCTCGACAGCATATAAATCTGCACGGTCGTGCGCGCCACTGGCACGCCCATGAGTGAGGCCGAGACGGGATTGCCGCCCAGCGCATAGACATAGGAGCCGAACCGGGTGCGGTGCGCCAGCAGCGCGCCGACCAGGAACACGGCGACCATCAGCAGGCCGATAAAGCTCAGCCGACCGCCACCGGGTAGGCGGATGATGAGATCGGATATGGTGGTGTAGAACTCGTGGTTGATCGGCACCGAATCCTGGGTGATGACCGAAGCACCGCCGCGGGCCAGGAACATGCCGGCCAGGGTCACGATGAAGCTGGGAACCTGCAGGTAGTGGATCGCGGCCCCCATGGCGCCACCAAACAGGGCCGCGATGGCCAGCGCTATGACGAAGGCCACCAGGGGATGCAAACCCATCCACGAAATCAGCACCGCCACCAGCACGCCGGTGAAGCCGATGACGGCCCCCACCGAGAGGTCGATGCCACCCGAGATGATGACGAAGGTCATGCCCACCGCTGCGATGCCCAGGAAGGCATTGTCGGTGAGGAAATTGCCGAGCACGCGGGTGGACAGCATGCCGGGAAACTGCACCACGCTCAGGGCGTAGCAGATCAGAAAGATGACGGCGGTAGCGGCCAGGGGCCGAAGACTGCGTTTCATTTCGGGCCCGCCTGCCTGACGTCGCGTTTGAAGAAGCCGGCTGCGTTGGTCACCAGGGGCGACTGCAGCATAAGGATGAGGATGATCATCCCGGCCTTGACGATGAGGTTGAATTCTGGCCGGAAACCGGAGACCAGGATACCGGTATTCATGGCCTGGATAATAAGGGCGCCGACCACCGCCAGCGGGATCGAGAACTTGCCGCCCAAAAGCGACGTGCCGCCGATGACCACGGCCAGGATGGCATCGAGTTCGAGCCAGAGGCCGGAATTGTTGGCATCGGCGCCGCGGATATCGGCGGCCACGATGATGCCGGCGACGGCGGCGCAGAAGCCGCTCAGCGCATAGACCAGCATCAGCAGCATGCGGCTATGGATGCCGGCCAGCGAAGCGGCCGCGCGGTTGACGCCGATGGCCTGGACGAAAAGGCCGATCGCGGTGCGCCGCACCAGCAGCGTCACCAGGATCATCAGCACCAGCGCAATGACCGCGGCCATGGGGAAACCGAGGAATGATCCCGTGCCGATGAAGATCAGCGAGGGTTCGTTGAAGGTGACGATATAGCCTTCGGTAATGAGCTGGGCGATGCCGCGCCCGGCCACCATCAGCACGAGCGTCGCAATGATGGGCTGGATATCGAGCACGGCGACGAGGAACCCGTTCCACAGGCCGCAGACCAGGCCGACCGCGAGCGCAGCTACGACCGCGATGGGCGTCGGATAACCGGCAACCACCATGGTGGCGGCGACGGCGCCGCAGACGGCCATGATGGCGCCCACCGACAAGTCCACGCCCTTGGTGGCGATGACGCCGGTCATGCCGATGGCAAGGATCGCTACCGGCGCACCGCGATTGAGCACGTCGATCAGGCTGCCGAACAGGCGCCCATCCTGCCAGGAGATGCGGAAGAAGCTGGGGAACAGCATCCAGTTGATCAGCAGGACGGCAATCAGGGCCAGGAGTTGCGGATTGGCAAGGCGTTCGAGATGGAGCCGTTTCATGCCACGGCCTCATCATTGTAGTTGGCGATGGCCTGCACGATCACTCCGGGGTTGATGTTCTTGCCGCGCAGCTCGGCGACCATTTCGCGATCGCGCATCACCACGATGCGCGAGCTGTAGGCGACGACCTCGTCCAGTTCGGACGAAATGACCAGCATGGCCATGCCGTCTTCGCGCAGGCGGTTGATGGTGCGGACGATTTCGGCATGGGCGCCGACGTCGATGCCGCGGGTGGGTTCGTCCAGAATAAGGAAAGCCGGATCGGTGGCCAGCCAGCGCGACAGGATCACCTTCTGCTGGTTGCCGCCCGAAAGGAGCTTGACCGCCATGTCGAGCGACGCCGCGCGGATGTCCATGGCCTCGCCGAAGCGGCCGGCGATTTCGAGCTGCTCGTCGCGATTGAGCGCCTTGAACCAGCCCAGCTTGCCCTGGAGCGCGATGACGATGTTCTCGCGCACGCTGAGGTCGCCGAGAATACCTTCGGCCTTGCGATCCTCGGGGCAGAAGCCGAAGCCCAGCTTGATGGCGTCGGTGGTCTTGCGAATGGCGGTAGCTATGCCGTTGACGGCCACCGTCCCCTGGTCGGCCGGGTCGCGCCCAAACATGATGCGCGCCATTTCCGTGCGGCCGGAGCCGAGCAGTCCGGCGACGCCGACCACCTCACCCTTGTGGATGGTGAGATCGAAGGGCTGCACGCTGCGCTTCTTGCCATAGGATTTGAACTCGACCAGCACCTCGTCCGGATTTTCGCTCGGCTCCACATCGGTGGCGCCGGAAAAGGCGATGTCCTTGCCCAGCATGAGGCGCACGACATCGGTACGGCTGAGGGTGGTGAGGTCGCGCGTTTCGATCAGCCTGCCGTTGCGCAGCACGGTGACGCGGTCGGAAATGGCGAAGACCTGGTCGAGGAAATGGGTGATGAAGATGATGGCGAGGCCCCTGGCCTTGAGGCCGCGTACCACTTCGAACAGGCGCTCGACCTCGTTGCGGTCGAGGCTGGCCGTGGGTTCGTCCAGGATCAGCACCTTGCCCGACAGCTGGACGGCGCGGGCGATGGCGACGATCTGCTGCACGGCGACCGAATGGGTGCCCAACTCGCTCGATGGGTCGATATGGAGGTCGTAGTTTGCCAGCAGCGCGCGGGCATCGGCTTCCATCTTGCGGAAATCGACAAAACCGAAGCGGCGCGGCTGGTGACCCAGGAACAGGTTCTCGGCCACCGAGCGGTTGGGCAGGAGGTTGACCTCCTGGTACACCGTGCCGATGCCGAAGGTCTGGGCGTGGAGGGGATTGTCGAGCGACACCTTGGTGCCATCGACATATACGCCGCCGCCATCGGGCTGGTAGGCGCCGGTCAGGATCTTGATGAGGGTGGATTTGCCCGCGCCGTTCTCGCCCAGAAGGGCGTGGACTTCGCCAGCGCGCAACCCGAAGTCGACGCCATCGAGGGCGACGTGGTTGCCGAAAATCTTGAGGACGCCGCGTGCTTCCAGCACGTATTCGCCGTCTGCCATGTTGCCGCTCCCCCTTGGTGACCACCGAGCGATCAGTCGACACCCCTCCCCCTTGTGGGGAGGGATCAAGGGAGGGGGTGCGAGAGCCCCGATATCGTGGCTATCAACACCCCCTCCCAACCTCCCCCATCAAGGGGGAGGTGCCGTCCGGTGGCAAGTCTTAATCCGAGCTCAGTAGCCCAGGCCCTTGCGGCGATCATATTCGCCCTGCGGATCGTCGGCAGGGGTGTAGAGCTTGGACTCGGTGATGATGAACTTTTCCGGCTCGGTGCCGTCAGCCAGGTAGGCCGACAGAGCCGCGAAGGCCGGGCCGGCCATGTCGGGGGTCAGTTCAACGGTCGCGTTGGCTTCGCCGGCAGCCATGGCGGCGAAGATATCGGGCACTGCGTCGATCGAAACGACCTTGATGTCGGTGCCGGGCTTGAGGCCGGCATCTTTGATCGCCTGGATGGCGCCAACGGCCATGTCGTCATTGTGGGCGTAGACAGCGCAGATGTCGGCGCCGTTGTTGGACGACTTGATGAAGGCTTCCATGACTTCCTTGCCCTTGGCGCGGGTGAAGTCACCGGTCTGGCTCTGCGCGATCACGATATTGGCGTGGCCGGCAATGGCTTCTTCAAAGCCCTTCTTGCGGTTGATCGCCGGGGTCGAGCCGACGGTGCCCTGCAGTTCGACGACATTGCAGTCAGCGTCGCCGACTTCCTTGACCAGCCATTCGCCGGCCACGCGACCTTCCAGAACCTGGTCGGACGCGACGGAGGTCAGGTAGAGGTCTTCGGGGGCATCGACGCCGCGGTCGAGCAGCATGACAGGGATTTCGGCTTCCTTGGCTTCGGTCAGCACGTCTTCCCAGCCGGTGGCGACAACGGGGGCGACCAGGATGGCGTCAACGCCCTGAGCGATGAAGCCGCGGATGGCCTTGATCTGGTTTTCCTGCTTCTGCTGCGCGTCGGCAAACTTGAGGTCGATGCCGAGGGCTTCGGCCTGCTGCTTGGTGACCGACGTTTCGGCAGCGCGCCAGCCCGATTCCGAACCGATCTGGCTGAAGCCGATGGTCAGGCCCTTGAGGTTTTCCTGGGCGATGCTGACAGAAGTCAAAGCGGTAGCGAGGCTCGCCGCGATGGCGAGCTTGGAGATAAGGGTCACGATGTCCTCCCAATGTGGACGCCGCGGCGTATTCACCTGCGACGATGGGCAGACGCTATATAAAGTACTATTATATGTAAATAGGGAAAGCGCGGCGGTGGAACTTGTGGTCCCGACCGCACTAATCAACTGATTTTTCTTATGTCAGCGCTGAACGATAGCTCGATCAGTTTTGGCCTCCTCTGTGCTGTTCGAGGGAGAATGGGCGCGTGCGATGATGAAGACGGCCTTTCCCTTGCCGGGCTGCCACTGCTCCTCGACGATGAATCCGGCCCCTCGAATGCTGGCCACGAGGTCGCTGGTCGTCATGACGTCAAGTTGCGGGAGGAGGCCCAGTGACTTGCCCAGAGGGGCGATGAACTTGAATGCGGCCGCCGTATCGCCAAGACAGGTCGTGCTGCTGATGAACAGCCCGCCAGGCTTGAGCAAGCGGAACACCTTGGCGATGACGGCATCCTTGTCGGCCAGCAAGTGCAGGATGCTGAGGCCGAGGATCACGTCGAAGCTGTTGTCCTGGGCTGTGAAGCCGGTGATGTCGGCCTGCGCGAAGCTGACATTAGACACCCCTGCCCTTGCAGCCTTGTCGCGGGCAATGGCCAGCATGGCGGCCGAGAAGTCGATGGCCGTAACGTGCCGGACGTATGGCGCGTGATGAATGGCGGTCCCACCAGTGCCGCAGCCGAATTCCATCACTTCCATGTCGGGCTGCAGATAGCCGCGCGTGATCTGCAGCTTGCGCTGATACGCCGCCTCGTCGGCGATCGGCTGGCGCGCATAGCGGTCGGCCAACCTGTCCCAGAACCTGTCTTCGCCCATGTCCCACTCCTCAAATCTAAAAGCAGGATAGGGAGCAATGCCGTGAAACAAAATTGCAGAAATTCGTACGAGGAATATACGTGGGTGCATGAATTCGCACTATCCCGACTGGAACCAGCTGCACGCCTTTCTCGCCACCGTCGAGACCGGCTCGCTGTCGGCCGCCGCACGGGAGCTTGGCCTCACTCAACCTACGGTGGGCCGCCAGGTAGCCGCGCTGGAACAGGACCTGGGCGTGATGCTGTTCGAGCGGGTCGGGCGTTCGCTGAGCCTGACCGCGGCGGGCCGCGAGCTGTTCGAGTCGGCGCGCTCAATGAGCGAGGCCGCCAGCCGGCTCACGCTCATCGCCTCCGGCCAGTCGCAATCGATCGAGGGCCTGGTGCGCATCACCGCCAGCGACATCGTCGCCGCCTATACGCTGCCGCCTATCCTCAAGAGCCTGCATGAGGCGGCGCCCGGGATCGAGATCGAAATCATCGCCGCCAACGACGTCCGCGACCTGATGCGCCGCGAAGCCGACATCGCCATCCGCCACGTCCCGCCCGAACAACCGGACCTCATCGCCCGGCGCTGTCGCGGCACCACCGCGCGCCTCTACGCTGCCACGGACTACCTCGATGCCCAAGGCCGACCTAACACCGGCGCCGCGCTCGCCGAGGCCGACTTCATTGGCTATTCGGCAACCGATGGCCTGGTGGGCGAGCTCAATGCCCGCGGCGTGCCGGTGACGCGGCGCAACTTCCGCTGGACCACCGGCAGCGTGGTGACTGCCTGGGAAATGATCCGGCAAGGCCTGGGGATTGGCGTGATGTTCCGCGACGCCGCCGAAGGCGTCGAGGGCATCGAGCCGGTCTTGCCGGAGCTGCCGCCCTTCGAGGTGCCGATCTGGCTGGCGGTGCATCGCGAGCTCCATACCAGCCGCCGCATCCGGCTGGTCTTCGATCACCTGGCTGCGGCGCTGGGCTGATCGCATGCCTCCTGTGACACCGGCAGCCTTGCGCCCCGGGGCCAGCAATGCTTTACGGGCGCACTCCCGCGTACAGGAACGTCCCCCGGCATGATCCGTCTTGAATCCATCGGCAAGCAGAACGGCAAGCAGATTGTCTTCATCGACGCATCGGCGACCCTGCTCAAGGGCGAGAAGGTGGGCCTGGTCGGCCCCAATGGCGCCGGCAAGACCACTTTGTTCCGCATGATTACCGGCGAGGAACAGCCCGACGAGGGCCAGGTGTCGGTCGATCGCGGCACGAGCATCGGCTATTTCAGCCAGGATGTCGGCGAGATGAGCGGCCGTCCTGTCGTTGCCGAGGTGATGGACGGCGCCGGCCCGGTCAGCGCGCTCATCGCGGAGATGCGGGCGCTCGAAGCCGATATGGGCGACCCCGACAAGGCCGGCCAGATGGACGCCATCATCGAGCGCTACGGCGAAGTGCAGCACCAGTTCGAAGAACTCGACGGTTATTCGCTCGATGGTCGCGCCCGCGAAGTGCTCGATGGCCTGGGCTTCTCGCAGGCCATGATGGATGGCGATGTCGGCGCGCTCTCGGGCGGCTGGAAGATGCGCGTGGCGCTGGCCCGCATCCTGCTCATGCGCCCCGATGCCCTGCTGCTCGACGAACCGAGCAACCACCTCGACCTCGAGTCGCTGATCTGGCTGGAAGATTTCCTGCAGAACTATTCGGGCGCCCTGTTCATGACCTCGCATGACCGCGAATTCATGAACCGCATCTGCACAAAGATCATCGAGATCGATGCGGGGTCGCTGACCACCTATTCGGGCAACTATGAATTCTACCAGGCCCAGCGCGCCATTGCCGAGAAGAACCAGCAGGCGCAATTCGAGCGCCAGCAGGCCATGCTGGCCAAGGAGCTCGACTTCATCGCCCGCTTCAAGGCGCGCGCGAGCCATGCCGCGCAGGTGCAGAGCCGGGTCAAGAAGCTTGACAAGATCGACCGGGTCGAGCCGCCCAAGCGGCGCCAGACGGTCGAGTTCGAATTCCGCCCTGCCCCGCGCTCGGGCGAAGACGTGGCCCTGCTCAAGGGTGTTTCCAAGAGCTATGGCGACCGCACCATCTATGACGGGCTCGATTTCCATGTGCGCCGTCGCGAGCGCTGGTGCATCATGGGCGTGAACGGCGCCGGCAAGTCGACCTTGCTCAAGCTGGTCACCGGCACGGCCGACCCCGATACCGGCACGGTAACGCGTGGCCCCTCGGTCAAGATGGCCTATTTCGCCCAGCATGCCATGGATGTGCTCGACGGTGAGCTGACCGTGTTCCAGCAGCTCGAGAGCAGTTTCCCCCAGGCTGGCCAGGCGCCGCTGCGGGCACTGGCAGGGTGCTTCGGTTTTTCGGGCGACGAGATCGACAAGAAGTGCCGCGTGCTGTCGGGTGGCGAAAAAGCCCGGCTGGTGATGGCGATGATGCTGTTCGATCCGCCGAATTTCCTGGTGCTGGACGAACCGACCAACCACCTCGACATCGCCACTAAGGAAATGCTGATCAGCGCGCTCAGCCAGTATGAAGGCACCATGCTGTTCGTCAGCCACGACCGCCATTTCCTGGCGGCGCTCAGCAACCGCGTGCTGGAGCTGACGCCAGAGGGCGTGCATGTCTATGGCGGCGGCTACACCGAATATGTGCAATCGACCGGCCACGAGGCGCCTGGCCTGCGCAGCTAACGAGGTGCTGACGGCAAGCGGATGAATGTCGCTTTCCGATTCAGGATTGGACAACGCTTCGCTGATACTTCTGGGAGGTCCATGGGGCAGACGGCCCCGGCCTGACAGGAGGCCTGATTGACGTCATCATGGCAGATGCTGGCTGGCAATCTTGCCGTCGTCGCTCTGTTTGTCCTTGCATGGGCCCATGCCCGTTTCTGGCTGCGGGGGGTGCCCGGCGCCGTCCGCGCCGCCCTGTTCGGCCTGTGCATGGGCATGGGCGCGGTCAGCACCATGCTGATGTCTGCCGAAGTTACTCCGGGCCGCTTCCTCGACCTGCGCCTGTCACTGGTGGCGGTTTCCGCGTTCTTCGGCGGACCACTGGCCGGTCTGATCACGCTTCTCATGTCATTGACCTATCGGGCGATCATGGGCGGGGCCGGCGCCCTGCCAGCCATGGCGACCATGATCGTGGTGGCATTTATGGGTTTGGGGTTCCGCTTCCTTGTCAGCGGGAGGACCATCACCGTCTGGCACGCCCTGGGCCTGGGTGTGGCGACCGCGATGGCTTCGACCGTGAGCGCCGTCCTCCAGCAAACCGCCAACCCGCAGAACCTGGTGCCGTTGGCAGTGCTCAATACCATTGCCATCATGCTGGCCAGCGTGATTTTCCTCCATGCCCGCCGGTTCGCAGCCGAGCATGACCTACTGGCAGCCGCCCTGGCCCAGTCGCCCGACTACAACTACATCAAGGATCGCAACGGTCGCTTCGCTGCGGTCAACGAGCGGGTGGCAAGGCTGCACGGATTTTCCGATCCGGGTGAGATGATCGGCAAATCCGATTTCGACATCACCACGCCTGAGCGAGCCGAGGCGCTGTTCGCAGCCGAGCAGAGCCTCATCGAGCGGCGAGAGCCGCAGGTCGAGTTCGAGGAGGCGCTGGTCGACGAGACCGGTAACGAGCGATGGTTTGCCACCGCCAAGGTGCCGCTGCATTCGGCCAATGGCGAAATGATCGGCATTGCCGGCGTCACCCGCGACATCACCGCGGACCGCCAGTTGCAGCAGGATCTGATCGACAGCCGCAATACGCTGTCCTACGCGCTGGCGGAAATGTCGGATGGCCTGGCCATGTTCGACCGCCAGGGCAATATCATCCTGTGCAACGAGCAGTATAGCGCCAGTTTTCCCTATACCAGCCACCTCCGCCGGGCCGGCGCCAACCTGCGTGACGTCCTGCAGGAGGTGGTCAAGACCGGCGAGCAACTCAATGTTCCCGCCGGCCAGGAGCGGGCCTGGATGGACCAGATCCTCGCCAACCTCCACCGCGAGACGGAAGAAGAGGTCAACCTGTTCGACGGACGATGGCTGCAGTTGCGCACCCGTCCGACCAGCGAAGGCAAGACCCTGGTCGTGGTAACAGATGTGACCCGGCTCAAGACCACCGAGCTCGCGCTGCATTCTGCCGCCGATCAGCTCAAGCACCTGGTCCGCACCGACGGCCTGACGGGCCTGCTCAACCGCCGCGCCTTCGACGAGGTGATGGAAACCGAGATTGCCCGCAGCGCGCGCGCCGCGCTGCCGATGAGCCTGCTGCTGATCGATGTCGACCGCTTCAAGGCCTATAACGACGAATACGGCCACCCGGCCGGCGACGAGGCGCTCAAGCTGGTGGCCAGGCACCTTCGCGGTGCGCTGAAGCGACCCGCCGACGCGGCGGCGCGATATGGTGGCGAGGAATTTGCCGCCATCCTGCCCGATACCGACGAAGACGGTGCCTACCTGGTTGCCGAGGCTTTCCGGCGGTCACTCGCCGAGGCCAAGTTGCCTCATCGCGGCAGCGAGCGGCGCTTCCTGACGGCAAGCGTTGGTGTCGCCACCTACATGCAGGACAATCTCCATCGCAGCGCGGCCGAACTCATCCAGACTGCCGATGAGGCGCTCTACAGCGCCAAGGCTGCCGGCCGCGACCGCGTGTTCGGCACGCGTGTCGCCGGCAACCAGCGCAAATACGGCACGCTCAGCCGGTAGCTAGTCGAGCTGATCGGCACGCCTGCCCCACCAGCGGGCTTGCCGCCTCCAATGCATTCGCGGCCGGTCGATCGGCCGATGCGGCGACTTGAACCAGTAAAAGGGGCGCCAGAGGAGTTCGATGGCGGCGCGAAGGGTCGCATAGCCCATCAACAGCCAGTAGACCGGCAGGCCTGCCTGGGCGGGCAGCAGCGCCATCCTGCCAAGCCTGAGCAGGCCAAGCACCGTCATGGCCAGGGCGCTGCCATAGCCCAGCGCCAGCACCGCTATATAAAACGCGCTCCATACGTCGCTGTCGAACCAACCCAGCCCGGCAAAGCCGCGTATCAGCAGCACAATGGCAAAGCCGCAATGCAGCATCGGCGCCAGGATCATGCCAAGCAGCAGGGCCTCGACCACCAGGAAAGATGGCAAGCCCATCTCGGCGATCAGCCGGCCAGGATCGCGATTGTGCACGATAAAGGTCTGCATCCAGCCCTTCATCCAGCGGGTACGCTGACCGATCCACGGCCCGAGCTGGGTCGGCGCCGTCTCGCGCGTCGCCGAGGCCAGCACGTCGACCCGGAGTTTCCGCCGCGCCAGGCGAAGGCCGAGATCGGCATCCTCGGTGACATTGTAGGCGTCCCAGCCACCCAGCTCGCGCAGGGCCCTGAGCCGGAAATGGTTGGAGGTTCCGCCCAGCGGCATGGGCAGGCGCCAGCGGGCCAGCGCTGGCAGCAGCACCAGGAACAGGCCGGCATATTCACCGGCAAACAAGGCCGCCAGCCAGTTGCGGCGATTATTGTCGATCACCAGGCTCGCCTGCAGGCAGACCAGGTCGTCATCGTCGCGAAAGCGCAGCGCGGCCTTCCATAGCTGATCGGGATCGGGCACGTCCTCGGCATCGAAGACAACGACATGCTCACCCCGGCACAGCGGCAGGGCAAAGTCGAGCGCCTTGGGCTTGGTGCGGGGCATGGCGTCGGGCACCGTCACCAGCGAAAAGCGGGGATCGGCCAGACCGGCGCGGACCGCCTTTATGGTTTCGACCGAGCGCGCCTCCACCACGAATTTGATATCCAGACGCTCGGCCGGATAGTCCAGCGCGGCCATGGCGGCATAGAGCTGGGGGACCATGCCGGCCTCGTTGTGCAGCGGGATCAGCACCGAGTAATCGGGCAATTCCTCGTCGGGCGGGCGCCGGGCCGCCGGGGGTGGCTTGACCGGGGTGAACATCGCGCCAAGGCGGATGGCGGCGGGCAAGACCAGCATGACGAAAGCCAGCGGCAGCAACCAAAGCTGCGCGACGAACGGCGCCAGCAGCAACATGCAAGACAGCAGCGCCAGCGCGGACACAAAGCCGGTGCGCGCCAACCGCGTGAGTTCCAGACTGGCCGAGGCATAGGGCCAACGCCGCGCCAGTTCCTGGCGGGCCGCGTCGATCAGCGCAGGGCCTGCCGCCTCGGCCAGATACTCGCGCAGCGCCGGCTCGGGCACGAAGAACAACAGGTTGGCAAGCCGCGGCGTGACGCTGCGCTTGTGCTTGAGGCGGATGACCTCGAAGAATTCGGGCGCGGTGAAGGCCACCTCGCGGTCGAACAATTGCACGCGAAGCATCCGAATGCTGGCGAGAGCCTCGAGCCGGGTTGGTTGCGCATCACCCATGACGCCAGGTGGCACTCGCTCATAAAAGGCGTAGCCGGCCCAGCTGGCGGCCCGCTCCATGACCAGGTCGGTGCCAAGACCCAGCGTGGCGGCGCAATAGCGCAGCACGTCCACTTCGCGTTCGAGCGCGGCCTCCAGCACCCGCAGGGCGCGGGCATCGTCACGCTCGCCGAGAATGGCCTGGGTTAGGTCCAGCGCATCGGACATGGTCGAGGACCTCGATCAGCGCTGGCGCCTCGACCATCGACCCACCAAGACCCAAATTGCCATGTCTATCCGCATGACCCTGCCCCCCAGCAAGAGACGGCCTGCACCAGGGGCGCAGACCTCGCGGGATCGATACTGGTATGGATTTGAATAAAAAGCCAGTTCGGCCAGGCCGATACTATGGCGTGCGGGACGATCGAGTGGAAATGCTTGGCGTGCCAGGATGGGAACGGCGGCCGGGCCGGCAGCCGTTCCCGATACTCAGTGCTTGGCGTTGAACTGATGCGGGTTGAACCGATAGGCGGTCGAACAGAACTCGCAGACCACTTCGATCTCGCCGTCGACTGCCATTTCCTCGCGATCCTCGGCGGTGAAGCTGGTGGCCAGCATGTCCTCGATACGATCGGCCGAGCAGGTGCAGCGCTCGACGACAGGCAGCGGCGTGAACACCCGTACGCCGGTCTCGTGGTAGAGCCGGAACAGCAGGCGTTCCGAACTCAGGTCCGGGTCCGCCAGTTCGAGATCGTCCAGCGTTGCCAGGTGCACCTTGGCCTCGTTCCAGCCATCGGCTTCGACGAAATCGGGATCGGCCGTTTCCGGATTGTCGAAATTGCCATCGCCGGGCAAGTCGGCCATCTGCGACATGCCATGCTCGGGCAGATGCTGGATCAGCACGCCGCCGGCGCGCCAATGCGGCCGGTGGTCGCCCTTCCTGGTGAATTCGGCGACGGCAATGCGTACCTGCGTCGGGATCTGCTCGGACTGCATGAAATAGGTGTGCGCCACTTCTTCGAGCGAATTGCCATGCAGGGCCACGATGCCCTGGTAGCGCTCGGTATGAGCACCTTGGTCGATGGTCATCGCCAGGTGGCCATTGCCCAGCAACTCGCTGGGTCTGGTGCGGCCTTCCTCGGCGGCCTTGAGCAGCGCGTCGCGGTCGAAGCGGGCATAGCCGCGCAGCCCGTCCGGTGCGTCGAAGTCGACGACGATCAGGTTGACCGGCCCGTCGGTCTGGGTCTGCATGATGAAACGGCCCTCGAACTTGAGGGACGAGCCAATCAGGGCGGCCAGCACCACGGCCTCGCCGAGCAGGCGAGCAACCGGGGCCGGATAATTGTGGCGGCTGAGGATGGTATCGAGCGCGTCGCCCAGCCGCACGCTGCGGCCGCGGGTATCGAGCTTGTCCAGGGTGAACGGCACCACGGTATCATCGCCGCTTTCCGGCCGGTCGAGCCCCAGGGCACTCATCAGGTTCTCGCTCATGGCAGTCGTATCCGTGGTCATTGTGGTCACGTGGCTTTCGGTAGGCCGATCCTTCGGGCGCCCGGAAAGACCACTGCGTCACTCCCGTCCGGCGGGAGCGACGCAGCGATGGTATCACAGGCGGCTAAAGTCGGACCGACTAATTGGTCTCGACGCCGAAGGCCCAGCACAGGATGGCTTTTTGGGCATGCAGGCGGTTTTCGGCCTCGTCGAACACCACCGACTGGGGACCATCGATTACCTCGTCGGTCACCTCGTCGCCGCGATGGGCGGGCAGGCAGTGCATGAAAAGGGCGTTCTTGTCCGCCAAGGCCATCAAGTTGGTGTTGACCTGGTACGGTTTCAAGACCCGGCGGCGCTCGGCGGCATCCACGTCACCCATGGACACCCAGGTATCGGCCAGGACCAGGTCCGCCCCTTCGACGGCCTCTCGCGGGTCCTCAATGAGCTTCACATATTTGCCGGCGCGGCGGATGTCTTCCATCAGGTCTTTTTCCGGGCTGTATTCATCCGGCACGGCGATGGTCAGTTCGCATTCGAACAGCTCGGCCGCGTTCACCCAGGAATGGAGCACATTGTTGCTGTCACCCACCCAGGCGACCTTGGCGCCCTTGATGGGACCGCGGTGCTCCTCGAACGTCATCAGGTCCGCCATGATCTGGCAGGGATGGGCGCGGCGCGTCAGGCCGTTGATGACGGGGACGGTGGCGCCTTCGGCCAGCTCGAGCAGGTCGGCGTGGCTGAGGATGCGGATCATGATGGCATCGACGTAGCGGCTCATCACCTTGGCCGTATCGGCCAGGGTTTCCTCGCGGCTGAGCTGCATCTCCTGCCCGGAGAGCATGATGGTCTCGCCGCCCAGCTGGCGCATGCCGACGTCGAAGCTGACGCGGGTGCGGGTCGACTGCTTGTCGAAGATCATCGCCAGGACTTTGTCCTTGAGCGGCTGCGGGCGGTGGCCTTCCCTGAGGCCCGCCTTGAGGGAGACTGCGGCATCGAGCATGCCGCGCAGTTCGGGATAGGTGAAATCGTCGATGGAAAGAAAATGCCTTGGGGTGCCGGTCGAGGTCATGGGCCGGGTTCCTTTGTGACGCTATGGATGGTCGATGCGAATGCGCGTTCTCCCCGCCTCAGGGCGGAGGAAACAAACCGCGTCGTCGCCGACCATAATAGCGGACAGCCAGTTTCATTTCAGCCGACTGCCGGAACCGACGCCGTCTCGGCCTCTATGGCGTCGAAGGCGGCGCCGAGCTTGGCCATGGCTTCCTCGATCTCCGCCTCGGTGACGATCAGCGGCGGAATGAGCCGCAATACGTTGTCGCCGGCGCCGATGGCCAGCATGCGGTGATCGTCGCGCAGCCGCGCCACGAAATCCCGTACCGGCGGGGTGATCTTGATGCCGGCAAGCAGACCCTTGCCGCGCAGTTCGAGCACATAGTCGGGATATTTCTGCGCCAGCTGCTGCAGGTGCCAGGCCAGCTTCTGGCCCATCTGGTTGACATGGTCGATGAAGCCGGGCGCCAGGATGCGGTCGAGCACGGCATTGCCCACGGCGGTGGCCAGCGGGTTGCCGCCATAGGTCGAGCCATGCGTGCCCGGCACCATGGACGCGGCAACCTCGCCCTTGGCGAGGCAGGCACCCAGCGGGAAGCCGCCGCCGATGGCCTTGGCCACCGCGACGATATCGGGCGTGATACCGGCCCATTCGAAGGCAAAGAAGCGTCCCGTCCGGCCATAGCCGCACTGCACTTCATCCAGGATCAGCAGCATGCCGTGCTGGTCGCACAGCGCGCGCAGGCCCTGCATGAATTCCGTCGTCATGGCGGTCACGCCGCCCTCGCCCTGCACCGTCTCGATCAGGATGGCGCAGGTCTGGGGAGTGATAAGAGCCTTGACCGCTTCGAGGTCGCCGGGCTTGGTATGCTTGAAACCGGGCATTGGCGGGCCAAAGCCTTCCAGATAGCTCGGATTGCCGCCGGCCGCGATCGTGCCCATGGTACGGCCGTGGAAGGAGCCGGTGAAGGCGATGATTTCGTAGCGATCGGTCTCGCCCTTGGCCCAGAAATAGTGCCGCGCCGTCTTGATGGCGCATTCGAGCGCCTCGGCCCCCGAATTAGTGAAGAACACCGAGTCCGCGAAGGTGGCATCCACCAGCCGCTGGCCCAGCCGTTCCTGCTCGGGAATGGTGAAAACGTTGGACGTGTGCCAGACCTTGTCGGCCGCCGATTTCAGCGCCGTGACGATGTGCTGGTCGCCATGCCCCAGGGCATTGACGGCGATCCCGGAATGGAAATCGAGATAGTCTCGGCCATGCTGGTCATACAGGCGCATGCCCTCGCCCCGCTCGAAAGCGAGATCGGACCGGGCATAGGTGCCGTAGAGCGCAGACATGGACAAATTCCTTCTTCTCTGAGAGCTGAAAAAGACCGTCGCAGCGGAGCGTGACAATACCGCCACAAATGGCAAAAACGCGCTCATTGCGCAGCGCGTTTCTGCGCCAGAGTTAGGCCAATTTCCCCAGCTAAGTCAATGATCGCCGCCCAAGTGCCTGATTTGACTCAAGGATTGTTAGGGCAATTTTAACCAGTGGATTTACGGGGAAAGTTGCCCCCGACTCTTGATCCCGATTCCGCCGATGTCGTAAACTCTGTGGCATTGGGAACACGATATCTCGTGTGGCGGACCCACCTGACATACGACGCCTAGCGTTTATGGCTGCCATGTCTGTTATGGCGGCGCAATGAAGGATTCTGTTTTGACGATGGTTTCAGGAGCACAATCGGCGGGCTGGACTGACGAGCGCGTCGAGACTTTGAAGAAGCTCTGGATGGAGGGCCTGAGTGCCAGCCAGATCGCCGGGGAGCTTGGCGAAGGGGTTACCCGCAACGCCGTCATCGGCAAGGTGCACCGCCTCAAGCTTTCGGCCCGGGCCAAGCCCACCAACTCGACGCCCCGTGCGCGTCCGGCGGCACGTCCGGCACCGCGCCGCGTGGCGAGCCCCTCGGCCGGCATGAGCGGCATGGGTGGCGCCGCCGCCAAGGCCCGCCCGCAGATGGCGGCCTCGCGGCCCCAGTCGATCGGCGCGACCGCGCTGGCCCATGATCCGGAAATGGAGCAGCAGCTCTATGTCGCGCCGGCCGCCGCCGAGCTCTTCATTCCCGAGGACAAGCGCCTGAGCCTGCTGCAGCTCAACGAGCACACCTGCAAGTGGCCGATCGGCGATCCGCTCAGCAAGGACTTCTACTTCTGCGGCCAGCATAGCCTCGAAACCGGCCCCTATTGCGAATTCCACTCGCGCCGGGCCTATCATCAGGTCGACAAGAAGCGGCGTTAGTCGCTGCGAACGAAATAAGAAAGGGCGCCCATGTGGCGCCCTTTTGTCTGGCCAGACCTCTGGCACAGCAAGACAGCGGGAGCGCAGACCATGGCCGTCAAACGCATGGACAATGTCGGCATTGTCGTGGAGGACCTCGACGCCACGATCGCCTTCTTTCGCGAGCTGGGCCTCGAGCTCGAGGGAAAAGGTTCGGTCGAAGGCGAGTGGGCCGGGCGGGTCACGGGTCTGGGCGACCAGCATGTCGAGATTGCGATGATGCGCACGCCCGATGGTCACAGCCGGCTCGAGCTCTCCCGCTTCATCCGGCCATCGGTCGTGGCCGATCACCGGACGGCTCCGGTCAACGCGCTGGGCTATCTGCGCGTCATGTTCGCCGTGGATGATCTCGCAGCGACCCTTGAGCGGTTGCGCCCTCACGGCGCACAACTGGTTGGCGAGGTCGTGAATTATCAGGACGTGTACCTGCTCTGCTACATCCGCGGGCCCGAGGGACTGCTGATCGGGCTTGCCCAGGAACTGGGTGGTGCCGGCTAGGGAAGGAACACGTCCACCCGCATGCCCTCGCCGGGCTGGCTCTTGAAGGAGAGCTGGCCGCGGTGGCGGTTGACGATGTGCTTGACGATGGCCAGACCCAAGCCCGTGCCCTTCTTCTTGCGGCTGGCTTCGGCGTCGATGCGGTAGAAGCGTTCGGTGAGGCGCGGCACGTGCTCGGGCTCGACACCCGGACCATGGTCGATGACCGTCACCTGATGCTGGAAGCCGGGCCGGCCGGCGGGTGCGAGGCTCACCTCGACGAATTTGCCCGAAGCGCCATACTTGACCGCATTGTCCAGGAGGTTTTCGAACACTTCATAGAGCTGGCCACGGTCGCCGGTCGTGGTACTCGGCCCCTCGAAGAGGCTGAGGCGGATTTCGACATCGGCCGCCTTGGCCTGCATCATCAGCCCCTCGCGCACTTCGCGCAGCAGCGCCGCCAGGTCGATGCTGCCGGTGGGGCGAACATGCTGGTGCATCTCGATGCGCGACAGGCTCAAGAGATCATCGATGAGCTTGCTCATGCGCTCGGCCTGGCCGCGCATGATGACGAGAAATTTCTCCCGCGCCGCGGCGTCCTTGGCCGCCGGCCCGAGCAGCGTATCGATGAAGCCGCGCAGCGAGGCCAGCGGCGTGCGCAATTCGTGGCTGGCATTGGCGATGAAATCGGAGCGCAGGGCATCGACGCGCTTGAGCTCGGTGAGGCTCTGAAAGGTCACCACCAACTGCCGGTCTTCATCGGCGAACCAATCGCGCCCTGGCCGCCGCAAGGGGGAAACCACGACCTTGTCCCAGGTTTCGGACGGGATGGTCTCGTGCAGTTCGACCGTACGTACGGCACCATTGCGCATGGCCAGGTCGATGGCGCTGACCAGTTCGGGATTGCGCAGCGAGAAGGTAATGGGATTGCCGTTGCTGAGCGTGGGAAACTGCCGCTGCGCGGCGGCGTTGGCGTGCCGCACGATGCTGCGCCGGTCGAGCACCAGACAGGGATCGGCAAGGGCGTCGGCAAAGGCGATTACGGCGTCCTCGTCATCGGCGGTGGCCAATCGCGACGCAGCCTCGACCGTCTCGGTCACGGTAATGGTGCTGCCGGGCAGGATGACCACGGCCACCAGGATCACCAGGAACCCCAGCACGGCCGCGGGGGTCCCGATTTCACCGAACAGGACGAGTGCCGCAAAGACGCCGAAGATGCCCGCCAGCAGGCTACCCTGTGCGATGACGCGCGCCAGGGCGACTGTCAGCGGGGAGACCGGTCGCGTCGCTGGGAGTTCGTCCATGTTTTGCTTCTGGGAATCAGACAGTTGCGGGGCCCCTTGCGCGCGGGGGCGCCTTCATAGCACGGTGAAGATGACAACGGAGAGACACCAGTGACCGATCCCCTTGATGGCTTCGACCTCGACAATCCCGAACTGCCCAAGGCGATAAAGAAGCATGCAATGGCTTCGGGCGGCTATCCTTACGAGGATAAGCTGGATGGCGATATCTATGAAGCGCAGATGTATGAGCTGCAAAAGCAGCTGGTGATGCTGCAGGCACACCTGGCGGCTTCGGGCGAGCGCATCATGATCGTGTTCGAGGGACGCGACGCCGCCGGCAAGGGCGGCACCATCAAGACGTATCTCGAAAACCTCAATCCGCGCTACAACCTGATCGCCGCCCTGCCTAAGCCAAACGATCGCGAACGCACGCAGTGGTACTTCCAGCGCTATGTGGACTGGTTCCCGGCGGCCGGCGAAACCGTGCTGTTCGACCGCTCCTGGTATAACCGGGCGGGCGTCGAGAAGGTCATGGGCTTTGCCACGCCCGAGCAGACCGAGCATTTCCTCGAGGAAGCGCCGGAATTCGAAAAGCGCATCACGCGTGACGGCATCCACCTGTTCAAGTTCTGGCTGTCGATCGGCCGGGAGATGCAGCTCAAGCGCTTCCACGACCGGCGCCACGATCCACTCAAGGTGTGGAAGCTGTCACCGATCGACATCGAAGCGCTGCACAAGTGGGACGCCTATACCGAGGCGCGCGACGAGATGCTCAAGCGTACCGACTGCCCGCATGCCCCCTGGACCGTCATCCGCGCCAACGACAAGCGCCGCGGCCGCATCAATGTCATCCAGACGGTGCTGGGCAAGCTGGACTTCCCGGGCAAGGACAAGAAGGCCATCGGCGAGGTGGATCCAAAGATCACCTACCAGGCCGAGGATTTTCTGAAGTTGAAGAAGACGGAATGAGCTTGTGCGTGCGGGGGGCCAATGCCTGCCCCCTACGCTCCTTCAATACTCCCCATGCGCTTGCTGGCCGTTGGCCAGCTCAACTCGGTGGTCCGGGCAATCACGGCTTCAATGACGGTGAACAGCGCGCCGTTGGCGTCCCAGGTGCGGCCCATATCGGTCCGGCACGGCAGCACCAGCTTGGCAAAGCGGCTGACCGGGCTCATCCACTCGTCGGTGACCAGCACGATCTGGGCGCGCCGGGCCGCCAGCTCGATCGAGACATCGACCAGCCCGGGATCGTAGCGGCGGACATCGAAGATGATGGCGACGTCACCCGGCTTGACGTCGATGAGCTGGTCGGCGCGCGTCGCGGCCCGGCCGTCCAGGCGTCGCACCCCCTGACGGATCAGCCGCAGATGCGCCTCCATATAGCCGGCGACGAAGTCGGTGAATCGGCCGCCGGCCAGCCAGCACGCCCCCCGGGTGTCGGCCAGCCGCTCGCAGACCTCCTCGAATTCGGAGGCGGGGATGAGCGAGGCCGAGCCGCGCAGGTTTTCGATTTCCTGGGTTACGAAGCGATCGAGAAAGTTATCGCCACTGGGTTGGCTGCCGACCGATTGGCTGCGCTGCAGCGGGGACTTGGAACGTTCGTCGAGTTCCTCGCGCAGGGCGCGCTGGAAATCGGGATAGGACTTGTAGCCCAGCTGGGCAACGAAGCGCAGCACGGTGGCGGAACTGGCGCCGGCCTGTTGGGCAAACTCGGCAACAGGCGCCAGGCCCAGGGTCGGGTATGAGCCGAGCAGGCCACGCGCCGCCCGCTTTTCTGCTGCCGTCAGCCGATGAATGGCGTCGTGGATACGCCCCGCGACCGACTTCCCCTCCATCCGCCCCTCTGAATTTCTGATTTCAGCATTGACAGTTTTAGCCAATGTGGAACTACTGATACAGAAGTTAAGCGGCGATGCGTAGGGGCAAAGTGGATATTGGCGGGCAAAAGGCGGTGCTGGTCTCCAATGCACGAGGGCGCTCGCCCTTCGTCATCGTCTGCGACCATGCCAGCAACCGGATTCCCGAGAAATATGGTGACCTGGGCCTCACTCAGACCGAACGGCTAAGCCACATTGCCTGGGATCCGGGCGCCCTGTCCGTCAGCCGTCGGCTCTCCGAACTGCTTGATGCACCGCTCGTACAGTCGACCGTTTCCCGCCTCATCATCGACTGCAACCGGGATCTCGATGCGCCTGACCTGATCTGGACCTTGTCGGAAGCCACGCGCATCGCGGCCAACGAGAATCTGGATGCCGAGGAGCGGCAGTACCGGATCGAGCATTTCCACAAGCCCTATCACGCCTCCATCGAGACGCTGCTGGAGGCACGGCGCCATGCCGGGCAGGAAACGGTGCTGGTCTGCATGCACTCATTCACGCCGGTCTATCATGGCGTAGCCCGGCCCTGGCCGATCGGGCTGATCCACGGCGTCGACCAGACTTATACCCGCGCGCTGTTCGAGGCCCTGGCGGCGGACGAACCCGGGCTCAATATCGGCTGGAACGAGCCTTACGCCGCGCTTCATGGCGTGACACTGACGCTTGAGCGGCATGGCGACGGCCGCGGGCTCGACGCCACGATGATCGAAATACGCCATGACGAAATTCTCGAACCCGCCGGCGTGACCCTGTGGTCCAACCGGCTGGCCCGTTGTCTCGAAACGGCGCGCCTCGCGCGCAAAGGGGCAATGGCAGTCTAGACTTCACTTGGGGCAACCATTTCAGGGGGACGTGACTATGGCTGAGACGACCAAGGTCGGCAGTGTCGCCTATGCGACACGCGACAAATCTTATTTCGAAAAGCGCGGGCTCGAACGCTATGCCGGCATCTGGTCGCTGTGGGCGCTGGGCGTGGGCGCGGTGATTTCCGGCCACTTCTCGGGCTGGAATTTCGGCTTCATGACCGGCGGCTGGGGCGGCATGCTGGTGGCCGGCATCATCATCGCCATCATGTATCTGGGGCTGGTCTCGTCGATCGCCGAAATGAGCCCGGCTTTGCCCCATACCGGCGCGGCCTATTCCTTCGCGCGCACGTCGATGGGACCGTGGGGTGGCTTCATCACGGGCCTGTTCGAAAATGTCGAATATGTCCTTACGCCCGCGGTGATCTGCACCTTCATCTCGGGCTATTTCGGCTCCATCACGGGCCTGGACACGGTTTATTACCCCATCCTGTGGGTGGTATTCTTCGCCATTTTCCTTGCCCTCAACATCTTCGGGGTGGCGCTCAGCTACAAGGTGACGCTGGTCGTGACCCTGATCTCGCTGGCAGGTCTGGTGTTCTTCTGGGTCAGTGCCTTCCCCAATATCGATTTCTCGCGCTGGGCGCTCAATATCGGCGTCGGTCCCGATGGTGGGGCAGTCGAACTGCCCGAGGGCAATGGGTCGTGGTTCCCCTTCGGCTGGCAGGGGGTTCTGGCCACGCTGCCCTTCGCGGTGTGGTTGTTCCTTGCCATCGAGCAGGTGCCGCTGGCGGCCGAGGAATCGGTCGATCCGAAGCGTGACCTGCCACGCGGCATTCTGCTCGGCTTCTGCACCCTGCTGCTCTCCGCCTTCATGATCGTGCTGCTCAACCCCTCCATTCCGGGCGTCGGCAGCTTCGCGCTGGGCTCGTCGCTTGAACCGGCCCTTGACGGCATCCGCGCCATCTACGGCGATGCCGCCGCGCCGATCTTCGGCGTCGTGGCGCTGATCGGGCTCGTGGCCTCGTTCCACACCATCCTTTATGCGCAGGGTCGCCAGGTCTATTCGCTCAGCCGCGCGGGCTACTTCCCGTCCGGCCTGTCGGTGACGCATGACAAGTACAAGACCCCGCATGTCGCCATGATTGCGGGCGCCCTGCTCGGCCTTGTGGTCATGCTGGCCATTTGGTTCGTCAATGGCGGCGGCGGCCCGGGCGAAACCCAGCTGGGCGACGACATCATCGGCTCGGTGCTGCTCAACATGGCGGTGTTCGGCGCGATGCTGAGCTATATCATGCAGGCCCTGAGCTTCATCATCCTGCGCCGCAAGCTGCCCAATATCGAGCGGCCCTTCCGCTCGCCGGTGGGCGTGCCCGGCGCTATCCTGACCATCATCATTGCCGCGGTGACGCTGTTCTACCAGTTGCAGGATCCGAACTTCTTCAAGGGCGTAATCTGGGTGGTGCTGTGGTGCGCGGTGGGCATCGCCTACTTCGCCGTGATCGGCCGCCACAAGCTGATCATGTCGCCCGAAGAAGAGTTCGCGCTCGAGCACAAGGCGTAAGCAATGAGGGCGCGGTTGGGCACCGCGCCCTCCCACCCCCACGATGTCATTCCGGCGCAGGCCGGAATCCATGCGGTGACCCATCTACACGCTGGTTGTTGCGGAACATCACGGACATGGATCCCGGCCTGCGCCGGGATGACCCTGTGGGAATGACCAAAGAGGAGAATCCAATGCCCTATACCCTTGCCGACCTGAAGAAGGACGTCGCGGCCGGAGCCATCGATACCGTGCTCGTCGCCTTTCCCGACATGCAGGGCCGCATGATCGGCAAGCGCTTCCAGGCCGAATATTTCCTCGAAGTGGCCAATGACGAGACGCATGGCTGCGATTACCTGCTGGCCGACGATATCGACATGGAGCCGGTGCCCGGCTACGAGGCCGCCAACTGGGGCAAGGGCTATGGCGATTTCGTCATGAAGCCGGACCTTAATACTCTGATGAAGGCGACCTGGCTCGAGGGCACCGCGATCGTGGTCTGCGACCTCAGCGACCACCATCACCACCAGCCGATCGCCCATAGCCCGCGCGCTATTCTCAAGGGGCAGCTCGAGCGGCTTGCCGCCATGGGCTATACCGCCAATGCGGCGACCGAACTCGAATTCTACCTCTTCGATGAGGACTACCGCACCATCGCGCAGAAGGGTCACGCCAAGGCGCAGACCGCTGGCGACTACATCCAGGATTACCACATCTTCCAGACCACCAAGGAAGAAGGCGTGATGCGCGCCCTGCGCAAGCACCTCCAGGCTTCCGGCATTCCGGTGGAAAGCTCGAAAGGGGAATGGGGTCCGGGCCAGGAAGAGATCAACGTCAAATATGCCGATGCCCTGACCATGGCCGACCGCCATGTGGTGCTGAAAAACGCCACCAAGGAAATTGCCTGGGCCCAGGGCAAGGCGGTGACCTTCATGGCCAAGTGGGACTATGGCCTGGCCGGCTCGTCGAGCCACATCCACATGTCGCTGGCCGACAAATCCGGCAGACCGCTCTTTGCCGACAGCAAGGACGAGCGCGGCATGAGCGACCTGATGAAGCATTTCATGGCCGGCCAGCTCGCCTATGCGCGCGACATCACCTATTTCCTCGCGCCCTATATCAACAGCTACAAGCGCTTCCAGGCCGGCACCTTCGCGCCGACCAAGGCCATCTGGTCGCCCGATAACCGCACGGCCGGCTTCCGCCTCTGTGGCGAGCACAGCAAATCGATCCGCGTCGAATGCCGCATGGGCGGCGCCGATCTCAACCCCTACCTGGCGCTCGCGGCCCTGCTGGCCGCCGGCATCAAGGGCATCGAGGACAAGCTGGAGCTCGAGCCGGTCTTCATCGGCGACGCCTATTCCACCAAGCGCCTGCGCGAAATCCCCAAGACGCTGCGCGAGGCGACGGACACCCTGCGCAAGAGCAAGATGCTCAAGGACGCATTCGGGGAGGCGGTGATCGGCCACTACGTGCATACCGCCGAATGGGAACAGTTCGAATACGACCGGCGGGTGACCGATTGGGAACTCAAGCGCGGGTTCGAGCGGAGCTGACCGATTGCCGCCGCACTGAGCGCGCACTAAACACCACGCGACTAACCACCCAAGACGTCATTCCCGCGAAGGCGGGAATCCACTCTGGCAAAAAAGAATGGATTCCCGCCTTCGCGGGAATGACACCGTGGAAAGAAGAGGCCGACACCATGACCGAAACGGTCAAGATCATCTCCCCCATCGATGGCAGCGTCTATGCCGAACGCGCTGTCGCTTCGCCCGCCGAGATCGACAGCGCCGTCATCCGCGCCAAGACCGCTCGCGCCAGCTGGTCGGCAACCACCGTTGCCGAGCGTCAGAAAATTCTGACGCACTTCGTCGATGCCCTGCTGCTCATGAATGACGACATCGTGCCCGAACTGGCGTGGCAGATGGGGCGCCCGGTCCGCTTCGGCGGCGAGAAGCGCGGCGTCGACGAGCGCAGCCGCTACATGATCGAACTGGCCGCCGAAGCTTTGGCGCCGTCGATCAAGCCAGAGAAGGAAGGCTTCACCCGCTACATCACCCGCGAGGCAGTGGGCACCGTCATGGTCATCGCGCCGTGGAACTACCCGTTCCTGACGGCGGTCAATTCCATCGTGCCGGGCCTGATGGCCGGCAATTCCATCATCCTCAAGCATGCGAGCCAGACCCTGCTGGCGGGCGAGCGCTTTGCCGCCGCCGCCGAAAGCGCCGGCTTGCCAGCGGGCCTGTTCCAGAACCTGGTGCTCGGCCATGCCGACACGGAAAAGCTCATCGCTTCGGGCCAGATCGACCACATCAATTTCACCGGCTCGGTCGAAGGCGGCCGCCGCATCGAGAAGGCCGCGGCCGGCACCTTCGCCACGCTCGGCCTCGAACTGGGCGGCAAGGACCCGGCTTATGTGCGGGCCGACGCCAATCTCGACAACGCGGTCGAGAACCTGGTGGATGGATCGTTCTTCAATTCCGGCCAGAGCTGCTGCGGGGTCGAGCGCATCTATGTGCATGAGGCCGTCTACGGCAATTTCGTCGAGCGCTTCATCGAGAATGCCAAAGGTTGGACGCTGGGCAATCCGCTCGACCCGGACACAATTGTCGGCCCCATGGCGCGCGGCAATTTTGCCGACCATGTGCGCCAGCAGACCGAAGAGGCGCTGCGCGGCGGCGCCACGCGCCACCTCAACACCAAACATGACCTTGATAAGCCCGGCTCGCCCTACCTGGCACCGGAGGTGCTGACCAACGTCAACCACCAGATGTCCGTCATGCGCGAGGAGAGCTTCGGCCCGGTCGTCGGCATCATGAAGGTGGCCGACGATGCCGAGGCCGTCACCCTGATGAATGATAGCCCCTATGGCCTCACCGCCTCGATCTGGACGGAAGATCTCGACGCAGCCGCCCGCATCGGCGGCCAGGTCGAGACCGGCACGGTCTTCGCCAATCGCTGCGACTATCTCGATCCAGCACTGGTGTGGACCGGCGTCAAGGACACCGGCAAGGGCGGGGGTCTAAGCGAGATCGGCTATGCGAATTTGACCCAGCCCAAGAGCTATCACCTGAAGCGGGTATGAACCCCGCGGACCATTCTACCCACGGCGTCATCCCGGCGAAGGCCGGGATCCATGTCCGTGGTTATCGGCAACATCCAGCGTGTGGCACGCCCACCGCATGGATTCCGGCCTTCGCCGGAATGACACCGCGAATGTGAAAGCAGAGCGCCATGACCAAAGCCAACTGGAACTACCCCACCGCAGTCAAGTTCGGCCCCGGCCGCATCGCCGAGTTGCCCGAGGCCCTCAAAGCGGCAGGGATAAGCAAGCCGCTGCTGGTCACCGATGCCGGGCTTGCCAGCCTGCCGGTGACGCAGAATGTGCTGACCCAGCTCAAGGCCGCCGGCATTCCGGTTGGTCTATTCGCCGATGTGAAGCCCAATCCGATCTCGGCCAATGTCGAAGCCGGCATCAAGGTGCTGCGCGAGGGCGGACATGATGGCGTCATCGCCTTTGGCGGCGGCTCGGGGCTCGATGTCGGCAAGGTCATCGCCTTCATGGCCGGGCAGACCCGGCCGATGTGGGATTTCGAGGATATCGGCGACTGGTGGACCCGCGCCGATCCCAAGGGCATCTTCCCCGTCGTCGCCGTGCCGACCACCGCCGGCACCGGCTCGGAGGTGGGCCGCGCTGGCGTCATCACCGACGAGACCACCCACACCAAGAAGGTCATCTTCCATCCGCTGATGATGCCCAAGGTGGTCATTGCCGACCCCGAACTCACCGTCGGCATGCCCAAATTCATCACCGTGGGTACCGGCATGGATGCGTTGGCGCACTGCCTGGAAGCCTATTGCGCACCGGGCTATCACCCGCTGGCCGATGGCATCGCGGTTGAAGGCATTCGTCTTGTGTTCGAGAACCTGCCCAAGGTGCATGCCGACCCGACCGACGTCGAAGCCCGCGGACACATGATGAGCGCCGCCGCCATGGGCGCCACGGCCTTCCAGAAGGGCCTGGGGGCCATCCATGCACTCAGCCACCCTGTCGGCGCGCTCTATGACACCCATCACGGCATGACCAATGCGGTGTTCATGCCCTATGTGCTGGCGGTCAACAAAGCCGCCATCGAGGCCCGAATTGCCCGCCTGGCCGCCTATCTCGGCCTGGCGCCCAGCTTCGAGGCGTTCCAGCATGCCGTGATCGGCCTGCGCCTCCGGCTCGACGTGCCGCATACATTGGCCGACTTCAAGGTCGATGGCTCCAAGCGCGACCTGATCGGGGATATGGCGATCGTCGACCCCACCGCGGGCGGCAATCCGGTGGAACTGACCAAGGATCGCGCACTGGAAATTTTCGACCGGGCGATGGAGGGCCGGGTCTGAAACGAACAAGATGACCGTGCGTTCGACCGGGGACACATGGAGTACCCGATATGCGCGCGATCCTGCTTGCGACCTGTCTCACCCTGATCGCCGGTGTAACCAATGCATCGGCGCATCATAAGCCCGGCCACCCCATGCCGCCCGGCCAGGCCAAGAAGCTGCTGCCGCCGGACCTGGTGATCGTGGCGCCGCCGCCGGAGGTGGAGGAAGTCTGCCTGGTCACGACAGATACGCCTGGCAACCCCTTTGCGCCTGTCATCGTCACCGAATGGCTGCCGCGCGACGTTGCCGAAAGCCGAGCCGAACAAGGCGACAGCTTCATCATCTATCATCCCGACTTCAACAGCGAGGTCGGCTGCATCAGCTTCTAGCCGGGGATGGAAGGCCGGGCTTGGCAGCCCCCTTCGCCCACACGCGATGTCATCCCGGCGAAGGCCGGGATCCATGTCCGCATTTCTCCGCGGACGTGGCGTGTGGGAAGAGCCAACGGATTTGGATTCCGGCCTTCGCCGGAATGACGCTGTGGTTGGGGCGTCAGCCGCCCACAACCCCCGCCACAGTTGCCTTCACGCCCACCTCGAACAGTTCGTCGAGATGGGTCGCCACGGTCTCGCCGAAGACCTGGTTCTCGCCCAGGTCCGTGCCGAACACTTCGGTCAGCGCCACCAGCCCCTCATAGAGCGCCTCGGCGTCATTCCCTGCATCGGCCGCAATCGCCATCATGCGCATGGCCAGCGGATCGCGGACGTCGATGCTTTCGCCTTTCTCGTCGATGCCGGTGACGTAGCGCATCCATGCCGCCACCCCGAGGCCGAGCCGGTCAAAGGGTTGCCCTGCCTTCAAACGTTCGCGGATCGTACCCAGCAGGCGCTGCGGCAGCTTCTGCGACCCATCCATGGCGATCTGCCAGGTGCGGTGCTTGAGGGCGGGGTTGCGGAAGCGATCGAGCAATTGGTCCCTGTAAGCGCCGAGGTCGACGCCGGGCATGTCGAGCGTCGGCATGGCCTCCTCGGTCATCAGGCCGTGGATCAGCTTGACGAAATCGGCGTCGCCCATCACGTCGGAGATGTACTCGTAGCCTGAGAGATAGCCGAGATAGGCCATGGTCGAGTGGCTGCCATTGAGCATTCTTAGCTTCATGCGCTCGAAAGGCTCGACATCCTCCACCAGCTGCGCACCCACCTTTTCGAAGGGCGGACGGCCCTGGGGAAAATGGTCCTCGATCACCCATTGGGTGAAGGGCTCGGTCATGATCGGCCAGGCATCCTCGGCGCCGATCAGGCCGGCGACCGTCTCACGATCGGCATCTGTCGTCGAAGGCACGATGCGATCGACCATGGTGCCGGGGAAGGCAACCTTGCCGACCCACTCGCCCAGCGCCGCATCGCGCAGGGTGGCGAATTTGGTGACGATCCGTTTCACCGTAGCGCCATTGCTCGGCAGGTTGTCGCAGCTCATTACCGCAAAGGGGGCAATGCCCGCCGCCTTGCGCCGCGCCAGTGCTTCGACCAGCATGCCCGGCGCCGATTTGGGCGCCGTCGGAATGGCGAGGTCATGGGCAATATCGGGGTGGCGCTGATCGAGCTCGCCCGTCGCCGGATCGTGGCAATAGCCCTTCTCGGTGACTGTGAGCGAAACAATCCGAATCTGCGGGCTGGCCATCAGTGCCAGCAGTTCCTCGCGCTCCGTATTGGCGTCGAGCACCTTGAGGATCGAACCAATTACCCGCGGGTGGGTACCGGCGGCATCGCGCACGGCCACCGTATAGAGCCCGTCCTGCGGCTCGAGCGCTTCCTTGGTGTCCGGGCGGCGCAAGCTGGCGCCGACGATGGCCCAATGCGGATTGTCGGCCAGCAGGTCATCGACATAGACCGCCATATGCGCCCGGTGAAAGGCGCCGATGCCGAGATGGACGATGCCGGGCGTGATCTGGGCCCGGTCGTATTTCGGCAGGGCCACGCCAGCTGGAACATTGCTCAGGGTCTTGGCGCTCAGTCGCGTCATGGATGTCTCCGGCGGTAAAATCGCGCGCACCATAGGGCCTTCCGGGCTTGTATGGAAGATAGTGGCTTGCGGCCAAATCGGCTTTCCCGGCATAAGCCTTACGGCAGCCTTGGAGGGCAGGAATTTTGGCACAGCAGCGCTTCGTCAGCATCGGGGAATGCATGATCGAGATGAGCGGCGGCGAGGATCGCCAATATCGCCTCGGCTATGCCGGCGATACGCTCAATACGGCCTGGTACATGCGCGCGCTGCTGGGCAAGGACTGGTCGGTCGATTATTTCACCGGGCTGGGCGAAGACCGCTATTCCGGCGATATCCGCGCCTTTCTCGAAGCCAACAATATCGGCACCGACCATATCCGCACCGTGCCAGGCCGCCGTCCCGGCCTCTACATGATCCACCAGGAAAAGGGTGATCGCCACTTCACCTATTGGCGCGATACCTCGGCCGCAAAGTTGCTGGCCGATGACAAGGGCGCGCTGCATGCCGCCGTCGCCGGCGCCAGCATGGTCTATTTCTCCGGCATTACCCTCGCCATCCTCGCGCCGCGCGCCCGCGGCCGCCTGCTCGGCGCCATCGTCAAGGCGCGCGATGCCGGCGCCAGGATTGCCTTCGACACCAATCTGCGGCCCGCGCTCTGGACCAGCCCACGCGTCATGGCGGGGGTGCTCACCGCCGCGGCCAGCCTCTGCGACATCGTCTTGCCCACCCACACCGATGAGGCGCCGCTGTTCGGCGACAAATCCGTGGACGAGACGGCCGAGCGGTATCTCGAGCTCGGGGTGGAGGAAGTCGTGGTCAAGGACGGCGCGGGCGAGGCATTGATTGCCACTGCGTCGGAACGCGTCAAGGTGGCCCCCAAGCCTGGCGCCAAGGTGGTCGACGCCACCGGGGCCGGCGACAGCTTCAATGGCGCCTATCTGTCTTCCAGGCTGGCCGGCAAGTCGCTGCGCGAAGCCGCCGAAGAGGGCCATCGCGTCGCGGGCGTCGTCATCGGGCAGAAAGGTGCATTGGTCGATCCCAAGCTGCTGGGTTGACCTCGACTTCTCCCCAAAGGGAGAGCCTAAAATCCGCGCTGTCCGGCCTCTTCCATATAGGCCAGCTCTTCGGGTGTGCTTTGCCGGCCCAGCGCCTTGTTGCGGAAGGGGTAGCGCCCGAAGCGGGCAATGCAGTCATGGTGCTTGGTGGCGAAATCCAAAATCTTCTCGTCGTTGAGCGCGGTATGCAGCCGCATGGATTCCGCCTGGATCACCGCTGATTCCGAATGCATGTAGGGCAGCAGGATGAACATGCGCTCGAAAAAGCTCATGGCCTTGTCCAGCCCCTGCCCGACCATCTCCTGAGCCAGCACGAGCGCCATCTTGTCCTGCGCAAAGGCGGCAGCCTCGCCGCGATGCAACTGCCGGCTGAACTGATCGAGCACGATGATCTCGGCCAGCCTGCCCTTTGGCGTCTCGCGCCAGCGCCAGGCCTCGCCCATCGCCACTTCGGCGTGGGTCTGGGCGAACTCCGCCTTCAATAGGGCGTCGAATTCCGGCTTGCCGCCGAACCAGTCGTCCATGCCGTGATCGACGAACCAGAAGCGCAGGATATCGTCAGGGGAACGCATGTTGCCTCCAAAGCCCAATGCCCACCCAGCCTAACCCCGACCACCGGGCCGGGGAAGCCGCGCCGTGGCTAGACGGTGATGATGGCCTTGATCAGCCCGTTCCGGTCATGGGCCCATTTGGGCAGGTTGACCGGCACGTCCTCGAAGCTTGTCGTGTGAGTGGCGAGCCGGTCGGTCGGCACGCTGCCATTGCGGATGGACTCGGCCACGTGGTCGAAATCCTCGCGCGTCGCATTGCGCGAGGCGCGGATGGTCAGTTCACGCCGATGGATCTCGGGATCCTCCCAGGCCAGGGTGCCCTTGACCACACCCACCAGCGTCAGCGCGCCGCCATTGCGGCAATAGCCGATGGCCTGGTTCATGGCGGGGATGGCGCCGGTCGCGTCGAACACCGCATCAAAGCCGGTGCCCATGCGCGCCTTGAAGACCGGCCCTTCGCGCTCGTCGAGCGTCGCCGCGCCGAAACCGAAACCATGCGCGGCCTCCAGCTTGTCAGCCGCCGCGTCGAGCACGGTCACGTCGGCGCCGGCGATACGGGCAAAAAACGCGACGCCCAGGCCGATCGGGCCACCGCCCACCACCAGGACGCGCCAGCCGGGCTTGAGCTCGGTGCGACGCACGGCGTGGGCGCCGATGGCGAGAAATTCCACCATGGCCGCATCACGCAGGCTCAGGCCCTCGGCAGGGTAGAGATTGACCTCGGGCATGACGATTTCCTCGGCCATGCCGCCATCGCGATGCACGCCCAGCACCGACAGCGTCTCGCAGCAATTGGTCTTACCTTCGACACAGGCCGGGCACTGGTAGCAGGGCAGGTATGGATTGATCACCACCGCATCGCCGTCGGCCAGCGTGGTGGCGCCATTGGCATCGAGCACCACCCCGCTCAGTTCGTGCCCCATGATGCGCGGATATTGCAGGAAAGGGTGCTTGCCTTCGTAGATGTGGTAGTCGGTGCCGCAGATGCCGATGTGGCGAATGCCCACGCGTACCCAGCCCGGCTTGAGTTCGGGCCGCTCGATATCCACCAAAGCCAGCTCGCCCGGCGCCGCACAGGAAATAGCCCGCATCAAAGTTCTCCAGATCCGTCGCCGCAGTGACTAACATGTTAGTGCGGCGACCGGAAGTGGGAACACGATAGGAAACGCCGGTCAGGCCGACAGCAGCATCCGGATGCGGTTGCCGAACGGGTCTGCGGTCTCGATACCGCCGTCCACGGCTGAAATCGGGGCGCCGGCCGCGGATAACCGGGCCTTCACGCCATCAAGCGTCGCCGCGTCGGGCAGCACGATGGTGAACCAGCGCAACCCTGCGGCACCGGCCGGCGGCAGGGCGGCATTGGGTCCCGACCAGATGTTGAAGGCCAGCGTGTGGGGCATATAGTCGAGCCCGACATCGCCCATGCCGAAGGACGAGATCAGCAGGAAGCCGGCAAAGCCGACGACATCGCGATAGAAATCCATGGCGCGGTGCAGGTCGTTGACATGCACGTGCACGTGGCCGATGCGAGTTCCATCAGGCATGCGCGCGGCCAGCTGCGGCGCCGGTCCGAGTTCGCCGAGAAGCCCGTCCAGGTCGATGGGCTCGCGCCCCGAATGGGGCTTGCCCTCTGCCGTCACCGCATAGGTCTGGCCCTTGTCGGGATCGCCCAGGGTGCCGCGCCAGGGCGTTTCGAAGGTGATCTCTATGCCATTGCCATCCAGGTCCCACAGGTAGATCGCCTCGGAAACGAGGTGGTCGGTCGGCGAAATGCGCACATTGCGCTGCAGCGCCCGCACCGCCATCTGCGCCAGGTCGGCGCGCGAGGGCACGTGGATGGCCACATGATAGAGCCCGATGGTGCGCGGCACGACGGGCCGGGTCGCACTGGTTTCCAGCGCGATCAGCGGCTTGCCGCCGGCGCCGAGCACCAGCAGGTTGGCTGTTTCCTCGATCAGGTCGAGCCCGACGACGTCCTGCCAGATGGCCAGCGCCTTGGCGCGATCGGTGACGGCGATGTGCACCGGTCCGAGCGTCGTGCTCAGCGGCAGGATGGGCTTGGACCGGACATTGGTCTGTACGGATGTGTCGATCATGGCGAATTCCTTTGTTGGCCTGAATATAGACCCGCGCAGGCGGTCCGCCATCGGCCCCACGCCGAAGGCATCGTTCGGTGATCGCGGGCTAATGGGGCCCGGCAGAAAAACGCCGGGGCTTCCACCCCGGCGCTTTCATCAAGCGATCTTGAGACCCTTGGTCAGCTCCAGCGCCTGCCGCTCGAACAGCCGGCGATAGATGCCGCCGCTGAGCCGGATCAGCTCGGCATGATCGCCTTCCTCGACGATCCGGCCCTTGTCGAAGACCAGCAGCCGGTCGAGCGCCCGCACCGTCGACAGTCGGTGCGCGATGACCAGCGTGGTGCGGCCGACCATCAGTCGTTCCATCGCCTCCTGGATCTGCACCTCGCTCTCGCTATCGAGGCTCGACGTCGCTTCGTCCAGGATCAGCACCGGCGCATCGGCCAGGAAGGCCCGGGCGATGGCGACGCGCTGCCGCTCGCCACCGGAGAGCTTCACGCCGCGCTCCCCGACCAGGGTCTCGTAGCCCTTGGGCAGGTCGAGAATGAAGTCATGTGCATTGGCCTGCTTTGCCGCCAGCTCGATCTCGGCGCGCGTGGCGTCGGGACGGGCATAGGCGATATTCTCGGCCAGGGTGCGGTGGAACAGGATCGGCTCCTGCTGCACGATGGCGATCTGGCTGCGCAGGCTCGACTGCCTGACCTGGGCGATGTTCTGCCCGTCGATGCTGATCGTGCCAGACTTCACGTCGTAAAGCCGCTGGATCAGCTTGACGAAGGTCGTCTTGCCCGAGCCCGAATGGCCGACCAGGCCAACGCGTTCGCCCGGCGCGATGCGAACCGAGAAATCGCGATAGAGCGGCGTCGGATGGGCGCCATACTGGAAGGTGACATGGTCGAAGGCGATCTCGCCCTTGCCGATGGCGATCGGCTTGGCGCCATTCGCATCGTCGATGCCCAGGGGCGTCCGGTCGAGCGCCACCAGTTCTTCCATGTCGTTGACTGCGCGCTGCAGGTTGCGGATATGCTGGCCCACGTCGCGCAGGTAGCCCTGCAGCACGAAGAACATGGCGAGCACGAAGGTGATGTCGCCAGGCGTCGCGAGCCCCCGCTGCCACATCACCAGGCCCGTGCCCAGGATGCCGGCCTGCATGGTCACCATCATGAAGCCCTGGATGGTGCCGCTCAGCGTACCGCGCTTCCAGGTGCGGCGCGTGCGGATATCCCACTTGTGCAGCACATGCTTCATCCGGGTCTCTTCCCGCTCCTCGGCGCCAAAGGCCTTGACCACCGAGTTGCAGCTCACCGCATCGGCCAGCGCGCCGCCCAGCTTGGTGTCCCAGGCATTGGCCAGGCTCGCGGCCGGCGAGACGAAACCCATGGAAAGCATGACCGTGACGGCGATGTAGATGATCGAGCCCAGAGCCACGATCAGCCCCATGACCGGCCAATAGGAACCCAGGATCACGCTGGCGCCGACCAGCATGACGAAGGAGGGCAACAGCATGACCAGCAGCAGGTCGTTGAGCGAATCGAGCGCCCACATGCCGCGGGTGATCTTGCGGACGGTGGAGCCGGCAAAGCTATTTGCATGCCAGTCGGTGGAGAAGCGCTGCACCCGGTAGAAGCCGTCATTAACCAGCTCGGCCATCATGCGGATGGTGAGGCGGATCACGCCCTGGAAGATGAACCAGCGCAGGACGACGCTGGCCAGGCCCAGGCCCACCACGATCATGAAGGCGCGCACAGCCTCGGCGGCAGCCGAGTTCTGCCCGCCGGCAATGGCGTCGACGATCTGGCCGGAAAAAACCGGCACCATGACTTCGGCGAGCGTCGAGGTAATCACCAGCACGCAGATGACGGCGATAAGCGCCGGCCGGCCGGCCCAGCGACGGAACGTAAACCCGAGCACGTTGCGATAGGCATCGGCGCGGAAATCGAGTTTCTTGCGACTCATATTGGCAGCCCGGTTCCGTTATCCGGCAACCGGCCCTCAAGACAGAGAGATGAAAGGCGCAGCCGGAACGGGGCAAAAAGATCCCGTCAGATCAATCGGGCTGCGATGAGAAGAACCGCGGGCGACCCGTGGCGGGCCGCGGATGGCAGGGACCTAACGTCGGGTCTCGCCGAAAGGGAGTTCCATGAATGATGCTGGCATACACGTCTCCCTGGTTCGAGATCTGAAAGCGGTGGACGGTTTGTAACGAAACAGTTCGCCGTTGCCAACGCCCTATTTTTGCAACGTCACAATCTGGTGCGCGAAAGACACAAGGGTGACAAGCCACAGGCTCGATCGTCACCCTCGGTGGACAGGTGCAGCCGGCGCAGCAAGATCAAGCAATTTCCATCTACCTCCGGGTGGCGCTATGCCCCCTTCCGGGGCTAACCTCCCGGCCAACCGATTCAAAACCAAGAGGCATTCGCCCCAATGACCATCGATCCCGTCAAGCTCGACAAGCTCGCCCAGGTTGCCATCAAGGTGGGCCTGCAACTGGCGGAAGGCCAGGATCTGATCATGACCGCGCCGATGACGGCGGCGCCGCTGGTCCGCCGCATCACCGAGCATGCCTACAAGGCCGGCGCCGGGCTGGTGACCACCATCTACTCGGACGAGGAATCGACCCTCGCCCGCTACAAGCACGCCAACAGCGCCAGCTTCGACAAGGCGGCCGGCTGGCTCTATTCGGGCATGGCCGAAGCCTTCAGGAACAATGCCGCGCGCCTCGCCATATCCGGCGACAACCCCATGATGCTGGCCGGGCAGGACCCCGAAAAGGTGACCCGCGCCATGCGTGCCAATTCGGCGGCCTATAAGCCGGCGCTCCAGCTCATCACCGGGTTCGACATCAACTGGAACATTGTTTCCTACCCGACCGCGTCCTGGGCCAAGCTGGTCTTCCCCAATGACAGCGAAGAAGAGGCGGTGAGCAAGCTGGCCGACGCCATCTTCAAGGCGAGCCGAGTCGACCAGGACGACCCGATCGCGGCCTGGGCCGAGCATAATGCCAATCTGAAGAAGCGCTGGACCTGGCTCAACGGCAAGGCGTTCTCGGCGCTCAAATATACCGGCCCGGGCACCGACCTGACCGTGGGTCTTGCCGATGGCCACCGCTGGAAGGGCGGCGCTTCGGAAGCCAAGAACGGCATTACCTGCAACCCCAACATCCCCACCGAAGAGGTGTTCACCACGCCGCACAAGCTGCGTGTCGAGGGCCATGTAGCCGGTACCAAGCCGCTCAGCCACAATGGCGCGCTGATCGAGGACATGCAGGCCCGCTTCGAAGGCGGACGGCTGGTCGAGTTCAAGTCGAGCAAGAACCAGGACCTGTTCAACAAGGTGCTCGATACCGACGAGGGCGGGCGCCGCCTGGGCGAAGTGGCGCTGGTGCCGCATTCCTCGCCGATCTCAGCCTCCGGCATCCTGTTCTTCAACACGCTCTACGACGAAAACGCCTCCTGCCACATCGCGCAGGGGCAGTGCTATTCGGACTGCTTCGTCAACGGCAAGGACCTGACCCAGGACCAGATCAGCGCCCAGGGCGGCAACACCTCCAACATCCATATCGACTGGATGATCGGCAGCGACAAGATCGACATCGACGGCGTCCATGCCGATGGCAGTACCGAGCCGGTGATGCGCGGCGGCGAGTGGGCCAACTGAGGCCATCGACCTTCCGTTTCGGGCGCGCCGGTGGAGCACTTCGTTGCCACCGGCGCCCACGGCAACCGGGGCCTCCTTCCACAAGTGTCCGCGCTCATCTACACTCCCTCCCGAGGGAGATTTCCATGAAGCACCTGCTCTTGATCGCCAGCCTTTTCGCCCTGGCCCAGCCGGCATTGGCGCAGACCGTCACCGAGACCGATTTCACCATTTCGGTGCCCAATGGATCGGGCGACCCGGTCGTGGAAAGCACCACGCTGGTGCCGCTGCTCGAGGGCACCTGCTACGACTGGCACCTGCGTCTGGCCAAGGCCAAGGGCGCCATCGAGATCACCGAACTCTATACCCTGCCCGCGGCGCCGGAGAGCTGGGGACTAGGTGAGGACAACACGATCGTGGTGGCCGATGACCAGCTTTCGGCGACCTCGACCCTGTCGCTCACGCCCCAGGACGGCTGGATCGCCAGCGGCTGGTGCGTGTCCAAGGGCGACCCGGAAGGCGACTACAGCTTCGAGATCAGGGCAGGCGACAAGCTGCTGCATCGCTTCGAATTCGAACTGCAGAAGATGTAGCCCGGTGCCTCAGCCCGAACGGAAGCAGCCGAGCGCATGACACTTGCCCGCCGTGCCTACCGCATCATCCTGGCGATGAGCGTCTTTGCCTTGCTGATTGCCTGCGGCCTCGCCGCCGACGTGTGGCGCTATGCCGGGGTCGTCGCCGATACCAAGGCTGATGCGGCGCTGGTGCTCGGCGCTGCCGTGCTGGGCGATGAGCCCAGTCCGGTGCTGGTCGAGCGCCTGCGCCATGCGCAGCAATTGTTCGAGGTGGGCGACGTACGCGCCATCGTGGTGACGGGCGGACGAAGCCCGGAAGACGAGCTCAGCGAAGCCGAGGCCAGCCGCGACTGGCTGGTCGCCCAGGGGGTTCCGGCCGACGCCATTGTCCTCGAAAACGCGTCGCGCACCACGCTTGAGAACTTCCAGCTGGCGCGGCCGATCCTGGAGGCCCACCAACTTGGCTCGGTGCTGGTGGTTTCCGATCCGCTCCACATGCGCCGCGCCATGCTCATCGCCGAGCGCGTGGGGATCAGCGCGGCGCCCTCCCCTACCCAGACCAGCCGGTATCAAAGCTGGGGCACCACCCTACCCTTCCTCGGGCGGGAAACCTGGTTCATGGTGCAGTATCTTATGACGGGGCGCTGAGCCCATGCCATGTCGGGCGGCGTTTCCCGCAGCTCAGGCGGTCCAGCCGCCATCGATGATGTGGACTTGCCCGGTAGTATAGGTCGCCCCTGCCAGGTAGACGGCGAGATCGGCGACTTCGTCGGGCCGCGCAATGCGCCCTATGGGCTGGCGGGCGATGAAGGCTTTCTTTGCCGCCTCGAAATCACCGGTGGCGTGCCAGCGTTCGTGCAGGCTGGGCGAATCCACCGTGCCCGGACAGATAGCGTTTACGCGAATGCCCTGGGCGGTGTAGTCGGCAGCGATGGATTTGGTGAGGCCCACGACGGCGGCCTTGGAAATCGTATAGGCGGCGCGGTTGGGCACGCCCTTCACCGAGCTGGCGACGGTCGCCATATTGATGATGCAGCCATCCTCGCGCGCGAGCATCTGCGGCAGCACGGCCTTCACCGTGCGGATCTGCGCCTTGATGTTGAGATCAAAGGCAAAATCGAGGTCCTTGTCGCTCATTTCGAGCACCGTGCCGGAATGGACCACGCCGGCGCAGTTGAACAGCACGTCGATATGGCCGATCTCGGCCACCGCCTGGTTCACCGCTTCGGCATCGAGCACGTCGAGCGCGCGCGTGGTGACGCCGGCCATGCCCTCGAGCTCCGCCAACTTGCCGGCATTGATGTCGGTGGCAATCACTCGCGCGCCCGCGGCCACGAATGCCTCGACCGAGGCGCGGCCGATGCCTTGGGCAGCGGCGGTGATGAGGACGATTTTGCCGTTGAGGTCAGCCATGACAGGTCCTTGCAGTTTCGATCGACATATGTCGCCCCGGATCCGTCATAGCACTTCGAACAGCGGCGTCGACGGCGTTTTGCGTGTTGTTGCGATGCGCATACAAACGATCTATTCATAAATGAACGACTGTGGGAAGGGCTGACAGGTCGGTTGGCCGTTGTGGATCTGCAGCGAACCGTCAGCAGGCCGCCGGCAGTTGACGGCAGTGGGAGACGTTGGCGCGATGGATGAGGGTGACCGCTATCGCGCCCCGGCGCTGGACAAGGGGCTCGACATTCTCGAGCTGCTGGCCCGCACCGATGACGGACTGAGCCAGGCCGAAATCGCCAAGGCGCTCGCGCGCTCGCCCAACGAGATCTACCGCATGCTCGACCGGCTCCTGCGCCGCGACTTTGTCCGCCGCACCCCGGAAGACCGCTACGAAATCACCCTCAAGCTGTTCGAGCTGGCCCACGCCAAGCCACCGCTGCACCGGCTGATCAGCCAGGCCACCCCGGTCTTGCGCCGCTTTTCGGTCCAGGCCGAGCAGGCGGTGCACCTGGTGGTGCAGGACCGCAATACCCTTGTCGTGGCGGCCCAGTTCGACGGGCCCGGCTACTGGAATGTTTCGATCCGCGTCGGCTCGCGCATCCGCCCGGTCACCACCGGTTCGGGCCACGTTTTTCTGGCCTTCGCCACGCCCGAGGAGCGGGCCATGATGCTGGAGGCGCAGGACCCGGGCAATCCGCAGAAAATGCCGCCCGGGCTCGAGACGCGGCTGGCCGGGATCGCCGCGCAAGGCTATGAAAGCATGCCCAGCGCGCAGACGGCCGGCGTGTTCAATCTTTCGGTGCCGATCTTCGGGCCGATGGGGGGCATTCTGGCGGTGGTCACCTGCCCCTATACGCAGCGGCTCGACAGGTCCGACGCGCCTGACATGCAGCAGGCGCTCGACCTGCTGCAGGCCGCCGGCCGGGAGCTGTCGCGGCGGACCAAGGAGTAATTCGTGCGCATCCTCGATACCCACCTGCACCTGATCTATCCCGATCGCTTCAGCTATCCCTGGCTCGCCACCAAGCCCAAGCTCAACCACAAGCCCTGGACGCATGCGGAATACTTCGCCGAGGCCGTGCCGCTGGGCATCGAATCGGTGCTGCACATGGAGGTCGATGTCGCCGAGGCCGACATCATGGGAGAGACCGAATTCGTGCTCGGCCTGCCCCGCATAGCCGGTTGCATCGCCGCCTGCCGGCCCGAGCACATGAACTTCGTCGACCAGATCGAGCGGCTGTCCGAACATGCCCATGTCAAGGGCGTCCGCCGCATCCTGCACGAACTACCCGACGAGCTCAGCCAGACGGACCTGTTCGTCGAAAACCTGCGGCACCTGCCCGACTACGACCTCAGCTTCGACCTCTGCCTGCGCGACGACCAGTTGCATCTGGGCGTCGACCTGGCGCAGAAGGCGCCCGACGTCACCTTCATCCTGGACCATTGCGGCAATCCGCTGCCCAATGGTTCGGGCCTCGATCCCTGGCGTGCCTCGATCACCGAGATCGCCCGCAACCCCAATGTGGTCGGCAAGATTTCGGGCCTGGTCAATCATTGCGACCCCGGCTGGACCGCCGAGACCCTGCGCCCCTATGTCGAGCACATGATCGAGACCTTCGGCTGGGATCGCGTGGTCTGGGGTTCGGACCATCCAGTGGCCACCGTTACCGGCGGTACGCTCACCGATTGGGTCAATGCCACGCGCGAGATCATCAGGGGCGCCAGCCAGGACGAGCAGGCCAAGCTGCTCCATCGCAACGCCGAGCGCATCTACAAGGTCTGATTTCCACCAAGGCGCCACCCTTGCGCGTCATGAGCAGGCGTTGCACAGTCAGCGCAACAAGAGGACTGAGCCATGGCCCGCATTGCCGCCGACCGCATCGCCGTTTCCACCTGGTCGCTGCACCGCCTGCTTGGAACCGTCTATCCGCATGACCTGTCGACTTCGGCCATCGGGCCGGAGACACCGACCTACGGCGAGGGCGACGAATCCCTGCTTGGCCTGCCCTCGGTGCTGGCCAACCATGGCTACCATCGCCTCGAAATCGTCTCGTTCCACCTGCGCAGCCGCGATCCGGTCTATCTGGGCGAATTGCGCGACCAACTCCGCATCGCCAATGTCCGGCTGCAGACGCTGCTGATCGATGCCGGGGACATCAGCCACCCCGAGCATGGCGCGCGCGACACCGCCTGGATCGCCAGCTGGATCGAGGTGGCCAACGAGATGGGCGCGGAAAATGCCCGCATCATCGCCGGCAAGCAGAAGCCCACGCGTGACGCGCTCGACCGCTCCGTCAAGGCGCTCAACACGCTGGCCGACGGCAATGCCGGTTCCCCCGTGCGGCTGGTCACCGAAAACTGGTTCGACCTGCTGAGCGAACCGGCACATGTGCATTACCTGCTCGACAAGCTCGAAGGGCGTATCGGCCTGTTGGGTGATTTCGGCAATTGGGGCGGCGCCACCAAGTATGCGGACCTCAAGTCGATCTTCAGCCGGGCCGAACTCTGCCACGCCAAGGCCAGCTTCATCGATGGCGATCTGGACGAGGCCGACTATGGCGCCTGCGTCAGCCTGGCCGAAGAAGCGGGCTACAAGGGCCCCTATACGCTGATCTTCGACAGCGAAATCCCGGGCGAATGGCATGGCCTTGCTACCGAACGCGACTTCATAACATCGCGAGACGTCCAGGCGGCTTAAGCCAGTTATTAAGGGACTGTCACGCACACTGGGCAAATGCCCGCGCGTACGACCAAACCTGCTGCTCCGGCCCTGCCCCGCTTCGAGCCCCTCGGCTCGGTGCTGGCCAAGGTCGTCGAGAGCGCGGCGGTGGGCATGGTGGTTTCCGACATGGATGGCCGCATGGTCTATGCCAATGCCGCATTCACGGCCCTGCTGGGGCGCGGGGTCGAGGATGGCGGTGGGGACTTTTTCGCGCTCATCCACCCGGACGACAGCGCCGCGGCCCGGCAGCGGCTGACGCTGCTGATGCGTGGCGAAGCCAGCGAATATCGAGGCGAACACCAGTTCCGCCACGCCGACGGCACGCCGCTATGGGTGATGGTCGCCGCCGCGCTGCTGCGCGCCGACAGCGGCGAGCCGCTCTATCTGATCACCCAGCTCACGAGCATCGAGCTTCAGAAAAAGGCCGAGGAGGCGCTGGCGCATTCCGAAAGCCGCTGGAACTTCGCACTCGAAAGTGCCCGCCAGGGCGTTTGGGACCACGATATCCGCACCGACACGATGTTCTATTCGCGCATGTGGCGCATCATGCGCGGCATTCCGCCGGACGAGGAGATCGACGGCGACCAGGCCAAGTGGCTGGCCCGCATTCATCCCGACGACCGGGAGCGGATCATGGCCAATGTCGACCGGCAGGACAAAGGGGAGTCCGATACGCTCGAATATCGCGAGCTCACGCGCGATGGCAGCTACATCTGGATCCTGAGCCGCGGCAAGCCGGTGGAATGGGACGAACACGGCAATCCTACCCGCACGCTGGGCACCGACACCGACATCACGCGGCTCAAGACGGTCGAACAGGAACTGGCGGCCGAGAAGGAACGCCTGCATGTTACCCTCGATGCCATTGCCGACGGCATGATCTCGGCCGACCAGGACGGCCGCGTCGTGATGATGAACCCGGCCGCGGAGCAGCTGACCGGCTACAGCTCGAGCGAAGCCATCGGCAAGGAGGTGCGCTCCATCTTCACCCTGCGCGATGGCGTGACCGGCGAGATACAGGAGTGCCCGGTGGCGATCTGCCTGGCCAGGGACGAACCGGCGCATCTGGACGATGACATGATCCTGGTCAGCCGCAGCGGCGTCAAGCGCGACATCCGCTGCACGGCGGCGCCGGTGCATACCCAGGCCGGCAAGCTGGGCGGGGCCGTCCTGGTGTTCCAGGACGTCTCGCAGAGCCGGGCGATGCAGCGCGAACTGGCCCATTCCGCCACCCATGACGATCTGACGGGCCTGGCCAATCGAGCGGCCTTCGAGCGGGTACTCAACAGCGCGATCGCCTCGGCCCGCGATGGCAGCCGGCGTCACTGCCTGCTCTATATCGACCTCGACCGCTTCAAGCCGGTCAACGACAATGCCGGCCATGCCGCCGGTGACGCCCTGCTCAAGCAGGTGGCGCAGACCATCCGCGGCTCATGCCGCAGCCATGACGTGGCCGCCCGCATCGGCGGCGACGAATTCGCCGTGCTGCTCAATGACTGTCCACCCGAAGTGGGCCAGCGCATCGCCGACAAGATCGTGCGGGCCATCGGCGCCCTGGCCTTCGGCTGGGCAGGCCGCACCTACCATATCGGCGCCAGCATCGGGCTCACCATGGTCACCCACCAGCCCGCCTCCCCGCTCGGCTTCATGGGCGAAGCCGACGCCGCCTGCTACGCCGCCAAGGGCCGCGGCCGCGGCATGGCCGTGGCCTTCGGCGATTTGTGAGTGGTTCGATTTTTAGAGGATACCCAACGGGTAATCGTCTTCGCCGCTTAACTCAAACCAGCGGCTTCAGGTCCGCCAGCAGCGTCGGCAGCAGTTCGGTCACCGTAGGGTGAATGTGCATGGTGTTCATCATGGTGGTGTAGGGCGTACCCGCCGCCATCAGCTGGAGCAGCGACTGCACCACTTCGTCGCCGCCTATGCCCAGGATCGCGGCGCCCAGGATCTGCTTGGTCTTGGCGTCGACCAGCACCTTCATCAGGCCCTGCGTCTCGCCGCGTTCCTTGGCCCGGCCGACGCGGCTCATCGGCATCACGCCCATCAGCGCCTTGCGGCCCGACTTGCGCACCTCGGTCTCGCTCATGCCGATGCGGCCGAGCGGCGGGTCGATGAAGAGGCCATAGACCGGGATCCGGCCGGCAAGCGAGCGCTTGCCGTTGCCCAGCACGTGGTCGGCGACGATTTCAAACTCATTATACGACGTATGGGTGAAGGCGCCCCGGCCGTTGACGTCGCCCATCGCCCATATGCCAGGCACCTTGGTACGCAAGCTGTCGTCGACCGGGATGAAGCCGCGCTCATCCGTCTCGAGCCCAGCCGCAGCCAGGTTCAGCGCGGCGCTATTGGGCTTGCGGCCCAGAGCCACCAGCAGATGGCTGCCTTCGATGGAGGCCAGCCGGCCGCCGCATTCGAGTGACAGCAGGACGCCGTGTCCCGCCTTGGCCACCGCCTGCACTGTCGTTTCGAACATGAAGGTGACGCCCTCGACCTCGAGGATATCCCGGATGGCAGCGGAAATGTCGGCATCCTCGCGCGAGGCGGGGAGCGGGCCGCGCTCGATGACGGTCACCTTGGAGCCGAAGCGGGCATACATCTGGGCAAATTCGAGCCCGATATAGCTGGCGCCGGCGATGATCAGATGGCTGGGCAGCGTGTCCAGGCTCATCATCGAAGTGTTGGTGAGGTGCGGTACGCTCTTGATCCCCGGCCAGTCTGGCACGCTGGCCGTGGCCCCCGTATTGATGAAGATCTGCGGCGCCGTCAGCACGCGCTTGCCCACCTTCACCTCGGTGGGGGAAACGAAGCTGCCTTCGCCCTTGAAATACCGCAGGCTCCGCAAGCCGCCCAGCCAATCGGTCAGGCTGTTGACCGATGCGGCCACGACCTTGTCCTTGCGCGCCTTGACCGCCGCCATGTCGACGGTCACCGGGCCCTTGAGCACGACGCCGAATTCGGCGGCATGCCGCGCATTCCAGGCCGCCCGGGCACTGGCCACCAGCGTCTTGGTGGGCGTACAGCCATCGTTGACGCAGGTGCCGCCCAGATGCTCGCGCTCGACCAGCGCTACCGTGCGGCCGGCTTCGGCAAGCCGCGCCGCCAGAAACGGGCCCGACTGGCCAGCGCCGATAATGATGGCATCGAACTGTTCCGGCATGGCACCCCCAAATCAGCCGCCAGTTTATGGCGGCTGAGGAACGTATGCCAGTGACCTGGCGGGCTGATCCTACCGCAAAACAGCCCCCACGGAGGAGATGGAAAACGCTACTTCGCCGTTTGCGGGCGCGCCATGGCGCCATCGACCTGGGCCATGGGCGTCGTGCGCGGCATGCGGTTCCAAGCGTCGAGCGCTGCGATCTTGTAGGCCTCCGCGAGCGTGGGATAGTTGAAGGCATTCTCGACGAAGTAATCGAGCGTGCCGCCCAGGTTGAGCACGGCCTGCCCGATATGGATAAGCTCGGTGGCGCCCTCGCCCACGATGTGGACGCCCAGCAGTTTGCGTGTTTCGAGCGAGAAGATCATCTTCATCATGCCCGACTGCAGGCCCATGATGTGGCCGCGCGAGGTTTCGCGGAAGCGGGCGATGCCGGCTTCATAGGGAATGCCCTGCTCGCGCACCTGCGCTTCGGTGAGGCCGACCGTCGAGATTTCCGGCACGGCGTAGATGCCATAGGGGAAGAATTCGGGGGCCGGCGGCATGGGGGCGCCGCAGGCATGGAGCGCGGCGATACGGCCCTGTTCCATTGAGGTCGAGGCCAGCGAAGGCCAACCGATGACGTCGCCGGCCGCATAGATGTTGCGCACCGAGGTCTGGAAGGTCACCGGATCGACCTTGAGGCGGCCGCGATCGACCGGCACGATGCCGGTGTTTTCGAGGCCGAGATTGGCGGTGGCGCCGGAACGGCCGGCGGCATAGAGCAGCATGTCACTGCGCAGGCGGCGCCCATCGGTGAGCACGGAAATCGCCCAGCCCTGTTCGTCGAGCTCGACCTTTTCCACCTTGGCACCCAGCCGGATGGTCACGCCCCGATTGCGCAGGTCATGGATGAACTCCTCGATGATCTCGCGATCGATGAAATCGAGGATCGTGTCCTTGGGCTCGACAATGGTCACGGGGACGTCGAGGGCTGAAAAGATGGTGGCATATTCGATGCCGATGACGCCGGCGCCGACCACCGTGAGGCTGCGGGGCACGCGCGGTTCGGAGACCAGACTATCGCTATCGACCACCGAATGGTCGTTGAACGGGATATTGGCGGGGCGGTAGGGCGTGGTGCCCACGGCGATCACGGCATGGTCGAAACTGAATTTCACCTCGTCGCCATCGGGCGGCAGCACCGCGATATGCCCGGTATCGAGGAAGCGGGCCATGCCGCCGAAGGTGCGGACGCCGTTGCGGGCGAACTGGTGCTCGAGCACCTCGATCTCGTGGTTGAGCGTCATGCGCAGGCGGGCGCCCAGGTCCTTGCCCTCGATGTCCTTCTTGACGCGATAGGCCAGGCCATAAAAGCCGCGCTCGCGCCAGCCGGAAAGGTTGAGCACCGTCTCGCGCAGCGTCTTGGAAGGGATGGTGCCGGTATGAACCGATACGCCACCCAGGCGCAGGCGGTTTTCCACCACCAGGACCGACTTGCCCAGCTTGGCAGCCTGAACCGCGGCACGGCGGCCGGCCGGACCGCTGCCGATGACGATGACGTTGAAATGTTCCAAAGACCGGCTCCCGACTCGCTGATGCGAACGCCTACCGGCAGAATGTGACGTCTGGGCAAACGTTGCAATCGGGGGCGGTGAAGGGCTGGGTTGCCGGAGAAGCGAAGGAGGCGGCGTGTTGGTGTGCCCTTGCTTGAGCTTCCAGTCAGCTCCCTCCCCCTTGAGGCGACGGGCTTTGGCGCGGTGGCAGCCAAACTTATCCCCGTTACCAAGGCGCACGCATAATCCCTGGGGGTTTTGCCTCTCCCACAGGTTCGAGCCCGGACGGAAGCGTGTGCGCGACCGGCCCGGTGCTGCTCCAAAAACCGGCACCCAGGGACGGCTTCCGTCTCAATTTGTACTCCTTATGGGGCGAAAGGCATCTCGGGGTTCGCCCGTATTCGAAAACCGCGACCCAGGCGGCGCCTTGGCATGTCGGCCAATTGACAGCGCGGCGCTCGCCGCTATGGTCCGCACCGCTATTCCGGGGAAACCAACATGTCCTATGCCGATCTCGCCAAGACCATCGATGACGCCTTCGAGGCCCGTGCCGAGATCAAGTTCGGCCAGCAGGGGCCGATCCGCGAGGCGGTCGAGGAGGCCCTGCGCCTGCTCGATACCGGTACGCTGCGCGTGGCCCAGAAGGTGGACGGCGCCTGGCAGGTCAACCAGTGGCTGAAGAAGGCCGTGCTGCTGAACTTCCGGCTCAACGACAACAAGCTCGTCGAAGGCGGGCCGGGCGGTTCGCATTATTGGGACAAGGTGCCCACCAAGTTCGAGGGCTGGAGCGAGAACACCTTCCGCGAGGCCGGCTTCCGGGCCGTGCCGGGCGCCGTCGTGCGCAGCCCGGCCTTTATCGGCCGCAACGTCGTCCTGATGCCCAGCTTCGTCAATGTCGGCGCCTATGTCGACGAAGGCACGATGGTGGACACCTGGGTCACGGTCGGCTCCTGCGCGCAGATCGGCAAGAACGTGCACATTTCGGGCGGCGTCGGCATTGGCGGCGTGCTCGAGCCGCTGCAGGCCGGCCCCGTCATCATCGAGGACAACTGCTTTATCGGTGCGCGTTCCGAAGTGGTGGAAGGCGTCGTGGTGGGCGAGGGCTCGGTCATTTCGATGGGCGTGTTCATCGGCGCCTCGACCAAGATCGTCGATCGCAATACCGGGGAAATCCATATCGGCAAGGTGCCGCCCTATTCGGTAGTGGTCTCGGGCTCGCTTCCCGGTAAGCCCCTGCCCAACGGCAATCCGGGTCCCAACCTCTACTGCGCCGTCATCGTCAAGACTGTCGACGCGCAGACCCGCAGCAAGACCGGGATCAACGACCTGCTGCGCGACTGACCTCGACACTTGTCAAATTTGTCAGGCTGCGTTCATCTTCGCGGCGCTAGAGCGGCGTTGCGGGCGCAATCGGCCGCATCAACGAGGCGCCGGGGGTCACTGCCGGCCGGGGACAAGTGGAAACAAGCTATGAATTTCAATCAGGACTGGAACTACCTCTTCACCAGCTTTGAGGGTCGGATCAACCGCGCGCCGTTCTGGGCGGGCGTCATCGTACTGATCGTGGTCAACATCCTCATCAGCATCATCGGCGGCATTCTGGGCGCGATCTTCGGGCCGCTGAGCTACCTGGCGACCCTCGCCTCGCTCGCCATGATCTATCCGGCATCGGCGCTCTACGCCAAGCGCTGGCACGATCGCGGCAAGTCGGGCTGGTGGACGCTGGTCATGCTGATCCCGCTGCTGGGCGTGCTCTATGCCATCTACGAGCTGGGCATCCAGGAAGGCGAGCCGGCTGCCAACCAGTACGGCCCCAATCCGCTCGGCGTTGCCGCTGCCTGAGGACGATATCTGCGGGCATTGTCTTAAAGCGTCCCCCGGCCAAGCCGGGGGACGCTTGCATTCTGCGGCCGGACTGGCGGGAGAGGGGCGATTCACCTAGAATGTGCTGGCCGGATGGGTCCCGGCGTTTCTGATTTCCGAGGGGGAAAATCATGGACTTGCAAGCACTCTATCTCAGCAGTGACGGCCGGATTTCACGCAAGACGTGGTGGATCGGCACGGTCATCCTGATCGTGGCCACCTTGATCCTCTACTTCATTCTGGGCCTGGTGGGCCTGGGCCTGACTTCACGCTGGGGTCCGATCATCGTCTTTCTGATCGTCATCTACCCCACGATCAACCTTGGCGTGAAACGCCGGCACGACCGCGACAATAACGGCAACGACTATCGTATTCTGATGGGCCTTTATGCGGTACTGACCGTGCTGCAAGTGCTGGGCATCGGCTATACTCCCGCCGACCTCGGCAATGGTATGGTTGCCATGGTGCCGGACATGTGGATGTCGATCATCACGCTCGTGGTGAGCGTCTACGCCCTCTACATGCTGATCCAGCTCGGCTTCCTCAAAGGTTCGCCGGGCGCCAACAGCTACGGCGCCGACCCGGTGGGTTACGCCGTCGCAGCCTGAACCAAGGACGGGATCGCCTCGTGACTTCTCTACCTGCGGGCGATCCCGTCCGCCTTCTCAAGGATCTGGTTGCCTGCCCGTCGGTGACGCCCGCGGAGGCGGGCGTGCTCGATGTGCTCGAACGCGCTCTGGGCAGCATCGGCTTTGCCGTGACGCGGCTGCGCTTCGAGGGCGATGGCTCCTATCCGGTTGACAACCTCTTCGCCATCAGGGGCAACGGCGGTCGCCGATTGCTGTTTGCCGGCCATACCGATGTCGTGCCGCCGGGCGAACTGGCCAATTGGACGTCCGATCCATTCACGCCGCGCGAGGCCGATGGCAAGCTCTATGGGCGTGGCGCCGCCGACATGAAATCGGGCATCGCCGCCTTCGTCGCCGCGGCAGCCTCCATCCCCGCGGATGCCGGCACCGTGATGATGGCCATCACCAACGACGAGGAGGCCGACGCCATCAACGGCACCGACAAGCTGATGGCCTGGGCCGAGGCCCAGCAGCACCATTTCGATTTCGCCATCGTTGGCGAGCCGAGCTCGGCTGCCATGTTGGGGGACAGCATCAAGATCGGCCGTCGCGGTTCGCTATCGGGCATCATCACAGTGTCTGGCACGCAGGGACATGTTGCCTATCCCGACAGGGCCAACAACCCGCTGCCGACCCTGGCGCGGATAGTCACCGCGCTCGATACCGATATCGATGGCGGCACGGAGCATTTTCCGGCAAGCAATCTCGAAGTCACTTCGATCGATGTCGGCAATGCTGTTTCCAACGTCATCCCGGCTTCCGGGACGATCCGCTTCAACATCCGCTACAACGATCTGTGGACACCCGAAACGCTGAGCAACTGGGTGCGCGAGCGTATTGCCAGCGTCGACCATGCCGGCGCCAGCGTGACCTTTGCCCTCGCCGGACTACCGTCGCGCTCGTTCCTGTCTCCGCTGAGCGGGGATGTCGATACGCTCGGCGACGCCATTGCCAGCGTGACTGGCCGGCGTCCGGAATTTTCCACCGGCGGCGGCACCTCGGATGCGCGCTTCATCGCTCAATATGGCCCGGTGGTGGAATGCGGGCTGGTCGGCCCCTCCATGCACAAGGCCGACGAGCACATCGCCTTAGCCGACCTGACCGGTTTGACCGAAATCTACCGGGCCTTCTTGGTCCGCTTCTTCGAGGTCCAAGCATGAAAATCTGGGCAGCAATCCGCGATGCGGTGATCGGCTGGATCATGCTGTTGCGCGGGGAGGAGGGCTGGCGCGCCCATTTCCGGCTCACGCCGGCCGGATTTGCCACCGCGCTCATCATCTTCGCTTGCTTGAATTTCCTGGCTGTTGCCATCACGTCCCTGGGCATCGGCCTGCCCAGCCTGATCGGGGTCGTCGCCGCCATGTTCGTGCTGGCGCTGCCGCTCACCGCGACCGTGGTGGTGCTGCTGGGCACGCGGATGGCGCTCAGGAGCGAGAAGCCGGTGCTCGACGTGCTGGTGCCGGCCACCTACGCGATCACCGCTTTCCTGTTCGTGGAGGGCTTCCTGGCCATGCTGGGTGGCCCGGTGGTCATGCTGGCCTGGCTGGGCCTGGCCTATCTGCTCTATCGCCTTGCCCGGGCCGCCATGGGGTGGAATGCGGCATTTTCAGCCGGGTTTGCGGTTTTGACCGTGGTCCTTCTTGTGGCCATGCGGCTGGCACTCTACATGCTGTCCACCACCGCCGCCGGTTCTCCCATCTAGCATCGAGACTGCCCCTTGGCCCAACCGACCACGACTTTCCTCGATGAGCTGATGGACGCTGCGCGTGGCTGCGTGGCGCTGCTGCTCGGCCGGCGCGACGCCTCGGGCTACTTCGATTTCAGCCAACGGGGCCTCGTCGGGTCGTTCATCGCGCTGGTGCTCGGCATCGGTCTCACCGCTCTGGGGCCGCAGCCGCTGAGTGCGCCGGCAGGCACCGTAACCGCTGGGGCCGCCATGGCGGTCGTGATCTTCGAGGGGCTGATCGTCGCCGTGCAGTTTGGCGTGGCGTGGCTGGTGCTACGCCAATTGGGACGTGGCGATGGTCTCGTGCCATTCATGGTCGTGCAGAACTGGGGCATCCTGTTCCAGGCGATCCTGGCCGAATTCATCATCCTAGCATTCGGCCCGCCCATCGCGGTCGAGGGGGATGTCGCGCAATTGACCAATGGCAGCCTCCCGCTGGGGATCCTGGCCATCATGGTGTTCATCATCGCCATCAATGTGGGCCGGTTGATCCTGACGCTGCGACCGCTGCATGTCGCTCTGTTCGTCGGGGCGCAGTTCGGCGCAATGCTGGTGCTCCCGCCACTGCTGGGGGCGTTTCTCTAGTAATCGACCCGGGTCAGGTAGAGCCCCGACGACGGCGCCATCGGGCCGCAGCGGCGTCGGTCGCGTGCATCGAGCGCGGCTCGAAAATCGGCAGGCGACCACTTGCCTTCCCCCACCAGGCGGAGCGATCCCACCATGGACCGCACCTGGTGATGGAGGAAGCTGCGGGCGCTGGCTGAAACGACGATGTGGTCGGGCTCGGCGCGCACCGAAAACTTATCCAACGTGCGCAAGGGCGAGTTAGCCTGGCATTCCGATGATCGGAACGTGGTGAAGTCGTGCAGGCCGAGTATCTGACTGGCGGCGTGATCCATCGCCTCGGCATCGAGTTTTTTGGGGATGTGCCAGACATGGTCGCGCTCGATGACCGGCGGGGCGCGACGGGTGAGGATGCGGTATTCATAGTGCCGCGCCGTAGCCGAGAACCGCGCTTCAAAACCGTCGTCCACGGTCTCGGCATCGATGATGGCCACCGGGGCCGGACGAAGGTGATAGTTCAGCGCCTCGCGGATACGGAACGGATTCCAGTCCCTGCCGAGATCGAAATGCACCACCTGGCCCAGCGCATGCACGCCGGCATCGGTGCGGCCGGCCGCCTGGGTGGTGACCGTTTCGCCCGACATGGCGGCAATCGCCTCCTCCAGCGCCTGTTGCACGCTCGGCCGGTCCGACTGGCGCTGCCAGCCGGAGAACGGGGTTCCGTCATATTCGATGGTGAGCTTATAGCGCGGCATCAGCTGACGGCGTGCGGCAGCGCGCCTGTTCCGCGCAGGAACGTTGCGGCGTCCATGGCACCCTTGCCTTCGCGCTGCACCTGGGTTAGGCGCACCGCGCCCGTGCCGCAGGCGATGGTGAGATTGTCGAGCAGCGTGCCCGGAGCGCCGGTGCCCTCCCCCAGCGTCGAACGCAGGGCCTTGACCCGCACCGGCTTGCCGGAGAGTTCGAGCTCGAACCAGGCGCCGGGAAATGGAGAGAGGCCCCTGATATGGTTGTGAACCTCGGCGGCAGGGCGAGACCAATCGATACGCGCTTCGACCTTCTCGATCTTTTTGGCGTAGACGGCGCCGTCTTCGGGCTGCGGTGTGAAGTCGAGGCTGCCGCGTTCGAGCGCCGCCAGCGCCCGACCCATCAGATCCGCGCCCACGCGCATCATCTGGTCGTGCAATTCGCCCGCCGTCATGTCAGGGCCGATCGGGATCATGTCGGCCAGGGCGACCGGACCGGTATCCAGACCCTCGTCCATCTGCATCACCATGACGCCGGTTTCCGTATCACCCGCCATCACGGCACGCTGGATCGGGGCGGCCCCGCGCCAGCGCGGCAGCAGCGAGCCGTGGAGGTTGAGGCAGCCCAATTCGGGCGCTTCAAGGATCGCCTTGGGCAGCAGCAGGCCATAGGCAACGACGATGCCGATCTCGGCGCCATGGCTGGCAAAGACGATCTGCTCGGCCTCGCCCTTGAGCGATTTGGGGGTAAAGACGGGAATGCCGAAGCCTTCCGCCGCCAGATGCACGGGCGACTTGCGCTCCTCCTGGCCGCGACCGGCCGGCTTTGGCGCGCGGGTATAGACGGCGACCACCTCATGCCCGGCGGAGACGATCTCGGTCAGCGTGGGAACGGAAAAATCGGGCGTGCCCATGAAGACGACGCGCATTGCACTCTCTTTCTTCCTTCTCCCCTTGAGGGAGAAGGTGGCGCGCAGCGCCGGATGAGGGGTGCTGCGCTATCAAAACGCCTCAAGCATGGGAGAGCGCAGCACCCCTCACCCTGCTTTTCGTCTGAACGACGAAAAGCTGCCCTCTGCCTCAAGGGGAGAGGGGAAGAAAGTCTACCGCGCCGCCAGCTTGGCCTGCTTGTCGAACTTCTTGATGACGCGGTCGCGCTTGAGGCGGCTCAGATAGTCGATATAGAGCACGCCATCGAGGTGATCGAGCTCGTGCTGGATGCAGACGGCAAGCTTGCCCTCGGCCTCGCGCACCACTTCCTTGCCATCGAGATCGGTGTATTTCACCGTCACTTCATTGGGGCGCTCGACCTCGTAATAGAGCTCGGGGATGGAAAGGCACCCCTCCTCGGTGACCTGCATCTGCTCGCCGAAATGGGTGATTTCAGGGTTGATGAGCACCATTGGATCGGGCTTCTCGCCTTCAGGGGCCAGGTCCATCACGACGATCCGCTTCATCACGCCGATCTGCGGTGCGGCCAGGCCAATGCCGGGCGCGTCATACATGGTGTCCAGCATGTCCTTAGCCAGCGTCTTGATCTCGTCGTCGACCTCGATGATGGGGTCGGCAACGGCGCGCAGGCGCGCATCGGGAATGACGAGAATGGGGCGAACAGCCATGGCGAGGGTCCGGCAGAAAGGGATTTGCCTCTCGATATGGTATTTGACGCGCCGCGGTCAACTCTTGTGGGCGGCCCGACGAGAACATTATGCGAACGCACGAATCGCGGTAAGATGCGCGGATGGATGATGTGCTGTTCATGATGGGTGGATTGCCGGTGACCGTTGCGCAGGCGACCATTGCCGGCGTGGCTTTGGCCGGTTTGCTGCTGGTGGCCATGACCATTGCGGTGATGCGGGCGGGGGCGCGCCGGACGGCCCAGGCCAGTGCGGAACTCGCCGAACAGATGCGAGCAGGGCTCGCGACGCAGTTGGGCGAGCGCGACCGGCGCATCGCCGAGCTCGACCATCAGGTCCGGGTGGAGCGCGAACGCGGCAGCGAGCAGGTCGAGCGGCTGCAGGAGCGGAATTCGGAACTGGTGGCGGAGGTGGCCAGCCTGCGGGCGAGGATGGCCGAGCAGGCCGCGCAGGCGGAGGCCAGCGAGGCGCGGTTCATGGCCGCCCGGCAGCAGATGACCGACGAATTCAAGGCCATTGCCGGCGACGTGCTCAAAAGCCAGAGCGAGACGTTTACCCGGCAGAACCGCGAGCAGGTCGATGTTCTGCTCAAGCCGCTCAACGAGAAGATCGTCGAGTTCCAGACCAACATGATCAAGGATCGCTCAGCCATGGGCGAGCAGATCCGTGCGCTCTATGAGAGCAATATCCAGATCACCACCGAGGCCCAGAACCTGACGCGCGCGCTCAAGGGCAATTCGCAGACGCAGGGCGCCTGGGGCGAGATGATCCTCTCCACCATCCTCGAGCGGTCCGGTTTGCGCGAGGGCGAGCAGTTCATCACCCAGCAGAGCCATACCGGCGAGGACGGCTCGCGGGTGCGCACCGATGTCGAAGTGCTGATGCCCAACAATGACCGGCTGGTCATCGACTCCAAGGTGTCGCTCAATGCCTTCGAGGCCTATACCAGCAGCGACGAGGAGGATCGCGCCTTGCACCTCCAGGCGCATATCACCTCGATCCGCACTCATATCCGCACGCTGAGCGACAAGGCGTATCACCGCCATGCCGGCAGCAAGATGGACTATGTGATGATGTTCGTGCCCATCGAGTCGGCGCTGGCCACCGCCATCCAGGCCGACCCCAAGCTGGTCGAGGATGGCATGGCGCGCGGTGTCATGCTGACGACGCCGACCACGCTGATGACCGTGCTGCGCACGGTGCGCAATGTGTGGGATATCGAGAAGCGCCACCAGAATGCCGAGCAGATCGCCGAGCGGGCCGGTGCGCTCTACGAAAAGGTGATCGGCTTCCTGGGCACGATGGACAAGATCGGCGCCAATCTCGATCGCGCCCAGCTGAGCTTTGCCGATGCGCGGGCACAGTTGTCGACGGGCAAGGGCAATGTGGTCCGGCAGGTCGAAATGCTGCGCGAACTGGGCGCCAAGTCCGGCAAGCCGCTGCCGTCGGGCTGGTCGGACGGCAGTGATGAGGTGCCGCTACTGCGCGTCGTCGGGGACGAGCCGGGCGACCTGCGCTAGCCCGCGCTGAGCTCGCTGCGGCTCTTGAGCACTTTATCCCCGTCATCCTGTTCTATGAGATAAGCAGGTTCTTTGCGGCTCGCCTCGCGGGTTACCGTCGTGCCCTTGATGGTGCGCGTGACCTTGCTGGTGAAGCGTTCGACGATCTTGCCATGGGCGGTATTGGCGCCCCAGCTCCAGCTGACTTTGGATCCCTTGCGCATGGCCATGTGGCTTTCTCCCGTGTCGGGTTAGCAATTCGGATCGATCACATCCGTTCCCCGGAGAGAACCGGTTTGGTTTTCGGACGTTGTTCGGTCGCGTGATCAGCCAAGGGAGACCGACATGGCTCAACATCAGGACCATCACGGCGCCGTCGTGCCGCAGGACACCAATTTCGACAATGCCGACCAGCCCGGCATTGCCCAGCCCTATACGCAAAGCGAAGTCGAGGAGCTGCTCTATGGCGACGACCGCCCGGCGAGCGAGCGGCTGGCCCAGTTGCGGGCCCTGCGCGACGAAAGCGCTATCCGTGAAAGCGGCGACTGGGGCGATCAGGACCCGGCAGCGATGCTGGACGAGATCGACCGCGCCATCGACGAATTGAGCGCCACCATCGCCAATTCCGAGGACAGTGACGATTTCGCCGGCCTCGCCACGACGTTCGACAACGATCCGAACGATCGGCTCGATGCGCTGTCACCCGATGATGACGAGGCCCGCCAGGCCATCGAAGGCGACGAGGATGAGTTCTTCGACGACGACGATGACGACAACAGCCTCGAAGAGGAAGCCTGGGACGGCGGCGAGGAATTCAGGACCGAACGGGACCTGCACTAGATTTCGGTACGGGCGCGCAAGGCCTGGCTGAGCGTGCCCTCGTCGAGATAATCGAGCTCGCCCCCGACGGGAACGCCGTGGGCGAGCCGCATTACCTTCGTACCGGAACCGGCCAGACGGTCGGTGATGTAGTGGGCGGTCGTCTGGCCCTCGACCGTGGCGTTCACCGCCAGCACGACTTCCTTGAAGGTCGGGGCCCTTCGCAGCAGATCCTCGATGCTGATATCGTCCGGGCCAACGCCATCAAGCGGGGACAATACGCCCCCCAGCACGTGATACTTGACCTGGCCGACGCCGGCGCGCTCGAGCGCCCAGAGATCGGCGACGTCCTCCACCACGATCAGCAGGCCGCTTTCGCTGCGGCGGGGATCGGCGCAAATCGAGCACGGACTCATCGTATCGACATTGCCGCAGACTTCGCAGGTGCGGACGGCGGCAACCGCCCGATCCAGGGCAGCCGAGAGCGGGACCATCAGCTGGTCCTTCTTCTTGATCAGCTGCAGCACGGCGCGGCGGGCAGAGCGTGGCCCAAGCCCCGGCAGGCGCGCCAGCAGCTGGATCAACTGTTCAATCTCGGGTCCGCCATTGGCCACGGTAAAACGCCTAGAACGGGAACTTCATACCCGGTGGGATGGGCAGGCCAGCGGTGACTTCGGACATGCGCCGCTGCATTTCAGCCTCGGACTTGGCCTTGGCATCGGCATGGGCGGCCACGATCAGGTCCTCGAGCACTTCGACATCGTCCTCCTTGAACAGGGACGGATCGATTTTGAGACCCTTGAGGTCGCCCTTCCCCGTCAGTGACACGGTGACCATGCCGCCGCCGGAGCGGCCTTCCACGACGAGATTGGCAAGCTCGGCCTGCATGGCCTCCATCTTGCCCTTCATCTCGCTGGCGGCCTTCATCATTCCCATGATGTCTTTCATTCGTCGTCCTCTTCAGGTGGCGGGGGCGGCAGATCGGGGGGCGTTGCGTCAAGCTCGTCCTTGACCTTGACGTTAACGACCCTGGCGCCGGGAAAGGTGTTGAGAATAGCCTGCACCAGAGGATCGTCATGCGCCTGCGCGCGCTGCAGCGCAGCACGTTCTTCCTTCTCCTGGCGGAGGGTGGGACCATCGATCGGCTTGGTCGACACGGTGACCAGCCAGCGCTGGCCGGTCCATTCCTGCAGGCGTGCCGACAGCGTATTGACGCTGGCCGGGTTGGCGCCCTCGACGAGGGCTATCTCGATCTTGCCCTGCTCGAAGGAAACCGGTCGCATCTGGCCTTCGAGGGCCAGCTTGAGCAGCATATCGCGCTTGGCGCCGGCAAGGGCAATCAGCTCCTTGTACGAGCCGACGGTGGCCATGGCGGGTTGAACGACCGGGGCCTCGGCGGGCCGCGCGGCCTGCAACGTGGTGGGCTGCGCGGCCACGGCTTCGGTCATCACGGGCCGCGGGGACTCGACCCGCATGGCAGACGCCCCGCCGCCTCCATTGGACGGACCGCGCCCGATCGGCGCCATGGGCGGCAGGCTCGGCGCGGGCGCTGGCTGGTTGGCCAGGCGTGCGATGAGATCGTCGGGGCTGGGCAGGTCCGCGGCATAGGCCAGCCGGATAAGGGCCATTTCGGCCGCCTGCAGGCCATTGCTGGCGCGGGCCACCTCGTCATAGCCCTTGAACAGGATCTGCCAGGCGCGGGTCAGCGCCCGCATCGGCAGCTTGCCCGCCAGTTCGGCGCCCCGGCGACGCTCGTCGGGCGTCAGCGAGACATCGTCGGCCGCTGATGGAACGACCTTGATGCGCGTCACCAGATGGGTGAAGTCGGCCAGGTCAGCCACCAGCGTTTGCGGATCGGCGCCCATGTCGTAGAGGGCGCGCATGGTCTCGATGGCCTGGCCGATCTGGCCGCCCATCAGCTCCTCGAAGAGATCGATGATGCGGGCACGGTCGCCAAGCCCCAGCATGGCCTTGACGGTGGTTGCGGTCACCGTGCCATTGCCATGGGCGATGGCCTGATCGAGCAGGCTGAGATTGTCGCGGGCCGAGCCCTCGCCGGCGCGGACGATCATGGCCAGCGCCTCGGGCTCGAAGCTGATGCCTTCCTGCCCCAGGATCGACTCGAGATAGGCCGTCATGATCTCGGGCGTGATGCGGCGCAGGTCGAAGCGCATGCAGCGGCTGAGGATCGTCACCGGCACCTTGCGGATTTCGGTGGTGGCGAAGATGAACTTCACATAGGGCGGCGGCTCTTCGAGCGTCTTGAGCAGACCATTGAAGGCCGCGGTCGAGAGCATGTGGACTTCGTCGATGACGTAGACTTTATAGGGCGCCGAACTCGGCGCGTATTTCACCGAGTCGATGATCTCGCGGATGTCGTTGATGCCGGTATTGCTGGCGGCGTCCATCTCGATGACGTCGACATGGCGCCCCTCGATGATGGCGCGGCAATGTTCGCCCTCGACACTCAGATCGAGCGTCGGGTGGGGGCCGGACTTATCCTCGTAGTTGAAGGCCCGGGCTAGGATGCGGGCGGTCGTGGTTTTGCCCACGCCGCGCACACCGGTGAGGATGAAGGCATGATGGATGCGGTTCTGCGCGAAGGCATTGCCCAGCGTCTGCACCATCGCGTCCTGGCCGACCAGCGTGGTGAAATCGCGCGGCCGGTATTTGCGGGCGAGCACGAGATAGGGCGAGGTCGGTGCGTCAGCCATCGAGCCCTTCTGTCGCTTGCATTGGGAATCTGCCTGAGATCATGCTCCGACCATAGGCAATGGTGCCCGTCCGCAAAAGCCTCAAGCCGGTTTGCGGAGTGTCAAACACCATCTGTGAACAGATTAAGTAGGAGGCTGGCAACGACCCGTGAAGGTCTCGTTGGGGCTGCTTCCTTCCGGACCTGACCCGGTTGGCGAGGAACACGTCCGCGCCAACCTCCCGCTCGCTATATGCGAACAAAACGTGGCTTTGGCAAGGCCATGATGCGCCGTTTGCAACATCCACACCGTCCATTGACATTACATAGGAATCCTATGTAATTGGAGCCATGGAATCACCCCGCACAGCGCCCCCGCTTCCCATGCGTGTCCTTGAAGGCCTCGAACGCATCGCGACAGCCATACGTGCCGATGATTGGAACCGGGCCCGAGCGGCCGGGGTCAACCCAACGCAACTGGCGATCCTGGATGTGCTGGAAGGCCGCCCGGCCGGGCTGGCCGTGCGAGACCTGGCAAGCCAACTCGGTGTGTCGCAGCCGACGGCCACGGATTCCATTCTCGCGCTCGAACGCAAGGGCATGGTCGAGAAGCGCCCCGAACCGGGCGATGGCCGTTCACAGCGCGTGCAGATTACGCCGGCCGGACGCGATGCTCACGCTGCCCGCGCCGCTGCGCCAGGCGCCGTCGCCCAAGCCGCCTCGGCTTTGCCTGACGACCAGCAGGAATACCTGCTGCTGCTGGTGGTCTCGGTGATCCGCCAGTTGCAGGAAAGCCAAGCCATACCCATCCAGCGCATGTGCGTCAGCTGCCGGTATTTCCGGCCATACGCCCATGCCGATGCGGCCAAGCCGCATCACTGCAATTTCGTGGACGCCGCCTTCGGCCAGCAGGATCTGCGGATCGATTGCCGTGAACACGAAACCGCCGATCCTTCGGTCCGGGCTGCCACCTGGACCGCATTTGAAGGATCACAACCTCCACCACCCTCCAGGTAACCGACAAGGAAAACAACCATGTTCCGCCCACTGATCGCGGCAGCAGCGCTGCTCGCCACCCTTCCGGCCGTGTCCAGCCAAGCGCACGACGCCGGCATTCATGCCGAGCCCAGCGAAGTCGTGATGGCGTCGTTCGATATCGTCGAAACCACGGTCGCCATCGAGGGCGACGTGGCTCATTTCACCACGCGGGTGCGGGGCGAGGCCGGTGTCGACAAGCCCGATGCCACCGGGGCCTTCGCGGGTTCCAGCGTCTACGCCTATGTCTGGCCCACATCACTCAACAGCGGCGATATCGGGTTCGAGCAGGACCAGGGCATCGTGGCCCTGGCCGTCACCTTCCATCCCGATTTCGACGACGCAGCCTATGGCGGCACCAACCGTCACGTGTGGCATCCGCACTGGGTCGTGCTGGGCGAGGATGCTGCTTGTCCCGGCGGGCTCAAGGTGAACGACATTCCCGATGGTGCGACGCCCAAGGTGCCGCCGACCTGGCCCAATGTGCCGCTGCTGATCGACAGCCCCGACTACCCGACGACATTTACCGGTGACACGGTGGACGTGGCGATCCCGCTGGCGCTGATCGGTGCCGTGGATGGGGCATCCTTCGACGGGGTGACGGCGGGCCTAAAGGTCAATGCCGACCTGCACGCGCCGCTGCTCTGCGTGGACAATGTGTTCAAGGTGGCCTCGGGCGACCTCAGCCTGCCCGGCAAGGTGACCGGCGCAGACTAGCCAAGGCGCCGGTTCGCCGACTGCCATCGGCGAACCGGCAGTCTCCACCCTCCAGGCATGAAGAGGGAAACGAACGACAAATACCCCTTTCGCTGCAGGGGGCGCAACTTATCCCGCATAGGCCACCCAGCCACGGAAGCTGAAGGCGGCATAGAACTGGGTGACGTCGACGAAGCCGGCCTCGCGCATCAGGTCTTGTTCTTCCTCCGGGTCGAGAATGGTCAGCCGCGAGCCGATGGCCTGCCGGGCGCTTGCCGCCTGCTCATGCGTCAAGCCGGCCGCGGCGCCGAAGGCAACGTGCCGGGCGATCCAGGCGGAACGCTCGGGCTCAGCCTGCGGGAAGCTGATATGGGCAAGCACCAGAGGCGCGCCGGGCCTGAGGCGGCGCCGCAGCTGGTGCAAGGCATCGAGGCGCTGCTCGCGCGACATGAAGTGGAAAACCAGGATTGAGGTGGCGGCATCGAAGGGGCCGGCCGGAGCGGTGTCGGCATAGCCCTGGTGGAGCCGGATCCGCGCCGCATGCCCGGCTGCAGTCTCGGCGGCCAGTTGAAGCATCGGAACCGACGGGTCGACGCCGTCGAATGACCAGCCAGGTTGACCGTCGGCAAAGGCCTTGAGCTCGAGCCCGCCACCGGCCCCGAGGACCAGCACGCGCCCATCGGCAGGAGCACGTTCAGCGACAAGCAGCATCGCCATGCGGAGCAGGCCCGCATAGCCCGGAACCTGCCGCGGCGGGCCATCGAGATAGGACGCGGCAGCGTGCTCGTTGAAGAAGGACGACATCGGCAGTACTCCATGGCATCATGTAACTTCTATTGTTACATGATGGACAAGCCGTCAACCCTGGCCCGTAAACCATGATCGAAGGTGATCCCGGACAAGCACACGGCAGCGCGTTAAGGTTTCGTCAACCATAAGCGGGAGCCTGTCATGCGTGTTCCATCGGTCGGCCTGACCCGCGACGAGCGGCGGATCGTCGAAGAAGGCTATCGGATCGCCGAATACATGCTGCGCAACTACCAGGATCCACCCAGCCTGGCGGTCACGCTTCGCCGGTGGTTCGCTAGTCTGCGCGCGAGTGTCCTCGCCCGGGATTAGTTTCCGCGTCGGCCCGATAGGCCTTGGGCGGATGCACCAGCGTCACCAGCACGACCGAAATCAGCATCAGCAGGTACCATGAGCCCAGCTTGCTCCAGCTGACCAGCGACCAGCCGTCGAGTTGATCGGGATAGATCCAGGCCCGCGACCAGGTGCCGATGTTTTCCGCAATCCAGATGAATAGCGCCACCAGCAGGAAGGCCAGCAGCATCGGCATGCGGTGGCGGAAGCGGAACACCCGGTAATGCATGCTGCTGCGCGCGTAGAGGATAATTACGACCGCGAACAGCACCCAACGGAAGTCGAAAATATAGTGGTGACTGAAGAAGTTGACGTAGATCGCCACGGCCAGCAGCACCGTCATCCACACCGGCGGATAGCGGGTGAAGGTGATGTCAAAAATGCGCAGGATACGCGCCATGTAGGAGCCAACACAGGCATACATGAAGCCGGAAAACAGTGGCACGCCGCCCAGCCGGAAGAAGGCATCCTCGGGATAGATCCATGAGCCGGCCGCGGTCTTGAACAGCTCCATGCCGGTGCCGACAATGTGGAAGATGAGAATGACCTTGGCTTCGCTCGGGGTTTCGAGCCGGAAGACCAGCATGCCGAGTTGGATCAAGACGGCGGCCACGAAGAACACGTCATAGCGATCGATGCCGTTGTCGGGCCACCAGAAGGTGGTGAGCAGAATCATGGCCAGCATGAGCCCGCCGAACAGGCACGCCCAGGCCTGCTTGAGACCGAAGACCAGGAACTCGATGAGACCGTCGGCCAGCCGGCCACGCGGCAGGCGCGCCAGGACGCCATGCGCGGCTGCGTCGATCCGCGCTTCCAAACTCGTGAATTGGATCAAGCCCCGTGCCCTTGCTCACATCGCCCGGGCTGGATATGCCCTGTGCAAGCGTTCGGAATTATGGCGAAGCCCGCCGATCTGATACCACGAGAGATGTCGCGCTGCCCGACCGCGTTCCGGCGGCGACCAATGGAGAAGCCGGAATGGCCAGACGCCGCCCTACCCCGTTGCGCACTTCCGTCCAGGACGTTGCCGCATCCAAGCGCGCGCCATCGACGCCGCAGACGCAATCGGCCGCATTCCGGCTGGCCTTTGCCGACGACGAGTTCATGACCTCGGAAGATACGCGCGGCGTCCGCTTCCAGCTCGAATATCTCAAGCCGGAATTCCGGCTGCGCGAGCGGGGCATCAATTCGACCGTCGTGCTGTTCGGCGGCGCGCGCATTCCGGCGCCGGGCATGCCGGCCTGGGCCGCCAAGAACGAAATGCAGAAGCGCAATCTGGAGGCGGCCTCACGCTACTACGACGAAGCACGGCGCTTTGCGCAGCTGGCTTCGTTCACCTCCAAGGCGCTCGATTTCAAGGACTACGTTGTGGTGACCGGTGGTGGCCCGGGCGTGATGGAGGCGGGCAACCGCGGCGCTGCCGATGTGGGCGCGCCCTCGATCGGGCTCAATATCGTGCTGCCGCACGAGCAGGCGCCAAACCTCTATGTGACGCCCGATCTCAGCTTCAACTTCCACTATTTCGCGACGCGCAAGATCCACTTCCTGATGCGGGCCAAGGCCGTCGCGGTATTCCCCGGCGGCTTCGGCACGCTGGACGAGTTCTTCGAGACGCTGACGCTGATCCAGACCGGCCGGATGGACAAGATCCCGCTGCTGCTGTTCGGCGCCGAATTCTGGAGCAAGGTCATCAACTTCGAGGCACTCGCGGAAGCCGGTACGATCGCACCCGATGATCCCAAGCTCTTCAGCATCGTCGACACGGCCGAAGAGGGCTGGGACATCATCCGCCAGTTCTACAACCTGCCGGAGATCGATGAGGTATTGCGGGGCGATTGAGGGCCCTACTTGCTCTCGTTGGCGGGATAGACGCCGAGCACCTTGAAATAGTCGGTGAAGAACTTAAGCTCGTCGAAGGCGTGCTGCACGCCGATGTCGGAGGGGTGGCCCTCGATATCGGCGTAGAACTGGGTGGCAGTGAAGGCGCCGCCCACCATGTAGCTCTCGAGCTTGGTCATGTTGACGCCATTGGTGGCAAAGCCGCCCATGGCCTTGTAGAGCGCCGCCGGCACGTTTCGGACGCGGAAGACGAAGGTGGTTTTGACCTTGGCATGGCCGGCCGGAGCCTCCTTGGGCGTCGGCGACAGCACGAGAAAGCGCGTGGTGTTGTGGTCGGCATCCTCGATATTGGAGGCCAGGACGTCCAGGCCGTAGATTTCCCCGGCAAAGCGGGAGGCAATGGCCGCAACCGACTTGTCGGCCTTCTGTGCCACTTCGCGAGCGGAGCCGGCGGTGTCGACGGCGTTGATGGTGCGGAAGCCGTTCTCGGAAATGAACTTGCGGCACTGGCCTAGGGCGACCGACAGCGACTGGACGGCCTTGATGTCGCCGAGCGTGGCGCCGGGCACGCCAAGCAGGTTCATCTCGACCCGCAGATAGGTCTCGCCGATGATGTAGAGGCCGCTTTCGGGCAGCAGGTGGTGAATGTCGGTAATGCGGCCGTAGAGTGAATTCTCGACGGGCACCACGGCAAAATCAGCCCGACCGGACTGCACGGCGGCGATAGTCTCCTCGAAGGTGACGCAGCCGATCGCTTCTTCGCTGGGGAAGACATTGTTGGCGGCAGCATGGCTGAAGGCGCCCGGCTCGCCCTGGAAAGCGATCTTCTTGGTCATCGATGAGGTCCGTTTCTGGTAGGCGAGAGGCTTTTCGCGCGCAGGCGGGTGCAAGTCAATCTGAGCATGAGCGCTGCGCCATTCGGGCATAGCCCTCATGGCCTTCTCGCCTAAAATCGCTCCACCGGAGCGATTTTGTCTGCGGCTCGGCTTCGTGCCATTCGGGCATAGCCCTTATGGCCTTCTCGCCTAAAATCGCTCCACTGGAGCGATTTTGCCTGCGGCTCGGCTTCGTGCCATTCGGGCATAGCCCTTATGGCCTTCTCGCCTAAAATCGCTCCACTGGAGCGATTTTGCCTGCGGCTCGGCTTCGTGCCATTCGGGCATAGCCCTTATGGCCT